>CAWAUA010000007.1:0-387653 GCA_963785175.1 uncultured Actinomycetes bacterium | reverse complement strand
TCGCCGATCTTGCGCAGCTCGAAGAGCCCGCTGAGGACGACCGCCGGGATCGAGAGCAGGAACGAGTAGCGGGCGGCGTCGACCCGGTCGAAGCCACGGAATAGCCCGGCGGAGATCGTCGCCCCGGAGCGGGAGACCCCGGGGATCAGCGCCAGGACCTGCGCCATCCCGATCGAGAACCCGTCGCGGCCGCTCATTTCGTCGAGATGGCGACGGCGGGTGCCGTAGTGCTCGGCCGCGAGCATCACGAAGGAGAAGAGGATCAGCGCCGAGCCGATCAGGTAGAGGCTGCGGGCGCCCGACTCGATCTGGTCCTTAAAGATGAAGCCGAAGACGCAGATCGGGATCGTGCCGAGGAGGATGAACCAGCCGAGCCGTGCGTCTTTGGAGGCCCTGGGGATCGGCGTCCGCAGCTCGCTCAGCCAGGCCGACGCGATCCGCCAGAGGTCGGCGCGGAAGTAGATCAGCACCGCCGCCATCGTCCCCAGCTGGATCACCGCGGTGAATCCGGCGCCGGGATCTTCCCAGCCGAGCAGGGCCGGGGCGATGCGCAGATGGCCCGAGGAGGAGATCGGGAGGAACTCCGTCAGCCCCTGGACGAAGCCGAGAACGATTGCTTCGAGCGTGCTCATGGCCGCGAGAGGCTATTCGCATCGCGCTCAAGGCAACCTAAAGGGCAGACGACGACGCCCCTCGGTGCGCTAGATTTCCCTCCGTGAAGCGCGCCGCCACCACGCTGCTCTCGCTTTGGGCCCTGATGCTCGCCTTCGCCCCGGCCGCCCTGGCCGACGAGGGCGTCGGTCTCGCCGGCCCGACGACCGACAAGACCGTGACCTTCTTCTGCTTCGGCGTGATCTTCTTCTTCGCCGCCCTGGTGATCGTCCTCTCGCTGATCCAGGGCAAGCTGGACAAGCGCAAAGAACAGCGCCGCTCGGACCTCGCTCGTTACAACTAGCGAGCCGGCTCGTCCCTTTTTTTGGCTAGCTTCATCGATGACCGTCAATGGAGGTGCTAGGGTCGCCGCCGATGGCCGACCTGCCCGTGATCAACTGCTGCACCCCGCTGGCGGGCTCGTCCCTCGACGAGGAGCGGGCGGCCGAGCTGGAGTTGGTGATCAAGGCGCTGGCCGACAGGCAGCGGCTGCGGATCGTCAACATGCTGCTCCGCGCCGACGGCGAGGCGGTCTGCGTCTGCGAGTTCGAGCCTTTCCTCGGCCTCTCTCAGGCGACCGTCAGCCACCACCTCAAGGTCTTGGTCGATGCCGGCCTGGTCGAGCGCGAGGGCCGCGGCAACCGTGGCTACTTCTCCCTCGTCCCCGGCGCGCTCGACTCGGTCCGCGACGTCTTCGCCCCCGCCACCGCCTGCTGCTGAGACCGTGGACGGCCGCCCCGACCTGCTCCGCCGCGCCGCCGCCGAGGGGATCGGCGTCTTCGCCCTCGTCTTCGCCGGCTGCGGCGCGATCGTCACCGAGGCCGAACACCCCGGCACGCTCGGCGTGATCGGCATCGCCTTCGTCTTCGGCCTGATCGTGATGGCGATGGTCTACGCGACCGGCCACCTCTCCGGCGCCCACTTGAACCCGGCGGTGACCCTGGCCTTCACCCTCACCCGTCACTTCCCCCGCGCCGAGGCCGTCGCCTACCTCGTCGCGCAACTCGCCGGCGCGCTCGTCGCCGCAGCCCTGCTCGCCGCGGTCTGGCCCAGCCAGCCCGCTTCGCTGGGGACGACCCTGCCGACCGTCGGCATCGGCAGCGCCTTCGTCTACGAGGTGGTGCTGACCGCCTTCCTGATGTTCGTGATCATGGCCGTCGCCACCGACACCCGGGCGGTCGGCGCCGGGGCGGCGATCGCGATCGGCGGCACCGTCGGCCTCGACGCCCTCTTCGGCGGCCCGATCACCGGCGCCTCGATGAACCCGGCCCGCTCGCTCGGCCCGGCCCTCGTCTCCGGCGAGCTGCACGACCTCTGGATCTATCTCACCGCCCCCCTGCTCGGCGCCGCAATCGGCGCCCTCGCCTACCAGCTGGTCCGCGGTGAGCACCCGCGCGAAGCCGTCACTGAGGCCGCAACCGAGGCGGCCTGATGGCCCGCGCCCTCTTCGTCTGCCTCCACAACGCCGGCCGCTCGCAGATCAGCGAGGCGCTGTTCCAGCGCGCCGCCGAGGGCCGCCACGAATCCCGCTCGGCGGGGACCACGCCCGGCGCCCGCGTCCACCCCGAGGTGGTCGAGGCGATGAACGAGCTGGGGATCGACCTCAGCGAGCGGATCCCCCACAAGCTCTCCCAGGGCGACGCGGAATGGGCCGACGTGGTGGTGACGATGGGCTGCGGGGACGAGTGCCCCTACATCCCCGGCAAGCGCTACCTCGACTGGGACCTGCCCGATCCGAAGGGCCAGCCACTGGATGTGGTGCGGGCGACGCGCGACGAGATCGAGCGCCGGGTGCGGGCGCTGGTCGCCGAGCTAGACGCCGCCGGCTGAGGCGGCGCTTTTACGAGATCCGGAAGCCCGAGAGCAGCCGCTTCTCGGTCTCGCCCTCGACTTCAGCGACGACTTCGATCCGGCCCTCGAGCGGGGTGCCGCGGATCTTCGTCGCCAGCAGGTCGTCGACCTGGAAGATCCCTGCGGAGTTGTTCAGCTGGATCTCGATCTTGACCGGGCGCTCGTCGCCGGCGGAGATGCGGACCTCGTCGACCGCGGCGGCGGAGATCGAGTGGATCCCCTCGTGGCCGGACTCGAGCGGCAGCCGGGTGCGGCCCTGGGCCATGTCAAGCGCGTCGGCGACGCGGACGACGCCGGCCTCCAGCGTGTAAGGCTCGCCGCGGCGGCGGTGGCCGATGATCGCATGCAGGATCTCCGAGGCGACGACGGTCCGCTCCGGCTCCTTGTAGACGTCGGCGAGCAGGCGCTGCAGCGCCGAGTTGGCGAGGAAGAGCGAGTAGGCCTCGTGGTCGGCGCGGTGGATCGACATCCCGGTGTCGTGCAGCAGGGCGCCGCCGGCGACCACCACTTCGGCGTCGCGGTCGCGCATCCCGTGGTCACTGACCATCGCCGGCTCGACCCCCGCCCGGACCAGCAGCCGCAGCAGCCGCAGGGCGATGTTGAGGACGATCTGCATGTGGACCCAGGAGTGGTCCGACATTCCCAGCCGCTCGGCCTGGACCTGGGTCATGTACCACCAGGCCCGCACCTGCTCGTCGCCGTTGACGGCATCGAGAAAGCTCTCCAGCTTCCGGTTCCCCCGCGTAGGCGCCCGCACCTTAGCCTCCGCGATCGCCTCCTTCGGCGGTTTCCGCGTCGGCCCTTCGGGATCGGGCGCTGGAACCTGCTCCTCGCCGGGCGCTATCGACTCCTCAGCCATCGAGCGCATCGTAGATGCGCCCTCGGCGTTCGTCCTTGGGACGGCTATACCGGTCCAAGGACGAACGCCGATTGCGCGTCAGCCGCAGACGGGCCAGGGGCTGGAGCCAGAGGACGCATAGAGGAGTGCCGCGCGGTAGTCCTGCTCGGACTCGGGAGCTGCAGCGGGGTCGCCACTGCCACCCATCGATTCCCAAGTGCCGTAGTCGAACTGGTATTTGCCGCGGTAGGAGCCGTCGGAAGAAATCGCTTCCGGGTTGCCACCGGACTCGCAGGCGGCGATCGATTCCAGCGTCGCCATCGAAACGCCGAGGTCGGCAAAGCGTTCTTCGGCTTCGCGCTCCTCCTGCCGCGCCGCCGCAAGTTCGTCAGCACGGATGTCGGCGGCAATCGCCTTGACCACGCGATGGAAGCTGGTGACCGGCCGCTTCAGCTGAGCCAACGGTGCAACTTCAGCCTGCCCAACACCAGGCCCAGAGTTGTTCTCGTCCCCGCCGGCAGCAAGGGCGGCAGCCGGGAAGGCAAGGAGAATGAGCAAGATCGCGGTGAATTGTTTGCGTTTTGTAAGCAAGCGCGAAACCGTGGTGGTTTCCAGCGCTTTCATGTGTGGCCACCGTCACAGATCAGCTCTAATTCGCACCGATCCGCACGAGCTCAGGCACGAATCTCCTGCTCGCGAAATCTCTCTGGGCGGGAGATTGCGGCGCTAGACCGCTTTGGCGACCAGCAGGCGGAGGTCCGGGAGGGTCCGGAAAGACTTGACCTCGACGCTCCCAAACCCGCTCTCGCCCATCCAGCGAGACACCTCCTCGACCGTGTAGGTGTCGGCGCCCGAGGTGAGATGGAAGAAAAGGCCGAGGATCGAGGCGAGGTTCGCCCGCTGGCCACCGGGCCGGTCATATAGATCGAGGACGCAGAGCGGTGAGCCGGGTCGCAGGACCGCGCGGATGCGGGTGAAGAGCGCCCGGATCTGCTCCGGAGTGAGGTGGTGGATGATGTTGAAGCTGAGCGCGCCGTCGTAGTGCCCGTCGTAGTCGACCTCGAACATGTCCCCGACCAGGTGGCGGACGCGGTCGCCCATCCCGGCCTCGGCGACGATCTGCTCCCCCACCCGGGCACTCCCCGGCAGGTCGACGATCGTCGCCCGCAGCCCCTCGTGACGGCGGCAGAGCGCCATCGAGTACTCCCCGTGGGCGCCGGCGACGTCGAGCAGCGAGTGCGCGCCCTTGGCGAGCGGGATCGCCTTCGCGACTTCGGCGCTGGAGAGCCGCGCCAGCTGGTACTGGCCGCGGATGTAGGACTGCCAGTAGGGGTCGTCGGGCGCTTTCTCGTGCAGCTCGACGTGGGTGCCGTCGCGGACCAGGTCTTCGAGGCCGGCGTACCACTCCCAGTAGTGGGCGGTGTCGGCGAGGAAGTCGCCGAGGTAGGTGTCGGAGGCGGGGTCGAGCCAGCGATGGCCGCTGGCGGTCATCTCATAGGTCCCGTCCGGGTTCTGCTTGACGTGGCCGAGGGTGGCGATCACGTCGAGGACCCGGCTGGTCCCGAGCGGCTGCAGGCCGAGGTGCTCGGCCAGCTCCGCCGGGTCGCGCGGCCCCTCCGCCAGCGCACCGAGGATCCCGGTCCGCTGCGCGACCTGCAGCGAGCGCGCCACCGGCATCGCGAACAGCGACTCGCCGATCGGCGTCGGCACCTTGCCAAAGAGCAGGCCGAGCCGCTCCACCAGGCCGTCGGGAATCGCTCCGATCCGCATCGGCCGCAGCCTATCCGCGATGATCGACGGATGGGAGACGCGCCGACCTCGCGCCTGCTGCTCGCCTGCCCCGACCGGCCGGGGCTGATCGCCCGCGTCAGCGGCTTCCTCGCCGAGTCCGGGCTCAACATCGTCGATGTCGACCAGCACTCCAGCGCCGAGGGGCGTTTCTTCATCCGGATGGTCTTCGACCGCCTGCCCGACGCCGAGCGCGAGGCGCTCGAGCTGCGCTTCGCGCAGGAGATCGGCGAGCCGTTCGAGATGGACTACGAGTTCCACGAGACCGGCCGCACTCGGCGGGTGGCGGTCATGGTCAGCCGCGAGGACCACTGCCTCTCGGACCTGCTCTGGCGCTGGCGCAACGGCGATCTCGGCGGCGAGCTGGTCATGGTGATCTCCAACCACGCCGATCACGCCGGCCAGGTCGAAGCGGTCGGGCTGCCCTTCCACCACCTGCCGGTGGAACCGGCAACCCGGTCCGAGGTGGAGCGCCAAGCGCTGGAGCTGCTCGAGGACGTCGACCTACTCGTCCTCGCCCGTTACATGCAGATCCTCTCCGAGGACTTCCTCAACGCCCTCTCCGCCCCGGCGATCAACATCCACCACAGTTTCCTCCCCGCCTTCGTCGGCGCCGACCCCTACCACCGCGCCTACGAGCGTGGCGTCAAGCTGATCGGCGCCACCGCCCACTACGTCACCGCCGACCTCGACGCCGGCCCGATCATCGCCCAGGACGTGACCCGCGTCGACCACCGTGACGAGGTCGCGGACATGATCCGCCTTGGCCGCGACGTCGAGCGCCTGGTCCTGGCCCGAGCCGTAATGGCCCACCTAGACGACCGCGTCCTCCAAGACGGCGACCGCACGATCGTCTTCTGATGAGCGGATTGCCGCCCGGCTCGCGGGCGCCGGCGATTGCCCAGGCGGTCAGCTACGCGCGGGACCCGCTTGGGTTTCTGATCCGGCTGCAGCGTCGCTACGGCGATGTCTTCAGCGTCCGCTTCCCGTTCTTCGGCCGGCTCGTCTACGTCACCCGGCCCGACCTGGTCAAAGCGCTCTTCACCGGCTCCCCCGCCGTCTTCCATGCCGGTGAGGCGAACGCCACCGTACTCGAGCCGGCGCTCGGGCCGACCTCGGTCCTCACCCTTGACGACGAGCCGCACATGCGCCAACGCAAACTGCTGCTGCCGCCCTTCCACGGCGACCGCATCGAGCGCTACGGCGAGCTGATCGTCGAGATGACCCGCCGGGAGATGGAGAGCTGGCCGGTCGGCGAGCCCTTCGCCCTGCGCCCCCACACCCAGCGGATCACCCTCGCGGTGATCATGCGTGCCGTCTTCGGCGTCCACGACGAGCAGCGGCTGGAGCGCTTCGAGCGGCTGATCGACGACTTCGCCCGCCGCGTCGGCGTCGTCACCTCCTTTCCCTTCATGCGCCGCGACCTCGGCCGGCTCAGCCCCTGGAACCGCTTCCTCCGCTCACGCGAGGCGCTCGACGAGTTCATCTATGAGGAGATCCGGCTGCGGCGGGCGGAACCCGGGCACGAGGAGCGCGACGACGTGCTCTCACTGCTGCTCGAGGCCCGCGACGAGGACGGCGAGGCGATGAGTGACCTGGAACTGCGCGACGAGCTGGTCACGGTCCTCGGCGCCGGCCACGAGACCACCGCGACCGGCCTCGCCTGGGCGGTCGAGCGGCTGGTCCGCAACCCCGCGGTGCTGGCGAGGCTGCGCGACTCGATCGCCGCCAGCGAGGAGGATTACCTGGCGGCGACGGTCAAAGAGACGCTGCGGGCGCGGCCGGTGATCGTCGACGTCGCCCGCAAGCTGAAGGCCCCGGCGACCATCGGCGACTACGAAATGCCGGCCGGGCAGTTCGTCATGGCCGCGATCGCCGCCCTCCACTACCGCGAGGACCTCTTCCCCGATCCGTACGAGTTCCGCCCCGAGCGCTTTCTCGACGGCAAGGCCGACAACTACGCCTGGATCCCGTTCGGCGGCGGCGTCCGTCGCTGCATCGGCGCCGCCTTCGCCGAATACGAGATGCGGCTGATCCTGCGCGAGTTCGTCGAGCGGGCCGAGCTGCGAGCGGTCGACCAGAAGCCCGAACCGGTCCGCGTCCGCAACATCACCCTGGCGCCGGCCAAGGGCACCCGTGTGGTGCTCGAGCGCCCGCTCGCCTAAGCGGTCGAGGCCGCCTCGGCCTCCTGCTGCGCGGCCTCCCACTCCTTATAGAGAGCTTCCACCGCCGTCTTCGCCTCGGCGTGACGCTTTGTCGCCCGCTCGATCCGGCCGGGGCTCGACCAGGCCTGGGGGTCGGCGAGCTCGTCCTCCAGCCCGCGCAGCTCCGCCTCGGCCTTCTCGATTCGCTGCTCCAGCTTCGCCGCCTTGCGCGCCGCTTTCTGCGCCGGCTTGGTCGCGCTGTACTTGTTGCCTCCCCCGCCAGGCGGCCGCGCCGCAGTCGTCGCCTCGGCCTCGGCTTCGTCGCGCCGCAGCTGGTACTCGGCCCAGCCGTTCGGGAAGCTCTGCAGCCTACCGTCCTCGCAGACGAGGGTGCGGCTGCCGACCGCCTCCAGCAGCGCCCGGTCGTGGGAGACGAGCAGCACCGTCCCCTCGAACTCGATCAGCGCGTCCTCCAGCGCCTCGCGGCTCTCAAGGTCAAGGTGGTTGGTCGGCTCGTCGAGGACGAGGACGTTGGCGCCGGAGGCGACGAGGATCGCCAGCGAGAGCCGCCGCTGCTCGCCGCCGGAGATGTCGGAGAGCTGTTTCTCGACGTCCCCGCCGGAGAAGAGGAAGCCGCCGAGCAGGGCGCGGCACTGAACCTCGTTGAGGCCGGTCTCGCGCTTCGCCGCGTCGAGCACGCTGCCACCGCCGGCCGCCGTCTCGGCGTGCTGGGAGAGGTAGCCGAGCTTGACGTTGTGGCCGAGGCGGACGCTGCCGGAGGCGGGCTCGCGGTCCCCGGCGAGGGTCTCGATCAGGGTCGTCTTGCCGGCGCCGTTGGGGCCGACGAGGACGACATGTTCCTCGCGCTCGATTTCGAGGTTGGCGCCGTCGAGCAGCACCCGTCCCGGCACCTCGAGCCTGCCGTTGACGAATTTCAGCACCACCCGCCCGGGGCGCTCGGGCGGTTTGAAGCGGAAGCGCAGGTGGCGGTTGTCGCGCTTTTCGGAGACCGGGCCTTCGCGCTTGGATTTCTCGATCATCTTCACCCGCGACTGCGCCTGGCGCGCCTTCGATGCCTTGTAGCGGAAGCGCTCGACGAAGCGCTCCATCCGCGCGATCTCCGCCTGCTGGCGCTCGATCGCTTTGCCTAGGGCGATTTGCCGCGCCGCCTGCTCCTGGCGCCAGGCGTGCCAGGGACCGGCGAAGAAGCGGGCGCGCTGCGCCTCCAGCTCCAGCACCGAGGTCCCGACCGCCTCCAGGAACCAGCGGTCGTGGGCGACGAGGACGACCGCGGCGTCGAGGTCGACCAGGTAGCGCTCGAGCCACTCCAGCGAGGGGATGTCGAGATGGTTGGTGGGCTCGTCGAGCAGCAGCAGGTCGGGGCGGGTGGCGAGCGCACGGGCCAGCGAGGCGCGGGTCAGCTCGCCGCCGGAGAAGGTCGAGAGCGGCCGCTCGGCGTGCTCGGCCTCGAAGCCCAAGCCGCGCAGGACCGCAAGGACGTCGTCGCGCCAGCGGTAACCGCCGCCGGCTTCGAGCCGATGCTGGGCGTCGGCATAGGCGCGCATCGTCTCCTCGCTCACATCGCCGCCCATTTCCCCCTCCAGCCGCTCCAGCTCGACCTCGGTTTCGAGCATGTCATTGCGACCGGAGAAGACGTACTCGCCCAGCTTCATCGCCGATTCCCGCGGCGGGCGCTGGTCATGGAGGGCGACCCGGGCGCCGCGCTGCACCGTCAGCGAACCGCTGTCGGGGGGCAACTCGCCCGAGAGAACCCGCAGCAGCGTCGACTTGCCGGCGCCGTTGCGGCCGGAGAGCGTCATCCGTTCGCGCGGCTCGAGCTTGAAGGAGACCTCCTCGAAGAGGAGCTTGCCGCCGACGTAGACGTCGAGCGAGGTTGCGGTCGCGATTGCCATAGCTCGACCAAGGTAATAGGCGGCGTTCGTCCTTGGGACTGACATACCGCTCCAAGGACGAACGCCGCGTTTACCCTCTGGCGATGAAGGGACCACTGGGACACCTCGGCGACCTGGCCCGGGCGCGTGCGACCCGCGGCTCCTCGGAAGCCGCCGACCGCCAGCGGCTGGCCGAACTGGAGGCCCGGACGCTGGAGCTGCCGCCGGGACTCGAGGTCGAATGGCTCGGCGTCTCCGGCTACCGCTTGAGCTACGAAGGACGGACGCTCTTCGTCGACCCCTACCTCTCCCGAGTTCCCTTCCGCAGCCTCGTCTCGCGGCGACCGGCGCTGCCCAGCGAGGCCGCCCTCGACCGCTTCCTCCACGCACCAGGAGAGACCGTCGGCGTGCTGGTCGGCCACACCCATTTCGACCACGCCGTCGACGCGCCGGCGATCGCCTGCCGCACCGGCTGCCGCGCCTACGGCTCCGATTCCCTGGTCAACCTGATGGCGCTGCACGGGCTGGCGGACCGCACCGTCGAGGTCGAGCCCTACCGGACCTACGAGCTCGGCCCCTTCGAGGTCTCCTTCACCCCCAGCGTCCACTCGAAGCTGCTGCTCGGGCTCGCCGTCCCCTACGACGGCGAACTCAGCTGCGAGCACCTCGACGCGCTGGCGCCGGGGGCCTACCGCTGCGGCCAGGTCTGGGGAATCACGATCGCGGTCGCCGGGCTGCGCTTCTACCACCAGGGCAGCGCCAACCTGGTTGACGATGCGGTGCGCGAGCGCGGGGTCGACGTCTTCCTCGCCGGCGTCGCCGGCCGCAGCTTCACCCGCGACTACTGGCAGCGGATCCTGCCGCTGCTGGAACCGCAGGCGGTGGTCCCGACCCACTACGACAACTTCTTCCGCCCTCTAGGCGCCGAGATGGAGTTCGTCGCCAACGTCCAGCTCTCCCAGCTGCCGGAGGAGATCGCCGCGGTCAGCCGCGACTTCGAGGTCGCGGCGCTGCCGCGCTCCGATCGCCAGGGATAGCAGTCAGCCGCAGTACTTGGCGGCGATCTGCTCGATCGTCCCCATCGTGCGGCGGGTGTCGACGCCGAGCAGCTTCTCGATCGCTTTCAGGTCGAGATCGGACTCGAGCAGGCCGCCGCTCGGCAACCAGTAGAGCTCCCGCTCGGAGAGAGCCAGCAGGTCCTCGTCGGTGGCCATCGCCAGCACCTTCTTCTTCGCTGCCGCGCTCGGCTTCTTCTGCAGCAGCGAGACCTGGAGTTTCCCCTTCGACTTCTTCACCTTCGCGGCCGGGAACGGCTTCTGCGCCGCAACCGCCGCGATCTCCTTGGCGCTGCGCAGAAAGACCGGCACGTCATAGCCGAGGCGTTTGTCCAACTCCGATTCGACCCGCCTCGCCAGCTTCGCCTCCGCTTCCCGCTTCGGCGCCACGAAGGCGACGTTGCCGCTGGCCCGGAAAGTCGCCACCTCCTCGAAGCCCATCGCCTCGAAGTGCGCCCGCAACTCCTCATTCTTGATCCGCCTCTTACCGAGATTCATCCCTCGCAGGAAGGCCACATATCGATCCATGACCCCACCCTAGGCACCGCGGACGACAGCTAGGGGCGTGGGGTCAGACCGACGCTCGGCGCAGCCCCGCCGCGCGGCGCCGGCCCTTGGCGCGACGATCCCTCGCCTGGGTCAGCAGCCTCGCGAGCGCCTCGTCCCGCCGCCACTCCCAAGGAGTGCGGATGCCCTTGGTCTTGTTGCAGGGACGACAGGTGGCGACCAGATTGGCCGGCGTCGTTGTGCCGCCGCGAGCCCGAGGGTCGACGTGATCTACCTCAGTCGCATCTCCACCGCAGTAGCTGCATGCCCACCCGTCCCGGTCGAGGACAGCACCCCGCAGAATCGGATGAATCCGGCGCTGGGCCGGATCATCCGCGGCGGGATCCCAGAGGAGGAGCGGGTTGGAAGCTGAAGGTGCGTGCATGGAAAACCCGGGACCGCCCCGCCGCGATCCACGCGTACCGAAACCCCGGCTCAGGGCCGGAGTTTCGGTCTGACTCATGGAGGCGCCGAGATTCGAACTCGGATCCGCGGACGCGGTGCGAGGGTGTCTACAGGTATAGCTGGCGCTTTAGTCTCGTCTCCCGGGGTCCGCGCCAGCGGGCACTGCGGGAGATAAAGCCCCTTCGATGTCCCCTTGCGGTCAGGGCGATCCGCCTGGGTAAGCCCGCATTTTGAAGCCGGTGCCCCTTCCCGCGGGCGGGGAAGGACCGACTCTCACAGCGCTCAGCTATTGACTAAGCGGCGAGGGCGAACTCATGGTCCGCACGTATTGGTTTGTGCTGGGGTTTAACGAGGCCTCCAGCAACCTCGACCTGCAACCGTTCGCACGAGTCGACCACGTCGAAGCCTGTCGCCCCCGTGCTTGGGAATGCCCAGCGATTGTACGGGGTAGAGCTTGACTGTCCTGTGATGATGATGCCGGTGAACGAGCACAGCTACGACGCGATCGTCCTCGGGGCGGGCCCCACGGGCGAGGTCGCCGCCGGGCGCCTGGCCGACGCCGGCCAGCGGGTGGCGATCGTCGAGCGCGACCTGGTCGGCGGCGAATGCTCCTATTACGCCTGCATGCCCTCGAAGGCGCTGCTGCGCCCGGCCGACGTGCTGGCCGAGGCAAAGCGCATCCCCGGCGTCCCCACCGGCCATGGCAAACTGGAACCGGAGCTGATCCTCGAGCCGGCGCGACGAGGTGATCCACGACCGCGTCGACTCGATCCAGCTGCCCTGGCTGGAAGAACGGGACATCGACCTCTACCGGGGCAGCGCCCGCTTCGAGAGTGAGCGCCGGGTCGTCGTCGGCGACGCGGTCCTGGTCGCCGAGAAGGCGGTGCTGGTCGCGACCGGCAGCAAGGCGGCGATACCGCCGATCGAGGGGCTCGACGGCCTCGACGGGGCCAGGATCTGGAACAACCGCGACGCGACCACCGCCAAGCAGGTGCCGGAGAGCATGATCGTGCTCGGCGGCGGTCCGGTCGGCAGCGAGCTCTCGCAGGCCTGGTCCAGCCTCGGCACCCAGATCACTCTGGTCGAGGGTGGCGAGCACCTGCTCTCGCGCGAGGAGGCCTTCGCCGGCGAGGAAGTCGCCAAGTCGCTGCACGAGAACTTCGGCGTCGACGTCCGCAGCGGGACCAAAGTCGAATCCGTCGAGCCGGGCGGAGCGGGGGTGATCGCCCACCTGAGCGGCGGCGAGCGCGTCGAGGCGACCACGATCCTGATCGCCGTCGGCCGCGTCCCCCACACCGCAGACCTCAATCTCGACGCCGCCGGTGCCAGCCCGAACGAGCACGGCTTCCTCGACACCGACGAGCGGATGCGGGTCGGCGGCAGCGAGTGGCTCTATGCGATCGGAGACGTCAACGGCCGCGCCCTCTTCACCCACATGGGCAAGTACCACGCTTGGATCGCCAGCGAGAATCTGCTCGGACGCGAAACCGACGCAGTCGCCGAAGGCATCGGCTCGCCGCGGGTCACCTTCACCGACCCCCAGGTCGCCGCGGCGGGCAAGACTCTCGACCAGGCACGCGAAGCGGGTATCGACGCTCGCGCCATCGACGTGCCGACCGACGGCAGCCCGGGCGCCAGCTTCCAAGGCAAGGAAACCGGCGGCACCTCCCGCCTAGTCGTCGACCAAGCAAAGGGAACCATCGTAGGCGCCACCTTCACCGGCTTCGAGACTGCAGACTTCCTCCAAGCAGCAACCGTGGCAATCGTCGCCGAGGTCCCCCTCTCAAAACTAAGGCACGCAATCGCTCCGTATCCCAGCAGGAGTGAGATCTGGCTGAAGCTGCTCGAGAAGTACGAAGAAGACCGCTAGACGGTCGAGCGACTCTTGAAGTCCGCCAGTAGATCCTCGGGGAACCCAGCAACCTGGTCGATGTCGTCGACCGATTGGAAGCCGCCGAGACGCTCGCGGTGGGCAAGCAGGCGGGTCGCCTGGGTAACCGAAAGGTTCTGCTCGCGCAGCTGCTCGAAGGTGACCGCGTTGAGGTCGATCTGGGCACCGCCACTCGAGGCAGCCGGGCTCGGAGGCGCAGCGGGCGCGGGCGGCTCCGGCGCCGGGGGTGGCGGAGGTGGAGTGCTCGGGGGCGGCGGTGGAGGCGACGGGGGCGCAGCCTCTTCCGGCGCTGGAGGCGCAGGCGGTGCCGGCGGCTGGAAGGGCTCCGGGGCCGGCGGCGGGGCCGCGGGCTCCGCCGGGGGCGGCGGAGGTGGAGGCGGCGGCGCGAACGACTCGGCCGGAGGTGCCGGCGGAGGCGGAGGAGTCGGGGTCGGCTCGAACGCCGGAGGCGGCGGGGTCGGCGGCGCGAACGCCTGCTGCGGCTCGGCCACCGGAGGCACCGGCGCGGCTCCACCCTGCACGCCGCGGAAAACGGCCTGCTCGGCTTCGACGGCCCGCTGCTCGGCCTGACGGGCGCGCTCTTCGGCCTCGGCGACACTGCGGCGCATCTCCTCGAGGCGCTGGTCGTTGGCGGCCTCTGCGGCCTGGCGTTCTTCCAGACGTTTCGCCTCGGCGGCACGCTCTTCGGCCGCTTTGGTCCGCTCTTCGACTTGGCGCAGACGCTCCTCGGCGTCCTTCATCGCCTGCTCGCGCGCCTGCCGTTCGGCCTCGAGGCGCTGTTCGGCGCTGTGCAGATCGACGGGCGGGGGACCAGCGGGCGGCACCGCGGCCTGAGGCTGCAGCTGCGCGGCATTGCCGAGGCGCTGGTCGGCCTCGGCGCCGATCCGCTGGGTCTCGGTGCGCAACTCGGAAACCTTGTCGTGGACCCGCTGCTCGGCGGCGGCGGGGTCGTAGTCGGCGGGCACCGGGGGCGGCGGGACCGAGGCCAGTCCGGCGGGCGGAGGCACCGCACCCTCCTCCCAGGGCGGCAACTGCCCCGAGGGCGGGACCGGGGCGCCGGCCTGCGCTTCGGCGACGGCGCGTTCGTTGGCGGCGCGGGCAGCGGCAAGGCGCTGCTCGGCCATCGCCGCCTCGCGCTTCTGCTTGCCGGACCCGATCTTGATGCCGAAGAACTTCTTCTCTTTCGGAGCCTCAGCGGCAGGTGCGACAGGCGCGGCTCCGGGTGCCGGCGGCACGCCGGGGACGGGAGCGGGAACGACCCCGCCACTCTTCTGCGCCTTGCGCCGGGCCCGCTCATCCTTGCGACGCTGCAGCTCTTCTTTGCGCGCTTCGCGCATCTGCAGGCGCTTCTGACGCTGTTCGTCGCGCTGGCGACGCTTGCGGTCCTGGGAGCTCTCGTTGGCGGACGGCGTCACCTGGCCGGCGACCGGGGGCGACGTCGGCGCTCCAGGCGGGGGCACCGACTGGCCGGGGGCCGGGGGCTGAGCCGCTGCGCCGACTGCGGCGGCCGCCGGGACGGCGGCCATCTCGGCGGTCGACCCTGCGGCCGGCGGGGGTGGCGGAGGAGTTCCGGGAGCGGCGGCGGGCACAGCTGCGCCCGGCTGCTGCGACTGCTTCTTCTGTTTCTCCTCGTTCCGCCGCTGGCTGACGCGGACGACCAGCAGGAGCACGAGGATCGCGACCAGCAGAGCACCGACGAAGAGGCCGGTGTGGTCGCTGACGTAGTCGCTCGCCTTTTCCGGGAACGAATCCGCACTGGCCTGTGCCGGCACGACCATGACCACAGCGATCATCCCAGCGACAGCGGCGGGGAAGCTCTTCCGAGTCCGCATCGTCCTCAATCCTTGCATGTGCTTCGGCGGTATCAAATCAACGCATCCTTCCCTTGAACTCGCGCTCGACCTCTCTGCGAACGTCCCGGTCGGCAATCTCGCGACGCCGGTCCCGACCTTCCTTGTTTCGCGCCAAAGCCAGCTCCACCTTTGCGCGCGGCCCTTTGAAATAGATCCTGGTCGGAATCAGCGTCAGACCTTTCTGCGCGGTTTTGCCGATCAGGCGCTCGATCTCCTCCTTGTGGAGCAGGAGTTTGCGCGGCCGCTCGGGTTCGTGGGCGTCGACCGCGGAGAACTCGTAGGGGGGGATATGCAGCTTGCGGAGCCAAATCTCGCCGCCGTCGACGACTGCGTAGGCGTCGGTCATCTGCGCCTTGCCACTGCGCAGCGCCTTCACCTCGGAGCCGCGCAGGACGATCCCGGCCTCCATCGTCTCGACGAACTCGAACTTGTGCCGGGCGCGCCGATTGGTGACAACGTCCCCCGAGGCCGGTTCGCGTTTCTTCTTTTGCTTCTTAGCCATCGGAGGGCTCCCCGGCCGGTACCAGCTCGGCCCGCCCGCGCGGCGCGTCGACTCCGGCGACCCGGACGGATATCGGATCGCCGAGGTTGATCCGCGTCCCCGAACCGCGCCCGACCAGCGCCACCTCGGCCTTGTCGAGCGCGTAGTACTCGCCCGGCAACCGCCGCGCCGGCAGCATTCCCTCGTAGACGTCGCCGAGCTCACCGCCGAAGGTGACGAAGCAGGCCGAACGGATCACGCCCGAGACCTCCCCCTCGAAAACGGCGTTTAGACCCCGCTCCCCCAGCTCGCGTTCGAGCAGGAAGGCGGCGCAGACGTCGTCGGCGGAACGCTCGATCTTGGCCGACTCGCGCTCGCGCGCCGAGCAGTCGGTGGCGACG
Organism: uncultured Actinomycetes bacterium; assembly: GCA_963785175.1. GTDB lineage: Bacteria > Actinomycetota > Thermoleophilia > Solirubrobacterales > 70-9 > VAYN01. Next base: position 371,857 of record CAWAUA010000007.1, on the reverse strand, counting down.
TCGCGGGCCTCCGAGAGCGAGGGTGCCTCCTCGCCCTCCCCCAGCAGCGCCAAGAGCGCCCGGTGGCAGATGAGGTCGGGGTAGCGGCGGATCGGCGAGGTGAAATGACAGTAGGCATGGCTGCCGAGGCCGGCGTGACCGACGTTCCGCTCGCTGTAGGTGGCCTGTTTGAGGGATCGGAGCACGAGCGAGGTATACGCCTCCCGGCCGTGTCCGCGTCGGGCGGCCTCGCGCCGCGCCAGACGGCTGGCTTCGGCGGCGACCCGGCCGGCATCCTGCGCCGAGAGCCCCTGCCCCAGCGGCGGCGTCGGCACCCCGAGCGCGGTCAGCTGCTCGACCAGGCGCTCGATCCGCGCCGCATCGGGCTGGGCGTGGACGCGGTAGATCGCCGGCACTCGTTTGCTCTCCAGCAGCTGGGCGACCTGCTCGTTGGTGAGGATCATCAGCCGCTCGATCAGGCGGTGCGCCTCGGTCTGGGCGACCCCCTGGGCGCCGACGACCATGCCCTCGGCGTCGAAGACGAACTCGGGCTCGAAGGATTCGACGTCGAGGCTGGTGTCGCCACGGTGCTCGCCGAGGCCGGCGGCGATCTCCCTCGCGGCGGCCAGCGGTTCGGCGACCTCGGCCGGCGGCTCGGCCCGGCCGGCGAAGATCTCGTCGAGCTGGTCGTAGTTCAACCGCTCGTCGGAGCGGATCCGGCTGCGGTAGAAGATCGCCCGGCGCGGCACCATCCCCGGCCCCAGCTCAACCTCGGTCGTCACCGCGAGGCGCTCGACTCCCGGCGCCAGGCTGCAGGCCCCGCTGGAGAGCGCGTGCGGCAGCATCGGCTCGACCGCGCCGGGGACGTAGGTGCTGTTGCCGCGCCGCCGCGCCTCCTGGTCGAGCAGCGAACCGGGCCGCACGTGGGCGGCGACGTCGGCGATGTGGATCCAGACCCGGGCGCCGTCGCCCTCGCGCTGGGCGGAGACCGCGTCGTCGAAGTCGCGCGCGGTGGCGGGGTCAACGGTGAAGGTGGCCAGCGCAGTGAGGTCGCGCCGCGGCCCGCTTTCGCGCTCCGCCCATCCCGCCGCTTCCCGCGCTTCCCCCTCGATCGTCGGCCGGAAGCCGCGATAGCCGAGCTCCTCCTTCAGCAGTTCGTCGACAACATCCCGCGCCGTCCGCTGATCCCGAGCATCGTTTCCACCTTTTTGGCCACTGTGGGGGCGCGAATCGTGGAAACGACGACCGCGGGCGCCGGATTTGGGGCGGTTGCGTCCGCGGCCGCGGCCGGGCATCAGCGGCCGATCTGGCCGGCGAGCACTTCGAGGGCGCGCTGTTCGGCCTCGTCGGGCTTGGTCTTCAGGTCGTCCAGGACCTTGACGTCGGGATGGATCCCGTGGCTTTCGGCCAGGTTGACGCCCTTCGGGGTGAAATATTCGCCGACCGTCAGCTTCAGCGCCCCGCCGTTGGCGAGCTTCTGCTCCTCCTGGAAGACGCCCTTGCCGTAGGAGGTGGTGCCGACTACCTCGGCGCCGCCGTCGTCGGCAAGCGCCGCGGTGAGGATCTCCGCCGCCGAGGCGGTGCCGCCGTCGATCAGGACCGCGAGCGGCAGCTTCGTCACCCGTTCGCCATTGGTCTCGTAGGTGCTTTCCCCCTGGCTGCGGGATTTGGTCGAGACGACGGTTTCCCCCTCCGGCAGGAACAGGCTCGCGGTGCGGACCGCCTCCTCGAGCAGGCCGCCGGGGTTGTGGCGAAGGTCGACGACGATCCCTTCCGCCCCTTCCTTCTGGACCTTGCGCACGGCATTGGAAAGCTGCCCGTGCGCGCCTTCGCTGAAGCTGAGCAGGCGCACGTAGCCGAGCTTGTGCCCGCCGACGGTCTCGATCTTGTGGCTGACGTTCGGCAGCGTCACCTCGGCCCGGGTCAGGGTCAGGTGCCGCACCTTGCCGCTCGCGGCGTCGCGGACGGCGATCGTCACCTCGGTCCCGTCCGGTCCCTTGATCTTCTTCGTCGCCTCGGTGCTGCTCTGGCCGGCGATCGATTCCCCTTCGACCGCGACGATCGTGTCGCCCGGGGCGATCCCCGCCTGCGCCGCCGGCGAGCGCGGGAAGACGCTCGCCACCCTCAGCCCCTTCTTCACTTCGATCACGGTCAGCCCGATCCCCGAGAAGTGGCCTTCGATCTGCTCGTTGAAGCTGGCCAGCGCTTCCGGCGAGAAATATTCGCTGAAGCGGTCGTGATGGCGCCGGCGCAGCTCGCGGACCATCCCCTGTAGCGAGGAGTTGCCGAGCTCGGTCCTGCCGACCGGCCGGTAGTAGTTGTCCTCGATCGCTTCGGCGCCTTCGGCGACCAGCCCGGTCGGTTCGGCGATGAAGGCGTCGCGCACCGGGCCCGGCAGCGTGCTCGGGTGCCCGCCGAGCCAGAGCCCGGCGGCGAAGAGAGAGACCAGCGCCACGGCGAACGCCACGGCCCCGCGTGCGCTCACGCCGGCCTCAGACCTTGAGGAAGCGCCGCAGCGTCACGCCCGAGCCGATCGTCGAGACGATGATCGAGGCGGCGAAGAGGATCGCGACCAGGGCCGGGAAGCCGAGGGTCGAGCTGTTCTGCGCCGCCAGCAGCCCGATCGAGTTGCTGAGGGGGTCGACGACGGTGATCTTGCCCAGCCACAGGATCAGTATCGCCAGTAGGCCGCCCGCGAAGCCGACGACCACTCCCTCGATCATGAACGGCCAGCGGATGAACCAGCGGGTGGCGCCGACCAGACGCATCACCTCGACCTCGCGACGGCGGGTGTAGATCGAAAGCCGGATCGTGTTGCCGACCAGCATCAGCGAGGCGAGGATCAGCAGCGCGGTGATCACGGTGAGGACGATCTTCAGCGCGCTCGTCACCTGCTCGATCTTTTCCGAGGACTGCTGGCGATCGAATTCTTTGACGATGATCGCCGAGAACGGCTGCCCCTTCGGCCCGTTGGGATAGACCGCGGCGCGGATCGAGGCGAGGTTGGCGGCGTCGTCGGCCTTGACTTCGAAGCTGTTGGGAAGCGGGTTGGTGTGCAGCTCTTCGACGATCGTCTTGTCCTTCAGTTCGCCCTTCAGCGTCGCCAGCGCTTCGTCCTTGCTGACGAAGGTGACTTCGGCGACGTGCGGGATCCCTTCCAGCTTCTGTTTCAGGGTCGCGATTTCGGCTTTGGTCGCGTCGTCGTAGAGCTCGTACTGGACATTGAGCTGGTCGCGGACTTCGTCGCTCTTTCCCTGGGCGGTCTGGAAGATCGGGATCAGCATCCCGAGCAGGACGACGGTGACTACCGTGGTCACGATCGCCGCGACGCTGGGGGCGCCGTTGCGCTTCAGCGCGCGCAGAGCCTCCTGGAAGAAGAAGATCAGCCGGCCCATCAACTCAGGTGGTCGTGGTCGGAGTGGCCGTTGGTCTGGGTACCGCCCTCGGCGCCGACGCCCATCTCAGCCCGCATCCGCAGGCCGAATTCGGTCGTCGACTCCTCGGTGTAGCCGCCGGAGACCTCGTCGCGGACGACGCGACCCTCGAACAGCTCGACGACGCGGCGCTGCATGTTGTCCACCATCTCGCGGTCGTGGGTGACGACGACGACCGTGGTCCCGGCCTTGTTGATCCGGTAGAGCAACTGCATGATCCCGATCGAGGTGACCGGGTCGAGGTTGCCGCTCGGCTCGTCGGCGAGCAGCAGCGGCGGGTGGTTGACGAAGGCGCGGGCAACCGAGACGCGCTGCTGCTCGCCGCCGGAGAGCTGGTCGGGATAGCTGTGGATCTTGGTCGAGAGCCCGACGAGGCGCAGCGTCTGCGGCACCTGCTCGCGGATTTCGGCGCGGCTGGCGCCGATCACCTGCAGGGCGTAGGCGACGTTGTCGTAGACGGTGCGGTCGGGCAGAAGCTTGAAGTCCTGGAAGACGGTGCCGATGTTGCGACGCAGCAGCGGGATTTTCTTCTCCGGCAGCCTGCCGATGTCTTTGCCGGCGATCTTGACCGAGCCTTCGGTGGCGGCGAGCTCGCGGATCAGCATCTTGATCAAGGTCGACTTGCCGCAGCCGGTCGGACCGACGAGAAAGACGAACTCCCCCCGGCCGATCGCCAGGTTGACCCGGTCCAGCGCCATGTGGCCGCCTGGGTAGACCTTGGTGACGTCGTTCAGCTCGATGATCGGCGCGCGACGCCCGCGGGGGCGCCGCGGCTCCTCACCGCCGCGATCTTTCTTCTTTCTAAGGGCCATCAGTCGGGTGCTTTCCGCAACGACAGAGTGACTCCTCCACCCCACCGGCCCCGCAAGATCCCGCCCACGCAGCCGATCTTTCAGAGGCTTCGCCCCGCTTAGCCTCTCTCGATTATTTGCAGGAGCAGGCATGAGTGGCTAGGCTCGGCCGCTATGGGAGGGGACCCAGCGCTGGCGGCCTATGAGGCATTCGCCGCGGTCTACAACGACTTCACTCATGCGAACGACTACGAGATGTGGCTCGGGCGGGCGCTGTTGCCGGAGCTGCGGAAGCACGGTCTGCGGGAAGGCGGCAGTGCCCTCGACGTCGGCTGCGGGACCGGCCGCGCATTTCGACCGCTGATGCAGAGGGGGTGGCGGATTCATGGCTGCGATCTCTCGCCGGCGATGCTGGAGCTGGCGGCCGAGGAGGGAGGCGACGACGTGGTCCTGCAGGCCGCAGACATGCGGGCCCTGCCCCAGCTCGGCGCTTTCGACCTCGTGCTTTCGCTCAACGATTCCGTCAACTACCTGCTCGGCGATGACGACCTCGTCCTGGCGCTCACCGGGATGCGGGAGAACCTCGCGGACGACGGCCTACTGGTCTTCGACGTCAACTCCAGCGGGGCGTATGAAACCGCATACGGCGGAGTGAGAGAAGTCGAGCACGAGGGATCGCGATGGACCTGGAGCGGCCAGGGCGAGGTTGGGCCGTCGCTGTTCGAAGCCGAGATCGCGGGCGATCGAATCGACGAGCCGATCAGCCACCTGGAGCGATTCCGGAGCGAGGGCGAGGTGCTGGAGGCGATGCGGAGCGCCGGAATCGAGCCCCTGGCGGCCCTGGGCATGAGCGAGGAAGATGGCGAGGTGGTGCTTTCCACGCCTGCCGACGAAAACCGCGACTACAAGCTGGTCTTCATCGGCGCCACCGCCTCAGATTGAGGTCGGCTCAGGCAGCGATCGGTTCGCTGACAGACCGATCTGGCAACGGCTCGGCGAGCGGCTGGGCCCTCACCTCGTCGACTGGCAGGTCGTGCACCCGCCGCAACCGCGACGGCAGTCCCACCGCCAGCCAGCGCGAGATCGTCCTCGGCAGGGTCGAGACAACGACCTCGTCGAACTCGCGCGCATGCAGCACATCGCCGACCGCGGCGAAGGGATCCGGGTCGCCGACGATCACCTCCTCGAGCTCGAGACCCGATCGGCGAATGCGATCGCTGGCGCGGTCGGCGCGGAGCGCCGCCTCCGACCAGCCGGCCTTCATGTCGGCGGCCCAGTCGAGACCGTGCGGGACCGCCGGCACCAGCAGGGTGAAGCCGATCGCTTCCTCGGCGGCACGCTCGCGCAGCGCCTCGATCAGGTCGGGTGAGTCGGCGGTCCGATTGGCGACCACGAGAACCTTCTTACTGGTCATGTCACGCCTCCTTCTTCCTTTTCCAGGGGTACGGCGACACAGTGCCCCCGGTTCGGTAAAGGAAGTGAAAAGGCGGCTAAAAGGCTGATGAAGAGTTCGGCTAGCCGATCGCGACCATGCGCTCGATCGGGATCCGTGCCCGCTCGGCGATCTCGGCCGGGACGCTGACCTCGCCGCTCATCTCACGCAGGCAGTCGCGCAGTTTCGGCAGGGTGATCATCTTCATGTATTTGCAGACGGCCATCCGATTGGCCTCGATCAGGTTCGCCCGCGGGGCGGCCTGCTGCAGCGGGTAGAGCATCCCGTTCTCGGTGGCGACGATGAACTCGCCCTCGGGATGAGCTTCGACGTGGCGCTGCATCCCCGAGGTGGAGAGCATATGGACGCCCTCGGGGTCGATGTCGCCGGCGGCGACGTACTCCATCGCCTGGGTCGAGCAGCCGCACTCGGGGTGGATCAGGAACTCGGCGTTCGGGTGTTCGTCGCGGGTGCGGGCGATGTCGAGCGGCTTGATCCCGGCGTGGACGTGGCACTCGCCGTCCCAGATGTGGAAGCGGCCGCGCCGCTCGGGTTCGTCGACCAGGCCGGTCTCGCGCTCGACGAAGGCACCGAGCCACATGTCGGGGCCGAAGAGGATCTCCGTCTCGGGGCCGTGCTCGGCCCAGATGTGGCGGACGACGTCGACCGCATTGGAGGAGGTGACGCAGTAGTCGGTCTCGGCCTTGACCTCGGCCGAGGTGTTGACGTACATGACGACCTGCGCGTCCGGGTACTGCGCCTTCCAGGCCCGCAGCTGATCGGCGTCGATCGAGTCGGCGAGCGAGCAACCGGCGTCGAGGTCTGGGATCAAGACCGTCTTTTGCGGCGAGAGGATCGAGGCGGTCTCGGCCATGAAGTGGACGCCGCAGAAAGCGATCACCTCGGCGTCGGTCTCAGCCGCCTGGCGCGAAAGGCCGAGCGAGTCGCCGCGGTAGTTGGCGACGTCCTGGACCTCGGGCAGCTCGTAGTTGTGGGCGAGGATGACCGCGTTCCGCTCCTGCGCGAGCGCACGGACCTCGTCGCTGATCTCAGCGATCTGCTCCGGGCTCAGCTCCGGCGCGTTAGTCGGTTGGATAGTCGGGAGCTCCTGCATGAGCCCTTTCCTTCCTGATGTTCGCCGGCGGGACGTAGTCCGGAACCGGTCGAATGAACGTGGATGAAGTCTAGTTGATCGCGCCTCCCCTCTAGCCTGGTTGCGATGCCGGAGCTGCCCGAGGTCGAGATCGTCGCCCGCCGCCTCGACGCGGCGCTGGTCGGGGCCGAGGTCGAATCGGCGCTGGCGCCGGGGATGAACGTGATGAAGACCTTCGACCCGCCGCTGGAAGCGCTGGTGGGGCGGAAGATCACCGGCGTGCGGCGCCTCGGCAAGATGCCGGTCGTCGAATTCGGCGACCTGGCGCTGCTGATCCACCTGATGTCGGCCGGACGGCTGCGCGTCTTCGACAAACGCGCCTCGCTGAAAGACAAAGCGTCTCGAGTCCTCATCCGCCTCACCGACGGGCATGAGCTGCGGCTGCGCGAGTTCGGGACCAAGCAGCGCGCCTGGGCGAAGCTGCTGCCGGTCGATGCGGTCGCCGAAGACGAGATGGTCGCCAGCCTCGGCCCGGAGGCCTGGCCCACTCCCCCGCTCGAAGAATTCGCAACGGCAATCGACAAGCCGCGCCACCTCCACCCCCTCCTCCGCCACCAGAAAGACGTCGCCGGAATCGGCCGCTCCTGGGTTGACGAGATCCTCTGGGAGGCCCACCTCTCCCCCTTCAAGAAAGGCTCCGAACTCAGCTCCGATGAAGTGAAGAACCTCCACGCAGCTCTCCACATCCTCGGCGACGCGATCAGTCACTACGAGGCGACCATCGGCCCCGAGGTCCCCGACAAAGTCCCGATGCCGCTCCAGATCCACAAACGTGAGGGCGAGCCATGCCCGCGCTGCGGAACGACGATCGAGGCCGTCTACTTCTCAGAACACCAGACGAACTACTGCCCCAAAGAGCAAACCGGAGGCAAGGTCCTCAAAGACCGCCGTCTCTCAAAACTGCTCAAGTAGCATCGAAAAATCGAGCGTTCGCGCCGAATGGGTCAGGGCGCCAATGGAGATGAACTCGACGCCGGTCTCCGCGATCTCGCGGACGTTGTCGAGGGTGACTCCGCCGGAAGCCTCCAGTGAGACGCCGTCAGGGCCTCCTGCGTTTTCGTCGCGCAGGGCGACCGCCCCTCGGAGCTGGTCCGGGCTCATGTTGTCGAGCAGGAGGCGGTCGACTCCCATGCCGAGGGCGTAGGCGGTTTCGTCGAGGTTGCGAACCTCTACCTCGATCGCCTTCTCGGGTTTGGCGTTCCGGGCCGCGTAAACGGCTTTCGCCAGGCCGCCGGCGGCGGCGATGTGGTTCTCCTTGATCAGGATCGCGTCGTAGAGGCCCATGCGATGGTTGACGCCGCCGCCCGCCGCGACCGCCGCCTTCTCCAGGTGGCGCAGGCCCGGGGTCGTCTTGCGGGTGTCGAGGATCGTGGTCCCGGTGCCGAGCACCGCCTCGGCGTAGCGGGCGGTCAGCGTCGCGACGCCGGAGAGGTGGCCGAGGAAGTTGATCGCGGTCCGCTCGGCGGCGAGCAGGCCGCGGGCGCCGCCACTCGCGAGCAGCACATCGGCCGGGACGTCCTCGCGCCACTGTCCCTCGACGACGAGGTTGTCGACGTCCGCGACCCCGCACTGGCGCATCGCCTCGGCGACGACGGCAAGGCCGTAGACGACGCCGGGCTGTTTCTGCACGATCCGCGCCCGCGCCCGGGCGTCCACCGGCACCGTCGCCTCGGAGGTGATGTCGCCCTCGCCCACGTCCTCGGCAAGGGCGCTCGCAACCAACTCCTCGATTTCCGCCGCCGACTCGCTCACCCGTTGCTCCTATGTCAAGCCGCCACCGCGAATTGCGGCGTCAGCGAGCCTCTCTGAGTGTCGACGGTGGTCATGGATCTCCCTTTTTCAGAATCGACCAAAAGTCTCCAGACCCGGCGCGCGAGGTGGCGCTTGAGGCAGCGTAGGGCCTCCATCCTGGACTTGCCCTCGGCCTGCTTGCGGGCGAGGAACTTCCGGGCCGGCGGGTGTACCCGTCCCTGGGTGACGGCGATGCGGTGAAGGGCGCAGTTGAGCTGGCGGTTGCCACCACGGTCGAGGCGGTGGCGGACGCGGTTGCCAGAGGAGGCGGGGATCGGCGCCACCCCCGCCAGCCGGGCGAGCTTCGCGTCGGAGGCAAAGCGCCCGGCGCCGGCGGTCTCGGCCACGAGCTTGGCCGCCGTGAGCGCGCCGCAGCCGGGCAGCTCGAGTAGCCGGGGGGCCTGAGAGCGCACCGCTTCTGCGATCTCCTTCTCCAGGGCAGCGGCGCGCTTGGTGCGCTCGCGGATCGCCCTGACCAGCTCGCGGGCGATGCGCACCCGGGCGCCCTGCTCGGCGCGGGAGAGCTTGCGAGCCACGCGGTCGAGCCAGAGGACCCGGTCCAGGCAGCCGGCCGGCAGCTCCAGTTCGGGCCAGAGGTCGTGCAGGTGCCAGCGCAAGCGCTGCTGGTCTTCAGAGCGAGCCTTGACGAGATTCTCGCGGTGGTCGAGCAGGAGCCGCAGCTCCAGGGCCCGCTCGTCGAGGTAGGCGCCGGGAAGGGTCTCGGGACCCTCTCGGAGCGCCGCCCGGGCGACGGCCAGCGCATCGATCGGGTCAGACTTGCCCCGCGTGCGTTCCCCCCGGCGGCTCTGGCCCATCAGCTTCGGCGGCACCCGGACCACGCGCTCGCTCGAGGCAACCAGGAACCGCTCGAAGGAACCGGAGACGTGGCGGCAGTCCTCGATCGCCCAGATCCGTTCGGAGTCGAGGCCTCGCCCCCAGGCGAGGAGCTCGCGAAACCCCGGCTCCCTGGCTGCGGCCGTCAGCTCGCCGGTGAGCTGACCGGTGCCCGCAAACACGGCGCCGCAGGTATGGGTTCTCTTGTGGGTGTCCGTTCCGATCACGATCATTGGCTGCGTCCCTTCGATTGGTTGTCGCCTGTTCGGACGGACCGCCGGCGGACAGACCTCACTCGGGGCGAAGCCACGCTCCTATCAAGTCACGACGGCGATCCTCGGGGGGCGGCGAGCGACACAACGGATGAAGGTCAGACCTCCGGGTCGACAGCCAGCCTAAGAGTCAGCTCGCCGCCTGCCCGAGGAACCAACCGCCTCGGTCGGACACTGCCGCCGACCGTGGGCCGACGATGACAGTGATGCCAGCCTAGCGAGCCTGCGATTGGGCACCCAGGAGGTGTCGGATCGCAGGCTCGATGCGCTGAATCTCACGTTTCGCCTGCCGTCCACGTTTAATCCCATGAGTGACCCCGTTGCCGCCGTTTCAAACCGTGCTGGACGAGCATTCCACCGCCGTGATGGGAATCTTGCGCGGCGCCGTCGGCAGGGATGGCGCCGAGGACTGCTTCCAGGAGACCTTCCTGGCGGCGTTGCGCGCCTATCCGAAGCTGAAGGACGCGGGCAACCTGCGTGGCTGGCTGCTGACGATCGCCCACCGCAAGGCGATCGACTTCTATCGCGCCCGCGGGCGCCAGCCGGTCCCGGTCGCCGAGGTGCCGGAGGTCGCGGTCGAGGACGGGATCCCGGACCCCGACCGGCGGCTCTGGACGGCGGTCGGCGCGCTGCCGCCGAAACAGCGCGCCGCGGTGGCGCTGCGCTACGGCAGCGACCTGCCCCACGGCGAGATCGCCGCCGCGCTCGGCTGCTCGCCGGAGGCGGCACGGCGCAGCCTGCACGAGGGACTGAAACGACTGCGAAAGGAGCTGACATGAAGGCAATGATCGACCCCAAGAGCATCGGGCCCCAGACCATCAACAGGTTCAGGGCCCAGGCCGCCGAGGAGGGCCTGCTCGACGTCGCCTACACGAGCACCGACTCGCCCTTCGGGCCACTGCTGCTGGCAAAGACCCGCCGCGGTCTGGTCCGGGTGGGGCTGCCCAATCAGGACGCCGACGAGCTGCTCGTCGACCTCGCCGACCGCGTCTCGCCACGGGTGCTGGAGGTGCCGGCCGAGCTGGACGAGGTGCGGCGCGAGCTCGACCTCTACTTCGCCGGGCGGCTCGACCGCTTTGACCTGCCACTCGACTGGAGACTCAGCGACGGCTTCCGCAAACGGGTGCTGCTGGCGATTAACCGCATCCCCTACGGCCAAACGCGCAGCTACACCGAGATGGCCCGCAGCGCCGGCAACGAGCGCGCGGTCCGCGCCGCCGGCAGCGCCTGCGGCGCCAACCCGATCCCGCTGGTCGTCCCCTGCCACCGCGTCCTGCGCACCGGCGGCGCCCTCGGCGGCTACGGCGGCGGCCTGCCGATGAAGGAGGCGCTGCTGGAGCTGGAGGGAGTACTGGACGAGAAGCGCAGTACCTAAAGGAGGATCGCCCACGCTCCGATGGGAAAGGGCGATGCGAAAGCTCCCCCTCCTGCCGATCCTCGCCCTGCTGGCGCTGCTCGTCCTCGCCGCCCCCGCCTCCGCCCTGACCCTGCCTGAAATCCTTGCCGCGCAGGCAGGCGAAGAAGCCGACGAATCCGAACCGGGCGATCTCGAAGACGAAGCCGAAGAAGACGAATCGGCCAGCGAAGAAGCCTGCGAACTAGGCGACGAAGAAGCCTGCAAAGAAGTCGAGGCCGAAGAAGTCGAAGGGTGCGTCCTCGAAGACGCGACGGCCAGGGTCTCCCCTCAACCCGGCAACGACACCGTCCAGCTCGTCGTCCACTACACCTCGTTCGCGCCGGCGCCGGTGTCGATCGACGCCCGGCTGCGCGGCCCCCACGGCCACCTGCACCTCGGCGCCGAGCACGCCCACTTCCGCCGCGCCGGCGTCTTTCGCGACACCTTCGTGCTCAGCGAGAAGGAGATGGAACGGGCGCTCAGCGCGCGCGAATTCGAAGTCGAGCTGCAAGCGCTGAATACACCCCGCTACTGCCGCCTGGAACTCAACGGAGCACCTCATCGAGCCAAGCGCTCGCTTCGCGCAGGTGCGCCGGGTCGATCTGATGACCGAGCTCGGACTCGCGGTAGGTCACATCCAGCCCACCCTCGCTGAGCAGCTCCCGCGCCCGTTCGGCGAACTCGACCCCGATAACCGGGTCGTTGCGGCCGTGGCTGATGAAGGCGCGGGTCCCGGTGCGGTCAGCGAGCGCCGGCTCCCAGCCCTCCACGGTCGGGACGAAGCCGCTGAAGGCGAGGATGCCTGCGACCGCGGGCCGGTCGGCGCCGAGCGCCATCGCATAGCTCATTACCGACCCCATCGAGAAGCCGCCGAGCACGGTCCGCTCGGGGCCGATCCCGGTCTCCTCCCAGAGCCCGTCGTGCAGCTCGGCCAGCGCGGCGCGGGCCGCCTCGAAGGTCTCGCGATCGGGATAGCCGACACGTGGCACCAGGTACCAGTGGTAGCCGGGCGAGCCCGGTAGCTGCAACGGCGCCCGCGGCGTCACCACCCGCAGCCGCTGCTCCGGGTCGAGGAAGTCGGCGAGGCCGAGTAGGTCGCGCTCTTCGGTGCCGCGGCCGTGGTGGAGGACCAGCAGCCCCTCCGGCTCCCCGCCCGCAGCCCGTTCCAAGTGCAGGAGCGGCGACATCTAGCTCGCCGAGGCGGCGGCGGTCTTGTTCAGGTAGTCGCGGATGAACTCGTCGATGTCGCCGTCGAGGACCCGCTGCACGTCGCCGACCTCGTGCTCGGTGCGGTGGTCCTTGACCATCGTGTACGGGTGCAGCACGTAGCTGCGGATCTGCGACCCCCAGGCGACGTCTTTGACCTCGCCGCGCGCCTTGGCCAGCACCTCAGAGCGTTTGCGCTCCTCCAGCTCGATCAGCTTCGAGCGCAGCAGCTGCATCGCCACCGCCTTGTTCTGCGTCTGCGAGCGCTCGTTCTGGCACTGGACGACGACCCCGGTCGGGATGTGGGTGATCCGCACCGCCGAGTCGGTCTTGTTGACGTGCTGGCCTCCGGCGCCGGAGGCGCGGTAGGTGTCGATCCGCAGATCGCCCTCGTCGATCTCGACCTCGACGCCGTCCTCGACCACCGGCCCGACGTCGACCTGGGCGAAGCTGGTGTGGCGGCGCGAGGAAGAGTCGAAGGGGGAGATCCGGACCAGGCGGTGGACGCCGCGATCGGCGGCGAAGAGCCCGTAGGCGTTCTCCCCCCGGGCGATGAAGGTCGCGGACTTGAGCCCCGCCTCCTCCCCCGCCGAGGCCTCGAGCATCTCGACCGCGAAGCCGCGCCGCTCGGCCCAGCGCAGGTACATCCGCAGCAGGATCTCGGCCCAGTCCTGGGAGTCGGTCCCGCCGGCCCCGGCGTGGACGGTGACGACCGCGTCGCCGGCGTCGTACTCGCCGCTGAAGAGGCGGGCCTCTTCGAGCTCGGCCAGGCGCTCCTCGACCGAGCCCAGCTGCGAGTCGAGCTCGCTCGCCATCTCCTCGTCCTCGGCGGCCATCTCAGCCAGGTCGCCGAGGTCGGCGACATCGCCCTCCAGGCCGCGGAACATCTCCAGCCGCTTCTGCGCGCGCGCATGAGCAGCTGAGGTCTTGGCGGCGACGTCCTGGTCGTCCCAGAACCCGGGCCGACCCATCTCCTCCTCTAGCCGTTCGGCTTCGGCCTCGAGCGCAGCGGGGTCAAAGGTAGTCCGAGAGCAGGGACAGCTGCTCACGGACAGCGGCAAGACGGGGCGCTACAGGTTGGCTCTGAGCGGCGTCGGCCATGGCGACAGGTTATAGGCGCGTCCCTATCGGTAGGGAGGGCCGGGATACCCCTGCTCGGAGCACCTCCGCCGAGAGGATCGTCAGCGGCTGACCGCGAAGGTCTGCAACTCGGCTCCATGCTGAGTACCGAGCAGGGGTATCCCGGCCCTCCTCGCGACAGCTTTCAGCAATACATCTGAGCCCACGTCAGCTTTTTGAAAGAGCTGTTGGACCCTGCAGCGTCTGCCGGAGCTCGATTTCGGGAGGGTGTCGGTGGGGGTCCCTGGGTACTCAGCATGGAGCCGCGCCTAAGGCTTTTGAGGCGTCAGCCGTAATGCGATTCGCGCGGCGGAGGTGCTCCCAGGGACCCCCACCGACACCCTCCCTACCAACCTCGCCTAGTCAGGGACCCGGGCGGTGATGATCCAGGTTGAGGCTGGGGCGAAGACGCCGTCGGGTCCATCGAACTCGGCGATCGCGGCGCGGATCTTGGCGGAGATCTCGGGGCGGATCTCGTCGACCCGATCCCCCCAGAGGCGGAGGATCTCCCCGGCCGGGCCAAGGGCCATGCCGAACTCGACCGCCTGGTCGAGGTCGTCACCCACCTTCATCGGCAGGTCGCAGCGTCGCAGCCCGATCTCCTCGAAGCCGGCGATCTTCATCTGCTCGGTGACGGTGTCGGCGTTGGCCATCGAGAACGGGCCCGGGCCGCAGGTCGGTTCGTCGGTCTCCTCGGGATGATCGAGGTACTCGTCGACGATCTCCTCGGCGCGCCGCACCCACTCGTTGTCGAGCTTGCGCCGCCAGACAACCGCCGTGAAGCGGCCGCCGGGCTTGAGAGCCGCGCGGACGTTGCGCAGGGCGGCGACGGGGTTGGCGAAGAACATGATGCCCATGCGCGAGAAGGCGTAGTCGAACTCCTGGGGCAGCTCCAGCGTCTGCACGTCGGCGAGCCGGAACTCGACGTTGTCGAGACCGGCGTCTTCGGCCTCCTTGCCGGCCGTCTCGATGAACGGGGCGGAGACGTCGACCCCGAGAGCCGAGCCTTCGGGACCGACCAGCTCGGCCAGCCGCTGCGTGGTGTCGCCGAACCCGCAGCCGATGTCGATCGCCCGCTCTCCCGGCTGCGGCGGATTCGACCGCATCGCCACCTCGCCGTGGGCACCGAGGCCGCCGGTGGTCAGGTCGCGGTACTTGAGGAAGATCTCGAAAAGCGGCCCACTCCAGGCCTCCGTAGCTTCGGCGTTGTCGGGAGCGACATCTGCCATGCGCCCATCCTAGGCCGGTAACGCCGCTCAGCCAAGGGGCGGGAGGAAGTTGCCCGTGCGCAGCGCCTCCTCGCGATCCTCATAAGGCCGCCAGCTGCGGATCTTGTGGTCGTGCAGCTCGAAGAACCAGGCCATCACGTCGACCCCTGCCGGGCTGTTGCCCTCTTCCCAGTGCCAGTGACGCTTGATCAGCGCCACCGCCCGGCCGCCTCCCCCCTCCGTCCCGTCCTCGTAGAGCTGCTCCAGCTCAATCGTCTGTTGCACCCCCCCAGGCGCCCGCGTCGCCCAGATCCGCGCCGCCCCTGGGCCTTTCCGCAGCCCCCGGCTCGCGTGCAGTTCGACCTCAGGGTCGAGCACCGCGACAAAGCCGTCCAGATCCCGCTCGTTGAACGCGCGGATGAACTCGCGGACGGGATCGCTCATGCGCCCTCAGGCGCCGTGGCACTTCTTGTACTTCTTGCCAGACCCACACCAGCAGGGGTCGTTGCGGCCGAGGCTCTCGTGCTCGCCCTTGACCACCGTCTCGACGACTTCGTTGCCGGGTCCGGCTGAGCCGGCGGCAGCGACGTCGACCGCGCCAGCGCCGGTGGCGCCGCCGGCAGCGGCTACTTCGGCCAGGGCCGAGGGCTGGCCCTCGGCGGTACCACCGGAGTAGGCGAAGCTGGTCGGATCTCCCTCGCCGTTGCCGGCCGCGGCAGCTCCCGCCCCGGGCTGGACTTCGATCTCGGCGCGGAAGACCAGTTTCGAGAACTCGTCCCAGATCCCGTGCATCAGCTCCTGGAACATCTGGTAGCCCTCGTTTTTGTAGGCGACGAGGGGGTCGATCTGGGCGAAGCCGCGGAGGTGGATGCCTTCGCGCAGGTAGTCCATGTCGAAGAGGTGTTCGCGCCAGCGGTTGTCGATCACCTGCAGCAGGATCGAGCGCTCCAGGTAGCGCATCAGCTCCTCGCCGAGTTGCTCCTCGCGCTCGTCGTAGGCGCTCATCGCGTCCTCGTCGAGGGCGTCCTTGAGCTGCTCGCGGTCGACGGTCTCCGGGGCGACGGTGCCGACCTCGATCCCGACCGGCCAGATCTGGCGCAGTTGCGTCTCTAGCTCCTCCAGATCCCAGTCCTCGAGGATGTCGCCGGCCGTGTACTCGTCGACGAGACGCTCGATCACACCCTCGAGTTCGTCGCGGGCATTCTCGGAGATGTCGCGGCCTTCGAGGATCTCGCGGCGGTATTTGTAGACCACCCGCCGCTGCTCGTTCATCACGTCGTCGTACTCGAGGACGCGTTTACGCAGCAGGAAGTTCTGCTCCTCGACCTTCTTCTGGGCGTTCTCGACCGTTTTCGTCAGCATCTTCGCTTCCAGCGGAACTTCGGTGCCGTCGTCGTCGACCGGCCCGAGTTTGTCGAGGATGTTGTAGATGCGATCGCCGGCGAAGAGGCGGATCACGTCGTCTTCGGCGGAGAGGAAGAAGCGCGACTCGCCGGGGTCGCCCTGGCGGCCGGAGCGGCCGCGGAGTTGGTTGTCGATGCGGCGCGACTCGTGCCGCTCGGTGCCGCAGATGTAGAGCCCGCCGAGCTCGCGGACTTCCTCGGCCTCGACCTTGCACTGCGGCGCCAGCTCGACCGTCTTCGCGGCCAGCGCCTCCTCGTAGTCCTCGCTCTCGTGCGTGATCCCCTGCTTTTTCAGCTCGCCGATCGCCAGATGTTCGGGGTCGCCGCCGAGCTTGATGTCGACGCCACGGCCGGCCATGTTGGTGGCGATCATCACCGCGCCTTTGCGGCCGGCCTGGGCGATCAGCTCGCCCTCTCGTTCGGCGTGCTCGGGCTTCGCGTTGAGGACCGCGTGTTTGATCCCGTCGCGCTTCAGCGCCTCTGAGATCATCTCCGAGACCTCGACCGAAACGGTTCCGACGAGGACCGGCTGGCCCTTTTCGTGGCGGCGGACGATCTCCTCCATCAACGCTTTCCACTTGCCGTCTTTGGTCTTGAAGATCTGGTCGTTTTCGTCGGCCCGGACCATCGGCTGGTTGGTCGGGATCTCGACCACCGGCATTTTGTAGATCTTCATGAACTCGGTTGCCTCGGTCAGGGCGGTGCCGGTCATGCCCGAGAGCTTGTCGTAGAGGCGGAAGTAGTTCTGCAGGGTGATCGTCGCCAGGGTCTGGTTCTCCTCGCGGATCGCCACGCCCTCCTTCGCCTCGACCGCCTGGTGCAGGCCCTCCGACCAGCGCCGGCCCTCGAGGATGCGGCCGGTGAACTCGTCGATGATCATCACCTCGCCGTCGATCACCGCGTAGTCGTCGTCCTTTTTGTAGAGCGACTCGGCCTTCAGCGACTGGACGAGGTGGTTGACGAGGCTGCCGTGCTCGCCGAGGTAGAGGTTGTCGACGCCGATGAATTCCTCGGCCTTTTTCACCCCGCGCTCGGTCGGCGAGACGGTCTTGTGTTTCTCGTCGTACTCGTAGTCGAAGTCGGCATCGTGGGTCTCGCGCGACTCGCCGAGCGATTTCAGTTTCTGTTTCGCCGGCACGCCCTCAAGCTGTTTGGCGAGGCGGGCGAAGGTGTAATAGGTCTGCGCCGCCTGTTCGGGCTGGCCGGAGATGATCAGCGGCGTCCGCGCCTCGTCGATGAGGATGTTGTCGACCTCGTCGACGATCGCGAAGTTGTGGTCACGCTGGACGCAGTGCTCGAGCGAGTCGGCCATGTTGTCGCGCAGGTAGTCGAAGCCGAACTCCGAGTTGGTCCCGTAGGTGACGTCGAGCGAGTACTTGCGCTGGCGGGTGGCGTGGTCGTCGCCGTCCTGGAGGGCGTCGGAGGTGACCCCGAGCGCGTCATAGATCGGTTTCATCCATTCCTGGTCGCGGCGGGCCAGGTAGTCGTTGACGGTGACCAGGTGGACGCTTTCGCCGGCGAGCGTGTTGAGGAAGACGGGCAGGGTCGCGGTCAGGGTCTTGCCCTCGCCGGTCCTCATCTCGGCGATGCCGCCGTCGTGGAGGACCATGCCGCCGATCAGCTGGACGTCGTAATGGCGCTGCCCGGTGGTGCGGCGGGAGGCCTCACGGCAGAGGGCGAATGCCTCCGGCAGCAGGTCGTCGAGCGAGGTGCCGTTGCGGGCGCGCTCGCGCAGCCCGTCCGCCTCGGTGCGGATCTCCTCGTCGGAGAGCGCTTCCATCTCCGGCTCGAAGCGGTTGATCGCCTCCGCGCGCTTCTGGTAGGACTTGAATTTCCGTCCCTCCCCCGCGCGCAGCGCCTTCGTTACGAGGTCCATCGCTGGCATTGCTCAAGGTTAGCGGTGCGACATTAATTGCCCCTTGCCGCCCTCCGCCGAGGGGCGTACGATCGTTGCTCAACCCACAAGGAGGCGCTCATGCGGATTGAGATTCGAGGCCGGAACGTCGAGATGACGGACGACCTGCGTGAGGCAGTGCGGAAACGCTTCCAGCGGCTGGGACGCCAGGTCTCGCCGCTCGCGACCCTGGAGGTGGTGCTCTCCGAAGAGCGCAACCCGCGGGTTGCCGACAGCCAGGTGGCGGAGGCGACGTTCTACTTGAAGGGAGTGACGCTGCACGCCCACGAGTGCAGCCCCGAGATGACCCACACGGTGCGCGAGCTTGCCGAGGACATGAGCCGGCAGGTGAAGAAGCACCGCGACCTGCGTCGCAAGCGCCGTCGCACCAGGCAGCTTGTCGACCAGATGCGAGGCCGCCCGGCCGAGGCACGGCCGTAGGGCCGCGGAGAGCCAACTAAAGGCGCCGGGCAAAGGTCACCGCCACCACACGGGACGCCCCCACGGCCCGAAGCGCGCGAGCGCAGGCCGTGAGGGTGGCCCCGGTGGTGAGAACGTCGTCGACCAGGAGGACGCTGCGCGGCACCGCGCCCTTGGCGTGAATACGCGGTGGGTGACCGACCCGTTCCGCCCGCCGCTTCCCCACCTGCCGGCCTCCACCCCGCCGCTCCAGGCAGTTGGAGAGCGGAGCTTCGAGCCGCGCTGCCAAGGCGGCGGCCAGCTCCCCCGCCGGATCGAACCCCCGCCGCCGCAGCCGCGGCGGGGCCGGCGGCACCGGCACGACCGTCCCGCTCAGCATGTGCGCGGGAGCCAGCCACTCGATCCGCTCCGCCATCAGATCGGCGACCGGCAACAGCCGCCGGAACTTCAGAGCCGCCACAAGGTTCCTCGCCACCCCCTCATAAGAGGCCGAGGACCAAGCCCGGTCCAGCCCAGCCGGCCCGTTCCCCAAAAACGGCTCCGCCCCAGCCAGCCGCCGCCCACACCGAGTACAGACCACCGCCTCAGACCGACAAGACCGCCCGCAAGCAGCACAAAGCGCGGGCACCAGCGCGATCTCGATAGTCGGCAAAATCTCCACACCCCGACCCTGCCGAGCATCTCCGCACGCGTGGCGCGCAAGAACAAAATTCTTAGCGACGCCTCTGTGGAGACTTAGGGACGAGCGCCGGCTATGGCGTTGATGAGGATCGAGCGTGCGGGGATCTCGGCGTTCGGGAGGGCGATTACCTCTTTTAGGCGGGCGCCGTCGCCGACCGTGACGTTGTCGCCGATCACGGCGGGGCCGTCGATGCGGACGTCGTCGCCGATCTGGCAGCCGGGGCCGAGGAGGACCGGACCGACCAAGCCTGGCTCGCCCTCCATCCGCTTACCGCTGCGGAAGCCGTCGACCAGCTCGCCCTCGCGCTGCACCTCGACCGCCCCGGTGAGCGCGTCGACGTTGCCCTCGCGCAGCTCCTCGAGGTTGCCGATGTCGTTCCAGTAGGCGTCGATCTCGTGCGAGTAGAAGGGCACGTCGCCATCCAGCAGGCGCGGGAAGACGTCCATCGCCCAGTCGGCGAAACCGGCCGGATCGCCCGCCGAGGCCGCTTTGCTCGTCCCCGGCTCGGGAAAGAAGTCGAAGATCTCCTTGCGGAACATGTAGATGCCACAGTTGGCGAGGTCGGAGAGCGCTTCGGCGGGGTCCGGCTTCTCCTGGAAGCCCTGGATCCGGCCGTCGGCGCCGACGATCGCGACGCCAAACTGGCTGGTGTCCTCGACTCGCTTCATCGCCAGGGTCGCGACACCGTCGTGGGATTCGTGGAACTCGCGCATCGCCGCCAGGTCGATGTCGGTGAGGGCGTCGCCGGAGATGATCAGGAAGGAGTCGCCGAGGAACTCGGCCGCGTTGCGGACGCCGCCGGAGGTGCCGAGCAGCTGCTCCTCGCGGCTGTAGGAGAGGGAGACGCCACTGCCGGAGCCGTCGCCGAAGTAGCCCTCGATCAGCTCCGGGAACCAGTGCAGGTTGGCGATCGTCTCGGTGAAGCCGTGGCGGGCCAGCAGGCGCAGGATGTGCTCCATCACCGGCTTGTTCAGCACCGGGACCATCGGCTTCGGCATCTCGTAGGTGATCGGCCGCAGCCGCGTCCCCAGACCTGCCGCCAGCACCATCGCCCTCATGCCGCCATGCCCGCCTTCAGCTTGTCAATTGCGACGATCGCCGCGGGGTCGACTCCCCGCTGGCTCGCGATCTCCATCGAGACGAGGTCGCCGAGCAGCGTCGCCCAAAGCAGCCGGTCGACCCGGGTCCCCCCATGCGTCTCCAGTCGCACCACGGTCGCGGCCTCCTCGCCCACCAGCTCGGCGGTGAGCTCGAAGCGCCGGCGCTCGCGGGGGTGCTGGTCGCAGTCTTCGAGGAAGACGGCTGCCATCTGCTCGGCGCCGGTCCCGGGTGCCCAACCGCAGATCTCGTTGTGGTCGGCCTCGGGCAGCTCTGACGCAAACGCGGGCGCCTTGGCGTTCTCATTGATCTGGGTCTTCCACCGCTTCCCGATCGGCGCCGTCAGGTCGCTGCCGTAAATCACCGTCGGGCCGGCGGCGAGACTCTCGGCGAGCTCGGCCGCCTTTGCCTTGAGCTGGTCGAGCTGCGCCTCGAGGAATGCCGCGGCAGCATCGATCTCGGTGCGGAGCCGCGGCGCGACCCCCGCCAGGGCCGCTGCCTCGGCAGCGATCGCGAACATGTAGGCGACGGCGAAGCGGGGCTGGAAGATGCCGGGCAGGCCGATCACTGGGACACCGGCCTCGCGGGCTTGGTCGACGAGCTGACCGCCGGTGCTGGCGACCAAACGCCGCGCGCCCAGTGCCTCTGCCGCCTCGAAGCAGGCCAGGGTCTCCTCGGTGTTGCCGGAGTAGCTGGAGCAGAGGACCGTCCACTCCGGCGTCGCCCAGCTCGGCAGCTCGTAGCCGCGGATCGAGACCATCGGCTTGGTCAGGCGGTCGCCGATCGCCGCGGCGGCGAGGTCGCCGCCGATCGCGGAGCCGCCCATCCCGCAGACGATCAGGCCGGCGGAGTCGGCTGGCTCGAGGCGGGCGGTTTCGATTCGCCAGAGGGCATCCCGCAGCTGGTCGGGAAGGCCGAGGACGTCGTCAAGCAAGGTGCTCATCAGGCCGGGACTCTTTCATCTCGGCCGATCACGGAGTCAACGACCTGTGCACCGGGCTCGACCCTTGCGCCGGGGGCGAGGATCGATGCCTCGACTCTGGCGTTCTCGCCGATGGTGCAGCCGTCGAGCAGGACCGAGTCGGTGACCTCGGCGCCGGCCTCGATACGGCAGCCGGCGGAAACCACTGCGCGCTGTCCCACCCGCGCCCCGGGGTCGACGTCCGCGTCGGCGGCGATCAGCTGACCGGGGGCCGTTGCCGTCACCCGCGTCTCCACCCGACCCTCGAGGATGTCCCAGCTCGCCTGTAGGTAGCGGTCGGGGGTGCCGATGTCCATCCAGTAGCCGTCGAGCAGCAGCCCGCCGAGCCCGTCGCCGACCAGTCGGGGGAAAACCTCGCGCTCGATCGAGACCGCGCGGCCCGCCGGAATCAGGTCGAGCACCGAACGCTCGAGCAGGTAAGCGCCTGCGTTGACCTCGCCGGGGACCGCTTCGCCGGTCTTCTCACGGAACTCCAGCACCTGACCCCGATCGTCGCAGCGGACGAGACCGTAGGCAGCCGCGTCCTCGACCGGGTGCAGGGCGATCGTCGCGCGGGCGCCGTGCTCCTCGTGGGCGCGGGCCAGCGCCGAGAGGTCGAGGTCGTTGAGGACGTCGCCGTTGAGAGCGAAGAAGCGATCCTCGAGCCGCTCGCCGAGCGCCTCGGCGGCGAAGCGGATCGCCCCGGCGGTACCGAGCGGCTCGGGCTCGGCGACGTAGGTGATCTTGACTTCGGCGCGCGCCTCCTCGTCGGCGAGCGCCTCGCGGAGGACATCGGGAAGGAAGCCGCAGGCGAGGACGACCTCGGTGACCCCATGGGCCGCCAGCCACTCGATCGCGTAGGCGAGGAAGGGCCGATCCACCAGCGTTAAAGCGGGCTTCGGGACATCGCTGGTCAGAGGCCGAAGCCTCGTCCCTTCGCCGCCGACGAGAACAATGGCTTGCACTAGGAGGCGGGGGCGGGGCGAGCGGAGTTCACGGTGCGGCCGATTCCCTCGTACTCGAATCCAGCCTTGACGAGGATGTCCGGGTCGAGGAAGTTGCGGCCGTCGACGACCAGCGGCCGGGCCATCCGCTCGGCGACAACCGCCCAGTCGAGCTCGGCGAACTCGGGCCACTCGGTGACGAGGACGACGGCGTCGGCGCCCTCGAGCGCCTCCATCGCCGAGGTCGCCATCTCGACCGAGCCGAGCAGCTCGGCAGCGCGCTCGGCGGCGACCGGGTCGTAGGCGACGACCTCGGCCCCCTCGCCCTGCAGCCGGGCGGCGAGGACCAGGCTCGAGGCCTCGCGCATGTCGTCGGTATCGGGCTTGAAGGCGAGGCCGAGCAGCGCCACCCGCTTGCCGATCAGCGAGCCGAGATGCTTCTCGAGCTTGCCGACGACGCGGCGCTTCTGCAGCTCGTTGACCTCGATCACCGCGGTCAGCAGCTGGAAGTGGTAGCCGGTGTTCCCGGCCAACATCTTCAGGGCGCTGACGTCCTTGGGGAAACATGAACCCCCGTAGCCGATGCCGGCGCGCAGAAAGGAGCTGCCGATCCGCTCGTCGAGGCCCATCCCGGTCGCGACCTGGCCGACGTCGGCGCCGACCTCCTCGCAGACGTTGGCGATCTCGTTGATGAAGGAGATCTTCGTCGCCAGAAAGGCGTTGGAAGCGAGCTTGATCATCTCGGCGCTGGCGACGTCGACGCGGAGGATCTCGCCGCCAAGCGGCTGATAGAGCCGTTCGACCGCGTCGGCCGCCGCCTCGTCACCGGGATCGGCCCCGACCACGACCCGGTCGGGATGCATGAAGTCCTTGACCGCGGTTCCCTCCTTGAGGAACTCGGGGCAGGAGACGTAGGAGAGCCCGGGCATGTCGCGGCGGATCGACTCGCCGGTGCCCGCCGGCACCGTGCTCTTCATGATCAGCACGTGGTCGCTGTCGTCGGGCAGCTCCTGGACCACGGCGCGGACGCGCGAGAGGTCGGCATCACCCGAGTAGGTCGGCGGCGTGTCGACGCAGACGAACATCAGGCGGGCGCCGGAGAGCAGCTCGTCCATGTCGGTGGTGAAGGTCAGCCGCTCCGCATTCCGCTTCAGCAGGTCCTCGAGGCCCGGCTCGTGGATCGCCACTTCGCCGCGAGAGAGCGCCTCGACCTTCTCCTCGACGATGTCGCGCGCGATCACCGGGTGACCGAGCTCGGCGAAGCAGGCAGCGGTGACCAAGCCGACCCAGCCGACCCCGATTACCCCTACCGTCTCCTTCTGCTCGCTCATCCCTGGCTCCTTCCGGCTTTCGGCTGCTTCTTCTTCTTGGCCGGGACGAGCACTCTTGCCGAGCGAGCCATCCCGATCATCTGATCGTTGGTAAAGGTCCGCAGCAGGTCATTCGAGATCCAATAGACGTTGTCGCCGCGGCGCCAGGCGACCATCTTCACATTTTCGCCGTCGACGTAGATGTCGTAGTCGCGGCCGTGGATGGTCTTGGTCAGGCTCGGATCGTCGAGGATCGGCGGGTCCGACCAGCCGCGGATCCCCTGCACACCGAAGTAGTGGTTGCCGTCGGTCATTTCGTCGACGAGCACCATCCGGTAGGCCAGATGACGGTTTTCGTCTTCGTCCTTGATGTTGTAGACGTAGGGATCGACCACCTTCTCGTAGGGGTCGCTTTCGACGAAACGGGCTCCTTCGGGCAGCCGGGTCGGGTAGTAGATCGGGAAGAAGCCGCGGGAGCGGCGGGCGGCGATCCTGGCCTCGGCTTCGCCCGCTTCGGAGGCCGGCACCAACCCGTCGGTACCTGGCTTTGCCACTTCGACCTTGGGCTTCTTCTGTTTCTGCTTCTTCTTCGGCTTGTTTTTCTTGTGCTTCTTCTTGCCGGCTTCGGCTTCTTCGCGGCTCTGTCGCTGGGCCGCTTTCGCTTCCTGGGTCGTCTCGCCGCCGAGGAATTCCTGCACCGCTTCTTCGACCGCGCCCGGCGTCGTGTAGACGAAGCTGGGACCGAGTTCAGCCGGGAAGTTGACCTCGTTGATCGTCGAGTTGCTCATCGTCGCCAGTAGTTTGAGGACTTCAAGCAGCGTCGTGCCGTCGCTGATGTCCGAGGTCGTGTAGTCGGTGAAGGCCTCGATCAGTTCCCCTTGGTCGAAAAACACGTCCTTGACCGAGATTCGGGCGCGGGCGGCGCTGAGAAAGTCCTGTTGGCGTGCCGAGCGGACGATGTCGGTGTCGGTGTGGCGGTAGCGGACGTAGTCGAGCGCCTGCTTGCCGCACATCAGCTGATAGCCCGGCTGGACGTTGATTTCGGCGTACTGTTCGGCCGATTCGGCGTTCGAGTGGTAGTAGCGCCGGTCGATGTCGACGTAGACGCAGCCGATCGCATAGACGCCCTGGGCGAAGCCGAGGAAGTCGACGTTGACGACGTGGTTGATCGGCAGGTCGGTCAGCTGCTTGACCGTCTGCAGCGTCAGCTTGGTGCCGCCGTAGGCATACGCTTCGTTGAACTTGCCGGTCCCGTAGCCGGGGATTTCGACCTTGAGGTCGCGTGGGATCGACATCATCGAGATCAGGCCCTTGTCAGGGTCCAGCCGGACCAGCAGCGTCGTGTCCGAGCGGCCCGGGTCTTCGGGATCGTTGGCGCGCTTGTCGGAGCCGATTACGAGGAAGGTCTGGGCACCGCCGTCGCCGGCGTCGGCGAGGAATAGGTCCAGTTCCTTCTGCAGTTTGTCGTTCTTCGGCTGGATCGCGTTGGCGATGCTGTCGATGTAGAGCAGCGACGCCGTCGCGGTCGTCGCCGCGGAGACGGCGACGATCAGCACCGAGGCGAGGACGAACCGCCACCAGAAGCGCTTCGGCTTCGGCGCCTCGTCGCCGTTGCCCTCAGGCGGCGGCTTCTTCGGCGCCCAGCCCGGGCCCAGGGACTCAGTCATCGCGCCGGTCCGGGATCGCCCGCAGGAACGACTCCAGCGCCTGGCGGTAGGTCTCCAGCGAGGAGACCGAGACCCACTCGGCCGGGCCGTGGTGCCCCGCGCCGAGCGGACCGAACTCGACCGCTGGCACTCCCACCCGCAGGAAGGAGACCGCGTCGGAGGCGCCGTCGCGCCCGACGCTCATCGGCTCGCCGTCGTGGTGCTCGGTCGCCGCGGTGCGCAGCGCCTGGACGTAGGCGGAGTCGCGGTCGACCGTGGCCGGGGGCCGGGTCAGCAGCGCCTGCACCTCGATCCCGCGCAGCTCGCGCACCTGGGCGAGGATCTCCTGCGGGTCCTGGTCGGGGAGGTAGCGGATGTCGACGTCGATCGCGCATCTGTCAGGCACCTTGTTGAGAGCGTCGCCGCCGACGATCCTCCCCAGGTTGATCGATGGCCGGTCGAAGAGCTCGGAGCTGTGCCGGGCAAACGGTAGCGACTCGATACTGCGGAAAACGTCGATCGCGTTGAGAACGGCGTTGTCGCCGAGCCAGGGGGTGGCTCCGTGGGCAGCCGTCCCCCCCACCTCGAGGCGCAGCGCCAGCACGCCCTTGGCCTCGATCCCGATGTGGAGATCGGTTGGCTCGCCGGTGATCGCGAAGTCGCCGGTAAAGCCGCTGTCGACAAGGTGGTCGGAGCCGCGCTCGGACTCCTCCTCGGACTCCTCGTCGCCGACGATCCCCAGCCGCACCCGGACCTTGTCCTGGTCGCGCATCGCCGCAATCACCATCAGCATCGCCGCGACCGCGCCCTTCATGTCATAGGCACCCCGCCCGATCAGCCGATCGCCGGCGGTCTCAGGCACAAACTGCCCGGCATGCCCAGGCACCACGTCGATGTGCCCGTGGAGAACGACGGTCGGCGCATCAGCGGGCCCGACCTCGGCCATCACCACCGGCAGACCGCGCACCTCATCGGCCCGCGTCTCAATCCCTCGGGCTTCCAGCCACCCTTGAACGAACCCAGCCGCCTCGGAAATCGCATCCGGCTCACAGGTCTCAAAGCTGATCAGCCGCTTGGCAAGAACGATGAGCTCGTCACTCATACGCCCGAACCCTCAAACCAAAGAACCGCCGCGGCCACGTGGGAGGGGAACCGGTACCCCTCCGCAGGAATGTTCGGCGAAATGCAATCTGATTCTTGCGCGGCAAAGCCGCGCAGCATGTTCTCCCCGGAGCGAAGCGGAGGGGAGGTCAATTCCGGAGGAGGGGTACCGGTTCCCCTCACGCTCCGGCGATCGAAAGGAATGCTTCGGCCCGGTCGCGGTCTTTTTGCGCCCGGTTCCGCTCGGCGCTGCCGTCCTCGGACTCCGAGAGCCGTTGCTCGGCGTCCGCGAGCTGCTCTTTCAGGGCAGCGGTGTCGAGATCCTCGGGCGCGATCGCCTCCTCGAGCAGGAGCCGGGCCCGGTTGCCGTAGACCTGCAGCCAGCCGTGGGCCTGCGCGTAGCGTTTCGTCTCCGAGTCAGAGAGATGCAGGCGCAGCTCGGTCGGCCGCAGCGCCGCCAGGACCGGGGCATGGTTGGCGAGGATGCCGATTTCGCCGCCCTCGGTCCGGGTCGAGACCTGGCGCGCTTCGCCGCTCCAGACCTCCCCCTCCGGGGTCAGGATCTCGACGTCGACCATGTGCTCCGCAGCCACCGGTTGCTCCTAGGCGGCCGCGGCGGACTTGGCGTTCTCGAGCACCTGGTCGATCGAGCCCTGCATGTAGAAGGCGCCCTCGGTGAGGTCGTCGTGCTCGCCGTCGAGGATCTCGCGGAAGCCGCGGACCGTCTCGGCCACCGGCACGTACTCGCCGGAGCGGCCGGTGAACTGTTCGGCGACGAAGAACGGCTGCGAGAGGAAGCGCTCGATCTTGCGGGCCCGGGAGACCGTCTGGCGGTCCTCGTCGGAGAGCTCGTCGATCCCGAGGATGGCGATGATGTCCTGCAGCTCCTTGTAGCGCTGCAGCACCTCCTGGACCTCGGTCGCGGTGCGGTAGTGCTCGTCGCCGACGACGTCGGGCTTGAGGATCGTTGAGGTCGAGTCGAGCGGGTCGACCGCCGGGTAGATCCCTTTCTCGGAGATCGACCGCGAGAGCGCGGTGGTCGCGTTCAAGTGGGCGAACACCGAGGCCGGGGCCGGGTCGGTGTAGTCGTCGGCCGGGACGTAGACCGCCTGGATCGAGGTCACCGAGCCGCGATCGGTCGAGGTGATCCGCTCCTGCAGACCGCCCATCTCGGTCTCCAGCGTCGGCTGGTAGCCGACCGCCGAAGGCATCCGCCCGAGCAGCGCCGAGACCTCGGAGCCCGCCTGGACGAAGCGGAAGATGTTGTCGATGAAGAGCAGCACGTCCTGGCCACCCTGCTCGCGGTAGTACTCGGCCATCGTCAGCCCGGAGAGGGCGACGCGCAGACGCGCGCCCGGGGGCTCGTTCATCTGGCCGAAGACGAGCATCGTCTTCTCGATCACGCCCGACTCTTTCATCTCGAGCCAGAGGTCGTTGCCCTCGCGCGAGCGCTCGCCGACGCCGACGAAGGCGGAGAGGCCGGAGTGCTCCTCGGCGATGTTGCGGATCAGCTCCTGGATCAGCACGGTCTTGCCGACGCCGGCGCCGCCGAACAACCCGACCTTGCCGCCTTTGGCGTAAGGGGCGAGGAGGTCGATGACCTTGATCCCGGTCTCGAGGATCTCCTGCGTCGGGGTCAGGTCGGAGGCCTTCGGGGCCGGGCGGTGGATCGGCCAGCGCTCCTCGACCTTCACCTCGGGGCCGTTGTCGATCGGCTCGCCGAGCAGGTTGAAGATGCGGCCGAGGGTCGCGTCGCCGACCGGGACCGTGATCGGGCCGCCGGTGTCGGTGACGACGGCGCCGCGGGCGATGCCGTCGGTAGCGTCCATCGCGACCGCGCGGACGCGGTCGTCGCCGAGGTGCTGCTGCACCTCGCAGACCAGCACCGCCGATTCGCCGTCGTCGTCCCCGCCGCTCGGTCTCGATCGTCACCGCCGAGAAGATCTCCGGCAGGTGGTCGGGAAAGACGGCGTCGATGACCACTCCGGTGACCTGCTCGACGCGCCCTACGTTGCTTCCGTTTCCGTTGCTCTCAGCCATGGGTTCCTTTTCTCGTCTTTGAAGTGCTGTTGGTGATCCTGGGCCGTCGTCTAGCCGAGCGCCTCGGCGCCGCCGACGACCTCCAAGATCTCCTGCGTGATTTCCGCCTGACGCGCCCGGTTCATCTCCAGGGTCAGGCTGCCGATCATGTCCTCCGCGTTCTCCGCGGCGCTGCGCATTGCCGTCATCCGTGCGCCCAGCTCCGAGGCCGCCGACTCCAGCAGCGCCCGGTAGACCGAGATCGTCACGTACTCCGGGATCAGCCGCGCCAGCAGTTCCTCCGCGTCGGGCTCGTAGACCCACTCCGAGCGGCTCT
Organism: uncultured Actinomycetes bacterium; assembly: GCA_963785175.1. Lineage (GTDB taxonomy): Bacteria > Actinomycetota > Thermoleophilia > Solirubrobacterales > 70-9 > VAYN01. The sequence continues at coordinate 343,427 of CAWAUA010000007.1, read as the reverse complement.
GCGCCTTCTCCGCCTCGGTTTCCTCCTCTTCGGCGGCGGCCTCCTCGCCGGCGCCCTCGCCGATCACCTCGGCCTGCTGCAGGGGCAGCAGGGTCTGGCGCCAGACGTGCTGGGTCAGGGGCGAGACGAAGCGGTTGTAGATCAGCTCGACCCGGTCGAGGTCCTCGTCGACGTAGCGGGCGGTCAGCGCCTCGCCGATTTCGCGGGCGTTGGCGAAGGCGGGGCGATCGGTGAAGCCGACGTAGGAGTCGGTCACCTCCTGCTTGCGGAAGGTCAGGGCGGAGACGCCCTTGCGGCCGACCACGGCGAAGGAGGGCTCGGCGCCCTCCTCGCGGACTTTGGCCGCCATCCGCATGCCCTCGCGGATGATGTTCGAGTTGAAGGCGCCGGCCAGGCCACGGTCGCCGGTGACGAGGACGATCCCGACCCGGTTGACGTTCTCCCGCTCTTCGAGGACCGGGCACCCGCGGGATGCCGCCCGCCTGGGCGGCGGCGCGGCGGGTCAGCTTGCGCATTCCCTCGGCGTAAGGCCGCATGTCGGAGATCCGCTGTTCGGCCCGCCGCAGGCGCGCCGCCGCAACCATCTCCATCGCCCGCGTGATCTTGTTGATGTTCTTGACCGACGCGATGCGGTTCTTGACTTCCTTCTGCGTTGCCATGGGGGATCAGCTCCCGGGCGCTAGGCCGGGGTCGCCGCCTCCTCGTCATCGCTGCTCTCGAGTGGACTCGGTCCGGGCGGGCGCCTCGCGCTCCTCCTTGGAGTGGATGCGGTCGGACTCGCCCTCCTCGAGCGGGTCGCCGTGCTCGTCGAAGTCGGGGCCGAAGTCGTCGACGAAGTCGGCGATCGCCTTGCCGAGCGCCTTCTCGTCGTCCTCCTCGAGCTTGCCGGTCTCTTCGATCCGGCCCAGCAGCTCGGCGTTCTCGGAGTGCAGGCGGACCCGCAGGTCGGCGAGGAACTCGCCGACGCGCTCGACTTTGATCCGGTCGAGGTAGCCGCCGGTGCCCGAGTAGATCGAGGCGACCTGGTCGCCGACGCTCAGCGGTTCGCGCTCTTTCTGTTTCAGCAGCTCGACCAGCCGTTCGCCGCGGGTAAGCGCTTTCTGGGTCTCGGCGTCGAGCTCGGAGCCGAACTGGGCGAAGGCCTCGAGGTCGCGGTACTGGGAGAGGTCGAGGCGCAGTTTTCCGGCGACCTTCTTCATCGCCTTGGTCTGCGCGTTACCGCCGACCCGGGAGACCGAGATGCCGACGTTGATCGCCGGCCGGACCCCGGAGAAGAAGAGGTCGGACTCGAGGAAGATCTGGCCGTCGGTGATCGAGATCACGTTGGTCGGGATGTAGGCGGAGACGTCGGAGGCCTGGGTCTCGATGATCGGCAGCGCCGTCAGCGAGCCGCCGCCGAGCTCGTCGTTCAGCTTCACCGCCCGCTCCAGCAGCCGCGAGTGCAGGTAGAAGACGTCGCCCGGGTAGGCCTCGCGACCCGGCGGGCGCCGCAGCAGCAGCGACATCTGCCGGTAGGCGGAGGCGTGTTTGGTGAGGTCGTCGTAGACGCAGAGCGCGGCTTTGCCGTTGTAGAGGAAGTGCTCGCCCATCGCGCAGCCGGCGTAGGGGGCGATGTACTTGATCGGCGCCGCCTCGTCGGCGGGGGCGGCGACGATGATCGTGTTCTCCATCGCGCCGTTTTCCTCGAGCGTCTCTTTCAGCTGCACCACCGTCGACATCCGCTGCCCGATCGCGACGTAGATGCAGATCAGGTCCTTGTCCTTGTTGTTGATGATCGTGTCGATCGCGATCGCGGTCTTGCCGGTCTGGCGGTCGCCGATGATCAGCTCTCGCTGGCCACGGCCGATCGGGATCATCCCGTCGATCGACATCAGCCCGGTCTGGACGGGTTCCTCGACCGGCTGGCGCTGGACGACGCCGGGGGCTTTGAACTCGGCCGGGCGGGTCTCGGTGGTGGCGATCTCGCCGCGGTCGTCGAGCGGGCGGCCGAGCGGGTCGACCATGCGACCGAGCAGCGCCTCGCCGACGGGGATCTCGAGCAGCTTGCCGGTCCGCTTGACCGTGTCGCCCTCGACGATCTTGTCCCAGTCGCCGAACAGCACGGCGCCGACGTTGTCGGCCTCGAGGTTCAGCGCCAGGCCGGTGACCCCGTGCGGCAGCTCGAGCATCTCCAGCGCCATGCAGTTGTCGAGCCCGTGGATGCGGGCGATGCCGTCGGCGACGGACAGGACCGTGCCGACCTCGGTGAGGTCGGCGGAACCGGTCTCCAGTCCCTCGATCCGCTCTCGCAGAATGCTTGCGATCTCGTCGGGCTTGATCTCCATCGGGTGCTCTCTGCCTCCTTACGCCGCGGTGGCGACGCTCTTTCGAAGTTTCTCCAGGCGACTGCGGATGCTCGCGTCCAAGACCATGTTGCCGACCTGCAGGACGATGCCGCCGAGGATCTGGTCGTCGACCGCGCTTGAGAGGTCGACCTCCTCCCCGGTCTGACGTTCGACCTCCTGGCCGATTTTCTCGACGACCGCCGAGTCCAGCTCGACGGCGCTGGTGACGGTGACGTCGATACGGCGGTTCTCCCGCTTCCAGAGCTCCTCGAGCTCGCGCCGGATGCGGAAGATCTCCGGCATCCGGTGCTTGTCGACGAGCAGCTCGAGGAAGTTGATCAGCTCGGGCTCGGCGCCGGTGATGGCGCGCTTCAGCCCGTCCACCTTCTCCTCAGAAGATAGATAGGGACTGAAGAAGAAGACCTGCAGCTCGCGGTTGCCGTCGACGGCAGTCGGTGAACTCGCTCGAGCTGTTGCTGCAGCGTGTCCAGCTTGCCTTTGTCGCGGCCCACCTCGAAGAGGGCCTCGGCGTATACGCGAGCTGCGTCGGCCATCGTTAGTTCTTCTCCGCTCCCGAGAGCGTCGAGAAGTCGACCTCGCTGAGCGCCTCCTCGACGAGGCGTTTCTGGTCCTCGTCGGTGAGCGATTTGCGGGTGACCCGCTCGGTGGCGAGCACGGTCAGGTCGGCGACCTCCTGGCGGATCTGGTCGAGCGAGCGCCGCGTCTCCGCTTCGATGTCGCGTTTGGCGGCCTCGACCAGCTCCTCGCGTTTCTCCTTGCCGGCCACCGTCGCCTCGGCTTCGGCGGTCTCGGCGGATTTGCGGGCACGGGCCATGATGTCGTCGGCCTGCTCCCGGGCCTCGGCGAGGCGGGCGCGGTACTCGGCGAGCAGCTCGTCCGATTCCTTGCGCTGCCTTTCGGCGGCGTCGATCGACTCGGCTGATCGCTTGCGGCGCGTTTGTCGAGCGCTTCCTGGATTTTCGGGAAGGCGACCTTGCTCAACACCCACATCGTGATCAGGAACAGGACCAGCGTCCAGATCATCAGGCCGAGGCCCGGGCTGACCAGGAAGCTGCCGCCGCTTTCCTCGCCGTGCTCTGCCGCCTCGGCGGCGAGCGGGACTATGTAGCCGAGCAGCTCCATCGACCTAGGCGAGGAAGAAGGCGATCAGACCGAAGATGAAGGTGTAGAAGGCGACCGCCTCGGTCAGCGCGAAGCCGAGCCAGCGGATGCTTTCCAGTTCGCTTTTCATCTCCGGCTGGCGGGCGACCGACTCGATCTCCTTACCGAAGATGAAGCCCACGCCGATACCGGCGCCGATCGAACCGAGCCCGGCACCGACGCCGAGGGCGATCGCTTTGCCGGCGCTTTTCACCCCTTCGTCGGTGACCTCGGCGATAGGGAGAGCGGTGAGATCCATCGAGTTTGACTCCTTTTCTAGTGAGAGGCGGAGGTCGCTCCGCCGATGTAGATAGCGCTAAGCGTCGAGAAGATGAATGCCTGCAGGGTCGCCACAAGCCCGACCTCGAAGATGAAGAAGGCGAAGGCGAGCGGGAAGGTCAGCGCCCCGAGGGCCGCGATCCCCAGCAGCACCGCCAGCCCGCCGCCCATGAAGAGCAGCAGCAGGTGGCCGGCGAGGATGTTGGCGAAAAGACGAACGGAGAGGGAGATCAGCCGCACGAAGTGGGAGATCACCTCGATCACGAAGATCGCGGCCTTGCCGACCGGGTGCATGTCCTCCAGGCCCGGGGGCAGCCAGCTCTTGAAGTAGGGACCGACGCCCTTGGCGCGGATGCCCTCGACGTGGTAGCTGAGCCAGACGACGAGGGTGAGGACGAGCGGGATCGCGATGTTGGCGGTGGCGGCGTAGATCGCGAAGGAGGGGATCTCGAGGCCGCCGAGCGAGAAGGTGTGCTCGGTGTTGGTCGGCAGCGGCAGGAAGCCGAGCATGTTCGAGAACCAGATCCAGAAGAAGAGGGCGCCGATGAAGGGGAACCACTTGCGCGCCAGCTCGCCGTGCGAGGCTGCCGCCGGTGATCGTGTTTTTGCGTCAGGTCGTAGGCGACCTCGACCGCGGTCTGGACCCGGTTCGGCTTCTGCACCATCCGCTGCGCGATCCAGGTCATCGTGAAGATCGTCAGGGCGCTGGCGAGGACCAGGTAGAGGACCGCCTTGTTGATGCTGAGGTCGATCCCCGCCGAGTTCGATCGTCACCCACGGTTCGAGTTTGAACTCGTTCTGCGGCTTGAAGGCTTCGTTCTTGCCGCTCGCTGCCGAAGATCAGCAGCAGCAGGATCGCGATCGGCGAAGTAGGCGCCGAAGCCGATGAAGACCTTGGCTTTGGTGCTGAGCCCGCCCTTCGCGGGGTCGCCGCTTGCGGGGCGCCGCCCGGCGCCTGCACCGTTGCCGCCTCCATGTCTACGCGACCCCCTGGCCCTCGGGCTGGTCGTCGAACAGGTGCGCGAGGCCCTGGGCGGCGAAGGAGATCGTGAAGAGGGCGAGCAGCAGGATCGCGCGCGGCGAGGCCCGACTCCCGTTCGGCGATGCCGACCAGGAGCACGGCGGTGGCCATCAGCCAGACGCGGCCGAGGGTGCTGCCGGCGACGATGCCCATCGCCTTCTGGCGGTTGCCGGCGGCCAGCTCCTGCTTCATCCGGCGCTGGGCCAGCATCTGGATCCCCCGCTGCAGCGAGCCAGACCGCGGCCGCGACGGCGAAGCCGAGCAGGGGCAGATCGCCGAGCAGGAAAACGCGCGAGCGCGGCGAGCAACGCGATTAGATCGACGTACTTAGGAGGAGACATAACGAAGGAAATACGCCCAGCTCGGGGCAGAGCGGGCGCAGGCGCGACTATATCCAAAAGGCCCCGGGAATGGCTTTGTGAAGCCACTTCGTGAGGGTTGCCACTACCGCCAAGGCTGTGGAGTGGACAGGTCCCTATTTTCGATCGCTTCGAACTCGCCGGTTTCTGGGTCGACGGCGGGGAAAGTGCCGGTCTCGAGCTCCTGCTTCGACCGCGCGCTCGACCTCTTGGGGCTCTGGCTCGGGAGCGCCGACCTGGCGGCGCAGGGTTATCAGCTGGCGGAGGCGGGTCTGGCGCAGCTTGAGGATCTCCAGGACCTCTACCAGGTAGACGCTGGCGGCGAGGGCGAGGACGCCGAAGAGGGCGATCACCGCGGTCCAGAAGGGGTCGAAGTTGCCGTGGTCGTCGCTGTAGGGGACGAAGCGCAGGGCCAGGGCCAGGAGCGCCATGACGGCGGTCCAGCCGTAGAGGTAGAGCAGCGTGCGGCGCTGCGAGAAGCCGATGTCGGCCATCCGGTGGTGGAAGTGCCAGCGGTCGGCTTTGTAGATCGGGCGGCGGTATTTGAGCCGCTTGGCGACGACGAAGCCGGTGTCGAGGATCGGCACCGCAAGGATGATCAGCGGCAGGAAGAGGGCGATCACCGCGTTGGTCTTCAGCGCTCCCTGCACCGCCACCGCCCCGAGGAGATAGCCGAGCAGGTTGGAGCCGGTGTCGCCCATGAAGATGCTGGCCGGCGGGAAGCCCTCAGCGCAGGAAGCCGAGGGCGGCGCCGGCGGTCAGCGCGGCGAGGACGCCGGCGGCGGTGCGGTCGAGCGAGAGGGCGATCGTCGCCAGGGTGATGCCGGAGATCACCGCGACCCCGGCGGCGAGCCCGTCGACGCCGTCGATCAGGTTGATCACGTTGATCACCGCGACGATCGCGATCACGGTGCCGACGTCGCCGAGGTGGACGACCCCGCCGCCCGGCAGGGTGAGGAGGTCGACGGTCCCCGGCGTCAGCCGGCCGAAGAAGGGGAAGGTGAAGTTCGTCGACGGTCACCCCGGCCGAGACCGGGATGACGACCGCGGCGGTCTGGCCGAGCAGCTTCACCGCGGCCGGCAGGTCGAAGATGTCGTCGAGGACGCCGACCAGGGCGATCGCCACGGCGCCGATCAGGATCGCGTGGCTTTCGCTGTCGTTGGGCAGGAAGACAAGCCGGCGACGACGGCGCCGCCGAGGATCCCGAGGCCGCCGAGCTTCGGCGTCGGCACCGTGTGCAGCGAGCGCTCGTTGGGCTGGTCGATCGCCCCGACCCGCACCGCCAGCCACCTGGTCAGCGGCACCAGGAGCAGGGCGAGGACGGCCGGCGACCAGAAAGGCGAGAAGCGCGTCGAGTGTCAGTGGGCATAGCGGTCGAACCAGAGGGTAAGCGCCATCAGGCCCCAGATCTGGCGGCTGAGGTCCTCGCGGCCGGAGATGTGGCGGTCGAGGATCGGGGTGACGGCGGCGGGATCGAGCAGGCCCTGGCGCTCGACCGCCCCCGGCGCCAGCACCTCGCGGGCGAACGGCTCCAGCGGCCCGCGCAGCCAGGCGGCGAGTCGGGATCGAGAAGCCCTGCTTGCGGCCGTGGACGATCTCCTTCGGCAGCAGCGGCGCCAGCGCGCGGCGCAGGATGCGCTTCTTGTCGAAGCCGCGGACCTTCATCGTCCGTCGGCAGCGAGAAGGCGAACTCGGCGACTCGCTGGTCGAGGAAGGGGACGCGCAGCTCCAGCGAGTGGGCCATGCTGAGCCGGTCGGTCTTGACCAGCAGGTCGTCGACCAGGTAGATGCCGAGGTCGACGTCCTGCATCCGCGCCAGCGGCTCGGCGCCCGTCGGTTTCGGCGTAGCGCTCGCGGTAGAGGTCGAGCGGGTCCCAGGCGGCGGCAGCCGGCGCCGGCGAGATCGGCTCGCGCCAGCGGCCGAGAAGATCTCCTTCCAGCCGTGGTGGCGCTCCAGCGGCGGCAGGGCGGCGGCACGGGCGAAGCGCTTGGCTTTGTAGTCGAAGCCGACGCGGTCGTGGCGGCTCGGCAGCGCCTCGGCCAGCGGCCGGGCGAGCGGCGCGAGGCGGCCGACGCGGCGGGCGAGCAGGTCGGCGACGTAGGTGTAGTAGCCGCCGAAGAGCTCGTCGCCGCCCTCGCCGGAGAGCGCGGTCTTGACCTGGCCGGCGGCCAGCTCGGAGACGAGGTAGGTCGGCAGCGCCGAGGAGTCGCCGAAGGGCTCGTCGAAGGCCTCGACCAGCCGCGGCAGCAGCTCGACCGCGTCCGGGCGGAGGATCAGCTCGTGGTGGTCGGTGCCGTAGCGCTCGGCGACCAGGCGAGCGCGGGAGAGCTCGTCGAAGCCGGCCTCCTCGAAGCCGATCGAGAAGGTGCGCAGGGGTTCGCCGGCATGGGCGCTTGCGAGCGCGGCGAGGCCGCCGGAGTCGACGCCGCCGGAGAGCAGGACGCCGACCGGGACGTCGGCGACGAGGTGGGCGCGGACGCTGTCGTCGAGCACCTCGCGCAGCTCGGCGGCGAGCTCGTCGGCCGAGCCGCGCCGCAGCTCGCCGGCCGGCACGGCGGCCCCGGCCGCGCGTAGCGGCGCCGGTCGCACCTCTCCCCCCTCCCAGCTCAGCAGGTGCCCGGGGGGCAGCTTGCGCGCCTCGGCGAAGATCGTCAGCGGCGCCGGGATCGAGTTGAAGGCGAGGTAGGCGGAGACCGCCTTCGGGTCGATCTCGCGCGAGAAGCCCGGCTGCTCGAGCATCGCCTTCAGCTCCGAGGCGAAGGCAGAGGCCGCCGCCGGCGTCGCGGTAGTAGAGCGGCTTGATCCCGAAGCGGTCGCGGGCGAGCAGCAGCCGGCGGCGGCGCTTGTCCCAGAGGGCGATCGCGAACATCCCCCGCAGCCGCTCGACGAAGCCTCCTCGCCGTGCTCCTCGTAGAGGTGGACCAGGACCTCGGTGTCGCAGTCGGTGGCGAAGCGGTGGCCGCGCCCCTCCAGCTCGCGCTTCAGCTCGCGGTAGTTGTAGATCTCGCCGTTCTGGACGACGACCGCACGTGCCGTCCTCGTTCGCGATCGGCTGGTGGCCGTGGTCGAGGTCGATGATCGAGAGCCGCCGCGCCGCCAGCGCCACCGGCCCCTCGTGGAAGAGCCCGTCGTCGTCGGGCCCGCGGTGGACGAGGCGGCCGCTCATCCGCGCCACCGCCTCCAGATCCGGAGCGCCCTCTCGCTCGGCGGCGACGACGCCGCAGATACCGCACATGGGCGGCAGTCTCGCAGCCCCGCCGGGCTACGAAGTCGGCTGGCCGCGTCCCAGCACCTTGGCGACGGTCGCCAGCAGGACCTGGAAGTAGAGGGGGACCGAGCGGTCGGCGATGTACTCCATGTCGTGGGCGAGCTTGTCGGCCCAGGACTCCTCGCGGGTGATCCGCGTCTGGGCGAAGCCGGTTACCCCGGGGCGGACGACGAGGCGCTGCCAGTACTGGGGGATCTCGCGGCAGAGCTCGGCGTAGAAGGCCGGCCGGATCGGCCGCGGGCCGACGATCGCCATGTCGCCGCGCAGCACGTTCCAGAGCTGCGGCACCTCGTCGAGGTGGGTTTTGCGCAGGACGCCGCCGATCCGGGTCCGCTCTTCCTCGGTGCGGCGGGTCAGCTCCTCGCCGTAGATAGGGCCCGAGCCGGGTCTCGGCGTCGGGCTTCAGGGTGCGGAACTTGTACATCCAGAAGAGGTGGCCGGCTCTGCCGACGCGGGCGCCGCGGTAGAGGACCGGCCGGCCGGAGTCGATCAGCGATCGCCAGCGCGATCAGCGCCAAGCAGCGGCGAGAGGACGAGCAGGATCGAGGCGGAGATGAGGATGTCGAGCGCCCGCAGGACGCGAGTCGATCGGGCGCGGGTCGCCCTCGGCCGCGGGCGCGACGAGTTCTTCGAGGCCGGGTTCGGCCTCGGGCAGGCTCGCTCAGGAAGGCGTTACGGGATGAGGCTCTTCGCGCAATGGTTGGGCTCCGACGGTACCGAGGATCGTCTCGACCAGCATAGGACGGATCGCGCTGTCGTCGGCGTCGCCTCGGCGGTCCGCTTCTCCAGCTCCAGCGCCCGCGCGTCGGTCAGCGGCCGCAGCCGCCCGGAGCGGATCAGCGCTTCGTCGACGCCGCCGAGGCGGCCGCCGTAGGTGGTGTAGACGGGGGTGCCGAGGGCGGCGGCCTCGCGGTTCATCGTGCCGCCGGCGGAGACGACGAGGTCGGCGAGGGCGACGAGGCTCTGCGCCTCGACCGCACCGGGGGAACGATCACCGAGGGCAGCTCGAGGCCGGTGATGAACTCGCGCTGCGCTTCGGTCCGCGGCAGCACCACCGCGTGGACGTCCTCGTCGCGGCCGAGGCGGTCGAGCACCTTGGGGAAGAGCGGGTTCGACTTGCGGTGGTAGAGCGAGACGTCGGGCGGCGGGCGGACGATGACGACGACCCGCTCGGTCGTCGACGCCTAGCCGGCGTCAGCGCCTCCGGGTCGGGCTCGAAGTCGTAGAGGTAGTACTCCTCCTTGAGGCCGGGATAGGGGAAGTACTTCTCCGTCGCTGACGCCGAAGCGGCGCAGGCGCTCCAGCGGCACCGAGTCCGGGAACATCACCCGCCGCGCGAGCCGGCAGCCGATCCGGTGCTGGGTGACCGCGTACTCGTAGTCGTGCATGTTGGCCTCGGGGACGCCGAGCGTCTTGGCGGCGATCGCGAGGTCGTTGGAGCCGTGGGCGAGGGCGAGGTCGAAGCCGCGGCCGCGGCCGTAGCGCAGCATCCCGGCTGCTGCGCGAGGCGAGGCTGAGCCGCCTTGCGCAGCCGCGAGGCGCCGCCGTGGCGGCCGATCGGCGTGTGCTCCATCCCGTGCAGCTCGAGCAGCTGCTGGGTCTGGGCGTAGTCGCGCGAGGTGATCTCGACCTCGTGGCCTTCGCCGCCGCAGCCGCTCGATGATCGGGCGCAGCACCAGCACGTGCGCCGGGGCGCTCATGTCCACCCAAACCCGCATGGGCCTAAACGGCTGCTGCGAGCTCGGCGTAGAGCGGGAAGCGGTCCATCAGGGCGCCGGTGCGGGCACGCAGGTCCTCCTTGGAGGACTCGAAGTCGGGACCGAGGGCGGCGACGATCACCTCGGCGATCTCGGTCATCTCCTCGACGCCCATGCCGCGCGTGGTCAGCGCCGGGGTGCCGATCCGCAGCCCCGAGGGGTTCATCGGCGGGCGCTCGTCGAAGGGGATCGCGTTGCGGTTGACGGTGATCCCGACCGCGTCGAGGCGGTCCTCCCCGGTCTGGCCGTCGAGGCCGGTCGGGGTCAGGTCGACGAGGACGAGGTGGACGTCGGTGCCGCCGGTGAGGACCGGGACGCCGCCCGCTTCGAGGGCGGCGGCGAAGGCCTGCGCGTTGGCGATCGTCTGTCGCTGGCGCTCGCGGAACTGCTCGCTGGCGGCGATCTGGAAGGCGACCGCCTTGGCGGCGACCGTGTGCATCAGCGGCCCCCCCTGCTGACCCGGGAAGACCGCTTTGTCGATCGCTTTCGCGTGCTCGTCGCGGCAGAGGATCATGCCGCTGCGCGGGCCGCAGAGGGTCTTGTGGATCGTCGTCGTGACGACGTCGGCGTGCTCGACCGGGTTCGGGTGCTCGCCGGCGGCGACGAGGCCGGCGAAGTGAGCCATGTCGACCATCAGCTTGGCGCCGACCGAGTCGGCGATCTCACGGAAGGCGGCGAAGTCGAGCTGGCGCGGGTAGGCCGACCAGCCGGTGACGATCAGCGCCGGCTTGTGCTCCTCGCGCGAGCCGCTCACCTCGTCCATGTCGACGAGGAAATCCTCGCGGCCGACGTGGTAGGGCACCGGGTTGTAGAGCTTGCCGCTGACGTTGATCTTCATCCCGTGGCTGAGGTGGCCGCCGTGGTCGAGGGCGAGGCCGAGGAAGGTGTCCCCCGGTTCGAGCAGCGCCATGTAGACGGCGTTGTTGGCCTGGGCGCCGGAGTGGGCCTGGACGTTGGCGTGCTCGGCGCCGAACAGGCCCTTGGCGCGCTCGATCGCCAGTTCCTCGGCGACGTCGACCTCCTCGCAGCCGCCGTAGTAGCGGCGGCCGGGGTATCCCTCGGCGTACTTGTTGGTCAGCACCGAGCCGACCGCTTCGAGCACCGCCTGCGGAACGAAGTTCTCGGAGGCGATCATCTCCAGCGTCCGCTGCTGGCGCCGCAGCTCGGCGTCGAGAACCGCCGCGATCTCGGGATCGACCTCGGCGCAGCGGGGCGCTCTGGAAATTGTCCGGCAGATCGGCCATCGGCGGCCGACCATAGCAACGGGTCGGGATAGTCTCCGGCCGGTGAAAGCCCGACTTCTGCTCCCCGCGCTGGCGCTGCTGGCCCTGGCGCTGCCGGCCTCCGCCACGGCGGCGATTGACAACCCGTGCGAAGGGCCGGAGGCGAAGGAACTTCTCTGCCCCAACCTGCGGATCGGACCGCCGAGCGAAATCTACGCCCAGAAGGTCGGTGGCCGGATCCTCTTGCGGGCGACCAGCGACGTCCGCAGCCGCGGCCGCGGGCCGATGGAGCTGCGCGGCCGCCGGGACGGCCCCGACAGCATGCGCACCAACCAACGGATCTACAAGGTCGGCGGCGGCCACATCACCGTGCCGAGCGAAGCGAGGCTGCACTTCACCTACGTCGGCACCTACTTCGGCGGCTCCTACTGGAAGGTCCACGAGCTGGCCAACTTCGAGCTGCGCCGGGTCGGCCTCCACGGCAAGGTCGGGGAAGTAGTCCGCACTAGCCCGAAGCTCAACTACTGCCTGCGCGACCTGTACAGCACCCGCGCCGGGGGGCACTCGCCCCCGAGCCGCGTCTACCCGGGCTGCAACCAGAACCCCTACCGCGATCGGGTCAAGCTCGGCACCTCGGTCGGCTGGTCGGACATTTACCCGGCCGCCTACCACCAGCAGTGGATCGACGTCGCCGGCCTGCGGGGTTGCTTCGCCTACCGGATGATCGTTGACCCCAAGCAACACCTCTTCGAGTCGAACGAGAACGACAACACCTCCCAGCGCCTCGTCCACCTGCCCTACAAGGGCACCCCCGGCTGCTGAAGCTCACTACCGAGGCCGACCGAGGCGAGCTTGCTCGCCAGGTCGCCGGGCGAGAGGGCGCCGTCGCGGAGGACCCGCCAGGTGCCGTCCTCCTCGATCGAGGCAATATCCACCACGGTTGAAGGGAGGCCGCGCAAAACGGCGCCGTCGATCACCAGATCGGTGCCTTCGACGATTTACTTCGGGACGTCGATAAAGCGAGCAGGCGGCGGCTCGCCGCTGAGATTGGCCGAGGTCTGGAAGACCGGGCACATCGTCCCCGCCAGCGGGCCGCCGATCAGGCGCATCCCAAGGCGTTCGGGGTCCTCGCGGCAGGCGAGCGGGTAACGGCGTTGGGGGTTGGCGACAACGAGGGTCACAGGACCCGGCAGCAGGGCGCTGACCGCGGCTTTCGTCCGCGGTCCCATCCCCGAGACCAGCTCCCTGAGCGCCAGCGGCGAGAAGTACATGACCGCCGAGGGTTTGCCGTCGTCGCGGCCCTTGAGCCGATGGATCTTCGCGATCGCCCCCGCGTCGAGCGGATCGCAGGCGAGCCCGTAGAGCCCATCGGAGGGGAAGACAGCAACGCCACCGTTGGCGACGCAGCGCTGGAGCGCTTTGCGCGCCACCTGGGCCTCGCCGCCTTTGAGCCTGATCGTCTCGGTCACGCCATCCCCCTACCCACACCGAACACCATGCGCTCGATCCCGGCCAGATCCCGCCGCGTCTCGATCTCGGCGAAGCCGGCCTCCCGCATCAGCGTCGAAACCGCCTCGGCCTGCCCCACCCCGATCTCGACAGCAAGCGCGGCAGAGCTTTTCCCTCCATAAGGTGGAAAAACTCTGCCGCATTCGCGGACGAAGGCGCGATAGGCATCGAGACCGTCGGAGCCGGCGAGCAGCGCCTCGCGCGGCTCCCATTGGGTGACCTCGGGCTGGAGGGTCGGCCAGTCGCGCTCGGCGACGTAGGGAAGATTGGCGAGGACGAGGTCGAAGCTCTCGCCCTCAGGGCAGGGTGCCTTCGAGGAAGCGGACGCGGTCGGCGAGGCCGAGGCGCTCGGCGTTGGCGCGGGCGACATCGAGCGCCCGCGGCGAGGTGTCGGTCGCGGTCACCGCGCAGTCGGGCAAGCTCGTCGGCGACCGCAAGGGCGATCGCGCCCGAGCCGGTGCCGATGTCGAGCACGCTGCTCGGCGCCCTCTCCACCGCAAGCTCGACCAGCAGCTCGGTCTCCGGCCGCGGCACCAGCACCCGTCGATCGACCTCCAGCTCGAGGTTGCGAAAGCCTCTGCGGCCGAGGATGTAGGCGACCGGCTCGCGCCGCAGCCGCCGCCGCACCATCTCCCCGAAACAGCCGACCTGCGGCCGGCGCCACTTCATCAGCCACAACCAGTCCGGCTCGGTCAATTCCCATCGCCTCTGCCAACAGAACTTCAGCATCCAGGCGGGGGGTTTCCACTCGAGCCGCCTGCAACGCATCGGTGGCGGCCTCAAGGGCCTGTCTGGGGCTACTGGCGTGTGTGACCAAGGAGATCAAGGACGCAGGGAGCGTGGCGTGCTCTGCACGCGAGCGACCGAGGACGCAGATATCCGCCGGTCACACACGTCAGCCTACGGCGGCAGCCTGAAGCCTCTGCCGCTTCTCCTCGGCTTCGAGGGCATCCGTGAACTCGCCCAGCTGTCCCGCCAGCACGCCCTCGAGGTTGTGGGAGGTGTGCTTGATCCGGTGGTCGGTGACCCGGCCCTGGGGGAAGTTGTAGGTGCGGATCTTCTCCGAGCGCTCGCCGCTGCCGACCTGGGCCTTGCGCTCGGAGGCGACCTTCGCCTGCTGCTCGGCCAACTCGCGCTCGTAGAGCCGCGCCCGCAGGACCCGCATCGCCCGGTCCTTGTTCTGCAGCTGGGACTTCTCGTCCTGCATCGAGACGACGACCCCGGTCGGTTTGTGGGTGATCCGCACGGCCGAGTCGGTCGTGTTCACCGATTGCCCACCCGGACCGGAGGAGCGGTAGACGTCGATCTGCAGATCGTTCTGGTCGATTTCGACCTCGACCTCCTCGGCCTCCGGCAGGACCGCGACGGTCGCGGTCGAGGTGTGGATCCGCCCCTGGGACTCGGTCTCCGGCACGCGTTGCACGCGGTGAGTGCCGCCCTCGAACTTGAAGACCGAGTAGGCGCCGTCGCCCTTGACCTCGAAGGTGACGTCCTTGAATCCGCCCGAGTCCGAGCCCGACTGGGAGAGCACCTCGGTGCTGAAGCCACGCTCGTCGGCGTAGCGGGTCAGCATCTTGTAGAGGTCGCCCGCGAACAGCGCCGCCTCGTCGCCGCCGGTGCCGCCGCGGATCTCGACGATCACGTTCTTGGCGTCGTTCGGATCGCGCTCGACCATCGCCAGGCGGATCTCCTCTTCCAATGCCTCCAACTGCGCCGGCGCCTCGTCGACGACCCGCCGCAGCTCCTCGTCCTCACCCTCGGCGAGCAGCTCGCGAGCCCCTTCGAGGTCGTCCCGCAACGTCCGCCACTTCCCCCCCAACTCACTGGCAGGCTGCAGCTCACGGTATTCGCGCCCAACCTCGGCATAACGCGCCCGATCCCCGATGACCTCGGGATCGGACATCTGCGACTCCAAGTCAGCGAACCGACTCTCTATCTGCTGAACAAGCGACTCGATCACGAGGACAACATAGGCCAATCGAGCGGCCCTAGTGGCGGGGGCGGGGGTCCCCTCTCAGGACACTCAACATCGAGCCATAGCGAGATGTGTCCGGAGAGGGGACCCCCGCCCCCGCCCCGCTAAGCCACAATCTCGATGTGCGGCTTTTTCGCCGCCTCCTCAGGAGTCTCCCGAGCAAGCACGGCATTAAGTGAGGCGATCGCCACCGCCAGCTGCTCTTCGTCGGGCTCGCGCGTGGTCAGGTTCTGCAGCATCAGACCGGGCCACATCACCGCCCGCACCCAGCGTTTGCGCCTGTTCTTCCCGGCCCACTTGATCACCTCGTAGGAGAGGCCGGCGATCAGCGGAATGCCGAGGATCCGCGAGAGCACCAGCCAGTACCAGGCGGGGAGCCCGAGCGGGGCGAAGACGAAGATCGCCAGCACCATCACGATCAACAGGAAGCTGGTCCCGCAGCGCGGGTGCAGGCGCGAGTAGAGCTTCGCCCGGGCGGGGACGAGTTCGTCTTCGGCCTCGTAGCAGGAGATCGTCTTGTGCTCGGCGCCGTGGTACTCGAAGACCCGGCGCAAGTCGGGCATTTTGCTGATCGCGAGGATGTAGCCGATGAAGATGCCGGTGCGGAGGACCCCCTCGACCAGCCAGAAGAGGAACGGCGAGCCGAGCTGGTCCTTGATCAGGCTGGTGAGGCCGACCGGGACGACGAAGAAGAGGCCGACCGCGAGCAGCATCGAGAAGAGGATCGTCACGCCCCAGATCCAGCCGCCGATTTCTTCTTTCTCGCCCTCCTCGTCCTCCTCCAACTGCGCGTTGGCGGAGATCGCCAGGGCTTTGAAGCCGATCTTCAGCGACTCGCCGAGGGCGACGACACCGCGGAGCACAGGCAGGCGCCAGAGCCGGTGCCGCTGCGCCCAGGGGACGAGCGTCTCGGACTCGACTTCGATCTGGCCCACGGGGGTGCGGACGGCGACCGCCCAGACCGAGACGCCGCGCATCATCACGCCCTCGAGCACAGCCTGACCCCCGACCGGCGCGTCGCGTTTGGCGACCAAAGCGCCATCGGGCATGCGCATAGGATCCCCTCCGTTGCCAGAGGGGTTTTCGTGGGTTGCCAGTGCCGAGCCCGACGGCGGGCTCACGGGCTACTTCCCAGCCCTGTGCTTGGCGGCCCGGCGCTGGAAGCGCTCGACACGACCGCCGGTGTCGACCAGCTTTTGCTTGCCCGTGTAAAAAGGGTGGCACTCGGAGCAGAGCTCTACGTGCAGATCCTCTTTCGTGGAGCGCGTGTAGAACTGGTTGCCGCACGAGCAATGCACGTTGGCAAGCGTGTAATTGGGGTGAATTCCTGCCTTCATCTCCTCCTAGTCTAGAGAACCGCGCAAGTCTTGCCGATAGGTACCTGTGCGGAAAGCAGCGGGAGCAATCCTCTTCGGCGGCGCAGCCCTGGTCATCCTCTACGACTGGGCCGGCGTTGGTGGCTCTGGACTTGACCTCGCGATCAACAGCGTCGTCTACGACGCGGTCGTCATCTGTGCCGGCCTGGCCTGCCTGACGCGGGCCCTGCGGGGCGGCCCCGAGCGCGGCGCCTGGTTCGCGATCTCAGCCTCGATCCTCGCCTGGGGCGCCGGTGAGATCTGGTGGACGTTGTACATCGAAGGCGCCTCGTCCCCTCCCTATCCCTCGCCCGCCGATCTCGGCTACATCGCCTTCTATCCGCTCGCCATCCTCGGCCTCTACCTGCTGGTCCGCGCCCGCACCCGGCGAACTCGACCGCCGGCTCTGGATGGACGGGGCGATCGCCGCCCTCGGCACCTGCGCCCTCGGCGCGGCGCTGCTCTTCGAGTTCGTCGCCGACCGGGCCAGCGGGCTCGACGATGGAAGTCGCGACGACCCTTGCCTACCCGTTCGGCGACGTGGTCCTCGATCTCGCTGATCGTCGGCGTCATCGCCCTTACCCGCTGGCGACCCGGGCCGGACCTGGACCCTGCTGCTCGCCGGTCTCGCGGTGATGGCGGTGGCCGACGTCGCCTTCACCCTGCAGAGCTACGGGAGCCTTCCCGGCGGCGACTGGGTCGAACCGATCTACCTGATCTGGCGGCCGTCCTGCTCGGGCACCGAGGCCTGGCAGCCAGAGGCCGGACCGACATCCTCTCCGAAGCCCGCTTCGACGGCTGGCGGGAAATGATCGTGCCGGGGATCGTCGCGGGGGCGATGATCGTCCTCGGCGTCCTCCAGTACCTCCACAGCTCCAGCGCCCTGACGACGCTGCTCTGGTCGGTGACGATGCTGGCGGTGATCGGGCGGCTGGCGCTGAGCCTGCGCGAGAACACCCGGCTGCTGGAACAGGTCCGCACCGACCGCCTGACCGGCCTCGGCAGCCAGGCACGGCTGCAGATGGACCTGGAGGCTGCTGCGAGCGCTCACCCGAGCAAGCCGCTGACCGTGATCCTCCTCGACCTCAACGGCTTCAAGCGCTACAACGACACCTTCGGCCACCCCGCCGGCGACAAGATGCTTGGCCTGCTGGGCGGGCGGCTTGGCGTGGCGGTCGGGGATGCGGCAACCGCCTATCGCCTTGGCGGCGACGAGTTCCTCGTCCTCTTCGAGGGCGGCGTCTCCGACCGCGGTCTCGAGGAGCGCGACGCGCTCGCCGCGCGTGCCGCCGAAGCGCTCACCTCCAACGGTCGTGGCTTCGAACTCAGCGCCGCCTGGGGCATCGCCTCGGTACCCGAGGAGGCCGACTCGCCCGACGAGGCGATGCAGCTCGCCGACGTGCGGATGTACGCGCAGAAGGAGTCGCGCCGACTCGCAGGATCTGCCTCTGAGTCAGTCGAGGCGCTCGACGGCGAAGCTGTCGAGCAGCACCATTAGGACCTCGGTCACCTCGGCCCGGCCCTCGGGCCGCCCGTCGCGGGCCAGCAGCATCGCCGCCTCGTCCAGCGCTCCCATCAGCAGATGGGCCAGCGGCCGCAGCGGCAGGTCGCGGATCTCGCCCGCCTCGACCGCCGCCGACCAGGCTCGCTTCGATCAAGCCGAGGCCGTTGACCGCGCCGATCTCGCGCCAGCGCTCCCAACCGAGGACCGCCGGCGCGTCGTGGAGGGCGATCTGGCGCAGCTCCGGCTTGGCGCACTCGTCGAGGAACGCCTCCACCCCGGCCCTCATCGCGTCGAGCGGGCTGTGCAGGTCGGAGCCGAGGACGACCCGGGCGACGCGCTCGGTCGATTCCGCCTCGATCCGCTCGTAGACCGCCTCGAGCAGGCTCGCCTTGTCGCCGAAATGGTGGTAGAGCGCGCCGCGGGTGACTCCGGCGGCAGCGACGATCTCCTCGGTGGCGACGTTGTCGTAGCCGCGTTCGGTGAAGAGCTTGCGGGCGGCGGCGATCAGGGCGTCACGGGTTGCCTGCGTCCGCTCGGCTTGGGTCCGTCTTCCTGGAGTTACGTTCATTCTGTATGTATGTTATCTTGGGACCAACGAGAAGGAGGCAATCGTGACGGACCAACGCAAGGAGCTTCAACTCCCTCAGGGGACGATCCGCTACCGCGAGGCGGGCGAGGGCAAGCCGATCGTCTTCGTCCACGGCTACCTCGTCGACGGCCGGCTCTGGGACGGCGTCGTCGACCACCTTTCCGATCGCTACCGCTGCATCGCCCCCGATTGGCCGCTGGCCGCGCACCAGGTGGCGATGAACCGCGACGCCGACCTCACCCCGCCCGGCATCGCCGCCCTGATCGCCGACTTCCTCGCCAAACTCGAGCTCGAGGACGTGACGATCGTCGCCAACGACTCCGGCGGCGCCATGTCCCAGGTCCTGGTCACCACCCATCCGGAGCGCATCGGCCGATCTGGTACTGACCAACTGCGACACCCACGAGAACTTCCCGCCTGGGATGTTCAAGGCGATGCCGCCGCTGGCGAAGCTGCCGGGCGGGATGTTCCTGCTCTCGGCGCCGTTCCGGATCGAAGCGGTGGCGCGTCGCGCCTTCGCCCCCTTCGCGAAGACCAAGATCCCCGAACGAGCTGATCGCTTCCTGGATGAATCCGGCGAAGACCGACTCCGCCGTGCTGCACGACGCGGCCAAGGTCACTGCCGGGATGAACAAGCGCTACACGCTGGCCGCGGCCGAGAAGCTGCGCGGCTCCCAGCTGCCGATCCTCCTCACCTGGGCGCCAGGCGACAAGTACTTCCCGATCTCCTACGCGGAACGCCTCGCGGGCGAAGCCGGCAACGCGAAGCTGGTGCAGATTCCGGACGCGAAGACCTTCGTCGCGCTCGATCAGCCGGAGCGGCTGGCCGAAGAGATCGCCGAGTTTGCGGCTTCCTCCTGAGGCCTGAACCGAACAAACGTTCCCAAACAATCGCAAAGAGCATATTTTTCGTCCGACGGGCAGGGGGAAACTTCACCAACCCCCTACAGGAGGACGGACTCGATGTCCAAGCAGATCTTCGACCAGGATCGCCCCCGCAGCACCATGGCCCAGCGCCTCGACGAAGCCTTCGCCGGCTGCGACGAGTGGACCGTGATCGCCGCCCCGCGTCGCCGCAGCACCCTCGACTTCACCCCCGGCGCCGCAAGCGCCGCCCAGATCTTCGACGGCGCCGCGCTGCTGCAGACCGAGGAAGCCGAAGCGGCTTAGTCAACGACCGCCCTGCCCGCACGCATCAAGTCGGGACATCCAGCTCGAGCCCCAAACCCATCACGACAATCATCGCCACTACGGCGAGTTCGCCACCTCCTCCCAGAGCCACCACCGCCTCCCACGCCGCCGGCGCTGAGCAACACGGTGGCAAACAGGACCAAGTTTGCTGCTTTTCGCTCGTTCATATTTTGAGTCTAGCCCCTGAGCGCAGACAAAACAATTACTACGATCAGCGGCCCATATTCCTCCAATGCCGCCCTTCACCGTCGCCTTTCGAAGTCGCTGCTCGTCAGCATTCGAGAGCGCAGGCTCGATGTGGGCGATGAAGCCCGCCAACCGCGATCGCCGCCGCCGTCAATCCAGCGCCAGTCGCAGAGTCGCTCATCAAAGTCGCGAAGACCACATCGCAACCCTAGGCGGCAGACCCGCACGCGTGGCGCGCAGATCGGGCCGTTTAGTGGAACGGCTTTTCTACGTCTCCTGGTACAGCGGGCCGTCGCCCCCCTCGGGGAGGGTGAGGCGGCCGCCCTTGGCGGTGATCGCACCGCACTGGACGCAGTTGGAGGCGGTGACGTGGACGTCGACCTCGGCGGCCCCGCTCTCGAGCTGGTCCTCCGGGATCTCGTAGACCTGGGCCGGGCACATCGAGACCCACGTCTGGGCGACCTCGCGGGGAACGTGGGTCTGGATGCGGACGTGGTTCGGGGCGTCGTCGCGGGTGGCGTTGCCGGAGAGGAAGACCGAGTCGAGCTTGTTGAAGGTCAGCTCGTTGTCGGCCTTCGGGTAGGTGTCCCCCGCCCTGCCCATCGTCGACCTCGATCTCGGAGTCGTGCTCCTGGCTTCCAGTGGCCACCGGGGAAGTCGCCTTTGGTCGATCGACCATCGCCGAGGCGATCGCGCCGCCGAGGAAGAAGCCTTTCGAGAAGCGGCTGGCGCATGTTGCGCGATTCGTTCAGGTCCTTCTCGATCAGCGATTTGCGGACCTTCTCGTCGTAGGCCTCGAAGTTGACCGAGTCGATGTCCTGCTTCAGCGAAGCGACGATCGTCTCCGCCGCGTACATACCGGCGTGCATCGCGTAGTGGACGCCCTTCAGTTCGGCGATGTTGACCATGCTGGCGGCGTCGCCGGCCACCATCATCCCCGGCACCGCGAAGCGCTTCGGCATCGCGAAGTAGCCGCCGGAGGGGATCGTCTTCGCGCCCCAGCCGACCCGCTTGCCGCCCTCGATGCATCTTCTTGATGAAGGGGTGGGTCTTGAGCAGCTGCAGGGCGTCGTGGACGCAGAAGGTGGCGTCGGTGTAGTCGAGGCCGACGACGAGGCCGAAGCAGATCTTGTCCTCGCCCATCGGGTAGATGAAGCTGCCGCCGAACTCCTTGAAGCGCGGCGACTTTAGCGCAGCGGCCAGCCCATCGTGTGGATCACCCGGTCGAGCGGCTCTCTGACCTCCCAGACCTCTTTCACCCCGAGCTCCCAGCGCTATGGGTCGGCGCCGTGCGGATGTCGAAGTAGTCCTATCGCGGCGTAGGTGAGGTGGCCGATCGGTGCCCTCGGCCAGGACCGTCGCCTTGGCGACGACGTCGGAGCCGGGCTCGAAGTTGCCGAGCTCCTCGCCCTCCTTGCCGCGGCCGCGGTCGCCCGAGCGGACGCCCTTGACGATCCGGTCCTCGACCAGCAGCTGGGTCGCAGCGGTCTCGGTGAGGATGTAGACGCCGGCCTCTTCGGCTTTCTCAGCCGAGGAAGCGGCCGAGTTTCGAGACCGACATCGCGTAGGTCCCCGTGGTTTTCGGAAGTTCGGCGGCGTCGGCTTCAGCGGGAAGGCCTTGCTCTTGGTGAGGAAGTACGTCGCGTCCTTCGTCACCTCCTGGTAGACCGGCGGCCACTCCGCCGGCGGCAGGTCGGGGAAGAGCCGTTCCATCGCCGAGGGGTTCGATGTTCGCCCCGGAGAGCAGGTGCGCGCCGGCGACTTTGCCCTTCTCGATCACCGCGACCGGGACTTCGCCCAGCTTCTCCAGTCAGCTCCGGCTCGTCCTCGAGCAGCTGCATGAGTTTGTTGGCGCAGGCGAGGCCGGCGGGCCCGCCGCCGACGATCGCGACGCCAACCTCGATTCGCTCGTCCTCGGGCGTCCGTCGGCGGCCGCGATGACGCTGTCGGAGTCGAACGGGGGCGGGAACTCGCTCGGTGCGACGGCGGGCATCTGTCTATTCCTTTCGGTGCCTGTGCAAGGGACTGAGCCGGTTCGCTCAGCCGCCCTTCTTGGCCTTGATCGCCTCGGTCAGCTTGGGGACGATCTTGTGCAGATCGCCGACCACGCCGAGGTCGGAGAACTCGAAGATCGGCGCGTTCGGATCCTTGTTGATCGCGAGGATGTTCTCCGAGTTCTGCATCCCGACCTTGTGCTGGATCGCGCCGGAGACGCCGGCGGCGAGGTACAGCTTCGGCGCCACCGTCTTCCCGGTCTGGCCGATCTGGGCCGCGTAGGGGTACCAGCCGGCGTCGACCACCGCGCGGGTCGCGGCGACGGCGCCGCCCATCGACTCGGCGAGTTCCTCGCAGAGCCCGAAGCCCTCTTTGGCGCCGAGGCCGCGGCCGCCGCCGACGAGGATGTCGGCGTCCTCGATGTTGACGTCGGCGCCGCGCTGCTCGCCGCGCTGGACCAGCTTCGCCTTGGTCGACCACTCGGAGAGCTCGACGTCGACGTCGACGACCTCAGCCGTGCCGCCGGACTCCTTGGCGTCGAAGGCGTTGAGGCGGCCGATGATGATGCCGGGCTCGACTGACGTAGCCGACGTCGGCGATCTCGGAGTCCTGCAGGATCGGCCGCTCGACGACCAGCTTGCCGCCGTCGACTTTGACCGCGGTGACCTCCATCGTCACGCCGGCGCCGAGGCGGGCGGTGAGGCCGGCCCCGATCTCGAAGCCGAGCAGACCGCCGCCGAAGAGGGCGTAGGAGAAGCCCTGCTCCTGGATGACCTTGGCCATCGCGTCGATGATCGGCTGGGCCAGGCCCTCCGGGCACGCTCTTGGCCCGGTAGACCTTGGCGGCGCCGTAGTTGCCGAGCGAGGCGCAGGCGTCGTCGGCGATGTCGCCGACGACGATCGCGGCGGCCTCGCCGCCGACTTCGCCGGCCAGCTTGGCGGCCTCGGAGATCGCTCCGAGCGAGTTCTTGTTGAAGTTGCCCTCGTCGTCGTGGAGGGCGTAAACCAGGATGCCTGCCATCTAGATCAGCTTCCTCTCGTCGAGCCAGGCGACGATCTTTTCGACCGTCTCGTTGGTGTCCTCGTCCTCGATGATCTCGCCCGCTTCCTTCGCCGGCGGCGGGTTCAGGGCGAGGACCTTGGTCTTCGAACCGCCCTCGCCGACCTGGCCGGCGTCGATGCCGACGTCGCCGGTCGCCTTCGAATCAAGCGGTTTCTTTTTCGCGCCCATGATCGCTTTCAGGCTCGGGTAGCGCGGCTCGTTGATCGCGTCGCCGACGCTGATCACGGCCGGCAGCTCGATCTCGACCGTGTCGTAGCCGTACTCGGCCTGGCGCTCGCAGCGCAGCTTGCCGTCGGTGACGTCGATCTGGATCACCTGGGTCAGCGAGGGCATCTTCAGGTGGTCGGCGACGACCGCGCCGATCGTGTAGCACTCGCCGTCGTCCGACTGCTGGCCCAGCAGGACCAGGTCGGGGCTCTCCGACTCGAGCACCTTCGCCAGCGAGTAGCCGGTGGCGCAGACGTCGGAGCCGGCCAGCGCGTCGTCGGAGAGGTGGACTGAGCGATCGGCGCCGAGGGCGACGGCCTTGTGCAGAGCGCGGACAGCCGAGTCCGGCCCCATCGTCACCGCCACGACCTCCTCGACCGGGATCGCGCCACCCTCCTTGATCTGCATCGCCGCCTCGAGGGCGTGCGTGTCGAAGGGGTTGAGATTTTTCTCGCCGCTGCGGTCCAGTCGCATCGTGTTCGGGTCGATGCGCTTCTGAACGGCGGCGTCCGGTACCTCCTTGACCAGGACGCAGATCTTCAAAACAAAGCCTCCTTGGGGATGATTCTCAGGTCTTCGCGGGGCGGGATCTTAACGCTTGCCGCCGGTTGACTGACGAGTCAATCAGGATGATACCCGGATCGCACAGACCTATGCACCGATCCGTGTCGAATGTCACGGAGTTGCGGCACAGCCGCCTCTCCAGGCCGGTCAGTCTGCGGCGTGGCGGGCGGTGGCCCGCTCCTGGATGAACTCGACGATGTCGTCGGTTCCGGCGCCCGGGGTGAAGACCTCGGCGACGCCGAGCTCCTTCAGCTCGGGGATGTCGTCGGCCGGGATCGTGCCGCCGACGGTGACCAGGACGTCGTCGACCCCCTGCGCCGGCGAGCAGCTCGACCACTTTCGGGACCAGCGTCATGTGGGCGCCGGAGAGGATCGAGAGGCCGACCGCGTCGGCGTCCTCCTGGATCACCGTCTCGGCGATCTGCTCGGGCGTCTGGTGCAGCCCGGTGTAGATCACCTCCATGCCGGCGTCGCGCAGGGCGCGGGCGATGATCTTGGCGCCGCGGTCGTGCCCGTCGAGGCCGGGCTTGGCGACGACGACGCGGATCTTGCGTGCGGTTGCTGCCTCCATCCGGCGGAACCCTAGCGGGAACGCGTGCGGGCAGTCCGCCCGCAGCGGGAACCGGGATGGCGGTGGCAGGCGGCGGCGGGCGGCAACCCGCGAAGCGCCGAAGCCGGCGACGGTCGCCAGCAACGTCACCGCGATTGCGACGAGGCGGCGGCCGAGGCGCTCGAAGCGCAGGGTCTGCCAGCCCTCCTCGCGGGCGATCGCCGCCAGCGGCGGGTCGGGGTTGACGGCGACCGGGTTGCCGACCGCGCGCAGCATCGGCAGGTCGGAGAGCGAGTCGGAGTAGGCGTAGGACGCGGCCAGCTCGATCCCGTGGCGGGCGGCGAATTCGCTGCATCGCCGTCGACCTTGCCCTCGCCGTAGACGAAGGGGCCGTCGAGGCGGCCGGTGAAGTTGCCCTCGGCGTCGACCTCGTAGCGGGTGCCGATGCCGCCGTCCATGCCGAGGACGTGGGCGAGCTGTCTCGACGACGCCGTTGCCGGCGGCGCTGACGATGAAGGTCGGCCGGCCGGCGTCCTGGTGGGCGTAGACCTCGGCCAGCATCTGCGGGAAGACGCGGGGCAGGATCGCCGCCATCACTTCCGGGCCCATCCGGTCGATCGTCTTCTCCGGCAGGCCGCGGATCAGCTCGCGCGCCACCTTCAGCACCTCGGCGGTGCGCTCGTCGGTGGTGCCGCGCAGGCGGTAGCGCAGGTGCTCGAACCCCCAGCTGGCGAGCTGGCGTTTGCCGACGATCCCCTGCTTGGCGGCGATGCGGGCGAACTGCATCCCGCTCGACCCCGCCATCAGGGTCTTGTCCAGATCAAAGAACGCCGCAGCCCGCGGCAGACCTTCGCTCACGGGCTGCGCGCTCACAGGGATCAGCCCCCGTTGACCTCGATGACGATCGCGTCGCCCTGGCCGCCGCCGGAGCAGATCGCGGCGACGCCGAGGCCGCCGCCGCGGCGGCGCAGCTCGTGGACGAGGGCGCCGACGATGCGGGCGCCGGAGGCGCCGATCGGGTGGCCGAGGGCGATCGCGCCGCCGTTGACGTTGACCTTCTCCTCGTCGACGCCGAGCATCCGCACCTAGTTCAGTGCGACCGAGGCGAAGGCCTCGTTGATCTCCCAGAGGTCGACCTCCGTCGGCGCTCTTGCCGATCTTCTCCAGCGCCTGCTTGGCGGCGTTGGCCGGCGTTTTCGCCAGGTAGGGGAAGTCGTCGGCGACGGTGCCGTAGGAGAGGATCCGGGCCAGCGGCGTCTTGCCTTCCTTCTCGGCCCACTCCTCGGAGGCGACGACGATCGCGCCGGCGCCGTCGTTGACGCCGGGAGCGTTGCCGGCGGTGTGGGTGGCGTCGGGGCCGCCGATCCCCTTCAGCCCGGCCAGCGTCTCCAGAGTGGTGTCGGGGCGGATCGCCTCGTCGGCCTCGACCGTGCGTCTCGCCCTTGCGGGACTTGACGGTGACGCCGACGATCTCCTCGGCGAGGCGGCCGGCGTCGGTCGCCTCGGCGGCGAGCCGGTGCGAGCGCTCGGCGAAGCGGTCCATGTCGACGCGGGTGATCTCCAGCTCGTTGGAGACCTCGCTCGCCTCGTTGATCATCTGCTTTTCGGTGAAGGGGTTGGTCAGCCCGTCGTGGGTCATCGCGTCGAGCGCCTTGACGTCGCCCATCCGGAAGCCGAAGCGGGCGCCCGGCAGCAGGTACGGGGCCTGGCTCATCGACTCCATGCCGCCGGTGACGGCGACGTTGGAGTCGCCGGCGCGGATCGCCTGGTCGGCGAGGCCGAGCGAGCGCATGCCCGAGGCGCAGACCTTGTTGATCGTCTCCGAGGGGACCTCCTTCGGGATCCCGCCCTTGATCTGGGCCTGGCGCGAGGGGATCTGCCCCTGGCCGGCCTGCAGCACCTGGCCGAAGACGACCTGCTCGACCTGCTCGGGGGCGACCCCGGAGCGCTCGAGCGCGGCCTCGATCACGGTGCCGCCGAGGTCGGTGGCGTCGAGGGAGGAGAGTCCGCCGCCCATCTTTCCGAAGGGGGTGCGCGCGGTTCCGAGAATCACTGAGCTGGGCATCTACTGCCTTTCCTTTCCGAAGTTCGCTGGCCTGGCCCCTGTCCGCCAGGTCCAGCGGGTGACGATACCGACAGGGCAACGTAAACTCGCGGCCGATGAAGGTCGAGGTGAAGCAGGTCGAGCTGGCCGGAGTCGGGGCCGAGCTCGTCGCCGTCGGGCTTCTCGAGGATGCGCCGTCTGCCGGCGGCCGATCGCCGCCGCCGCCGGCGCCGACGACTGCCCGTTCGGGCTTCAAGAAGACTTGCCCTCGCTGCGCCCGGACGGGCTTCCCGCCGGTGCTGGTGGTCGGGCTCGGCGAGCGCGACGAGCTCGACGCCGAGAAGCTGCGCGTCGCCGCCGCGATCGTCGCCAAGGAGGCGGCGCGCCTGGAGGCCGGCTCGCTCGCCTGGGCGCTGCCCGAGGCCGACGACGCCGCGGCCGCCGCCGGGGCGCTGGTCACCGGCACGATCCTCGCCGCCTACCGCTTCGACCGCTTCAAGTCCGGCGAGGGCGACGAGTCGCCGCGAGCCTCGAGTCGCTGACGCTGCTCGGCCCGGCCGAGCTCGACGACGCCGCCGATCGGTCGCCCGCGTCGCCGCCGAAGCCCAGAACCGGGCCCGCGACCTGCAGCTGACATCCCCGCCAACGTCGCCACCCCGACCTTCCTCGCCGAGCGCGCCGAAGAGATCGCCGCCGGCGACGACGCGCTCACCGCCGAGATCCTCGGCCGTGCCGAGCTCGAAGAGAAAGGCATGGGCGGGCTGCTCGCCGTCAGCCAGGGCGGCACCGAGGAGCCGAAGCTGATCGTCCTCCGCTACCGCGGCGGCGGAGCCGGCGCGACCGGTCGCCTTCGTCGGCAAGGGCGTCACCTTCGACACCGGCGGCATCTCGCTGAAGCCCGGCGCCGGCATGCAGGAGATGAAGATGGACATGTCCGGCGCGGCGGCGGTCCTGGAGGCGTCGCGGCGATCGCCGAGCTGGGGCTCCCGGTGCGCGATCTGTCGCTCGTCGTCCCGACGACCGAGAACATGCCTTCCGGCACCGCGATCAAGCCCGGCGACGTCATCACCCAGTACAACGGCAAGACGGTCGAGGTCAACAACACCGACGCCGAGGGCCGGCTGATCCTCGCCGACGCGCTCGCCTACGCGGTCGAGCTCGGCGCCGAGCGGATCGTCGACCTCGCCACCCTGACCGGCGCGGTGACGATCGCCCTCGGCTCCACCTACGCCGCCGTCATCGCCAACGACGACGGGCTGGCCGGCGAGGTGATCGCGGCCGGCGAGCGCAGCGGCGAGCTGCCTGGCGCCTGCCGCTGCACCCCGAGTACAAGGAGCTGATGAAGGGGACTGTCGCCGACCTCTCCAACCTCGGCAAGAAGCGCAAGGCGGGGACGATCACCGCCGCGCTCCTTCCTCGAGGAGTTCGTCGGCGAGACGCCCTGGGCGCACGTCGACATCGCCGGCACCGCCTGGGACGTCGGCCGCGCCTACGTCGGCAACGACGCCAACGGCTTCGGCGTGCGGCTCCTGGTCGAGTTCGCGCGCCATCTCTCCGCCTAGGCCTCTCCGAGGATCATGCAGGTGGCGATGCCGTGGGCGAGCAGCTTGCCGCTGTCGGCGGCGGTCAGCGTCGCCTCGGAGGTGGCCTGTTTGCGGCCGCGGTAGAGGACGCTCGCCTCGCAGAGGACGCGGCCGGTGTCGCGGGTGATCGGTCGCACGAACTTCGCCTCGAGCCCGAGCGAGGTGTAGGCGACGCCGGCGGGCAGGGTCGTGTGGACGGCGCAGCCGAGGGCGCAGTCGAGCAGCGTCGCGGCGTAGCCGCCGTGGACGACGCCGATCGGGTTGTAGTGCTCCTCGCCGGGTTCCCCCTCGAAGACCACCCTCCCCTCCTCGAGCTCGACCGGCCGCAGCCGCATCGTCACCGCGATCGGCGGCGGCGGCACCTGGCCGGTGACGACCGCGGTCATGTACTCCATCCCGGTCATCGTCGCCCCGGCGGACGCGGTCGCCACCGGGTCCTGCCAGACCAGAGTGCGGCTGCGGGAGTTGTCCGGGATCTGGTGGCGGCGAAAGCCTCCGCGACCTCCGCCGCCGAGTCCCTCCGGCGCCATGACCACGCCGCTGTCGCTCACCTGCAACTCGAGTCGCTGGACGTCGTCGGCGCTCCGTCGCGGCCGTTGCGGCTGGGCCGGGTAGTGCAGGTCGGCGCTGATCTCCGCCTCGCTGATCGCGATCCGCGGACCCTTCGGGCGCCGGTGCTGTCTATGTCTTGGGATCAGCCTCATCTCGGGCCTCCGAATTCGGCTTGGTTGCATCAAGCAACTCTGGACGGCGCGAGCCTACCGGAGTCAGTTGCTTGATGCAACCAAGTGTGCGAAGATTCACACTGTGCTGCACCGCGACTACCCCGGTCTCGACTGCTCGGTCGCCAAGGCGCTGGAGGTGATCGGCGAGCGCTGGTCGCTGCTGATCGTCCGCTCGGTGATGCACGGCAACCGCCGCTTCGGCGAGATGCAGGAGTCGCTCGGCATCGCCCGCAACGTCCTCTCGGCGCGGCTGCAGCGGCTGATCGACGAGGACATCCTCGAGCGGCGCGCCTACCAGGAAAGCCCGCCCCGCTACGAGTACTTCCTCACCCAGAAGGGCCTCGACCTCTGGCCTGCGCTGATCGCGCTGCTGAACTGGGGCGACCGCTACTCCCCTGACCCCGAGCGGCCCGCGACGGCTGATCGTCCACAAGGAGTGCGGCGGCACCGTCAGCGAGCGCGGCATCTGCGAAAGCTGCGGCAAGCTGCTCACGGCGCGCGACGCGAAGCAGGTGCCCGGGCCGGGAGCGAAGGCGCCAGCGGTCGATTCCGCGGCGATCGCCTAGCTTTCCTCGGCTCGCCGCCGGATCTCGTCTGCGAGCTCCACGTACTCGAGCACCATCAGCTGGTCCTTCCTCCTGCCCGCGGCTCGCTTCATCGCAATGAGGTGGCCAAAGATCTGACTGTCTACCTGGACGTCTATCTGGCTTAGTGCTGCTGCCAGGCGCTTCAGGTTCTCAAGGCGTCCTGCGTAGGCGACATCGAGGTCGAATGTCGGATAGGCCGATCCATGAGCCAAGCCTGCGATGCCGCCTATGACAACGAGATCCACCCCGCGATGAGCGAGTGCGCCGCAGTAGAGGCTCGAGCTGCAGCGAGCGACCAAGGCCCTCCGCGCCGCCGCGCCGGTTCTGACGAACAACCTCCGCGAACGCCAAACCCTTTTGGACTCGATTATCGATACCCAGCTCCAGGTTGCCTTGATTGAGCGTGATATCGATGCCAGTTCTCCGCTCCTCCCGGTCAAGAACCAAGTTTTCACCCACGAGTTCGAGCAACTCACTCAGCGTTTCTACCGTGGGTGAATTCGCGGTCAGCCTCAATACCGGACACGACGACTTGAACAATCCCGGCTCTAATCGCCAGGGCTTCTTGGCTCAGCCCATGCCGAATGCGAGCCCCGCGAAGCAGGTCCCCTGCAGTCGTGGTCTCCATTTAACGGGTTCTATGGCATGCAGACTTTTGTCACGGACAAATCGCTCAATCGGGACGGGCGCTACTTTTCCTTGCAAGCAGGCGACAGGAGGAGACGGAATGGCGACGGCGGCTGGGCTTCAGGTCAAAGACAGGATCTTCATCGGCGGCGAGTGGGTCGAGCCGAGCGGTGGCGAGACGATCGAGGTGGTGAACCCGACCACGGAGGAAGCGATCGGGACGATCACCGCCTGCTCGCCCGAGGACGCCGACCGCGCTGTCGCCGCCGCCAGCGAGGCATTCGACGAGCTGGTCGCAGACTTCGCGCGAGGAGCGCGCCGGATACATCGCTGCGATCGCCGAGGGCCTTAGCGGGCGCGCCGAGGAGCTGACCGCGACGATCACCGAGGAGCTGGGGATGCCGCTGAAGCTGAGCGGGATCATCCAGGTCGGCCTTCCCACCTCGCAGTTCGCCTCGATGCCGAAGCTGATGGAGGAAGTCGCCTGGGAAGAGGAGATCGGCAACTCGCGGGTGCTGCGCGAGCCGATCGGCGTGCTGGGCGCGATCACGCCTTGGAACTACCCGCTGAACCAGATCGCCGCCAAGGTCGCCCCCGCCCTCGCCGCCGGCTGCACCGTTGTCCTCAAGCCGAGCGAGGTGACGCCGCTGAACGCCTTCCTGCTCGCCGAGGTCGTCGAGGCGGCCGGCCTGCCCGCCGGCGTCTTCAACCTCGTCACCGGCCTCGGGCCCGTGGTCGGCGAGGCGATTGCCGCCCACCCCGGCGTCGACATGGTCTCCTTCACCGGCTCGACCCGCGCCGGGCGGCGCGTCTCCGAGCTTGCTGCCGAGACGGTGAAGCCGGTGGCGATGGAGCTCGGCGGCAAGTCGCCGAACGTGATCCTCGACGACGCCGACCTCGAGCGGGCGGTCCCCGACGGCGTCGCCAAGTGCTTTCTCAACAGCGGCCAGACCTGCAGCGCCCTGACCCGGATGCTGGTCCCGCGTCAGCGCCTGGCCGAGGCCGAGGAACTGGCGAGGACGACCGCCGAGACCTTCACCCCCGGCGACCCGTTCGACTCCTCGACCCGACTGGGACCGCTCGTCTCCGACGTCCAGCGCGAGCGCGTTCGCGACTACATCCAGAAAGGGATCGACGATGGCGCCCGCCTGATCATGGGCGGTGCCGAGGCTCCCGAGGGGCTCGAGCGCGGCTACTTCGTCCGCCCCACCGTCTTCTCCGAGGTCGAGGCCGAGATGACGATCGGCCAGGAGGAGATCTTCGGCCCGGTACTGGCGATCCAGCCTTACGAAGGCGAGGACGACGCCATCCGTATCGCCAACTCGACCCCGTACGGGCTCGCCGGCGGCGTCTGGTCGGCTGACACCGACCGGGCGATCTCACTCGCCCGTCGCATCCGCACCGGCCAGATCGAGATCAACGGCGGCGCCTTCAACCCGCTGGCCCCGTTCGGCGGCTACGGCCAGTCCGGTCACGGCCGCGAGAACGGGCGTTACGGGATCGAGGAGCTGCTGCAGGTCAAGAGCCTGCAGCTATAGAAGGATCAGTAGCTCGGCGGCGCAGCGGTAATCCCACCTGGATCTCTTTCGGCTACTGCGGCCGCCCGCCCCACTTTCTCGCCGATCCCGAAGTGGGCGCAGATCGTCAGCTCGTGCTCGCGGCGGAGCGGGCGAGTGGGGTCTACGACTGGAGCCTTACGGATCGTGTCAGCCTCCAGCGAGACCCAAACGCCGAACGGCGCCCCGGCGCAGTTCGAGATAGGCACGGCGACGACTCGGGTGCGGCGGCGGCCGAGGCGGGCAATCAACCAAGCGGGCTCACCGCTGTCGGCATCGACGTAAAAGCCCTGCACCTGACCGACGGAGTCGCCGTTCATCTCGGCCAGCTCCGCCCCGAGCCAACTGGCCGCCACGGCGGCGGTCACCGGTGGAGCCTCAGCCATCGGCGTGCTTCTCCAGCAGCTCGCTGGCGGCGGTGGCGGGGTCGAGCTCGCGCCGCACCACCCGGTCCAGGAGTTCCGCCGTCGCCGGGTCCTCGGAGACCGTCTGTTCGAGCCGACGGCGCATCCGTGAGGTGGCGATGCCGAGAACCTCGCTGCGCAGGTTGCGGGCGCGGCGCTCGGCCAGCGTCCCCTCCTGCTCGATGAACTTTCGGTGCGCGTCGATTTGCGCGGCCAACTCCTCGACCCCCTCGCCGCGGGCGGCCTCGGTGCGGAGGATCGGCACCTTCCAGCCCGCGGGGTCCTGCGAGAGGGCGAGCACGCCGCGGACCTCGCGGACCATCGTGTCGGTCATCGGATGATCGGCCTTGTTGACGACGATCACGTCGGGAATCTCCATCACCCCCGCCTTCAGCGCCTGGATCGAGTCGCCCGAGCCCGGCATCAGCGCCAGGACGATCGTGTCGGCGTGGTCGACGATGTCGATCTCTGCCTGGCCGACGCCGACGGTCTCGATCAGGACGTCGTCTTTGCCGGCGGCGTCCATGATCAGCGCCACCTGCAGAGCTGCCTCGGAGAGACCGCCGAGAGCGCCGCGCGAGGCCATCGAGCGGATGAAGACCCCGGGATCGAGGAAGTGCTCGGTGAGCCGGATTCGGTCGCCGAGCAGCGCGCCCCGGGTGAAGGGGCTGGAGGGGTCGATCGAGAGCACCGCGACCTCGCGCTCGGTTTTGCGCAGCTCCCCGGTCAGCGCCCCGATCAGGGTGCTCTTCCCCACCCCGGGCGGCCCCGTGAAGCCGACAATGCGGGCCTTGCCGGTTCGCGGGTAGACCTCGCGGACGAGATCCCAGCCGGCCGGGTCGTCGGACTCGATCAGGGTGATCGCCCGCGCCAGCGCCCGCTTTTCGCCGGCCAGGAGCCGCTCGGCGAGGGACGCGGATTTGGCGACGTCGGCCAAGGGCGGCCCAGTCTAAGAGGGATTGGCGAAACCCGCGTGTGCGGCTGGCGAGCGCCGGACCAAGCGGGGCAAGGACGCAGGGAGACCGAATAGCAGAGCTATTTGGCCGACTGAGGACGCCGCACCGCGCAGTGTCCGCCGCCGCCAGGCGTGCGCGGGGGTTTTGCCGAGCCCTCTTCAAGGCGGCCTTTAAAGTTGCCCCGCCGTGATCCGCTTCCTGTCCCGCAACCGGATGTTGAACCACCGCTACGCGCGGCTCCTCTGGCGCTACCTGTGGCGGCGTCTGCTGACCCCTGCCGGCCGGCGCTGGCGCTCGGACGGCCCCTTCTTCCTCGGCCGGGGACTCGAACTCGAGGTCGCGCGCCGGGGCGAGATCCGCTTCGGGCGCTTCGTCTGGATCGGCGACGGGACCAAGATCCGCTGCCATGAGGGCGTGGTCGAGATCGGCGCGAAGACGGTGATGGGCCAGGAGTGCACGATCTCCGCCTACCAGCGGGTGCGGATCGGCGAGGAGTGCGTGATCGCCGACCGGGCGATGTTCATTGACTTCGACCATGGCATCGTCGAGGTCGAGCGCCCGATCCGCAAGCAGGGCATCTACAAGCGCGACGTCGAGGTCGGCAACAACGTCTGGATCGGCTACGGAGCCTGCATCTTGCGCGGGGTGAGCGTCGGCGACAACTCGGTGATCGGGACCAACTCCGTCGTCACCAAGGACGTCCCGGCCAACGCCGTCGTCGGCGGCATCCCCGCCCGCATCATCCGCATGCGTGAGGCGCCGCGGGATCTGAGCTGGGAGCGACCGGTCGAACCCGACCCCGATGCCTGGACGACGATGCAGCCGTTGCAAGAAGTCCGTCAGGCTTGAAACGTATTGTCTGGCCGACAATGCGCCGGTCGCGAAACAGTGTCTGCATGGCCGCCGACGGAAGACTGCGATCGGAGGAGGTTGCGACCAAGTTCGGGCGCAACCTCTTTCGTTGCCGGCGCCGCGCGGCGATGTCGCAGGAAGAACTCGGCGCGCTCGCCTCGCTGCACCGGACCGAGATCGGGATGCTCGAGGCGGGCACCCGCCTGGCCCGGGTCGACACGCTAATGAAGATCGCAGGCGCGCTCTCGATTTCGCCTCTGGAGCTGCTCGACGGCATCCACTGGACTCCCGGCAACAGCGCCGAGGGCAGCTTCAGCATCAGCGAGCGCACCCTGGCGCGTCGCCGCGGCGACGACTGTTAGCTACCGCGTCTTGGCGCCGACGAGATCGGCGTAGACGGCCGCCGTCTGCTCGGCGACATCGCCCCAGTCGAAGCGGCGCAGGTGCTCGTAGGCTTCGGCGACCAGACGGCGGCCAAGCTCGTCGTCGGAGAGGACGCGGATCGCCACCTCCGCCAGCGCTTCGGGGTCGTGGGCGCGGAAGCGCAGTCCGGCCTCCTCGTGGGGCACCACCTCGCGCAGGCCGCCGGTGTCGGCGACGATGCACGGGCAACCGGAGGCCATCGCCTCCAGCGCGACGAGGCCGAAGGGCTCGTAGATCGAGGGGACCACGGTGAGGTCGGCGATTCGGTACAGCGAGTGGAGGACGTCGTCGCCAATCCAGCCGAGGAAAGTGCCGTGCTCCATCAGGCCCAGCTCCTCCGCCTGGCGCTTGAGCTCGGCCTCGTGGGTTCCGGAACCGGCGACCAAGAACCGCGTTCCCGGCGCCTCTTCGATCACCCGCGGCATCGCCTCCAGGGCCAGCTGGAAACCCTTCTCATAGACGAGGCGGCCGATCAGTAGGACCAGCTTCTCCTCTGGTGTCGCGAACTCGGAGCGCAGCCGCGCCAGCTCCTCGGCCGGCTGCGCGGGCAGGTCGTCGGGATCGATCCCGTTCGGGATCACGCTGATCTTTCCCTCCTCGACGCCAAAGATGTCGGCGACCTGTTCGCGCATGTAATGGGAGCAGGCGATGACCCGGTCGGAGCGGTTGGTGATCCAGCGCTCGACACCGTGGATGTAAGTCTGCGGGTGCTTGTCGACCCAACCCTGGTGGCGGCCGTACTCGGTGGCGTGGATCGTCGTCACCAGCGGCGCGTCGAAGCGCTTAGCGAGGTGGTCGCAGGCGTTGGCGACGAGCCAGTCGTGGCCGTGGACGAGGTCGTAGCGGTAGCGGTCGCCGAGCTCGACCCCCGCCGCCAGCATGTCGGAGTTCATCCGTTCGATCCAGGCGACGAACTCGCCGAGGTCGGTCGGGCGCTTCGGCTCGCGGATGCGGTGGATGAGCACCCCGGCGCGGTTCTCGGTCGCCGGCGACTCCTCCCCCCGCGGGTCAGCACGTGGACCTCGACGTCGCGTTCGACCAGCGCCTCGGAGAGCTTGCGGACGTGGCGAGCGAGGCCACCCTCGATCAGCGGCGGGTACTCCCATGAGAGGATCAGGACTCGGGTCAAATTCGGTGGCTGTTCCGGGGTGGCTGGTTCAGGGCTCCAGGAGCGGAGCGAGGCTGAGGTCCGGGGCGAGGGACCGCATTTGCGGGTCGACGGGGCCGTCGCAGTCTATGGCCTCCAACATCGCCCGCGAGTGGTCGGTGGCGCGCTGGTAGGCGTAATCGCCGGCCTGCTTGCGCTGATCCAGAAACGCCCAGTCGCTGGCCTGGGCGGCGAGCAGCTCGCGGGTGGCGCGCTCCAGCGGGTCGCCGCGCAGGCCGGCGGAGACCGCCCGCAGCAAGCGCAGCTCCATTCGCCGGGCGCCCCAGGCGAGGTCGGCGACCGGCGGCGAGTCCCACGTCCGCAGGTTCTTCCCCTCCCCCCAGGTCGAGGCTCGCAGCGGGCGGTCGGCCGGCTCGTGCTCGGCCAGCGCCTGCGGGACGGTGAGCAGCCGCACCCCCGCGGCCTTCGCCCCCTCGAGGACGGCACGGAGCCAGATCGGGCCCTCCGACCACCAGTGGCCGAGCAGCTCGGTGTCGATCGCGAAGACGAGCAGCCCGCGGCCGCCACGTTCCTGCTTATAGGTGAGAAGGCGATCGGCGGTCGCAGCGAGGAACTCCTCGGCCTGCCGGCGCGCTGCCGCTTCGGCGGCGGCCGGGTCGTAGGCGCCGCCGCCGACCCGCCAGATCCGGATCCCGCGCAGCGATTTACCGGCGAACTGCGCGTGCGCGGGATCGGAGGGGTAGCCGTCCAGCGACCAGAGCCAGGAGATCGCCTCCCAGTCGATCGGCAGCGCCACCGGCCCGGCCGCGGTCCGCACCGGGGCCAGCGCATCCAGCGGCTCGCCGTACTCGCTCTGGTCGATGCAGAACCAGCGCACTCCCTCCTGCGCCAGCTCCCGCTCGAGGCCGGGTACGTAGGCGCACTCGGGCAGCCAGAAGCCGCCGTCCCAGCCGAAGCGGCGCCGGTGCGAGCGGATCCCCGTCTGCAATTGCAGCCGCAGACCCTCTCGGGTCGCCAGCAGCGGCAGCACGGCATGGGTTGCGGAGGAGGTCGCCAACGCGATTCGCCCTTCGATCGCCGCCTCTTGAAAAGGAGCGAGCGGGTCGCCGCCGGCCGCGTCAAGCAACTCCAGGGCGTTGCCGTAGCGATCCCGCTCGCCTTCGCACGCCGCCTGGCACTCCTCCGGAACCTGCGGCAAGTCGGCCTCGGCGGCGCCGATCCGCCAATCGACCAGGAAGCGGCGCAGCCGCTCTGCGGCGCCTCGGTCCTCGAGCTGGTCGGCAAGCACCGGCGTCACCGTCATCGTCAGGTCCCGCGCCATCTCCAGGACCGGCAGGTAGGAGCGGATCACCGCGTCGAACAGCCACTCCTCGCCGAAAGGGTAGGTGCCGAAGCCCTCGACGTAGGGCATGTGGCTGTGGAGGACGATCGCCAAATCTCCAATGGTCTCTGGGCCGGCGGGTCCTGTCCCCGATTTGGTTCCACCACCCCTTTCGGGGTGGTCCCCCAAATCGGCGCCACCCCCCGGCAGGGGCGCACCTAAGTCACGCATGGCAGACGGCGAGGAAATCCAGGGCGCCGTCTAGGTCCTTCTTGTTCAGGCTGAAATCAGAGCTCGAGATCGCGGGGGTGAAGCGGTCGTAGAAAGGTTTGGTCAGACGCAGGTGCTTGTGGACGCTGTCCCAGCCGAGCTTGATCGCCAGCTCATGCGCCCGCAGCTTGCGGGCGTGGAAGAGGCCGAACATCTCGACCCGGCCGAAGTGGGCCTCGCAGAGCGCCCGGAACTCCCCCGCCCGGTACTCCTTCACGTGCCAGGGGTTGTCGGACTTCTCCGCCCCGGGCGGTGCCAGCGTCAGCAGGTTCGGGGTCGAGACGAAGGCGACGCCGCCGGGGGCGAGCATCGACTTGAAGTGCTCGAGGATCGCGCCGGGGTCCTGGACGTGCTCGATCGTCTGCAGGAAGACAACCGCGTCGCAGGGCTCGTTGAACGATTCGACCAGATCGCGCTCGAAGCGCAGGTTCGGGCGCGGATAACGCAGCCGTGCGTGCTCGTGCGCTTCGGGGTTGGCATCGACGCCGACCACGCTCCCGGCGCTGCCGGCAAGGACGTCGGAGCCGTAGCCCTCGCCGCAGGCCATGTCGACCACCCGCTTCCCCCCCGCCTGCGCGGCGATCCACTCGTAGACGACCAGGTGGCGGCGGAACCAGTAGTTCTCCTCCGGCACGTCGGGCAAAGTCCGCTCGCCGGTCAGCGGCAGCGGCGGAACTCCGGGCGGCTGATTCAGCTGTAGGTACTCGGACTCCACTGCCGGGACCGTAATAGAGTTCCCGCCCGATGCCAGCCTCCCCCTCCGCCACCCCGGAGCACATCAAGGACGTCAATACCCGCTACCACGACGCGGCCGCCCACGAATACGACGCCAAGTGGGGAATCGACTTCGGCGAGGTCGGACAGCGGCAGGTGCGGCTGAAGCTGGTCAAGGCGCTGGGCGGCCTCAAGGGCCGCTCCTTCGGCGACGCCCTGGAGATCGGCTCGGGCACCGGCTACTTCTCGCTCAACCTCGTCCAGCTCGGGGCGATCGAGCGGTTGACCGCGACCGACATCTCGCCGGGAATGCTGGCGCGCCTGGCTGCGACCGCCGACGCGCTCGGCCTCGAGGACGTGACCACGGTCGAGACCGAGGCCGAGACGCTGCCCTTCGAGGACGAAAGCTTCGACCTCGTCTTCGGCCACGCCGTCCTCCACCACATCCCCGACCTCGACAAGGCCTTCGCCGAATTTCGCCGCGTCCTGCGACCGGGCGGGATGATCGCCTTCGCCGGCGAGCCGTCCCGCTACGGCGACACCCTGGCGGCGCTGCCGAAGCGGGCCGGGCTGACGCTGGCTCCCGTCTGGCGCCGTGCAGTCGGGGCCGCCGAGCGTGCCACGCCCGAGTCCGAGCAGTCCGAGGGACACTCGCTTGAGGG
Source organism: uncultured Actinomycetes bacterium (assembly GCA_963785175.1). Taxonomy (GTDB): domain Bacteria; phylum Actinomycetota; class Thermoleophilia; order Solirubrobacterales; family 70-9; genus VAYN01. The sequence continues at coordinate 305,513 of CAWAUA010000007.1, read as the reverse complement.
CGAGGTCGACGTCCACGCCTTCTCCCCCGCCGACCTCCGTCGCCTGCTCCGCGACTCCGGCTTCGAGCAGCGCCACGTCGGCGGCGAGGAGCTGCTCTCCAACGCCTGGGGTTGGGGACTGCGCACGGTCGAGTCGAGCGCCGAGCCGGAATCGATCTCCTTCGGCTGGCGCCGCTTCGCCTTCAACAGCTACATCGCCCTGCAGAAGGTCGACACCCGCGTGCTCGAGCCCTACCTGCCAGCCGAGCTCTTCTACAACCTGCTCGTCTCAGCCCGCAAGCCGGCCAACTAGCTCTCCAACAGCTGTGCTGCTCTCCCGCGGGAGATCTCGACGATGGCGTCGATGACCTCGCGATGCCACCCGTCGCGCTGAGCGCTTTCGCGCCATTGGCCGACTGCCCGCACAACGGCCGCGGTTTGTCGCCGTACAATCGGGGCGATTCCTCGGCCAAGCTCGCATTCCTCCGCTAGACGCACCCAGGTCTGCATATCAACCTCGGTTGGATCGGTGGTCCCGCCGATGCTCATCGCCATTCGGTCGGTCACGTCCGGGTACACAGCGGTCGAGACCACGTCGTAGATGGGAGCCAGGCGAACGCCCATAGTCGGCTGGTAGAGCAGCGCGAAGTTCTTGCCGTGAGCGTCGCTGTTGCCGAGCAGGAAGTTGACCAGCACGGCACGGATGAAGTCATTGATGTCACGAGCCATGTAAGCCCCACGCAGGGTGCGGAGAAGGCCGATGACCGCGACAACAGATGGGCCGCCGTTGTCCTCATACTTGGCGACCGGCGAAATCCCAAGGGCCTGACACATGTCCTCTTGGTGGATGCGCTCGATGACGTTGCCATCCGCATCGACGTCCCGGTCGAAACGCTCGACATAAAGACATGGAGTGGAGCCGACGTCGACGATCTTGACCGACGCCGCGCGAAGACCACTGCTCTGCGCAACCTTCATGCAAAAGGCCTCGTTCGCGACCAAGCCGGGGTACTGCCCGAACTCCGGCTTGAGCAGGCAGGTGCTGGGCGCCCCATCCAGCGGCTGACTGAACCCGCGCCCGGGTCTTCCGGCCAGCACCAGCTTGTGCTGGATCCCTCCGAGACTTAGGCGTACCCCCGCCTCAGCCGGATCGACCCCGAGCGGATGCCGGGGAAGGTCTTGGACGAGATGCGCAAGCTCATCGTCGCTGAGGGCCAACAGAGACCGATGCCCTGGGATTAGGGGCTCGCGATCCACAGCGAGAACGGCAACCGCTCCCGCGCAATCGGCTCCAAGCGCGCGCAGAAGCCCAAAGCCGTCACCCTCGCTGATGTGAAACGAACGGGCGATGGCAGCCCGCACGGCGCCCTCGGGCAGCAGTCCCTCGAAGAAGGGCGACGCCTCGCTCGGCGTGAACACCTGGGAGCGCAGTGGGAGCGACGCCGAAAGCTGGCCTTGAGGAGAAATCTGTCTCTCCAGCGCGGCCTCCGAATACGAGAACCGGTAGCGGTCGGGTCCGCGGCGCTCGATCTCCCCCACCTGCTGGGAGTTGAGATAGACCTTGAGGCGTTCGCCGACCTCGCTAGCCACGAATCGGCCCCCTACTCTCGCGCCTGGGCTGCATCGTCAATGACGAGACTGAGGCCAAGTGCGTCAAGGACTGGTACCACGCTGTCGAGGCGACTGGTGGGTTTACCGTTCTCGATCTGATGAATGACCCTGGTGCTCACACCTGCCGTCAACGCGAGCTCGTCCTGACGGACTCCGACTTCTTTCCTACGACGGCGAACAGTGGCGCCAAGCGCTTCGGCGAATGCAGCGCTGATCTCCCGTTTCGTATGCATGATAATGCATCATAACCTCAATTAGATCCCCGAAGAGGGACAGTGGGTGTAATATGTACGATCATGCATCAATATCTACCGTTTCCCGTCGGGCGCGGAATAGCTTCACCTTGGCGTCGATGCCCTTGAGGCGGCGCTCGCCGATATAGGTGAAAGCGAAGCCCTCCCCCGCCGCCTCTTTGACGGCCGCATCGACGACGACGCTGCCAGGACGGGCGACGCCGGTTATACGGCTCGCGAGGTTGACAGGACGGCCGTAGTAGTCACCCGATTGCGGCAGGACCGAGCCGCAGGAGAGCCCGGCACGCAACCAGGGGAACTGATCGCCTTCGGCCTCGGCGGCGGCGATCAGGGACAGGGCGGCGCGGAGCATCGGCGCGGTCTCGCTGGAGACGAACATCACCGCGTCGCCGATCGTCTTCACCAGCCGCACCGGCGGTTCGGCGACGGCACTTGCCATCTCCTCCAGGCGGCCGGCGACCAGGCCCAGCTCTTCGGCCGGGATCTCCTCACCTAGGCGGGTGAACTCGACCAGGTCGGCGAAGCAGACGCTGAGGTTGGCGGTGCCGCCGATCGCGCCGGAAGCGAGGTCGGCGGTGGCGATCACGTCGCGGCGGATCTGCTCCAGCATGTTCGCCTGCAGGGCGTGGACGACGGTCGGGCCGACCAGCGGCATCATCGCCTCGGCCGCCGCCGCGAAGCGCAGGGCGACGTCGCGCTCGCTGTCGCCCGGCTGGGTCAAGGTGCGGATCACCAGTTCGCGGTTGGCCTCGGCAATGCGAGCGGTCCCCATCCCGATCGTCCGCGCCACCTGCAGCATCCCCTCCTCCGGCAGACCGGCGTCGAGGAAGGCTTTCATCCGCTGCGCCGCTCCGAGGTCGGCCTCAGTGCCCCGCGGCTCGTCGGGATCGGTGTAGGGGACGCCGAGGGCGGCGCTGAAGCGGCGCAGCTGCTCGAGGTCGATGCCGACGATCTCGGCGATCTCGCGCGCCGTGTAGCGGCGGCCGGTCCCGGCCAGGGTCCGCTCCACCGGCAGCAGCGCAAGCCGACCCGCGGCGACGGCTTCCCGCAGCTCATCCACCGGCACGCCGTCGGCGGCAAGCTCTTCGAGCAGCGCTAGCCGCGCCTCACGGGCCCCGCCGCTGAGCTCGTCGAGCAGCCCCTCCGCCTCGAAGTCGATCTCAGGGCCCGCCGCCATCTGTCAGTCAGCGTATGCGACGGCACCGCCGCGACGGGGATCGCCGCCGCCGCTCAGCTCGCCGCTGGCAGGGTCGCGGGCAACTGCCTGGACGCCACCGAAGAAGAGGTTGATCGAGGGCCAGCGGGCGACCGTCCGTCCCTGCTCCTCCATGCGGGCGAGCGCCGCGGTGTCGACCCCGAGCTCGGCCTGGACGATCCCCTGCTCGAAGTGCAGCCGCGGCGCCTCGATCGCGGCGCCCACCGGATAGCCCTGCTCGATCGCCCGCACCAGCGTCTGCAGGATCGCCGAGCGGATCCGGTTGGAGCCGGCGCTGCCGACGGCGAGGACGATCTCTCCATCGCGCAGAACCACCGTCGGCGCCATCATCGACGGCACCCGGCGCCCCGGCGGGATGCTGTGGAAACCGCCCGGGTTGAGGTCCTCCTCGCCGAGCATGTTGTTGAGGATTACGCCGGTGCCTGGGACCAGAACCCCGGAGCCGGAGCCGTTGGAGCAGGTGACGCTGGCGCAGTTGCCATCGCCGTCGAGAACCGAGATGTGGGTGGTCGAGCCGAGCAGGTCGACGGCGGCGAGGTCGAGGCCGACCGGGTCGAGGAAGCCCGCCTCCATCCCTTCCTCGTAGAGGGCCTCGGCGAAGGCGAGATCGCGGCGGTCGTTGGCCGCCTCCATCGCCATCACCAGCTGCTCGGGCCCGCTCTGGGGACCGAAGCGCTCGAGCAGGCCGAGGCAGTAGGCGATCAGGATCCCGCCGGATGACGGCGGCGGGTTGGTGAGGACTTCGGTGCCGCGGAAGGGAGCCACTACCGGCGGCCGCTCCACTGCCGCGTAGGAGGCGAGGTCGCCGGGACCAAGGGTGCCGCCGCGACCGACGACGAAGTCGCTGATCCTCGCCGCGACCTCGCCGCGGTAGAAGGGCTCCGCGCCCTCCGCCCCGAACCGCTCCAGCGCCTCTGCGAGTTCCGGGAAGCGGAAGACGTCGCCTTCCCCGAGGGGTCGTCCCGCCGGCGCGTAGAGCTCGCGCGTCTCCGGCATCCGCTCGTGGATCGGGGCGAGGATGTCGAGGATGTAGGCCTGGCCGCGATTGATCGGCGCGCCGTCACGCGCGAGGCGTACTCCGGGCCCGACGAGATCGCCGAGCGGCACCGTCCCGAACCGCTCCAACGCGTGGGCGAGGCCGGCGGCGGTGCCCGGTACCCCGCAGGAGGCCGGGCCGACGAAGAACGTCTGCGTCGTCTCGGCGTCGAAGCGGACCGGCACGGGGACCAGCTCGGCGCCGCGCTCGATCCCGTCCAGGCCGGGGGCGGCGACGAAGAAGTCGATCAGCGTCGTCTCGCCGCCCCGGTGGACCATCATGTGGCCGCCGGCGCCGAACCCGGTCAGCGGGCTCTCGACCGCAAAGGAAGCCAGCACCGCGCAGACCGCAGCGTCGACGGCGTTGCCACCCGCGCGCAGGACACCGGCACCAGCCTCAGCGGTCAGCGGGTGGCCGGCTGCGACGACCCCTCGCATGGGGCGCGCGTCAGCCGGGGAGAAACTCGGGGACGTCGATGCCGAGCTCGCGCTCGCCCCCGCGGCCGCGACGACCGGCGTCGGCCTCTTTGGTGCGGCGGATCGTCGGCTCGGAGGCGCGGCGCTGTGGCTGCGCGCGGCCGTCGAAGCGGGTGGCGACGACGGTGACCCAGATCTGCTCGGAGAGCTCCTCGTCGACGTTGGCGCCGAAGATGATGTTGGCGTCGGGGTGGGCGGCCTCGCCGACCACCTTGGCGGCCTCGGAGACCTCGACCAGCGAGAGGTCGGCGCCACCGGTGATCGAGAGCAGGATCGAGCGGGCGCCCTCCATCGAGGTCTCGAGCAGCGGCGAAGAGATCGCTTTTTCGGCGGCGAGGACAGCGCGGTCGTCGCCGTAGGCCATGCCTATCCCGAGCAGCGCCCGGCCGGCTTCGGACATGATCGAGCGCACGTCGGCGAAGTCGAGGTTGATCACCGCTGGCAGGGTGACCAGGTCGGAGATCCCCTGCACACCCTGGCGGAGGACGTCGTCGGCGACCTTGAAGGCCTCGACCATCGAGGTCTGCTGGTCGAGCACGTCAAGCAATCGGTCGTTGGGGACGACGATCAGGGTGTCGACCTCGGCGGCGAGCTCCTCGATGCCCTTGTTCGCCTGGTCGCCGCGGCGGCTGCCCTCGAAGCTGAACGGCTTGGTGACGATGCCGACGGTGAGCGCGCCGACCTCACGAGCGAGGCGGGCGACGACCGGGGCGGCACCCGAACCGGTGCCGCCGCCGGCACCGGCGGCGACGAAGACCATGTCGGAGCCCTTCAGCAGGCGCTTGATCTTGTCCTGCTCCTCGAAGGCCGAGCGGTGACCGACCTCGGGATCGGCACCGGCGCCGAGGCCGCGAGTCTGCTCGTCGCCGATGTGGACGGTGACGTCGGCGACGCAGAGTTGCAGCGACTGAAGATCCGTATTGACCGCCATGAACTCGACCCCCGGAATGCGGGCATCGACCATCCGGTTGACAGCATTGACGCCGGCACCGCCAACGCCAACGACCTTGATAACCGGCTGGTGCGGCTCCCCACTCCCAGGCGGCTCATAAGCAGGCTCATCCCGCCCATAGCGAGGGTTTTCCGGCACAAACTGCTCCCGCCGAGGCAAGGGCTCCTCAGCAAAGACCCTCTTCAACCGCTCCGGAGCGGACTCACTAGAAGTCTCAAGATCCCGCCCCGAACCCAACTCATCTTGGTCATACAAAGCGGGAGCCTCATCAGCTTGAAGGGGTATGTCGGCCCGAGTTGCAGCCTCATCCGAGTCTCCCGCGGGTGGCGACGATTCCGAGGACTCCCCCGGCAGGGGGAGCCCGGAATCGGAGACAGGACCCGCGGGCCGATCACCTTCGTCCTGCACCTTTTTAGCCTCAGCAGGATCTTGACGCCCGTACCTCGGCGCCTCAGGAGGATCAACCGGAGCGTCCTCAGAAGTAGATCGAAAGAGGTCGGAAAGCGGCCCCTCGCGCATGCTCGCGCGCTTGTTACGCCGTGCCATTCGCCAGAACCTCCTTCGCCAGCTCCCGGTAGTAGTTCGCTGCGCTCGAGCCAGAATCGTACTTGAGCACGGAGGCACCTTTGACCGGGGCCTCGGCGAATTTGATCGCCTTTTTGATCCGGGACTGGAAAACGAGGTCGCCGAAGTTCTCCTCGAGGATCTCCACCGCCTCCTTGGCGTGGATCGTCCGCGAGTCGAGCATCGTCGGCAGGATGCCCTCGATCCGCACGTCGGGATTGAGGTTCTCCTGGATCATCTTCAGCGTGTTCTGGAGCTGGACCAGCCCGCGCATCGAGAGGTACTCGCACTGGACCGGGACGATCACCTTGTTGGCGGCGGTGAGCGCGTTGATCGTCAGCAGCCCGAGACTGGGCGGCGTGTCGATGCAGACGAAGTCGTAATCGCCGGCGACCTCTTTCAGCGCTTTCTCCAGTGAGCGCTCGCGGCCGATCTTGGTGCTCATCGCGATCTCGGCGCCGGCCAGGTCGATCGAGGCGACGGCGATGTCGATCTCCCGCTTGACGATGATCTCGGAGATCGGCATGTCGTTGACGAGCACGTCGTAGAGGCTTTTCTCGACCTTGTCGGGGTCGATCCCCTGACTCATCGTCAGGTTCCCCTGCGGGTCGAGGTCGATGCAGAGCACCCGGTAACCGGACTCGGCAAAGGCAACAGCCAAATTCAAAGTGGTGGTCGTCTTGGCGACCCCACCCTTCTGGTTCGCAAAGACAAAGACTTCAGCAGCCTTGACCGGCGACTTATCGACAGCCTCCTTCTCAGCCAGGAAATCCAACCGAGTAGGAGCAATCAGATCAACAGCCCGCATCCGCCCATCCCCCGAAGCCTCAGGAGACTCCTCAACCTCGTCGGAATCGAGCGAAGCCTCAGAAGCCACCTCGGACGGCTCAACCTCAACCCCAACCTCGGACGGCCCAGACTCAAACTCGTCTCCCGCGGGTGGCGACGATTCCGAGGACTCCCCCGGCAGGGGGAGCCCGGAATCGGAGACAGGACCCGCGGGCCGATCCGCTTCGTCCCTAATCTCGTCCCTCACATCGTCCCTCAAAGGCACAGCTTCTTCCATACCCTGCAACTCGTCCTCAATAGGACGCTCCTCATGAATGTCGACGGGAGCAGGCTTCAGCTTCTTGCGGCTTAGAAATCCCATTGCGCGGATATTCGTATGGGACCCCGCTTTTCCTGCCCCCCGCCGAAATTGCTAGGAATCAGCCAATCCCCAATCTCTTAGACAAGCGACTCGTAATCGTCACTGGCAAGGGTGGCGTCGGCAAGACGACGGTGGCGGTGGCGCTCGGGTTGCGCGCCGCCGGCGAAGGCAAGCGGACGATCGTCTGCGAGGTCTCTTCGCAGGAGAACGCCTCGCGGATCTTCGATCATGCATCCGTCGGCTTCCACGAGGTCGAGATGGAGGAGAACCTCTGGTCGATCTCGATCGACCCCGACGAGTCGATGCGCGAGTACGTCCTCCTGCAGCTGAAGGTGCGGGCGATGCGGGACATGCTCTTTCGCAGCCGCATCTTCAACTACCTGGCAGCGGCGACGCCGGGACTGAAGGAGTTGGTGACGATCGGGAAGATCTGGGAGCTGGCGCAGCTCGACCGCAAGGTCAAGAGCGGGCGCAAGTACGACCTGGTGATCGTCGACGCCCCGGCCACCGGACACGGTGTCGGGTTCCTGCAGACGCCGCGCACCTTCGCCTCAATCGCCCGCGTCGGCCCGATCCACTCCCAGGCAGAGACGCTCGACCGCTTCATCACCGACCATGAGCACACCGGCACCGCAATCGTCGCCCTGCCAGAGGAGATGCCGGTCAACGAGTCGATGTCGCTGGAGCGGGACCTGCGCGACGAGGTCGGGGTCGCGGTCGACCGCGTCTACCTCAACGGCCTCTATCCGGAACGATTCAAGAAGGACGAGGCCGCGAAGCTCTCCGAGCTGGCCGAGAGCGAGAACGGGGCCTCGCGGGCGGCGGCGCGGGCGGCGCTCTCGGAGTTCGGCCGCGCCCGCTCGCAGCGCCAGCAACTGGCGCGACTGAAGCGTGGCGTCGAGGCGCCGGTGAAAACGCTGCCCTTCCTCTTCGAGCCCGAGCTCGACGTCGAGGCGGCGCGGCGACTATCTAAGAAGCTCTCCTGATGCCTTCGCTGAACGACGTCCTCGACGGCAAATCGATCTGCATCTGCGCCGGCTCGGGCGGAGTCGGGAAGACGACGACCTCGGCGGCGATCGCCACCGGGATGGCGGCACAGGGGCTGAAAGTCTGCGTTCTGACGATCGACCCGGCGAAGCGGCTGGCCGACTCGCTGGGGCTGGAGGAGCTCGGCAACGAGGCGCGCCGGGTCGAGCCCGCCCTGTTCGAGGAGCAGGGCGTGGAGATGAAGGGGGAGCTGTGGGCGATGATGCTCGACGCCAAGGCCACCTTCGACGAGCTGATCGCCCGCCAGGCGCCCGACGATGAGTCCCGCGACCGGGTGCTGAACAACCGCATCTACCAGCAGATCTCCAGCGCCCTGGCCGGCTCGCAGGAGTACATGGCGATGGAGAAGCTGTTCGAGCTCCACACCGAAGGTGGCTTCGACCTGCTCGTCCTCGACACGCCGCCGACCCGCAACGCGCTCGACTTCCTCGAGGCGCCGAAACGGCTGACCCAGTTCATCGAGGGCAAATCGCTGCGCGTCTTCATGAAGCCGACCGGGCTGGCGGCGAAGGTCACCGGCCGCGGCGTCTCGGTCGCCCTCAGCGTCTTCAAGAAAATCGTCGGCTTCGACCTGCTGGCCGACCTGGCCGAGTTCTTCAACGCCTTCAGCGGTATGGTCGACGGCTTCCAGGCCCGCGCCAAGCGCGTCAACAAACTCCTCGCCGATCCGGAGACCTGCTTCCTCGTCGTCTGCGGCCCCCAGGGCGAGCCGATCGACGAGGCCGTCTACTTCCACCGCAAACTGGTTGAGGCGAAGCTCCCCTTCGGCGGCGTCATCGTCAACAAGGTCCACTACCCAGCCGACCAGCTCCGCGCCGAGGTCGAAGACCTGCCGGAGGCCCTCGCCGAGAAGCTCGGCGACGCCAAACTGGCCAACCGCGTAGCCGACAACTTTGCCGACTACCAGGCCCTGGCCGAGCGAGACGCCCGCAACATCGACCACCTGGCGGGCGAGCTCCGCACCAGCTCGGTGATCCGCGTCCCCTACCTCGACGAAGACGTTCACGACCTCCGCGGCCTCACCGAGATCGACCGCTACCTCTTCGCCACGGCCGAGGAGCGGGTCGAGATGGCGGCGGGACGGGCGTAGGTCCCGGGCGAAGAGCAAAGAGTGGACTGAGTTAGACGGGAGCCATCGTCCGGAGCCCCGCGAGTCGCGCGGCGGCTGCTTGGCGCTCGTCATAGGTCACGAAGGCGTCAATTGGATCAAGATCGACGGCAGAAGCGACATGGACCGCATCAAGAGCGCGCAGGGCGGGCTCGGCTAGTGCCCCCGCTACGGAGAGAAGGGTCCGATCCAGGGGCCGCAGTGCCAAGACCTCGATAACAGCACCGGCACGCTGCAGCAAGAGATCGAGAGGGAGGTCGGGTTCCCGCGCCGCCGCACGGCGCACCGCTCGCGGAATCTCTGTCAGGACCAGCTCGCTGCTGACAAGATCAGCGCCTCGGAGGTAGGTGCGCAGAGCAGCCGACTCGGCCTCGTCTCGGACAAGCTTGACCAGCGCCGAGGCGTCCGCATAGACGACCGCCACGACTCAGCGCTCGCCACGAATATCGTCGAGCGCTTGACTAAGAGCCCGGGGGTTGCCGGTCAACTCCAACGGCTCCGGCAGACCGGATCGGACAGGGGCCGCCACCCGGCCTTCGGCAATCAGGCGATCGAGATCGGGACCCGTGCTCGGTGCAGGTCCCAGCTCCGCCACCGGTCGATTGCGATCGGTAACGACGAGTCGCTCACCTTTCTTGACGCGACGCAGATAGACGCTCAGGTTCTGCCTCAACTCTGCGACTCCAACCGACTCACTCATGTACATAAAAGTAGCATGAGATGCTGGAACCGGTGAGCCTGGCCGAGCAGTTCAAGGACGCAGGGAGCGTGGCGTGCTCTGCACGCGAGCGACCGAGGACGCCGAAATGCGACGCGCCAGGCTCAGCGGGCGCGGTTGCGCGAGTACTCGAACTCGAGGTGGCTGACCTCCCAGTCGGCATCCTCGGGTACGGGGAAGAGATGGCGGACGCGGGGGGTGTCGACCTTCTCGCGATGCTGGATGTCGCGGTCGGAGTCGGCGGGCCATTCGATCGTCTCGCCGCCGCGGGAGTCGGTGACCTCCTCCAGCCACGGGGTGGCCGTGATCCTGATCTCGTCTTCGGCCGGGATCGGCTCCAGGATGCGGGTTTCCTGCTCCATGTACTCCTCCTCCGGTATTTCGTCGACGGGCAGTTGAAGTTCGGCTGACGGTTCGGCCTCGAGCGCTTCGATCGAGATCTCCCCCGGCTCGGGGTCGGGTGCGAAGTCGGGTTCGGGCTCGACATCGGCGGGCTCCTCGACCGAGACCATGATCTCGGCGTCGCCTTCGGCAAGGCCGCTGACGATCAGGGCCTCGTCGGCGACGGTGCTGAGGTCGTTGCCGAGCTCTCCCAGCGCCGCTTGGCGCAGCAGCTTGCGGGCGTTCTCCTCGAGCCAGCCGGCGAGCTCGACGGCCCCTTCGACGGGACGGCCGTTCATCATCGCCCGCTCCAGCCCGAGCACTTCCTCGACCTGTTCGCCGGCCTCGATCCGGTCCATCTCCTCGTCGGCGATCAGGGCGGCAGCGCGCAGCGGCAGCGACGCCCCAACCGGGCCATGCCCCTCGAGCACGGCGCGCATCGCCAGCAGGTGGTCGCTCATCCCCTCGAGCGCGGTTGGGCGCTCGCAGCCCATCTCGAAGCGGCCGACCGCCCAGGTCAGGGCGCTGTCGGGGTCCGGTCGCGCCTCCAGCGCGGTGCCGAACTCGATCAGTTCCTCTGCCTCGCCCTCGGTCAGGCGGTAGCCGCCGGGCCGGGTCGCGGGTGCGCCGGTGGCGATTCGCCGCCAGCACCCCTCGCCGGTGGGGGCGAAGGCGTACGGGCCGAGCCCGATGCCGCCGCCCCGGAAGAGCCTCATCACGCTGATCAGCTCGCGCAGCTGCTGGAGGGCGGAGTCGACGTCGCCTTCGTGGTCCTGCTCGGCGACCGCCAGGTACTGCGGCTCCCAGGCGGCGCGGCCCATTCCCTCGCTGCGCATCGCGTCGACCGGCGCCTCGATCGAGTCGGCGCGAACGATGCGGACGTCGTGGGGAAGCTGCAGGCGCGGCATCGGCATCTTCAGGCCGACGATCGGCACGATCAGCACCTCGGCGTCGTCGGCGCCGCGGGATTCGGCGTCGAGCGTCGCCAGCGCGGTCTCGAGGCGCTCGCGATCGAGCGCGAAGCCGGCCGAGCCCTCCCAGAGCTCGGAGAAGAAGGTAATCAGCATCAGCTCGGCGCGGGCACCGGGATCAGCGGGCACGCCCTGCCCACGCTCCTCCAGGTATGGGGCAGCCACCCCGGCTTCGACCGTGGCCTCGCGGGCGGGTCCGAAGCTCGGCAGCGCCCGCAGCTCCTCGGCATGGTCGGCGACGTAGCGCCCGGTCATCGGCACGTAGCTGTAGAAGGACGAATCGTCGCCGGCGTCGGCGGCGACGTCGAAGGGGATCTCCTCCCCCATCGCGACCAGCGTGCTGAGCCGCGTCGCGGCCTCGGTTGCGAGCCGCTTGACGGATTCGTTCAGGAGGAAGTCACGCACGGCTCAGGCTTCCGCCCGCGCACGGGCGCTCCTGCGCCTGCACGAACGCTTGCAGCGCGACGCCAGCTAGACGGCGGCCGGATGACGCGCATCAGCGTCGGCCGCATCGCCCAGCAACCAGCGCATGCCGTAGCTGCGCATGTCCTCGACCAGCGGGACCAGCGCCGTGCCCTTCGGCGTCAGCGCGTACTCGACCCGGGGCGGCACCTCGGGGTAGGTGTGGCGGGCGACGATGCCCTCCTCCTCCAGCGCCCGCAGGCGCAGCGACAGCGTCCGTGGGCTGATCCCCTCCAGCGAGCGCTCGAGCTCGCAGAAGCGGGCGCTGCCTTCGGCGAGGTCGCGGATCAGCAGCAGGGTCCACTTGCCGCAGACGACTTCAGCGGTCTTGCAGACGGGGCAGGTCGAGTTGCTCTCGGCACTCATAATCAAAAGGGAGACCGACGATCGGGCCGATCTCGCTTCAAGAAGTGTAGCTACATGGCTTCATTTACTGAAGCAATGGGCGCCAACGGGCGTCTAGACGACTAAAGAATTCGCTTCCAACAGCCGATTGGGAAGCATGCGGCTCACGCGTGCTCAATCGGCGCTGCCATCCCAAGAGGAGGGCTTCGTGCTGATCGAGGTTCTGGTCAGTGCCCTGATCGCGGTGATCGTCGCCGGCGCGGTGATGACCCTCCTGCAGTCCTCGGCCCGCTCCGCCGCGGACTCGCGAAAACGCTCCCAGGCCTATGCGATCGCCCAGGAAGACCAAGCGCGGATGCGGGCGATGCGGGTCCCGAGCCTCCACAGATACACCCAGAGCCGCCCCGTCACGGTCGCGGGAGTTACCTACACCGTCGAATCGAACGGCAAATACATCAACGACACGTCGGGCAGCGACCCCGCCTGCGGGACGGGAACCACCAGCGTCGACTACGTGAAGATCAGCTCCAAAGTGACCTGGCCTGACGCCCGCAGCGGCGAGGTGCCGACGATTCAGGGTCTGATCGCGCCCCCGACCGGGACGCTGAACCCGAAAGCGGGCACCCTGGTAATCAACGCTGCGAACGCAGCCGGGACCGCAACCGCCGGGATCGGTGTCTCAGGCAGCGGTGCAGGGATCTTCAACGGCACCACCACCTCCAGCGGCTGCCTGATCTTCCTCGAACAGGCCTCCGGCGAATACACGATGGCCATCACCGGCGTCGGCACCGGCTTGGTCGATCAGGACGGCCTCGCGCCTGCGGCGAAACAGATCAAGGTCAGCCCGGAAGTGACGAACACCGTCAACCTGCTCTACGACAATCCGGGCAACGTCCCGCTCAAATTCACTACCCGCGGCTACGACGGCAACGTCGCCACCGCCTACACCGATGCCTTCCTTGCCTTCAACACGGGGATGACGACGGCAAAGCTCTATGGCACCGTCGAAGGCACCGAGTTCAGCGAAAAAACCGCCGGCCCACTCTTCCCGTTCACCTCGGCTGACAGCTTCTATGCTGGCACCTGTACCGCCAACAACCCGCAATCCGGTTTGGCGATCGTCAGCCAGGCAGTGCCGAACGGCGGGACTTCACCGCAGCGGACGATCCAGATGCCGCCGCTCTACCTCAACGTCTCCAAGGAAACCACCCCCTACAACGGCGCCGAAGTCGTGATCAAGGACAACTACTGCGAAAACGCCAGTCATCAGGAAGTCAAGCGCAAATACACGACCCAGACGACCAACGGCACTGCGGGCCGCCTCGCCGACCCGGGCCTTCCCTGGAGCCAGTACTCGGTCTGCGCCTCGCTGCCGATCAAGGTCGGTAACAACACCAACACCTATCGCGAAATCGTTAACGCGGTCAAAGTCGAAAGCACCAACGGGATGACGCTGAACATGTCGATCACGACCGCTGACGAAACGGGAACCTGCCCATGACCCGCCCCGACCTCGTCGACCAGGAGGACGGCTACACGCTGATCGAGCTGATGACCGCAATGACCGCGGGGCTGATCGTCTTTGCCGGGCTGACGCTGGTGATCATCGCCACCATGCACCACTCCACCCGAACCCAGAACCGGGTCCACGCAACCCAGGAGGCACGGCTGGTGGTACAGCAAATCGTCACCGAGATGCACTCCGCCTGCGTCGCCGCCGAGGTGGCGCCGGTCCAGCCGAACAGCGGAGCCAATGCGATCGCGTACGTCTACCAGACCGGTTCCGGGGCGGCGCTGACTCCGGTGCTGCACGAAGTAATCCTCAGCGGCACTACCCTGAACATGCTGACCTACCCGGCCACCAGCGGTTCGACCCCATCATGGACCTTCTCCAACACCGCGAGCGCCACCAAAACCCTGATGACCAACGTTGCACCAGTCGAAACCGGTGCGCCTGTCTTCAGTTACTACGCGTACGGTAGCTCCGGAGTGGTCTCATCGACCCCTTTGACGACCCCGCTTAGCGCGACGGACGCGGCGAAGACCGTCCAGGTCAACGTCGCCCTCAAAGTGAACGCCCGCAACCCAGACACGAACGGCGGGGCGATCCTCCAAAACCAGGCCTTCCTCCGCTTCAGTCCACCGTCCGCCAGTTCGAGCGTCGTCAACTTCCCATGCGAATGAGCAGATTCCGACAAGATGAGCGCGGCTTCACGATGATCGCGACGTTGATCGGCGCCTCGATCGTGATGTCGCTCGCCCTGGTCGCAGTGACGGCAACCCGCGGCGACATCCCGTTCACCAGCCGCGACATCGCCAGCAAAAAAGCCTATGAGGCGGCCAAGGCCGGAATCGAAGACTACGCCGCCCACCTCTATGCCGACAGCCTTTACTGGACCAAGTGCGCAGGAGTTCCGACGCCAAATGCGGTCAACAACACGAACTCGACGACCAAGCGTCGGGCGGTGCCGGGCGACGAAGGCGCCACCTACGCGATCGAACTGCTGCCGTCAACCACCCAGACCACCTACACCGAATGCAGCACCGCCAATCCGGGCGGCAGCATGCTCGAGACCAGCGGACCCGCGTCCGGCTCCTTCCGGATCCGCTCCAACGGCTACTCGGAAAGCTCGCGGGTTGGCCTGATCGCCTCGTTCAAGCGCCCGAGCTTCCTCGACTACGTTTACTTCACCCAGCTCGAGACGCTCGACCCGATCGCCTATGGCTATGCCAACCCGTCGACGGCCCTAACCGGTGCCTACTCGCAGTGCGAACTCACCTACGAACAGGGGCGCAACAACAGCGCGATCCCGGGAACCGGCGGCAGGGACTTCTGCTCGATCATCTCCTTCATCACCGGCGACGCGATCGAAGGTCCGATGCACACCAACGACACGATCTCGGTCTGCGGTACGCCGCGATTCGGCCGCTCGATCACCGACATGATCGAGATCGGCGGCAAATCCCCCGGCTGGTACACGAACACCTCGAACTGCTCCGGCAGCCCGTCCTTTACCGGCACCAAAGTCACCTCGGCACCGATCCTGGTCCCGCCGGAATCGAACTCGAAACTGGCGACCATCGCCGAACCGGCCTTCCGCTACACCGGACAGGTCCGGATCTGCCTCAGCGGCAACAACATGACCGTCGGCAACGGCGGCGGCTGCACCGGCCTCTACTCGGGCCCGGTCCCTGCCAACGGCGTCGTCTACGTCAAGAACAGCTCCTGCTCGGCCGCATACTCCCCGTTCGGGACGACCTATGAAACGACCTCGGGCTGCGGCAACGTCTACGTTCGCGGCACCTACACCGGCCAGCTGACGATTGCCGCGGAGAACGACATCATTATCGACGGCAACATCTGCAGGACCTCTTGCACGGCGGGCAGCGGCGAAGCCCTGCTCGGACTGATCGCCAACAACTTCGTCCGCGTATACCACCCCTGCTCGAACGACACCAATGGCAGCGGCTCACTCACCAGCCCCAACGTCGACGCCGCGATCCTGGCGATCAAACACTCCTTCATCGTCGACAACTACAACTGCGGAAACCCACTTGGGACGCTGAATGTGGAAGGTGCGATCGCGCAGAAGTTCCGCGGCCCGGTCGGTACCTCGAACAGCGGTGTAGCGAGCTCTGGCTACAAAAAGAACTACATCTATGACGACCGCCTGCGCTACCTGGAGCCGCCCAGCTTCATCGAACCGACCGGTTCGGCCTGGGTGATCGGTCGCGAGACCGAAGGCTGACGTTCACGCCTCAAGGGGTCGCGCAATCCCGTCGATGCTAAGCGGGATGCAACTCACTTCGAAAAAGGCGAAGCCCGTCGTGGGCCTCGAGATCGCCGGCGACAGCATCGCCGCCGCCGAGGTGAAGGGACAGTCCGGAGAGCTCGGCAAGGTTGCCGTCGCTCAATTGCCCGACGGCGCCTTCCGCGACGGCGAGGTCACCGACCCCGAGGCCCTCGCGGACACCATCCGCAACCTCTTCTCCACCAACAAGCTCTCGAAGCGTGTCCGGCTCGGAATTGCCAACCAGCGGGTCGTGGTACGCGCGCTGCGTCTGCCCGCGATCGACGACCCGGCAGAGCAGGAGGCCGCCGTTCGCTTCCAGGCTCAGGAGCAGATCCCGATGCCGCTCGACCAGGCGGTCCTCGACTACCGGGTCGTCGGCGGTACGCCGGCAACCGAGGAGTCCGGCCCGACGATCGACGTGATCCTCGTCGCCGCCCGCCGCGAAATGGTCGAAGCGACGCTGGCCCCGCTGCGCAAGGCGGGGCTGCAGCCGGTCGGGATCGACCTCTCCGCCTTCGGCCTGATCAGGGCCCTCGGCGAGGCCGGCCCGATCGCCAGCGAGGTCGCCGAGGAGGGCGAGGCGACGACCGGTCCCGAGGGCGCCGCCCTCTACTGCAACCTCGGCGACACCACGAACCTCGCTGTCTCCCGCCGCCGCTCCTGCCTCTTCACCAGGGTCGCGCCAGTCGGCCTCGGCGATTTCGCCGAGCAGCTCGCGGCGCAGACCGGCCTCAGCCCAGAACACGCGCGGATGTGGCTGGGTCACGTCGGGCTCTCGCAGCCGCTGGCCGAGATCTCCGGCGATCCCGGCACCATCGCCGCGGCCCGCGAGGTCCTCAGCACCGGGGTCGACTCGCTGCAGGCCGAGCTGCGCCTCTCGCTTGACTTCTACGCCGCCCAGGAGGGCGCCGCGCCCGTCGACAAGGTGATCCTCAGCGGCCAGGGGATCATGATCCCCGGCTTCGCCGAGGCGCTCCAGGCGGGCTTTCACATTCCCTTCGAGAGCCGCGTGCCGGAGGCCCTGCGGGGCTTCGACGGCCCCACCGCCGCCCGGCTCACCCTCTCCTACGGCATCGCGCTGGAGTCCTGATGCGTCCGGTCAACCTGATCCCCGCAGATCAACGGCGCGACGGCAGCGCCCAGCTGCGCGGTGGCCCGCTCGCCTACATCGTCGTCGGGGCGCTGGCGATGCTGCTGATCGGCGTCGTCCTGCTGGTCGACACCGGCAACCAGGTCAGCGCTGAAAAGGACGAAATCACCCGCCTGCAGTCCGAGGTCGCGGCCACCGAAGCGAAAGCCCAGCGGCTGACCGCCTACACCAGCCTGGCCGAACTCCACGACCGCCGGGTGGCCACGGTGACCTCCCTAGCCACCAGCCGCTTCGACTGGGAACGAGTGCTGCGCGAACTTTCACTGATCCTGCCTGACAACGTCTGGTTGACCAACCTCACCGGCACCGCCCGCCCGGACGTATCGATCGAAGGCGCGGCGAGCATCCCGCTGCGCGATTCGGCGCCCGGCCCGGCGCTCGAGCTGCTCGGCTGCGCCAGCAGCCAGGACGCCGTCGCCGGCTTCATCTCCGAACTGAAGGAGATCGAAGGCGTAACCCGGGTCGGTGTTCAGTCTTCGAAACTCGACCCCGGCGCCGAAGGCGGGGGCGGCGGTGAAGACGAAGAAGCGTCTACCGGCAGCTGTCAGACGCGAGACTTCATCGCTCAGTTCGAAATCGTCGCCGTCTTCGACGCCGTCCCCACCGCAGCCGGAGTGACGGAATGAAATCGATGACCCCCTCCAGCTCGACTCGGACGCTGATTGCGATCCTGGTGATCGCTGCCGCAGCGGTGGTCTTCTGGATGCTGCTGCTCAGCCCGAAGCGGGAAGAAGCTGCCTCACTCGGCAAGGAAGTCGAAGAGCTGCAGTCCTCGCTTGCCGCGGCGCAGGGTGAAGTCGCGACCGGAGAAAACGCGCGCCGGGCCTTTTCAGACAACTACCAGCAGCTGGTAGTCCTCGGCAAGGCTGTCCCCGCAAGCGACGAAAGCGCGTCCCTGCTGGTGCAGCTGAACGGGGTCGCCAATCGCTCCAAGGTCAAATTCGAGAGCCTGGAGCTGGGAACCTCGGGGGAAGCGAGCGCCCCTGCGGAAGTCGAACCGGAACCCGCACCCGAAACGGCGCCCGCTGCCGGCGAAGAAGCTGCGCCAACCCCCGAAGGTGAAGCTGCCGCCGCGACTGCCGTCGTCCCGCCGACCGAGCTTGCAGCCTCGCTTTCCCCGCTCGGCGCCAGTGTCGGGCCGGCGGGTCTCAGCATCCTTCCCTATAACCTCAACTTCAAGGGAAGCTTTTTCCACGTCGCAGACTTCATTAACGGGATCGACTCCCTGATCCACACCAACGACTCGAGCCTCGCGGTCGACGGGCGCCTGATCACCCTTGACGGATTCTCCCTCATCGGGGACGGCGAAAGCGGCTTTCCGTATCTGGACGCGAACTTCGCCGTCACCACCTACCTGGTCCCGTCGGACGAGGGGATCGTCGGTGGTGCGTCTGCGACCGAACCCGAAGCCGTAGCCGGCGTCGCGTCAAGCGCCGGCGAAGAAGGTGGAGAAGAAGTGGGATGAACAAGCTGAGGGAAAAGCTCAACGACCTGATGCCGTCCGGTCGCGGAAGCTCAGGCCGCGGGCCGAACCTGAAGGTTCCGGCCTTCGCCTCCGACCTCTACCGCGACCTGCGCGAACGGCATCTGCTGCCGCTCGTCGGACTCCTCTTGGTCGCGATCGTCGCCGTTCCGATCCTGCTCGGCGACTCCGGCGAAAGCGAAGAATCGAGTAAAACTCCGACCCCCGCCATCGCCTCCAGCTCCAACGCGAAGAACGCCGACGCGGTCGTCGTCGCCGAGAGCAACGAGGGTTTGCGTGACTACCGCAAGCGCCTCGGCCACCGACAGGCAACCAACCCCTTCAAGCAGCAGTACACGGGCGCGGCGAGCGAAGAAGCCTCGGGCGAAGAAGGATCGACCCTTGAAGAAGGCGGCGGCTCGACTCCGGCTCCCGAAGAATCGACTAGCGGTACGTCGGGAGGCGAAACCTCGGGGGGCACCACCGAAACCAGGACCCACTACTTCACCTACACGATCGACGTCCGGATTGTCCCGGTCTCGACCAACGGCGTTCCCAGCAAGTCCGACCCCTACGTCCGGCACGACGTTCCGAGGCTGACGGCACTGCCGGCAAAGAAGACGCCGGCCCTGACCTTCATGGAGCCCAGCGCCGACGAAGAAAAGGCCCTGATGCTCGTCAACTCCAATGTCAAAGGCCTGTTCGGCGAAGGCGTCTGCGTCTCAGGCGGGGAAACCTGTCAGTTGCTGATGCTGAAGAAAGGCCTGCCGGAGACGGTCGTCTACGGCGGCAACGAACGCGTCTTCCGGATCGAACTGATGAAGGTCAACCTGGTCGAAACCAAGCCGCCGAAGGCCCAGCCAGCAGGTTAGGTACCGAGGTAGAGATCGAGCAGCTGGTTTCCGGCGAGGAGACCGACGACCCCGCCGAGCGCCAGAAACGGCCCAAAGGGAATCGCCATCTTCCGCGCTTTGGCGCCGTGCCGGGCAAGCATCCAAAGACCAACTGCGCTGCCGAGCACAAGGGCTGCCAGCATCGCCGGAGCGATCGCCCTGCCGAGGAAGAGGCCCATCACCGCGGCGAGCTTGACGTCACCGAGGCCCATCCCGGCGGGATAGGCCAGGGCGGCGGCAAACAGCAGCCCGCCCGCGGCCAAGGCGGCAATCGCCCGCTCCGGCAAACCACCGGGGTCCGTCGGAACGGCGATGGCGATACAGATGACCGCGGCAACGAGAAGGATCTTGTTGGGGATGATCCGACGCTCGAGGTCGGTGAGCGTGATCGCAGCCAGCATCGTCACGAAGACCATCCCGATCGCGATTTCCGCCGGATCGTCCCGATAGACGGCCGCCGTGGCGGCGAAGAGCACCCCGCAGGCCAACTCGGTCAGCGGGTAGCGAGGAGAGATTGGCGCTCCACAGCACCGAGCCCGACCGCGCAGCAAAAGCCATGAAAAGACCGGGACGTTGTCCCGAGCCCCGATCTCCGCCCCGCACCCCGGACACTGCGACCGAGGCCCCCAGATCGACATCCCCCGCGGCACCCGGTGAGCGACCGCAGTCGCGAAGCTGCCCATGACAAGGCCGAGGACAAAAGCGAAGACGAGGGCTAGAGCGACCACAAGGCGCGTCTTCTACCCGGACGATCGGCCTCCTCTGACAGAGACCGCTATGACCGGAATGTGGCCACTAGACGGCAGCCATCGCCGGCGCAAGATCGTCGGCGCTTGCGCCGACGGACTCTGGAATCGTCACCCGCAGTTCCCCATCGCGATCGAGGATTCGCTGGGCGCCGAGAACGGTCAGCCCCACGATGCGCTGGCTGCCTGGCGCGTAGCGCAGCACATGACCCTCCGGGGTCTCCTCGCCCTCCGCAGCCTGAGGCTCTCCGACGTGAAGGTAGAGCACGTCGTTTTCGGCGTCGTAGTCGGCGCGGTCGAAGGTGACCTGGCCGATCGTGATGTTCACTTGCTCCATGACCTCGGGTCCTTCCGGTTGCCAAACGCAGAGATAACCCGCGCCGGCTCTTGCTCATAGCTTAAGACCACCAGCAACCAACGACTGGGACCTGCTCCACTTAGGTAGTGGCGACGACGATCCTCGTAGACCGGATCGGGGAGAACACGATCCGGCTCAGCAATAGCTCTCAGCACATCTGGTAGATGAGATGCCAGCTCGGGGTGGTCCCGCAGAATCTTGTCCCGCCAGACTGCACCTGGTACGACGACTCGCATGCCCTGCGGGTCCCTCGCCTCTCCAGCTGGATCCCCTGCCATTCGCAGAGCGTCTCAGATGTTGTCTCCTGTCACGCAACCCACGTCAGGAACTGCGGACGACTTTGAAGCTGCGCTGGACCGGGCGCTTCTCGCGGTTGCCCGCCGCGTCGTAGGCCTTGACCTTTAGGACGTGCTTGCGGTGACCCAGGTGCTTCAACTTCAGGGGGGCGTTGCATTCTTTCCAGGGCTTGCGGTCGACCTTGCAGAGGAAGTGGGTCTCGGGGCCGCCGGTGATGTCGGCGAAGCGGAAGACCACCGTGTGGCGGAGGGTCTTGACCCCCGGTCCGAGGGTGATGCGGGTACGGGGGGTGATCGAGTCGTCGGTGTAGGCCACCGGGTCCGAGCAGGCCGAACGATCGCCGTCGGAGTCGACCGAGCGGGCCGAGAAGAGGGTGGTGGTGTTCGGGGCCATCGTCACCTGCAGCCCAGCGGCGAGATCGGATGCCGGGCCCGACCACAACGCCCCTCCCGAGCAGTCCAGAGAGGTGTAGATGAACACCTTGACCGCCTGGGGGGCGCTGCCGACAATGGTCGGCGACGCGTCGTTGGCGATGTTGCCGGGAATGGTCCGGATGTGCGGGGCGGGAGGTTTGGCGGCGCCGTTGGACGGCGGCGAGGTGGTTCCACCATTGCCGCCGCCGCCGGATCCACCGCCGCCCAACGCAGTCACCTCCTGATACGTAACGCTGGTGACCGAGCAACCGGACGGGATGTTGGCCAGGGTCGCCATCGCGAAGAAGGTGTTGGTGGAGTTGTCGGAGACGTTGACCTCGATGCCGGCGCCGGCGAATTCGGCAGCCGACCCAGAACCGCGTGGAGATCCGTTGCATTCCGGCGTATCGAAGATGTAGACGATCGCTCCCGGATCTACGCTGCCCTGCAGACGGGGGAAGTTCTCGTTGGCGCCGGAGGCCGGGGTGACGCCGTTTAACACGGGAGCAGCCGGCGCCGTGGATACCTGACGGTAGGTGATCCCGTTCGAGCAGCCGGAGGGGCCTCCGAGGCCGGTCTCCAGTGCGTAAAACGTCGTTTCCGAGTCGAGGCCGACTTTGACGGCGATACCCGCTCCCTCGAGTTCCGCCGCGGTGCCGGTCGCCACCACAGCGCTGGTGCAGGCGGCGTTCGTGTAGAGGTCGATCGTTGCCCCTGGTTCGATGGCACGGGTCAAGGCCCGCGTGTTGGAACCGACCACCGAGGTGATCACTCCGTCGGCGTTGCCACGGATCCGCGGTTCGGTCGCGGTGCCCGGCGAGGCCGGGGTCGTCGCGGTGAGGATCGGGGTCGGCGTGGCGGCGGCCAGCGCCGGGAAGGCGGCGAGCACCAAGGCGCCCAGAGCGAGCGCGATAGCGGCATATCGGAGAGAGCGCGTCATCGACCTCATTCGCATCGGCAGGTTCTCTCTCTTCGGTGATAAGGCGCGGGATCCATGGACGAAAGCACTAGAAAAAGGGGCGGGCCTAAGCCCGCCCCTTGAACTCCTGGTCACTGAACTCGCGGGATCAGCTATTCCAGGTACCGGTGGTTCCTTCGCCGGTGATGTTGCACCCGCCCTTGTCCGCCGTGGCGGAAGAAATGGTGCAGGGATAGGTCAGGGTCCCGTTGGAGGCCCTCGAGATCGAGAACGTGGTTCCGGTTCCCGACTTGATCGTCACCGTGTAGGTGCCGGTACCGACCGTAGTGGCTTCGAATTTTTCGCCGGTCGCCGCTGAAGTCGACGGCAGCGTGTTCTCGATTTCTTTCAGCTTCGTATTCGTGCACCCGGTGTACGCGGTGGTGACTTCGGTGCCGCAAGTCTCCATCGCGACCTGAGCGGAGTGCGCGTTCTCCTTCGCTTTCGAATCGGTTGCCTTGTTTTTCTGGTTGAAGAAAGCAGGCAGCGCGATCGCGGCGAGGATGCCGAGGATCAGCATGACTACGAGCAGCTCGATCAGGGTGAACCCCGCCTCGCTGTCGCCGTTGAGCCGGGCTCCAATCTTTGCCCGGATATTCTGGAGCAACATAGGTACCTCCATGGTTCCTATCGTTTGCGCCAGAGCCCGGGGTCAAAGGCCTTGCGGCACCGAGGCACTGGCTTCATTTGCACCCACCTCATCGGCCTCTGGCGGAGCACCTTTAGCGCTGTATGGCCTAATGCGAGCCGGAATGGAAATGCCTCCTAAAAGTGAGGACATCCCCACCCAAAAGTGGTGAGCCAGGAGGCGGTCCGCACCCAAAAATCGCGAGCGCACGCCGGACGAACGTCCGCTGCTTAGCGGATCTTTTCGTAGATCGCGAACATCGGCAGGTACATCGAGATCACGATGAACCCGACGATGCCGCCGACGAAGATGATCATCACCGGCTCGATCAGCGCCGTCAGCGCCTTCACCTTGGCGTCGACCTCGGCCTCGTAGAAGTCGGCGACTTTGCTCAGCATGTTCTCGAGCTGACCGGTCTCCTCGCCGACCGAGATCATGTGGCCGACCATCGGCGGAAAGATCCCGTTCGCCTCGATAGGGGCGGCGAGGCTGCCGCCGCGCTTGACCGAGGCGTAGACGTCTTCCATCGCCTGCTCGACGACGGTGTTGCCTGAGGTCTCTCCGGTCAGTTTGATCGCCTGCAGCATCGGCACGCCGGCCGAGACCGAGCCGGCAAAGGTCCGCGACCAGCGGGCCAGGGCGACTTTCTGGATCACGTCGCCGATCTTGAACGGGAACTTCAATTTGATCCGGTCCCAGATTTTGTTGCCGCCGTCCGTTTTCTTCCATTTGAAGAAGGCGACGATGCTGATGACGAGGACTGGGATGATCACGAACCAGTAGCCGGTTATGGCGTTGGAAGCGCTCACACAAATCTGGGTCGGCAGCGGCAGGGCCGAGGATTCGTCGGGGTGTTCTTCTGCGAGTTCTTCGAAGATTTTGGCGAAGACGGGAATCACGAAGGCGACGATCGCGACCAGCACCACAGCCGCAAAGCCAAAGATCAGCGCCGGGTACATCAGCGCCGATTTCACCTGGCGACGCAGGGCGTCCTGTTTCTCGACCTGGAAGGCGATCTGGTCGAGGGCGCTCTCGAGGCGACCGGACTGCTCGCCGGAGCGCACCATCGCCCGGAACAGGCGGTCGAAGACCTTCGGGTGGCGTTCCATCGCCTGCTCCAGGGAGCTGCCCGCCTCGACGTCGGCCCGCACTCCCGCGACGGCCACTTTGATCTTCTCTTCCTCGGTCTGTTCCTCCAGCGTGAGCAGGGTCCGCAGCATCGGCATCCCCGAGGCGACCAGGGTCGCGAACTGGCGCGAGAAGACCGCCAGGGCGCGCATATCGACCCCCTGCCAGCGGGTCAACACCTCCTCGATCCTCACCGCCTGGGATTTTTCGGTGACGTCGAGGACGATCAGGCCGCGCTGGCGCAGCTGCTCTGATACCTGCGCCTTCGAGTCGCCGTCCATCTCGCCCGCGGAGGCGACCCCGGCGAGGTCCATCGCCCGAAACGAAAAAGTGTGTGCGGCGGCGGCCATGACCTACGCCCCGCCCGTGTAGTCGGGGGTGACGGGAGCGGGCTGCTGCTCGGAGGCGTAACCGTTGCCGGCGGCCACGCCAGGAACAGCGGCCGTGCCGCCCAGCAGTCGTTTCAGCTCCTCGGGGACCGAGGCACGCTGTTCGGCCAGCTTGCGGGTGATCTTCCCCGCCCGAACCAGGCGGACGAGGTCGGCGTCCATCGTCTGCATCCCGACCGCGCCGGAGGTCTGCAGGGCGGCGTAGATCTGGTGGGTCTTGCCCTCGCGGATCAGGTTGCGCACGGCCGGGGTCGGGACCAGAACCTCGGTCGCGACCACCCGGCCGGCGCCGTCGGCAGTCGGCAGCAGCTGCTGGGTGACGATCCCCTGCAGGGCGATCGAGAGCTGGGTCCGCACCTGCCCCTGCTGCTCGGGCGGGAAGACGTCGATGATCCGGTCGACGGTCTGCGAGGTCGACTGGGTGTGGAGGGTCGCGAAGACGAGGTGGCCGGTCTCAGCCGCGGTCAGGGCGGTGGAGATCGTCTCCAGGTCGCGCATCTCGCCGACCAGGATCACGTCGGGATCCTGGCGCAGGGCGGCCCGCAGGGCGAGTGAGAAGTCGGGCGCGTCGGCGCCGACCTCGCGCTGGTTGACGATTGATTTTTTGTGGTGGTGGAGGAACTCGATCGGATCCTCGATCGTCAGGATGTGATCCTCGCGCCGACGGTTGATCAGGTCGATCATCGCCGCCAGGGTCGTGCTCTTACCCGAGCCGGTCGGACCGGTGACGAGGACGAAGCCGCGCGGCTTGTTGGTCAGCTCCTCCAGCACCGGCGGCACACCGAGCGAGTCCAGCGAGGGAATCTCCTGCGGGACCAGGCGGAAGGCGGCGCTGACCGAGCCGCGCTGCAGATAGCAGTTGACGCGGAAGCGGGCGACGCCCGGGATCGCGTAGGCGAAGTCGAGCTGTTTGCCGTTCTCGAAGCGTTTGCGCTGGTCGTCGTTGAGGATCCCGTAGACGACCTCGCGCGTCTGCTGCGCGTTCAGCACCGGGAAGCCCTCCATCGGCTGGATCCGGCCCTTGTCGCGGATCGCCGGCGGGAAGCCGGCGGTCAGATGGACGTCGGAGGCACGGGCGGCGACCATCTGCCGCAGCACCTCGGAAAAGTCGAACTCAGGCGGTGACACGGAGGACCTCCTCGAGGCTGGTATGGGCTCCCCGGATCTTCGCCAGACCGTCCTCACGAAGGGTCAGCATTCCCTCTTCCCGGGCAACGGCGCCGATTTCCGGCTCGGGGGCGCCGGCGATCGTCATCTCCTTCAGCCGCTCGCTCAAGCTCATCACCGAGTAGATCCCGACCCGGCCCTTGTAGCCGCTGTTGCCGCAGCGACTGCAGCCGACCGGTTCGGCCCCTTCGATGTCTCCCGGAGTGCGCAGGCCGGCTTCGGCGATCGCCGTGGCGGGGATCACGCTCGGCGCCTTGCAGTGGGGGCAGAGCTTGCGGGCCAGGCGCTGGGCGACGACGCAGTCGACCGAGGAGGCGGTGAGGAAGGACTCGATTCCCATCTCCGAGAGCCGGGCCAGGGCGCCGGGGGCGTCGTTGGTGTGCAGCGTGGACAGCATCAAGTGGCCGGTCAGCGCAGCCTCGATCGCGATCCGGGCGGTCTCGGCGTCGCGGATCTCGCCCACCATCACGATGTCGGGATCGGCGCGCAGGATCGAGCGCAGGCCCCTGGCGAAGTCGAGCCCCGCCTTGCGGTTGACGTTGATCTGGTTGACGCCGGCGATCCGGTACTCGACCGGATCCTCGATCGTGATGATCTTCTTCTCGACCTGGTTCAGCGCCTGCAGCGCAGCGTAGAGGGTCGTGCTCTTGCCCGAACCGGTCGGGCCGGTGACGAGGACGGCGCCGTAGGCGCGGCGAAAGGCGTGCTCGAAGGTGGCGCGGGCGGAGCCGTCCATCCCGAGGTCGTCGAGCGAGCGCTGCGAGTTGCTTTCGTCGAGGATTCGGATCGTCGCCCCCTCGCCGCGCTGGGTCGGCAGCGTCGTCACCCGCAGGTCGATCCGGCGACCCTCGACGTTGACGCCGACGCGCCCGTCCTGCGGGACCCGTTTCTCGGCGATATCGAGCTCGCTCATGATCTTCAGCCGCGAGATCACCGCGCCGATCATCCGCTTCGGCACGTGGGCGCTCTCCTTCAGCACGCCGTCGATCCGGAAGCGGACCCGCAGCTCGTCCTCCTCGGGCTCGAGGTGAAGGTCGGAGGCCCCCTCCCCCACCGCCTGGGCGAGCAGGCTGTAGACGAGCTTGATCACCGGCCCGTCCTCGGAGCCGGCCTGCATTTCGGCAGCGGCGGCGGCCGCCGTTTCTTCTTCGGCTTCCTCGGAGTCGTGCTCTTCGATGATCGCGTCGGTGGCGGCGTTCTGCAGCGTCCCCAGGCGAGAGAGCAACGATTCGACGTCTTCCTCGGAGGCGACGGCGATCCGGCAGTCGAGGCCGGTGGCGATCTGGATGTCGTCAACCGCGAGGACGTTCGCCGGGTCGGTGGCCGCAACAAGCAGCGTTTCCTGATCCATGTAGCCGACCGGCACCGCCTTGTAGCGGCGGGCCATCGTCACCGGGAAGAGGGCGGCGGCGCCGAAGTCCACCTGGTAGGCGGAGAGGTCGACGTAATCAAGTCCGTAGCGCTCGGCGATCGCGCGGGCCAGCTGCTCGGGGGTAAGTACCCCTTCCGACAACAGCTGGGACTCGGGCGACTTGCCGTTGGCGCGGGACGCCTCGATCGCCCGGTCGGCGGCCTCGCGGCTGGCGAACCCGAGCTCGACGACAACCTCGATCGTGAAGCCCCGCGAGTGGCCACGGTGCAGGGGCCGGGTCAGGCCCGGCACCTCGCTGGGCTCCGGCGCCGCGGCGGGCGCGGCGAAGTCCGAGGCCACCGGCATCGACGACAAGATCTGCTCTGCTCGCTGGTCGACGGGCATCGGCTCAGCCCGGGTAGTAAGTGGCTTCGGGGCCGTCGTAGGTGGCGTCGCGCATCGCCTGGGCGATCCCCTCGGGGGTCTGGAAGCCGTAGCTGACGGAAGCCTGCGGGACGCCGTCGCTGAGCCGCTTCGGCCGCACGACGATCAGCGCCGGCACCTGTGCGACTTCGACGCCGAGGGTGATCGCGCCGTAGCGGGCGACCTGCTTGGCGGGGACGATGAAGACGGCCGTGTCGGGGAAGGACGAGAGTGCCCTGGTCGACTTCGCGACCAAGCGGTCGTCGATCCCGCCGTCGTGGACGAGCAGCAGGACGACGGTCTTGCCCCCCTTGTAGGCAGCCTCGACCGGGTCGGGCAGCGGAGGCGGGACCACCGCGGAAACGGCGGCCGCCGGCGGCACGGTCGCCTGCAGCGCCTGTTCGGCGGCGGCTTCGACCGCTTCGCCGGGGGTTGCTCCGACCGCGGTGCCGCTGGCTTCGCTGCCTTCGACCGAGACCGTCGCTTCGGTCGGCGCAGCCGCTTCTTCTTCTTCGCCGCCTTTGCCCATCTGGGTGAAGATCACGAAGCCGAAAATGAGCAGGAGGACGACGGCGCCGATCTGGTAGCGCGGGTCGTTGTTGAGTTTGTCCCTCATCCGGCCGGCACCGCCTCATCGGGCTGCGCGCTCTGCAGCTGCTCGATGCCGCTGGCACGCTCGCCGCCGGAGGAGAGCATCAGTTTGAAGTCGTGCGGGCTCGAGGCGTAGTCCATCGCCACCGCCTCAGAGATCTTGCCCTCCATCGTGTACTTGAGCAGGGACTGGTCGAAGGTCCTCATTCCGTAGTACTCGCCTTCGGCGATGACCTCGGTGATCTTGCCGGTCTCCTCGGGGTTGAGGATCAGGTCCTGGACCCGGCCGGTGACGACCAGGATCTCCGAGGCGGGCACCCGCCCCTCGCCGGTGATGTCGGGGACCAGCCGCTGGGCGATTGCCCCTTTCAGGGTCGAAGAGAGCATCACCCGCGCCTGGTGCTGCAGGTGCGGCGGGAAGAAGTCGATGATCCGGTTGACCGTCTCCGTCGCGTCGAGCGTGTGGACGGTCGAGAAGACGAGGTGCCCGGTCTCGGCGGCGGAGAGCGCCGTGCGGACGGTCTCCTCGTCGCGCATCTCGCCGATCAGGATGACGTCGGGGTCCTGGCGCAGGACGCGGCGCATCGCCCGCCCGAAGCTCTTCGTGTCGGCCCCGACTTCGCGCTGGTTGACGATCGAGGTTTTGTCTTCGTGCAGGTACTCGATCGGGTCTTCGAGGGTGACGATGTGGTTGGCCCGGGTGCGGTTGATGTGGTCGATCATCGCCGCCAAAGTCGTGCTCTTGCCCGAGCCGGTGGTGCCGGTGACGAGCACGATCCCACGCTGCTCCTCGGCCAGGTCGCGGACCACGTCGGGCAGGCCGAGCTCCTCGATCGAGCGGATTTCGAAGGGAATCGCACGACAGACGATCGAGATCGACCCGCGCTGTTTGAAGGCGTTGACCCGGAAGCGCGAGAGATCGGGCACCGCATAGGAGAAGTCGGCCTCACCGTCCTCGGCGAATTCCTCGAGCGAACGCTGCTCGGCGATGTGCTGGAGAGCCCCCTCGAGGTCTTCTCCGACCAGGGCCCCGAACCCCTCCAGGGGCAGGAGCTCGCCCTGCATACGAGCGATCGGCGGAGCACCAACCTTCAGATGAAGATCAGACCCCTCCCGCTCCACAAGAGTCCGCAGGGCTTTGTCAATGTCAAACATCCCGCCTTGTATCGGCTGGACGGACAGATGACTTGACCGTGAGAAGTCAGATGCAAAGCCGGTGGCAAGGGGAACGGATGCCCCTCTCACAAAGGCTCAAGAAGTCACGCCGGCAGCATAAGTTCGCTTAGCTGCGCGACGGGCTTTGGGAGAGGGGCATCCGTTCCCCTCCCCCAACCAGAACTTCGATTTACGCGACCTCGCGGAGCTTCTGGGCCTCGCCCAAGCTCTGCAGCTTTTTCAGCGACTGATTCTCGATCTGCCGAATCCGCTCACGGGTGACGTTGAAGGTGCGCCCGACCTCGTCCAGGGTCCGCGGATGCTCGCCGCCAAGCCCGTAACGAAGCTCGAGCACGCGACGCTCGCGGTAGGAGAGGTTCTCGAGCGCCTCTTTCAGCGCCTCTTTGGTCAGCAGGTCAGCGGCCCGGTCGAACGGGGACTCGGCCTTCTCGTCGGCGATGAACTGGCCGAACTCCGACTCCTCCTCGTCGCCGACCGGCTTCTCCAGCGAGACCGGAGCCTGGGCGGAGCGCTTGATCGAGTCGACCTCCTCGGGATCGATCCCCGTCACCTCGGCGATCTCCTCCGGGGTGGGCTCGCGGCCCAGCTCGGTGACCAGCTTGCGCTCGGCACGGCCGATCTTGTTCAGCTTCTCGACCACGTGGACCGGAATCCGGATCGTCCGCGCCTTGTCGGCGAGCGCCCGGGCGATCGCCTGGCGGATCCACCAGGTCGCGTAGGTGGAGAACTTGAACCCCTTGCGGTAGTCGAACTTCTCCGCCGCGCGGACCAGGCCCAGCGTCCCCTCCTGGATCAGATCGAGGAAGGGCAGGCCTTGGTTCCGATAATTTTTCGCGATCGAGACGACCAGTCGCAGGTTCGACTCGACCATTTTCTGCTTTGCGTCGAGGTCGCCGCGCTCGATACGTTTGGCGAGTTCGACCTCCTCCTGGGCGGTCAGCAGGCGGACTTTGCCGATGTCCTTGAGGAACAACTGCAAGGAATCGGTGGTCATGTCCGGTTTCAGGTCGAGCGCCTGTTTCTGGCGCCGGCGGCCTTTTTTGCCGGTGTCCGCGGGAAGCGCTTCCGCCGCGGCTTTCTGCGCCGGATCCATATCCTCGACAAGCTCGATCCCCGACTTCTCGAGGTGGCCGTAGAGGTCCTCGACGTCAGACTCGTCCAGATCGACCTCGGAGACGGCAGAGGCGATGTCACCGAAGGTGAGCACGCCGAGCTGCTGCCCGCGGTTAATGAGGTTTTTTACCTCGTCCAGTTCCTGAAGCTCAGCTACCAGCATCCGTTCTTACTCGTTCCCTTGCGCTCGATGTTTAGTCCTGGCGATGAAATACCGTCGCGAGCCGAAAGTCGCGCTGTACCGACAAAAAGCGGACCCGACAGGTGGTCCGCGAAGTAGCGTCTACATCGTCATTGTGCCCTGGCGGGCGGCGTCATCTACGTCAAACGCCTGTTCGCATGGTACCCGCTTCAGTTTGTGAAGTCAATGCCTAACTCCTTCCGCCAACCGACCCCCTGGCTCAGCGCCTTCTGGCAGCGCGCCTACCGCGAGAACGTCACCGGGCTCTCGGCGATGGTCGCCTACAACCTGATGCTGGCGGTCTTCCCCTTCGCGCTGCTGGTCCTCTTCATCTTCGGCCAGGTGCTGAAGATCGGGGGAGTCGAGACCAGCGTCCTCGCCGACCTGCAGCGCCTCTTCCCCAACGTCGAGCAGCAAACGCTGACCGACGCCCTGCAGCGGATCGAGAGCAACACGGCGACGATCGGGATCGCCGCCTTCGCCGGCTCGCTCTGGATCGGCGCCTCCTTCTGGGGAGCGATGGACACCGCCTTCTGCCGGATCTACCACGTCGAGTGCCGCGGCTGGGTCGAACAGAAGCGCTTCTCCTTCGCGATGCTGGTCGTGGTCCTGCTCTTCATCGCCGCCAGCATCTTCGTGCCGACGGTGGAGAGCACGCTCCTCTCGGGCACCGACCGCCTCCCGCTCGGGCTCTCCGACATCAAGGCGATCGACACGATCCTGCTGCTCGGCGCGGCGCTGCTGGTCACCTTCGGCATCTGCTGCGTGATCTTCTGGGCCGTCCCCAAAGGGCACATGCCCTGGCGCGCGGTCTGGCCGGGCGCGCTCTTCGTCACCCTCGGCGCCGGGATCGCCAACTGGCTCTTCCCGTTCTATCTCTCCAACGTGTCCAGCCTCTCGCGCTTCGGCTCGACCCTCGGCTTCATCCTCATCGCCCTGCTCTGGTTCTACGTGCTCAGCCTGGCGCTGATGGCCGGAGCGGTGATCAACTCCCTGCGCTTCGAGTATCACGAGACCGGCGAAATGCCCTACCGGCACGCGGAGGACAAGGGCGGGTGCGCCGGCTGCGAGGAGAAGAAGGGAACTACTCCGGAGCCGGTTGCGCCGGTGCGACCGCAACCTGATCCACCGGCGTCGAGCTCTCCGTAGCGAAGGTGCCCTCCTCGGCGAGGTCGGCGACAAGGGCCTCCACGACCCTTGGGTCGAACTCCGTCCCGGCGCCGTGTTGCAACTCGGTCAGTGCCTCTCCCTGAGTGCGGGGCTGGCGGTAGGGCCGTTTCGAGGTCATCGCCGCGAAGGCGACGCAGACGCGGATGATCCTGGCCCCGACCGGGATGTCCTCGCCGGAGAGTCCCTCCGGGTAGCCGCTGCCGTCGAAGCGCTCCGAGACCGCGGCGATCGTCTCCGCCACGCTGGAGAGCCCGGGAGCCGCGGAGACGATCTTGGCGCCGGCCACGGGGTGGTTGCGGATCAGCTTGATCTCGGTCGGGTTCAGCGCCGACTCTTTTTCCAGCACCGCTTCCGGCACCGTCAGCAGCCCGATGTCCTGCAGCTCGGCGGCGAGGAAGACATCGTCGATCGTCGCTTCGTCGAGGCCGAGCCGTCGAGAGATCGAGATCGAACGGAAGGCGACGGTGCGAAGGTGTTCGCGCAGATCGGGTCGGCGGGAGGCGAGAACCGACATCAGGACCGCATGCGCCTGGCGGCGGGCCGAGCGCTGGTGCCGCTGTTTGTAGGCGCTGACGCTCTGTCCGGCTTGCTGCAGGGCGGACTCCGGATCGCTGAGCTCCGCCGGAAGGACGACTTCTCCGTAGGCGCGGCCGATCAACCCCTCGACCTCCAGAGAACCGGTGCGAGAGAGCAGGAACTCGCCGTTGATATGGCTTTCGGCCGGGGCGAGGACGGCGAACCGCTGCACGTCGATGCGGTAGACAGCGCCACCAACCGTCCAGACCGAATCGAGGAACCTGCCCGCGATTTCGGCGACGAATTGGTTCGCCGCTCCATCACCGAAAGCGTCGTAATAAGTCTGCAGGCCTTCGAGCTCGACGACGATCAAGGTCTGGCGACCCCCGGGACTCGACACGGAGCGCCGCAGGTCGACCAGCAGCTCCTCGCGATTGGGCAGACCGGTGACCCGATCGCGGGTGGCGCGCTCCTGTTCCACCACGAGGACCTTGTTCTGCCTGCGGGCGGTCTCGACCAGCCAGACGAAAACGCAGGCGATAAGCACCACGCAGAGCCAAAAGACAAGGGGAGGAATGCGTTGCTGGAGGTGGTCGTAGACGAGCAGGATCAGCGCCAGCACGGCAAACGCGCCAGGCAGCGCGACTGCCCGCGACCCTTCAGGGCCGGTGAATGCGGCCCACGCCGCCCGTGCCGATTTCGATTTCTGCGCCACTCCGATTGCTCTATCGGCGGCTGGGGCCACCAAGAACAGTCCTCGGACGAGTGATCGACAAACGAACACTTTCTTGCAGCACGCAGGGCAAACCCTCTGGACAGGTGGACACTCTGACTGGGACAATCCAGAATGATGGAAAAACATTGGAGTTCTGCAACATCCGGCAGCGATCTAGAACCTAGTTTCTGAGGCGAAATGGACAACCAGTCACAGAGGGGGCGAATCGTCGACGCGATGATCGAGAGCTGCGCGGAGAAGACCTACGCGGCGACCACGATCACCGACATCGTCGCCCGCGCGCACATCTCCCGCACGACCTTCTACAAGCACTTCGACGACAAGCGGGCCTGCTTCGACGCGGCGAACGAATATTGCCTTGCCGAGATGCAGCGGGTCGCGGCGGCGGCCCACTCCCCCGGGGACCCGCCGGGCGACGCCGCCCGCCGCGCCGCGACTGCGGTGCTCGAGGCGATGGCGGCGCGACCCGGGCTGGCGCAGGTGCTGACCGGCGACGCGATGGCGGTCGACCCAGGCGCGGTCGAGCGTTACCGCCGCGCCACCGTGCCGGCGCTGGAGGCGCTCTGGAGCCGCAACGGCGACGGCGCCCCGGCGCACACCGATCCTCGCCTCGCCTTCGGTCAGGCCCAGGTCCTGATCCTCAACCAGATCGCCAGCGGCCGGCTCGAGCAGCTGCCCGACCTGCTGCCGGAGATCGTCTACCTGACCGTCAGCCCCTACGGTGGCCATGAGGAGGCGTTGAAGCAGTCCCGCCTCGCCCGTGACGTTGAGATCTGCGGTGCGACATCGCAGTGAGCGATAACCCCGAGGAGGACCTGCGTCAGTGGCGGCTGCCGCGGGGGCGGCACGGGCTTCCACGCGAGCTCGTCGAGCGCTCCCAGCGGGAACGGTTGCTGGCCGCTGTCGTCCCGGTCACGGTCGCCAACGGCTTCGAGTCGACCACCGTCGCCGACATCCTCGGCGAGGCGGGAGTCGGCCGCGAGAGCTTCTACGAACTGTTCGACGACAAGCTCGACTGCATGCTGGCCGCTCACAAGGCCCTGCTCGACGAGCTCGAGCAACGGGTGCAGGCCGTCTACGCGGAGGAAGGGCCCTGGCCGGGGCGGGTCCGCAAGGCACTGGGAGCGACGCTCGAGTGGTTTGCCGCGAATCCCGAGGCCGCCCATTTCACGATGGTCGAGGCCAGCACCTTCGGCCCCGCCTTCCGCGAGGTCTTTCAGACCGAATACGCGCGCTTCACCAAGCTGCTCGACGACGGGATCGGCGAGGACGGGCCCAGCCCGGAGCTCGCAAGCGCGACCAAACTCGCGGTCGGCGCGATCCTCGCCCGGATCTACGAGGAGATCTTCCTCGGCCGCGCCACCGAGCTGCCGCAGCTGCTGCCTGACCTGACCTACGAACTCCTCGTCCCCTACGTCGGCGAAGCGGTGGCGCGGGAGGAGCAGCAGCGAGCGAAGGGCTAGTCGCGCTCGGCCAGGGCGGCAGCGAGCGCCTCGCGCAGCGGCGTCCGCTCGACGCCTCGGAAGATCTCCATCCCTGACGGATCGGTGACGACGGTCTCGGTCGCGAGGCCCTCGATCAACGGCTTGGCGACGCCGGAGTCGACCGGCGTCACCAGCCCGATCCAGAGCGAGGAGAGGAACGGGGTCAGCAGCGGGACGGTGATCCGCAGCGGCGGCCGGCGGCCCAGGGCCCGGGCCAACTCGTCGATCATGCCGCCGTAGGTGGTGACGTCGGGACCGCCGATTTCGATTTCCCGCTCGACCGGCAGCTCGAGGTCGGCGGCGGCGGCGAGATAGGCGACCGCGTCGGCGACGGCGATCGGTTGGGTGCGGGTGACGACCCAGCGCGGGGTGACCATCGCCGGCAGGCGGCGGACGAGGTAGAAGGCGGTGCGGAACGACTCGCTGCCGGCGCCGAGCACGGCGGCGGCGCGGAAGTAGACGACGGGGACCGGGCCGCGGCGCAGGGCTTCCGCCGTCTGATGGCGGCTGTCGAGGTGCTTCGAGCCCTCCCCCAGCCCGCCCAGGTAGACGATCCGTCTGACTCCAGCGAATGCCGCGGCGGCGGCGAAGTTCTCGGCGCCGCGATGGTCACGCTCGGCGAAGTCGCCGTCGGAGCCGCGGCCCATCGAGTGGACCAGGTAATAGGCGACCTCGATGTCGGCCAGGGCCGGGCCGAGGCTCTCGGGTTCAAGCACGTCGGCGCGAACGACCTCGCAACCGGCGTCCTTCAGAACCCGAGCGCGATCGGGGTCGCGCGCCAGAGCGCGGACCTGACGTCCTTCCTCTCGCAGCTGCTTACAGAGGAGGCCGCCGACATAGCCGGTCGAGCCGGCAACGGCGATCACGCCCTCCGGCTACCCGGAGTGCGAGGAATTCAGCCGTATCTCTCGCCGATGATTTCTCGGAGCTTGCTCCGGTCGTGCCGGGCGTGGACGCGACGGACCGTGCCCGAGCGGGAGCGCATCACCAACGACTCGGTGGTGGCGCCGGGGCCGCGGTAGCGGACTCCCTGGAGGACGTCGCCGTCGGTGACGCCGGTGGCGGAGAAGAAGACGTCGTCGCCGGAGCAGAGGTCGTCGGCGGTGAGAATGCGATCAAGGTCGTAGCCGGCGTCGACGGCTTCCGAGCGCTCCTCGTCGTTGCGCGGCCAGAGGCGGCCGATCAGCTGCCCGCCCATCGACTTCAGCGCCGCCGCGGAGATCACGCCCTCCGGGGTGCCGCCGATCCCCCACAGCAGGTCGACCGGTGAGCGTTCGCTCACCGCCAGCAGCGAGGCAGAGACGTCGCCGTCGGTGATCAGGCGGATGCGGGCGCCGGCCTCGCGAACTTCGCGCATCGCCTCCTCATGGCGCGACCGGTCGAGCATGACGACGATCACGTCGCCGACCGACTCGCCCTTGCGCTCGGCGATCAGCTTCAAGGTCTCCGGTAGCGGCCGGTCGAGGTCGAGCAGGTCGGCGATCTCCTCGCCGCCCGCCATCTTTTCCATGTAGACGCAGGGGCCGGGGTCGAACATCGTGCCGCGCTCGGCTAGGGCGATGACGGCGATCGCGCTGGGCATCCCCAGGGCGCAGAGCCGCGTCCCCTCCAGCGGGTCGACGGCGATGTCGACGGTCGGCGGGCTGCCGTCGCCGATCTGCTCGCCGTTGTAGAGCATCGGCGCCTCGTCCTTCTCCCCCTCGCCGATCACGACTGTGCCGTCCATCGCGACCGAGTCGAGGACGTGGCGCATCGCGTCGACAGCGGCCTGGTCGGCGGCGATCTTGTCGCCGCGGCCGACCCAGCGGGCCGAGGCCAGGGCGGCGGCCTCGGTGACGCGGACGAGCTCGAGAGCGAGGTTTCGGTCGGGCTTGGCCGCCGACGCGGCGCCTCCGGCCTCCTGAGAATTGGACCCCATGTGCGCCGCAGGCTAACGGAACCGCTCGCGGGGACGCCTGCACGAATCGGTGCCCAGGTCTCAAGTGATCGGACGGCGCAAGCCGATGAGGCAATCCATGGGAGCGCCGGAACTGGAGAAGCTCGGCCGGGAGCTGAGTGCACGCACCGACGAGGTGGTTGCGCGGATGATGCGCAGCTCGGCGGAATCGAGCAAGACACTGGCCAAGGTCGTCGAAGAGAGCTTCGAGGACGTCGGCACTGTCTCCACCGTCGCTGTTGCCCGCTGGATGGCCGGCGAAGGCGAGGCAGTCGCCCGCGAGGTCGGGCAGGAGTCGTGGCGGATCTTCGCCCAGCTCGCCTCGCAGCGTGAGGCGGCGCTGAACGAGGTGACGAAACGCTGCCTGCGCTGGCGTGACGCCACCCTCGAGGTGCTCGACGAGAGCGCCGCCGATCTCGATCTTCCCGCGGAGACGCTGGCTACGGCCCGGGCGATGGTGCAGCGCAGCCTCGACGTGACCCTGGTGCGGATGTGCCAGTCCTTCGAGGACGAGCGCCAACGGGCCCAGGATGAACTGATGAGCCGCGAGAAGGAACTGGTCTTCCTCGCCACCCACGACGCCCTCACCGGGCTGCCGAACCGGACCCTGATCCTCGACCGGATCGAGCAGACGCTGACCCGGACGCGGCTGAAGCAGGAGCCGGTGGCGGCGCTCTTCGTCGACCTCGACAACTTCAAGGCGATCAACGACTCGCTCGGCCACGCCTGCGGCGACGAACTACTCTGCGCCGTGGCCGAACGGCTCGAGGGCGTGATCCGCGAGACCGACGCCCTCGGCCGCCTCGGGGGCGACGAGTTCGTCGTCGTCGCCGACGGCCTCTCGCTGGCGGCCGGCCCGGAGCTGATCGCCGAGCGCCTGCTTGACGCGTTCTCCGAGCCGTTCGCGCTCGGGGAAAAAGGCGAGTCCCTGGTCCACGTCAAGGCGAGCATCGGCATCGCCACCGGCGACCGCTCTTGTGCCGAAGACCTGCTGCGCGACGCCGACATCGCCATGTACCGGGTAAGTGGAGCGGCAAGAGCCGCTACCTGGTCTTCGAGTCGGGGATGGAGGAGGACGCCCAGTCGCGGCTGGAGATCGAGATGGACCTGCAGAGCGCCCTCGACAGCGGCGAGTTCTTCCTCGTCTACCAGCCGACCTTCGACCTGAAGACGATGACTCCGACCGGGGTCGAGGCGCTGATCCGTTGGCGCCGGCCCGGCCGCGGCGTGGTCGAGCCGGACGAGTTCATCCCGCTGCTGGAGGAGTCGAAGCTGATCGTCGACGTCGGTGCCTGGGTCCTGAAGGAGGCCTGTTTCCAGGCCGCGGGCTGGCAGGAGGAGGAGCGCCCCCTCGCGCTCTCGGTCAACGTCTCGGCGCTGCAACTCGACACCGACGACCTGATCGCCGACGTCAGGGACGCCCTCGAGCTAAGCGGGCTGCGCCCAGGGGCACTGACGATCGAGATCACCGAGACGGCGCTGATGACCGACGCCGAGGAAACGGCGCGACGCCTGGGCGAGCTGAAAGCCCTCGGAATCAGGATCGCCGTCGACGACTTCGGCACCGGCTACTCCTCCCTCTCCCACCTGCGCCAGTTCCCGGTCGATGTGCTGAAGATCGACCGCTCCTTCGTCTCCCAGCTGGCCGAGGGCGGCGAGGGCGAGATCCTCCTCCACACCCTGGTCCAGCTCGGCAAAGCGCTGGAGATCGAGACCACGGCGGAGGGGATCGAGCGTCCGCAGGACCTCTCGCTGATCCGCGACAAAAAGTGCGACAACGGCCAGGGCTTCCTCTTCACCCGGCCGCTCAGCGCCCAGGACGCGGAGTCGTTCTTCAACCAGTGGTCGTCGACTCGGCGCTTCGAGGTTCGCAACGAGCGCCCGGGCGACGATAGGGTCCCTGTCGATGGACCGATGGGGCCTGACGCTGCCGCTGCCTGGACTGACGCTCGCTGACCACGAGGAGCTGGTCAAGCGCGCCGAGGCGGCGGGCTACACCGACTTCTGGACGGGCGAGACCGCCGGTCCCGACGGCTTTACGCCGCTGGCGCTGAGCGCCGCCTGGACCGAGCAGGACGCGGCTCGGGACCGGGATCGTCGGCGTCTTCCAGCGCGGGCCGGCACTGCTGGCCCAGCAGGCGGCGGCGCTCGCCGACGCCTCGGAGGGGCGCTTCGTGCTCGGCATCGGCTCCTCCTCGGACCGGATCGTCGAAGGCTGGAACGGGATCCCCTTCGAGAAGCCGCTGAGCAAGGTGCGCGAGACGCTCGACTTCCTGCGGCCGGCGCTGGCCGGCGAGCGGACTGAGACCGGCTTCAAGCTGGAAACCGCGCCGCAGCACGAGGTGCCGATCGTCCTGGCGGCGCTGCGGGGCAAGATGCTCGAGCTGGCGGTCGAGCAGGCCGCCGGCGCCTTCACCAACTTCCTGCCGCTGGCGGGGCTGCCGAAAGTGACCGCGCAGCTGAAGGGCGCGCCGGACCGGCTTCGAGCTGCTCTGCCGCTTCTTCTGCATCCCCGGCGAGCGCGAGCAGGTCGAGCCGCTCGCCCGCTTCATGTTCTCCTCCTACATCACCGTCCCGGTCTACGCCGACTTCTACCGCTGGCTCGGCTACGGCGAGCAGATCGAGCCGATGGTCAGCGCTTGGGAAGCAGGCGACCGCCAGGCCGCCGCGGCGGCGGCGCCCTGGGAGTTGATCGAGGAGATGTTCATCTTCGGCACTCCCGAGCAGATGAAGGAGCGCCTAGGCGCCTTCGTCGACGGCGGCATCACCCTGCCGATCGTCACCCC
Source organism: uncultured Actinomycetes bacterium (assembly GCA_963785175.1). GTDB lineage: Bacteria > Actinomycetota > Thermoleophilia > Solirubrobacterales > 70-9 > VAYN01. Next base: position 266,397 of record CAWAUA010000007.1, on the reverse strand, counting down.
GATCGTCACGCCGGACAAAGTCGGTGAGACGATAGACGCCCTCGCGCCTTAGTCCGTGAGCGGCCCGTAAGCGTCGGGACGGCGGGTCGTCAGGAAGGGAAAGAGCTCCAGCCAGTCACGGCGCTGGTCCAGATCGAGGTCGGCGACGAGGACCGCCGGTTCGTCGCGGGGGGCTTGGGCGAGGATTCGGCCGTAGGGGTCGGAGATGAAGGAGGAGCCGTAGAAGGTGAGCGGGGGCTCGGAGCCGATGCGGTTGACGGCGACCATGAAGATGCCGTTGGCGATCCCGTTGGCGACGATCACCTGCTGCCAGAGCGGCTGGGTGTCGAACTCGGGGTGGTCGGGCTCGGAGCCGATCGCGGTCGGGTAGACGAGCACGTCGGCGCCCTCGAGGCTGTAGGCGCGGGCGACCTCGGGGAACCACTGGTCCCAGCAGGTCGGCAGGCCGAGGCAAGGAGAATCGCCGAGGCCGACGAGCGGGAAGGCGTCGGAGCCGGCGGGGCCGGGGCGGAAGTAGCGGTCCTCGTGGTAGCCGGCGGTGACCGGGATGTGGAGCTTGCGGGTGCGGGCGACCAGCTCGCCGTCGGGCGAGACGACGATCGCCGTGTTGAAGCCGAGGCCGTCGCCTTCCTCGGCGCGCTCGTAGAGGGAGGCGTGGATGTGGACGCCGGTCGCGGCTGCCATGCGGGCGGCGAACTCGAAGGTCGGGCCGCCGGGCAGCTCCTCGGGCTCGGCGCCGGCTGCCTCCGGGACCGGCCGGATCGACGGCGAAGTAGCGGCTCAGGGTCAGCTCCTGGAGGCAGACAAGCTCCGCACCCTCCTCAGCAGCGAGGCGAATCGCCTGCTCGAGCGCGGCCTCGTGCTCGGCGGGGTCGGGATGCCAGCGGTGCTGGACGGCGGCGATCCGGAATGGCTGCCGAGTCGGCGGGCGCGTCCGGGCGGGCGACTCGGGCGGCTGCTCGGCACGGATCAGGCGGATCTCATCCACTGGTTCAAGATAGAGGGCAATGGGCGCTGACGCTGAAATCGACGCCCGCTGCAGACGGGTTCCGGATGCCGGGCGAGTTCGAGCCGCACAGCGGCTGCTGGATGGCCTGGCCGGAGCGGCCCGACAACTGGCGCCTGGGAGCGAAGCCGGCGCAGGAGGCTTTCGCGGCGGTGGCGGACGGCGATCGCGGCGTCCGAGCCGGTGACGATGGCGGTCTCCGACGCGCAGTTCGACAACTGCGCGGGCGCTGCTGCCACCCGCGGTGCGGGTGGTAGAGATCTCCACCGACGACGCCTGGATGCGCGACACCGGCCCTACCTTCCTCCTCGACGGCAAGGGCGGGCGGCGCGGCGTCGACTGGCACTTCAACGCCTGGGGTGGGACCGACGGCGGCCTCTACTCCCCCTGGGACCGCGACGACCGGGTCGCCGCCAAGGTGCTGGAGGTCGAGGGCGCTCGACCGCTACCGGGCGCCGATCGTCCTCGAGGGCGGCTCGATCCACGTCGATGGCGAGGGCACGGTGCTGACCACCGAAGAGTGTCTGCTGAACCCGAACCGCAATCCCGAGCTCTCGCGCGAGCAGATCGAGCGGGTCCTGCTCGACTACCTCGGCGCCGAGAAGGTCGTCTGGCTCGGAGCTGGCGTCTTCGCCGACGAGACCGACGGCCACGTCGACAACCTCGCCTGCTTCGCCCGGCCGGGGGTCGTGCTGCTGACCTGGACCGACGACGAAGACGACCCGCAGCACGCGGTCTCCCGCGACGCCCGTGAGCGGCTCGAAGCCGCAACCGACGCCCAGGGACGCCCGTTCGAGATCGTGCTGCTCCCCTCCCCCGGACCACTGCAGACTTCAGCTGAGGAGGCCGAAGGTGTCGACGCAACCGAGGGAACCCGGCCGCGCCGCGCCGGCGACCGCCTGGCCGCCTCCTACGTCAACTTCTACCTCGGCACCTCGCGGATCGTCTACCCACTGCTCGACCCGCGCCACGATGAGGAGGCCGCGGCGATCCTGCGGCGGGTCTTCCCCGAGCGCGAGGTGGTCGGGGTGCCGGCGCGCGAGATCCTTCTCGGCGGCGGCAACATCCACTGCATCACCCAGCAGGTGCCGCGAGGCTGAGCGCGTAGTCGCCCGCCTCGTCGGTGAACCAGCCGCGCAGCTCGAGGCCGGCGCCGGCGTAGACCGACTCGAGCCGCTCGCGGGTGAACTTGGTCGAGATCTCGGTCCGCATCTCCTCGCCCTCGGTGAAGCAGACCTCGAGGCCGTCGAGCCCTTCGACCCGGACGTCCTGGTCGGCGAGCGAGCGCAGGCGGATGTCCATCCGCTCCGCCTCGGCATCGAAGCGGGCGACGTGCTCGAAGGCGTCGAGGTCGAAGTCGGCGCCGAGCTCGCGGTTGAGGACGGCGAGGACGTTCTTGTTGAACTCGGCGGTGACACCGGCGGCGTCGTCATAGGCGGCCTCGAGGCGCTCGCGGTCCTTGATCAGGTCGGTGCCGAGCAGGAGGTGATCGTGCGGGCCGAGCAGCGCCGCGATCCGCTCGAGGAAGGCCTGGCGCTGGCGCGGGTAGAGGTTGCCGATCGTGCCGCCGAGGAAGGCGATCATCCGCCGGTCGGTGCCGTGGGGGATCCGCTCCAGGTGCTGCTCGAAGTCGCAGACCAGGCCGTGGACGTCGAGGCCCGGGTACTCGTCGACCAGTTCGGCGGCGGTGCGGTGGGTGATCTCCTCGGAGATGTCGACCGGCACGTAGGTGTCGAGGCTGCCGAGCTCGCGCATCGCGCTCAGCAGGTGGCGGGTCTTCGCCGCCGAGCCGGAGCCGAGCTCGATCAGGGTGCTGGGACGGCCGGCCGTCTCGAGGATCTCGGGCGAGCGCCGCTCGAGGATCTGCCGCTCGGCCCGGGTCGGGTAGTACTCGGGCAGCTCGGTGATCTGCTCGAACAGTCGCGAGCCGCGGTCGTCGTAGAAGTACTTCGGCGCCAGCTCCTTCGGGAAGTCGCAGAGGCCGGCACGGACGTCGCGCGCCATCGTCGCTGCCGCGTCGGCATCGAGGTGGACGTCGATCGCGATCGTCATGCGTCCCTCGCGCAGCGCAGCCCGGCGAAGATCTGGCGGCGCTGCGGCAGGTCCCAGTTGCGGAAGCTCGGGCGGGCGACGCGCGGGTGGGTCGCCCAGGCGGCGCCGCGCAGCACCTTGTACTCGTCGCCGAAGAAGACCTCGGAGTACTCGCGGTAGGGAAAGGCTGCAAAGCCGGGATAGGCGAGGAAGTCCGAGGAGGTCCATTCCCAGCCATGGCCGATGCCGTCGAGCCGCGGGCGCGCCGCCTCCCACTCGAACTCGGTCGGCAACCGCTTGCCCGTCCAGCGGGCAAAGGCGTCGGCCTGCTCCCAGGAGACGTGGATCACGGGATGGCCGGGGTCGATCGGCTCGTGGGCGCCGCGGGCATCGTCGACCCAACCGTCGCCGTCGCGCTCCCAGTACAGAGGCGGCTCGCCGCCGGTCTCCTCCATGAAAGAGATGTACGCGCCGTTGGTGACCGGGGTTCGGTCGATCTCGAAGGCGTCGAGTTCGACCGTGTGGCGCGGGCGCTCGTTGTCGTAGGCGAAACCGCGCTCGGGAGCGCCGATCGCGTACTCGCCGCCCTCGATCGCGACCATCTCGACCTCGCCCGACGCACTTGTCCCCGGTATGCGGGGAGAAATGCGTTCGGTCTCGATCTCCGGTGGCAGCTCGTAGCCGTCGACCAGTTGCAGCAGCTGCAGCATCGTCTCGTTGTGCTGCAGCTCGTGGGCGAGCAGCATCTCGTAGACGAAACCTTCCCGCAGCAGCGGATCCTCGACCTCGGGACCGATCTCCATGCCGTCCAATACGTCGAGAGCGCGCACGCGGACGTCCGCCAGGTAGGCGCGCAGCTCCTCGTCGCGGAGGATCGGCAGCTCGCCGCGGATCTTGCGCGGGTTCTCGATCGCGTCGTAGAAGCTGCCGAGCTCCCCGTGCAGCGGCTCGCGGCCGCCGATCGTCTGCACCAGCCAGAGCTCCTCGAAGTTGGCGATGTGGCCGAGGTCCCAGGCCAGCGGGCTGAGGATCGGCGAGTAGACGGTGTTCAGCTGCGCGTCGTCGAGCGGCTCGACCAGGGCCAGCGTCCGCTCACGGGCCTCGGAAAGAGCTTCCGCGATCGCTGCCTTCGACTCTGAGGACACGTCGGCCGGGATACGCAGACCCTAGCGAGGCTTGCGAACCCGCTTGTGATCAGTCGGTCCCCTGCCACTCGGGATCGCTCCAGACCCGCTTCAGCCAGGGCGGGGAGACCGCGAACTGGGCGTCGCTCTCGGGGGCGATCTGCTCAAGAGGGACCAAGTGGACGCGGCGGCCGGGGGTGAAGCGGTCGATGTTGGCGGTGCCGACGGCGTTGCCGGCGTGGCTGCCGCCGGAGACGAGGAGGAGATGGGTCTCCGGACCCCAGCCGTCGTGCGAAGCGATCCCGGCATCCGACATCCAGTTGGCGTCGGAGAGGAAGTAGTTGTAGCCGTGGTGAGAGGAGGCGCGCTGGTCGACGCTGTCGTCGGGGCGGAAGCGGAGCTGGACGCTCTCCCAGTCATCGTCGTGGTAGCCCTTCTTCCCGGCGATCGGGACGCCGCGAAGCGTCGCCGAATCGGCGTAGTAGGTCCAGTACTGGACGTAGAGGCTGCCGGCGCGATCGCCAGAGCAGTCGGTACGCCGATGCTTCGGTCCGCTCCGCCTCCCCCTCGCGGCAGTCGATCGACGTGGACGAAGGCCGTAACCGGCAGTCCCTCGTCCGTCTTTCGAATTAGGCCCTCCCCCGCCGCGTCGCTGCATAGCACTCAAGCGGCAGCGACGGAAGTCGACTGGCACGGCGGTAGACCCTCGCTCGAAGGCGAGCATCGGCATGTGTTGGCGCACCAGCTTGCCGACATCGGTGCCGTAGGCGGCGATCAGCGACGGCTCGTCGCCGCAACCGTCAGCCAGGGAGGCCGCGCAGAGGAGACGGTCGGCCAACGCCCGCGCCAGCGTCGCCCCCGGCACCCGCACCCCCACCGCGACCGTCACCAGCATCATCGCCGAGACGAGCAGCACAAGCCCCACCCACTCGACCGTCCCCTGACCCCGCTCCGAGTCCATGCGCCGACGCTACGAAAAGAGGTTTGACGCGTGGGTGCCTAGAGTGCCGGCTTCGTGTCGGAACGGTTGCGACTTTGGATCATCGGGGCCCTGGCGCTATCGGCCTGCTTTGCGCCGCCGGCCCTGCGCGCGCGGACCAGCGGATTCAGATCGGCCGATCGGTCCACGACCGGCCGATCTTCGCCTCCAAGAGCGGCCCCCGCTTCGCGCCGCTGACGATGGTGGTGGTCGGCGCGATCCACGGCGACGAGACGGCGGGGATGCGGATCGCCCGCCGGCTGATCAAGGCGGAACCGATGCGCCGTGTCCGCCTCTTCGTGGTCCCGACCATCAACCCCGCCGGCGTTGCCGCCGGCACCCGCGGCAACGCCCACGGCGTCGACCTCAACCGCAACTTCCCCTACCGCTGGCGACCGCTCAGCGGCGGCGAATACTCCGGCCCCCGCCCCCTCTCCGAGCCCGAGACCTGGGGCGCCTACGGATTCATCTGATCTGATCCGCGCCCGACGTAACCATCTGGTTCCACCAGCCCTTCGGCCTCGTCGACCGCCCCGAGGCAACCCCTTCGCCGCCCAGCGCTTCTCCCAACTGATCGGCCTACCGCTTCCGCCGTCTCCGTGGTCCCTACCCCGGCAGCGCCTCCCGCTGGCAGACCCATGCCTTCCCCTGGACACGGCCTTCGTAGCCGAGCTACCCGAGCCGGTCAGCGGCACCCTGCCAGGCGCGGCGCCGCAGCGGTCTGCACCCTCGCCGCCGAGCTCGCCAACGCAGTTGGTCAGCACCGCTCATGTGAGCGATTCAGCCAAACCCTCCCTCGCTATTTCCTGTCGGCGGCTCCATTTGCTTTCGCGGTCCTTTTCCAGCATCGCTTCGAGTCTGAAGTCGAGGGGAATCTGAAAGTGTCGCCAAGCCCAACTCGCATTTGTATCTGCACGTCTGCGGTCTGAGCCGACCTCCGAGTCGGCGATTCGTGCGACATAGGCCCGTCCCTACCGAGGAGCGCCCTCCCCAACCGACGGACCTAGGCGATGGCAGGTAGGCGAACTCAACTGCAGTGCCTTTCCATGATCCGCCTCGGCTTTGACTTGCATGACCGCAGCGCCATCGTTGTTGTCTCGCCATCGATGTCCACGCGTAGAGCACGGATAGCACTGTAGCTGGGCGGCAACCCGACCCATCCGGATCTTGTGCGAACGCTCGCAAGTCAAGATGCCTGTGACGGGAATCCAGGCATTGGCCGGGCAAGTGCTCACGTTAACTCAACCTGTGCTCAACGACCGCAGCCGGTCGTACTCTCTGCCAGCGTCGTCTCCGTCCTCATCGGCGATCAGGAGGCAGTGCTCTTGTAGTCGCTCAACTCGATCCTCGATGATCCGAAGCATCTCCCGGACCGCCTGCCTCCGATGCAGGCTGAGGTGATCGGGAAGGGCAGGCCGATTGCACTCCACTCCTACGAAGACCACATCCGTTGCCGCGCTCACCAGCGCCTGCAGGCCGCGACGGTAAAGGCCAGAATGCGAAGATCGATGAGCTTCAAACGAGAGAGCGTGAATCCCTCGTCCCGTGGAAGAGAGCGTGCCCGTCAGCTCGGCAATTCGTCCGAAGTCGAGAACTCCTGCAGGAGGAATCCGGGATCCTGCTGAACGTCAGTCTCGAGCTGCGGGACATTCTTCCGCCGGAACCGAGGGCAACGAACGAGCCAGTAGCCGCCATCGACCTCTCACATAGGACTCGTCAATGTAGACGCGAGCAGCGATGCGCGCCGCCCTGAGGTCAGCGCAATCTGGCTCCAGACCCGCTACAGATTCCCAATCTCAGCGGCGATTTCGCTGGCAGCCGCTTTGGCGTCGGCGAAGAGCATCGAGGTGTTCGGTTCGTAGAAGAGGTCGTTGTCGATGCCGGCGAAGCCGGGGCTGAGGGAGCGCTTGATCACGATCACCTCTTGGGCCTCGGAGACCTCGATGATCGGCATCCCGGCGATCGGCGAGTCGGGGTCGTTTTTCGCCGCCGGGTTGGTGACGTCGTTGGCGCCGACGACCACGGCGACGCTCGTGCGCGACATCTCCGGGTTGATCTCCTCCATCTCCTTCAAGTTCTCGTAGGCGACGTCGGCCTCGGCGAGGAGGACGTTCATGTGGCCGGGCATCCGGCCGGCGACCGGGTGGATCGCGTAGTTGACCGTGACCCCGCGCGCTTCGAGCTCGTCGGCGACCTCCTTGATCGCGTGCTGGGCCTGGGCGACGGCGAGGCCGTAGCCGGGGACGATCACGACCGTGTCGGCGTAGGCGAGCTTGATCGCCGCGTCCTGGGCGCCGATCGAGACGTGCGGCCTTTCCTCGCCCGTGCCGCCTCCACCGCCGGAGGGCGCGCCGCCGAAGCCGGAGAAGAGGATGTTGGAGACCGAGCGGTTCATCGCCGTCGCCATCTCCATCGTCAGGATCGTTCCCGAGGAGCCGACCAGGGTGCCGGCGACGATCAGGGCGACGTTGTCGAGGGCGAAGCCGGCGGCCGCGGCGGAGAGGCCGGTGAAGGCGTTCAGCAGCGAGATCACGACCGGCATGTCGGCGCCGCCGATCGGCAGGACGACGAGGTTGCCGAGGATCGCGGCGAGGACGAGGAGAAGGATGAAGAGGCCCTGCGAGGGCGACTCGTGGTCGACCGCGAGGACGACGCAGATGGTGACGATCGCGATCAGCAGGACGGCGTTGATCACCTGCTGGCCCGGCGCCGCGAGCGGCCGGGTCGGGATCAGGTCCTGGAGCTTGGCGAAGGCGATGTTCGAGCCCCAGAAGGAGACCGAGCCGACGACGCCGGCGAAGATGATCGGGATCAGCTGTCGAGCGGGAAGTCCTCGCCGAGCGAGATCCCGTGGCGGATCTCCGACCAGGCGATCAGGGCGACGGCGCCGCCGCCGACGCCGTTGTAGAGGGCGACCATCTGCGGCATCTCGGTCATCTGCACGCGGGTCGAGGCGATCACGCCGACCGCGGTGCCGATCCCGAGGCCGAGGAAGATCAGGCCCCAGTTGCCCATCCCGTCGAGCAGCAGGGTGGTGACGACCGCGATCGCCATGCCGACGGCGGCGATCAGGTTGCCGCGCTTGGCGGTGGTCGGGTGGGTGCCCTGTTTGAGCCCGACGATGAACAGCGAGAAGGCGACGATGTAGAGGGCGGTGGCTGCGTCGCCGCCCGGCTCCAGCACGGCGCGGACCATCAGGCGCCGCCTTTCCCGTCAGCTTTGGCTTTCGGTTTCGGCTTTCGAGCGAACATGCCGAGCATCCGGTCGGTGACCATGAAGCCGCCGACGATGTTGATCGCGCCGAAGGCGACGGCGATCGTCCCGATCAGGTACTCCAGCCCGTCGTCGGCGTAGCCGAGCGACGATCAGGCCGCCGAGCATGACGATGCCGTGGATCGCGTTGGTCTGCGACATCAGCGGCGTATGCAGGGTGGTCGGGACCTTCGAGATCACCTCGAAGCCGACGAAGACCGCGAGGACGAAGATCGTGATCTCGGTCATCAGGCTCATGGCTACTTCGCTGCCCTCTCGTTTTTGATCTCCCCACCCTGGGTGATGCAGGCGGCGGCGATGATGTCGTCCTCGAAGTCGACCTTGACCTCACCCTCGTCGCTGACGATCAGGCCGAGCAGGTTCTCGAGATTCTTGGCGTAGAGCTGGGAGGCCGGCGCCGGCATCTCCGAGGCGAGGTTGCGCGCGGCCCATCACCTTGACGCCGCCCTCGACCACGGTCTGGCCGGGCTGGGTCAGCTCGCAGTTGCCGCCGGTCTCGGCGGCGAGGTCGACGATCACCGAGCCGGGGGCCATGTTGCGGACCGCCTCGGCGGTGACCAGCAGCGGCGCCGGGCGGCCGGGGATCGCGGCGGTGGTGACGATGATGTCCTGTTTCGCCGCGTTCGCGGCGAGGGCGTCGCGCACCTGCGCGTTCTCCTCGTCGGTCAGGGGCCGGGCGTAGCCGCCCTCGCCCTCGGCGTCGGGGATGAAGTCCAGTTCCAGCGGCCGGCCGCCGAGCGAGGCGATCTGCTCCCAGGCGGCGCGGCGGATGTCGAAGCCGGTGACGATCGCGCCGAGGCGCTTGGCGGTGGCGACCGCCTGCAGCCCGGCGACGCCGGCGCCGAGGACGAGGACCTTGGCCGGCGGCACGGTGCCGGCGGCGGTGGTCATCATTCCGAAGAAGCGGCCCGACTCGCGGGCGCCGATCAGGGTCGCGGCGTAGCCGGCGGCGGCGGCCTGCGAGGAGAGCGCGTCCATCGCCTGGGCGCGGGTCGTCCGCGGGATCGCCTCCATCGCGAAGGCGGTGACCCCGGCGCTGGCAAGAGCTTTGTTCGTGTCAGCCGCGACCCACGGGTTGAGGTGGGAGATCAGCAGCTGGTTGCCGTTCAAGCGCCCGATCGAGTCGACGCTCGGGACCGCGACGTGGAGGACGATGTCGGCCCCCCAGGCGGCGTCGGCGGCGCCGATCTCGGCGCCGGCCTCCTTGTAGGCCTCGTCGGTGTGGCCGGCGGCCTCGCCGGCGCCCGACTCGACGACGACGTCGACCTGCTCGTTTTTCTTCAGCGATTTGACGACGTCGGGGACCAGCGCGACACGGCGCTCCCCATCAGCGGTCTCTTTCGGTACTCCGATCTTCATGGCGCGGCGCGGAAGGATTATGCGATTGAACATTTCCCTGTGGCATGCGTGGTCGAGCAGATCAAGGACGCAGGAAGCGCCGCGTGCTCTGCACGCAAGCGACCGAGGACGCCGATATGCGAAGCGCCACGCGCGCACAGAGCGGCCAGTCGCTCCAAGCGTGTGCAGCTGCTCGCTGCGCTCGACGTGGACGGGGGAGCAGATCAGGCGGTCGATGCCGGCGCCGCGGAAGCGCTCGATCCGCTCGGCGACTTCGGCCTCGGTCCCGACCAGCGAGGTCGCCTCGACGATCTCGTCGGGCATCGCCTCGAAGGCGCCGCCGCGGTCGCCGTCCTGGAAGCGCTTCTGCACCTCGTCGGCGACGTCGCCGAAGCCGAAGCGGTGGGCGAGGTCGACGTAGAAGTTGGTTTTGCGGCTGCCCATGCCGCCGAAGTAGAGGACGAGGCCGGCCTTGACGACGTTCTTCGCCGCCTCCAGGTCGCCGTCGATCGCCACCTGCAGCGAGGGGCTGACCTCGAGGTCGGAGCGCTGGCGGCCGCCCTTGGCGAAGCCCGCCTCCAGGTGCTCTCCCCAGGTCGCCTCGAAGGCGTCGACGCTGAAGAAGATCGGGATCCAGCCGTCGCAGATCTCCGCCGCCATCTCGACCGATTTGCGCCCGATCGCGCCGACGAAGACCGGGATCTCGTTGCGCAGCGGGTGGAAGTTCAGCTTCAGCGGCTTGCCCTCGCCGCCGGGCAGCGGCAGCGTGTAGTGCTCGCCCTGGTGGTTGACGCGGGCCCTCGCGGGCGATGATCTCCCGCACGACTTCGATGTACTCGCGGGTGCGGCCCCAGGGCTTCGCGTAAGGCACCCCGTACCAGCCCTCGGAGACCTGCGGTCCCGACGGGCCGAAGCCGAAGAGGAAGCGGCCGCCGCTGAGTTTGTCGATCGTCGCCCCGGCCATCGCCGCCGCCGCGGGCGGCCGCGCCGGCACCTGCATGATCGCGGCGCCGAGGTTGATCTTCTCGGTCTTCGCCGCCAGCCAGGCGAGCACGCTGACCACGTCGGAGCCGTAGGACTCCGCCGCCCAGACCGACTCGTAGCCGAGCCCCTCGGCGGCGCGGACGACTTCCGCGGCCTCCTCGCCGGCCGGTCCGATCCCCCAGTAACCAAGGTTGAGTCCGAGCTTCAGGCCCATCGCCTCAGCACCCTATTGAATAGAGGCCGAATGGGTAACGGCCGTCCCAGCATGGATCAAGGGCTTTCCAACAAGGAGGCGGCGAAGCGGCTGCGCAAGCTCGGGGCGCCCGCCGGAGACCTCCTCGCGCTCGCTGGCGAGCATCGTCGCCGGCAACGTCTTCACCCTCTTCAACGCGATCATCGGCGGCTTCTTCCTGCTCGACGTCGGGCTCGGGCTCTATGCCGACGCGATCTTCGGTCTGATCGCCGTCGTCAACTCCGGCATCGGCATCTACCAGGAGAAGAAGGCGAAGGAAACGCTCGACGAAATCGCCGTCCTCGTCGCCCCCCACGCACGCGTAATCCGCGACGGCGACGAGGTCGAGCTGCTGGCGACCGAGGTCGTCCCCGGCGACGTCGATCGAGGTCGGGCCGGGCGACCAGCTGGTCGCCGACGGCGAGGCGATCTCTTCGCGCGGGATGACGATGGACGAGTCGCTGCTGACCGGCGAGGCCGACGGGATCCGCAAGGGCGAGGGCGACCGCGTTCTCTCCGGCTCCTTCTGCGTCTCGGGCTCAGGCCACTACGTGGTCGACGCGGTCCGCGAGGAGAGCTACGCCGGGCGCCTGGCGGGCGAGGCGAAAACCTTCCGCCACCCGCCCTCGCCGCTGCAGGAGGAGGTCAACCGGGTGATCATCGCCTCCACCTACGTGATGGTGCCGCTGGCGCGGCCCTCCTGCTCAGCTTCAAGGTCCGCGGCACCGACCTCAACGAAGCGGCGCAGACGGCGACCGCGGGGCTCGTGACCCTGATCCCCGAGGGGCTGGTGCTGCTGATGAGCGTCACCTTCGCGGTCGCCGCGATGCGGCTGGCGAAGCGGAACACGCTGGTCCAGCAGATGAGCGCGACCGAGAGCCTCGCCTCTGTCGACACGATCTGCGTCGATAAGACCGGCACCCTGACCGCCGGCGAGCTGCGGCTAACCGGAGTCGAGTACGCCGACGGGGTCGACCCCAAGTCCGGGGCGGCAGCGCTCGGGCGCTTCGCCGCCAGCGCCGGCAACCGCAACCAGACCCTGGAGACGATCGCCGCCGAGTTCCCGGGGAAAGCCGGGAGCGTGCGCGGCGAGGTGCCGTTCTCCTCGGAGTGGAAGTGGAGCGGCGTCGCCCTCGACGGCGCCGGCGGCGGCGCCACCTACGTGCTCGGGGCGCCGGACATCCTCGCCGAGTCGGGGGCGCTGACCCTGCCGCCTGGCCTCGGCGCCAAGCTCGAAGAGGAGACCGCGGCGGGCCGGCGGGTGGTCGCCTTCGGGCAGACGAGCGAGGCGCTGCCGGACGATCCCGCCGCCGGCGGAGCGCCGCGGATGCAGCCGCTGGCGCTGGTCATCCTCGAGGAGACGCTGCGGCCCGACGCGGCGGAGACGATCGCGATCATGCAGGCCGAGGAAGTCGACCTGAAGCTGATCTCCGGCGACGCAGCGGCGACGGTGACCGCGGTCGCCTACGCCGTCGGAGTGCCCCGCGACGCCGGGGTCGTCGAGGGACCGGACCTGCCCGAGGACGAGGAGGGCCTGACGAAAGTCGCACTGGAGAACACGATCTTCTGCCGGATCAAGCCCGAGCAGAAGAAAGCCCTGGTCGGGGCGCTGGTCGCCTCCGGCCGCTATGTGGCGATGATCGGCGACGGGGTCAACGACGTGCCGGCGTTGAAGCGGGCGCGGATGGCGGTGGCGATGGGCTCCGGGGCGCAGGTGACCAAAGGGGTCGCCGATGTCGTTCTGCTCAAAGACCAGTTCGCGCGACTGCCCGAGGCGGTCGGCGAGGGGCGGCGGATCGCCCGCAACATCCATCGCCTCGGCCGTCTCTACCTGACCAAGACCGTCTACGCGGCGACGCTGATCCTGCTGGTCGCGGTCCCCGGCTTCGCCTTCCCCTTCCTACCCCGCCACCTGACGATCGCGGCGCTGCTGACGATCGGCATCCCCTCCTTCGTACTGGCGCTGATGCCCTCCGACGGGCCGCTCTACCGCGGTCGCCTGCTGCGGGCGCTGGCGGCGTTCGCGGTCCCGGCGGGGCTGGGGACGGCGCTCGGCTCGATCCTCTCCTTCTTCCTCGTCGACAGCGTCGCCGGCGCCAGCCTCGAAGCGGGCCGCACCGCGGCGACGACGACCCTGATCGTGCTCGGGCTCGCCTTCGTGCTGCTGCTGGAGCGCGGACCCGGCCGCGAGCACATCGCGATTCAGGGCTACATGCTGGTGATGGTGATCAGCCTCGCCTCGGTCTTCGCCCTGATCCTCGGCATCGGCCCTGTCCGCGACTTCTTCGACCTCGTCCTGCTCAGCTCGACCCAGTGGTTCCTGGCCCTGTTCTCGGCGGCCGTGGGACTGATCATCGCCAGCCTGATGTGGAAACTGCCGCAAATTGAACGATTGGAAATGCCCGAGGAACGAGTGGAACCGACCCAGGCCCAGCCGAGCTAGTAACGGGGTTCGGCTTCGCCCTGGGCTGGGGGGGGATAGACCAGCTCGAGGTGGCGTTCCGAGAAGCCGAGCGGCTCGGTGGTGCGCTCGTACTCCTCCAGCTGTCCCACCCCGAGTTCGGCGAAGCCGCTGCGGACCGCGGCGACGTAATCGCGGCTGACGAAGATCTCGGCGTCGCGGCGGCGGCAGCGCTCGCGTGCCTCCTCCGTGGCGCGGTAGGCGAACACCGGCCGCGGCAACGCAGGCTCGAATGCCGACGAGACATCGACTCGCACGTAGTTGACCTCGCGCACATCGAATTCGGCCATGCGGCGCTCGTCGACTGGTATCGCGAGACCGTTGACAGCGGCGCCGGGCAGCTCGTCGATATCGAGGTAGGCAACCCGGATACGCGGCTGGACGCCGGTCTCGGGGTCGACGAAGTGCTTCTCCAGAGGGCCCGCCTCCCAATTGTTCATCGCTGCTCCCCAGTAGCGGCGGTGGTCGCGCAGGCGGCCCGGGACGGCAGCCCAGGGACGGTCTCCCAACGTAACCTCGTCCCTCATAGCCACCAGCGATCCGTAGCCGAAGACGTAGGCGATTCCGTCCGGAGCTTCAGGCATCGAACTCCTCCCAACCATCCCAGGTCTTCGAGTGAGTCCCGTAGACGAGGTGAATCTTCCCCCAGGGCCGGTCGGTCAACGCCTCGGGCAGATCGAAAGCGCGTCGCTCGACGAAGGTCTCGGCTACGTCCGGCATCGTGCCGGAGACGTGTACGACCAGGCGGTCCCGCGAGTTGACCGTCCGGCCGTGAAACTTCTCGAGGCGCCGCCCGCTCGGACCGTCGACAGCATCGCCGGACTCGAGCGGCACGAAGAAGGTGTAGGGGATGTGGCAGTCGGCCATCGGCCAATTCGGGTTCGCCACCTCGACCGGGATGTTGCGGACGACCGAGCTGTGACCCTCTCCGAACCAGTGCTGATGGACGACGAGGAAGCGAACGTCCAGGGCCCGCATCTTGGAAGCGTTGTAGACACGGAACGCGAGCACGTGGCCGTCCTCCGGGAGCTCGCCGCTGAACGTCGCCGGGCTCGCTTCGACGCTGATCTTCGGTCGAAAGACGAACACCCGCGGATGGACAAACAATTTGAAGACCACGGCCGCGACGTAGAGCGCCGGCAGGATCAAAGCGATCAGGCCCTGCGCAACCTCGGCCGTTTCGCGAAGGCCGCTCCCCTCGTTGGCGGCGGGACCATTGATACCGAGGCCCAGCAGGGCCATCGCCTCGTCCCGCCAAAGGGTCGGAAACGAGGCGCTTTCGGAACCGTCCAAGGTGAGGACGAGGGCGAGCACCCCCGCCAGCAGAGCGAGGAGCCCGATGAACGCCATGGTCAGGCCCGGCAGGCCCAGCCGCACCAGCAGCCAGCGCAGGCGGTCTCGGGTCTGCGGGTGCCGCCGCCCCGGCATGGCTCAGTCGTCGCTCGGTGGCAGTACGAACTGGGAGACGATGAGATTTGCCGCGAACTTAGGCTCCTGGCCTTCGCGGCAACGCTCGATCCGGACCTCGATCACGACCGTGCTCTTGCCGACGTGCAGGGGCTCGGCCTTGGCCTCGATCTCGTCGCCGAGGACGCCGGCGGCGAAGACGTTCAGCTTCAGCTCGATCGTGGTGAAGTTGTGGCCGGCGGGGATGCAGCGGAAGGTCGACCAGGCGGCGACGGTGTCGCCGAGCGCGGTCCAGACGCCGCCGTGGACGAAGCCGCCGGGATGCAAGTGGCGGCGGTCGACGACGATCTTGCCGCGGGCGTGGGAGTCCTCGACCTCCAGCGGCTCGATCCCAAGGTCGCCGGGGAAGCTGCCGGGAAGAAAGTCCCGCACAGTCTCCGGGGTGATCATCGAACTCGGGTGCGGCTGTTCGTTCATTACAAGTGGTGAGTTATGGGCGCTATAGCGCCCATAACTCACCAGTCGCTGCTTAGTTGAGGCGTTCCACGAGCATGGCCTTGCCCTGCCCGCCCGCCACGCACATCGTCTCCAGGCCGACCTGCTTGTCGTCGGTCTCAAGCCCGTTCAGCAGGGTTCCCATGATCCGGGCGCCGGTCATCCCGAAGGGGTGGCCGAGGGCGATCGCGCCGCCGTGGGTGTTGAGCTTGTCTTCGTCGATCCCGCATTCGGCCATGATCGGGATCACCTGGGCGGCGAACGCCTCGTTCAGCTCGACCCGGTCGACGTCGCCGATCGACATCCCGGCTCGATCGAGGACCTTCTTGATCGCGCCGATCGGGGCGACGCCCATCAGCTCCGGCTCGTTGCCGTGGGTGGCGGCGGTGATGATCCGGGCCCGCGGGGTGAGGCCGAGCTCCTTGGCCTTGGTGTCGCTCATCAGCAGCACCGCGGCGGCGCCGTCGTTGAGCGGGCAGGAGTTGCCGGCGGTGACGCCGCCGCCGCCGAAGGCCTCCGGCAGTTCGGAGAGCTTCTCCAGGGTCGAGGAGGCGCGGGGGCCGTCGTCCTTGCGTCACCTCGGTGCCGTCCTCGAGCTTGACCGGGACGATCTCGCGGTCGAAGAAGCCGTCCTCCTGCGAGCGGACCGCCAGTTCCTGCGAGCGCTGCGCGAACTTGTCCATGTCGGCGCGGCTGACCTCGTACTTTTCGGCGACGTTGACCGCGGTCAGGCCCATGTCGATGTAGGCGTTGGGCTGGCCGTTCTCGCCGATCAGGTTGGGGTTGCGGTCGTCGGCGCCGGCGGGCTCGGTGCGCTCGTTGAAGCGCTGACCCACTCGACCCCGACGGCCAGGTAGGCGTCGCCCTCGCCGGCCTTGATCGCGTTGCCGGCGTGGCGGATCGCGTCGAGGCTGGAGGAGCAGTAGCGGGAGACGGTGACCCCGTTGACCTCCTGCGGCAGCTTCTCGCTGAGCAGGGAGATGATCCGGCCGATGTTGAAGGCCTCCAGGCCCTGCGGCATGCCGACGCCGCAGAAGACGTCTTCGATCAGGGCCGGGTCGACCTCCGGGTTGCGCGCGAGCAGCTGGTCGACCACGTAGGCGCCCATCTCCTCGGGCCGCAGCTGGGCCAGCGACCCCTTGAAGGCACGGCCGATCGGCGTGCGGATGGTGTCGACGATGACTGCTTCGGGCATTCCGTTATCTCCTTCAAAGCTTGGAAGGGGCTTGCGACTGCGGCAGCAGGGTAGTTGACGGGCGAAACCGGTGTTTCGTGTGAATTCGCACAAAGTATCCCGGCAGCGTCTTCAACCTGCGTTACATTCGGCTCAATCCACCTCGCTGGGACAGGCGAGATTTGCCGTTCGAGCGGCAAAGAAAGGAGGGCCCCTTCATGCCTGAGGGTTACTGCGTCAAAGAGCGTAAGAAGGTCGAGATCAAAGACGCCAAACAGGTGACGATGAAGAACGGTCGCCCGGCGATCCAGGGTTTCTGCCCGGATTGCGGGACGAAGATCTTCAAGATCGGAAAACTCGAATAGGGCCCTCGACAAGAGGATTTTGAACCCGGCAGTGCCGGGGAGCGTATGCCGGGTCGGATGATCCAACTTGGAACTTCGACCCGGGGTGCGCTCAGTCGCGAACGGGATGTCCGCGAGGCCTACGCCGCCCACTCCGGCGAGCTGTATGGCTTCGCGGTTCGTTCGCTGGACGACACCGGCCTCGCCGAAGAGGCCGTCCAGGAGACCTTCGTCCGCGCCTGGCGCGCGGGTGACCGCTTCGACCCGAAGATCGGCTCGCTGCGGACGTGGCTCTTCGCGATCCTCCGCAACGTCGTCATCGACCTCGGTCGGGCGCGGTCGGTGCGGCCGGGCGTCGCCGAGGGCGGGATCGAGCCCTCGGTCGAACCGCTCGACGAGGCGCTGCTCGCCTGGCAGGTCGAGGAGGCGATGCGGCGGCTCGGCGAGGACCACCGCCGGGTGCTGGTCGAGACCTACTACCGCGGCCGCCCTTACGTCGAGGTGGCGGAGGAGCTCGGCGTGCCGGAGGGCACCGTCAAGAGCCGCGTCTACTACGGACTGCGGGCGCTGCGGGTCGTACTCGAGGAGATGGGCTATGAAGACTAGGAACGAGTGCCGCGAATGGCGCGAGCTGCTGGGCGCTTACGCGCTCGGGCATCTGGAGGGCGACGAGCGCGCCGGCCTGGAGGCGCACCTCGAGGGCTGCGCCGGCTGCCGCGAGGAGCTCGCCGGGCTGGCGCCGATGGCGAAGATGCTGCCCCACGCCGACCCGGCGCGGTTCGAGCTGGCGCCGCAACCGCCCCCCGAGCTGGGAAAGCGGATCGCGGCGACGATCGAGGGCGAAAAGCAGCGGACCGAGCAGGCGCCGGCGGCGGCGCGTCTTCGGCGGCTTCGCCCTCGGCGGGGCGGCGGCTGCCGCGGTGGCGGCGGTCCTGCTCCTCTTCGTCCTCGGCGGGAGCAGCACGGACGCCGGCCAGCCGGTCAAGTTCACCGACCTTCCCGAGGGCATCAGCATCTCCGCGACGCTGGAGCCCCATGCCTACGGCACCGAGATCCACATGTACGTGCACGGGGTGCCCTCGGGAACTCTCTGCCGGGTCGGCTGCGAGGGCGGAACGGCGCCTCCTATCCAGCCGGGACCTTCCGCTACCGCTGGGGAGACGACTCCGACGCCGTGCTCAGCTCCGCGCTCGACATCTCGCGGACGCGGGCGGTCGTCGTCGACACCGGCAAACGCACCTTCATCGCCCCCGTGGAAGGGCGCCAGTAGCCGCAGTCACCCAAACCGAGGAGGAACCGACGTGAACAGGAAGACCTACGCCATCGCCATCGCCCTACTTGGGGGCACTGGCACTGCTCGTCGCCGGCTGCGGAAGCAGCGACAACAGCTCGAGCGGCGGCGCCTACGGCGGAGGGAAACCTCCGGCGGCACCACGAACAGCAGTAGCGGCGGCTACGGAGGCGAAGTCTGGGTCGTCCAACACCACGGCAGCCAGCACCGGAGCGCCGGCGTGGTCGCGGTGGCCAAAGTCGGCGACCTTGGGCCGGTAATCGTCAACTCCGAAGGCCTCACCCTCTACGACTTCCACAAGGACAAGGGCGGCGTGTCCTCCTGCTACGGCGCCTGCGCGGGCGCCTGGCCCCCGCTCCTGACTGAAGGCGAACCGAAGGCCGAAGCCGGCGCGATGTCGAACCAACTGGGAACGACCAAGCGCAAAGACGGAACCACTCAGGTGACCTACAACGGCTGGCCGCTCTACACCTACGTCGGCGACAAAGGCCCCGGCGAAGCCAACGGCAACGACTTCTCCCAGTTCGGCGCCCAGTGGTACGCGCTGATGCCGAACGGCGAAGAGCCCGGAGACTGATCGATCAAGATCACTTAATTGTTCGGTACCCTCCTCCGCCAAGGCGTGGCGTAATCACGAGTGGAGGAGGGAACCGAAGGTGACGCGCATCGGGCGTACTCTGTGTCTCTGTTTGGTCGGACTGCTCGTTTTCGCCATTGCCGGATGCGGCGGGAGCGCGGACGGAACCTCGACCGGGACCCAGGGCGGCGAAGGCACGGGTAGCCGGCAGAGCGGAGAACTGACCGGGATTTCAGGAGTCCCCGAACCTGAAGGCGGCATCGTCGGCGTGTTCCGGGTAAGCGAGGTCGGCGGCCTGGGACCGATTGTGATCGACCGTGGCCTCCACACCGTTTACGTCTTCAGCAATGACAGCGGAACGAAGTCTTCGTGCTACGACGCCTGCGCCACGAGATGGCCACCGATGACCACGCAATCCAATCCGATCGCCAGGGACGGAATCGACGCCTCCAAACTGGGAACCACCGAACGCGAAGACGGCTCCTTGCAGGTCACCTTCGCGGGCCATCCACTCTACGACTACCTCGGTGACACGGCAGCCGCCGAAGCCAACGGCAATGACATCGACGCGTTTGGAGGGCAATGGCACGTGATCAGCCCCGATGGCGAAGAGCTGCCGGCTCCGGCGAAGGGAGCCGGGGGGGTCATCTTCGGGGCCAACGGTGTGGAGGTCGGGCGGATCCTCTACGACGTCTCGGGCCACACCCTCTACACCTTCGACAAGGACAAGGCCACCATGTCAACTTGCTACGGCGCCTGCGCGAAGGCCTGGCCGCCGGCGCTGACCGAAGGCAAGGCGCGCGCCGAGGGCCTGGCGTTGACCGGCAAGGTCGGCACGACGAAGCGAAGCGGCGGCGCGATCCAGATGACGTACGCCGGCCATCCGCTCTACACGCATGTCGGCAATGAACAAGTTGAAGTCACCGGCGGCGGCCGCGGCGTCGAAGCCTTCGGCGGCAAGTGGTACGCGATCCGGCCGAACGGCGAAAAGCCCTAGCGAGCGCTCAGTCTTCGGCGACGCCGCTTAGCTTGGCGCGCTTGCGGTAGCTGAGCTTCGGTGGGACGAGCTCGCGGATCTCGGAGAGGAGGCGGGCGGAGAGCTCGCCGGGGTCCTCGCCGGGACGCGGCTGGCCGCTGACCGGGTCGAAGAAGCGGATGCGGAGACGGGGGCGGCGGGGGAAGCCGGTCAGCTCGCTGGTCCCCTCGATCGCGACCAGGGTGACGTGGGCCTCCGGCACCTCGAGCGCCAGGCGGCCGACGCCGCTGCGGGCGCGCAGGACCTTGCCCTTGGAGCGGGTGCCCTCGGGGAAGACGCCGATGCAGGCGCCGGCGCGCAGGGTCTCGATCGCTTTCGCCAGCGCGTCCTTGTCTCCCTTGCCGCGCTGGATCGGGATCTGGCCCATGCCGTTGAGGATCGGCGCCAGGCCGCGCACGTCCCAAAGCTCGGATTTGGCGAGGGCGCGGATCTGCCGCCGCTTGATGGCGGCGATGCCGACCATCACCGGGTCCCAGTGGCTGTCGTGGTTGCCGAGGATCAACAGCGGTCCGTCCTCGGGCAGCGCCTCCAGACCCTCGACCTGCAGCCGGCCCCACCAGGCGACCGGCCGGGTGACGGCCATCGCCACGGAGTAGGTGCGGGTTCGCTCGCGCATCGGACCGGGATTTCTACTGGATAGCCTGCAAAGAATGACTGCGAGCGCCGCAACGCAGCGGCGGCATCGAGGTCGAATCGCCTCGTCCGCGAGTTCAAGAACGGGCCCGCGGGCCGTCGACGGCATCGACCTCGAGGTCGCCCAAGGTGAGATCTACGGCTTCCTCGGCCCCAACGGCGCCGGCAAGTCGACGACGGTGCTGATGCTGACCACCCTGCTCCCGCCCACCGCGGGCACCGCCCGGGTCGGCGGCTTCGACGTCGTCAGCGAAGGGCCGCGGGTGCGCTCGACGATCGGCGCCGCCCTGCAGGAGGCCGCCCTCGACCCGCTGCTGACCGGCCGCGAGCACATGCGCCTGCAGACCGCGATGCACGGGCTCGGCAAGGCCGAGCGGGCCGAGCGCGGCAGCGAACTGCTGGAGCGGGTCGGGCTCGCCTACGCGGCCGACCGCAAGGTCGGCGGCTACTCGGGCGGGATGAAACGCCGGCTCGACCTCGCCCTCGCCCTCGCCCACCGGCCGCGGATCCTCTTCCTCGACGAGCCGACCACCGGCCTCGACATCCAGAGCCGCACCGCGCTCTGGGAAGAGGTCGCGCGGCTCGCCGCCGAGGACGGCGTCACCGTCTTCCTCACCACCCAGTACCTGGAGGAGGCCGACGCGCTCGCCAACCGGGTCGGGATCATCGACCACGGCCACATCGTCGCCGAGGGAACGCCGGCCGAGCTGAAGGCCGAAATCGGCCGCCCGACGGTCGAAGCGACCCCCTGCGAGGCAGCCGACCGCGAGCGGATGACTGCGGTGCTCGGCCGCTTCGGCGAGCAGGCCGGCTCCTCCCCGCGCGGCGTCGCCGTCCGCCTCGACGGCGGCGAGTCGCAGCTGGCCGAGGTGGTGCGGGCGCTCGACTGCCGAGGGCATCGCGATCGAGCACCTGCAGCTGCACGCCCCCTCGCTCGACGACGTCTTCCTCGCCAAGACCGGCCGCTCGCTCGAGGGCGCCGACGAGGAGGAGCCCGAGGACGCCGAGGCCGAGGCGGTCGCCCCGGCGTGAGCGGCAGCCTCCGCACCCAGGTCGGCCAGCTCGCCCACCGCTCGATCCTGCGCACCCTGCGCCAGCCGGCGCAGATCGTCCCCGCCCTCGTCTTCCCGATGTTCCTGCTCGCCGTCAACTCCGCCGGGCTCAAAGACGCGACCAACCTGCCCGGCTTCCCGACCGACTCCTACCTCACCTTCATCCTCGCCGTCCCGTTCATCCAGGGGGCCCTCTTCTCGGTGATGAACTCCGGCACCGACCTCGCCCGCGACATCGAGACCGGCTTCCTCAACCGCCTCGCGCTGACTCCGCTGCGCGGCGCCGCCCTGCTCAGCGGCCTGCTGGCCGGTGTCGTTCGTGCTCGGCGTCGTGCAGGCGATCGTCTACCTCGCGGTCGGGCTGATCGCCGGCGCCGAACTCGCCGCCGGCGCGGGCGGTGCGCTGGTCATCCTCGCGCTCTCGGTCTCGATCACCGTCGCCTTCGGCACGATCGGCCTCTTCGCCGCCCTGCGCTTCGGCTCCGGCGAGGCGGTCCAGGGCCTCTTCCCGGTCTTCTTCGTCTTCCTCTTCCTCTCGGCGATGGCGCTGCCGCTCGACCTGCTGACGACCGACTGGTTCCACACGATCGCCAGCATCAACCCGTCACCTACCTGCTGCAGGCGTTCCGCTCGCTGCTGATCGAAGGCTGGAACCTCGGCGACCTGGCGCTCGGCTTCGGCGATCGCGGCGGCGATCGGCGGCGCTCGGGATGACGGCGGCGAGCAGCGCCCTGAAGACGAGGCTGGTGCGCACGTGAGCGAGCAGCCGACACCGCCCGGGATCTCGACAGACACCGTCGCCCGCGCGGTCGCCTGGCGCAGCATCCACAACTTCCTCACCAACCCGGCCTTCCTGGTCGCCGGCGATCCTCTTCCCGCTCTTCTTCTTCGTCTCCTTCGCCGGCGGCCTGGCGGCGATCGGCGAAGTCCCCGGCTTCGACTTCCCCAGCGGCTACACCGCCTTCCAGTTCGTCTTCGTCCTGCTGCAGTCGGCGGCCTTCGGCGGCGTCTTCACCGGCTTCGCGATGGCGCGCGACTTCGAGACCGGCTTCGGCCGCCGCTACATGCTCGCCGCCGGCCGCCGCAGCGGCATCGTCGCCGGCTACGCGCTGGCGGCGATCTTCCGCGCCTTCGTCACCTGGACGGTGCTGACCGCGGTGGCGCTGATCGCCGGGATGAACGTCGGCGGCGGCGCCGGCGAAATCGTCGCCCTCTACGCCCTGGCGGTCCTGGTCAACGTCGCCGCGACGATGTGGGCCGCCGGAGTGGCCCTCCGCGTCCGCTCGATCCAAGGCGGCCCGCTGATGCAGTTCCCCGTCTTCCTGATCCTCTTCCTAGCCCCCGTCTACGTCCCCCTCGACCTACTAAGCGGCTGGATCCACGCCGTCGCCTCGATCAACCCGGTCACCGCCCTCCTAGAGGCAGGCCGAGGCTTCATCTCCGGCGACCCAGTCGTAGTAGTCGCTAGCCTTCGCATCGGCATCAGCCCTCACCGCTCCTCTTCGCCCTCTGGGCCCGCGGCGGCCTGCGCAGCGCCGAAGCCGCCGGCTAAAGCAGCTGGGAGCGGCCCGGCTGGGCGGAGGTGGGTGGGGTCCGCCAGGCACTCAACATCGAGCCATAGGCGAGATGTGTCTGGCGGACCCCACCCACCTCCGCCCCACAGACCACTTCGAGTCATCTAAGTGACGAAAGTCACGCCGCTGTTACAGCCAACAAAGCGAACCTCCATCTTCTTGGCTCTCCGCAGCAGAAACCCGGCATCTGCCAGCACTTCAAATTTGACGATCTAAAGTGTCATTTGTGACGCAGAGACCGCTGGAGCTGATCCTTGCCCGGAACCTGATGTCGGCCCTCTCGACGCCGGCCTTCCTGGTCGACGAGGGCGGCCTCCTCGTCTTCTACAACGAAGCGGCCGGAATGCTGCTCGGCAAACGCTTCGAGGAGCTCGGCACGGTCGGCCCGCAGGAGTGGGGCTCGCTCTTCGGCCCCTTCGACGAGAGCGGCGTGCCGATCCCCTACGACGACCTGCCGCTGGTCCGCGCGGTCCGCGCCGGCCGCCCCGCCCACGCCGAGATGACGGTCCGCTCGACCGACGGCACCGAGCACGAGGTCGAGGTCTCCGCCTTCCCGATCCTCACCGCCCACGGCTCACAGGGCGCGATCGCCGTCTTCTGGCCGGCGCTGACGAACGGCAACGGGGCGGGGCCGGCGTGAAGGTCAAGCTCTGGGGGACGCGCGGCTCGATCCCGGCCCCCGGGCCGGAAACGATCCGCTACGGCGGCAACACCTCCTGCGTCGGCGTCACCCTCTCCGACGGCTCGATGCTGGCGCTCGACGCCGGCACCGGCATCCGCTGCCTCGGCCTGGCGCAGCCCGACGAGCCGGCCCGGCTCCACATCCTCCTCACCCACCTCCACCTCGACCACATCCAGGGCCTCGTCTTCTTCGCCCCCGCCTTCCGCCCGCAGACCGAGATCGTGATCTGGGGGCCCGCCTCCCCCGAGGCCTCGCTGCGCGACCGCATCGCCCGCTACATCTCCGCGCCCGCTCTCCCCGGTCGAGGTCCGCGAGCTGCCCTGCGACGTCTCCTTCCGCCACTGCCCGGAGAGCGAGTGGGAGATCGGCTCGGCCCGGATCCGCGCCGCCTCGGTCTCGCACCGCGGGCCGACGCTCGGCTACCGGATCGACGACGGCGACTCCTCCCTCGCCTACATCCCCGACCACGAGCCGGCCCTCGGCGCCGACCTCGACCAGCTCGAGGAGGACTGGATCTCCGGCTTCGCCCTCGCCCGAGACGCCTCGCTGCTGATCCACGACGGCCAGTACACCGACGCCGAGTACCCCGACCACGTCGGCTGGGGCCATTCGGCAACCTCGCACGCGCTCAGCTTCGCGCGGCGGACCGGCGCCGAGCGCACCGTCCTCTTCCACCACGACCCGCTGCACTCCGATGACGATCTCGACGCGCTGCGGCCGCGAAGCGCGCGACCGCTGGATCGGGCTCGGCGGCGACCCGGCCCGGATCGAGCTCGCCGCCGAGCGGGCCGAGTTCGAGCTGCCGGCGCGAGCCGCGGCGCTGCCCGGCCCGCCTGAATCGATCAGTCTAGGCTGGCGGCGTGTCCGCCGGCCGAGAGGATCGACGCGGCCGCCGAGCGCTCGCCGCTGGTGCGCGACCGCGCTGGAGAAGGCGCGCGACGCCCACGCGGGGCAGATCCGCAACGGCAGCGGCGGCATGCCCTACGTCGAGCACCCGATCGCGGTCGCGGCGCTGCTCGACGAGCACGGATTCGGCGACGAGATCCTGGCGGCGGCGCTGCTGCACGACGTGGTCGAGGACTCCGAGACGACGCTCGACGAGCTGCGCCGAGCTGTTCGGCGAACGCGGTCGCCGGCCTGGTCGGGGCGCTGACCGACGACGAATCGATCGACTCCTACCGCGAGCGCAAGGCAGAGCACCGCGAACGGGTGGCGGCGGCCGACGGCGACGCCCTGGCGATCTACGGCGCCGACAAGCTGACCAACGTCGACGACCCTGCGCGACCGCCTACGCAAGCGAAGGCGACGCCGTGCGCGACGAATTCAAGGTCCCGATCGAGCTCAAGGCTCGAGGTCTGGGAAGCCGACCTGGCGCTGCTGCGCGAGAAGGCGCCGGAGCTGCCCTTCCTCGACGAGCTCGAGACCGAGCTCAGTCTGCTTCGGGCTCGACTAGAGGCTCCTGCGCCGCCGCCAGCCTGAGCCGCCGCTGCAGCGGCAGCACGAACCAGAAGAAGCCGAAGGACGACAGCGGCCAGGGCAGCTGACGATCGACCGTCGCGGTCGTGCCGAAGAGGACGTCGGTGACCAGCATGATCGCGCCGGTCATCGCCAGCGCCAGGAAGATCGAGCCCGACGATCGAGAACGGTTGGCGTAGAAGACCAGTCGGCGCTTCTGCTGGTAGCGGAAGGTGACGCGGTGGTAGGCCGAGGGGGAGATCAGCATCACCGCGGAGATCGCGGTGCAGATCAGGGTCCCGAAGTAGACGTCCTTCTGGAAGTTCGGTGATTTTGGCGAAGCCCTGCTGGAACGGGACCGCGAGCAGGAAGGCGAAGAGCACCTGGACCCCGGGCAGGGCGACGCGCAGCTCCTGCAGCAGCTCGGAGAGGTTGCGGTCGAGGCGTTCCTCCTCGGTCTCTTCGCGGCCGGAGTCGCGGCCTTCGTGATCCTTATCGCGCGAGGTTCCGTTCTCCATTGCACGCACCATATGCGAATCGAGACCGCAGTCGTCCTCTTCAACCGCGACCTCCGCGTCCACGACCACCCGGCGCTGGCGGCGGCGGCGAAGGCCGAGCGCACGGTGCCGCTGTTCGTCCTCGACGAGCGGCTGCTGGGCTCGCGCTTCGCGGCGCCGAACCGGGTCGCGTTCATGCTCGAGGCGCTGCGCGACCTCGACGAGGGGCTGCGCCGCGCCGGCGGGCGGCTCTTCGTCCGGCGCGGCGATCCGGTGCGGGAGGCGCTCGCGGTGGCGCGCGAGTGCGGCGCCGGTGCAGCTTCACGTCAGCGCCGACTGGAGCGCCTACGCGCGGGCGCGGGAGGAGCGGCTGGCGCGGGCCTGCGCGGAGGAGCGGATCGAGTTCACGGCCCACCCGGGGGTGACGGTGGTGCCGCCGGGCGCGGTGACGCCGACGGGCGGCGACCACTTCAAGGTCTTCACCCCCTACCACCGGGCGTGGAGCGAGCTGCCGTGGCGGGAGCGAGCACGGGGCGCCGCGCCGCCTGACGGTTCCGGCGAGGCTGAAGGCGGGCGGCTGCCGGCGCTCGACTCGCTGCTCGAGCGGCAGGCCCTCGCCGAACCGGATGCCGGGCGGCGAGAGCGAGGGGCGCAAGCTGATGCGCGCCTTGCTCCGCGACGGGCTGGCCGACTACGAAGACGGCCACGACGACCTCGCCGGGCGACCGCACCTCGCGACTCAGCGCCCACCTGCGCTGGGGCTGCGTCTCGCCGCTGGAGCTGGCGCGGGAGGCGGGCGGGCGGCGCGGCGGCGACGCCTTCGTGCGCCAGCTCTGCTGGCGCGACTTCCACCACCAGGTGCTGGCCGCGACCCCGTCCCTCCCCCACCGCGACTACCGGCCGCGGCGGCGATCGCTGGTCGCGCTCGCAGCGGGCGCTGGAGGCCTGGCACGAAGGCCGCACCGGCTACCCGCTGGTCGACGCGGCGATGCGGCAGCTGGCCGGCCGAGGGCTTCATGCACAACCGGGCGCGGATGACCGTCGCCTCCTTCCTCTGCAAGGACCTCTACGTCGACTGGCGGGCCGGCGCCTGGCACTTCTGGGACCTGCTCAGCGACGGCGAGATCGCCAACAACGCCGGCAACTGGCAGTGGGTCGCGGGGACCGGCAACGACACGCGGCCCAACCGCGTCCTCAACCCGCGTCCGCCAGGCGCAGCGCTTCGACCCCGACGGCCACTACGTGCGCCGCTACCTGCCGGAGCTGGAGGAGGTGCGGGGCAAGGCGATCTTCGAACCCTGGCGGATGGAAGGCTTCGAGCGGCTCGACTACCCGCCGCCGATCGTCGACCACGACGAGGCGGCGGCCGCGTTCAAGGCCCACCGGGGCGCATAGGATCGGGAGATGGGACGGCTGGCCGTCATCCTCGGCAGCAACGCGCTCGGGCCGGGCGGCGAGGAGATCGCCGCTGCGGCGGCCGAGCAGGGGGCGGCGATCGTCCAGCGCCACAGCAGCGACGGGGCCTTCGTCCTTCCCCACGCGATCGACCACGCCGCGACCTGCGGCCGCTGGCCGAGCAGGGATGCGACCGGGTCCTGGCGATCGGCTCGGTCGGCTCGCTGCGACCCGGCGAGCTCGCCGTCGGCGCCCTCCTCTGCCCCGACGACTTCATCGCCCTCAACCTCGGCGACTCGATCTTCGAGCGACGCCCGCGCCCACTCGGCGCCGGGCTTCGCCCCGCGCTGGCGCGAGCGAAGTGATCGCGGCCTGGGGCGAAGGCGGCCAGGCGCCGCGCGACGGCGGCGTCTACTGGCAGGCGCGCGGCCCGCGCTTCGAGACGCCGGCGGAGATCCGGCTGATGGCCGCCCACGCCGACGTGGTCGGGATGACGATCGCCTCCGAGTGCGTCGTCGCCGGCGAGCTCGGCCTCGACTACGCCGCGCTCTGCGTCGTCGACAACCTCGCCAACGGCCTCGGCGAGGGAACGATCAGCGTCGACCGGAGATGGAGGCCGACCGGCTGATCAACGCCGAGCGCCTGCGCGAGGGCCTGGCGGCGGTCCTGCCGCGCCTCGGGGCGGTGGGCCGATGACATTCGTCTGTTCCTTATCCGTGCATGGGACCGAAAAGGAACAGACGATGATGGGCCCATGGGTCTGACGGTCGAAAACGCGCTGATGGACGGTGAGCGCGTCGGGGTTCGCTGCGAGGACGGGACGATCGACGGCGCTCGGACCCGACGTGATCGCCCAGCCCGGCGACGAGATGATCGACGCCGGCGGCGCCCACTTGCTGCCGCCGCTCGTCAACGGCCACACCCACGCGGCGATGACTCTCTTCCGCGGCTCCGGCGGCGACCTGCCGCTGATGCCGTGGCTGGAAGAGAAGATCTGGCCGGTCGAGGCGAAGCTCGCCGAGGAGGACGTCTACTGGGGCGCCCGCCTCGCCTGCGCCGAGATGCTGCGCAGCGGCACCACCCGCTTCTGGGACATGTACTGGCACCCGGCGGCGACGGCGCGCGCGGTGTCGACGCCGGGATCCGGGCGACGATCGGCGCCCCGCTCTTCGACCTCGGCGGCAGCCCCGGCCGACCTGCGCGAGGCGGCGCACCGCGGGCTCGAAGCGCTGGCCGGTTGCGGCCCTGAGATCACCCCGGCCCTCGCCCCACACGCGATCTACACCGTCAGCGAGGAGTCGCTGCGCTGGATCGGCGAGCTCAGCGGCGAGCGCGACCTGCCGGTCCAGATCCACCTCTCCGAGACCGAGGCAGGAGGTCCAGGACTGCCTCGCCGCAGCACGGCGCCCGGCCCGGCCTTCTACCTCGACCGGCTCGGGCTGCTGAGCGAGCGCACCGTGCTCGCCCACGGGGTCTGGCTCGACCCCGAGGAGCTGGCGCTGATCGCCGAGCGCGGCGCCACCGTCGTCACCAACCCGGTCGCCAACATGAAGCTCGCCGTCGGCGGCGTCTTCCCCTATCCCGCGGCGCGGGCGGCCGGGGTCGCGGTCGGCCTCGGCACCGACGGCGCCGGCTCCAACGACTCGCTCGACCTGCTCGCCGACCTGAAGACCTTCGCCCTGAGCCCAGAAGCACGCCGCCGCCGACCCGACCGCGATCGATGCCTCCGAAGCCTGGGCGGTCGCCACCGGCGCCCTCGCGCCGCGGCTCGGCGCCACCGCAGCTCAAGCCCGGCGCCCCTGCCGACTTCCTCCTCCTCCGCGCCGAGGCGCCGGAGCTGGCGATCGGCGAGCTGACCGCCGACCTCGTCTACGCCGCCTGCCGGCGCCGTCGTCGACACCGTCGTCGTCGCCGGCCGGGTGCCGATGCGGGGCGGCGAGATCGAGGGTCTGGAGGAAATCGTCGCTCGCGCCGCCGAGCGATGGGGAAAGACTGGGGCTGTGAACGACCAGGCCGACCTCCTCGGTCCGCTACGAGGAGACGACCAAGCGCTACGGCGACGCCACCGACCCCGGCGGTCGACCAGCTGACGCTCGAGGTCCCGGCCGGCGAGATCTGCGTCCTCGTCGGCCCCTCCGGCTGCGGCAAGACGACGGCGATGCGGATGGTCAACCGCACGGTCGAGATCACCGAAGGCGACGTCCTCGTCGGCGAGCGCTCGGTGCGCGACCGCGAGCCGGCCCAGTTGCGGCGGGAGATCGGCTACGTGATCCAGCAGATCGGCCTCTTCCCCCACCGCACGATCAGCGAGAACATCGGCGCCGTCCCCCAGCTGCTCGGCTGGAAGAAGGACCGCATCCGCGCCCGCAGCGCCGAGCTGCTGGAGCTGATCGGGCTCGACCCCGAGCTCGGCGACCGCTATCCCGCCCAGCTCTCCGGCGGCCAGCAGCAGCGCGTCGGCGTCGCCCGGGCGCTGGCGGCGGACCCGCTGGTGATGCTGATGGACGAGCCCTTCGGGGCGATCGACCCGATCAACCGCGAGCGCCTGCAGAACGAGTTCCTCCGCCTCCAGGCGGAGATCCGCAAGACCGTCCTCTTCGTCACCCACGACATCGACGAGGCGATCAAGATGGGCGACCGGATCGCGATCATGCGCGAGGGCGGCCGGGTCGAGCAGTACGCGACCCCGGCGGAGGTGCTGATGGCGCCGGCCAACGAGTTCGTCGAGGACTTCGTCGGCGCCGACCGGGCGCTGAAGCGGCTGGCGTTGATGCGGGTCCGCGACATCGACCTCTGGGAGGCGCCGCTGGCGCTTCGTCGGCCAGGCGACCGGCGAGGTGCGGGCGAAGCTGGCCTCGCCCGACGTCGAAGTCGCCCTACCCGCTGCTGGTCGACGGCGAGCGCCGGCCGCTCGGCTGGCTCAGCGAGCGCGACCTGCTCGCCGACACGGTGCCGAGCCGGCCCGATTCGCCTCTCGGCCCGGTCCTCGAGCTCGACGACGTGATGCGCGACGCCCTCGCCGACCTGCTCCAGCACGAGACCCAGTACGCGCCGGTGGTCGACCACGAGGGCCGGATCGCCGGCGTCCTCTCGGTCGAGATCATCTCCGAGTTCCTCGCCTCGCCGAAAGCGAAGAGCGACGAGCAACCGGCAGTGGAGCGGCCGCATGGTTAACCCGATGGTCCTTGCGGCGGCCGGGCAGGTCGGCGAAGACTTCTTCAAAGAACGCAGCTCCGGCACCCTCCCGTGCCAGGCGAACGAAGCCCACCTCTTCTGCTTCGACTGGGCGAAGGAAAACATCGACCGTTACCAGACGCCGGCCCAGCAGCACCTCGAACTCGTCCTCATCTCGGTCGCGATCGGCTTCGTCATCGCCTTCGCACTGGCGCTGTTCTCCCATCGCACCCGCTGGCTGCAACCTCCCCTGCTCGCCGCCACCGGCATCCTCTACACGATCCCCAGCATCGCCTTCTTCTTCCTCCTGCTGCCGGTAACCGGCTTCGGCCGCGACACGGCGATCATCGTCCTCTCCGCCTACACCCTGCAGATCATCTACCGCAACACCATGCTGGGCCTCGACAACGTCCCCGACTCGGTCAAGGACGCCGCCCGCGGGATGGGCCTGACGAATCGACAGATCCTCTGGAAAGTCGAACTGCCGCTGGCGACGCCGGAGATCATCGCCGGGCTGCGGGTCGCCACCGCCAGCACGATCGCGATCGCGACCCTGGTCGTCTTCATCAGCGCCGGCGGGCTGGGGACGGAGATGTACGGCTCGAACTTCAACTTCCCGACCGCGATCCTGATCGCCGTCGCGATCATCGCCGTGATGGTGATCGTCTTCGACCTCCTGCTGCTGAGCGCCCAGCGGCTGCTGACCCCGTGGCGGAAGGTGAGGCCGATATGAGCGCCCCTCCCCTCGCCTCCTTCATCGGTGCGGTCGAATTCATCTTCACCCCCCAGGAATCGAACGTCACCGGCGGCAAGAAGGTCGGCGGATTCGACAAGACGATGGAACTGCTGATCGGCCACCTCGAGGTGACGGTCCTTGCGCTCGCCCTCGCGCTGCTGATCGGCCTGCCGCTCGGGCTCTATCTCGGCCATCGCGGCAAGGGCGAACTCATTGCCGTCGGCATCGGCAACGTCGGGCGCGCGGTCCCCGAGCTGGCTGTGATCGCGCTGGTCGCAGGTCTGGTCGGGATCGGGATGAGAAACGTGGCGCCGGCCCTGGCGCTGCTGGGCATCGCCCCGATCCTCGTCAATGCCTACGTTGGCGTCCGCCAGGTCGACCCCGCCACCGTCGACGCCGCCCGCGGATGGGCATGAGCGAGCTCGCGATCATTCGCAAGGTCGAGCTGCCGCTGGCGATCCCGACGGTGATGGGGGGTATCCGCGGGGCGGCGATCGTGATCATCGCGACCGCGACCATCGCCCCGCTGGCGGGGGTGGAAACGCTTGGCGACTTCATCATCAACCGCAACGTCTACGGCGAAAACGGGCTGCTCGCCGGGGCGATCCTCGTCGCCCTGCTGGCAATGACGATCGAGGGATCCCTCGCTCTCCTCCAGCGCCGGCTTACTTCCGACGGGCTGAAGGTAAAGACTGCGTGAAACGTGACTCATCCATCCACCCCGATTAGGAGGCAACAAGTGAGGACCGACCAGACGAGAATGCGGGTGCTGCTTGCGGCACTGGCAGCGCTCGCGCTGACCCTGGCGCTCGCCGCCTGCGGCAGCAGCGGCGACAGCACCACTTCCGGGTCAACCGAAGGTGGCGAAACGGGGGCGATCCAGTCCAACCCCGACAACGGCAAAGTCAACCTGACGATCGGCTCGAAGAACTTCCCCGAACAGGAAATTCTCGGCGAAATCTACGCCCAGGCCCTGACCGCCGCCGGCTACAAGGTGAAGACCGCGCTCAACCTCGGCTCCGAAACCGTTGCCCTGAAAGCGGTGAAGACCGGGCAGATCTCCGGCTACCCGGAGTACGCCTCAACGGCCCTCACCTCGTTCTTCGGCCTCGAACCCGAAGAAGTCCCGGCAGACGCCACCGAAGCGTGGGAAAAGGCGAACGAAGAATTCGAAGCCGAAGGCCTACAGGCGTTCGAACCGACTCCGTTCGCCATCCGCCAACGCGGTCGGCACGACCAAGGAAACCGCCGAAAAGTACGGGCTGAAGACGATCTCCGACCTCGAAGGGGTCTCGGAAAAACTCTCCCTCTACGGTTCCCCCGAGTGCCGCCAGCGGATCGACTGCCTGGCCGGGCTGGAAAAACTGTACGGGCTGAAGTTCAAGTCCTTCACCCCGGTCGACATCGGCCTCCGCTACACGGTGCTGGAAAAGGGTCAGGCTGATCTCTCGATCCTCTTCACCACCGATCCGCAGCTCTCGGCCGAGAGCGACAAGTTCGTCATCCTCGAAGACGACAAGAAGGTCTTCCCGGCCGGCAACGTGATCTTCGTTACCGAGAAGAAGGTTGCCGAAGAAGCTGGGCCGGATTACGAAAAGACGATTCTGCAGGTTCAGGAAGGGCTTGACCTGGAAGTTGTTCAGGAGCTTGATGCTCGGGTCGAACTCGAAAAGGAAACGCCTAAGCAGGCTGCTGCGGCATATCTCGAATCGGCTGGTTACGTCGGTTAGTTGATTGGTAGGCGGGGAGGTCGGTGGGGGTGCCCCGGGAGCACCTCCGCCGGCCGAACCGCTTTGCGGCTGACGCCTCAAGACGCTTTGGGCCGGCTCCATGCTGAGTACCCGGGGCACCCCCACCGACCTCCCCTTACGCAGCGGCGTGTTCGCCCGTCGCAGATTCGTGACTGCCTTTTATGTGAGTGAAGCTGATGTGGGCTGCCCAGGCTGCGCCGAGGCCGGAGATGCCGGCTAGCACCAGTGCGACTCTTGGGTCGTAGGACTGGGCCAGCCAGCCGGTTAGGGGGGCTCCTATGGGGGTTGAGCCCAGGAAGACGACGCTGTAGAGGGCCATCACTCGGCCTCTCATCTCGGGGGTGACGGCTAGCTGGAGGGTGGAGTTGATCGTTGCTGCGAAGGTGACTGCGGCGGCTCCCAGGACGGCGAGCATGACTATCTCCAGGGCCAGGCTTGGCATTGCTGCCGCCAGGAGGGCTGAGACGCCGAAGGCCAGCGCGCCGCCGGCTATCAGCCTTGGGCCGGTGCGGCCTCGGTGGCCGTTTACGAGGGCGCCGGCGATCGAACCGACGGCCATTGCCGAGACCAGGGCGGCGTAGGTCATCGCGCCCGACTGGAAGCTGAATTTGGCCAGCAGCGGCAGCACCACCTGAAAGTTGAAGCCGAGCGTCCCGACCAGGCCCATCAGGGCGAGCGGGACCATCAGCTCCGGCGTGCGGCGGACGTAGCGCAGGCCGGCGCGGATCGCCCCTCGCTCGCGGGCCGCCACCGGGCCGGCGTGCAGGCGGCCCGAGTCCATTCCCCGCAGCGCGAGGATCATCGCCACGAAGGTCAATGCGTTGATCGCGAAGCAGGGGACGACACCGACGGTCGCGATCAGCACACCCGCCAGCGCCGGGCCGACGATCCGCGCCGCCTGGACGACGACGCTGTTGAGGCTGACCGCGTTGACCACCCGGTCTGGCCCGACCATCTCGTAGACGAAGCTCTGGCGGGTTGGGTTGTCGATCGCGTTCAGCGAGCCGAAGGCGAAGACGGCGAGGTAGACCATCCACGGGGTGACGACGCCGGTGGCGGTGACGGCGAAGAGGCCGACCGCCGGGATCATCATCAGCGCCTGCGTGGTCATCAGCAGTCGCCGCTTGGGGATGCGGTCGGCGAGCAGGCCGCCCCAGGCACCGATCAGCAGCATCGGCAGGAACTGCAGCGCGGTGGTGAGGCCGACGGCGACGCCGCTGTCGGTCAGGGTGAGGATCACCCAGACCGCGGCCACGGTCTGCATCCAGGTCCCGGAGAGGGAGATCAGCTGGCCGGCGAAGTAGCGGCGGTAGTTGCGGACCTCCAGCGAGTTGAACGAGTGGCGGAGGGCGGCGCTCACCCTCGCTCGCCCTCCCGGATCCGATCGAGGATCTCGGCTGCCCGCTCGAGCGTCTCCACTTCCTCGTCGGTCAACTCGCGCATGCGCCGCGCAAGGTAGGCGTTCTTGCGCCCGCGCAGGCGTCGCAGCCGCTCACGGCCGGCGCCGTTGACGCTGACCAGGGCGCTGCGCCCGTCCTCGGGATCGCGGGCCCGGTCGATCAGGCCCTCCCTTTCCAGGCAGACGAGGGTGCGGGTGATCGTCGGCCGTTTGACCCGCTCGATCTTCGCGATCTCACTCGGGGTCAGCGGCCCGTGGCGCTCGATCGTCGCCAGCGCCGCGACAGAGGTCGGGGTCAGGCCGGTGGTCTCAGCCGCCGCCTCCTGCCGCAGCCGACGAGCCGTGCGGACGATCGCCATGCGTAAGTGCGCGGCGCGCTCGCTGAGGGGAATGTCGGCTTTCACGGTCATTGATTAGCGTTGATAATTAGTTTAGCAAACCATCTCTGTGTGACCAAATCCCGGACCAGTTGCCAAATCTCCGGTTAGTCTGGTCGCATGGCGCCAAAGGCGGGCGACTACGACGTTGCAATCGTCGGGGCGAGCCTCTCCGGCTGCACCGCCGCGATCCTCTTGGCGCGCGCCGGCGCGCGGGTGGCACTGATCGAGAAGAGCCCGGATCCCGCGGCCTACAAGCGGGTCTGCTCGCACTTCATCCAGGCCTCGGCTGTCCCGACCCTCGAACGGCTGGGCCTGATGGAGCCGATTCTCGTCGCCGGTGGACAGCCCAGCCGCGGCCTGCTTTGGACCAAGTGGGGGTGGATCGAACCGACCGAAGAGCCAACGGCCTACGGCGTCAACCTGAGGCGAGAGGTGCTCGACCCCCTGGTACGGACCGCGGCGGCCCAGGCGCCGGGTGTCGAGTTGATGCTCGGCCAGACCGCGGTGCGCCTGCTGCGAGACGGCAGCGGATTCGCCGGAGTCGCCGTCCGCGATCCCGCCGGCGAGGATCTGGAGATTCCGGCCCGGCTCACGATCGGGGCGGACGGGCGCGATTCGCCGATCGCCGCGATGGCCGAGGTCAGGGAGCGGACTCGCCCCCACGGCCGGTTTGCCTACGCCGCCTACTTCGAAGGCCCGCTGCCGGATTTCGCGCCCGACGCGGGACTGTGGATGATGGATCCCCAGGTCGCCGCCGCCTTTCCGACCGACGACGGGCTCGTGCTCTACGTCGCGATGCCCACCAAGGACCATCTGCCGAAGTTCAAGGAGAACATCGAGGGGGCGTTGGTCGAATGGGTGAGCAGTATCCCCGAGGCGCCACCGATCCGCGAGTCGCGCCGGGTGGGACCGATCATCGGCAAGCTGGACATGACGAACCGGATCCGAAGGCCGGTGGCCCCCGGTCTTGCCCTGGTCGGAGACGCCGCGCTCGCGGCGGACCCGCTATTCGGGGTCGGCTGCGGCTGGGCCTTCCAATCCGGGGAGTGGCTGGCCGACAGCGTCTCCCCCGCCCTGCGCGGAGTCGAGTCCATGGAAAACGGGCTGCGCCGCTATCGGAAGCGCCACCGCCACCAGCTGGGGATGCACGCTCGTCTCATCCACGACTACTCCACCGGCCGAAAGTTCGACCGCGGCGAACGGCTGATGATCGCCACCGCCGCCAAGGACCGGAAGGCGGCCGCTCTCTTCGAGGCGATGGGCACCCGACGCGCGAGGCCGCAGGACGTGCTCGCGCCGATGGCCGCCCGCATCGTCGCCGCCAACGCCAGCCGATTTATCCGGCCACGGCGGAGCTAGGAGGGCTTGGTGGCACGCGCCTGGGCCAACAGGTCCAGCAGCTCGAGCATCTTCTGGTGGTAGCCGACCCCCGCCATCAGCGTCCGTTCCGAGGCGGAGAAGCCCTCGGCCTCCTGAACCTCGCGCAGCATCGTGCTCAGTTCGTCGCGCTTCGCCTCGTGCCAGGCGCGCCGCTCGGCGGCCAGCGGTCCCGGTTTCGCACCGGCGAAGACCTTGAGGATCGCTTCCTCGCGCAACTGCGGCGGTGCCACCTCGGTGTCGGCCGCCCAGGCGGCCAGCGCCTCGCGGCCTTCCCCGGTCAGCGAGTAGAAGCGACGACGACGCCCCCCCTCCTCCTGGCGCACCGCGAGATAGCCGGCGGCGGCGAGGCGCGCCGGCTCCTCGTAGGCGGTCGTGTGGGGAACCGGCCAGAAGTTCTGGATCGAGATCTCCATCGCCTGCTTGATGTCGTACGGGGTCGACTCTCCGAACTGGTCGAGCAACGCGAGGATCGCGTAGGAGTTACCGCTCAGCTTGATCTCTTTCGATTTGCTATTCATAGTTCGAGGCGTATAGTACGACACGAATGATGTAGTCGACAAGGTGGAGGCCGAGATGTCCAAGCCCGATTCCCCCCTTCCCATCATCGAGGACCGCGCGGACTACGACGCGGTCATCGTCGGCGCCAGCCTCGCCGGCTGCGCCGCCGCTATCCAGCTCGGCCGCGCCGGCCACCGGGTCGCACTGATCGAGAAGCAGCCCGATCCCCAGGCCTATAAGCGCACCTGTTCGCACTTCATCCAGGCCTCTGGTGTGCCGGCGATCGAACGGCTGGGCCTGCTCGAGCCGATCGAAGCGGCCGGCGGCCAGCGGCCTCGGGTGCACGCCTGGACCAGGTGGGGCTGGGTCGAGGCACCGCCCGAGCAGGCCGCACGCGGGATCAACCTGCGCCGCGAGGTGCTCGACCCCATGGTCCGCTCCACCGCCGCCGCGACCCCCGGCGTCGAGCTGATGCTGGGCTGGAGCGCCGAGCGGCTGCTGCGCGAGGACGGGGCATTCGCCGGCGTCGCGGTTCGCAACCCCGATGGCGAGGAGCACGAGCTGCGGGCTCGGCTGACGATCGGTGCCGACGGCCGCGACTCGCGCATCGCCGAGCTCAGCGAGGTCCCGGTCAAGACCTCCCCCAACGCCAGGTTCGCCTACGGCGCCTACTTCGAAGGGGCTGCCCCGGCGCACGCCCCCGACGCGACGGCCTGGTTCCTCGACCCGCAGTGGGCGGCCGCCTTCCCCACCGACGACAGCCTCACCTTCTATGCGGCGATGCCGACCAAGGACCGCCTTCCCGAGTTCAAGCAGGACCCGGAGGGTGCCCTGGTCAAGTTCCTCGCCGACGTCCCGGAGGCGCCGCCGATCCGCGAGGGGCGCCGAGTCGGACCGGTGCTGGGGAAGGTCGACATGACCAACCGGATGCGGCGCCCGACCGCGCCCGGCCTGGCGCTGATCGGCGACGCGGCGCTCGCCGCCGATCCGCTGTTTGGGGTCGGCTGCGGCTGGGCCTTCCAGTCGGCGGAGTGGCTGTGCGATGCGATCCTCCCTCTGCTCGCCGGCGAGGGGCCGCTGGAACAGGGGCTCGACCGCTACCGCCGCCGCCACGCGAAGGAACTGCATGGGCACATCTTCTTCATGCACGACTACTCGAAGGGGCGCCGCTTCGGCCTGCCGGAACGGATGATGTTCGCCGCCGCCGCCCGCGACGACAAGGCGGCGGCGATCATGGATTCTTTCGCCACGCGCCAGATCAGCCCGGCGCAGATGTTTCCCCGGATGGTGCCGCGCGCGATCGCGGTCAACGCCCGCCACGCGCTGGCTCGATGAGCGCGGCGGTAGAGCGCTCGAGCCTGCTCGTCGGCGGCACCCGCACCCGCCTCGTGCAGGCGGGACCGGCCGACGCCTCCGAGGCCGTCGTCTTCGTCCACGGCAACCCCGGCTCGGCTGACGACTGGGTGCGGCTGGTCGAGGCCGCGGGCGCCGCCGGGCAGCGGGCGATCGCCTTCGACCTCCCCGACTTCGGCGAGACGATCGCTCCGGACGGGTTCGAGCACACCCCGTTCGGCTACGCGGAATTCCTCGCCGAAGCGCTGCATGAGCTGGGGATCGAACGGGCGCAGCTGGTCCTGCACGACTTCGGCGGCCCGATCGGCTTGATCTGGGCGATGGGGCATCCCGACTCCCTCGCCGGCATCGTCCTGATCGACACCGGCGTCCTCCCCGGCTACACCTGGCATCGCCTGGCGCGGATCTGGCGGACGCCGGTCCTCGGCGAGCTCTTCCAGGCGATCACCAATCGCCGCGGCTACCGGGCCGGCCTCAACCGCAACGAGCCGCGTGGGCTGCCGCGCGAGTTCGTCGACGGGATGTACGACCACTACGACCGGCGCACGCAGCGGGCGGTGCTGAAGCTCTACCGGGCGACGCCGGACCCCGGTGGCATGTCCGAGAACCTGATCGGCCTGCTCGCGCCGCGCGACGTCCCGGCGCTGGTGGTCTGGGGCGAACACGACGCCTACCTGCCCTCCTCCTATGCGGCCGAGCAGCGCCGGGCCTTTCCCTCCGCCGACGTCCACGTGCTCCCCGCCAGCGGCCACTGGCCGTTCGCCGACGCGCCGGAGACGGTCGAACGGCTGCTCGTCGAATTCCTCCAGCGCGACGCGGCGATCCGGGCCTAGCGGACCCGGCCCTTCTTACGCCGCGAAACGCGCTTCGGAGCGGGCCTTGGCCTTGGCGGCCTCGACCCCGCGGTCCTTCGGCGGCGCGGTGGTGACAAGACGGTCGAGCAGCTGACGGGTGACGTCGGCCACCGCCTCGACGGCCTCGTCGAAGGCCTCGGCATTGGCCTGCGAGGGCTTGGTCGAGCCACTGATCTTGCGCACGTACTGCAGTGCCGAGGCCTGAATCTCCTCGTCGGTCGCGGGTGGATCGAAATTATGGAGGGTTCTGATGTTTCTGCACATGTGTCGATCTTAGGCCAGAGATGACACCAATTGACACGGAAGTGTCATTTCTTTGAGCCAATTCAGTAACGCCTATTGAAGTGGCGAAAAACGCCCTTAGGATCGGCCGCCGGAGGGTGAAGGAGACAGGCGCCTCCACCCGGTTCACACCCGGTGTGTCCGGCCTTACCAGCCGGATCCGGTTCGAGCCCGGCGCCCTCCGCAGACATAGACCGCAGCGTTGGCGGGTCGAGTCGGAGCACATCAGCCCGTGCTACCGTGAACCTACGGGTGTGAACCGTGTGCGGGGTGGTTCCCGCTTCATCTGACTCGACCCGCCTTGCGGCGGGTCTTGTCGTTTCTGGAGGCACAAAGCTCGCCGTGTCGAAGCAGACTCGGATGGACGAGCGCAGCATCCGTATCCGCGAAAAGCTGAATACGCCGATGCTGATCGCCGCGGCGCTGACGGTGCCGATGGTGGCGATCACCGAGTCGAAGCCAGGCGGGGCGCTGGAAACGGTGGCGATCTTCCTCAACTGGGGGACCTGGGTCGCCTTCCTGGTCGAGCTGGTGGTGATGCTGGCCGTGGTGCCGGATCGCAAGACGTGGCTGCGGCAGCACCCACTCGACGTGGTGATCGTCGTTCTGACCCCGCCGATCCTTCCCGCCGGGCTGCAGAGCCTGCGGGCGCTGCGCCTGCTGCGGCTCCTGCGTTTGTTGCGCCTGGCGCAGCTCTCGCGCGAGGTCTTCTCGCTCGAGGGGGTGCGCTACGCGCTGATGCTCTCGCTGCTGACCGTGGTCGCCGGCGGCGCCGTCTTCAACGCCTTCGAGCGCGAACAGCACCTCGACTTCTGGGAAGGCTGCTACTGGTCGCTGACGACGATGACCACGCTGGGCTCGAACATCTACCCGACGACGACCGGCGGCCAGATCGTCTCCACCGTGATCCTTTTGATCGGGATCGGGTTCGTGGCCTTGGTCACCGGCTCCTTTGCTCAGCGCTTCCTCGCTCCTGAAATCGCCGAGATCGAGGAGGAGATGGAGGAAGAGAGCCTCAGCGCCGAGGCGCTGGCGATGCGGGAACTGAGGAGCGTTCAGGTGCAGCTGCAGGCGCTCGAGGTCGCGATCTCCCAGATGGCGAAGCGTTAGTCGCCCTTCGCCTGCTCCTCGGCGATCTTCGACTCGAGTTCCTGCATCACTTCCGGGTCGCGCAGGGTGGTGACGTCGCCCAGGGCGCGGCCCTCGGCGATGTCGCGCAGCAGCCGGCGCATGATCTTGCCGGAGCGCGTCTTCGGCAGGTCGTCGGCCCAGACGATCCGCTTCGGGCGGGCAAACTTGCCGATCCGCTCGGCGACGGTGGCGCGGATGCCCTCGACCAGCTCGTCGCTTTCGGCCTTCTCGCCGCGAACGGTGACGAAGGCGCAGATCGCCTGGCCGGTGTCCTCGTCGGATTCACCGATCACTGCCGCCTCGGCGACGTCGGGGTGGGCGACGATCGCCGACTCGACCTCGGCGGTCGAGAGGCGGTGGCCGGAGACGTTGACGACGTCGTCGATCCGCCCGATCACCCAGAAGTAGCCGTCGGAATCACGGCGAGCGGCGTCGCCGACCAGGTAGCGCTCCTTGCCGAAGCGGGCGAAGTAGGTCTCGACGAAGCGGTCGTCCTCCTTGTAGAGGCCGCGCAGCATCGAGGGCCAGGGACGCTCAAGCACGAGCAGGCCCTGTCCCTCCTCCACCGGCTTGCCCTCCGACTCGTCGACCACCTGCGCCTCGACGCCCGGGAACGGCGTCGTCGCCGAGCCCGGCTTGGTCGCGGTGATCCCCGGCAGCGGCGAGATCATGATCGCGCCGGTCTCCGTCTGCCACCAGGTGTCGACGATCGGGCAGCGGCCGCCGCCGATCACCTCGTGGTACCAGAGCCAGGCCTTGGGGTTGATCGGCTCCCCGACCGAGCCCAGCAGCCGCAGCGAGGAGAGATCGTGCTCGGCGGGAATGTCCGCCCCCCACTTGATGAAGGTGCGGATCGCCGTCGGCGCCGCGTACAGGATCGTCGCCTTGTAGCGCTCGACCAGCTCCCACCAGATCCCCTTGTGCGGGTGGTCGGGCGCCCCCTCCCACATCACCGAGGTCGCGCCGTTGGAGAGCGGGCCATAGACGATGTAGGAGTGGCCGGTGACCCAGCCGACGTCGGCGGCGCACCAGTAGACATCGGACTCCGGCTTCAGGTCGAAGACATAGCGGTGGGTCGCGGTGACCCCGGTCATGTAGCCGCCGGTGGTGTGGAGGATCCCCTTCGGCTTCGCGGTCGAGCCCGAGGTGTAGAGGATGTAGAGCGGGTGCTCGGCCTCCATCGGCTCGGCCGGGCACTCGGGATCGGCTGCCGCCATCACCTCGTCGTAGAAGACGTCGCGGCCCTCGCTCATCGGGCACTCGATCCCGGTGTGGCGGACGACGACGATCTTCTCCAGGGCATGGTGGTTGGCCATGTGCTCGTCGACCTGCGGCTTGATCGGCGCCGTCTTGCCCTTGCGGCGGGCGCCGTCGACGGTGACCAGCGCCTTCGCCTGGGAGAAGTCCATCCGCTCTGCCACCGACTCGGCGCTGAAGCCGCCGAAGACGACGTTGTGGGGAGCGCCGATCCGGGCGCAGGCGAGCATCGCGACGACGACCTCGGGGATCATCGGCAGGTAGATCCCGACCACGTCGCCCTTTTCGACGCCGAGGTCCTTGAGCGCGTTGGCGAAGCGCTGGACGTCGCGGTGCAGATCGGCGTAGGTGACGTCGCGCTCCTCCCCCTCCTCGCCGCGCCAGTGGTAGGCGACGCGGTCCCCGATCCCCGCCGCGACATGGCGGTCGAGGCACTGCGCCGAGGCGTTCAGCCTGCCGTCGGCGAACCACTTGTAGAAGGGCGGGTTCGAGTCGTCAAGGCCCTGGCTAGGCTCGACGTCCCAG
Organism: uncultured Actinomycetes bacterium; assembly: GCA_963785175.1. Taxonomy (GTDB): domain Bacteria; phylum Actinomycetota; class Thermoleophilia; order Solirubrobacterales; family 70-9; genus VAYN01. The sequence continues at coordinate 224,637 of CAWAUA010000007.1, read as the reverse complement.
TCGAGCAGCTCCTTCGCCTGCGCCATCCACCAAGCCTCGGGGTCGGCCGCGGCTTCCTCATAGACCTTCGGATCGGACCAGAGCGCGTTCGCCCGGAACTCCTCCGGCGGGTCGAACTTCTCGACCTCCAGAAGCTCCTCCAATTCCTGCTCAAGACCCATTTCCCAAAACTACCCTAGAGCGTGCCTGACCAAGCAGATCAAGGACGCAGGGAGCGTGGCGTGCTCTGCACGCGAGCGACCGAGGACGCAGATATGCGCCGCGTCAGGCGCGCTCTAGAGGCCTGCGGGGTGGCGGGCTATGAACCCTTCTGGGGAATCGACCCAGGGGAAATGCCAACGCGGGCCCGGGCCGCCGACGGTGTCGAAGGCGATGCCGGCGATCACCATCCAGGCGTGCTCGGCGTTGGCGTAGACGGTGATCCACTGGCCGGGCCCGGGTTCGCCCCAGGTCTCGAGGCCGGTCGAGTCGAGCGGGCTTTCCAGCAGGCCGGCGCCATGCAGGGCGTAGCTGACCGCGCCGGAGCAGTCGTAGCCGGAGGATTCGAAGGAGCCGTGGCCGCCGCCCCAGATGTAGGGGGTGGTGGCGATCGCGTTGCCGGCCGAGATCGCGTCCTTGACCGCCTGCGGCGCCGAGGCCGGGGCGCTGGCTTCGCTTTCGCTCAGCACCTGCGCTTCCTGGCCCGGGTTGAGCGGCGCCGGCAGCTGGCCGGTAGTCGCGTCGCCGCCTTCGGAGGCGACCTGTTCGGAGATCGCCGAAAGGTTGTCGCTGAGCGCCGATTCGCGCGACTGCAGCGCGTCCAGCGCTTCCTGGCGTTCGGCCTGTTCGGCCTTCAGTTCGTGGAAGCGGGCCGAGGCGGCCTGGCTGGCGGCGGCGGCTTCCCGCTCCTTGGCGGCGACCGCGTCGCGCACTTCTTCGATTTCGGCGCGCTGCTCGTCGAGCCGGGCGACCGCCGAGCGGACCTGGTCGCGCAGCGACTTGACCCGGTTGACCACCGCGTCGTCGTATTCCTGGATCTGGCGCAGGTACTCGGTCTGGGCGGCCATCTCGTCCCAGTCTTCGGATTCGAGGATCGCGTTCAGCATGTCCGGCGAGCCCGACTCGTAGATCGCGACCAGCCGTTGGCTCAGCACCCCCATCGCCCGCTGCAGCTTCGCCCGCACCCGCTCGAGGTGGGCTTCTTCGGCTTCCAGCGCCGCGGTCGCCCGCTTCAGCTCCGCTTCCTTTTCGGCCAGTTCGGCCTCGGCCGCTTCCTGTTCCTGGCGCAGCGCCGAGACTTCGCCCAGCTTTGCGTCGATCGCCCGGTTCTGTTCGGCGATCGTCGCCGCCAGGTCACTGCCCTGGGCGCGGACCCCTTCGAGCTTGTCCCGCGTCGCTTCCAGCTTCTGCTGGGGATCGGCCGGCGCGGTCTGCGGCCAGGCGACCGCCAGCGCGCACGAGGCGGCCAGAAGCAGTGCGGCGAGCGCGAGGGCACGAAGCCGCAGCGCGCTCGTGGAGGAGCTGAACAGCACGACGGCGCAGGCTAGCGAAGCCGTCTAAAGGCGTCGGAAGTAGTCGATAACCCGCAAGGTCCCTTGCAATTTGCGGGATTTGGAGGAGTCCGGGGGTCGCTGTCGACCCCCGGACCCAGAAAGCGGAACTAGGCGAGCAGCTTGGCCTTCGCCTGGTCGAACTCGGCCTGGCTGAGGTCGCCTTTGGCCTTCAGCTCGGAGAGCTTGTGCAGCTCGTCGGCCGACGAACCGGTGTGCGCCTGCGTTTGCACGTATTCGTCGAAATGCTTTTTCGCGTCGGCCTGGGCTTTGATCGTCCGGTCGCGCATGCCGTTCCCGCGGGCGATCAGGTAGATCAGTGAGGCCAGGAAGGGGACGATGACGAGGAACAGGCACCATGCCGCCTTGCTCCAGCCAGAGATCTCGTGGTCGCGGAAGAGATCGGTGAGGATCGTGATCAGGATCCAGATCCAGATCACGAAGAAGAAGATCTCCAGCGAGATGAGGAGGAGTTCCCCAAAGCTGACGTCAGCGAGTGGGAGTGCCAAGTTGATTCCTTTCGGTGGGACTAGGTGGATGGGTCTAGTTGGACTGGATTCTCATTGCAAAAAGAACAATTGCAACCGAGGTGGCCAGATTCAGACTGGAGACACCTTCGCGCATCGGGATCGATACGCGCGCCTCGGCTCGCTCGAAGACCTCGCTGCTGAGCCCGTGGCGCTCGGTGCCGAAGGCGAGGATCGCTCGCTCGGGAACCACCCCGGGCGCCAGCTCCTCCCCCTCGGGGTCGATCGCCAGCAGCGGCCGGTCGCTCGGCGGCAGCGCCTCGACCTTGGCGACCGGGAGCGCGAACTGCAGCCCGGCAGCGCCGCGGACGGCATCGGGATGCCAGGGGTCGTTCTCGCCGGTGGTGATCAGCGCCGCCGCCCCGGCCGCCGCCGAAACGCGGATGCAGGCGCCGATGTTGCCCATGTTGCGCGGCTGCTCCAGCAGCACCGCTGGGGCAGGGTCGGCGCTCGCCAGCGCCGCGGCGAGGTCGACCGGCGGCCGGCGGGCGATCGCGGCAACGCCGGTGTGAGGGACCAGCGGCACCAGGTCCGCCAGGGTCTCCTTGTCGACCTGCTCCACGCGGCTGGCAATCTGCCCCGCCAGGTCGGGGGCCAGGTCGGCGGCCATCGTCTCCAGGGCCGGCGGATCGACCGCCACCGCCTCAACCAGCTCGGCGCCGAAACGCAGCGCGTGCTTTAAGGCGTGGAAACCCTCGACGACGGTCAGCTCGGGGTCGCGGCGAGCGGTGCGGAAGCGCACGGCTCGGTCGTGCTCTTCGCGGCCCATCCGCGGATCATCCTCGCTCAGCTGGTTAATTGCGCCTGCGCCAGCTGATTGCGGCCGCTGGCCTTCGCCAGGTAGAGCGCCTCGTCGGCGCGCCGCAGCAGGTCGTCGATCGTCTCGCCGGGATCCCAGAGGGCGAGCCCTGCCGAGCAGGTCTGGCCCATCGGTGTCGTCTGCCGCAGCCGCTCGACGATCTCCGCCGCCTGGTCGGGCTCGGTGTCGGGCAGCAGGACGAGGAACTCCTCGCCGCCGAAGCGCACCAGCGTGTCCTCGCCGCGCAGGGCGCCGTCCCATTCGCGGGCGCAGGCGCGCAGCACCTCGTCGCCGGCGAGGTGCCCGTGGGTGTCGTTGTAGGCCTTGAAATGGTCGATATCCAAGATCGCGACGCAGAGCGGCGATTGCGCACGGCGGGCGCGGGCCATCTCGCTGGGGAAGCTGTTCCTCGAGCGCCCGCCGGTTCGGCAAGCCGGTGAGGGGGTCGTGGCGGGCCAGGTCCTGGACCTTGTCGAGCAGCTTCCTCGCGTTCAGCCTCGACCCTCTTCAGCTCGGTGATATCGGTGGCGCGGGCGTAGATCAGCGACTCGTCGGGCGAAAGCGTGGGAGCTCCAGCGCAACCAGTGCCAGGTACCGTCTTTCGCGCAGGTAGCGGTCTTCGAATCGCACGAGTCTCCCCACCCTCGAAAAGGCCGGCCGCCTCCGCTTCGGTCCGCTCACGGTCATCGGGATGGACGCGTTCGATGAAGGGATTCGCGCGCAGCTCCTCGAGGTCCCAGCCGAGATGGTGCGACCAGGCGTCGTTCAGCTCGACGAAGTAGCCGTCGACGTTGGCGGTGCAGAGCATGTCGCGGGAGAGGTCGAAGAAGTGCCGGGCGCGCTCGTCGGCGCGGGCGCGGCGGGCGACGACCCCGGTGATCAACAGCATCACGCCGGTGAGCGAAATCGCCGTGAAGAACCAGCGGGTGAAGGGCGAGTAGCCGGCGGTGTTTTCGACCAGCAGGCAGGACGACGGCGTAGACCGTCAGCAGCCAGCCGAGGTGGATGGCGGCCACCCGGCGCGGAAAGTAGAAGGAGATCACCAGGGTCGCCCAGACGAAGATCGTCCCGTACTGGCCTACCGCGATACCGCTCTCGTAGATGAGCAGGCAGGTCACCAGCGAGACGCTGGCGAGGATCAGGTGGACCCCCTGCGGGGGGATGCGCCCGGCGAGAGACCAGACGAGAGCACCGGCGAGCGCCATCCCGAGCGCGGTGATGCTGAGCGCGAAGAGATCGGCGCCGCTGGGGTGCGGCAGGACGAGCGAGATGGTGACGAGCGTGGCGCCCGCGACCAGGGTGGCGGCCGCCGCGCGGGCCCGGGTACGAGTGGCGGGCCGGAGGCTTACCCGATTTTCAGGGGTCGGCATGCCCCGGGCATCGGCAAACGCAGCCGTTTCCTTTAGAACAAACCTCAGCCCTGGACGACTTGGAACTGGCTCATCAGGCCGTGGTCCTCGTGGTCCAGCATGTGGCAGTGGATGACGAACTTTCCGGTGTAGTCGGAGAAGTGACCGGCAAGGAGAATTTTTTCATTGGGATAGAGGAAAAACGTCTCCTTGAGGCAGTCTTCCCAGGCCGGCGGCGGCTTGCCGTTGCGCTCGAGCAGGTACCAGTCGGTGTGGTGCAGGTGCATCACGTGGGCGACGTTGGTCTTGTTGTGGATTTCCCAGGTCACGGTCGTGTTCAGCTTCGGGAACGCCTCCGAGTGCGCTGGGTTGAAGGTGCGCCCGTTGATCCGCCAGGTGGTTTTGAAGAAGCCGCCGATCGTGATCTCCCACTGCTTGTCGGGACGGCGCTTGGCCTTGCGGGTCCAGGCCGGCAGCGGGCGCAGGTGGCGAGGCACGCGAGAGCGGTCGGCCACGCGGCTGCTCCCGACCTGGAACTGCATCAGGGCGCCGCCGTAGGTGTGGGCACCGGTGGGATTGCGTCCGGCGTGGCGTTTGCGTACTGCGCAGTTCGACGCTCTCCCCGCGAGCGCCGGCGAAGTCGACGATCACCTCGACCCGCTCGGCCGGCCCGAGCATGATTTCGCGGCGGCGGATCGGCTTCGGCATCAGCCCGCTCTCGGTCGCGATCTGCAGCATCGGCGCCCCGTCGGAGAGCTGCAGGTTGTAGCTGCGGAAGGAGGAGACGTTGAGCAGGCGCAGCCGGTAGCGACAGGGTTCGACCCGGTGGTGGGGCATGTAGGCGCCGTTGACGAGGATCGTCTCGGCGAGGATCCCGTCGGCCGGCGGGCGGCGGTCGTCGCTGAAGGGGTCGGTGAGCTGATTGCGTCCGTCGAAGGTGCGGTCGCAGATCATCAGCGGCAGGTCGCGATCGCCATCGGGAGCGAGAGGGAGTCCTCGAAGGCGTCGTCGACGATCCACATCCCCGCCAGGCCTTTCCAGACGTGCGGGGCGGTTCGGTCGAGGCGGTGGTCGTGGTACCACTGGAAGGAGACCGCGTTCGGGGCGGCCGTCCTCGGTCAGGTCGTAGACGTAGGTTTTGCGAGCGCCGGGCTCGAGCAGGATGTCGTTGCCCGGACGCCGCGGGCGGAGAGGCCGCGCGGGATGCGGCAGTACAGGGAACTCGGCTGGCGCCTTGGTCAGGCCGCCGGGCTGGCCGTCGAACTGGGTGCGGTTGTGGCCGCCGTGGAGGTGGATCGAGAGCTCGCCGACCTTCTCCGGCAGCTGGTGGTGGAAGGTGACCCGGGTGCGCCGGCCGGCGCGGCGGCGAATCGTCGGCCCGGGGAAAGTGCCGCCGTAGGTCCAGAGCCTGGTCTTGGCGCCGGGGAAGATCTGCTGCTCGGCCTCCTCGATCGGGATCCGGATGTGGTCGTCGCGGAGGACCTGCGGGATCGGCAGCCGGGCGCGGAACGGGGTCGCGGCGAGCGCCGCGGGCGGCTCAGCGGTCAGCGGCACCAGACCGCCGCTCCTGCCCCGCAGAGGCAGGAGGGCGGCAAGGGCGCCGCCGCCGAGGGCGCCGAGGAAAGCTCGGCGCCCGAAGCGGCGGCGCGGTGCTGAGGGCTGCCCAGCCGTGCTGCTAGCCGGCGCCGCACCGGCAGCGGCACCACCGGCGCGACGACGTTCACTTTGCCCTGCATCCAGGGGTGAACGGCGCACATGTAGTAGAGGGTCGTGCCCGGCAGAAGCGGTCACTTCCTGGACTGAAGGTCTCACCCTTCTTTTCCGGTGAACCACGAGTCGCCCTTCTTGCCGGTTGTCTGCCCATCGTGCTCCAGCCTGCGGGACCGGCTTTGGCGGGGTTCTTCGTGATCTTTTCCGTTTTCGGGTTAAACCCGTGCCAGGTCGCGACCGAGAGGCAGATGTGTTTCGGCGTGAAGCAATTCTTCCACGCGCTCGGGGTCTTGGGCTGCGAGCCCTTGGTGACCAGCGAGAAGGTGTGCGGGCCGACCTGTTTCGGATTCGTCTTGTTGACGATTTCCAGCTGGTCGCCGACCGTGACCGATTCCGGCCCGACGAATTTCAGCTTGCCTTTGGTCAGTTCGATCGAGACCACGTCGGTGACGCCGGTGGGCGTCGCCGCACTGGCGACACCGGTGCCGCCGATGACGAGGGCGAGGACGGCCGTCGAGGCCGCCAGGGCCACTGCCCGCAGACGGGAGCGACCGGAAAGCTTGCTGTGCAAAAGATGCCTTTCTCTCAGTGATGACGAAACGGTCGGGGGCTGCTCCCCAGAGGCCGACGCCTCACGCTAATACGGCGGCCGGGCGTCTGCAACGGGCAACGGGTCCCACTACCTGCTTTTGGGCGATTTCCGCCCCCGGTAACCTTGATCCTTCCGTGCCACTTTCCTCCACACCTGCTATCGGATCGGCGACATCGATCGCTCGGTCGGCTTCTACGAGAAGCTCGGCTTCGAGGAGGTGCGGCGGATGCCGATCGGCGACGAGGCGATCAACGTCTTCATGGCGATGCCCGGCGAGGACCCCCGCCTCGAGCTGACCTACAACCACGGCGTCACCGACTACGACCACGGCACCGGCTACAACCACATCGCCCTCGGCGTCGAGGATCTCGACGCCACCCTCGAGCGCCTCGCCGGACTCGGCATCGAGCCCGAAAAGCGCCCCTACCGCCCCGGCGGCCGCACCGAGGGCCACCGAATCTGCTTCGTCAGAGACCCCGACGGCTACCGAATCGAGCTGATCGGGGTTTGAGCAGGCGCGCGGCAGCGCTGAATAGCCAGCCACTCCGAGATTGTCCTCGCTAGAGCGAGGAGAACTTCGGAGTCGGCGATCGGTCTCGACCACCAGCTTGGGTCGAGGCGTATCGCGGTCGGCGAGTGATCGCGAGGCATTACCCTCGAGGGTATGACTCCGCGCTGGATGCGCATCTCGTACCTCATTTTCGGGCTGGCCTGGTTCACCTTTGGGATCTTCTCGCTTGCCGATGGCGATACGGGAATGGGAATCGCCCAACTCGCGCTCGGAATCGTGTGGCTACTTGTCGCCGCCTTCAAAGTCATGCGATCTGCCACCCCGAGCGAGGTCACCGCGAATGACGAGGATCGATCGCAGAGGGAGTCGGTGACCCCCTGAACGTTTTGCGCGGGAGGAGAGTTGCGCGTCGAGGCGCCAGCTGTCCCGTCTCTAGCGACGAGTTGCGAGTGAAGGGGGTCACCGACTCCCTCCCCACCACCACCGTTCCGACATTTGGTCCCCTATAAGGGCCCGAACTTCGGACTCGCGAATCAGCCGGGGCTGATACCGCCGCCGGCCGGGGGTGCGGGCGTCGGCGATGGAGTTGGCGTCGGCGTCGGTTCGGGGGTCGGTTCGGGCTCCGCGGTGTTTTCTTCGCCGCCTTCTTCGCCGCCCTTGCCCTTGCCCTTCGAGTCTTCGCATTCTTCTTCTTCGCCTTCGTAGGTTTCTTCTTCTTCGTAGCCGCTGGAGCCCGAAGAGGAGGTGTGTTCGCTGTCGAGGCCTTCGCAGTTCGGGCAGCGAGCTCGGCGTTTCGAATGACGGGCAGTCGCCTTCGACGGCTTCCGACATGTAGTTGGCCCAGATCGGGCCGGCGGTGGGACCACCGAAGCCGGTGTATTCGCGCGAGGTCGGGTGGCCGACCCAGACCGCGGTCGAGAAGAGCGGAGTGAAGCCGACGAACCAGGCGTCGGAGAGCTCCTCCGAGGTGCCCGTCTTGCCGGCGGCGTCGGTGCAGCCGATCGAGGTGTAGCCGGCGCCGGTGCCCTGGGTGATCACGCCCTCGAGAATGCGGGTCACTTCCTAGGCCTGACCCGGGGTGAGGACGCGTTCGCCGGAGTCCTTCTCGAAGTCGTCGACCTTGCCGTCGGGGAACTCGACTTTGCTCACCGCGGTCGGATCGTGGTGGATGCCGCCGCTGGCGAGCGTCGCGTAGGCGTCGGCCATTTCCAGCGGGGTGACGCCGATCCCGAGACCGCCGATGCCCTCCGCTGGAACCGACTGCAGCGGCGATTCGATCCCCATGTCCTGCGCCGTTTCGGTCACGTTTTCCGGGCCGACGTCGAGGTCGAGCTGGGCGAAGACGACGTTGACCGAGTCCCAGGTCGCGCTTTCGAGGTTGTAGGTCCCGCCCCCCTCGCCCTCGGAGTTGTTCACCGTCCAGGTGCCGCCGCCGGGTATCTCCAGGGTCTTCGGCGAGGTGCCGTCGTAGTAGGTGCTGGCCGGGTCGATCCCCTGCTTCACCGCGGTGGTGAGGACGAAGGTCTTGAACGACGACCCCGGCTGGCGGCGCGCTTGCCAGGCGTAGTTGAACTGGTTTTCGTCGGCGTAGCCTTCGGTCGAGGCGAGGGCGACGATCGCGCCGTTCTTCGGGTTGACCGAGGCGAGGCCAGCGACCGGGCCGCCTTCGGGGTAGCAGACGGAGCAGTAGTTTTCGACCGCGTATTCGGCCTTCGCCTGCAGGTCGGGGTCGATCGTCGTGTACGCCTTCAGGCCGCCTTTGCGGACGGTGTTGATCCCGTACTTGTCGATCAGTTCGTTCTGCACCAGGTCGAAGAGGAACGGGTCCTTGATCACCTGGTACTTGTCGCCGGGGTTGAGGCCGAGCCCGTCGGTTTTCGCTTCGCGGTATTCGTCGCCGGTGATGTAGCCCTGTTCGTTCATCACCAGCAGCACCTCGTTGCGCCGCTTCAGCGCCGCTTTCGGGTCGAGGAAGGGGTTGTATTCGGAGGGCGCCTGCGGCAGGCCGGCGAGCAGCGCCGCCTCGGTCAGGTTGAGGTCCTTGGCGGGCTTGGAGAAGTAGGTCTGCGAGGCCGCCTCGGCACCGACCGCGGTCTGCCCTTCGACCGTCCCGTAGGGCGCGCTGTTGAGGTACTGGGTGAGGATCCAGTCCTTGTCGTGGGCTTCCTCGAGCTCGACCGCGAGCGAGGCTTCGATCAGCTTTCGCTTCATCGTGTTTTCCGGGTTGTGGATGTAGAGGTTGCGGACCAGCTGCTGGGTGATCGTCGAGGCGCCCTGCACGGCGGCGCCGGCCTGCAGGTCCTTCCAGGCGGCGCGGGCGATGCCTTCGTAGTCGAGGGCGCCGTGCTCGTAGAAGTTCTTGTCCTCGATCGCGATCGTCGCGTCGCGCAGCACCTGCGGCTGCGCCTTTTCCGGCAGCGGCTGGCGCACGTTTTCGGAGCGAATGAACCCGATCAGGCTGCCGTCGGCCGCGTAGATCGCCGAGGAGCGGCCCTTCTGGACCGGCTTCAGGCTGGAGAGCGGCGGCGCCGAGTTGTAGATGTCGATCGCCCAGGCGGCGGCGATGCCGCCGGCGACCAGCACAAGCGCGGCGAAGATCCCCAGCGGGATCGCGACCTTGTGCCAGATGGGATGGTGCGGCTTGCGTCGCCGCCTGCGGACCCGCGTCGCCATTCGACGCTCGATTGTAGGGAGGCGGGCGCGCCGGCCGCGCCGTTGTCGGGGCGCGCGCAATCCCGCTTGCCGTCCCGATAGGCTCGCCCGCGGCTGTGCAGGCTTCTTGATTGATTGGGGAGAGGGAGGCGAAAGTGAAACTTGTGATCGGGATCGTTCGCCCCGAGCAGGCGAACCAGGTCCTGGAGGCGCTGCACCGGGCCGAGGTCCGGGGCTTCTCCATGAGCCGCGTCCAAGGGCACGGCGGCGAGATGGACCGGGTCGAGACCTACCGCGGCACGACCGTGCAGATGGGGCTCTCGGAGAAGGTCAGGTTCGAGGTCGCCGTCTCCGACGGCTTCGTCGACAGCACCGTCGACGCGCTCTGCGAAGGCGGCCGCACCGGCGAAGTCGGCGACGGCAAGATCTTCGTCGTGCCGCTCGAGCACGCGGTGCGGATCCGCACCGGCGACAGCGACGAAGGCGCGGTCACGCCGGTGGACAAATGAACGCCGGGTCGACACCGGCGATACCGCCTGGATGCTGATCGCCACCGCGCTGGTGCTGCTGATGACGCCGGCGCTGGGCCTCTTCTACGCCGGGCTGGTGCGCTCGAAGAACACCCTCAACACCTTCATGATGAGCATCGGCGCGATCGCGATCGCGACGGTCACCTGGGCGGCGGTCGGCTACTCGCTCGCCTTCGACGGCGACGGGGCGCTGATCGGCGGCCTCGGCAACGCCTTCATGCAGGGCGTCGACTTCGCCCCGCGGGAAGGGACCGCGATCCCCGAGCTGGTCTTCTTCGCCTTCCAGGCGACCTTCTGCATCATCACCATGGCGCTGATCTCCGGCGCTGTGGTCGAGCGGATGCGCTTCGGCCCCTTCCTCGTCTTCTCGGCGCTGTGGTCGGTGCTGGTCTACGCCGTGCTCGCCCACTGGGCCTTCGGCGGCGGCTGGCTGATCGCCGGCGGCACCTTGGACTTCGCCGGCGGCGTCCCGGTCGAGATGGCCTCGGGCTTCTCGGCCCTGGCGGCGGCGCTGGTGGTCGGCGCCCGGAAGGACTACGGCCGCCAGGCGATCCTCCCCCACAACGCGATGTACGTCCTGCTCGGCGCCGGTCTGCTCTGGTTCGGCTGGTTCGGGTTCAACGGCGGCAGCGGCTTCTCGACCGGCCAGAGACAGCGTCCTCGCCTTCACCAACACCCTGCTCTGCCCGGCGACGACGCTGGTCGTCTGGTTCGGCCTCGACCTGATGCGCGGCCGCAAGGTGACGGCGATCGGCGCCGCCACCGCGATCATCGTCGGCTGCGTCCTGATCACCCCAGCCGGCGGCTACGTCAGCCCCGGCTGGGCGATGCTGCTCGGCGCCCTCGGTGCGATCCCCAGCTACGCGATCATCGTCTGGCGGACGCGGACCCGGGTCGACGAGACCCTCGACGTCCTCGCCGCCCATGGCACCGCAGGCTTGATCGGCATCCTCTTCATCGGCTTCTTCGCCCAGGAGGCCTGGAACGGAGTCTCCGACGGGCTCCTCTACGGCAACGCCAGGTCAGCTCTGGGACCAGGTGAAGGCGGTCCTGGTGGCGCCTGTCTACGCCTTCGTGGCCACCTTCGTTCTGCTGAAGGTAATCGGCGCAGTAATGCCGCTGCGAGCAACCGACCGTGAGGAGGCCATGGGAATGGACGTAATCCAGCACGGCGAGGAGGCCTACGTCACGGGCGAGGGAGCAATCCTGCTCCTACCGGACGACCACGAGAAGGTGCCCTCCCCTACGCCCTGAGCCTGTACCCCTTGCTGAAGAGGCGGAGGTTGACCAGGAAGATCGCCGCGGTCGCTGCGGTTAGAGCTAGAAGTGAAAGAGCGATGCTGACTTCGGTGTAGCCGACGAAGCCGTAGCGGACGAGGTTGATCATGTAGTAGATCGGGTTGAAGTGGGTCAGGGTCTCGTAGGGCTGGGGCAGCAGCGCCGCCGAGTAGAAGACGCCGCCGAGGAAGATCAGCGGGGTGAGGACGAAGGTCTGGGCGAAGGCGACGTCGTCGAACTGTTCGGCGCGGACGCCGATCAGCACTCCCAGCTGGCAGAAGAAGAAGCCGACCAGGAACAGCGCCGGGATCAGGACGAGGACGTGTTCGACCGGCAGGTCGACCAGCAGCGCCGAGGCGATGAAGGTCAGCACCGCGACGATCAGCCCGCGCATGAAGCCGCCGAGCGAGAAGGCGAGCAGCAGCTCGGCCGGCGAGGCGGGCGAGGAGAGCTGGTCCTGGATCGCGCCCTGGAACTTCTGCTGGAGGATCGAGGAGGAGTTGTTGGAGAAGGCGTTGGTCGAGAAGGCCATCATGATCAGGCCGGGGATGACGAAGACGACGTAGTCGATCCCGTGCAGCTTGTCGATGCGCGAGCCGAGGGCGGCGCCGAAGACCGAGATGTAGAGGAAGGTTTCCAGCAGCGGCGCGCCGAGGGTCTGCTTCTTGATCTTCATGAAGCGATTGACCTCGCGCCGCCAGAGAGTCGCGAAGCGGATCTGGCCGCGCGGCGGTCACGACGCCACCTCGGGCTCGAGCTCGATGTGCGAGCGGGAGAGCTCCTTGCGGCCGACCAGCGCCAGGTAGGCGTCCTCGAGATTGGGAACGTCGAAGCGCTCGGCGAGGGTGTCGCTGGTCCCCTCGGCGACGATCTGCCCTTCAGCGATGAAGGCGATCCGGTCGCAGAGCTGCTCGGCCTCCTCCAGGTAATGCGTGGTGAGGAGGATCGTCGTCCCCTCCTGGTTGATTTTCTGGACGTAGTGCCAGAGCTCGAGCCGCAGCTCGACGTCGACGCCGGCGGTCGGCTCGTCGAGGATCAGCAGGCGCGGCCGGTGCATCATCGCCCGGGCGAGGATCAGCCGCCGTTTCATCCCGCCGGAGAGGGTGCGGGTCCGTTCGTGGCGCTTCTCGGTCAGCGAGAAGGTCTCGAGCAGCTCCTTAGTCCGTTCGCGGCGCTCGCGGCGCGGCATGCCGAAATAGCCGGCGTGGTAGTCGAGCGTCTCCTCGGCGGTGAGGAACCAGTCGATGTTCGCCTCCTGTGGGGCGAGGCCGACCGCCTGGCGCGCCTCGGCGTAGTTGTCGATCGCGTCGTTGCCGAAGATCTCGATCGAGCCGCCGGTCGGCTGCGCGAGCCCGGTCGTGCAGTGGATCAGCGTCGACTTGCCGGCGCCGTTGGGGCCGAGCAGGCCGAAAAGCTCCCCCTCGGCGACCTCGAGCGAGACGCCGCGCAGCGCCTCCACCCCGGTCGGGTAGCGCTTCTCCAGGTCGGTGATGTCGAGAGCCTTCATGCGGCGACGACTCTAGCCACCCGCGGCGTTCGTCCTTTTCCGGGCATATCCCTGGAAAGGACGAACGCCGCGATTGAGTCAGGCGGCTACGGCGACGAGGCGGCGGTTCAGCTCGCGCATGACCAGCTCGTAGGCGGGTGGGAACCAGCGCTGCAGGCCGAAGGGAGGCGGATGTCGGGCGAAGTGAAAACGAGGTAGCGGTTCTTCTCGATCCCGGCGAGGATCTTCTCGGCGACGTGCTCGGGGCTGACCGCGCGGCGCTCGAAGCGGTTTTTCAGCTTCTTCAGCTCGGGGTCTCTCGGCGTCGACGCCGACGATCTCCACCGTTCCCACCAGCGGCGTCTTGACGCCGCCCGGGCAAACGAGGCTGACGCCGATGTTGTGCGGGCGGAGGTCGAAGCGGAGCACCTCGGAGACGCCGCGGAGGCCGAACTTGGCGGCGCTGTAGGGAGCGTGCCAGGGCAGCCCGAGCAGCCCGGCGGCGGAGGAGACGTTGACGACGTGGCCGCCACGGCCGGCCGCGATCATCGGCGGCACGAAGCACTCGAGGACGCTGATCGGGCCGACCAGGTCGATGTCGATGGCGCGCTGCCAGTGGTCGTGGTCGAGGCGCTCGATCGCGCCCCAGATCGAGATCCCGGCGACGTTCATCACCACGTCCATGCAGCCGTAGGCGGCGTGGATCTCCTCCGCCATGGCGACGACGGCCTCGTGATCGGTGACGTCGGCGGCGCGGGTGAAGGTGACCTTGCCGGCCGCGGCGCGGACCATCCCGGACGTCTCCTCCAGCCCCGCGGCGGCGATGTCGGTCAGGTAGAGGTCGGCGCCGCGCCGGGCGGCGGCCAGCGCGGTCGCCCGGCCGATGCCGCTGGCGGCGCCGGTGACGAAGCAGCGCTTGCCGGCGAGGCTCGGCACCGGCGCAGGCATCAGCCGAGCCGGCCCGCGGGCGCCTCGGCCTGGACCCGCAGCGTGATCAGGGTCATCGCCAGCATCTCGTAGTGGCCGATCAGCAGGCAGAGCTCGATCAGCAGGCGCTCGTCGAGTTCGGCGGCGAGGGCGGCCCACAGCTCGTCGCCGATCTGACCCGCAGCGTGCATTTCGTCGGCGGCGCGGAGCAGCAACTGCTGGCGCGGCGACCAGCCAGGCGCCTCAGGGCCGGAGCGGACGCGCTCGACTTCCTCGGCGCTGAGCCCGGCGCGCCGGCCAAGGCGCTCGTGGTGTCCCCACTCGTAGGCGCAGCCGGTGTTGTCGGCGACGCGGAGGATGACCAGCTCGCTGTCGCAGCGCGGCAGCTTGCCGCCGGGCATCAGCGCCTCCGGCGAACCAGAGCCAGCGGCGGAAGAGGCCGCGATGGCGAGCAAGCGTGGTGAAGATGTGCGGCGGTCGACCGCCGGTGGCGCGACCGAGCACCCAGACGATCGCCGCGTTGACCGGGCCGATCTCATGCCGCCCGCCCGGCGCGATGCGTGGTTTCTCATCCCCGGCCATGCCTGCGACCGTAGCCGACACAGGGGGTATCTGAGTTTCCCACCGTATAAGGGGGTCAAGCTCAGACACGTCTGTAAGAGTGCGAGCGTGCCCGCGCCGCTGCTTGCCGTCGATGCGCCTTCGATGCTGTTCCGCGCCTTCTATGCGCTGCCGGACAAGATCGTCGGGCCGGACGGGCGACCGGTCAACGCGCTGCTGGGGACGGCGAACCTGATCCTGCGCGAGGTCGAAGTCCATCAGCCGCGCGCCGTCGTCCTCTGCTTCGGTCCCGACGCCGCCGCCTACCGGACCGAGCTCTATCCCGCCTACCACGCCGAGCGGGAGGAGGCGATGCCCGACGAGCTGCCGCACCAGTTCGCCGACTCGCGCGCGTTCTTCGAGGCGTTCGGCTGGACCGTGACGGTCGCCGACGATCTCGAGGCCGACGACCTGCTCGGGACCTACGCGACACTCGAGGCCGCGACGGGCGGGCACGCCCTGCTGCTGACCGGCGACCGCGACATGTACCAGTGCGCGGGCGAGGACGTGACCGTGCTCTACGTGCGGACCGGCGGCGGCAAAGGGGCCGAAGAGGTCGGGCCGGCGGAGGTGCGCGAGCGCTACGGGATCGACCCCGGGCTGGTGCCGGACTTCATCGCCCTACGCGGCGACCCCTCTGACGGGCTGCCTGGGCGCGAAGGGTGTCGGTCCCAAGACCGCGGCGGAACTGCTTCGCGAGCATGGCTCGCTGGAGGCGATCCTCGATGGCGCGATTCGCGAGCGGCGGCCGGCGCTGCGGGGGGCGTTGATCGAGGGGCGCGAGGACCTGCTCAAGTTCAAGGACATTGCGACGCTTCGCGACGCCAAGGTCAAACGGCCCAAAGACCGCTCTACCGATTGGGCGGGCGCGGCTGAGGCGGCTCGTGAGCGCGGGATGAAACGGCTGGCGGAGCGGTTAGAGAGCCAGGTCCAGTAGGGGTTCTCTCAACTTTTTCGATATCGGGTTGAGCCGTCCGAGGTGGGCAACCGCGAAAAAGTACAAGCCGTTCACCCCTACTGGACCTGGCTCTCCCGAAGCGCATTGATCAGGCCCCAGGCGCTGACTATCGCCCAGACAGTCTCGAGCAGGACGAAGCCCCACTGCGAGGCGGCGACGGCGAGCACCGCGAGGATCGCTGAGCCGAGCAGGTTGAGCGTCAGATACATGCGTGAGTCGGGGCGCATGCGGTCGAATTGAACCGCTGCAAAGGCGGCGAGGATCAGAAGGGCGCCGATGACTTGGATCAGCTGGTCCATGTGGCTGAGCCTAGTGGGAGTGTCGATTTTGTCCCCCACGTAGAGGACAAAATCGACACGGCCGAGTACCTTCGGCCGGTGGATCCCGCCTCGCTACCTCTTTTCGACCATGGTCAATTGCGAAAGCGCTGGCGCTATGTCGGCGCTCTTTGCCGATGAGTTGATGCTTTGCGCAGCGCGGGCTGAGGTGGGGCCGCTTACGCAGTCGTTCTGGGTGCTCTTGAACCGGGGCTCGGGGCAGCAGTGGAATCACACGGCGCTGCTTCCTGGCAGCAAGGAGGTGACGATGGACGGGCCGCGGCTGGAGATCGATGGGCCGGGACTGCGTGCCAGCCTTCTGCTTGACGACGTGGCGCCGATTGAGACCACCTGCCCTAGCGGGCGCTCGCTGGCCTGGACTCGCAA
Organism: uncultured Actinomycetes bacterium; assembly: GCA_963785175.1. GTDB lineage: Bacteria > Actinomycetota > Thermoleophilia > Solirubrobacterales > 70-9 > VAYN01. The sequence continues at coordinate 208,485 of CAWAUA010000007.1, read as the reverse complement.
GCGGGTCGGGATGACGGTCGAGGGGACGGTCGAGGTGCCGGGGCGGCGTTGGGAGGTCGCCGGGCGCGGCGTTGACGACGAGTCGGCTGGGCACCATCAGCGCGAGACCAGCTGGCGCTGGTCAGCCGGAGTCGGGACCGCCGGCGACGGGCGCCCCGTCGCCTGGAACCTGGTCGAGGGGATCAATGACCCGCCGACCGGCAGCGAGCGGGCGATCTGGATCGACGGCGAGCCCGCCGAGCCGCCGCCCTCTCGCTTCGATGGCGACGAAATCGCTCTCAGCGACGGCGAGTCCCTCCACTTCAGCGGCGAGTCGGAACACACCCACGACGACAACTACCTCTTGATCCGCTCCCGCTACCGCCACCGCTTCGGCACCTTCAGCGGCAAGCTCGGGGGTGTCGAGCTGGCCCACGGTCTGGGCGTGATGGAGGAGCACGATGCCCGCTGGTGATCGTTTCCACCTTTTTGGCCCCTATGGGGGCCTCAAAGGTGGAAACGACCTCAGGCGCGGTACTCGGGGTTGGGGAAGTCGAACCTTGAGCCCGCTTCCCACTCTTTCGGCTGGTTGCCGTGGGCGGGGATGCCGCCGGCGTCCTTGAGGATGCGGGCCAGGTGCATCAGGTTCCAGGCGGCGAAGGCGGTGTTGCGGTTGGTGAAGTCGTTGTCGGGACCGCCGGAGCCCTCGTCGAGGTAGGAGGGGCCGGGGCCGGCCTCGCCGATCCAGCCGGAGTCGGCCTGGGGCGGGATCGTGTAGCCGAGGTGCTGCAACGAGTAGAGGACGTTCATCGCGCAGTGCTTGATCCCATCCTCGTTGCCGGTGACGATGCAGCCGCCGACCCGCCCGTAGTAGGCCCACTGGCCTTCGTCGTTCAGCAGGTGCGAGTTGCCGTAGAGGCGCTCGATCACGTGGGTCGCGACCGAGGACTTCTCCCCCAGCCAGATCGGCATCCCGAGGACGAGGATGTCGGCGGCCATCACCCGCTCGTAGATCTGCCGGCCACTCGTCGCTCTCCCAACCGTGTTCGGTCATGTCCGGCCAGACGCCGATCGCGAGGTCGTGGTCGATCGCGCGGATGAGTCGACCGTGACCCCCTGGGCGCGCATCACCGCCATCGATTTGTCCATCAGCCCCTGCGTGTTCGAGGTCTCGGGGCTGCGCTTCAGGGTGCAGTTGATGAACAGCGCTTTGAGGTCGGAGTAGTCGGTCACTTGTCTCCCTTTCGAGTCGATCGCGGTGGTCGCGCCGCGAGTCTCCCACGCCCCGCCTTACGAATGTGTGAACGGGCCTACCAGGTGTCGACGAAGCGGTGGGCGCCCGGTGGGCGGGCGTCACCAGCGGCGGTCAGGGTCGCGGCGATCAGACCCCGGGTCTCGGCCGGGTCGATCATGTCGTCGAGCTCGAACAGCGCCGCCGCGTTCAGCGCCTTGGCGTTCTCTTCGGCCTGGGCGGTGAGGTCGCGCACCCGCTGCTCGCGCTCGGCCTCGTCGGCGATCGCCTCCAGCTCCTTGCGCAGCGCCAGCCGCACCGCCCCCTCCAGCCCCATCGGCCCGAGGTGGGCGCTCGGCCAGGCGACCGTCAGCAGCGGCTCGTGCAGACTGCCGCCGACCATCGCCTGGGCGCCAAGGCCGTAGCCGCGCCGCAGCACCACCGCGACGAGCGGCACCCGCAGCGCCGCCCCGGCGACCAGCAGCCGGGAGGCGTGGCGGACGAGGCCGGTCGCCTCGGCCTCGGTCCCGACCATGTAGCCGGGGGTGTCGACGAGCGAGACGACCGGCAGTCCGAAGGCGTCGCAGAGCTGCAGCAGCCGCGCCGCCTTGTCGCTCGCGTCGCTGGTCACCGCCCCGGCCATGTGGCGCGTGTCGTTGGCGATGATCCCGAGCGGGCGGCCCTCGATCCGCGCCAGCGCCGTCACCATCTCCGGCGCGAAGCGCTCGCGCAGGAAGGTGACCGAGCCCTCGTCGGCGAGGGTCTCGACGATCGGCCGCGGGTCGTAGGCGCGGCGCTTGCGCTCGGGGATGGCGTCGCGCAGCCGCGCCTGGTCGTGTTCGGGGCCGGGAGCGGTCGCTCCCTGGAAGTAGGCGAGCAGCTTCTTCGTCACCGCGGTCGCCTCGGCCTCGTCGGCGACGGCGACGTCGACGACCCCGTTCGGCGCCTGCATCTCGATCGGCCCGACCGCGTCGGGGTGGACGTCGCCGAGCCCACCGCCGGCGATCATCGCCGGCCCGCCCATCCCCAGCGAGCTGCCTTCGGTGGCGACGATCAGGTCGGCGCAGCCGGCGAGGACCGCGTTGCCGGCGAAGCAGCGACCGTGGACGATCGCGATCCGCGGCACCAGCCCGGAGAGCTTCGCCCAGAGCGCGAAGGCGCGGGTGTCGAGAGCGGAGACGACGGGGTAGTCGGTGTCGCCGGGCCGCCCTCCCCCGCCCTCGGCGTAGAAGACGACCGGCAGCCTCATCCGCTCGATCAGCTCGAAGAGACGGTCCTTCTTGCGGTGGCCGAGCGCTCCCTGGGTCCCGGCGAGCACCGTGTAGTCGTAGGAGAGGACCGCGCAGGCGGCGCGCTCGAGCGCGAAGAGATCGCCGTTGACCCGGGCGGTGCCGCCGATTAGCCCGTCGGCGGGGGTGCGGGCGATCAGGTCGGCGAGCTCGCGGCGGCCGCGCTGGGCGGCGATCGCGAAACGGCCGTACTCGACGAAGGAGCCGGCGTCGACGAGGTCGGCGAGGTTCTCCCGGGCAGTCCGGCCGGCGGCGGCGTGGCGCTTCTCTACCGCCTCGCCCCGCGCCGCGTCCTCGGTCAGCGCCCGCCGCGCCAACAGCTCCGCCAGGTCGTCTCGCTCCTCCTCGGCCACGCGAGGATCCTCTCAGCCGTCGAGCTGCTTGGCGAGGCGGCGCATCGCCTTGGCATTGACCCGCTTGGCGAAGGCGCGGGTGAGGAACGGGGCGAGGCGCTCGGAGCGTGGCAGCTCGAGGAACTCGAGCTCGAACTCGATCCGCGTGCCTCCGCCCGCCTCGCTCAGCCGGTAGGTGCCGCGGGTCTTGCGCTTGCCGCCGGAAGAGACCGCGTCCTCGACCAGCAGCCGCGGTGCCTCGCGCCCGACGACCTCGAAGTCGAACCAGTCCTGCGAGCCGGGCGCCTTGGCGAGAGCTTCGGCCTTCGCCCCGACGCCGCTGGCCGGCCCGGAGAACTTCCACTTAGTCAGGTAGTGATCGAGGAACGCCTCGTGGTTGGCGAGGGTGTCGAGATACTCGAACGCCTGCGCCGGAGGCGCGGCGACTTCGGTGGAGACGGTGACCGGCTTCATCGAGCCGGGATCCTAGCCGCGGGCTGTCGACTAGCCGCGGATCGCCTTGCCGACCAGGTGCTTCAGGCGGGTGCGGTCACGCTGTCTGAGGTTGCTCGGCCGCCCGCTCGTCTTCTTCACCAGGTTCCAGAATTCGGTCTGCTCGCGCTGGGTCAGGTTCTGCTGGATGCGGTCGCGCCCTTTCTTCAGCAGCCACAGGGTCACCACCCAGACTTTCGCCCACGGCACCCGCTTCCAGATGTGGGGCGCGGCTTTGCGCGCCAACCAGTAGGGCATTGCCGCAGTCTCGCCTATTCGACGACTTCGACGGTCCCGTGCATCGTCGGGTGGATTTCGCAGAAGTACGTGTAGGTGCCGGCTTTCTTGAAGGTCGCCGAGCCGAGCTTGCCTTTTTCGATCATGCCGGTGTCGAAGCTGCCGTCGTCGGCGGTCGCGGTGTGGGGCGCGGTGTCCTGGTTCTGCCAGATGACCTTGCCGCCGACCTGGACCACAACTGGATCCGGCTGGTAGGTGAATTCGACGATGTCGACTTTTTCCGACTTCGACGCCTCGCCGCTGGGAGCCGGTTCGCTTTCCGTCGATTCGGTTTCGGTGGTCGATTCTTCGCTCGTCGCCGTCGTCGATTCCGCTTCTGAGGAGATGGAACCGGAGCCGCCGCCACCGCAAGCAGCAAGGCCGAGGGAGAGTGCGACCAGGGCAGCGATGAACAGCGGCTTCAATCCCATGAATTTCTCCCTACCCGTCCAGGCGTGAATCAGTCATCAATCCCCGAATACGCTGCGAGCGTGGTCACCGGATCACGAGGACGATGGTTCGCGGTCGCGGTCTGGCTGCTGATCGGCGCTGCCGGGCTGCTCGCCCACGCCCACATCGACGACGTCACCGCCGCCGGACAGTCGAGCTTCCTCCCCGCCGACTCGGAATCGACGCGGGCGCTCGACGCGCTGCAACGAGCCTCCGGCGGCAGCGAAGACGTGCCGGTGGTGATCGTCTTCGAACGGCACGGCGGCCTCAGCGACGCCGACCTGCAGGCGATCGGCCGGATCGGCGACGGCCTCGGCAAGCTCGAGCTGGCCGGGCGACGCCGATCGTCGACCCTTTCTCCGGCGAATACCGCAACGAACTGACGCAAGTGGCGCGGCTGGCGAAGGGCGTCGGACCGGTCTCCCGCGACGGCGAAGCGGCGCTGCTGGTGCTGGCGATCGACGCCCAGAACCGCGGCGCGGTCGTCAAAGGAGTCGGCCAGATCCGCCGCTACCTGCGGGCGCACGAACAACCGGGGGTCCACGCCTGGGTCACCGGGCCGGGAGGGATCGCCGCCGACCTCGAGGCGATCGCCGAGCGACGCTGCCCGCACCCTCCTCATCGCCACCCTCGGCCTCGTCCTTCTCCTCCTGCTGCTCGTCTACCGAGCACCGATCCTGGCCCTACTGCCGCTGCTGGTAGTCGGCCTTGCCTACCTGGTCGCAACCGGGATCGCCTACCTACTGATCAAGGCCGGCTGGATCACCGTCAACGCCGAGGGAACGATGCTCTTATTGGTCCTCATCTTCGGCGCGGGGACGGATTACTCGCTGCTCTTGGTTCACAGGTATCGGGAGGAGCTGGGCGGTGTGGGGGTTCGGGGGATCCCCTCCGTCGCAAAGATGGGGAGGCTCCTCCGGGGATCCCCCGAACCCCCCTCGATCGCGCTGTGAGGGAGACCCGCCCAGCGCTCCTGGCGAGTGGCGGCACCGTGATCGCAGCGATGCTCGTCCTGCTCGTCGCGAATCTGGAGTCAACCCACTGGCTCGGGCCGGTCCTGGCAATCGGCATCGCAGTGATGCTGCTCGCCTCCTTCACCCTGCTCCCAGCTCTCCTTTCAATTTTGGGCGACCGAGCCTTCTGGCCCTCAAACCCCGCCGGAGTGGCGGATCTTGGGGGTCCCCGGAGGAACCTCCCAATTCGTGACGGAGGGGACCCCCAAGATCCGCTCCCCACCATCTGGGAACGAACCGCAGACCTGGTGCGACGGCGCTCGGGACGGATCATCATCGGCGTCCTAGCTCTGCTCGTCGTCCTCTCGCTGGGCAACTTCACCAACCACGAAACGCTCGGGTTCGGCCAGGGAGTGACCCGTGCAACCAATTCGAGCCGCGGCACCGAAGCGCTGGAACGGCACTTCCCCGCCGGACTGGGCGCGCCGCTGACGGCGGTGGTCAAGGCCGATGAGGCGCCGGCGGCGAGGCGGGAGATGGAAAAGCTCGACTCGGTCCAACTGGTGCTGCCGGCACCGGCCCCCGGCGACGCCGCGGAGGCGGTGCTCGTCCTCGTCCTCCACCAGGATCCCTACGGCAGCGACGCCGAAGCCGCGGTCGAAGAGATCCGCGAACGGCTGCACGCCGTCGCCCCGGGCGGCCTGCTCGGCGGGATCACGGTCGAGAACCTCGACGTCGAGCAGACCAACTCGCGGGACACGAAGCTGATCGTGCCGCTGGTCCTGCTCGTCGTCGGCTTGATCCTGATCGCGGTGCTGCGCGCCCTGGTGGCCCCCGCCTACCTGATCGCGACCGTGGTCGCCTCCTTCGCCGCCACCCTCGGCCTCGCCACCTTCGTCTTCACCGACGTCTTCGGGATGGAAGGGCTCGCCTTCAACCTCGAGCTGATGTCCTTCATCTTCCTCGTCGCGCTCGGGGTCGATTACAACATCTTCCTGATGACCCGAGCGCGCGAGGAGGCCGCCGTCCGCGGCACCCGCGAGGGCGTCCTCGCCGCGCTGACCGGCACCGGCGGCGTCATCACCGGCGCGGGACTGATCCTCGCCGGCACCTTCGCCACCCTCACCCTGCTGCCGCTGGAGGAGCTGGTCCAGGTCGGCGCCACGGTCGCGGTAGGCGTCCTCCTCGACACCTTCCTCGTCCGCGCCCTCCTGATCCCAGCGATCACCTACCGCCTGGGCGACCGCGCCTGGTGGCCCTCGAAGGCCGGAACGCATCAGATTCTCCCCCTCGCAGGTAGAGAATCTGATGCAGTTCGGCGGGCGCGGCTAGATGCTGGGGCTGCGTTTCATCTGCTGGCGCTCCTCGGGGTGGGCGCCGCCCTTCTTGTCCAGCGTCTCGCAGGCTTCCTTGATGTCGTCGGCGAGGCGGTCAACCTGGGCCCGGCTCAGCGTCTCCTTGACCAGCGCCCGCATGATCTTCACGTCTTCGGCTTCCGGCGGCAGCGTGTAGGCGGGAAGCATCCAGCCGCGCTCGGCCGAGAGCTGCCAGGAGACGTCGAACTCGTCGTAGTCGTGCTCGCCGGCGAGCTTGAAAGCGACCAGCGGCAACTGCTCTTTGTCAGCCCCGATCAGCTCGAAGTTGCCGTTTTCCTCCAGCTTCTGCGCCAGCGCCTGCGCGTTCTGCTGCATCGCCTTCATCACGTGCTCGTATCCCTCGTGCCCGAGGCGGACGAAGTTGTAGTACTGGGCGAGGACCATCGAGGCGCCGGTGGAGAAGTTCAGGGTGAAGGTCGCGTCGGTCTTCCCCAGGTAGTTCTCGTAGAAGACGAGGTCCTCGGCCAGGTCTGACTTCTCGCGGAAGACGAGCCAGCCGATCCCCGGGTAGACGAGCCCGAACTTGTGGCCGGAGACGTTGATCGAGCGCACCTGCTCGAGCCGGAAGTCCCACTCCGAGTGCGGGTAGAGGAAGGGCCAGACGAAGCCGCCGCTGGCGGCGTCGACGTGCAGCGGCACGTCGAGCCCTTGCTCGTCCTTGATCCGCAGCAGCAGGTCGTTGATCCCGGAGATGTCGTCGGCGTGGCCGGTGAAGGTGGTGCCGAGGACGGCGGCGACGCCGATCGTGTTCTCGTCGACGTGGGGCTCGACGTCTTCCGGCCCGATCACGTACTTGTCGTCCTGGAGGCGGACGATCCGCGGTTCGACGTCGAAGTAGCGGCAGAACTTTTCCCAGACCACGTGGACGTCGCCGCCGAAGACGAGGTTCGGCTTGTCGACCGGCTTGCCCGCCGCTTCGCGCCGCTGCTTCCACTTCCACTTCAGCGAGAGCGCGCCGAGCATGATCGCCTCCGAGGAGCCCTGGGTGCGGCAGCCGGTCGTCTCCCCCGGTGCGTTGTAGAGGTCGGCGAGCATGCGGATGCAGCGCTGCTCGATCTCGGCCGAGATCGGGTACTCGGCGTGGTCGATGAAGTTGCGGTGCAGGTTCTCGCTGACGATCCGCTGCGCCTCCGGCTCCATCCAGGTGGTGACGAAGGTGGCGAGGTTGCGCCACGGGTCCCCCTCCAGCACCAGTTCCTCGTCGACCAGCCGCATCGCGTCGAGCGCGGCCATCCCGCTGGCAGGGAACTCCTTGTCGGGCGCGTCTTCGGTTAGGAAGCGGCTGCCGTAGAGCTTCGCGGCATCCTCGGGGTTCAGCGGCTCGTTCATCTCGTCCTGCGCTCCTTCATCGGGGGTCGGCGCGAGCCTAACCGCCCGGCCGACCCGGCGACGACGAACTGGATCAGATTTTCTCTCGAGGGGTAGAAAATCTGATGCAGTTCGGGGGTAGGGTGGGAGGCGTGGAGGTTCGGCTTACGCATATCGGCGGTCCCACCGTGCTGATCGAGTTCGGCGGCTGGCGCCTTTTGACCGACCCGACCTTCGACCCCGCCGGCGGCAAGTACCGCTTCGGCTGGGGCACCGGCTCGACCAAACTGACCGCGCCCTCGACCTCCCCCGAGGATCTCGGCCCGATCGACGCGGTCCTGCTCAGCCACGACCACCACGACGACAACCTCGACGCCGCCGGGCGGGCGCTGCTGCCGCAGGTGGGGACGGTGCTCACCACCGAGGCGGGCGCGCGGCGGCTCGGCGGCAACGCTCGCGGCCTCGCCCCCTGGGCGACGACGGAGCTGACCGCCGAGGGCAAACCGCGGATCGAGGTCACCGCCACTCCCTGCCGCCACGGCCCGCCGCTGAGCAAGCCGCTGGTCGGCGACGTCGTCGGCTTCGCCCTGACCTGGGAGGGACAGGAGCACGGCGCCCTCTGGATCTCCGGCGACACGGTTCTCTACGACGGCGTCCGCGAGGTCGCCGATCGCCTCGACGTCGGCACCGCGCTCGTCCACCTCGGCGGCGTCCGCTTCCCGGTCACCGGCCCGCTGCGCTACACGATGACCGCCGCCGAGGCAATCGAGCTCTTGGACCTGCTCCAGCCCAAGACCGCGATCCCGATCCACTACGAGGGCTGGCGCCACTTCCGCCAGGGCCGCGAGCAGGTCGAGGCCGAGCTCGCCAAGACACCGGCGGGGATGCGCGAACGCATCCACTGGCTGCCACTCGGCGACGCCGCCGAGATCGGCGTTTGAGCGGGTGCCTGGAATGTTCGGCCGACGGCCCCGGACACCCGGTATCTTGGCCGAGCAGGTCAGATTTCTTTCCCAAACGAGAGGTGACGGTCGATGAACGATGTGAGCGAGATGGGGCCGGTCGATTACATCCTGGTCGAGTGGCCGGGGCGCCAGCCGAACGGTGAGGTCGCGCCCCACCTGGTCGACCTCGTCGACCGCGGGCTGATCAGGATCCTCGACCTCGCCTTCGTCACCAAGGACGAGGACGGGACGGTCGCCGGCATCGAGCTCGCCGACCTCGGCGACGGCGCCGGGGAGCTCGAGGTCTTCGAGGGCGCCTCCTCGGGCCTGCTCTCCGACGACGACCTGACCGAGGCCGCCGCCGCGCTGGAGCCGGGCACCTCGGCCGCGGTGCTCGTCTTCGAGAACACCTGGGCCGCGCCCTTCGCCGCCGCGGTGCGCCGCTCCGGCGGCCAGCTCGTCGCCAGCGGCCGAATTCCCGTCCAAGCCATCCTCGCCGCGCTCGACGCGGCCGAGTCGAACCTAGATAGGAGCAGCAGATGCCAGGACTACTTCGAGGCGTTGCCCGCACCGCGGTCATCGCCGGTACCGCGACCTCGGTCAGCAACCGCGTCTCCAAACGCCAGGGTGAGCGCTGGGCCCAGCAGGAAGAACAGCAGCAGGCCGCCGCGCCGCCGCCGCCCGCTCCAGCAGCGCCGGCCGCGGCCGCGAGTTCGCCGATCGAGCAGTTGAAGGAACTCGGCGAGCTGAAAGCGCAGGGGATCCTCACCGAGGAGGAGTTCGCAGCGCAGAAGGCGAAGCTGCTCGGCTCCTAGCCGGGATCAGTAACTGAGCGAGTAGAAGATGTGAGCGACGTCGGGTGCCTCGACCACCCGCGTCTGCTCCAGCTTCACGCTCGACGGGATCCCGTCGAGTAGGCGGGTGCCGTCGCCGAGGATCAGCGGCACCTGGTTGACCAGCATCTCGTCGAGCAGGCCGGCGCGGATCAGCTCCTGGATCGTCTCGCCGCCGCCGCCGACCGAGACGTCCTCGTCGCCGGCCGCCTCGCGGGCCAGCTCGACGGCGCGCTCCGGCCCCTCGGTGACGAAGTGGAAGGTGGTCTCGCCGAGGGTCAGCGGCTCGCGCTCGTGGTGGGTGAGGACGAAGACCGGGACGCCGAACGGCGGCTCGTCGCCCCACCAGCCGTCCCAGAGCGGCTCGGTCCAGGGCCCGCGCACCGGGCCGAACATGTTGCGGCCCATGATCACGGCGCCGGTGCCGCCGAAAGCCTCTTCCATGATCGGCGTCGAGGCGTTGACCTCGCCGCCCTCCCTGCCGTGCGGCTGACGCCAGGCGGCGAGCTTGATGACCCAGTCGTGCAGCGCCATCCCGCCTTCGCCGAGCGGGTTCTCCTCGCTCTGGTTGGGACCGGCGAGGTAGCCGTCGGCGGAGATCGAGATCTGACATTTGACCTTGCCCATCGCGTCTCACCGTAGGCGATTTGGCGGCGGGGCGCCTTTGTCAACCAGGAGGCAACCAAAGCGCCCCTTGACACGGAAACTATCGGCGCTATCCTGATCGAGGACTAACTACAGAAAGTGGACTTGGTAATGACTTATCGGCTGATACCGCTCGACGAGGCAATCGTCTTCCCGACCGTCACCGCGACCCTGCCGATCGACGTCGGTGAGGAGGAGCGCGTCTTCCTGATCCCGCGCCGCGACGAGGAGTACGGCCGCGTCGGCGTCGTCGCCGAGGTGATCGAGACCGGGCTGGCGCGCCGCGGGCGTCCCGTCGCCACCGTCGTCGGCCTCCACCGCGGACTGATCGCCGGCGGCGCCGAGCCCGCCGAGGGCGACTCGCTGCGGGTCGAGGTCCAGGAGATCCGCGACGGCCACCCCGACGACGAGCACACCCGCGAGCTGTCGACCGAATACCGCGCCGTGGTCGAGGAGATCCTCGAGCACCGCGGCGACGACGGCCGCATCGCCGCCTTCCTGCGCTCGATCGACGAGCCGGGCGCGCTGGCCGACACCTCCGGCCTCTCCCCCGACATCTCCAACGAGAACAAGCTGCGCCTGCTGGAGGCGATCGACGTCACCGCCCGCCTCGAGCTGGCGGTCGAGCTGCAGCGCGAGCGACTGACCGAGCTGCAGGTGCGGAGCAGGATCCGCGACGACGTCGAGTCCGGCGCCCAGAAACAGCAGCGCGACTACTTCCTGCGCAAACAGATGGAGTCGATCCGCAAGGAGCTGGGCGAGGACGAGGCCGACCTGATCGGCGAGTACGAGCGCAAGATCGCCGAGGCCGAGATGCCGGAGGCGGTCGCCGAGCAGGCCGAGAAGGAGCTGCGGCGGCTCGAGCGCCAGGGCGAGCAGTCGCCGGAGAGCTCGATGATCCGCAGCTACCTCGACTGGCTGATCGCGGTGCCTTGGAGCAAAGCGCTCCGAGGAGCGGCTCGACCCGGTTCACACCCGCGAGGTGCTGGACGCCGACCACGCCGGCCTCGACGACGTGAAGAAGCGGATCACCGAGTTCATCGCCGTGCGCAAGCTGCGCTCCGAGCGCGAGATCGAGGACGACAGCCGCGCCAACGGCGCGATCCTCACCCTGGTCGGCCCTCCCGGCACCGGCAAGACCTCGATCGGCGAGTCGATCGCCAACGCCCTCGGGCGCGAGTTCGTCCGCATCAGCCTCGGCGGGATCCGCGACGAGGCCGAGATCCGCGGCCACCGCCGCACCTACATCGGCGCGATGCCGGGACGGATCGTCCGCGCCCTGCGCGACGCCGAGACGATGAATCCGGTGATCCTCCTCGACGAGGTTGACAAGGTCGGCGCCGACTGGCGCGGAGACCCCTCCGCGGCCCTGCTCGAGGTACTCGACCCGGCCCAGAACGACACCTTCCGCGACCACTACCTCGACGTCGAGGTCGACCTCTCCGAGGTCGTCTTCATCGCCACCGCCAACCTGGTCGACACGATCCCGGCGCCGTTGCTGGACCGGATGGAGATCATCGCCTTCGACGGCTACACGACCGAGGAGAAGCTGGCGATCGCCCGTGGCTACCTGCTGCCGCGGCAGCTGAAGCGGAACGGGCTGCGCCCGGAGGAGGTCGAGGCCGGCGACGAGGTGCTGCGTCAGGTGATCACCGAGTACACCCGCGAGGCGGGAGTGCGGCGACTCGAGCGGGAGATCGGCAAGCTCGTCCGCGTCGCGGCGACGAAGATCGCCGCGGGCGAGGTCGAGGGCACGGTCGCCCTCGACGCCGACGCGCTGCGCGAGGCGCTCGGGCGGCAGAAGTTCTTCCAGGAGTCGGTCGAGCGGACCGCGATCCCGGGCGTCTCCACCGGCCTGGCCGTGACCGCCGCCGGCGGCGACATCCTCTTCATCGAGGCGACCGCGATGGACGGCGACAAAGGCCTGGTGCTGACCGGCCAGCTCGGCGACGTGATGAAGGAGTCGGCGCGGATCGCGCTCTCATACGTGCGGGCGCACCGCGAGGAGCTCGGTATCCCGGCTGAGGCGTTCCAGCGCGAGTTCCACCTCCACGTCCCCGCCGGGGCGATCCCGAAGGACGGCCCCAGCGCCGGCACGGCGATGACCACGGCGCTCGTGTCGTTGCTGAGCGGCCGTCCGGTAAAGCACACGGTCGGGATGACCGGCGAGGTCACCCTGCAGGGCCGGGTGCTGCCGATCGGCGGCCTCAAGCAGAAGGTGCTGGCCGCCCACGCCGCCGGGCTGACCGAGGTGATCCTGCCCGAGCGAAACCGCGGCGACCTCGACGACGTCCCGGAGGAGGTGCGCGAGGAGATGAGCTTCCACCCGGTGATGAGCATCGACGAGGTCCTGGCGCTGGCGCTGGAGCCGGCCGAGAAGGGTCACGAGGCAGCGGTGGCGTAGGAGAGCCGATGACCCCCCGCTGCCGCAACTGCAACCCGGTCCCGACCGAGCTCCGCGCCACCGCGGGAGTCCTCGAGCGCCGCTGGACGATGGCGACGATCTACGCCTGCTCCAGCGGCGCCGCCCGCTTCAACGAGTTCCGCCAATCCCTCCCCGGCGTGTCCCCCACCACCCTCTCCGACCGCCTCGAGCAGCTCGAGGCGGCGGGGATCGTCGAGCGGCGCCTGATCCCCGGTCGTCCCCCCCACACCGAGTACACGCTGACCCCCCGAGGCGAACGCGTAGCGCAAGCCGTCGCGGGCCTCCTCCAACACTGAGCTTCGCCGTACAGTGGCCCTGATGCTGTATTTCAGCCATCCAGCCTGCCTGGAGCACGATCCTGGGGTCGGCCTGCCGGGACATCCTGAGCGGCCCGAGCGGCTGCTGGCGATCGAGGCGGCGCTGGCGGAGCGCGATTGGCTCGACTGGGAGCGGCGCGAGGCGCCGGCCGCTACCGAGGAGGAACTGATGCTCGTACACCCGCGCAAGCACGTCGAGCGGATCCGCGACCTCTGCGCGTCCGGCGGCGGCGCGATTGATGCCGACACCTACGCCGTCCCGGCGTCCTATGAGGCGGCGCTGCGCTCGGCAGGCGCTGCCTGCGCGATGACCCGGGCGCTGCTCGCCGGCGAGGCCAAGGTCGGCTTCGCTGCCGGACGCCCTCCCGGCCACCACGCCGAACCCGAGCGGGCGATGGGCTTCTGCCTCTTCGACAACGTCGCTGTCGCCGCGGCGCTGGCGCTCGCCGTGCTTGGCCTCGAGCGGGTCTTCGTCCTCGACTGGGATGTCCACCACGGCAACGGCACCGCCGAGATCTTCCGCCGCCGCAGCGACGTCCTCTTCGCCAGCATCCACCAAGGCGGGATCTTCCCCGGCAGCGGCGCCCGCGAGGACATCGGTTCCGGCCCCGGCGAGGGGTACACGATCAACCTGCCAGTCGCCGCCGGCAGCGGTGAGGAGACCTGGCTGCCGCTGCTGGAGGAGGAGATCCTCCCCGCCGCCGCCCGGTTCGAGCCGCAGCTGGTGCTGATCTCGGCCGGCTTCGACGCCCACCGCGATGACCCGCTGGCCGAGTGCCGCCTCGAAACCGCGTCCTACGCAAAGATGGCGACGATGGTTCGCGACGCCGCCGATGGCTGGGGGGCACCCGTTGGCGCCGTGCTCGAGGGCGGCTACGACCTCACAGCCCTCGCCGACTCGGTGCTGGCGACGATGGCCGCGCTCGCCGGCTGAGCTCAGACGCCTTTGCCTTTGCCTTTTTCGGCCCCTTTGCCAGGGTTCGAAGGGGTGCCGGCGGCCGGCGGTTCAGCTTCCGTTCCCGGCGGGGTCGGCTGATGAGCCTGGGGCGGCAGACTGGGGGCCGCCCCCTGGGGAGGGTTTGCCGGGGTTTCCTCCGGCGGCGAGGAGCTCGGTGGGCCTTTTCCGGGCGAGGTCGAGGGCTTGCCCGGCGGCGCGTCCGGCGCCTTTCCGTTGCCCTTGCCAGCGGAGTCTTCGGAGTGCGGCTGGTCGCCGGCGGACTTTTCCTGGCCTCCAGCGGCCGCGCTCGGCAGCTGAGTTTCGGTTCCGCCGACGGCTTGCTCAATCGGCGGTCCCTGCGCTTCGGTTCTGCTGTCGGGGCTCGCATCCTCGACTCCGTGTCCGTGCCCGTGCCCGCTGGACGCGGGACCGACATCGGGCTTCGCCTCGGACTTGGTGCCGGCCCCGTTCGCCTTCGCCGCGGGAGACTGCCCAGCGCTGATCGTCCCGACTGCGGCCGCATCAGACCGCCCGCGGGCGGTCGAACCATAGTGCCCGACTCCCGGCGCGACCGGGGCGGCCGTCTTGGGGCTCTGCTCGCCCGGCAGCCCGAGATGGATGGTTCCGGTGCGGTCGGCCGCGGTGACCCCGACTGCTGCGACCACCGCCACCGTCGCGACGCCTTTGACGACGGCCGAGGTGGCGATCGTTTTCGCCGCGCCACCACCGAGGGCCGCCGCGATCCCACCGCCGGTGGCCGCCTGGGTCCCACCGCCGACCAGGCCCTGCAGCATCCCCGCCGCCGCCACCGTCGAGAGCGGCGCCAGCGCAGCGAAGTCCTGCCGGCGGTTCTCGATCTCGTCGCGGAACTCGCGGCAGCCGGCGCAGGAGCGCAGGTGGGCGCGGAAGTCGCGGCGGCGGATCACCCGGCCGTCGTCTTCGGAGAGCGCTCTGGTCACCGCGTCGCAGTCCATCTCACGTCCCTCCTCCATCTGGCGCAGGCTTTTCCGCGCCTCGTAGAGGGTCTGCCGGGCGACGGCGCCGGTGGTTTCCAGCGCGACGCCGATCTCGTCGAAACCGAGGCCCGCCATCTCCCGCATCACCAGCACCTCGCGCTGGCGCTCGGGCAGCTCCCGCAGGTCGACGAGCAGGCGCCGCAACCGCTCCCGCGTCACCACGTCCTCCGCCAGGCCATAGCCGGGCGCCGCCTGTTCCACATCCAGCTCGCGGGTCTCGCGCCGCCGCCGCAGCAGATCGATCGACTCGTTGTGGGCGATCCGGTAGAGCCATGGCTTCAGCGCAATCGTCCGCTCCTCGCCGGGGAGCGCCCGCATCACCTTGACCATCGTGTTTTGCAACGCGTCCTGGGCATCGTCGGGATTGCCGACGATCGCCAGGCAGAAGCGGTAGAGGCTCTGGTGGTAGCGGCGGAAGATCGCTGCGAACGCGCGCTCGTCGCCGCCCACCGCCCGCCGGGTCAGGCGCTCGTCCGACGAGTGCAAGCGGCTCAGTCCCGCCGGGACTGCTGCTTCGCTCATTGGAAGATCTTCCCACCGCGGACCATCCGTTCAAGGGACAAAGGGGCGCCGACCCTCATATAAACGGTGCCCGCTACCCACTTATCAGTGCCTTCTTCGCGGATGGCTTATCCGCAGGCCGGCCGGGTACGAGTCCCCCCATGAACGAGCTCCTCCTCGGCCCCCTGCTGCGCTACGTCTCCGGCACCGAGGCGACGATCTGGGTCGAGACGAGCGAGGCCTGCGAGGTCGAGATCCTCGGCCACCGCGAGCACACCTTCCGGGTCGACGGCCACCACTACGCCCTGGTCTGCATCGACGGACTCGAGCCGGCCGAGCGCTACGAGTACGAGGTCATGCTCGACGGCGAGGTCCATTGGCCGCAGCCGGGTTCGGACCTGCCGCCGAGCGCGGTCCGCACCGTCGATCCCGAGAAGGACCTCGACATATGCTTCGGCTCCTGCCGGGTCTCCTATCCCCACGAGGCGCCGTTTACCGAGCCCAAGGACGAGACCGAAGTCGGCCACGAGGTCGACGCCCTCTGGGTCCTGGCGAAGCAGATGGCGGCGGGCGACCGCGACGACTGGCCCGAGCAGCTGTTCCTGCTCGGCGACCAGGTCTACGTCGACGAGGGCTCGCCGAAGACGCGCAGGAAGATCCGGGAACGCCGCGGCACGGACAGCCCGCCCTTCGACGAGGTGACCGACTTCGAGGAGTACACCTGGCTCTACCGCGAGAGCTGGGAGGAGCCACTGATCCGCTGGCTCTTCGCCAACGTCTCGGTCTCGATGCTGTGGGACGACCACGACATGAGCGACGACTGGAACATCTCCCGCGACTGGCTGTTGGAGATGCAGCAGAAGTCGTGGTGGCACCGCCGCGTCGTCGGCTGCGTCGGCAGCTACTGGATCTACCAGCACATCGGCAACCTCTCCCCGCGCGAGCTGGCCGAGAACGAGCTCTACCAGCGGGTGCGCGGCAATCAGAAGGGCGAGGAGGAGCTGTTCCCCTGGGCGCACCGGATCCGGGCGTCGGGGGACGGGACCCGCTGGACCTTCTACCGCGACTTCGGCCGCACCAGGGCGATCTTTGTCGACGCCCGCGCGGCGCGGGTGCTGGAGAAGGACCGGCGAGCGATCGTCGACGACGAAGAGTGGGACTGGATCGTCGAACACACCGAGGGCGACTTCGACCACCTGCTGATCTGCACCACGATTCCCTGGCTGCTCTCCCCCGCCTTCGACCGGCTCGAGGCCTGGAACGAGCAGCTCTGCAACGGCGCCTGGGGACAGCCGGCCGCCTGGGCGAGCGAGAAGCTGCGGCGCGAAGTCGACTTCGACCACTGGGGCGCCTTCGGCGAGTCCTTCGCGAAACTCCGCGACCTCCTCCACGAGATCGCAGACGGCAAGCATGGGCAGGCGCCCGCCTCGGTCGTCGTCCTCTCAGGCGACGTCCACCACGCCTACCTCGCCGAGGTCGCCTTCCCGAAGTCGGCAGACGGCGGCTCGGCCGCGCGCGCCCCCGTCTACCAAGCGGTCTGCTCCCCCTACCGCAATCCGCTCGACGAAAACGAGCGGCGCGTGGTGCGGAGCGGATTCGGCAAACCGCTGATCGCGGCTTCGCGACTACTGGCGAAGCTGGCCGGCGCCCCCGACCCGGGCATCCGCTGGCGCACCCTCAACGGCCCCCACTTCGACAACCAGGTCGCGACCCTCGAAATCGATGGCCGCCAGATCCTCATGCGCCTCGACAAGACCGTCCCCGGCGAGGACGGCGAGGACGCGCTCGAAGAAACCTTCTCCCGCCGGCTCGCCTGAAACGCACTTGTCCCCGCATACCGGGGACAAGTGCGTAGGGGGTCTACTCCGAGGCGGCTGCCAGTGAGGCCGCCGGCAGGTGCGCTTCCTGGCGGCGCTCCCACCAGGTCCAGCCTGCCATCACCACGCCGGCGTAGACCCAGCCGAGGGCGACGTCGAAGAAGTAGTGCTCGCCGGTCGCCATCAGGGTCAGGCCCATCAGCAGCGGATAGAGGAGGAGCAGGGGGCGCAGCCAGCGTCGTCGCACCCGGCTCCAGAGGAAGAGCGCGACCAGGGTGGTCAAGGCCGTGTGCAGCGAGGGCACCGCGGCGACGAGGTTGCTGCTCCCCTGGCCCTTGGAGAAAAGCGAGGCGGTGCCGACGCTGACCACCTCCCAACCCTTGCCGGTGGTCCGGTGGACCCCTTCGAGCAGGCCCATTTCCCCGGCCATCCAGGGCGGCGCCGCCGGGAAGGCAACGTAGGTCGCAAGCGCGGCGATCGAAAGGGTCACCAGCCGCTTGGTGAAGCGCTTGAAGGCGAGGCGATCGCGCGCCCACAGGTAACCGGCGAGGACGAAGGGGACGAGGAAGTAGGAGGTGTAGGTGAAGGTGAAGAGTACGTCCCACCAGTGGACGACGTCGGGGTCGGAGAGGTGGGCCTGCAGCCACTCGGTCGGGGTCTCGCCGCCGAAGACGAAACTGTCGAAGTCGATCATCGTGTGGACGTGGACGCCGATCCCGAAGGAGTCGGCCGCCCCCCGGGTGATGTCGTAGAGCCAGAGGACGGCGACTATCGGCAGCCAGTCGAGGACCAGCTGGCCGATTTCTCGCGGTGGGCGCCCGATCGAGACGCAGGCGAGAGCGCCGCAGGTCCAGAGGATGACCAGCTCGCGCTGGACCGGAATCCCGTAGGTCGCCGTCCAAACCACCAGCGCGACGAAGTAGAGGCCGAGCGCGTAAGGGCGCATTGGCGCCAACGAGGCGAAACGGAGGTCGGCCGACTGCTCCGCCCTGATCTCTGCATATTCACCAGTCGGCATGGCCGCACATGCTATGTGTCGAGTTCGTCAGGTCATCCCGAACAAACTCGGCAGCTCACCGCGGCGGCGGAATCGGACTGCCTTCGATGGCCCCGTAGACGTTCTGCTCCGACCCGCGCCCCAGTTCCCTGCTGAAGGCTTCGAGCGCCGGCGATGAGTCCAGCGTCCAGTCGATGCCGCTGTCGAACTTGTTGAACCAGACGACCCCCCGAACCTTCGGGAAACGGTGCCACAGCGAGGCGAACATGCCGTGGATCCACCACGCCCTCGCTTCCGGGGTGCCGGTCGTCCCGACCTCGCCGATCAGCATCGGCTTGTCAGGGGCTATCCGTTCGACAATCCGCCGGTAGGTGGGTTCGAGAAGTTCACGGAAGCTGCGCCAGCGGGTCGGCGCGGGGGATTCCGGGCCCCAGTTGTAGGCGTCGAGGCAGGTCCAGTCGACGTAGCGCCGGCCCGGGTAGAAGGGCCGCAGCCACAGCGAATCGGTGAGTTTGGCGTACGGGCACCAGACCCAAGACGCGTTGGTCGCGCCGACGTCCCGGAAGATGTCGTGGACGCGGCGCCAGGCCTGCCTGTATTCGGCGGCGGTGTTGCCGTCGACGCCACCGCCCCAGGGGAACCAGTTGCCGTTCATCTCCCAGTCGAAGCGGAGAAAGAAGGGGTGGCCCCAGGCGGCAGCGGCATGGGCGAATTCCTGGATGTAAGCGTCGTAGCGACCGGCGTTGAGGGCGGCGAGCCGGAAGTCCTGCGGGTCGCCCCCGGAGACGCCGGAGCCCCAGCTGAAGAGCGGGATCGCCCCGTAGGCGCGGATCGCTTCCATCTCCGAGGTGGGGAAAACGTAGTAGCTGCAGTCGTCGTCATCGCAACGGGCGAACGGCGCTGAGAAATGGAGCAGCGAAAGACCTCGGCCGACGCGGGCCTGGAAGCTGCCCGTCGCCCCCATGTCCCACGGCGCCTCCTTGCCCGTCAGCTGCGAGCCGATCCAGGCGCCCCAGTAGAGCGGGCGCGGCTTCGCAGTCGCCGCCCCAGGCAGGACCAGTCCGACCAGGAGGAACACCGCTGCTATGTAGATGGTCGCGCGCCTCACCGGCCACCACTCTGTCAGCCGGCGGACGGCGTGAGTGCCTACAAGGCGCTATTCGAGCTGAAAACTGGTCAAATCCTGTCCGTAGATCGGGCTGACGACGAGGTCGTCGAGGTTGACCGAGTCAGCGACGAAGGTTCCCAGCGTCAGCGTCCCGAAGGGCGCCCACGGCGCCTGCTTCATTACTTCGCGGTCGAGGGCGGCGTATTCGCGTTCCTGTCGCGGCCCCAACTGCTGCGCGGCCAGTTCTTCGATCTTCTTATCGACCGCCGGGTCGGAGAAGCGGGCCCAGTTGGTGTTGCCGTTGGGCAGGATGCTCGAGCTGGCCAGCTGCGGCTGGAAGTAGTCGTTCGGGTGCGGATAGTCCAGCAGCCAGTTGGCGAAGCCGGTATCGAGATCGGGCGTGCTTTCGTTGCCGATCACGGTGAAGTAGTTGGCCGCGTCGATGATTTTCAGCTTCACGTCGAAGCCGAGTTCGGTCAGGACCTGCTCGTAGTATTCGCCCGCTTCGTCGGTCGGCGAGAGGTTGAAGGTCCAGACGGTGATCTTGCGATCGGCGGGGTCAGCCTTTTCGATCAGCCGCTTTGCCCGTTCAATGTCGTGCGGGTAGAGCTCGAATTTCTTATAGCCGGGCATCTGCGGCGGCAGGACCTGCTGGGTCGGGTGCACCGTGCCAGCGAAGATCCGTTCCAGCGCTTCGGGGTCGATCGCGTAGTTGACCGCGCGCCGCACCCGCACGTCGTCGAACGGCGGCGCCTGCGTGTTCATCCAGAAGTAGTAGACGCTGATCATCGGTTCCTCGCGGAACTGCGTCCCCTCGAAGCGGCGCTTCACCTCGGCGTAGCGTTCGACCGGCGGCGGGTTCTTCATCCAGTCGACCTTGCCGCGTTCGACCTCCTCCAACTGGGTGATCGGATTGCTGCGGACTTCGATGCTGAATTTGTCGATGTGGCCGTCGGGGAACTGCGGCATCGCTGGCCCGTTGTCGGAGGCCCAGTAGGGGTTGCGCTCGATTTCGAAGCTGTGCCCAGGCTTGACCGCGGTGATCATGTAGGGACCGGTCGCCGGCGGCGGGTGGGCGGTCTGGTCCTCAGCGGGGGTGCCCGGCGGCAGCGGCGCGGCGAAGGTCAGGCCGAGCTCGAAACTGAAGGTCCCGCTCGGAGCGGTCAGGTGGATGACGATCTTGCCGCTGGCATCGTCAGTTTCGATCCCGGAGATCCCGCCCTTCTTCGTTTTCGCGAACTCCTCGGCGCCGACGATCCCGGTGTAGAAGGTCGAGCCGAGAGAGTTGACGCGGAAGAGGCGTTCGATCGCGAAGCGGAAGTCGGAGGCATGGACCGGCTTGCCGTCGGAGTACTTGAGGCCCGGCCGCAGCTGCAGGGTGTAGCGGCGCCCGCCTTCGTCGATCTTCGGCAGCGCCGTCGCCAGCCCCGGAATCAGCTTGGTCCCGGCTTTGCCGCTAGCCGGCGCGTAGGTAAGCAGCGGGATGTAGCTGTTGTGCAGGGCGGTTGCGGCTTCGAGGCTGAACGCCAGCGACGGGTCGAGGTAATCGGGGAAGGAGACGTAGGTCCCGCGCAGGATTCCGCCGTCGCCTGAGTCGCCGGCCGATCCGCAGCCCGCGAGGGCGACGACCAGCAGTAGAACCATCCCCAGGCGGCCACCCGCCGACCGCAGTTTTCTCACGACGCGCTCACTCCCCTGTAGACCGGTCGGGAGAACATAAACCCAGAAGCCGCCTCGCGCTAGTTAGACAGGAAACTGCAACCGTTCGCAGGCAGCCAGGGTCGTACCTGAGTGAACGAGCACTGGCCAGCTGGCAATGGAGCCCGGGAGGCGTATGACGCGCTTGCCCCTGCCTACGACGAGTTCGTCGGCAACTACGAGTACGAGCGCTGGACGACCACCCTGCTCGGCAAGGCGGTCGAGCACGGCGCCGGCGGCAACCGGCTGCTCGATATCGGCTGCGGCACCGGGCTGAGCCTGGTGACGATGGTCGACCGCGGCTGGGAGGTGACCGGCTGCGACATCTCACCGCCGATGCTCGAAGTCGCCCGCGCCAAGGTGGGCGATCGCGCCACTCTCCTCGTCGCCGACATGCGCGACCTCCCCGACCTCGGCGAGTTCGACCTGGTCTGGGCGATCAACGACCCCTTCAACTACCTGCTCAACCGCGATGAACTCATTGCCGCCCTGGAAGGGATGCGCCGCAATCTGACGCCGGACGGTGTCGCCCTCTTCGACCTCGCGACGCTGATCAACTGCCGCAGCCTCTTCAGCGACGCGCACGTGGTCGAGACGGAAGGGGGATCGATGCGCTGGCAGGGACAGATGACTCCCGAGACGGTCCTCCCCGGCGCGATCGCCGAGGCGACCGTCGAGGCCGGCGGCGCGCCCGAAACCGCGCACGTCCATCGTCTGCGCCACTTCTCCCAGGCCGAAGCGCTGGAGTCGCTCGAGGCGGCCGGCCTGCGCTGCGTCGCCTCCTACGGAGAGCTGGACGGAAAACTCGACCCCGACCTCGACGAAGAGCTCCACAAGATGGCCGTGTACGTCTGCAAGTTACGCTGAGCGGGCATGGTCCCGCTCTCGATCCTCGATCTCGCCGCCGTCGGCCGCGAGGAGACGATCGCCGAGAGCTTCGCCGGCAGCGTCGAGCTGGCGCGGGCGGCGGAGCGGGGCGGCTACCGCCGGGTCTGGTACGCCGAGCACCACAACATCTCCTCGATCGCCTCCTCGGCGACCGCGGTCCTGATCGCCCACGTCGCTGCCCACACCGAGACGATCCGGCTCGGCGCCGGCGGGGTGATGCTGCCCAACCACTCGCCGCTGGTCGTCGCCGAGCAGTTCGGGACGCTGGAGACGCTCCACCCGGGGCGGATCGACCTCGGCCTGGGACGGGCGCCGGGCACCGACCAGCGCACCTGGATGGCGCTGCGGCGCGACCCCCACGCCAGCGACCGCTTTCCCCAGGACGTCGTCGAGCTGCAGAAGTTCCTCGCCGACGAGGACCCGGTGCCGGGCCTGCGGGCGATCCCCGGCAAAGGGACCAAGGTGCCGCTCTACATCCTCGGCTCCTCCCTCTTCGGCGCCGAACTCGCGGCGCAGTTGGGCCTTCCCTACGCCTTCGCCTCCCACTTCGCCCCGCGCTTCCTGCACGAGGCGCTCGAGGTCTACCGCAAGGAGTTCAAGCCCTCGGCGCAGCTGAGCGAGCCCTACGCGATCGCCGGCGTCGGCGTGATCGCCGCCGACAACGAGGAGAGCGCCGGGGCCCAGCACGAGGCCGCCCGCCGGATCCGCGCCCGTGCCCTTTTCGGCCGCGGCAAGAAGCTGACCGAGGAGGACGTCACCGCCCTGCTCCAGTCCGCCCAGGCCACCGTCGTCGACGAAATGCTCACCTACACCGCCGTCGGCGAGGCCGACGAGGTCACCGCCTACCTGGAGAGCTTCGCCGCCGACACCGGCGCCGACGAGCTGATCGCCGCCCACTACTCCGACTCGGTGGCGAACCGGCTGCGCTCGGTGGAGCTGACGGCCATGGCAGCGACGGCCCGCTAACTCTTCGCTTCCATCCGCTCGTCCCAGGCTCGCTCCATCTGCCACATCATCGCCGGGTACACGACCCAATGGCGGAACGGTTTGATCAGCGCCATGTAGGCCCGGCCGAAGGTGCCGCGCGGCTTGACGTAGACGGCCATCCGACCCTGGTAGCGGCCGTCTTCGACCTCGACCCAGGCCATATGAGCGACGCCGTGGACGGTCTTGTTCGAGACCTCGGCGGCCGCCTCGCGATCGGTTCGGTAAAGGGGGACGAAGGGAAGCCGGTTGAAGGAGACGCCCGCCCCCGTGCCGCGCAAGTCGGGTGGGAGGCGGTCACGCAATGAGGTCTCGGAGCTGTCGGGAATCGACATCTCCCCAGGTCCATCCCCGTTAACCGGGGCTGAGACCTCGCCAAGGCCGAACCAGGTGCCGAGGCGATCGCGCAGATCCCAGAGGAAGCGGGCCGCGCGGGATTCCACCTTGGAGGGGTCGAAGGATGCGGTCAGGTCGAGCAGGGCGTCGAAGTCCTCGCGCTCTCCCTGGACCGGCAGGGCCCAGACGTCTTCCAGGGTGAAGTCCGGGACGAGGTCGTGGATGCGCATCGGGCGGCATTCGTGCTCGGCCTTCAGGAGTTTCATTTCGTTCCGATCCATACGCTGTCGTATGGATCTTAGGAGGCCGGCTTGCATCTGTCAATACGGTTCCGTATAGATGTAGCCGATGGCCAAGGTCCGGACTCCCCGCGAGGCATGGGTCGAAGCGGCCTTGGAGGCGCTGGCGGACGGCGGGCCGGAGGCGATCCGGATCGAGGCACTGGCGGCAAGCCTGGGGGTCTCAAAGGGGGGCTTCTACTGGCACTTCAAGGACCGCGCGGCGCTGCTCGAGGAGATGCTCGACAGCTGGGAGCGGCGCGTGGTCGGCGACGTCATCGCCCAGGTCGAGGGCGAGCCGGAGGAGCCGCGGGCCAAACTGCGGCACCTCTTCGAGCTGGCCGCCTCAGCGCCGGACCTGTTGCCGATCGAGCTGGCGCTGCGGGACTGGTCCCGGCGCGACGGCGAGGTCGCAGCCCGCCTCCACCGGGTCGACAACCAGCGCATGG
Source organism: uncultured Actinomycetes bacterium (assembly GCA_963785175.1). Lineage (GTDB taxonomy): Bacteria > Actinomycetota > Thermoleophilia > Solirubrobacterales > 70-9 > VAYN01. Next base: position 184,626 of record CAWAUA010000007.1, on the reverse strand, counting down.
ATTACCTGCGCTCGCTGTTCGGTCCGATCTGCGTCGACGAGGACGACGTCGAGGCGCGCAGCATCCTCGCCTTCTCCCTCTTCATCGGCAGCAACTTCATCCTCGCCGAGCACCGCGGCCGGAGCCGACTCCAGGTCTTGCAACTCGCCCTCGACCGCCTGCTCGCCGAGTCGTGGAGCGCGGAAAGCGCTGCCGAAGGGTAGGGAGCCACGGTGGGACGGGGAGTAGGGTTCCTGCCCATGACGCAAGGCGGCGCATCCCCCTCCCAACTGATCGATGCGAGGATCGAGGAGCTGGGCGACTGGCGGGGCGAGACGCTCTCCCAGGTCCGCGCCCTGGTCAAGCAGGCCGACCCCGACGTGGTCGAGGAGTGGAAATAGCGCGGCGTGCCGACCTGGTACCACGACGGCATCGTCTGCACCGGCGAGACCTACAAGGACAAAGTCAAGTTGACCTTCGCCAAGGGCGCCTCGCTCGACGACCCCGCCGGCCTCTTCAACTCCAGCCTCGAGGGCAACGTCCGCCGCGCGATCGACGTCCACGAGGGCGAGGAGATCGACGCGGAGGCGCTGAAGGCGCTGATCGGCGAGGCCGTGGCGCTGAACGAGTCCTGACTCTGGGCTCGCGTAGCACCTGGTGCTACAGTCGTGCACATGGCCCGAGACATCTCGATTCGCGAGCTCCGCAACTCTACCTCGAGCGTTGTCGCCGATCTGGAAGCCGGTGAGCGCCTGACGCTGACGGTCAACCGGCGGCCAGTCGCCGACATACTTCCTCACACTGAGCGCCGTGACCCTTGGGTCTCCGCCTCTGAGCTGCGGCGCATCGTGCGCGAGGCACCCTCAGATCCCAACCTGCTCGACGATCTCGCCGATGTCCGCGGGGCGGAGCTCGACGATTGAGCAAAGCAGTCGCCGACACCTCAATCTTCATCGCCCAGGAGACCGGTCGTGAACTCGGGGATCTCCCCGAGAAGATCGCCATCTCCGTGATCACGGTGGCCGAGCTTGAGTTGGGGGTCCTGCGCGCAACCGACCGGAGGGCCCGGGCCCTCCGGCTCTCCACCCTCTCGCGGGTCCAATCCACCTACCCTCTGCTCCCGGTCGAGCCCGAGATCGCAAGCTGCTTCGCCCGCATCGCGGCAGGCGAGCGCTCCCGCGGACGGCGCCTTCGCCGTCACGACACCTGGATCGCCGCAACTGCAATGCACCACGGCGCCGCGATCCTCACTCAGGACGCAGACTTTTCCTCATTCGAAGATGTCGAGGTCATACGCGCGTGACCCGGCCTGACTACGGCTTTTCGGTGTCCTTGCCGGGGCCGCCGACCAGCTTGTCCGCCGCAGCACCGCTAGTGGTAGTGCATAACCGCACTAACGAGCGATGACGCCCGCTTCGGCGGCCGGCGCGGCATAGGCGGCGGCGAGCGTCGCGACCGTCTCGTGGCGTTGAGCCCGCTGGGGTTGGGGACCACCCAGAGCGCCGTGTCGGACCAGCGGATCGCGCTGTCGAGCGTGTCCGGCTGCCGGCCCAAGGCCGCGCCGCGCTCGCCGAACGCGTCTCGATAGGCGGAGATGCCGGCGATCGCGACGACCGTGGGACGGTGATGGCGTCGGTCATCCCGGCCACCCGATCGACCTCGTAGTCGGTAATGCCAGCCGCCCCGGAGTGCCTCCAACTCCTCACGCGTGAACCGCATGTCGGCGATCCTGCCGAAGCGGTCGAATCCGCGCGTCCCCGTTCCCTAAGTGTCGATGGCCTACAGTCATCGAGCGCAGTTTTCGCTGCGCCGAAACAATTGAGAGGCGGTCCCTTGAGTCCTGTCGGTTATGAGCTTTGCACTCCCGAAGGTGGCAAGGGCGGTGGCGTTCGTGCCACCCGCAGCTTCCAGATTGGCGAGACGGTGATGGTCGGAATCCTCGAAGGCGAGGTCTCCCGCAACGACTCGCATGCGACCCAAGTGGGTCGTGATACCTGGGCCCGCCATGGTGACCTGGGCCCGAAGGTCAACCACTCATGCAGCCCCAACTGCGGCGTTGAGTTGAACGACACGGGAGCCTGCGACTTCGTGGCTCGCAAGTCGATTTTCAGTGGCGAGGAGATCACCTTCGACTACGCGATGCGCAACTACTCGATCGAGCACTTCCCGGATGACTGTCTCTGTGGAGCCGACATCTGCCGCGGCTCGGTCACCGGCTGGAAGGACCTGCCGTCCGAGCGCAAAGCCTCCTACGAGGGTGAGGTCGCGCCCTATCTGCTGGAGATGGACCGCCAGCTGGATACCTCCGTCGCCTGAGAGTTGAGTCGAAATGGGCAAGCTGATCGCGAGCACGCAGGCCACCCTCGACGGCGTCATCGACCCGGTCGGCGAGTGGGTGCAGCCGGACGGAGACCACGGCGTCTACTCGTTCGAGCGCCAGGCAAAGTCAGGCGGGATGGTGCTGGGCCGCAAGACTTACGAGGGGCTGGCGGGATACTGGCCGGACAAGTCAGGCAAGTGGGCGGACATGGTCAACGCGATGCCGAAGTACGTCGGCTCCACCACCCTCTCCGGCGATCTCCCCTGGAACGCCACCCTGCTCGAGGGCGCACTCGAGGACTCGATCCCGAAACTGAAGGACGAAGTCGACGGCGATCTGTTCATGCACGGCAGCGGCGAGTTCGCCTATACCCTCGCCTCGAAGGGGCTTATTGACGAGTTGGAGATTTATCTCAACCCAATCGTCTGGGGCGCGGGCAACCTCCACGTGCTTGGCGACAGGGGGACGATCCGAATGCAGCTCGCCGACCTCAAGCGGTTCGACTCCGGAGTTGTCCTGCTGACCTATCGCCTAGCCTGAAGAGACGCTTGAGACAGGTTCCAACTCTAGATATCTACTGGATATCGACCTGCTACGCTGCCCACATGACGAAGGCGACGAAGGTTCTCGTGACGATGCCCGACGATCTGCTGGAGCGAATCGACCGGGAAACTAAGATCCTCGGCCAGACCCGCAGCGACTTCCTCCAAGAGGCAGCGCGGCGCCGACTTGGTTGGCCCGACCCCCTCGCGGTCGATGCGGCGCTCCTGCGCGGCCGCGCCGCCCTGGGTGACCTAGGCAGCTTCGAGTCGGCCGAGGTGATCCGCTCCCAGCGGCAGGAGCGCGATGCTCGCGATCAGCGTCGTTAGCGACGTCAACGTCGTCCTCAAGTGGTTTCACTCCGAGGGCGAGGAGGAAGTCGAGCCCGCCCGCGCGCTGCTCGACGCCCACAAGGAACGAACGGTCGCGCTCTCGGTTCTGGACCTGACCGCCTACGAGGTCGGCAACGCCCTGATCCGAGGGCGGGCCGGGGCCAGCGCCGAGCAGGCGGCGACGGTGATCGAAGCCCTGGCAGAGATCTGCCCCGCAATCCGCCCCAGCCCCGAGGAGATGCGGCTGGCAAGCCGGTTGGCGGAGCGCCACGACCTGACTCTCTACGATGCCGCCTACGCAGCGGTCGCCCAAAGCCGCTCCGCCGAGCTGGTCACCTTGGATCGCGCCCTGCTGGCCGCCAAGCTCGGCAGAAGGCCAAGCGAACTGGCCGACGCCATCGCCGACGCGTAGGATCGCCTCGTGCCGTTCACGCGCAGGAACCTCAAAGACCTGGAGGATGTCGGGTCCAACTTCGACGGCGCGCCGGACCTGGAGTTCCGCTTGGCGACCCAGGCGCTCGGGCTCGAGAAGTCCGGCCTCGGCTACCAGCGCATCCCGCCCAGCTATCGCTTCCCCTACGGCCACACGCACAAGACGCAGGAGGAGCTGTATGTGGTCCTGAGCGGAAGCGGGCGGATGAAGCTCGACGACGAGATCGTCGAGCTCAAAGAATGGGACGCGGTGCGCGTCCCGCCCGGCACCTGGCGCGGCTACGAGGCCGGCCCGGAGGGCCTGGAGATCTTCGTCATCGGCGCGCCCAACCTCGGCGAGGATCCGCGCGGAGACGTCGAAGGCCAGCGCGACTGGTGGACTGACTAGCACCCGGCTGGGCGGTCTCTTGGCGCGCCTGCCCGACAGCCTCGAGGTACTCCGCACGCGGGAGTTCCGGCTGCTGTTCGGCGGGCAGGCCGTTTCCGTGCTCGGCGACCGCATGGCCGTCGTGGCACTCGCCTTCGCGGTGCTGGAGATCGGCGGTTCGACCTCTGACGTCGGGCTCGTGCTGGCCGCGGGGGCGTTCCCCCTGGTGGCAACCGTGCTGGTGGGCGGCGTGGTCGCTGACCGCTCCTCCCGCCGCGCCGTGATGGTGGCCGCGGACCTGGTGCGGGTCGCGAGCCAGGGCGCGATGGCGGCTCTGCTCATCTCGGGGGTGGCGGAGGTGTGGATGTTGGCGCTGGTAGCCGGCGTCACCGGCGCGGCCACCGGCTTCTTCAGCCCAGCGTCGACCGGCCTGCTGCCCGAGGTCGTCCTCGCGGAGCAGTTGCAGCCGGCGAACGGCCTGCGCGCGAGCGCCGTCTCGACGGGCGAAATCCTCGGCCCGGTTTTGGGAGGCGTGCTGGTCGCCGCTGCCGGAGCAGGCTGGGCGATCGCGGCCGACGCCGTCACCTTCGCGATCAGCGCCGCCTGCCTGGCGATGCTGCGGGTGCCGACCCGGGTCGCGGCGCAGCGAAGTTCCTTCGTCGCCGACCTGCGTCAGGGCTGGGTCGCCTTTCGCTCGCGCAGGTGGGTGTGGACCTTCGTCGCCTACTTCGCGATCGTCAACCTGCTCTGGGGGGCTTGGGGTGTGCTCGGGCCGGTGGTTGCCGAACGCGACCTCGGCGGCGCGGCCGCCTGGGGCTCCATCCTCGCGGCGGTAGGTGTGGGAGCGCTCGCCGGCAGCCTGCTCGCGACGCGCGTCAAACCGCGCAGGCCGCTGTTGCTCGCCGCCCTCGCCGACGGAGTTTTCGCGCTGCCGCTGGCCTTCATGGCCGCGGCCAACTCGGTGCCGCTGATCGCCTGCGCCGCGGCGCTGTCGGGCGCAGGGATGGCGCTCGCGATCTCCCTCTGGGAGTCGACCCTCCAGCGCCACATCCCCGGCGATTCGCTGTCTCGGGTCAGCTCCTACGACTGGTTCGGCTCGCTCGCCTTCTATCCCCTGGGACTCGCGATCTGGGGTCCGGTCGCGGCGGCGATCGGAGTCAGCGTCTCCCTCTGGCTGGCCTTCGGCCTTGCCGTCTTCCTCACCCTCACGCTGATTAGCGTGCCCGACATCCGCCATCTGCCAGCGGCCCCGCCGCCGGAAACCGCGGCGACGGAGAACCCAGCTAGTTGACGTCGCAGCCGTGCTAACTTACAACCAGATGGTTGTAGATAAGAAACCGATCCGCGGGGACGAGAGGGCCACCGATCTGCTGTTCGGGGCGCTGGCCGATCCGATCCGCCGCGACATCCTCCACCGCGCCCACAAGGGCCGGCTCTCGGTCTCGGCCCTGGCTCGCGAACACCCGATCAGCGTGACGGCGATGCAGAAGCACGTCGCCGTGCTGGAGCGGGCCGAACTGGTGAGCAAGCACCGGGTCGGTCGCGAGTCGATCGTCCACACCGAGACCGACGCCCTCGTACGCGCCCATGCCGCACTCGATCGTCTGGAGGCGGACTGGCGTGGCCGGATCGAGCGGATGGAGCAGATCCTCGACACCGACAAAGGAGACAGCTGATGCCCGTCACCGACGTAGACAAGGACATCGACGCCCTGACCATGACGATCACGGCCGAGTTCGACGCCGATGCCCAGCGACTATGGGAGCTGTGGTCGGATCCGCGCCAGCTGGAGCGCTGGTGGAGCCCGCCGTCCCATTCGTCGACCTTCGTCGAGCACGAGCTCACAGTCGGCGCGCGCACCGCCTACTTCATGACCGGCCCCGACGGTGAGAAGCACCACGGCTGGTGGCGGATCGAGGCGGTCGAGCCGCCCCACCGGCTGCGCATCAAGGACGACGAGGTCGACGACGAGGGCAAGCCCGTCGACGGAGGCCCGACGGCGATGATGGTGACGATCGCCGAGGCCGACGGCACCGCAACGATGTCGATCCAAACCCACTTCGCCGACCGCGAGTCGATGGAACAAACGATCGAGATGGGATTCGAGCAGGGCCTAACCGAAACGCTCAACCAAATCGACCCCCTCCTCGGCGCTGCAAGGGCGTAACGACGGGCTGGGCGAGAAAAGCACCCGACGCATCGTCAAGATGGACGTCACCTCCTACATACAGCGCTTCGCCGCCGAGACCGGCGCCGACGAGCTGATCGCCGCCCACTACTCCGACTCGGTGGCGAACCGGCTGCGTTCGGTCGAGCTGCTGGCCGGTGCGCTCGATCCAGCCGGTGCATTTCGTTAGTGAGAAGGTCGAAAGCGACACCTCGCGGCCACTGTGGCCGCGAGGTGTCAACACTAACTGCTTCTAGGACTGCGTGACGTAAAGCGGTTTCGGAGTCGTGATGTTGAAGGTAGCCGAAAATTTCGGCTTTTTCGGACAAACGAAGCTTCCGGTGCCTTCAAACGTTTCCGCGCCGTTATAAACGATCTGATTGTTAGTTACTTTTCCAATCCCTCCGAAGGTATAGGTACAGGAACCGGAGTACCCCCATTCTTTTGGAATGGCGAGTTCAATCCTCGCAAATGCCCAGAAGGTCCCGAGCTGTTCTTTGGTCCACTGAAACCAGGCCCAGTTTTTGAAGACGGTTTTCTGCGACACACCGCATCCCCCGAGGGTGAATTCATTCAAATTTGATGAGATCACTCCTTCAGAACCCGATTCCGTCGTAGTGACGTCAATCGATGCCGAGGTGCAGTTGGTCCAGAAGCTTCCGTCTTGTTTACTGACGGTAAAAACCGTTCCAGGGGCAAGTTCAGCGTGCACCGTCGTCCCTATCGGGTACTTGTTTTCAGGCCCGCAGGCTCCGGATGCGTTTACTTTGCAGAGGGCAGCAGCCGACGCCGAGGTGGCGCCAATTGCAAGCGCCCCCAAAAGCGACGCCGTCACTACCAACGCGAGCAGAGAGATTCTTTTCACTTAGTGCTCCTTTGACTGTCAGCTCCAATGAGCTGAGCTGTTTGGTTTGCTACAAAGTGAGCTTTCCAAGCGAGCAATTGGTGAGTGTTGCCAATCTGACCAGCCTGGGGGGATCACACTCACCAATCCGGTGAAATAGCAAAGTTTCACGGTGTGACTGTCTTCACCATTCCTGATCGAGCGTGAGAGCCAGGTTCAGGTCGAGAAAGCACTCGGAAATCGACCTCTCCAGCCTTTCTTCGACCGCCCGCAGCCGGCTGGTGACGGTCTGCCGATGCACCTGGAGCGCCGAGGCGGCCGAGCTCGTGCTGCATTCGGCGGCAAAGTAGGCACGAAGGGTCTCCGTCAGGACGTCCTCGCCCTCCTTGTCATCGGACAACGGCTCGAGGTAAAGGTTCCGCAGCGATTCGACCAGCACCTGGTCCTTCCGGATCGAAGCCAGAACCCCTTTCTCCGCGTAGCGGGCCAAGGCCACAGGCTGACCCTCTGCGTAACCGAAAACGGCAAGGGCCTGGTGGTGCGAAAGCCGCCAGCCACCCACGCCGTGGCCAGGCTCACCCAGCGCGACCTTCATCTCGAGCGGCCAGCGGCGGAGGCGCTTCGCCAACTCGCCGGCATCGATCGGTGCTCTTCCTCCGAGCCAGGCCCATAGCGTTCCGGCACTCGGTTCGACCGCGAGCAGACGCCGGTCGACCTGACGGGCAAAATCCCTGAGCATGCTCCGGGTATCGGGTCCCTCGACGACGAGGCCGACATGCCATACGTCGAGGGGGTAGTCGAGATGGTCTACCGGGACCAGCTCACCCGCAAGGAGTCTCTCAACCCGATCGATCTTCGATCGCTCGCGGGCGTTGCGCGAATTTCGGGCAGCCTCCCGCGCGTATTCGTCTCCGACCTCCTGCAGGAGGCGATCGAAAGCGGATGAGAGCGACGCAAGCGGGCCTCTCATCTCCGCCGATGACAAAGTCGCCGTCTGCTCCGGCTTGTCGATCATGAAGTCGACGAGGATCGTGTGGCCAGCCGCGTAGCGCCGCAGGACGACGTCCAGGCTGACTCTGTTCCGAGCCGCCAGCCTAGCCTGCAACCGGAAGACCGATGGCACTGCCGGCTCATGGCTGCCAGATCCTTCAAGGGTGTTAACCGCGAAGTCGACAGCGGCGGCGACGGCGACGCGGAAGCCGTCGAGATAAGCCGGATCCTCGGCTTCGGTCGGGTCTCCGATCGCGTAAAGGCGGGTGAGGAGCGCCTCTTCTATCTCCGCCTGCCGTGAGCGGAGGCGATCGGCTACCAGAAGCGCATGTTCCACCCCTCCCCCCTCACCCGCTGCTAGTCGGCGACGGCTCGAAAGGAGACGCCACCCACCGTTTCGCCGGCACCGAACACGTCGGCGTCCCCGGCGAAAGCATCGTTGAGGTTCGCGGCCGCCGCGGCGGTCAGCGTCACGGCTTGTCCCTTCAACTCAATCGTGCGGTTCGCGGGGTTGGAGACGACGGTTCCCCCGCTCCCGAGGCCAAGCAGGGGCGCTTGCGGCTGCTTCCCGAGGTGGGGGGGCGCCGGCAGGGCTTCGCTCTCGACAAGCAGGGACGCGGCTTCCGACTGCAGCCAGAATTCGCGCCAGAAAAGCTGCGCACTCCCCAGCTGGAGCAGTTCGACCGAACCCCCGAGCTTGAGAGTGCCGGACGATGCGTCCGGGGCGAGCGTTGATTCAAGGCCGATCGGGAAGCTGAGCACCGGCCCTGGAGCGAGTTCTGCCGGTGCGATCGGGTTCACCGAAACGAACAGGTTGTCGAGCTTCTGCTTGAACGCGGGATCGAGGGCGAGCTGGACCCTCCCTTCCTCACGGAGGTGCAGGGTGCTGGGCTGTACGGTCGATTCGATCCTGCCGATCAACTGCCCCGGCCGGAAGACGTTCCGGAGCCGCAGCTTCTTGCTCAGGCGGGAAACGAACTTCGAGGTCAACCTCAATCCGCCCGCCGAGAGTTCGGTGCCGAATCCCGCCCTTCCGTCATCCAACTCGGCGGCGGTCGCCAGTTTGAGTTGACTGCCGCCCACCTTGGCGAACAGCGGCGCCCGCTTCGTTTTGAAAGTCAGGTCCCGCAGAGGAAGTCGCCGTGAACCATTCGCGAAGATGATCGCGCCCGTGTGGTCCACCGTCCCGAGGCCAAGCACGGGATCGACTTTGCCCCCCGTCGCCGGCAGGACTATGGCTCCCCCCTGCCCCGTCGCTCCTTCCTTGAGGAGGATCCGGACGCCGTTCTTCGCCAGCAGCATCGCGAACGGCTTCGCCAGCACCAGCTTCGTCGATCCGGAGCCGACCGGGTCGTATGCAGCCGCCGCACCGCCGGGGACAGAGAGTCCGAGGATCCCCGCGGCGACCGTCAAGACCGCAGCCTTCTGCTTCACCGTCGATCTCATTCCTTCACCCCACATGCCTTGTTCACCGCCACCGGAAGGGGTTTTCGCCCTTCGAAATAGAAATATGCTCGAGCAAGCGAATAGGCCGTCCGGGTCGTGCGCCCGAGAGCAGGACACGATGCGTTGAAGTAGCTGAGGCTGCGCCCGCGGTAGCTGTACTTCCGCTTCAGGTTCAGCTTGATGCGATCGACATATCCCCAGTCTCCGAGGGCCTGTGGCAGCGGTGCCGTCAGGACCGTTCCGTAGGTACCCCCGCTCACGGCTCTGACCGTGAACGGGATGACGAAAGAGCTGGGAAACGGGCTGGAGGTGAAGATGTGCGCCAGCACCATCTTCCGCGCCCCGCGCCTGGCATTGAAGATCAGGATCCTGCCCTGGGTGGGGTACGGGGACTGGTCGGCGAGGACGATGTGTGCCCAGAACCGTCCCGACCCGATCAGCGCCGAACCGCAGAGTTCGAGGGCTTTCCTCGTCGACGCGGTGACAATCTGGGAGATGCGGCAAGCGGGCAACCCCTCCGAGCGGAGCAAACCATGCCTGTTGACTTCGATCTTCATCCGCTTCAACTGAGGCGGGATGCCGCCGCGGGTGGACGCGACATGCCCCGCAAAGAAGACCGTGATCGGCGCCGGCGCCGACCGGGGAAGGCGGTACGGCGCGACCTGACTCAAGAAGGTGAGCCGCACGTCGCCTCTCTGGACGACCTCCCCTAGGGCGCTTCCCCCGAGAAGGAGGAGGAGCGCCGCCAGGATGAGAACCGCCGGAGCGCTGGGGCCCCGGCCCACCTACTTCCTCTTCTTCTTGCAGCTGTTCGTCACCACCGGGCGGAACGCGTGCACCCGCCCGTTCTGGCCGGTGAAGGCGACGTCGGCCCGCTGCTTTCCGGCGCAGAGGTTGGTCGAGTTGACCAGCAGCCCCTTCTTGCCGCCCTGCATCTGCAGCACGAACCTCGTCACCGGGGCGTCGGGGACGTTGACGAAGCGGTTGCGGATCCGCGAGATCGCCTGCCCGCTCTTGGTCTTTTCGCGCACCGAATCGATGTAGCCGACGAGGTTGATGTCGATCCTCTGGCCGCGCAGGGCCGCGACGAGGTCGGGCAGGTCCCGTTCGCCGCCGTTGGAGCGCAGGAAGACGGGGCCTTCCAGCGGTTCGTCGAGCAGCGGCGTCACCGCCCGCGCCTTGCCGTAGACCGACGCGGCCGGGCACTCGGCCCCGTTGCCCGCCCCGGCGTTGAACTGCACGCGGGTGCAGATGGTCTGGATGTGGCCCTGTTCGAGGAACAGGGCGCGGGGCAGGACGACGTCGGAGCGGGCGATGTTGGCGTCGCCCGGTCGCGCGTTCAAGACCGCCTTGAGGGCCGGGACCTGGCTGCGCCTGGTCCCGCCCTTCAGCTGCAGCTTCAGCTGCGGCTTGAAGCCGAGCGATCCGCAGTCGGCCACCTGGAACCGGTTGGCCACCGTGACCGGCCGGTCGTCGGCGGCCGAGACGAAGTCGAGCCCCGCCCCGAGCACGGTCGAGGCGGTCGAGGTCGGCGTGCAGTCGGTCGGGTTGAGCGCGAACTGCGGCCGGTCGACGTAGACGCGGATGTCGCGCAGGTGCACCGGGACGCCTTTGATGATGTGGGGGATCGGGTCTGAGCCGGTGGCGTCGACGAACACTTCGGCGGTTTCGGGATCGACCCGCAGGGCCTCGCGGACGACGACGGTGCCGAGGTCGAAGGGCCCGGCCTTGGCGGCGGTCACCGCGACGACCGAGATCGGGGCGCCGTTGTAGGGGCCGGCCAGGTAGACCTTGCCGGGCACGTAGACGAGCACGTTCCCTACGCCCGCGCCGACCAGGGTGGTGCCGATTTGGGAGGCCGCCGGGCAGGCGGGGCCGTTCAGCTCTTCTTCGCCGCCGTGGGCGCCGGTGCGCCCGATCGCGGCAGCGATCGCCAGGTCGCTGCAGAAGGGAACCCCGGCGAGCTTGGCCACCAGCCCCGGCGGCAGCTTGATCGAGAAGTGGGTGATCTCCTGTTCGTCGTCCTTGCGGGTGAGGCTGACGTTGAAGGGGGAGAAGGCGCCGGCGACCTGGTCGGTCGGGTAGGCCAGCAGGCCCGGTTTGAAGGGCGGCAGCCCTCCCGTCGGGCAGGCGCCGTGGTCGGGGCCCGATTCGATCTGGAAGCTGTTTTCCCGGCTCACGACCTTGCCGGGGTCAGCCCAGGGGGTGAAGTTGGAGATCGCGGTGTGGGTGCCGCAGGTGGGAGGGGTGACCAGCGGCGCCCTCGCCCCTTCCCTGAAGTGCAGCTCGAACTCTGAGACCGGGAGCTGGGGGATGTCGTCGAAGACGGTGGTGATCTGGCCGGTATCGGGGTCGAGGCTGACCTTGCCCGCGAGCTTCACCAGGACCGCGCGGTCGGGAATCTTCAGCACCATGTAGAGGGCGAGGAGGGAGCCGAAGGGGTTGTCGTAGGGCGTGGCGACGTAGAGGGAGCCCTCGGCGCTTTCGTCGATCACCGGGCTCTTCGCCGTGACCGAGCCGATCTTGGAGGTCTCCGGGCAGCCGACGTCGGGGGCTGAGTCGTAGGTCTCGCGGGCGAGGTCGGCCTCAGAGCAGACGCCGAGGCCCTCGGCTTGGGAGGGGTTGACGCTCATCCCCACCGGCAGCTTCACTTCGGCGCTCTTCATCTCCGAGTCATAGCTGACGTCGGGGTTTTCCAGGCCGCCGCTGGGCAAGGTGAGGCTATATTCGAGCCCGGAGCCGCTGGTTCCCTGCGCGGTGGTCGGCTTCAGCGTCGAGCTCGGGTTGAAGTTCGCCGCCAGCGAGCCGCAGCCGTTGAGCGGAGGGAAGGGGGCGCTTTTGAAGCGCGGGCTGTTGGGTTCGGGATAGGGGATCGCGGTGACGGTCACCTGACGCGGCTGGGTGCACTCGGTCGGGTTGACCATGAAGGGCTTTTTCGGCACGTCGACCGAGCGACCCTCCGGCGGGGCGCCGCCAAAGAGCGCCTCGTCAGGGGTGATCCGGTCTTCGTCGTGCACCGCCAAGGCCGGAACGCCCCATAGCGTCGTCGTCGCCCCCGAGAGGCCAGAGGCCGCCGAGAGGCCTTCGACGCTGGAGACCACGGTGTGGTCGGTGGGGTCCAAGCGCACGTTGATGAAGGCCGGCCAGCCGGCCGCGATGAAGCCCAGGCGGGCGACCATGCCCTTGGGCGTGGTCATGTTGTAGACGGGCTCCTTGAAGACGCCGGTAGCGGGCTGCAGGACACGGATCAGGGTCGTGCCGACCTGAGAGGCAAAGGGGCAGGCGCTGTTTGACCCGTTCTCGCCGAGCTGCTCGGCGGTGCAGGTGGGCACCGCTTTGGGATTGCCCGCCATCCCCGCCGGCAGGCGCACCACGACTTCCTTGGTATAGGCGTAGGGTTCGTTGCCGTTGCGGTTGAGCTGGATGTCGATCGTCAGGTCGGGGTGGGCGCCGGCGCGGTGATCGGTGGAGATGACCGAGACCGACTCGATCGCGTATTTCTCGAATTCGTTGGCGGCTTGGGCGCTCGAGGCGCCGCCTATAAGGGCCGCCGCCAGCGCGGCTACGGCCAAGGTCCTGCCCAAAGCGGTTCTCATCGCTGTGCTCCCTTCCGCGTGGTGGCGGCTCGGTGGTGGTGACGGTGACGCTTGTGGCGCTTCACGCAACGGACCTTGCCGCCGCGCCGGATCTTGCGCTTGCCCGTGGGGCAGGAGTGAGCACCTCGGGGTGCTTCTCTGACGTTGCCGCCGGCGCCGGTGAGGCCCGGAATCGGGTCGTTCGGCGCGGAGGCCGAGGGCTGGCAGGCTTCGCCCAGGCATTCGCCTCGCACCTGGGCTTCGGCAAAGCCGCCCTGCACGCGGGCGTCATAGATCGACGGGGTCTCATCGACGTCGGCGCCGACCAGCAGATCGGAGCTGAGGAAGAAAACGTCGTTGCCACTAGGGCTGACCGCCCACAGGTACTCCCCGCGCTGGCTTTGCGGTGAGGAGATCAGGCGCAGGCAGCCGCCCGCCTGGGTGCAGCTGCCGACGCCCTCATCCTCCCACTGATAGACGTCGCGGCGCCCGTCGGAGTCGTTTGACACCAGCCTCTCGCTTGACTCGAAGAAGGCCCGGCGCCCGTCGGCGCGAAGGTTCTCGGGCCATCCGTACGGGGCGAAGACCAGGCTGCCCTCGCGGAATTCGGTTTGGAGCCCTGCGTCGGAACTGGCCGGCGCCCCGGTCGGGTTGCAGGAGAGGCACTGCAGCTCACCCGGGGCGTAGCGGTAGATCTCCGCGTGGCCTTCGGGGTCGTAGCCCGTCAGCGCCGCCCGCGATTTGAACAGGAAGGCCTGCCCGTCTGGCGTGCTGCGGGCGGGGACGTTGCCGAGGCGTCCCAAGCGGACTGAATCCGCCCAAAGGCCGAGGCCGTCGGAAGGTTCGATCCCGTTGTCTGCGCCTTTCACGTCGCGTTCGGTGACCGTGGCGATGAACTCGGCCTGCTCGCCTTCCACCGAGCGGTAGAGATTCTGCCCGCCGGCCTGCGGTTCGTCGCCTTGGGGGTTAGGACCTGATCCGGCGATCGCGGTCTGCGAGGCAAAGTAGGCGGTGGTCCCGTCGGCTGAGACGGTGACCGGTGTGGCGTCGCCTACGCCGGTGCCGTTGCTGAAGGTGATCACGGCTTGCGTTTCGACGTCGTAGGCGAGGAGGTCGCCGCCCCCCAGGTATTCCCGAAATTCGCCGTGGTTGCCGCCCTGCACGTAAAAGACGCGCTTGCCACCTTCGGCTACGCCGGCGAAGTCCACCCCGGTCCCGATCGCGAAGGTCTCTTCGTCGTTGTATCGCAGGTAGAGAGTAGAGCCGACCGTAAAGGCGATCCCTTTTCCGTCGAGTGAGGCGCCCACCTCGATCGCGTCTTCGTGGGGAGCGAAGGAGGCATCTCCCGGTTTCAGCGAAACGACGTGCGTGATCCCGTCCGGCGTGCGGTCGTAGATCGCGCGGGTGCCCGAGGGCGCCGCTCCGGGCTCCAGCTGCACCGGCCCCGAGCCTTCGCTGACGACGCCGGTGGCGAAGACGATGTGAGTGCCCCCTTCGCTGATCAGCTCCCCCGAAGCGTGAGGATCGATGATCCCGAGGCTGCCCTGGCCGAGCAGCTCCGAGTGGCCGTCGGGATAGCGCACGTAGCTGGTGTTCTGTTCCAGCACCGCCGAGCCTTTGTCGCCGGCGACGTAGAAGGAGTAGCCCTGGTCGGGCGAGCGGGCGCCGGCGGAGATCTGGCTTGCCTCGGCGGCCGAGGGACCGGAGAAGGTGGTGGACCAGCCGCTCGCCGTGCGGGTCGCGAGGTAGGGGTCGCCGACCAGCGAGCCCAATCCTCCCTCGATACCCGGCAGCGAGCCGCCTTCGACCCGGAAGGGGACCTTGTCCCCCGCCGGAGAGACCTGGCGGGTGGGAAAGACGCCGCCCAGACGGCTGACCCCTTCCGGCGCCCTGGCGTTGGTGTTGGGCGGGGTCACCAACTCATAGGCGCGGCAATCGGGCAGAAGTGCCGAGGGGCCGCTGCGCAGCAAGGCGTTCGCGCAGGGGGTCGGTTCGCTGGGGATAGTGGGGTAGGTCGAGAAGCTTCCTTCGGCTTCGTCCGATCCTTCTTCGTTGGTCGCGATCACCCGGAAGTCGTAGTTCGTTCCGGGGGTGAGGCCCGCGGCCCCCGCCGAGACCTCGACCGGGCTGTTGCCGGTGGGAATCATCCCTTCCCCGGCCGGCGTCCAACCCGGCGCCCCTTCGACTTTGTATTCGAAGACGTAGGTGGTGTCGAGGTTGTTGGGGTCGATCTCGGCCCGCAGCTCGGCTTCGTCTTCGCTGATGTTGGCGGCCGCGGCCGAGTTCACCTCCGGCGGGCCTTCGGTGGAGAGGAAGAAGGCGTAGGAGTGGCCGATGCCGGCCCGGTTCGAGGGCACGTAGAGGAAGCGGCCGCCTCCGTCTTCTTCGCTCAGCTTCCCGTTCGGGCTGGTCGGGGCGTTGTCGACGCCGATCTCTTTCGGGACGCCTGCGCACTGCAGGAAGCCGGCGGCGATCGTCTGCAGGTAGGTCCCGTCTTCCTCGAATTCATACAGCTGGCAGTTTTCGCCGTCGAGGAGGAAGACGTTGCCGTTGCCTTCGTCGACCGCGACCGATAGTTGGGTTCCGAAGTTTCCCGCCGGCACTTCGGAATCTACGATCGAGCCGATTTTTTTGTATCTGTCGTTCGGCGGCACGCCTTCGACGCTCGTAAGATCGAAGATGTCGATCCGCTCTTCGGCAAGGCCTGCGCTCGCGTAGAGCCTGTCGCGTTCGGCGTCGATCGCCAAAGCGTTGCCATCGCCCGAAACCACCGCCGGAGTGCTCCGAACTTCTTCGTTGCCTTCCGCGGCCGAATTGAACTCCACGATTCCGTTGGAACCGGTGTTGGCGAACAAGTGGTCGTTGTCGCGGTTGATCGCCAGGCCGAAACTCCCCGCCGATTCCCTTACCGTTACAGAAGCGGTTTCGCCGTACCCGATTTCGCAGGTCTCGGGCTGGTAGCCGGCGTCGGGTTTGAAGCGAAGGACTTTCTGCTGGCTGGTGCTGAGGGTGTAGAGGTAGCCTTCGCTGTCGATCGCCAGGGAGGTCGCACCCGGCTGCGCCAGCTCGGAGATGAAGGTGCCGTCCGAACAGAAGACATCGATCCGCCCCGGGGCCCCGCTTTCGGCGGGGCCGAAGCTGCTGACGTAGATGTTGCCGTAGTCGTCGGTGGCGACCGCCCGCGGGTTGGAGAAGGTAGCCGGCGGGTGGGGACCGAGGGGTGGGTTGTTCGGGCAGCCGGGGTCTTCGACCGGGTCAAGCGCTTCTTCTTTGCAGCCGCCGATCAGCGAGAGCCGCGGTTCGAGGAGGCGTTCGCCTGCCGCCGCGATGGCGGAGGCGCAGAGGAGAGCAAGTACGCAGCCCGTCACCAGCAGGGCGGCGAGAAGTTTCGCGCCGGGGGCGGCAAGCGAGCGAATGGTCGCTTGGCTCGAAATGGGTTTGGGGTTCATTGGGCTCTCTCCTCGTCAGGGTGTTCGAAGAAACCACCCGGGACAGGCAGGGCGCCCGTCCCGGGTGGCAAGGCGTTTCTAGCCGGTGACTGCCCAGCTGCCACGGGCGTAACCGGGTGAGGAAAATTTGAATGGAACGGTTACACCGAACTCGTGCGCCGTTTCAGATTTTGCAGCCGCTCCGGGCGCGGCCAACGCGTCGTTGACCTGTTCTCCGTCCTTCTTATAGACGCAGAGAAATCCGGAGTTGGCTTGCGGGGCGGCGAAACTTCCTGGACAGGCCGCTTCCCAGGCTGCGGTGGATTCTTGGAGCCTTCCGAACCATTCCGATTCTTCGCCGAAGACGATGCATTCAGGGTTCGTCGGGTTTTCGGGATTCCCCGTGCATGGGTACGGTCCGTAGACCGCGACACTGCCGTTCTTGAATTCGATCCCTATCTTCGCTCCGAATTCTTCGGTTCCCAGAAGCGTGGTCGGCGCCGGCGAGACCTCGATCGGGAAGGAGATCGCCGCGGGCGCTACCGGGGCGTTCCCCGTAACCGACCAGACTCCGGTCAGGCTCTGACCTTCCGGCAGCGGTTCCGTGCTGAAAGTGCCATCGGCGCCCGGGGAGCCGGTGTCGCCGGTGTCACCCTTGGCGCCGGTGTCACCCTTGGCGCCGGTGTCACCCTTGGCGCCGGTGTCACCCTTGGCGCCGGTGTCACCCTTGGCGCCGGCGGGGCCGGTCGCGCCCGGAGCGCCTGGCTTGCCCGCGAACTGCTTGGCGATCTTCTTGACTTCCTTTTTCTGCTTCGCGTTCAGCCCGCCGGAGGCGGCGTATGCCCCTCCGCCGAGGGCGGCGATCAGGGCGATGCAGGCGACGACCAGGCCGGCCGTGCCGAACGGCTCGCGGATTGCGCGAATCGGGTGGCGTAAAACTTTCATCGGGTCTCCTCCTTGCCGCCGGCATCCCTGGCCGGCGCATTCGAGTGGTTTGGTGAAGCCGGGATTCCCCGGTTGGTCCCGGCCTGCGCCAGAGGCGGCTGCCGGAGGGTGTGAAGTCGGTGTGAAGCGAGCGGGCGGGCCGATCCCCCAGATCGCGCAGGGGCACCTACCTGCGACCCGCCCGCCGCATACTCGTGGCGCCCGATAGCCAGGGAGAGCGATCGGTGCCGGTTGGGATGCCGCTCGATGGGTCCAAAGGCCGAGCCGGGGCTGGTGAGCGACCCGGCTGGGCCGGTGCCGCTCGGGCCCAGCGGCCCTGCGCTCCACCGCGGGGAACGGTGGGTGACGCAGCTGTGTGCTCCCGCGCCGGTCGCCTCGAGGGCGCGTCGCGGGGCCGGGTTCTGCTTCGACCCGATGAAGATCTCGTTGATGCGGCGGTGCCCTTGCTCTGCGGCGAACATCCCTGTTGCACTCCCTGACGTTGGTTTGTCCCTGGTCCGGAGCGCCGATCCCTGCCGAGGCCCCTCAGACCCGAGCGAATGTCCCTTTTCGCTCAGCGCGGCGAAGGTAGACCCGTGCACCGATCGGGGTCAAGAAGCGAACGAAGGCAGCATTAAAGTCAGAGTGTGTTGAGGAAACGCAGACCTGGCGCGCAGGGTGAAGCGAAGTACGTCGGGGTACCAAGGACTCGCAAGGCCTTTCTGTCGGACGGCCTAAACTCAAAAAGTCCTGAGCTTTCTCAGTGCTCACCGGGAGCCGCCTCGAAGAGGAAGAGGTAGGCCAGCACGTCGATCGCCGCGTCCTCTTCAGAGACGATCCGCGTCTGCGCCTCGGCATGGATCTCCAGGAAGCGCTCGAGGGCCTCGTGCTGAAGGGCGGAGGCCTGTTTCCACCCCTCACCGTCGAGACGCAACGGGAGCCGCACCGCCATGAAGTCCTCGCGGGAGAAGAAGGTCCCCTCTCGCAGCGCCGCTATGCAGTCGCGGATGATCAACTTGATCACCTCCGCGTGCCCCTCGCGAATCTCCTCGGGCGTCAGCTGCGCAAACTCCTCGACAGAGATGACCGTCGGCTGACTTACATAGATCTGCTCAATGACCCCGCGCCGCGGTTTCTCCTCGCGAACGGTTACCAGGCCCGCCTCCCGCATTCGCCCCAGCTGGTAGCGCACGCGACCGATCGGAGCGCCGAGCTTCTCGGCAAGCTCGGCCGCGGTTGCCGGCTTGCGGATCAGCAACGTGAAAAGCTCCATCCGCAGCGGGTCGTTCATGCTCTCGAACTTGGCGAGAGCCTTCTTACGCAACTCCTCGTCGTCCACGCTTATCCCCGAATACGTGGTTGTTCGCTTCTAGACAGCGAGTCTAGGGAGGGGCCTACTAGCTGACAAGCGCAGGAATCCGATTGCTGGATTCTCACGCTAAATTCAGCTCTATTAGCTGCATTGCGAGGTCAAGCTCGGCCAGGCAGTCGCCAATTCGAATACCCGTTCGTTCCTCGACACGGCTTATTCTGTTTCTGACAGTCCGCCTACTAACGCCCAGCGTCGCTGCGGTTGCGGAGACATTGCATTCGGTCGCGAGATAGCCACGGAGGGTCTGGCGCAGCTGCTCGCCGCGACCGTCGCTTCCCAGCGGAACGACGAAGCGGTCCCGTAAAGAGGAGACGAGAAGGTCGTCCCGGATGATCGCCGCAAGTGTCCCGACCTCGGCATAGAAGGCGACTCCTGAGCCGCCGCGGCGGGCGATTGCAAGCGCGGCCGCTGCCTGGCGGTGGCTGCGGCGCCAGCCATCCAGCCCGTACGCGGGTTCCCCCACCCCCAGCGCGACCGCATCGTCGCCGGAAGGAAGATGGGCAGTCAGCTCGTCCGGATCCAGTCGGGCACGGGTACTGACCCACGCCCACGCCTCGCTCTCTACCTGCTCGAGCAGCAGTCGTCCGCCGGCGCCGGACCCGAGCGAAATGAGGCGCTCCTTTGCTCGAGGACCGGCAGCGACCAGGCCCACGTGCCACACATCCCAGACGTGGTCGATCTCGTCGAACGGTCGAGAAGCGCTGGCGAGAAGCATCGCGATCGCTTCCGCCCGCTTCGTCCGCGGCGATCGCAGGTGGTCCCGCTGCGCCAGCTCGTAGTCCTCGCTGACCCGGGCGAGGAGATAGTCGAGGTGCATGCTGAACACCGGCAGAAGGCGGTCCCGATCGGCAGGGCTGATGTCGACGTCGCGCAGCGCCACTTCCCCGAGCAACGAGAACCCGGCCATGTAGCGGCGGAGGAGCGTCGCCAGGTCGATCCCGCTCCGAGCGGCCAGCCGGGCCTGGTCGAGCAGCGCCTCGGGGATCGGCGGCGGGTACCGCTCCTCGCTCTCGAGCACGGCGACCGCGTAGTCGAGGGCCGCGAAGACCGCGCCGCGGGTACCGGCGGCGAATTCGGAGTCGGCCGAAGGCCGGGGGTCGTCGATCGCCTGAATGCGCTCGAGAATCTCGCGGTGCAGCTCGTCCCGATCAGCGCGGATCGCCTCCGCCAGCTCCGGCATCGTGAATTCGACGAAGGGCCTCGACCCAACCACTTCGTACCCCTGTTCATTTGAGTTGTCCCTGAATGGCGGTCGAAAGGGACCGCGGGGGCGGAAGCTAGATGGACGTTCCTGCGCCGGTCAACGCTGGGAGTGAAGCGGGGAGAGCGCAACCTCAAAGTCAGGAGTTATCTATCCAATCATGACCCTCATCCGCACTACGTCGAAGCACGGTGGGCGGTAGCGAGCGGCGGCCGTGGCCTTTAAATCAGCAAGGCCTGACTACGAACTCGGAAGTACTGGTTGAGGAATTGGGAAGAGCAGTTGACAGGAGAGGGCATCCGCAACTCGCGGTGCGCCCGCCTCGAGGCGGGCCCGCGACGATTCATGGATCGCCGAGACTTCGGTCAGCGCCCGTCGATGGACAGCAACCGCTTCCTTCCATCCCCTCTCGTCCAACGCCAGGGGCACGCGGGCGGTTATGAAGTCGTCCCGCGCCGCGAACGACCCTGCCCGCAGCGCATTCAGTGCGTCTCCCAGGACCGCTTTGAGGACGGATGCGATCGCCTTCTCCCGTTGCGAGTCCGAAAGCTGTGCCATCTCCATATCCGAGATGGAGTCCAGCTTGGCTCTGTAGATCCGCTCGGTGACACCTCTGCGCTGGCGTTCATCCTGCACCTCCAACAAGCCGGCTTTACGCAGGCGGTTCAGCTGATAGCGCACTTTTCCGAGGGAGGTGCGCAGCTCCACCGACAGCTCTTTCGCACTGCCTGGACGCAACGCGAGGCGGGTGAGAATCGCAACCCTGAGCGGGTTGTCAACCGCTTCGAGCTTCGCCAAAGCCTGCTCTTTGTCCCCCTGATCTGCCATCCCCGTTCCCGCTGCGGGCGAGCATAGGTTGGGGGGTGCGAGTTGTCCCGGGCCACTTCGAGAACGTTCTCGACACTCACGTTTCCAATTAGGGAAACGTGGGCTTGAATCAGGGTCATCGAAGAAGGCAGGGTCATCTCGATGATGCGTCTGACCATGTTTGCGTCTTGGCCCTACGGTGACTCTGCTCTCGGTTTCCATTGCAGGCAGCATTTCACCCCACTCCAAACCCTCTGGCGGCTCGGTGTTGGAACCCGGCAGGCGCTCATGGAACTCGACCTGTGGCTTGCCCCAAGCCTCCTCAACCCATTCCTGCCAGGGCGGGTGAAAATATCCGGCTCGCGCTGTGTGCCGGCCAGGTCGAGTGGACACCAAGCTCATGGCGTAGCAGCGCTTTGACCATCGCCTCAAGATCGTAAAAGTCTCCGACTTGAACCCCGCTGGGACCGACTCGGGGGACGTCATGCTGTCGACCTCCGCCTCGAAGCCCTTTGCCCCATGGCCGATTTTGCACTCTGTTGTCTGTTAGACAACAAAACTAAAAGGCCCGCATTTGCGGGCCTTTCGTCCTATAGCGGGGGAAGGATTCAATCTAAGAGGCGCGCCAGCCGTGCCGATTGAGTGCGCCCTGGATTTCGCTCCCCAAGCGGGAAAGCGACGTGTGTTGATAGCTCGTCGCAGAAGCGCCCTCCAAGACGGCTCCGAAAAATCGCCTTGATTTTCGCGTCGACCGAGCTACGTTCGCGGGCCGAATAGACATAAGCGGCTCCCGGCGGCGGGCTAACGCCAACCGGGAGCCTGACCACAAGGAGACGTGGCTCCTCATGGCTGATCAAAACCCTATGTGCCCGGCTGCCACCGCGCACGTCACTACCAATGCTGAGCTGGACGCTCGCGACCAGGCTGACGTACTTCGCGAAGTCCTCGGCATCTACCCGGAGACGCTGACGCTCGACGAGCTGGTACGGGAGCTGACCGTCGCCTCCGCCGAGTTCACCGAGCATGACCGAATCCGGCGAGCCGTCCGCATCCTGATCGCGGGCGGCCTGCTCCACCGGATCGGCGATCTCGTCCTGCCGACGAGGGCCGCCGTCAACTTCCACGACTTGCCTCGCCCATGACGGGCGGCAACGGAGGTGCCAGTCCGGGCCGCGGAAGGGTGCGGCTGCTCGTCGCTCTCGACCTGCCCGAGGTGGTGCGCCGCGAGGTCGAGGTATGGCAGCGGGAGGCGCTGACCGATCCGGCGCTGCGTCACAACCACGGACTGCGCATAGTCCTGATGTTCCTCGGCCACCGTCCCCAGCGGGAGGTCGTCCGCTACCTGGAGGCGATCCGGGAGCTGTGCGCATCGGCACCCGCGCCCCTGATCGAGTTGGGCGATGTCGTGGCGAAAGGCCCTGTGCCGGAGCTTCCTCGCGTGTTCGCCCTGCCGGTCAAATCGCCGGAGGCCGAAGTCCTCCAGATCGGGTTGCGCTCCGTCTTCACCAACCAGAGGCTGTACATCTACGAACCCAGGGAGCGGGCATTCTGGCCGCACCTGACCGTTGCCCGGGTGCGGACCGCGGATCACAAGTCCCGGCGACCGGAGGCGGTCCGCGACCTGCCCAACCGCCCGATCCCCGCGAGCCTGCGGGGTCCGTTCGAGGGGCAAAGCGTTGGTCTCTATCGGTCCGAAATGCGGCCGACCGGAGCGCGCTACTCGCTGCTGGGCAAGGCCGGCCTGCCCGGCTCGACCTTCGCGACCCTCAACCCTAGCGAGGGATGATGGACGGAAGGGGAACGGACGAAGCACCAGCTAGGCAGTTCGGCAGGACTGCAACTCGATACGGAACTGTATCTGTGCTTCCACTTTCACCCGGAGGGAGGAGTGGTGAACTGCCTAATCCCCTCCAACCGCTCGTCGTCCGGCAGCGATTGCCCCAACCAGCGAGTAAAGGCTCCGGTCGCCAGCTTTGCGGCCAGTGCTTCACCGTCGGTCGGCTTATGGCCCTCGTGGACGACTTTGTTACGCAGGAGATAGCAGTCAGTCCACCAGCCCCCAGCAACTGAGTCGCTGTTCTTTATGTCCGTGGGCACTTCCAACAACTCCGGCAAATGGTGCTCAAGCTGGTTACGAAAAGGAGCCTTTAGTGCGCTGCCAAGCTTGTTGGGATCGCCGCCAACCGCCTTGCTTACGAATCGAAACAGCGTGTTAATAAAGACCTCCGTCGCAGTACATGCCGCAATGACGGACTGCTCGTATCTCCCCGAGCCAAGGTGATGCTCGGCTGCTTGGTATAGCTCGACAAAAGCAAAGAAAGGGTTGCTTCCAGCCCGGTAGGCCCGTACGGCCGCGACGGCGGCGGCAACCTCTTGCGGTGGTCGGTTCTCCGCTAGGCCCTCGCGCATGTAGGGATGAGCGTCGAAAATCTTTACGATGTTCGGCCACTCACCGAGGGGCCCGTATGGTGGATCGGCGGTGACCTTGAATGGGACGTAGCGTTGGAGGTCGATCCGCGAGACGGCTGAGATTTGCCACTCGTCGGTCATCCCAGCAAGGGTCACGATGTATTGGTTGAGGATATCCAGAGAGCGATTCAACTGGTTGAACAGAAACTCATGACCCAAGAAGTCGCCGTCCTCGGGTAGGTCATAAATGGTCAGGAAGTGACTAACGACTGCTGCGCTACGGATTTGGCGATCTCCGCGCAGGGATGCCAGACGCAGCCGCAATAGGCGTGGCAGCCGATAGCGTGCTGGAACTACACCCTTGTCCCAGTCTTTGAAGATCCGCGTTGCAGCGTCAAGCGCCACTGGACTCCGAACCTTGGCTTGGCCAAGACGGATCGTGTGACTTGGGCGCGATCCCTCTGGGAGCTGCGAAAAGCCAGCGCTGAACGCCATCGCCGCGTGACTCCAGCCGCTCCATGGCTCCCCCGGTTCACCAACAAGGAAGAAGGCATCGCTAATCCGAAGGCAATGTGGGAGCTCGAAGATGAAGGAGAGGGTAAAGATCGTCTCCGCCTCTGGTCCCGGAATCCAGTCGTCTGGATCGTCAGGCAGGTCGGGCCATTTTTGCTCGCCGTTCACTTCGGAAGAAAGGGTAAAGGTCGTACACGGGCCAACCCCAAGCAAGCTTTCTCAAGCCAGATAATTCGCAGGAGCGACCCAGCTTGGTCGCTTCTGTTTAGCCCTGGGGAAGAAACATAGATGCCCATTGATCCACTTTCTCGCTCGTACCCAGGACTGATGCACCTGGCATGGCCCGGACGTATTATCTGGCAATGACCTGCGAGCTTGAGCTTGACGGGGTTGTCGCTGTTCTGCGGACCGTCGTGCGCGACCCGGAGTTTGATGACCAGCACCCCAAAGAACAACTTGTGCTCCGGGACGACATCTTTGCTGCGGTGAGTGGACTGGTCACCGAGCAGTTCGGTGGACATGTAGAGCTGTCGCGCGACGTTGAGATTCAGCGGGGGAGCGTGGTTATCGTCCTCACCCTTGTAACCGTCGGACGCGTGATTATCGAATACGGCGCGCTTATGGCGGGTCTCCGCGAGCTTTCACGACTAATCCCTGACCGTATTCGCAACGCTATGGGCCGCCGCCGTCCCTGGCCAATGCATATTGAGCCTTCTCAGGTCATCCTCGGACCCACGGTTCTGGTTGCGCGACCGGCGAAACGTGCTCCGCCGTCGTCGGCGATAACCGTCGCGCTGTCTGCCCTCGGGGGAGCAGCCCTTGTCATCATCGGCGTGCTGCTTGGACACCTTTTGTAGGCCCGAAGCTCAGAGTGCCAACGCGCTGACTGACCAGGTTGTCCCGCGCGGCATCCAGGATGGCGCCAGAGCCTCCGGATACCGCCGTCCTAGACAAACGAACCCGAAAGATGCCGATACTTGAATTGGGTGCCGCCCTAGCGGACACCTCGCGCTCAGCTTGAACGCGCAGGAACGGCCCGCTCAAAGGAGGACTGCTCTCCGATCACCAGTGCGAGGGGCGTGAGATCATGCGGCCGCATGATCAGCTTCGGTGGCCACGCGGCGCGGTCGCGCGGCGCCCAGATCCGGCGCAAAGATCGTTGAGCTTCGTGGCGCAGCCGCATCCGCTGGCTCGGAAGGCCGTGAAAGACCATGTGGATGACGGCGTAGCCGAACGAGATCGTCGCGCTCCACGCACCGGCCCGCTCGGGGGCGGGAGCGAGGTTGAGTGAGTGCGAGCGAAACCAACCCATCTCGCCGTGCGAGTTCGCGCCAAGCCAGACGTTTATGTCGTCGGCCGGACGCTGTTCGCGGAAGATCTCATGGGCGATCACGGGGTCGGCGAACCCCGCCGCGTCTGGGTCGTTGCTCATCGCGATGAGAGCCGCAACTACGGACCAGAGCGCGAGGTTCGCCTGCTCCTCGGCGTCGAGCGTGATCGGCGTGTTCGCCGCGAAATGGGCCATGAGCGGGCGGACCCGCGCCTCCAGTTCGTTGAGCCAGCCGCTGTTGCATGCGCCGCAGACCTTGCGGCTAACCAAGGCAAAGGTCTTCGCGCGCTTGAGAACGCGCAACTCGCCGGTTGTCGGGTCCATATAGCGATGCACGACCTCGTGCTCGCGCGTGTCGTTTGGCTCGTCGAACAAGCTCGTCCATGACTTCGCGAAGACGTGAGCCTTCGTGATGCCGATCGCGTCGCAAAACATGCAGACACCGGGAGGTCGATTGGACATGCGATCCAGTGTGCCGACTCAGCCAGACCGTCCCGGCATCCGAACCCGAATGGACCAATCTGGTGGTTCGAAGTCTGGCTGCCCCCGCTTCGACGCCTGATCCGCCTTGCCGGCGCCTACTCGATGTCCGTCGGCGACCTTGTCGAGGGCGTCACCTGGAAGCC
Organism: uncultured Actinomycetes bacterium; assembly: GCA_963785175.1. Taxonomy (GTDB): domain Bacteria; phylum Actinomycetota; class Thermoleophilia; order Solirubrobacterales; family 70-9; genus VAYN01. The sequence goes on along the minus strand of CAWAUA010000007.1, from coordinate 159,024 downwards.
GGCTGGGTCGAGGACTCCGGGCCAGCGGAGTACCTTGTCTCCGACGAGTAACGCACCGCGCCGCCTTTCACGCAAAGCGAGAGCCCATCGGCCTTGAGTGTCACGACCGCTGGAAGGCGAGGTGCCCAGTCGGCCGCAGAAAATCGCGCCGTCGCTCGACCTAAGACCGGAGGTGGGCGCGCTGTCGTTTCCGGGAGGCCACCAGCCTATCCCTGAAGGCGGCAATCAGCAGCCATGCGGCACTGATCGCGAGGTAGAACGCGCCTTTGAGGTGGTCACCCTCAGCGAGTGCCCAGATCCCGAGACCGGCGAAGGCGACAGAGAGGACGAGCTGCCCGATGCACATCCCGCGCGAAGTCACAATGACCGGATGGTACTTCTGATCCGCGGCGCCGGCAGGGGGCCCCGCCCCCCGAACCCGGGCGCAGACCCCGACGCTCGGCCCGACTGACTCGTGACCGGCACGAGCCGTAATCTCGATGCATGGCGCAGAGCACAAGTCCCAGCGGCACCTGCGAGCTTGAGGAGGGCGGCCCGTTCACGCTCACCCTGGAGTTCAAGGCTGAGTGCTGCCCGGAATGCGGAGAGCCGCGGGAGCCCGGGCTTTGTCCGGAGTGCGGGGTCGAGGTGAGCTCTAGCTCTGAGGTGGCGGAGATGGCCCGGGCCAGGAACCGCGCGCTTCAGGGCATCGATTCTCAGCTCGACCGGCTGATCGCCGGCTTCCGTGAGCTGCCGGTCGGCAACATCGTCGTCTCAAACGACCAATTCGCGCGAGCGGTGAGTGACGCCGACCTTTTTCCGCAGTTGGGCGCGATGACCGGCATCGGCCACGAGCTCGAAGTCCTGAACGTCAACGACCCCAAGGTGATCGGTGGCGAGCTTCGCCAGAGGATGGCCGCACGGGTGGGCAACGTCGAGGAGCTCCATCGCAGCTGTGAAGACCTGGCCCGATTCGACCCCCAGGGCCCCGCAGCCGAGCTTCGAAGCATTGCAGTCGAGAGCGGCCTATACGGAGCCCGACTGACCAAGGCGTTCATCCGCATACTGGTCGCCGAGACGATCCCCACCGCCCGAGAGGCAGAGACAGAGATGCAGTCGCTGCTCGTCGGGTTCCCCTACGGCGAGCGCATCGGCGAGCTATTCGCGCAGATGGAGGAATGGATCGTGCCCGACTTCGATGCTCGCGCCGCGTTGATCGTCGGGCGTCCGGGCGAGTACAGCGACGAGCATGGTTTCCTCGATGTCGAAGCGGTGTTCGGCGCATTCTCCGGCCCCGAGGCGATCAAACAGCTGGCCGAGCCCAGCCGGCGTTACTTCGCCCACCTACTCGAAAAGGAGCCGGCAGCCGATCTCGCCTTGGAGAGCTTGCTCATCGCCCCGGCGATCGAGATCGGCACGCTGGACCGTCCGCTTCGCGCTCATCAGATCGCCGTTGGATTGTTCGCACTCCTAAGAAGCACGGCAGAGGTTGCGCCACGGCAAGCTCAGGAACTGGTTGAACAGACCGCCGCCGAAAGCAGGCTGGTTCTTGAGGCTAATGAACAGATCCGCCGCGGCGCACAACTCCTACAGGCCGGGGAAAAGGCGGGCGTGGTGGACCAAGCAATGGTCGTGAAGATGACCATGGATGCCTACAAGGACCTCAGCGAGACTGCCTTTCGGACCTTCGGAGGGCTGATCGTCCAGCTCGCCCGGATCGGGCGGCGCAGCGCTCACATCAACGCCTCCCAACCACCAACCCTAGGCGCACTCGAAACCGAGTTGGCAGCCAGCGAGGAGTCGGTCGCTCGTCAACTGGCCGACGGCTGCGACCCCGCACTGCGCAATGCCTGCGCCCACTCTCAATACCGCTGGGACGAGGAGTCGCAGACGGTGCACGACATGCGCAGCGGCCAACGCTGGACGCTGGAGGAAGTGCAGGAGCGGGAGGCGCTCTTGAGCGAGGTCATCGCCGGCGCCGGCGCTGGCTATAGCTGTTATCTCGTCGCGAGTCGAGCGACCCTCGGGCCACCCCAGTGGGCCGCCCGCGAGGCGAGAGAACTGTCGCGGGTTATCTCCACGGCGATCCTGCAATCCAGAGGGGTCGACGTCACCGACGTGATCGATCAGGGCAGTACCGTTGTAATCGGCGACGATGAGCCCGATGTCCAGGGGTTGATGGGAGGCCTCGCCTCACTCAGCGCCCTCTTGAATCACGACGATGTGATCAGGGTAAAGCGAGGTTCTGGCGAGGTCGTCGTCGAGGTCGAGGTCTCAGCCTTCCGAGAGTGGTCGCAGGCCGAAGAGCCCTACGAGGATCTGGCGCTCTTCGCTCCCTTCTTCAGCAATGCCACACGCGCCTCCGATCCACAGGAGGCCTTTGTGGCGCTGCTGGCCGTGCAGATCAATCAGATCCTCCGCGACATCCTCGACCGCTCTAACGCGAGCCAGCTCGACGCCGCGGCGATGCATCGGGTGGGCGATCGCTTTGGCTACGTCGTTGACTCAGCGCGGGACTGCTGTTCCGAACCAAGTCCTGAGATGCAGAGAACTTTGACGGCCGCCGACCGCTGTCGCTCGGCGGCCTTTGCAGCGACGCGTGATCAGGCAGCCGGCCAGCGCTTCTTGAGGTCGTTCGAGGCGCTGAACGAGTGGGTGCAGCAACGCGGCGTTATCTGGCCGCCAACACTCAACTAGTGGTTGGTAGCTTTTCGGGACCTGGCCGCTTGAAGCCTCTGCTTTCAGAACAGGCCGAAGGTCCAATGTACAACGAGAAGGATGATCCCGATACCGCCGCCGATACCGCCGATCCACGCGATCGCTCGGGGAATGACGTTGAGGTAATCCAGTAATACCCGCCATTTTGGCTTCGGCTTCTCGCGGCCTGACACCTTGGGTGTTACGCCCAAAAGGTTGAGTGCATGTACTAGCGTCGTATGCTTCTGCTTCAGGTCGGTAAGCACCTCGATGGGACTTGCAGGCTCATCATTGTTAGGTACGTACCAGCCCTCGGAGAGCCTCGCGTCATCGGGAAAGGCACGTTCGAGTGCCTCCTTGCCGGTCTGAGCCAGGATCCGGAGCTCAGCGAACGCGATGGAGTGCTGAAGAGTCGGAACGTCGCTGGCTGATTGAGGAGCTTGATCGTTGTATTCGGCTGCCAACAACTTGGCTTGCACGATCATGTCGTCCACGCTCTTGAGACATGCCTCGACTTCAGCGGCTGGGTCCATTGCGCAATCGAAGCACATCAACCCCTGGGGATGGAGCATGATCCACCGGCTTGAAGCGCGTCTCGTTGGCTACATGTGTTCGGGGTCCTATGGAGCGAACGACACCTGCTCCCTATCCGATGCGATCGAAAAGGATGCGGGAGAGCTCGCGCGTGTTCTCAATCGCCCCTCGTAGGGTCTGGGGGCTAACGAGGCCCGGCTGATGCACAGCGGCGTTGCGGGTTTGGCGCAGCGCAGCGATCTCGCGGTCGAACATCGCACGCCATTCCTCGACCAGCTGGCGACGCTCTGGGTCGAGCTGATCTAGCTCGTCAGCAAGACGAGCGCTCCGAGGCAAAATGTAGGGCTCAAGGCGTGAGTATGCGCGGATGAACTCGCCAAGAAGGCGCTCGCGCTCATCTGCTTCGGCTCGCAGCGAGGCCTCGGCCTCGACCAGGACACCACCGTCAGCCGGTTGCTCACCCGCCTCCTTGGCATCGATGCTGCGTTTGAGGTCTTGCTGGTCGGGCGCGTAGTAGTTGTTTACGGCGCCAATCGCCGTTTGGCCTTGCGCCTGGGTTTGGACTTGAGAGAGAGTGGCAAGTTGCGTGAGCTGTTGGCTGACTTGGAGTAGTCGAGACTCGACATCCTCTTGTCGCTCCTCTTGGTGATCAACGCGACGACGCAACGTGAACAAGCCAGTAACCGCGAGCTCGCCTAGATCGGGCCAGAGCAAGACGGTGATGATCAGGGCGAACGGAGCAAGATCGAGCAGACGCGGTGGCCCGCAGGTATCGACTTGATGGCCTGGTACATCAGCAAGTTGCTGATAACAGAGGCTCTGGTGATCGACGGCGTGGAAATAAAAAAGCGTTGCGGAGAGGGCGACCAGGAGGGCGAAGATCCATCGAGCAATATCCCAGCCGGACGGCCTGCGGTCTTGGCTATCGGGGTTGGCCTTATCGGTCATGGCTCGCTTCCGCCCGATCGTGTTGGGGGTTGAGTTGGCGCGGCGCCAGAGTCATCTCTGAGAGGACTCAGCTGGCAGGAGATATGCGAGGGGCAGCATAGGCGAGGGATCTCGCCGCGTGGCGCTCAAGCTGCGGGGTTGGAGCAAAGCCGCACTCTGCAGCGCGGTAGGCCACCTGCAACTCACGCAGAGTTCCACCAACCAGCATCAGAGCCTCCAAGGAGTGGGGCTCAGACAAATGCTCGAGGTCGCTGCCGTGGCCGGTGATATGGCGATTGAAGCCACCGTCGGCGGAGCGCGAGTCGGAGCGCAAAATCGAAAGCTGGATAGCCCGCTGCACCAATACTCGCCGGTGCGACCAAAGACCGGCCGAGGCGGGTGGCTCAGCCTCAAAGGCCTTGCGCGCCAGGCCGAACGAGAACCCGTAGTGCTCTTCGAGCGCCCCAGTGAGGATCGCGGCCGAAAGCGTCTGAGAAGCGCCGAAGTAGCCCGCCCGAGCCGTGTGTACCGCTTCGATTGCCGATTCCCGCAAGAACCCCAGCTGAGGGTGCTCAACTTCGGCCACAACGCGCTCAACCGAGGTGAGAATCCGATCGGAATTGCGGACAAGGACTGCGTCGCGATCCTCCTTGCTGGGGGCACTAACAAGCTGGACGATTACGTCCGCCTCAGGAACCCAGACGAGGCAAAGCCCCGTCTCGGACATCAGCTCGTCCGCCTTGAAACCCATGCCGGCCGGAAGCGCCTGCCAATTTGGCGGGGCAAAGCCGAGAAAGAAGGCCCTAAGGAGGCCGAGGAGACCATGCTCCGGCGGCGCTTCTGTCAAGTCGACAGCCCATAGCTTCAGGCGCGCAACCGCCTCGGGGTTTCGCTCAGCCCACCGCAGATACCGCGACCAGAACTCACTCACAAGACGTCGTGCCCGTTTATCCCAGGCGTAAGGGTTGGGGTCTGGTCTGCTTGATCCCACGGCGAAGATGATGGCAGTCCTCGTCAGCGGCCTACCGGCGAATTCGTGGGACAGATTCCCTTCTGACTTCGACTGGAGGGCATGAGACCAGAAGCCGCCACACACGAAATCTAAATTTTTGCCGGAAAACGCCGCCTCAAACGACGGATAGGTATGAGGCGGAAAAGAAGGAAATTCAGGAATTGGGGGGTCCACTTTTGCTGCTCGGCCCCCTGTTGTTGTAGGTGCGGAAATTCGCGGCGCAAAACCACGCCTCAAACGACAAGAGGCATGAAGCGAGCAGACCGACAGTGGCTGCGGCAAATGTCGGATTCGTCACACAAGACGGTCCACTTTCGCTGCTTCTTGCTCCGTATAGGTGTGAGCCCCTTTTACGGAATCCAAGCCGGGCATCGCAACGGGTCGCCTGGCGGTTCAACTGCCGGGCCGACCGTCAGGTCGCCCCTCGGTTCGCCGGGATGCAGTCGCGAAAGCGCCAGATTCGGCAGCACAGCGCGGATTGCAGAACCTGCGCTTTGCCGACATACCTACGTGACCCAGAGGTCGGTGCATGATGGGTGAGGATCGCTCCGACCCGCGGCCGATGCTGGGGCTCTTCGCTCTGCTCATGGCCGCCGCCATCTGGCGCGCCGTGTCGAGCATCCGCCTCGATCAGCTCCTCGCCTCCGCGGCGTCGCTCGCGCCCATCGCTCTTGGCGCCCTCGCTATCGCCTCCGCGCTGGCTACACAACGCTTCCTCGCCACGCGCCGCACGCTTGCGACGCGAACCGCTGCGGCGATCGTGCCGGCCGACGAGTTCGACGCGAAGCCCGAGGCCGTCCTGCGTATCGCCGCTGAGCTGGCCCGGGCCGATCGCAGCGTGCGCGGCTGGTTCGATCGCCGCGCCTGCGCGCTGCGGGTGCGGCTGACCAACGACGGCGAGGGCCGTCTCGTCTACCTGCTCGAAGTGCCGGCCCGCTCCCGCCAGCTCCTGCGCAACGCCCTGCGAGGCTATGAGGGAGTCGAGCTGCGCGATGCGGCAGAGGTTGCCCCCGAGCCCGACAGGCCCGGCGAGGTCACGCTGCGCACCGAGTTGACCCTGGCCCGCCCGAGTGTCGAACCCCTGGCCCGGCTCGACAACGAGCCCGATCCGCTTCAGCCCTTCGCCGCGGCGATGGCCTCGCTTCGCCCGCGGCGCGGCGAGCGGTCAACGGTCTGCCTCGATCTACTGCCGGCAGCGGGACGGCGGCGCATCCGGTTGCGCCGCCGCTTGAAGCGACAGGCGCGGCGGGCACACGGCGAACGGCGCAGCTTGATGGAGGTGCTCGACGGCGAGCGCCGCCGCGACACCGCCAACCCCGCCGAGTTGATCGACCGCCGCCTGGTCGGCCAGGCTCTCGACGCGAAGCTGCGCGATGCCGGCCCGCTCTTCGAGGCGCAGATCCTGCTCCGCGCTCAGGCCACCGAGCGCCCTCGCGCAAAGCTCGCGATGCAGAGCCTGCTCGCCGCCTTCGAGCCGTTCGCCGCGCAGAACTGGCTGCGCCCAGCCGGGCTCGGGATCGGCGATGCCGTGTTCTTCGGCTCGGACTTTCCGACGCGCAAGCGAGGCTTCGACCGCCGCCTCTCCTCGGGCCTCTTCCGGCCAGCACGCCGCAGCATCCTCACCGCCCGCGAGGTGGCGGGCTTTCTGAAGCCGCCGACCGTCCACTGCGTCGCCGAGAACGTGCTGCGCTCCGGCACGCTCCTGCCGGCGCCGCCGAAGCTGCCGACCTTCGAGAAGACCAAGGACGCTTTGATCCCGCTCGGCCGGATCGCCGGTGAGGGCGGCGAGCGGGTCGTCGGGGTCCGCACCGCCGACACCTTCTTCTCCTACGTCGCCGGGCGCAGCCGCTACGGCAAGACCGAGACTGCCATCACCCAGTTCGTTCACCTGGTCCGCTCCGGCCACGGCGGTCTCTTCCTCGACCCCCACGCCGACGCCCTGGAGCGGATCAGGCCCTACCTGAACGATCCCGACCTCATCGGGCGAGTGGTCGAGATCGACCTCAGCTCGACGCGACTGCAAAGCCTGCCCGGCTGGAACCTCTTTGAGCTGACCGGCAGCGGGAGCGCCGCGGCCGAGTCGCGGGTGGAGGCGATCGTCGATGCCTTCGCCTCAACCCTGCAATGGGGCGAGCAGAGCACCCGCGCGATCAACCTGACCACGCAGGCCGCGGGGGCGCTGGCGAGGATCGCGCCGGTCCTGCCGCCCGAGTTGGCGCCGACGATCTTCCAGCTCCCCACCCTGCTCTCCAACGAGCTGGCGCGCCGCCGTCCTCCCGTTCCTGCCCAAGGCTTCGCAGGGGTTTTGGATCGACCGCTTCCCGCTGCTCGCTCAGGAGGCGATCACCCCTGTGACCAACCTGGTCGACCGCCTGCGTCACTCGACGCCGATCAGCGCCCTGCTCGGTCAGAGCCAGAGCACCTACCGGGTGCGCGAGGCGATGGACAGCGGGGAGATCGTCCTCGCCTGCCCAGGCTCGGGCGGCACCCGCGAGCGCCTGCTCGCCAACCTGCTCCTCTTCGACTTGCTGCACGCGGCGCGCACGAGGTCCGAGCTTGCTCCCGCTGCCCGCCGTCCTTTCTGGGTCTTCCTCGACGAGGTCCAGAGCTACGACGGCGCGGCCTCGGGCAACCTCGCCGCGCTGCTGGAGCAGAGCGCCAAGTTCGGGCTCCGCGCGGTCGTGCTGAACCAGAACCCCGAGCGACTGAACCCGCAGACGTTGAACGCGCTCACCACCAACCGCTCGCACCTGCTCGCGACCGCGCTGAACTCGCACGCCGCCGCCCTGCTCACCAAGGAGTGGGCGGGCCAGCCCGGCCCGGCCCGCGCTGACCAAGCTCGGCCGCTACCGCTTCGTCGCCCAGGTCACCCACCGCGGCGAGCTGAGCAAGCCCTTCGCCCTCGGCGGGATCAGGGTCGAGGACATTCTCGAAGCACCGGCCGCTCACGGCAAAGCACCGGCAGCCGAGGTCGCGGCCCGGATGCGGGTCGGCGAGGTGATCGCCCACCTCGAAACGCTCGACGCCCGCATCCTCGCCAAGCTCGAGGAGCTGAGGCGCAAGCCGGACGCCGCCGGACGATCGACGCCGGCAGGCGAGGATGGCGCGGCCCGCCCGGCTCCGCTTTGGGCGCCGACCGAGGAGGGCGCGTGACCGATCTCGCCACCCTCCGATCGGCGTGCTCGGAGACGGGGATCGAGGTAGTCGCCTCGCTCGCCCAGCACCGCATCCTCTCCGCCGCTCAAGTCCGGGCCATCCACCTCCCTGATCGCAGCCACCGGTGGGCACAGAAGCTCCTGGCCCGGCTCGCCAAGGCTGGGCTCGCCGGCTACATCGAGACTCCGCACGGCGCGCCGCGCCGGCTCTGGCACGTCACCGAGCGCGGGGCTCGACTTGCACGGGAGGCTGGCGTCTTGGACGGCGAGCCGCGCCTGATCGGCGCTGAGGACGCGGCCGGGGCGCTTCAAGCGCACACGCTCGCCGTCAACGACTCGGCGATCTGCTTCCTCTCCGCCGCGCACAAGCGGGGCGATGATTTCGGCCCCTTCGCCTGGCGCCACGAGGTATCCTACCCGTTCAATTACGGCCGCGGGCGGCGACGGCGCGCGCTAATCGCCGATGCCGTCTTCACCTACCTGCGCCTCGATAGCAACGGCGTCGCGATCGAGCAGCGCTTCTTGGAGATCGACCGCGCCACCCTCTCGGTCGATCGCCTCGCCGCCGAGCTGGTCCGCTACGCAGAGCTGTACCGGCTGGCCGGCGAGGACGGCGAGCCGCTTTGGCGCCTACGCTATCCGGTCTTCCCGCCGGTCCATTGCGTCCTCGCCGGAGGGTCGCGAGCGGCTCTGGAGCGCCGCCGCTCAACCGCCATCGCTCTGTTGCGAAGCGATCCCCAGCTCGCCCGCGCGCCGGAGGTGGCGATCTCCTTCTGCCTATTCGAGGATCTGCAAGCCAAAGGCCCGTTCGCCCCGATCTTCCGCGACTTCCGCAATCCCGACCAGCCGATCGACTGGCTTGGAGCCAACGCCGCTTGAGATCACGGGCGAATGGAGCTAAACGTGTCGGGCAGAGTCAGCGGCGGCCCAGCCATGACCGGCGCGACGCTACACCGGTCGGCGACCTGAAGGCCAGCATGTCGATCGAGCAGGCGCAACCCGGATCTGCGCTGGACGATCAGCTTCGACGCGAGCAAGCCAAGGCGATCTTCGACCTGCTTCTGGCGCATCGCCGGAAAAAGATGACAGAAAAGGTCAGAGATTAAATTGCTATGATCCTAGTTATGTCTGACGTGGATCACGACGGACTCTATTACGTGGCCGAGGCGCAGGCCGGGTACTTCACCGCTCCGCAGGCGATCGCGGCGCGCATGGACCACAGCACCCTGGCCCACCATGCCCGGCCCGGGGGACGATATCTGCGAATCCGACGAGGGCTCTACAGGCTGCGGCACTTCCCGCCCAGCCCCTACGAGCACGTAATGGCGGCGTGGCTTCCGCTGCGCGATGCGGGGGCGGTTGTCTCGCACGAGAGCGCCCTCGAACTGCACGATCTCTCCGACGTGATCCCCGACGCCGTTCACCTCTCGCTGCCGCGCTCGGAGCGAGGGCAGCGCGCCCGCCCCGGCGTTCAACTGCACACGCTGAACGATCCGCCGAAAAAATCAGAGGTCTGCGAGATCGCCGGCCTGCCGGTGACGCGACCGGAGCGCACGATCGTCGATGCGCTCGCAACGGGCGCCCAGCCCGAGCAAATCCAGATGGCGATCCGCCAGGCCCTGGAGCGAGGGATCGCCACGCCGCGGCGACTGCGCACGGCGGCGGCGCGCAGCTCAGCCCGGGTCGGCAAGTTCATCGAGCGCAGCTTGGAGGAAGCGAAATGAGCTTTCCGGCTTTCGCTACTTCAAAGCTCGGCCGGCGATACGACGAAGCCGAGCCGGTCCGCGCCTCGACGCAGGGCGCCGTCGAGCGTCACCAGCCGACAACCGAGAATCTGGGCCAGCGCGACGTACTCGGCGTCGTAGGTCCTGCCCCAGCCGAACTGCTCGGCGATCTTCCAGGCAGTCCTTCCGAGCTCGGGCTCATCGACGCGACGAACCGGGCAGCCTTCGAGGCGCTCGTGCTGGACCTTGGCCTGCTCGGCGCTGACCTTTCCGTTCAGCAGCCCGAGGTGCATGGTCGAGCGGGCCTCCGACCACATCAGCGCCGGGGCGACGAGATCATCGTCGCCCAAAGACTTGAAGCCCTCGGCGCTGCCGACCGAGGCAATCGTGACCGTGGCATCAACGACGAGGGTCAACGCCGACCGCTACGAGCCTCGTGCAGCAGCGCCACCCAGTTCGGCTGCGGCGTGCCGTCCTCGAAGGTCTTCCACGCCTCTGGCAGCCCGACGATGTCGTCCTCGGCTTCAGGCTCATCGACCACGATGATCCGCGCCCTCGGAACCTGGGGCTCGCTCAGCTTGTCGACCTCACGGTGCAGCTGGTCACGCGTTGCCATGCCCACCAGTTTACCGGCCATTCCAGCCGTTCCCACCGACTCCACGAGGAGGCCATGATGCGCAAGTTCGCCTGGTACGGACGCCTATCGACCAAGGACAAGCAGGACCCGACGATCTCCTTTCCCTCCCAGCGCAACGAGTGCGCCGAGAAGGCCGAGGAGCTGGGCGGCCGGATCGTCTGCGACTTCACCGACCAGGAGGCCGGCCGCCGCGACGATCGGGTCGGCTGGAGCGAGCTGGTCCGCGAGGCCAAGGAGCCAGACGCGCGGCGCTTCGACGCAGTGATCGTCTACTCCACCTCGCGCCTCAGCCGCGAGCTGTTCCACGCCCTCGCCTACGAGCGCGAGCTGGCCCGGGCCGGTGTCGAGGTCTTCTACGCCCGCAGCGCCGGGGATCAGACCAGCCCCGAGGGTCGGCTGATCCGCCACATGTTCCAGGCTCTCGACCAGTTCGAGGTCGAGAAGCTGGGCCGCGAGGTGCGACGCGGGCAGACCGAGAACACCCGCCAGGGATACCGCAACGGCGGTCGCGCGCCCTACGGATACCGACTGCGGCACGAGGCCCATCCCGATCCGCGCCGAGCCCGCGCCGGAGACACGAAGTCGCGGCTGGCCCGCGACCCCGAGCAGGCGCCGGTGATCGTCGAGATGTTCCAGCGCTTCCTCTCCGGCTCGGGCTACAAGGAGATCGCCGACCACCTCAACCGGCCGGGTGGCCCTCCCCCACCCCGCCACGTCGACTCCAAGCGCAACACCGCGGGCAAGTGGTCGAAGACGACGATCCGCTCGATGCTCGAAAACCACGTCTATACCGGCCGCCTCTACTGGAACCGGCTCGACTTCCGCGCCGTCAAGCAAGGGGATGGGCCACTGGTGCGGCGCAGCCCCGAGGAGTGGATCGAGGCCGACCAGCGCCACGAGGCGCTGGTCTCGGAAGAGGACTTCGAGCGGGTGCAGGCGGAGATGAAGTCGCGCAGCACCGGTCAGGCCGGCAACCGCCGCCGCTACACCCAGAACCGCTTCTACCAGCTGCGCGGGATCGTCCACTGCGCCACCGGCCACAACCCGCTGCGGATGCATGGCAAGCACCGCAAGACCAGCACCTACTACGCCTGCGGGTACCGGCTCTCCTACGGAGACACCGCCGCCGAGGCGACCGGCCACGGCAAATGGCAGTACGTCCGCGAGGACAGCCTGTTGACGCTGATCGACGCCTTCTTCGCGACGCGCGTCTTCGGTGCCGATCGCCTCGCGCACTTCCGCAAGCAGAGCTCGACCCTGGAGGCGGAACTACAGAGCAAAGGCGGCGCCGAGCGGGAGCGTGCGAGCCGGCAACTCGGCGAGGTCGAGCAACGGATCGAGCGCCAGCTCGCCGCGATCGAGGCTGGGGTCGATCCAGCCCTCGTTGGCGAGCGAATCCGCGTCCTGAAATCCGAGCGCCAGGAAGTCGAGGCGGCGATAGCCGAGCTCGACCACGCACAGCGGAACGGCGACAGTTTCGACCCCGACGAAGCCGTCGCGATCATCGACGCCCTGCCCGACCTATCCAAGGCGCTGGCGGAAGCCGATCCCGAGCTGCGGCGGGCGGTGTTCGAGGCATTCCGGCTGCGTGTCGAGATCGACCGCAACAGCGGCCTAATACGACTGAAGGCGCTCGTGTCGAGCGCCTTCAGTCAAGTAAAGGACCTGAGCGAGCTTTGCTCTACTAAGGCCATAGCGGGGGCAGGATTCGAACCTGCGACCTTCGGGTTATGAGCCCGACGAGCTACCTGGCTGCTCCACCCCGCGGCGGATGTCGATGGTAGCAATGTGGGGCTTGGGGCGGGGTCGGTTGCGGGGCGGGGAGATGGATTGCGCAGGGGGCTTTGGGAGTCGGGCTCGCTCTAGAGTGGCGTCACTGTCATCGTCGGCCCACGGTCGGCGGCAGTGTCCGACCGAGGCGGTTGGTTCCTCGGGCAGGCGGCGAGCTGACTCTTAGGCTGGCTGTCGACCCGGAGGTCTGACCTTCATCCGTTGTGTCGCTCGCCGCCCCCCGAGGATCGCCGTCGTGACTTGATAGGAGCGTGGCTTCGCCCCGAGTGAGGTCTGTCCGCCGGCGGTCCGTCCGAACAGGCGACAACCAATCGAAGGGACGCAGCCAATGATCGTGATCGGAACGGACACCCACAAGAGAACCCATACCTGCGGCGCCGTGTTTGCGGGCACCGGTCAGCTCACCGGCGAGCTGACGGCCGCAGCCAGGGAGCCGGGGTTTCGCGAGCTCCTCGCCTGGGGGCGAGGCCTCGACTCCGAACGGATCTGGGCGATCGAGGACTGCCGCCACGTCTCCGGTTCCTTCGAGCGGTTCCTGGTTGCCTCGGGCGAGCGCGTGGTCCGGGTGCCGCCGAAGCTGATGGGCCAGAGCCGCCGGGGGGAACGCACGCGGGGCAAGTCTGACCCGATCGATGCGCTGGCCGTCGCCCGGGCGGCGCTCCGAGAGGGTCCCGAGACCCTTCCCGGCGCCTACCTCGACGAGCGGGCCCTGGAGCTGCGGCTCCTGCTCGACCACCGCGAGAATCTCGTCAAGGCTCGCTCTGAAGACCAGCAGCGCTTGCGCTGGCACCTGCACGACCTCTGGCCCGAACTGGAGCTGCCGGCCGGCTGCCTGGACCGGGTCCTCTGGCTCGACCGCGTGGCTCGCAAGCTCTCCCGCGCCGAGCAGGGCGCCCGGGTGCGCATCGCCCGCGAGCTGGGCAGGGCGATCCGCGAGCGCACCAAGCGCGCCGCTGCCCTGGAGAAGGAGATCGCAGAAGCGGTGCGCTCTCAGGCCCCCCGGCTGCGGCGCGCTCACGGCGGCCAAGCTCGTGGCCGAGACCGCCGGCGCCGGGCGCTTTGCCTCCGACGCGAAGCTCGCCCGGCTGGCGGGGGTGGCGCCGATCCCCGCCTCCTCTGGCAACCGCGTCCGCCACCGCCTCGACCGTGGTGGCAACCGCCAGCTCAACTGCGCCCTTCACCGCATCGCCGTCACCCAGGGACGGGTACACCCGCCGGCCCGGAAGTTCCTCGCCCGCAAGCAGGCCGAGGGCAAGTCCAGGATGGAGGCCCTACGCTGCCTCAAGCGCCACCTCGCGCGCCGGGTCTGGAGGCTTTTGGTCGATTCTGAAAAAGGGAGATCCATGACCACCGTCGACACTCAGAGAGGCTCGCTGACGCCGCAATTCGCGGTGGCGGCTTGACATAGGAGCAACTGGTGAGCGAGGGTGGAAAGCGGGTGGCGGTGATCGACGTCGGGACCAATTCGACGCGGTTGCTGGTTGCCGACGTGGCCGACGGACGGGTCTCGCCGCTGGAGCGGCGGAGCACAGTGACCCGCCTGGGCCGGGGCGTGGACCTCTCCGGCCTCCTCTCGGGCGAGGCGATCGAGGACGTCTGCGCGGCGATCGGCGTCTATATAGGGATCCTCGAGGAGCTGGGGGCCGAGACGGTCGACGCGATCGCGACCAGCGCGGTCCGCGACGCCGACAACGGCAGCGCCTTCATCGCCGAGCTGCGGGAGCGGTTCGCGCTCTCGGCCCGGGTCCTCGCCGGCGAGGAGGAGGCGCGGCTGACCTACCTCGGCGCCACCTCGGAGTCACCGCCGAGCGAGCCGACACTGGTGGTCGACATCGGCGGCGGCTCGACCGAGCTGATTGTCGGCCAGAGCAGCGAGATCTCCTTCCACGACTCGCTGCAGGCAGGGGTCGTCCGCCACAGCGAGCGCTACATCTCCAGCGACCCCCCCACCGCCGGCGAGCTCGAAGCCCTGGCGACCGACGTCCGCGGGCTGATCGAGGAATCGGTCGGCGCCGGCGTCGAAGCGCGGGCGGCGATCGCCGTCGCCGGCACCCCCACCTCGCTGGCCTCGGTCGAGATGGGCCTCGAGCCCTACAACCCCTCGCGGGTGCACGGGCACACCCTTGCCCTCCCCTCAATCCAGCGAATGCTCTCCCAGCTGGCCTCGCTGCCCCTGGCCGAGCGGGTGGAAGTCCCCGGCCTCCACCCCGACCGGGCGCCGACGATCCCCGCCGGGGTCGTGATCCTGGTCGAGACGATGCGCGCCTTCGGTCTCGATCAGGTCACCGTCTCCGAGCACGACATCCTCTACGGCACCGCCATCGCCGCCACTCAAAACCCCTCTCCGTACTAGCTGGACAGTCTGTCTTGTCCGGAGCGGACAGATGGGTCAGTCGGCACCCGGAAAAACTAGAACTAGGTAATTTGAACTACCCGCTTCTTAGTATCTTCGCTGAAGACCGGTAGATATGAGGTACGTCCGGGTACATACTGGATGAATCGGGGACGAGGTGGGGCTTGCCTCATCTTGCACTCGGTAATACAGGGCTTAGGCGATTTGCCGCATCATGGCGCCTCCCGCCGTCTGGGCCCACCTAATAAAGGTCCCTGAAGACGTACCCCTGCCCGTCCTGAGGGATCAGTGGAATCGGCCGCCAGCAATGGCGGCCGATTCTCGTTCCAGCCGGCTTTGTAAGGCCGATTCCGCGAGCTTCTAAGCCAGGTTCGATTTGCGCGGGTAAACGACCTCGGGATCGGTGAGGACATTGACCAGGGTCGGTCGGCCCGAGGCGAAGGCGCGCTCCAGCGCCGGCTTCAGCTCGCCCGGCTCACGCACCAGGATCCCGTCGCAGCCGAGCGATTCGACCAGTTCGTCATAGCGCGTTTCCGGCCGCAGCTCGGCGGCCACCGAGTAGCCGTAGAGGAACTTCATCGGGTGGTGCTCGAGCGCCCAGATGCCGTTGTTGCCCATCACCCCGACGACGCCCAAACCGTGACGCGACATGGTGTCAAACTCCATACCCGCGAAACCGAAGGCGCCGTCCCCTAGCAGGAGGCAGACTTGCCGATCTGGATAGGCCACCTTGGCGCCGATCGCCTGCCCGGGCCCGGCGCCGAGGCAGCCGAACGGTCCGGGGTCCATCCAGCAGCCCGGCTCGAAGGTCTCGACGAAGCGCCCGGCGTAGGAGACGAAGTCACCGCCGTCGCCGACCACGATCGCGTCGCGGTCGAGCACTTCGCCCAGCTCCTTGTAGACACGAACCGGATGCAGCGGCGAGCGCGCGTCGTTCAGCTCCGCCTGCTCGGCGGCCCGCTTCTCGCCCTCGACGTTCCGCAGCTGCTCGAGCCAGGGGCCGCTCCGCTGCTCCTCCCCCGCCGCCTCACGCAGCGCCGCCAGCGTCGCACGGACGTCGCCGACCAAGTCGATCTGCGGCGCCCGGTTGGCGACCAGCGCGTTCGGAGCGACGTCGAGGCGGACGATCTTCGTCTCCTCGCCGAAGCTGCCGCCGAAGCCGAGCCGAAAGTCCATCGGCACCCCCACCAGCAGGGCGACGTCGGCGCCCTGCAGCGCCGTCCCCCGCGCCCGGCTGAAGGCGAGCTCGTGGTCGGCGGGCAGGCAGCCGCGCCCCAAGCCGTTGAGGAAGACCGGGATGCCGAGCGCCTCGGCCAGCGCCCGCAGCTCCTCCTCGCCGTGCCCCCAATAGAGGCCGGTGCCGGCCATGATCGCCGGCCGCTCCGCCGCCGCCAGCAGCGCCGCCGCCTCCTCGACCCCCTCGGCCGGTTGCGCCGCCCCGACCTCGGGCAGCGCCGGGATATCGACCTCGGCCTCGGTGAAGACGACGTCGAGCGGATAGTCGACGAAGGTCGGCCCGCTCGGCGCTTCCGCGGCGCGGTCCAGCGCCGCGGCGGTCACCGCCGCGATCAGGGCCGGGTCCTTGACCGTCTCGGCCGACTTGACCAGCGGCGAGACGAACGGCAGGTGGTCGATCTCCTGCAGCGAGCCCGAGCCCCAGCGCATCTCCGGCGCCCGCCCGCCGAGGACGGTGACCGGCGAGTAGTTCGCCTGGGCGCCGGCGATCGCGCTCAGTCCGTTGGTGACGCCCGGCCCGGCGGTCAGCGCCGCCACCCCCACGCCCCGGGTCGCCTTCGCGATCCCCTCGGCGGCGAAAGCAGCGGTCTGCTCGTGGCGGACGTCGACGAGGGAGATGCCCTCCTCTTTGCAGCCGTCGTAGATAGAGAACAGGTGCCCGCCCGAGAGCGTGAAGAGGTGCTCCACCCCCCGCGACTTCAAAGCCTTCGCGACCAGCCTGCCGCCGTGCTCCGCCATCGCCGCAGCCTATTAGTTGTCCCCGCATACCGGGGACAACTGCGTTCACATTGCCGGCACAACTCGGGTTACCATCGCCTGGCCCGGGTGGCGAAACTGGCAAAAGCAGCGGCCTTAAAAGCCGCCGCCCCCTCGGGGGCTTGCGGGTTCGAGTCCCGCCCCGGGCATTCTCCAGAGCCAAATAGTCGCTTTCCCTGCATTTTCCGAGTTTCGGCGAAGCCTAAAGCGGCAATAAAAACTTCGTGTGGGCGCAACTTCCCCCCTGTTAGCGTGTCTGTAGCTCTGGAACCGTCCTTCCACCGGGAGAGAGCCTTGGAGGCATCAGCCCTTACTCACGCCAGTCGCCGCGGGCTTCTAGCCCGCCGTTCTCCCCTGCTGAAGCTGCAGGGGGACGAGAAGCTGATCGCGATGGCCCGCGCCGGCAACCCCGGCGCCTTCGAGACGATGGTCGACCGCTACCAGGGCCGCCTGCTCGGCTTCTGCCGCCAGATGCTGGGCTCGACCGAGGACGCCGAAGACGTGCTGCAAGAGGTCTTCGTCAACGCTTACAAAGCGATGTTGGCCGACGAGCGTGAGATCAACCTCCGCCCCTGGCTCTACCGGATCGCCCGCAACCGCTGCCTCAACTCCCTGCGCAAGCCGAAGGCCGACGCCCAGGAATCGATGGACATGGTCCCCGAAGTCGACGCCGCCTCGACCGCAGAGATGGTCCACAACCGCGAGGAGTTCCGCCAGATCCTCAGCGACGTCAACAAACTTCCCGAGACCCAGCGCTCTGCCCTGCTGCTGCGCGAGATGGACGCTCTCTCATACGAGGAAATCGCCGCCGCGATGGACACCACCGTGCCGTCGGTGAAGTCGCTGCTGGTGCGGGCGCGGATCTCCCTGACCGAGGCGAGCCAGGCCCGCCTGCTGACCTGCGGCGAGGTCCGAATCGAGCTCTCCGAAGCGGCCGAGGGCCTGCGCAAGGCTTCCGCCCCGGTCCGCCGCCACGTGCGCGAGTGCGACGAATGCGCCGACTTCCGCAGCCAGCTGCGCTCCAACGAGAAGGCGCTGGCGGCGCTCTTCCCGGTCGGGCCGCTGATCGCCTTCAAGGGCTTCATCCTCTCCAAGCTCGGCCTCGGCGGAGCCGGTGGAGCGGGCGCAAGCGCAGGTGGCGCAGGTGCCGCCGGAGCGGGCGCCGTCGGCAGCGTCGGCGTCGGCGCTGCGATCAGCGGCAGCTCCGCCGCCAGCGGCCTCGGAGCGATCGGCGGTGCGCTTGGGACCAAGGCGGTCGCCGGTGTCGTCACCGCCGCCGTCCTCACCGCCGGCGCGGTCGAGGTGAAACAGAACACCAACCCCAACCCGGTCCACTCTTCCCCGGCGCTGTCCCAGCGCGCCGTCAAACCGTCCCCCACTGCTTACCTTTCCGGCGCCGAAGCCGCACCGGTCGCCGCGGCCCACGCCGCCCCGCCCGTCGGCGAGTCGGTCGCCGTCGCCGAAGCGCCGCCGGTCCCGGTCCCGGCCGAAGAGCCCGCCGAACCGGCGCCGAGCGCCACCGAGGAAGAAGAAGCCGCGGGCGAGTCCGCCGCCGGCGAAGAAGCGGCGATCGGCGACTCGGAAACGGGGATCGACACCGCCAAGCCTTCCGAAGAAGTAGCCGGCGCCCATGGCGGCAGCGGCACCCTCCTCGTCACCACCACCCCGACCACGCCGCCGCCGAGCCAGTCGTCACCCGCGCCGAGCGAAGCACCCACCCCGCCGCCGAGCGAATCGGAAGCGCCACTGGTCGAAGTCTCACCGCCCCCGCCGGCGATCGAACCGACGCCGCCGGCCTTCGAATAGCCGCCTGACGCCTCCTACTGCAGGCCGATGACCTTGAGCCGGCGCATCAGCGCCGTGCCGGCGAACTCGCGGGTCTGCGCGAGCGAGTAGCCGAACAGCTCGAAGTCCTCGCCGGCGTCCGCCGCCCAGGGCGGCTGCAGGACCCCGTCGGCGACCGGCAGCGCCTGCTCCAGGGTGCGCTGGATCGCCCGTTTGTAGCGATTGCTCTCGCGCGCCTTCTCGCGCAGGAAGACCGAGCCGAAGGCGACGTGGCGATGCTCGTCGCGGGCGACGTTGGAGAAGCCCTCGACGAAGGCCGGCAGCGTCCCTTCGCGTTCGTTGAAGTCCATGATGAAGTGCTGCCCGGTGAGGGCCAGCATCCCCTCGATCACCATGTGGTAGATCGTCACCGCCTCAACCAGCGCCTCGACGTCCTCCGGCTCGGTGCAGAGGCGGTCGGTTCGTTCCTTCAGCATCCCGTCGAAGAGGCGGCCGAAGTTGTCGTTGAGGTGCGCAGAGGTCTCCGCCAGCATCTCGCTCAGCTGGTCTGACTCCAGCACCCCGACCTCGCGGTAGAAGCGCTCGAAGAAGCGGACGTGGCGGGCCTCGTCGGCGATCTGCGTGCAGAGGAAGATTTTCTGCTCCTCGGTCGGCGCCGCCCGCATGATCGGCCCCAGCTCCTCTGCCACCTTCTGCTCGCCGATGAAGAACGAGGAGAGCCCGTACATCCTCTGGAAGCGCTCCTCCTCGCTGATCCGCTCGTGCCAGTCCTCGCGATCACGCGTGAAGTCGAGCTCCTGGGTCTGCCACTGCTGGCGCTCCCAGAGGTCGTAGAGCTCGGTGTAGGTGAGCAGCTTGATGTCGGCGGTGCGGTCTGCCGCCTCGTTCAGCGCCGGATCGGCGGTCGCCTGGAAGTCGGAGCGCCCGGTCCGCGACTGCGTCCCCATTGTCGGCGCGCCCTCCATCACACGGTCAGCGTCTGGCCCGGCTCGAGGACGGCGACCTTGGAGGAGGTCTGGGCCTTGACCTCGGCCTCGAAGGCCTCGGCGTCGGTCTGGATCGGCGGGAAGGTGTGGAAGTGCATCGGGATCACGGTCGCGGCCCCGACGAACTGCGCGGCGACGGCGGCGTCGTGGCGGTCCATCGTGTAGTGGCCGCCGATCGGGACGCAGAAGACGTCGACCGGGTTGCGTTCGGCGATCAACTTCATGTCGCTGAACAGACAGGTGTCACCGGCGTGGTAGACGGTCACCCCGCCGATGTTTATGAGGAGGCCGGCCGCGGTCCCGATCGCGGTCCCGTGCTCGGCGCTGAACAGCGCCTCGGCATCGCCCGGGAGCGTGCTGGTGTGCCAGGCGGGGACGAGCTTGATCCAGCCCCAGTCGAAGGTGACCGTGCCGCCGAGGTTGGGGTCGCTGAGCGCCTCGATCCCGCGCGCTTTGAGCCATTCCGCCAGCTCGACCGCGGCGACGCAGTGGGCGCCGGTGCGCCTGGCGACGGGGACGGCGTCGGCCATGTGGTCGGCGTGGCCGTGGCTGATCGCGATGTGGGTCGGCTCGACTTCCTCGCCGGTGTGGACCGCGTCGGGGTTGTTCGGCTTCAGGAACGGGTCGACGAGGACCCTCGTCTTCCCCTCGCTCAATTCGAAACAGGAATGCCCGTGAAACTTGATCTCCATCAGTTCGCTCCTCCCGGATCTGCGGTTTCGGTCAACTCTTCCTTCAGTGCCCAGCCCACCGCGACTCCAACCATCATCCCCATCCTCGCCTCCTCGGCGAGCAGGGCGCGGACGGCGGCGACGCGCTCGTCGGGATCGGGAGCGGTGGCGGCCTTGAGGGTCTCGCTCTCATGCGGCTCGCCGAACCAGCCGCCCTCGGCCAGCGCCGCCGCGAGGACCTTCTGCAGCTGCGGCGCCGCCTTGGCGACGATCCGCTCGGCCTCGGAGAACCGCTCCGGGTCGAGCAGCCGCTCGATCGCGGCTTCGAACTCCCTCTCGTCGGGCACGGCCTCAGCCTATTCGCCGCGTTGGAACGCGGTTGCGGCGAGACCCGCCAAGGCGCCTACTGCGCCGCCGGCCAGACCGGCGACCCAATCGGCGGTGGGAGCGAACAGCGGCAGGAGGATGACGACGACCGCGCAGACGGCTACGCCGACCACGTCGAAGTCCTCACCGATCTCCCCGCGCACTTCTGCGCGGCGGATCACGAACCAGGCGGCGATCGCGCCGAGGGCCATCCCGTTGCCGCCGGCGATGACCGCGAGCGTGTCCGGGCCCGTGACGGCCGCGGCCGCGAGCACGCCCAGCGAACCGCAGGCGATCAGCAGGATCGCGGCCCGCGCCGTGCCCAGCCGCCGCTCGACCCCGGTCGAGAAGATCGCCAGCGCCAGCGAGACGACGAAGAGGAAGCCGACGTCGACGTAGGCGAACGGCGCCGAGAAGTAGCGCCACCATTCTTCCTGGAAGGGGACGACGAGACCACCGAAGCTGACAAGCGCGAAGCCGGTCGCCTTCTGGACGAGCAGCAGGATCGCCGAGCCGAGGATCACAGTGATCGTCGCGTAGGGGCGCCCGGCGGAGAGCGCGAAGCCCGCCCCGCCCAGGCGCGGAACCCGGCGGCGGCGGCGCGGCTGCTGCGCCTCAAGCCCGTCGCCGCGCCGCTCCAGCTTCGGTGCCCGCTTGCGCAACCGCGCCCCGCAGTAGGGGCACTCGGTTACATACGGACTGACCTCGCTGCCGCAGTTCTTGCAGATGACGCTGAGCTCAGTCTCGCTCATCTTTCGAGGATACCCGCCGAGGCTCGAATCCCAATTGGAGTGCGATACTGCCTGGGCAATCACCTTCGAGGAGGAACTGACGTGGAGCTGAAGAGTCTGACCGAGCAGAAATCGCTGCTGGAGGTCCTGCCGCCCGGCAAACGGGCGCGCCTGCACCGCCTTCTGTTCGAGTTCGGCCCGGGCAACGGCACCCTGATGCTGCTGCCGATCGACCAGGGCATCGAGCACGGCCCGCGTGATTTCTTCCCTAACCCGGCCTCCAAGGACCCCGACTACCAGTTCCGGCTCGCCGCCGAGGCCGGTTACTCGGCGCTCGCCTGCCAGATCGGGATGGCCGAGAAGTACTACCCCGACTACGCCGGCCGGGTGCCGCTGATCCTCAAGGTCAACGGCAAGACCGACATCCCCTCCTCGGCGAAGTCGTTCTCCTCCTGCAACTCCAGCGTCGAGGACGGCGTCCGGCTCGGCGCCGACGCGATCGGCTACACGCTCTACGTCGGCTCCCCGCGTCAGGACGAGGACCTCGCCCAGCTGCGCCGCGTCCGCGAGGAATGCGACCGCTTCGGGATGCCGCTGGTCGTCTGGTCCTACCCGCGCGGCGAAGCCGTCGACGGCAAGGGCACGGCCAACTCCTTCTACGCGATCGACTACGCCGCCCGGATGGCGATGGAGATGGGCGCCGACGTGGTCAAGCTCAACATGCCGAAGATCGACCCCGGCAAGGACAAGGACGCCCCCGCTCCTTACAACGAGATGCAGGTCGACCAGGCCGAGGCGATCCGCCAGTGCGTCGAATCGGCCGGCCGCGCCCTGGTCGTCCTCTCCGGCGGCTCGAAGACCGACGACGAGACGGTCCTCACCAACACCCGCGAGGTAATGGAGGCCGGCGGCTCCGGCGTCATCTTCGGCCGCAACGTCTGGCAGCGCGAGTGGAACGAGGCGATCGAGATCGTCGGCCAGATCAAGGAGACGCTTCTCGCCAACGTGCGGCGAACTCCTTAGGTTCCGGCCCCTCGGGGGGGAGAGTTTCGGCCCGCCTCCACTTGTGTGGGGGTGGGCCTTTTTCATGGGCAGATGAGATCGAAGGGGAGCGCGCTGCTGCTGGTGCTGGCGGCGCTGGTGCTGCTGCGACCGTGGGAATCGGGGCTGTGGCGGGACGAGTCGCCGGCTAGCGCGACGGTCTATGTGACGCGGGTGGTGGACGGCGACACAATCGAAGTGGACCTCGACGGTCATGAGGAGGACGTCCGCTACATCGGCGTCGACACGCCGGAGACGGTGAAGCCCGACACCCCGGTGCAGTGCTTCGGGCCGCGGGCGCACCGCTTCAACGCCGGCCTGGTCACCCATCGGCGGGTACGCCTCGTCTTCGGCGTCGAGCGCCACGACATCTACGGCCGCCTCCTCGCCTACGTCTACCTCGGCGACCGCTTCGTCAACGCAACGCTGGTCCGGCGCGGCCTGGCCCGGACGCTGACGATCCCTCCCAACGATCGCTACGCGGGGCGCTTCAAACGGCTTGAGATAGCGGCTTCGCGGGCCGGCCGGGGGCTCTGGGGCGCCTGCTGATTTGTGAGCGAATTGCAAGCCCTGCAAGATCTTTTGCTACGGTGCCGCCTGGCCCCTAGGGGCCCTTCCTTATGAGAATGCGACAGAGCATCTCCCAGTTCGAGACGGCGTTCGAGCAGGAGACCTACCTCGAGCGCCGCCGGCGCGAGCAGCTGCGCCGCCGTGCGGCCAACCGCTCCCGGGCGCGGAAAATCACCCGCGTCGAGCAGGAGGGCAAGGTCCGCTTCAGCGTTCTCGCCGTCTGCCTCACCGTCACCGTGGTCGTCGTGGTGGTGGCGATGTTCGAGGCGCTCGCTTTCCTGATGGCCTAGGACAAACTGTCTCTCTGCGAACGCATGCCCTCCTTCAATAGACTCGCGCGCCGATGGCTAGACGCTCACTGAAGCCGCAGCTGAACCAGATCCGCGCCTGGGTGCAACAGGGGCGGACGGATGCCTGGATCGCCCACCAGTTGGAGATCAGCACCACCGAGCTGCGCGAGTTCCGCAAGCAGTACGACCTCTCGGCCGACGCCGACAGCGCCGGCTCCGGCGAAATCGACCTCCGCGACGAGATCGAAGCCGAGATCGAAGCGGCCACCGAGGCCGAGGAGGCGGAAAAGGCCGAGGAGCCCGAGGACGACGGCGACGAGGCTGACGGGGACGACGAGGATCGCGATGAGCAGGGCGAGGGCGGCACCGGTGCCCCGCGCCGCCGCCGCCGTCGGCGCGGTCGCCGCGGCGGGCGCAGTCGCCACAAAGAGCTCGAGGCCAGCTTCGACCACGGCGAGACCGACGGCTACGGCCTCTGGCTCGACGCCGCGGTCAAGGACAACCCCGTCTACAAAGAGCACTGGGCCGGCAAGAGCGACGTCACCGTCCGCATCGAGGCCGACCAGATCGTCATCCGCCGCGCCGGCGAGCCTGCCGACTCGAGTGCCGAGTCAAACGGCGACGACGACTCAGACGACTAGACCGGTAGCTGTCTTCCCCCCGCGAAGTCCGTAGCTCCGCGGAGGTAGAGCCAGAAGGCCGCGTCGGCGAGGATCTGCGAATCGCTGTCGATCGAGGGGGCGACGTCCAGCGTCACCTGCTGCGCCCAATCGGTCCCCTGGCCGTAGAGATCGGCGAGTTCGGCGGCGTCGAAGGTCGGGCCAATCCGCCGCCGCAGTTCTTCGCGGATCGCGTCGACGACCCGGTCGGCGAGGCGGCGCTGCCGCGGGTCCTCGATCGCCTGCAGGGCGCGCCGCCCCTCCTCCCACTGGAAGAGCGCGTTCTCGATCGGATAACTCACCGGCCCGAGATTACCCAGCCGCCGCGACCGGCAATCAGTCCGGCGTCTGCGGGATCTGGCGCAGCGGCGCGTTGGCGGGACCGCAGGCGTCGGGGGACAGCTCTCCTTCGACTTTCCAGACGGTGACGGGGCCGCTGCGCCGCAGCGGCCGCACCGCGCTCTCGCCGCGCAGCCAGCGCGCCTCAGGGGATTCGACCGGGTCGCCCGGGTGGAGGAAGTTGAGGTAGGGGGCGGTGACCAGGTAGTCGAGGTCGGCGTCGTTGACGGCGGTACGGAAGGCGGCGCAGGTGGGGATCGCGTTGAAGGCGCCGTGGGGGCCGTCTTCGCCGAGGTAGCGGACGCGGTTGCTGAGGTCGGTGCCGTAGAAGCCGTAGCCGGCGAAACCGGCGCTGGTGCCGACGAGGCCGATACGGGCATCCTCCACCCCGCGAGCCCATCGGTAGGTTTCGTCGAGGTGCATGCCAGGGATCCGTTCGTCCGCCGCCCCGTCATTGGCAAAGCGGCTCTCCAGGTAGTGGCGCTGCAACGGATATCCGATCCCGACCAGCGCGACCACAAGCCCGGCTGCGGCGCCGAGGACAAGGGCGGCCCCAGGCCCCCGCGAGCGCAGGTAGAGCAGCAGCGCCGGCACGAGGACGACGAGGACGACCAGACAGAAGGCGAAGACCCGGCCTTTGTCATGCAGCGCCTGATCAGGCCGATTCGTAACGAGAAACACCAGCGTCAGCCCCGCCATCAGCCCCCACAACCGAACTGCATCAGATTTTCTCCCTGGCGGATGGAAAATCTGATGCAGTTCGGGAGGGTCGAACCAGCGGTCGAGGGGCAGGAGGACGATTCCGGCTAGCAGGGCCGGGATGACGTAGCGGATGTTGATCGCGAAGCCGACCGGTTCCCCGTCGGCGCCGGCGGCGCTGAGCGGGGTGAAGAGGTAGGCGAGGGCGCCGAAGAGCGCCACCGCGCCTACCCATCGCAGGATTCGGTCGCGGCCACGGAGGAGGGCCAGCAGGGCCGCGGCGAGGGCGCCGAAGACGACCAGCGGCCAGAGCGCGCCGAAGGCCTCGTGCAGCCCAGGCGAGAAGTACTCCCGCCAGACGCCGGTGTCGGTCGCGTAGTGGACGATGTCGAAGTCCGGCCGACCTTCCTGCAGCCGCTCCGGATGGGGCAAAGAAATCGGCCCCAGCTTCTCGACCTCGGGGATCGGATTGCCGGCAACCACGAGGTTGCGCAAATACCAAAACGCCCCACCCGCAAACGCGGGCAGGAACCACGAAGCGGCAGCCCCCCAACGCCGCCCGGGCCCCGCCAAGACGAGCACCGCAACCGTCAAAGCCCCAGCCATCGCCAACCCCGTAACCCGAGTCCCAGCCGCCAGCCCAACCGCCAGCCCAGCAGCAGCAAGAGCCCACCGGTCCATCCCGTGGTTCCTTTCGGTCGCCTCGCGTCCAAAAGGAACCACGGAACGCTTAGCCTGCGACCACGCCTCGATCAAAATTGCGATCGAGGCCAGGATCAGCGCCGCAGCCATCAAATCGTTCTTCGCGGCACCGGGATCCCTGACGACCAGCGTGTGGCAACCGAGCAAAATCGCCGCAGCAATCGCGGTGACAGCTCCGCGTCCATACGGGCGTCCCACGCAATAAGCAGCAAGGAACGCGACAGCTAACCATCCAAGGTTCAGATACAGCGACAGCGTGTCCCGGCCAATGAGCAGGATCCCCACCGCATGCAGCAACTCAGAGTTCTGCGGATAAAACCAATTCGTGAAGACCGTCTCCACATGGTGCATCCCGACCACGGAGTGCGTCTGCACCATGTCAGTGGCGAACGGCAGGTGGTACCAAAGGCTGTCGAAGTTAAAGACCCCCCGGTCCCACGCATGCTGCGTGGTAACGGCGTAGCTGAACACCGTCCCCGCGATCACCAGCACCATCAGAAGCAGAGCCCAACCCGATTCTCCAGCGGGTGACGCCGTAGGGGGGACCACCCCTGAGGAAGCTTTAGCTACCGGAAGGGGTGGTGGGTCCCCTGCGGCGGCAGGACCCGCTGGCCAAAACGCCACCGTCCCTGCAATTAAGAGCGCGGCGGCAATCAACGTCCCGGCGTAGAACAACCCAAACGTCCCAAGGATCTCCGAGAGCCAAATAACGACAGCAACCCCAACAATCACCTCAACCAACCGAGCAGGAGCCCCCTCCCACCCCGGCAAGAACCTCTGCCTCAACCTGAACGCGCTGAACCCGACCGGACCCAGGACCAAGGCCAGCTGGACGACTCCCCAGAGGTAGCCGCCAAGATCAACCATGGGAAGCCCCCAGAGCGGTGCTCAGCCGCCGAGGCTGCCGCGGATGACCACGGGAGTCTCGCCTTCGGCGACCATCCCCTGGGCGCGCGCTTCGTGGGCGACGACGAGCGGGTCGTCGGCGGACTGGATGCGGTTGTGGAGCTGGCGGTTCTCGCTCAGGAGTTCGTGCTGCTTTGCTTTGGCCGCGGTCGTCCCCGTATACGTCTTGACGAAGTTGACCGACGGCCCGAAGTACGAGTAGAGGACGGCGGCGAGGACGAGGGTCAGGGCGACTCGGCCGACGCGGTCCCACTTGATTCTGCTGGGGCCGCTGCGGGCGGCGGGGCGGCCTTTGCGTGCTGCCGGACGGCGGCGGGGAGCCGATCGAGAGCGTCCGACCTGCGCGCGCGTTGCCATACCCGGAGCTACGCGGCCGGGTACCGCTTTCCTGCATCTAGGACCGGCGCTGGACGAATGCCTGCAGACCGGGGAACTCGGCCGCGTCGCCCAGCTCCTCCTCGATCCGCAGCAGCCGGTTGTACTTGGCGACCCGGTCCGAGCGCGAGGGCGCGCCGGTCTTGATCTGGCCGGCGCCGGTCGCCACCGCGAGGTCGGCGATCGTCGTGTCCTCGGTCTCCCCCGAGCGGTGCGAGATCACCGCGGTGTAGCCAGCCTCGCGGGCCATGCGGATCGCCTCCAGCGTCTCCGAGAGGGTGCCGATCTGATTGACCTTGACGAGAATCGAGTTGCCGACGCCGAGGTCGATGCCGCGGCGCAGGCGCTCGGGGTTGGTGACGAAGAGGTCGTCGCCGACCAGCTGGACGCTCTCGCCGAGGCCTTCGGTGAGGAGCTTCCAACCGTCCCAGTCCTCCTCGTCCATCCCGTCCTCGATCGAGACGATCGGGTAGCGGGCGCAGGCGTCCTGCCAGTAGGCCGCCATCTCCTCCGAGGAGAGCGTGCGGCCCTCGTGCTCGAGGTCGTATGAGCCGCCCTCGAAGACCTCGCTGGTGGCAGGGTCGAGGGCGATGAAGACGTCGCGGCCGGGCTCGTAGCCGGCGGCCTCGACCCCGGCCAGCACGGCCTGCAGGGCCGCCTCGTTGGAGGCGAGGTCGGGCGCGAAGCCGCCCTCGTCGCCGCCCGCGGTCGAGAGTCCCTGGGAGGAGAGCGACTTCTTCAGCGCGTGAAAGACCTCGGCCCCGACCCGCAGGCACTCGGAGAAGCTCTCGGCGCCAGCCGGGACGATCATGAACTCCTGGAAGTCGACCGAGTTGTCGGCGTGGGCGCCTCCGTTCAGCACGTTCATCATCGGCACCGGCAGCAGGTGCGGCTCACCGCCGCCGTAGAGCTCGGCCAGGTAGCGGTAGAGCGGTTGCTTGGAATCCGCGGCGGCCGCCTTGGCGGCGGCCAGGGAGACGCCGAGCAGGGCGTTGGCGCCGAGCCTGCCCTTGTTCGGGGTGCCGTCGAGCTCGATCATCGTCCGGTCGAGGTTGTGCTGCTCGGCCGCGCGGGCGCCGGTCAGCGCCGTGGCGATCTCGCCGTTGACGTTCGCCACGGCTCGGCCGACGCCCTTGCCGGCCCAGCGCTCGCCGCCGTCGCGCAGCTCGACCGCCTCGAACTCTCCCGTCGAGGCACCCGAAGGCACCGCGGCCAGACCACGCGCCCCGGACTCCAGCACGACCTCCACCTCGACGGTGGGGTTGCCGCGGGAGTCGAGAATCTGGCGCGCGTGAATCGAGGAGATCGTGCTCACGGGCGCGCCAGTCTATTCACCGACGGCGGCGGGATGCAGCGACGCCGTGGCAGGCTTATTCGCCGGTGGGAGCGGCGCCGGGGGGCACTTCGCCCGGGATTTCGGCGGCTGCTTCGCCGGAGGATTCAGGCAGCGGCCGCTGCGGGAACGGTTCGCCTTTCGGTTTCGTCACCGTGACCGTACCGGGCAGCGTCGGGGAAATCGGCGTCACCGGGGCGGGGCATTCTTTCGCCGGGGTTTTCGGATCGGCTTCGTAGCAAGCCGGCGAGGCGTTGGCGGGATGCCCGTCGCCCTTGAAGTTCGAGCACTTTTCGATCACGAAGTTGTCGGCGCAGGTGGTGCGCTGCGTCCACTTGGACTGGAAGTCGGCGACGAATTCGGAGAGTGCTTCCTGCTGCGCCTGCTGACCCAGAGTGGATTCGATCTGCGCCTTCACTTCCGATTCTTCTTTGACTTTTTCCGGCGTCAATTTGACGACTTCGACCAGGACGTAGTTTTTCTGGAACTTCACCGGCCCGACGAGTTCACCCGTCGGGCTGTCGAAGATCGCGGCTTTGAGCGGGCCCTGGAGGAATTCTTCGGTGATCCCTTCCTGCAGGCCGCCTTTGCTGGCGCTGGTCGGGTCGCTCGAGTACTTTTTCGCGGCCTTTTTCCAGCTGTCAGGGGAGCTGTCCTTTTTCAGCGCCGCCTTCGCCGCTTCCACTTCACCCTTGTCTTCGTTGAGGATGAGGCGGACGTCGCGGCTTGCTTTGGTCGTGAACTGGGCTTCCTTTTCGGCGTCGTAGTAGGCGGCGATCGCATCGCTGCTCGGCGTCGCCGCTTCATTGCCGACGGCTTCCTGGATTTTTTTCGTGAAGATCTGAAGTTCGATCAGGTGGTTGACTTCCTCCTGGGTGAACTTCGATTCCTTGAGGAATTTCGCGTAGGCCCCGGCGGTCGGGAAGTTTTCTTTTTTGACGACGGTGAGTTCTTCTTCGACCTGTTTTTCAGTTACCTCGACCCCGAGTTCTTCGGCCGCGCCGCGGATCCAGACGCCTTCGATCAATTCGGTCTGCGCTTTTTCCTGAAGTTCGTCGTATTTTTTCGACCCGGGTTTCGGCGGCGTTTTTTCTTTCGCGCCGGCGATCTGCCTCAGGGTGGCGGCTTTGAGGTTCGCTTCGGAGATGTCGGCGAATTCGTCGGGAACGTTGGAGATGGTCGCGATGTCGCCCGAGGGGACGCTGGGCGAGCCGAGACCCTCGGCAACCGCGAAGGCGACGAAGAGGACGACAAGCAGGGTGCCGAAGATAACCAGCGCCGCGCGCTGCTGACCGGCCGGCCTCCCTTTCCCTTTCCTCTGACCCGCTTTCGCTCCCACGAAGGCGGCAGCATAGTCAAAACGGTCGCCTTAAGCAGCCTTTAGGTCTTCCGCAGCCTCCCTGGGCTCCCTGCTCGCGGGTCTGGCCAGCTTTTGCTGCCCCCGTCTTTCCTCCTACCGCAGCCCATTGCGATCAGAAGAATCTAATTAATTGGAGGAATTTTCTACATCTTTATGTTTCTTGTTGTTGTGGAATTCGAACCTTCGCCCAAGGGGCGAGATCGGAGGAACCATGCAGGTCGAAAGAGGAATTGCGCTAGCACGACCGCGGTTTAGGATGCTGCTCCTGCTTGGAGCGGTCTTGGCAGTTCTAATGGTGGGGGCCACGGGGTCCTCCCCGCTCACCGCCAAGGCGGATGCTGCCTGCAGCGGCGGCGCCTGGTGCCCCTATGCCGGCAACCATTTGCTTGGCACCCAATGGGGGAACTACAACTGCCAGGTTGCCTTCGGGGTCAACTTTCCCGAAAGCTTCTCGGCCAGAAACAACTGCGGCAACAACGTCCGCATGGGCTGGAATGAAGCAGGATTCGTTAATTGGAAGTTCTGCATGGCCCCTGGTGAGGCTCGGGTTACACCGGGTCGTGTCAACTACGCGGGTCCCTGCTGATCGGGCGGCTTACGTAAACGGCGCCGGGCTCGGCGGGACGGCGGGCTCGGCGTTTCTCAAGGACGTGACCTAGGCCGGAGCTGGTTCCCCGGCCGCCCGCTTCGCCTCGCGCAGACCCTCGGCCATCGCGAGGACGGCGGCGAGGCGTTCGTCGGGGTCGCCGGGGGCGCGGACGGCGGCGGTCTGCTCGCGCCATTCGTAGACCGCGCCCTCGACCTGCTCGGCGAGCACGCCGGCCGCCTCGGAGTCGAGTTCGACCCCGGTGACGCTGAGGCGGCCGCCGCGGAACTCGACGCTGCGGGCACCGGCGAGGCCGAGCTCGATCCGCGCCTTCTGCAGCTTCAACAGGTTCTCGGCCTGCGGCGGCATCGGCCCGAAGCGGTCTGAGAGCTCGTCGCGGATCGCTCGCAGCTGGCCCGGCTCGCGGGCGGCGACGATGCGGCGGTGGATGTCGATCTTCGCCGCCTCGAAGGGGACGTAGGCGGCCGAGAGGTAGGCGTCGACGGGGACGTCGAGGCGGACCGGTTCCGGCGCCTCGGCCCGCTCCTCCTCCCCCTCGGCGGCCTCGGCGACCGCCTCGTCGATCATCTGGCAGTAGAGCTCGAAGCCGACCGCGGCGACGTGCCCCGACTGCTCGTCGCCGAGCAGGTTGCCGGCGCCGCGGATGTCGAGGTCGCGCATCGCGATGCGGAAGCCGGAGCCGAGCTCGGTGTGGTCGGCGAGGGTCGAGAGCCGTGCCGCCGCCTCCTCGGTCAGCGCCTCAGCGGAGGGGTAGAGCAGGTAGGCGAAGGCGCGCTCACGAGAGCGGCCGACGCGGCCACGGATCTGGTAGGCCTGGGAGAGGCCGAGCTGGTCGGCGCGCTCGACGATCAGGGTGTTGGCGGTGGGGATGTCGAGGCCGGACTCGATGATCGTCGTCGTCACCAGGACGTCTGCCTCGCCGCGCAGGAAGGTGAGCATCGTCTCCTCCAGCTGGTGCTCGTCCATCTGCCCGTGGGCTTCGAGGCAGCGCGCGCCCGGGACCAGAGCCCGCAGCCGCTCGGTCGTTTCCGGCAGCGAGTCGATCCGGTTGTGGAGGACGAAGGCCTGGCCCTTGCGCTCGATCTCGCGGTTGACCGCCTTGCTGACCAGGTCCTCGTCGTAGGGGCCGACATAAGTGCGGACCGGGCGGCGGCCCTCGGGCGGCGTCTCGATCACCGAGATGTCGCGCAGGCCGGCGAGGCTCATCTGCAAGGTGCGCGGGATCGGCGTCGCCGAGAGCGCCAGCACGTCGACCTTCAGCTTCAGCTGGCGCAGCAACTCCTTCTGTTTGACCCCGAAGCGCTGCTCCTCGTCAACCACGACCAGGCCCAGGTCCTTGGCGCGGACGTCGCGCGAGAGCAGCCGGTGGGTGCCGATCAGGACGTCGACCTTGCCCGCCTCGAAGTCCTTGAGGATCGCTTTCACCTCGGCCGGCGGGCGCAGGCGGGAGACGCCCTCGACCCGGAACGGGAGGTCGGCCAGGCGCTCGCGGAAGGTGCCGTAGTGCTGCTGAGCAAGGATCGTGGTCGGCACTAGGACCATCACCTGCGTGCCGTCGGACGCGGCCTTGACCGCGGCCCGCAGCGCCACCTCGGTCTTGCCGAAGCCGACGTCGCCGCAGACCAGGCGGTCCATCGGGCGATCCGATTCCATGTCAGCCTTGACCGCCTCGATCGCTTCCAGCTGGTCGGCGGTCTCGCGGTAGGGGAAGGCGGTCTCCATCGCGATCTGCCATTCGCCGTCGGGCGGGAAGGAGTGGCCCTTGCGGGCACGCCGCTCGGCGTAGAGGTTGAGCAGCTCGCCGGCCAGGGCACCGGCGGCTTTGCGCGCCCGTGCCTTCAGGTTCTGCCAGCGTTTGCCGCCGAGCGCCGAGAGCGTCGGTTCGCCGCCGGCGCCGACGTAGCGGCTCAGCTTCGCCAGCTGGTCGGTGGGGACGAAGACGCGGTCCTCGCCCTTGTATTCGAGGTAGAGGTAGTCGCGGGTGACGCCGCCGACCTCGCGGGTCTCGAAGCCGGCGAAACGGGCGACGCCGTGGTCCTCGTGGACGACGTAGTCGCCGACCCGCAGTTCGCCGAAGGCGAGGCGGCCGCGACCGCCTCCGGGGGCGGTCTCCTCGGCGCGGCGGCGGTGGACGAGGCGGCGGAAGGGATAGACCGCGAGTTTCAGCTCGGGGCTGACGAAGCCCTCGCGCAGGCGCGCCTCGGCGAAGGCGAGGCCGGGGTCCGGAGAGACGCGGCCGCCTTCGAGCAGGCGGGCGTCGAGGCGGTCGAGGCCGTAGCGGGTGCGCTCCGCCTCGCCGCGGCTCTCGAAGGCGACGACGGTGCGGTAGCCGGAGCGGACCAGTTTCTCCAGCTCGCCCTCGGCCTCCTTGACGCTGCGGGCGGGGGACTCGGCGCGGGCGGCGCGGAAGGCGTCCTCGTCGTCCTCTCCGGCTGCGGTCAGAGACAGCGCGGCACGGGAGGCGAGTGGCTCGGCGACGTCGACGTAGAGGTGCTGGGCGTCGTCGGCGTGCATCGAGGTGGTCGCGTCCTCCCAGTGGTCGCGCAGCGCCGGCTCGATCTCCTCGGAGCCGACGAGGACGACGGCGGCCGCGTCGGGGACGAGCTCCAGCGGCGCCTGGAAGTGCTCCAGCGGCAGCGCTTCGGCCAGGTTCGGCGACTCGCTCCCCTCCTCCTCGGCCGCCATCGCCGCCAGCTCGGCGACTTCGCGGTGCTCGGCGTCGAGCTCGGCCGCCGGCGCCAGCTCGACCCGCTCGGCGTCTCCGAGCGATCGTTGGGTGAAGGTCGAGAACCAGCGCATCGACTCGACCTCGTCGCCGAAGAGCTCGATCCGCACCGCCCGCTCCTCGGTGGCCGGGTAGACGTCGAGGATGCCGCCGCGAACGGCGAATTGGCCGCGCTCCTCGACCTGCTCGACCCGCTCGTAGCCGGCGCCGACCAGGTCTCCGGCGACCGCGTCGAGCTCGACCTCCTCGCCCAGCGCGATCGCGAACCCGGCCGGGCGCAGGGAGGCGTCGGGAACCGCCTCGGCCAGCGCCGTCGCCGAAGCGACGACCACGGCGTCGGGCTCGGAGACGAGCGCGTCGAGTGCGTCGATCCGCAGCCCGACCAGGTGCGGCGGCGGCGAGACGTGCGAGGCGTAGCCGGTCCCCCGCGATGGGTAGAGCCGGACCCGGCGCGGCGCCAGGTAGGCGCGCAGGTCGGCGGCGAGGTCGCGGGCGGAGCGGTCGTCGGGGGCGACCATCAGCGCCGGCCGGTCGGCGAGCCCGCGGTCGTCCTCGAGCAGCGCCGCCAGCAGCAGCGGCCGCAGCATCGCCGAGGCCCGCACCGTCTCCCCCGCCCCCCCGTCCGCCGCCACCCGCACCCGAGCCGCAAGCGCATGAACGCGCTCGTTCTCGGCGGCGATATCTATAAGGGGACGCAGGCTCATGGCAGGGAAAACGCCCGGATCGACCGATCCGGAGCGCGGCGACCGATTCTACGGCTCGCTATCGCCCGTCGAGCCGGCGCCACTTTGCCTATCCGACTCTGAACACACCGGGGTGGGTCCAAAATCGGTTACGACCCTCGCGAACGCTCCTATTGGGGTAATAGAGGCCGTGCTTTACCCCATATACGTCGCATTTACCCCGATAGGAGGATTCCGCCTACCCTCATCCCGGTCAGTCGGACGAGGGCAGGCCCGGCCCGCTGCGCTGCCACTCGACCTGGCCGCGGCCCTCGGCGGCGGAGCGGCCGACAACGTCGTCCCACTCGTGCAGCATCCGCTTCAGATGGGCGACCGCCTCGGGCGGGTGGGCGGCGACTTCGGCGGCCAGCTCCAGGGCCGCCTGCTCGGTGCCGGCGGCGGGGGCGACACGGTTGACGAGGCCGAGGCGGAGCGCCTCGTCGGCGCCGACCGTCCGCGAACTGAGCAGCAGGTACTTGGCGGCGGCGAGGCCGCAGAGCGTCACCAGGCGGGCCGGGCCGACCGGCACCCCGAGGGCCGCCCCGGGGAAGCGCATCCTGAGGTTGGCGCCGCCGATCCGCATGTCGCAGGCGACCGCGACCTCGGCGCCGCCGCCGACCACGTCGCCGTGGCAGACGGCGATCGTCGGCTTCGGGAACTCGACCACCTGGTCGTAGAGGTCGGCGAAGAGCTGCATGCGGCGGACCTTGCCCTCCTCGTCGAGCTGCTCCCGCACATCGGCCCCGGCCGAGAGGCCGAGGTTGTCGGCGGAGCTGAAGACCAGCACCCGGACCGTCTCGTCGCCGCGAGCGACCGCCAAGTGCTCGAGCAGCTCGACCAGCATCTGGGTGTTGATCGCGTTGCGGGCCCGCGGCCGCTCGAGGCGGATCGTCGCGATGCCGAGTTCGTCGACGGAGTAGCTGGTTACCGCGTCGGCGGAGGTGGTGCCGTCGTCTGCGGTCATGACCCGGAAGCTATCCGCTCGACCAGGCGCTCGGTCTCCTCGGCGGCGCTGCCCACCAGCGTTTCGACCTCCGTCTTCGGCTCGCTGAAGCGGCCCAGTACGTAGCCCGAGACGATCTCCGGGTCGGTCGAGTCGGGCCTCCCCACTCCCACCCTGACCCGCCAGAACTCGGCGTCGCCGAAGCCGCGTTTGAGGCTCTTGAGGCCATTGTGGCCGGCGAGGCCGCCGCCCAGCCGGGGTTGGATCTCGCCGAAGGGGAGGTCGATCTCGTCGTGGACGACGACGACGCGGTCGAGCGGCACCTTCAACGAGCCGCGCGCGGGCCCGGCCGAGGTGCCGGATTCGTTCATGTAGGTGCGCGGCTGCAGCAGCGCCACTCGCGGGCCACCCGGCCCGGTCCGCCCTTCGGAGATCACCCCGTTGAACTTCTGCTTCGGCTTCGGTAGCTGCCAGCGCTCAGCCAGCTCGCTCGCCACCGCGAAGCCGACGTTGTGACGGGTGCGTTCGTACTCGGGCCCGGGGTTGCCGAGACCGACGATGAGGATGCGGTCGCCCCCCTCACCGCCTTCTCTATGAGGGCGGCGGAACAGCGACAGGAGCTACTCGCCCTCGCCCTCGCTGGAGTCGCCGCCATCGCCCTCGGCGGCCTCGCCGTCCTCGCCCTCGCCGACCAGCTCGGCCTCCTCCTCGACCTCGGGAGCGACCTCTTCGACGCGCGGCGGCGAGAGGGTGACGATCGTGACCTCCTCGGGGTCGTCGGCGACGAAGGTGACGCCGTCGGGCGCGGTGACGACGGAGAGCTGGAGGGTGTCGTTGATCTCCATCGCGGAGACGTCGAGGACGATGTTGTCGGGGATGTCGGTGGGCAGGGCTTCGACGGTGATCTCGCGGGTGACGTGCTCCAGCACGCCGCCGCCTTTGACGCCGGGTGCGACCTCGACCCCCTCCAGTTCGAGGGTCACCTCGGCCTGGATCTTCTCGTCGAGGCGGACCTGCTGCAGGTCGATGTGCTGAAGACTGCCGCGCACCGGGTGAAGCTGTTCCTCCTTGATCACTACCGGGATCGCTTTGCCACCGTCGATCTCGAGATCGAAGAGGGCGGCGCCGGCGCCGGTGATGTTGCGCACCTCGCGTTCGCTCACCTGGAAGGGCTCTGCCTCCGAGCCGCCCGAGTAGACGACGCCCGGAACGAGACCGTCGCGGCGCATGCGGCGAGAGGCCCGCGAGCCGAAGTCGGCGCGGGGCGCGGCTTTGAGGGTGGAGCGATTGCCAGCCATCGGACGGGAGAGGATAGAGAACTCGCCGAAAGAGAGCCGCTGTGACACCCTTCGACCCCGATGGCTGACGATTCGAAGATTCCCAAGGGGCGGGTTCGCCGCTCCGCCAAGCTGGGCTCGATCGTCGGCGTCCAGGGCGCCCGCTACGCCGGCACCAAAGCGACCAACGTCGGCCGCTCCGAGGAGCAGAGCAAAGAGCGGCTAGAGCAGCGCCACCTGGAGACCGCGATGAAAATGGTGGGGGCGCTGGGCCAGATGAAGGGCGCGGCGATGAAGCTCGGCCAGTTCGCCTCCTTCATCGACACCGAGTTCATCCCCGAGGAGTACCGCGACATCTACCAGGAGCAGCTGGCGAAACTGCGCACCGACGCGCCGGCGATGCCCTGGGAGAAGGTCGAGAAGGTGCTCGAGGAGGAGTACCAGGACGAACCGCTCTCCGAGCTCTTCGCCGAGTTCGAGACCGAGGCCTTCGCCGCCGCCTCGATCGGCCAGGTCCACCGCGCCGAGCTGCTCGACGGCCGCCAGGTGGCGGTGAAGATCCAGTACCCGGGGATCGCCGAGGCGCTCGACGCCGACCTCCGCAACGCCGGCACCCTTGTCCGACTCTCCCGTGCGCTCGCTCCCGGGCTCGACGCGAAGGCGATCGCCGAGGAGATCCGCGAGCGGGTGATGGAGGAGCTCGACTACGAGTACGAGGCCCAGAACCAGCGCTACTTCGCCCGCGCCTACCGCGAACACCCCTTCATCTACGTGCCGGAAGTAGTCACCCGGCTCTCGCGCCGGCGCGTCCTCGTCACCGAGTTCGTCAGCGGCCGCGGCTTCGAGGAGATCAAGCAGCTGCCGCACGAGGAGCGCAGCCGCTTCGGCGAGATCATCTTCCGCGGCAGCCTCGGGGCGATGATCAACCTGCAGCACTTCAACGCCGACCCCCACCCCGGCAACTACATCCTGATGGACGACGACCGGGTCGCCTTCATCGACTTCGGGATGACGAAGAAGCTCGACCGCGAGCAGATCCAGCTCGAGCAGCGCGCCTTCGATGCCGCCTCGCGCGAAGACCCGGAGGCCTTCCGCCAGGCGCTGCACGACCTCGGTTTCGTCAAGAAGCCCTCGAAGCTCGACGCCGAGCGGCTGCTGGAGCACATGGGTGCGGTCGGCGGCTGGTACCTCGAGGATCGCGAGATCGAAATCTCCCCGCAGCGGGTGATGAAGATCATCGAGTCGACCCACGACCCGCGCTCGGAGTTCTTCGAGCTGATGCGGCGCGAGTCGCTGCCGGCCGAGGAGCTGATGGGACGGCGGATGGAAATCGGCGTCGTCGCCGTCCTCGGCCAGCTGCGGGCGAAACGCAACTGGCACCGGATCTTCCGCGAGTGGGTCTACCACGACGAGCCGGCGACCGAGCTCGGCAGGCAGGAATGGGAGCACCTCGAGGAAAGAGGACTCAAACGAGCGCCGGCGCTGGCCGAAACGCTTTGACGAGCGAAGCGAACTCCAAGGAGGAACGATGAGCAGGATCAAACGCGGTTGGGGCCTGACCAAGAAAAGCTGGTCGCTCTTGAGGGAGCACCCCTCGCTGGTCCGCTTCCCGCTCTACGGCGGCATCGCGACGACCCTGCTGGCGATCGTCTTCCTCGGGCCGGGTCTCTACCTCTGGGCCGAAGACCAACCGGCCGGCGCGATCCCGATCATCGTGAGCGGCGTCTACGTCCTCAGCTTCGTCGGCTTCTACTTCAGCGTCGGCCTCGCCGCCTGCGCCGACATGATCTTCCGCGGCCAGGAGGCGACCGTCTCCGACGGCCTTGCCGTCTCCCGCACCCGGATCGCCCAGATCAGCGGCTGGGCCGGGGTCTCGGCCGCGATCAGCCTGGTGATGGGTGTGCTGGAAAACCAGGGCGGCGCGCTCGGCACCCTCGCCGCGCGGCTGGTCGGGATGGCCTGGACCCTGGTCACCTTTCTCGCGGTGCCGGTGATCGCGATCGAGGGCACCGGCCCGTTCGAGACGATCAAGCGCTCGGGCACGCTGTTCCGCGAACGCTGGGGTCAGCAGATCACCGGCAACATCGCGATCGGCGCCGCGATCTTCCTGCTCGGCGTGCTGCCCGCGGCGGCTCTGATCGCCGGCGGGATCCTCGTCTGGTCCTCGGCCGCCTTCGCCGGCGCGGTGCTGGTCGTGATCGGCGCCCTGGTGCTGGCGATCGCAATGCTCGTCTCCCGCGCCCTCAGTGGCATCTTCGGCGTCGCCCTCTACCGCTATGCGCTCGAAGGCGAGGTCGTCGGCGGCTTCACCCGCGAGGACATGGAGTCCGCCGTGAAGATCAAAAAGGGCCGCGGCAAGTCCAGCCCGCCCGGCGCCACCCCCGGCACCGTCTAGAACGCGGCTCCGAAGTTTGGGGGGTTATAGCCCCCTCAATCTCGGAGTCGAGCGAACAGCCGGGGGTCGTTGGAGACGAGGCCATGGACTCCGGCGTCCACTAGCTTCTGCATCCGCGCCGCGTCGTCGACGGTCCAGGCGATCAGCTCGACCCCGGCGAGGTGGCAGATCCGCGCCAGCCGCGCCGAGACCAGCGGGTGGTAGACCCACATCGCGGCGACGTCGAACTGCGGCAGCTTCTCCGCCGCCAGGCCGGGCAGGCGGTGGCGCATCGCAACCAGCGCGGCCAGCATCGGCGCCTTGGCCCAGCGCTTGCCGGTCCAGTCCTTGGTCACTTTGGGATAGGTCCAGCCCCGCCGTAGCGCCGGTTCCAGTTCGAGGACCCGGCGCAGAGTGTGCATCTCCATCGTCGAGATCATCGAGCGCTCGATCAGGTCACGTTCGCGCAGCGCCTCGACCATCTCCTCCTCCCTGCCCGGCAGCTTGACGTCGAGGTCGATCTCGACCTGGTCGAGCGGCGGCTCGAGGAAGGCGTCGAGGGCCTCGGTCAGCGCCAGCGGCGTCCTCCCCTCGGCGTCCTCCCAGTCGTGGGCGATCACTAGCGGCGCCCGCTGCTCCAGCGGCAGGTGGGAGTCCGGCAGCCAGAGGACGTCCATCTCGATCGTGTCCACCCCGGCCTCGACGGCGGCGCGAAAACTCGCGACCGTGTTGCCGGGCACGATCATGTCGGCCCCCTTATGGCCGACCAGGCGCAATGCCCTTTCCGTCTTGGTCACTCAACCGTCTCCCGGCCGTTCGATCAGCTCGCCCTCGCGGTCGTGGCCGGCGAGGCGGGCTAGGGCGTTATAGGCCTTCGCAGCCTCTTCTCTTATCGGGATGATTTTCTGAGGATCCACTTGAACGAACCCAGACTTGGCCGTCTGCTCTCTGAAGTTGGGCGTTTCAGGCATTTTCTGGCGAAATGCCTCCAAGTTCATGACCGCCTGAGAGACCGCCTCAAAATCGGCTTGACTCAACTTCATCGCGAGGACATTGCGGTACTCGATCCAGCTATCTATGGCGACGCCGTAGAAGGCCCACCATTGGCGCGAGTGTTGGGCAACCGCCAATTGACTCTCTGCACCGGCAACCTCTCCGGCAACGAGCCGCGCACCAGCCTTGGCAAGTGCCTGCTCACGCCGGACCCCCAGCATCCACTCCACAAGGCCACCTGCGGTTGCGCCCACGAACGCACCCCCGACTGCCCCCAGTGCAGTCCAACCCGCGGATGAAAGCCCTAAGACCAGCACCACGGGCACGCTATCCACTTCAGAGGTGTCCGAGCGGTCGGCAAGGTCAGACATGGACGGCTGGGCGACTAGGGCCAAGCGGGGCGCCGCCGACACGACTCCCGCATAGCAGCGCTATGCGGGACGTCGAGGAGGTGGCGAATCCGCGCCAGCCATAGGCGTCCAGACGCCATGGCTGGCCGCAGCCGCCCGCTCAGAACAGCTGGTTCTCGCCGGCGAAGATCTCGCTCACCGAGTCGTCGGTGAAGATGCGGCGGATCGAGTCGGCGAAGGTGCTGGCGGTGGAGAGGACGGTGATCTTGTCCGGGGCGCCGGGACGAAGTGGCAGCGTGTCGGTGACGACGATCTGCTCGATCGCCGAGTTTTCCAGCCGTTCGTAGGCGGAGCCGGAGAAGACGCCGTGGGTGGCGCAGGCGATCACCCGGGCCGCGCCCTCGTCGAGTGCGGTCTGGGCGGCGGCGCAGAGGGTGCCGGCGGTGGCGATCATGTCGTCGACGAGGACCGCGGTCTTGCCCTCGACGTCGCCGACCACGTAGCCGATCTCAGCGACCGCCTGGGCCGGGCGCTCCTTCTCCATCACCGCCCACTGGGTGCCGATCCGGCGGGCAAAGTTGCGCGCGGTCTTGACCCGGCCGGCGTCGGGAGAGACGATCACCAGCTCGTCGCCCATTTCCTGGTCGATGAACCACTGGGTCAGCATCGGCATCGCGGTCATGTGGTCGACCGGGACATGGAAGAAGCCCTGGACCTGGCCGGCGTGGAGATCCATAGTGAGGACGCGGTCGACGCCGACGCCCTCGAGGCACTTGGCGACGATGCGGGCGGAGATCGGCTCGCGCGGGGCCGACTTCTTGTCCTGGCGCGCGTACCCGTACCAGGGGAGGACGGCGATGATCCTGTGGGCCGAGGCGCCCTGGGCCGCGTCGGCCATGGTCAGCAGCTCCATCAGCGCGTCGTTCGGGGTCATCCCTTCCTGCTCGTTGGCGCAGGTCGACTGGACGAGGAAGACGTCCGCCCCCCGGATCGACTCCTCGTAGCGGCAGTAGACCTCGCCGTCGGCGAAGGTCTTCAGCGTCACCTGGCCGAGGTCGAGACCGAGCTTGCCGGCGACTTTGGCGGCGAGGTCCATCGAGCAGCGGCCACCGAAGACCATCATCCGCTTCGAGTAGTCGTGGTCGATGGCGGTACCCACCTGCGGGCGCTCCTCGATCATGCTCACGGGGTTTTGTCGTCCTCTCGCGTCTCGGCCGCCTTGCGGGCGGCGTATCCGTCGATGTTCCGTTGCGCGTTCTCACTGACGGCGAGA
This sequence comes from uncultured Actinomycetes bacterium, assembly GCA_963785175.1. GTDB lineage: Bacteria > Actinomycetota > Thermoleophilia > Solirubrobacterales > 70-9 > VAYN01. The sequence continues at coordinate 118,146 of CAWAUA010000007.1, read as the reverse complement.
GCCCCCTCGGGAACGTCGTCCTTGATCACTGCGCCAGCGCCAGTGTAGGCGGCGTCGCCGACTTCTACCGGTGCGATCAGCATCGTGTCAACGCCGATCCGCACATCCCGGCCGATAACGGTCCGGCTCTTGCGGAAACCGTCGTAATTAGCGGTGATCGTGCCGGCGCCGAGATTGCTGCCGGGGCCGATGTCGGCGTCGCCGACGTAGGCGAGGTGCGGCACCTTGGTCCCTTCCCCAACGTGGGAGTTCTTGATCTCGACGAAGGTGCCGGCCTTGGCGCCGTCCTCGAGCAGGGCGCCGGGGCGCAGGTAGGCGAAGGGGCCGACCGAGCAGCGCTCGCGCACGTCGCACTCGACCAGGTAAGAGTGGAGGACCTGGGAGCCGGCGCCTACGGAGCTGTCGATCAGCGTGGTGAGCGGGCCGACGACGGCGCCCTCGCCGACGCTGGTCTCGCCGCGCAGGGTGGTGCCGGGCTCAATCCGGGCGTCGGCGGCGATCTCGACCCCGGCGTCGATCCAGGTCGAGGCAGGGTCGACGACGGTGACCCCGGCGAGCATGTGGGCCTCGAGCAGGCGGCGGCGCCCCTCGGCCTCGACCGCGGCGAGGTCGACGCGGTTGTTTACCCCCATCGTCACCGCCAGGTCGTCGGCGAGGTGGGTGGAGACGGAGTGGCCCGCCTCGAGCAGCGCCGGGAAGACGTCGGGGAGGTAGTACTCGCCCTGGGCGTTGTCGTTGGAGAGCCCCTTCAGGGCCGCGGCGAGGGGGGCAGCGTCGAAGGCATAGGTCCCGGCGTTGATCTCTCGGATCTCCAGTTGGTCGCCATCGGCGTCACCAGCAGATTTGGCCTCGACGACCCGCTGGAATGCACCTGAGGAGTCCCTGAGAATCCTCCCGTAGGAGCCGGGGTCGTCGAGTTCGATGGTCATCATCGTCGCCGCCGCGTCCGTCGACGTGTGAGCCTCCAGGAAGTCGGTGATTATTCCGGCGTCGATCAGCGGGTGGTCTCCGGAGAGGACCAGCACCGTCTCGCTCTCCTCGATCAGCGGCAGCGCGGCGCGGATCGCGCCGCCGGTTCCGTCGGAGACGGGCTGCTCGACGGTCTCGACTCCCTCCGGCAATCCGGCGGAGAGGTCACGGCCGGGCGAGACGATCGCGGCGACCCGGCCGGCGCCGGCTTCGCGCGCGGCAACGATCGGCCAGGCGACCATCGGTCGACCGCAGACGGGGTGCAGCATCTTCGGCGTCGTCGAGCGCATCCGAGTGCCCTCGCCCGCCGCCATGACGAGAACCAGAGGGGGGCTCACTCCCGAATCCTATTCTGGAACGCAATTCCAAACAGCTCGAACGGCACCGGCGCACGGGACCTGTCAGACCAAGGCGCTTGGCGGGCGGGTCCCGTCGCGGGCTCCTAGGGGATGCCTGCGCAGGATGCTCGGCATCCCCTGCGCCCGCGCCACCCGCCCGTGGGGCGTTAGCTGCGGGAGAGATCGCGGCCGACTAGGGCTACGGAGGTGAGGGTCCAGCCGATGAAGATGAGGTCTATTCCTACGAGGAGGCCTATTGCCCAGTCGGCGCTGCTGGGGAACTTGGCGAGGATTAGGGCTCCGATGAGGATGCCGGCGATTCCGCTTAGGCCTAGGAGACCGGCGTTTTGCTGGCCTCGGGCCAGGAAGGCGATCGTGGTGCGGGTCAGGCCCATGAAGAGGAAGTAGATGCCGAGGACGAGGGTCAGGGTCAGGGTGCCGTTGTGGGGTTCGACGATCAGCCAGAGGCCGACGACGACCGTCAGGATCGCCCAGATCATCCGCAGCACCAAGGTCCCGACCGCGTGGGCGGAGAAGGCCCCGGCGACCATCACGATGCCGACGAACAGCAGCAGCCAGCCGATGAAGATCGCCGTCCCCACCGCGGCCACCGCCGGCACCAGGATTGCGATGCAGCCGAGCACGATCGCGGCGACGCCGACGAACATCAGCGCCTTCCAGCTGCGCCTCAGCCCCTCGCGGACTTCCGGGTCAAGCGATGCTCCTCCGATCTCCATGGCGAAGAACATAAGTCGCTCGGCGGACGCTTCCCGACCACGGCAGCCCGGCTACACCTTGCGGTAGCGAGCATCGACGATCGAGTAGAGCCCGAATCCGATCAACCCGGCGGCAACGAGGCCCAGCAGGGCGGGGCCGTAGGAGGCGTGCGCGAGTTCGCGCAGGGCGCCGTCGAGGCCGATCGCCTGCTTCGGGTTGTAGTCGACCGCGGCCTTGATCAACCCGTAGCCGATCAGGGCGAAGATGACTGCCCGGGCGACGATCCCGAAGACACCTAGGGCGGTGTAGGCCTTTTCGACGCCCTCGCTCATTTCGCCCGTCTTGGCGTCCTCGAGGAACTTTCTGGCCAGGCCCTTGTAGGCCTGGTAGACGGCGACGCCGATCAGGATCGCGCCGGCGATCGCGACGAGCACGGTGCCGCCGGTCCAGCCGAGGACACCACCGGTCGTCTGCTTCGGCGAACTCGAGCCACCGGCGGAGGAGGTGAGGATCTGGATCGCGGTGATGCAGAGGATCCCGTAGGCGATGCCGCTGGCCAGCGCCGAGAAGCGCTCGAAGGTGCTGTCCTCCTGTTCGGCGCCGTGGCCGACGGCCGCGCGGATCAGCCTCCAGAGCGCGTATCCGCCCAGCCCGATCGCGACCAGGACGAGCAGCAACTCGCCGAACGACTGGTGGGCGATCGTCTGCAGCGCGCCTTCCTGGTTGGTCACCTTGCCGCCGTCGCCGAGCGCCAGCTTCAGCGCCAGCACGCCGATGATTCCGTAGACGACTCCACGGGCGACGAGGCCTGCCCGCGCCAGCCAACCGAGCGTCTTCGCGTGGGCGAGTTCGTGTCGCCCCCTGCTTCGCCTTGTCGCCTAGATCCTTGGACCCCGTCCCCATGTCGGTCTTCATTTCGCTGCACTCCCTCCCTGGGCCGCGCCCGGAACGCACACCGTGATCGCCGCCGGGTTCGACTTTGACCTTGAATGACTTGACCTTCTTGCGGTCGCCCCCGTCGAGCTCGTAGCGGACCTTGCGGTCGAGCTTGACGCGCACCTTGCGCGCCTGGGTGACGCGTACGAAGGGCGACTTCTGGGCGTCGCCGAGGGCGGTGCGCGCGGCCGCGCGGACCAGCTGCACCGGGCCATCGGAGGTGAGCACGCCGACGTCGAGCAGGCCGTCGTCGGGACGGGCGTCGGCGAACACCTCGATGCCGCCGAACAGTTCGCCGAGGTTGCCGATGAGGATGCAGCTCGGCGGGCCCCTCGTACCAGCGCGTGCCGTCGATCTTGATCCTCGCCTCGAAGCTCGGGGCGTTCAGCTTCTCGGCCCCGGCGAGCACGTAGGCGGCGCGGCCGAGACGTTCCTTGAGGTCGTCGGCGCCCTTGATCATCGCCGCGTCGAAGCCGGCCCCGGCCATCACCGCGAAGCGCTCGCCGTCGAAGCGCCCGACGTCCAGCTTCCGGCGGTCGCCGTGGAGCGCGACCTGGACCGCCTTGGCGATGTCGCGCTCGATGCCGAGGTTCGTCGCGAACAGGTTGGAGGTCCCGGCGGGGGCGATCGCGAGCGGGACCTGCATGTCCTCGAGCGCGTTGACGCAGCGCCGGACCATCCCGTCACCTCCCCAGGCGAAGATCAGCTCGGCGCCATCCTCCAGGGCCTGCTTGACCGCGGCCGGCGCCCGCTTGCTCTTCGGCACCTCGTCCACAGCGGCTCGGAGACGCCCGCCTCGGCGAGCGTGCGCCGCAGCTCCGGGAGCCCGCCCGCCGAACGTCTTGCCGGCATGGGCGACGACCGCAACCTTCATCCGCGCGCCCGCCTTTCCGCGGCGGCGCCGGCGGCCCGGCAGGCGAACAGCAGGACCAGGATCGCGCCGATGCCGATCGAGCACGCCTCCGGCAACGTCGAGCGGATGGTGCATCCCCTCGTACATGCGCGAGAGGGCGACGAAGGTGGTCAGGAGGATCGCGCCGGTCCAGGCCAGAGCCTTCTTCAGGCTGCTGGTGAAGCGGGTGGTGAGCAGCAGGACGAGGCCGGAGTAGACCGCGACCGAGGCGGCGGTGTGGCCCGAGGGGTAGCTGGCGTTGGCCGGCAGGTCTTCGAGGCGGTGGACCGAGGGGCGGTCGCGAGGGACCGCGAGTGAGGTGACGCGGTAGGTGGCCGACTCGACCGCCAGCACGAAGGCCGCGAACGCCGCGATCAGCCAGCGGCGGAGGAAGGCGCAGACGATGGCGATGAGGCCGACGATGATCGGCAGGACCGGGGCGCCGCCGACCTGCGAGCCGACTTCGGCGATCGAGGTGAGCGTGCCGGTTCGATGGTGGGCGAGGGTGTCGTTGACGCTCTCGTCGGTGCTTTCCAGCCCGAGCCCGCTCGCTGGGAAGCACTACGTGCACGACGAGCAGGGCGAGGAGGATCGAGGCCGCTGCCAGCAGCAGGAAGCCGGCCAGCAGCGCGAGGAAGAAGACGAGGGCGGGATGGCGGGAGTCGAACCTGGCGGCGAAACGGTCGGCCGGGCCACCCGGGCGGGCGTCGAAGATCGGAACGGAATGGCGGTCGCCGGACCGCTCGCTCCCGGGCGCAGACTCTGCTCGTGATCTCTCCTCGACCGTCACGCGGTGGCTAGTACCCAGGCGCGCCCCTACTATGCATCGGTTCGTTTATCCAATGGCTGTGTTCATTGGACTAAGCGGGGTAATCCCTCCTTCTGATGCCGTTTCTCCTCCTCCTGCTGATCTCCATCCTCGCCGGCCTCGGAGCGGCCTTTCTGACGCGCCGCTACCCCGGCGGCGCTGCCGCTCCGGCAGTCGTCGAGGTGGCGCGGGAGGCCGGCGAACACGCGTCCGGGCCGGCGGGACAGCGGGCGGCGCGGCTCGATCCGGAGAAGGCCACCGGGCTGGCGCTGACGCTGGCGCTGGTGGCGGTCATCGCGGGGGGCGTGGTGCTGGCCCTGCTGGCGGTTGTCGTCCGCAGCACCGACCTGCTCTCCGGCCTCGACAGCAGCGTCGCGGAGTGGGGCAACCGCCACGCGAGCGCCTGGTCGCACGACGCCCTCACCCTCGTCACCCAGCTCGGGGAGACCTGGCTGGTGGTCCTCGTCGCGATCGCGGTCGCGGCGGTCGAGATCGCCCGCACGCGCAACCGCTGGGTGGTGCCGTTCCTCGTCGCGGTGATCTTCGGCGACAAGCTGCTGACGGAAGCGATCAAGCAGATCGTCGACCGCGCCCGCCCGGCGATCGAGGCCGTCGCCGCAACGCTCGGACCGTCTTTCCCCAGCGGCCACACGTCCACCGCCGCCGCCTCATGGGCGGCCTTCGCCCTCGTCGCCGGCCGCTGGTGGGGTCGCCGAGCCTGGCCGGCCCTAGCCGGAGTCGCGGTCGGCATCGCAGTCGCCGTCGCGGCCAGCCGCGTCCTCCTCGACGTCCACTGGCTGAGCGACGTGCTCGGCGGCCTCGCCCTCGGCTGGGCATGGTTCGCGATCTGCGCGATCGCCTTCGGCGGCCGCCTCCTAAGCTTCGGCGCCGCCGCTCAGGCCGCGGGCCGCGGAGCAGCAGAGGCCGCGCCGGATGAGCCGGCGGCTGCCTCCCGTTCCCGCTCGTAGAACTTGACCCACTTGCGGACGGCGTTGTCGGAGACGCCGTACTTGCGACCGACGGCGCAGTAGTTGGTGGCCTCGATCTCGGCGAGGAGCTGCTCGTAGGGCGGTCGCTTCGCTTGCCGAATACCGGGATTTGATCTCCCTCGAATCTTGGATCTGTCCCAGCGGGTCCCGCATTCACGGGAGCAGTAGCGCTGCTCGGGTCTCCCGGGAACGAAGCTGTTGCCACAGCGGCGACAGGATCTCTTCGCTTTCTCCACTCGATTCTTCCGACCACAGTGGGTGTCCAAAGTCGCCGCGCAGTTAGGACACACGATCCTCAGGTTCTCCAGGCGGTGATCGTTCCGAACCCCGTTGATGTGATCGAGGATCATCCCCATCGGCTGGCCGCGCCAGATCTCACCCTGGCCGCACATCTCACACTCGGGCTCCTTCAATTCCTCCTGGAAGAGACGCCGCTTCACGTGCTGGCGCGAGTAGGTCGAGTTTTCGACGAGCACCTGATCCAGCGGACGCGCGGGATGACGGAGATTGTTTTCCGCTGCCCGCGCCGAGTCAAAGTGGTCCGTGGGGATCTCCCACAGGACCGCGTATTTCTTGAGTACGCGCCACCCGCCGCCGCTCGGACAAAGCCCGAGCTTGCGCAGGCTCTCGGCCCAAGAGTAGGAATTGGCGATCGCCTCTCGCGCCTGCGCCTCGGTGTAGCTGACTCTCGGACCTGGCATGTCTGAAGCTTGACAGGTCATGCAGACGGAAAGTTGCGACTGGGGAGCCCGGGCTTGAACCGGAAATTCGACATTCAAAGTGTCGCGTGTTGCCGCTTACACCACTCCCCAATGGAGCGCACCAAGCTTAAACCGCTGCCCCTACTCCTCCGTCGCCCGCGCCACCTTGCCGCCTTTGGCGCCGGGCTCCATTGCCGGGCCGCGGGGGGAGGCGATGCCTAGGACTCGCATTGCCTTCAGGCCCAGTCCCAACTTCTCGCGGCCTTCGGTTGCGCTGACGTCGTGGCCGCAGAGCTCGCGGACGCGCTCGAGGCGGTAGCGGATCGTGTGGCGGTGAGTGAAGAGCTGTTTGGCGGTGGCGGCGACGTTGCCGTCGTTGTCGAGGTAGGCCTCGACGGTGGCGACCAGCTCGGTCTCGTACTGGTCGTCGTAGGCGACCAGCGGCTCGACGGTCTCGGCGTAGAAGCGTTCCAGCTCGGCCGGGTCCTCGCTCATCGCCGGCAGCAGCAGGCGGTAGGCGCCGGTGTCCTCGAAGGCGATCGTCGCCCGGCCCTCGGCCTCGCCGACGTTGACCGCCAGGTGCGCCTCGCTGCCGGCCCGGTAGAGGTCGACGGGATCGGCGCAGCGGCGGCTGCGGCCGGTGGTCAGGTGGAAGCCCGAGAGGCTGTCGTCGAGCTCACGCGCCAGACCCGCCGCGGCCCGGGCGAGCCGCTCGTCGTCCTCGGCCGGGACGATCGCGACCACTTCGGCCGCCGCCTCGCCGCCGTCGCTGGCCGCCAGCGTCCCGGACGCCAGCGCCCGCAGGGCACGCTGGGCGAGAACCAGCACCCGCTCCCGCCACTCCCCCGTCTGCGCCGCCCGGGGCGCCGCCCGTAGGACGACGACGCCGGCGCCGCGGTCGAGGTCGGCGCCGAGCTCGGAGGCCTGGGCGACGATGTCGCGGCGGTCGGTCACCTCCCGCTTCAGCACCGCCCGCACGAAGGCGCCGGCGGCCTCCTCGCTCTCCCACTCGGGCGAGCGCGAGCGCTCCAGCTCCAGCGCCAGCAGCGTCGTCACCATCCGAGCGATCACCGGGTCCGGCGCCGCCTTGGCCCGGTAGCGCAACTCCCCTACGACCGTGTCGGCGACGCGCAGTTCGACCGTGGTCACTCCCTCGCCCCCGGAGAGCAGCTTTTGCTCCTGGTCGGAGGAGGCGCCGGCGACCGCGAGCACGGCGCTCGAGCGGTCGATCAGGGCGACGCTGGCATCGAGCAGCCGCGCCGCCGCGCGGGCGACCGCGGGCAGCCCGGCACCGGACTCGACCGCTTCGGAAAGCGCCTCAAGGAGGTCCGCGCGCTGGGTCTCGCCCCCTTGTTTAGAGGTTGCCTGCATCCGGGCATTATCCAGACCGGCTGCCGTCGCGCTCGCCCGCGCGCGAAGCGGGTCCTAGCTGCCGTTGACGAAATTCACAATGTCCGTGTAGTAATAGACGACGGCTAGGCCGATCACTACACCGCCGATCACCAGCGCGGCGAGGACGAAGAGGGAGAGGAATCCGGCCGCGGCCTTCTCCCAGATCCGGCCGTAGGCGCTCAGCGCCGGGGTCAGGATCAGGGTCACGAAGACGGCGAGGCAGATGACCCCGGCGATCCCGTAGAGCAGGTACTGATGACCGAGGTCGGTCAGGGCGTAGACAGTCACTGCTCTGGATTTTGGCGCACTTGCGAGACGACCAGCCCGACGGCCGCGGAGAAGGAGAAGGCCGCGGCCCCCAGAGCCCAGCCGGCGTTGACGTCGCTGAGGTAGTGAACGTCGAGGTAGACACGGGAGAGGCCGATCAACGCGGTGAGCACGAAGCCGGCGACGACGACCGCCGTGGCCCGGGCCATCCCCGGCCGCAGGCGCAGCACGATCGTGATCGCCAGCCAGAGGTAGAACACCGAATGTGCAGCGTGGCTGCTCGGGAAGGAAGAGTCAGGGGCGGCGGCGAGCGGGTTGTTCGGGGGCGGGCGGTCGACGATGTCGGCGAGCACGTCGATCCCGGTCTGGGTGATCGCCATGCCGCCGACCAGGACCCAGAACTCGACCCAGCGCCGACGCCAGGCGAGCAGGACGGCGCAGATCGTCGCCGCCAGGTGGACGGCGAGTCCCGAGCCGAACCAGCTGATGATCTTGGCGATCGTGGTCAGGGCACCGGCCTGGATGTGGCCGACGAGTTCGATCGCGGTTTCGTCGCCCGGAGTCGGCCCGGGGTCGCCGCTGACGATCACGGTGTAGGCGACGAGGACGAAGAGCGCCACCGCCAGGGCCGCCATCAGCGAGGTGAATTCGAGGCCGAAGGTGCCGCCCGGCGTCACCCGGTCCCAGAGGAAGCGGAACTGCGGCTGGCGGGCGATCGCCACGATCCAGGCCGTCGCCCGGTGCCCCTCCATCCAGCGCACGGCGGCTTCGCGGTTCTCTTCCTCGCGCAGGCGGCGGACGACGAAGACGGTGGTGGCGACGACGACGATCAGCGTCGCGAGCAGGAACGCCCCTTTGGCGGCATATTTGCCGGCGGTCTCGATGCTGCGCGAGAAGAAATAGCCGACGAGGATGTGGGCGCTGGCCCAGAGGCCGGTGCCAAGGATCGAGTAGGGGACGAAGGCGCGGTAGCCCATCCCCGAGCTGCCGGCGACGAACGGCGCAAAAGCGCGGATGAGGCTGATGAAGCGCCCGATGAAGATCGTTTTGCCGCCGTGGCGGCCGAAGTAGTCCTCGACTTTCTCGAAGCGCTCGTGGCTGATCCCGAAGCGTGGGCCGTGCTTCATCACGAACTCGCGGCCGAGCCGGCGGCCGAGGAAGAAGCTGGTCGTGTCGCCGAGCCAGGCCGCGAACCAGGCGATCGCAATCAGCAGGTAGATGCTGATCGCGCCCTGCCCGGCGACGGCGCCGCCGAGCAGCATCACCGTCTCGCCGGGGACGACTAGGCCGACGAAGGCGCCGGTCTCGGCGAAGGCGAAGACGCCGACCAGGAGGTAGGTCCAGGCGCCGAGGGTGTTGGAGATCTCTTCCAGCAGGTTCTGCAGGTCGAGGTGGCCGAGCTGGCGGCTGATGAAGTAGTAGACGGCGCCGATCGCCAGGGCGGCGGCGGCGATTTTCAGCCGTTTGCGGTTGCTCCCGCCCTCGGATTCCCCCGGCATCTTCATCGCGTCAGTCTCGCGTTCCCGGCGGCGCAGACAATCACGTCGTCGGTGTTGAGATCCGCCGCGGCGGCCTTGGCCGCGGCAAGGTCGGGGAAGAGCCCGACAGCGGTCGGCCCCGAACCGCTGAGGATCGCCCGCAGCGCCCCGGCGGCGCGCAGCGCCTCCAGCGCCGCGCCGATGTCGGAGCGCAGCGAGAGCGCCGCCGCTTCGAGGTCGTTGACGAGCAGGTCGGGGTAGTCGAGTGGCGAGGCGCCGGCGCCGGCGACCTCTCGCAGGCGCGCCGCCAGCTCGTCGAGCTCCTCGGCGCCGCGCGCCAACCCGAGCCGGTCCGCCTCGGCGAAGACCGCGGCGGTGCTGAGGCCGCCGCCGCCCGGGAGCAGGACGGCGGCATGCTCGGCCGGCTCCGGAAGCGGCTCGAGCCGCTCGCCGACGCCGCGGACCAGGGCAAGCGACGGGCGCAGCTGCGAGGGAACGTCGGCGCCGAGCTCCAGCGCCAGCTCGGGCAGATCGGCAACCTCGCCCGCGGCCAGGCGCAGGACCGCGGCCGCGTCGGCGCTGCCCCCGCCGAGACCGGCGGCGACCGGCACCCGCTTCTCGATCTCGATCCGCAGCGGCTCGCGCTCCCAACCGCGCTCGCGCAGGCCAGCGAGCGCCTTCGCGGCGAGGTTCTCCCCCTCCACCCCCGGGCAGATGACTTCGTCGCGCTCGGCCGGCGTCACCGTGATCAGGTCGGCCAGTTCCAGCGGCTCGAACAGCGAGCAGAGTTCGTGCAGCCCGTCCTCGCGCGGACGGCCCAGGTAGAGGCAGAGGTTGAGCTTGGCCGGGGCGCGCAGCAGCATCAACCGCGCAGCTTCGCGGAGAGGGCGGCGAATTGCTCCGGCGCCAGCGCCTCGGCCCGGGAGTCTTCCGGCAGGCCGAGCTCAGCGAGCGCCGCGCGGGCTGGCGCCAGGCTGCCCGGCTCGGCGTGCTCGAGCGAGCGCGCCAGGGACTTGCGCCGGTGGGCGAAGGCGGCGCGGATCAACTTCCGCGTCTCGGCGTCGGCGCCGGGACCGGTGCGGCGCAGGCGCAGGATCGCCGAGTCCACCCGCGGCCGCGGTTTGAAGACGGCCGGGTCGACCCCGCGAACCAGTTCGACCTCGCAGGCGAGCTGAGCGACCGCGCTCGGCGATCCGTAGGTGCGGCTCCCCGGCCCGGCCCGCAGTCGATCGGCGATCTCCCGCTGCACCATCACCGTCCAGCGCTGCAGCGAGGGCAGCTGCTCGATCGTCCGCAGGATCAGCGGCGTTGCCACCGAGTAGGGCAGGTTGGCGACCATCGCGCTCGGCGCCGGGGCGAAGGAGGTTAGGTCGAGCTTCATCGCGTCCCCCCAGTGCAACTCGACGTTCGGCAGCATCGCGAGCGGGGCCAGCGCGGGCTCCAGGCCGCGGTCGATCTCGACCGTGTGTAAGTGCGACGCAGCGGCGGCAAGGCGCCCGCTCAGCACCCCTTCCCCCGCCCCGACCTCGAGCACGACGTCGCCCGGCTCCAGCTCGGCGTCGCGGACGATCGCGTCGAGCAGGTTGGGATCGGCGAGGAAGTTCTGCCCGAGGCGGACCATCAGGCCATCTCACTACCAGCCGAACAGGGACCGGGCGTTGGCCTCGACCGTGCGCTCCAGCTCCTCGTAGGAGACGCCGCGCACGGCGGCGATCTCGCGCGCGGTCTCGACCACGAAGGCGGGCTGGTTGCGCTTGCCGCGCATCGACTGCGGCGCCAGGTAGGGCGCGTCGGTCTCGACCAGGATGCGGTCCTCCGGCACCTTCGCGGCCGCAAACAGCAGCTCTTTGGCGCTCGGGTAGGTGGCGTTGCCCGCGAACGAGCAGTACCAGCCGCGCTCGGCCGCGTCGCCGACCCGGTGCGGGGCCGAGAAGCAGTGGAGGATCACCGGGGCGTCGCCGGCCTCGGCGTCGAGCGTGGCGAAGATCTCGTCGGTGGCGGCGGTCTCGCCCTCCGGGTCGCGGGCGTGGATCACGATCGGCAGGCCCAGCTCCCGCGCGATCGCTATCTGCGCCGCGAAGGCGCGCCTCTGATCATCCGGCGCGGCGCTGTCGCGGTAGAAGTCGAGCCCGGTCTCGCCGATCGCCCGCACCTTCTGGTGGGCGCCGAGCCGGCGGATTTCCTCGGCCGCGTCGTCGTCGAAGCCGGTGGCGTCGTTCGGGTGGCGTCCGACCGCGGCGAAGACGGCCTCGTGGCGCTCGGCGCTCGCCACCGCGACCGGGTTCGACTCTGCCCCCATCCCGATCGTCAGCATCCGGTTGACTCCCGCCGCGGCGGCGGCCGCGACCAGCTCGGCCTCCTCGCCGTCGCAGAGGAAGAGGTGCGTGTGGGAGTCGATCATCGGACGGGTCAGCCTATCCTTCGCCCGATGCCGGACTTCGCCGACTACTACCGCGAGATCTACGCCCGCGGCCTCGGCGGCGAGACGCCGGCGATTCCGGTCGCAGTCGCCGACCTGGAGGAGCGGGCGAAGGCGGCGATGGACCCCAAAGCCGCCAACTACGTCTGGGCGGGCGCCGGCAGCGAGGACACGATCGACGCCAACACCGAGGCCTTCCGGCCCCGCCGGATCGTGCCGCGGATGCTGCGCGACGTCGCCGAGCGCGACCTATCGACCACGCTCCTGGGGACGGCGATGCCGGCGCCGCTGCTGCTGGCCCCGATCGGGGTCCAGAAGGTCGTCCATTCCGACGGCGAGCTGGCGACCGCCCGCGCCGCCGCCGCGGTCGGGGTGCCAATGATCGCCAGCACCGCCGCCCACTTCTCGCTCGAGGAGATCGCCGAGGCGGGTGGCGACGCGCCGCGCTGGTTCCAGCTCTACTGGCCCAACGACCTGGAGCTGGCGCGCAGCATGGTCGAGCGGGCCGAGCGGGCCGGATACGGCGCGATCGTCCTCACCGTCGACACCTTCATTCCCGGCTGGAAGCCGCGCGACCTGCAGCAAGCCTGGCTGCCGTTCCTCAACGGGATGGGCGTCGCCAACTACTTCCAGGACCCGGTCTTCCGCGCCGCCCTCGAGAAGCCGCCGGAGGAGGACGTCGGCGCAGCGACCGGCCACTTCCTCGGCATCCAGGCGAACCCGTCGCTGAACTGGGACGACCTCGCCCAGCTGCGCGAGATGACCTCGCTGCCGATCGTGATCAAGGGAATCCAGCATCCCGACGACGCCCGCGAGGCGGCGCGGCGCGGGATCGACGGGATCGTCGTCTCCAACCACGGCGGCCGCCAGGTCGACGGTGCGATCGCCTCGCTCGACGCGCTGCCGGCGATCGCCGCCGCGGCCGGCGACGACCTCACGATCCTCTTCGACAGCGGCGTCCGCAGCGGCGCCGACGTCCTCAAGGCACTCGCCCTCGGAGCCGACGCCGTCTGCCTCGGCCGTCCTTATATATGGGGCCTGGCGCTAGACGGCCAGGCCGGCGTCGAAGCGGTGCTGAAGATGGTCCTCGCCGAGCTCGACCTGACGATGGCCCTCTGCGGCCTCACCCGCCCCGGGGAGATCGGGCCAGAGCTGCTGAGTTCATAGCGGTGTGACTTTTGGTCGTTATAGCGACCAAAAGTCCCACCGCTATTCGATCTTCGGGAAGAGCTGCGGCACCCGCTCGACCTGCTGGCCGCCCTCGCGGGAGCCGAGCTCGGCCAGGCTGCCCCCCTCTTCGGCCAGCGCCGCCAGCAGCGTCTCGCTTGCCCCCGGCAGGTAGGGGACGAGCAGCAGCGTCGTCATCCGCAGGCCCTCGATCAGGTTGTAGAGGACTTCGTCGAGGCGCTCGGGGTCGGCCTCGTCCTTGGCGAGGACCCACGGCTGGGTCTCCTCGACGTAGCGGTTGAGGCGCCGGACGAGGGTCCAGACGAGGTCGAGCGCCTGGGTCAGCTCGGCCCGGTCGAGCAGATCGCTGAAGCGCGCGACCGCGCCTTCGAAGTCCTCGGCGAGGACCGCATCGACCTGTCCCAGCGGCACGGTCCCGTCGCGGTAGCGGTCGACCATCGCCAGCACCCGGCTGGCGAGATTGCCGTAGTCGTTGGCCAGCTCCGACTCGTAGCGCTGCTCGAAGCCGGCGGTGGAGACGGCGCCGTCCTGGCCGAAGCTGACCTCGCGGAAGAGATAGAAGCGCAGCGCGTCGGCGCCGAAGCGGTCGATCACCGCGAAGGGGTCGAGCACGTTGCCGAGGCTCTTCGACATCTTTTTCTCGCCCATCAGCAGGTAGCCATGGATCACCATCCGCCGCGGCGGCTCGATCTCGGCGGCGAGGCAGAGCGCCGGCCAAATGACCGCGTGGAACTTGAGGATGTCCTTCGCCATCACGTGCAGGTCGGCTGGCCAGAAGCGGTCGGTCAGGTCCGTGTCCTCGCGGGCGAACCGCAGCGCCGTCACGTAGTTGAGGAGGGCGTCGAACCAGACGTACATCCGCTGCTCGGGGTCCCATGGCAGCGGCAGCCCCCATTTGAGGCTGGGACGCGAGAGCGAGACGTCTTCGAGACCGCCTTTGATGAACGAGAGCGCCTCGTTGCGGCGGAAGTCCGGCACGACGAAGTCCGGCCGCTCCTCATAAAGGCCTTCGAGCTGGCCCTGGAAGGCGGAGAGCTTGAAGAAGTAGTTCTCCTCCCGTTCCTTCTGCAGCGGGATCTCGTGGATCGGGCAGGTGTTGCCGGGCCCCAGCTCCCGCTCGGTTTTGAAGTCGGCGCAGCGCGGGCAGTACCAGCCTTCGTAGACCCCCTTGGTCACCCAGCCGTTGTCGTAGACCCGCTGCATGATCTCCGCAACCCGCTCCGTGTGCCGCGGATCGCTGGTGCGGATGAAGAAATCGTTGGTCGCCCCGATCGTCGGCATCAGCCCTTCGAACTTCGCCGCATTCGTGTCGGCCAGCTCCTGCGGCGTCACCCCCGCCTTCTTCGCCGCGTTCTCCACCGGCTCCCCATGCTCATCGGTGCCGGTGAGGAAGAAGACGTCGTCCCCCCGCTGCCGATGGTGCCGAGCCAGCACATCCGCAGCCATCGTCGAATAAGCGTGCCCCAGGTGCGGCTCCGCGTTGACGTAGTAGATCGGAGTGGTGACGTAGAAACTGGCGTCGCTCATCGAAGCTCCCACGCTAGCCGAAGACAAAGCGCTGCTGCCGGGAACTCGGCTACTTGCGTGCCTCGCGGCCGGTCAGGGCCTTGTAGAGGTCGTTCGCCCGCGTTCCGGTGAGGGCGGCGACGACGCTGGCGGCGGCGCGGGGCCGCGCCCCAGACTGGACCAGGTGGCGGAGGGCGTCGACGGCGAAGCCGACGTCTTTGTCGTGCTCGTCGGAGGCGGCGGGGCCGATGACGAGGACGATCTCGCCTTTGGTGTCGCTGCGAAAGCGGCGGGCGAGTTCGGCCAGGGTGCCACGGGCGACCTCCTCGTGGACCTTGGTCAGCTCGCGGCAGACGGCCGCCTCGCGGTCGGGGGCGAGGGAAGCAAGGGCGGCGAGGGACTCGCCGACGCGGCGCGGCGACTCGAAGGCGACGACGGTCTCGGCCGAGCGCAGGACGCGCTCCATCTCCCCTGCCCGGCGCGGCAGGAAGCCCTCGAAGCGCCAACGGTCGGTCGGCAGGCCAGAGGCGACCAGCGCGACCGGGACAACCGATGGCCCGGGCAGGACGATCACCTCGAGGTCGCGGTCGATGCAGCGGCGGATCAGCTTGAAGCCGGGGTCGGAAATCGCCGGCATCCCCGCGTCGGAGACGAGCGAGACAACGTCGCCGCGTTCGATCCGCTGCGCAAGCTCGACCGCGCGGGCGGCTTCGTTGCCCTCGTGGAAGGAGATCAGCCGCGGCGCCGGGCGGATCCCCAGCTTGTCCAGCAGCGAGCCGGTGCGGCGGGTGTCCTCGCAGGCGATGAAGTCGGCGCCGACCAGCGCCTCGCGCACCCGCGAGGTGAGGTCGTCGAGGTTGCCGATCGGGGTCGGGCAGACGTAGAGGCAGCCGGGCATCAGCCGCCCACCGCGACCAGCTCGTCCCGGGCCATCGCGGCGGCGCCGATCATCCCGGCGTCGTTGCCCAACGTCGCTTCCAGGATCGGCGTCTTGTTCATCGGGTTCAGCGCCGATTCAGCCAGCTCTCGCCGGGCCGGGTCCAGCAGCAGGTCGCCGGCGGCGATCACCCCGCCGCCGACCACGATCGCGTTCGGCTGGAAGATATTGGCGAGGCTGGTGCACGCTATCCCGAGCCGGGTGCCTATGAGGTTGAAGACACCAACGGCGACTTCGTCGCCGGCGAGCGCCGCCTCGGTGACCGCGTGGCCGTCGACCTCGCGGCCCTCGGCGAGCATCTTGCCGATCGCAGAGTCGGGCGAGCTTTCGGCCGCCGCCCGTCCCTCGCGACCCAGCGCCGTGCCAGAGGCGAGCGCCTCGACGCAGCCGTGGTTGGGGCAGCTGCCTTGACAGGGCGGCCCGTCGGCATCGATCACGATGTGGCCGAGCTCGGCCCCGGCGCCGGTCGAGCCGCGGTAGATCTCGCCGTTGAGGACGAGGCCACCGCCGATCCCGGTGCCGACGGTCAGCATCACCGTGTGCGGCTTCCCCTGCGCCGCCCCGTAGAGGTACTCGGCGTAGGCGGCGACGTTGGCGTCGTTGTCGACGAAGACCGGCAGGCCGACCGCCTTGGAGACGATCTCCCGGATCGGGACCTCGGAGAGCGGCAGGTTGACCGCTGCGACGGCGACCCCTTTGTCGTGGTCGATCGTCGCCGGGATCCCGAGCCCGACGGCGACGGCGTCGGGGCGCGCCTGATGCGCGTCTTTCACCTCGCGGACCAGCAGCTCGACCAGCTCGTCCTCGGTCTGACCGGTCGAAGCCTCGCGCTGTTCGTAGAGCGGTTCGGTGCCGGAAAGGACCCCGACCAGCATCTTCGTGCCGCCGAGATCGACCCCGATCGTCTCCGGGCTGCTCACGAGGAGCGGGAGGCTGGGGGGCGAATAACCGGCTGCATCGCCATGATTTCTAGCCCTTCATGACCTCCGACGGCGACCAGCGGCCCCCCGAGCCGCCCGAATACAGGGTCTACCGCTCCCGCAAGGGGCTCTTTTCCCGCCTGAAAGGCGCGGATCTGTCATCCCTGCGCGACCGTGCAAGGTTGCCTTCACGAAAGCCACGCAAGGAGCGTGAGCCGCGGAGGCCGGGCGCGCCACGGGCGCCGTTCAACGTCCGCCGGGTCCTCAAATGGATCGGCATCGCCGCCCTCGCCTGGATCCTGATCAGCCTCCTCGCCTTCGGGATCTCCGCCCAGCTCCAGTCCTTCAAGCTCTCCGGCGAAGCGCGAGACGCCCTGCACGGCAACCCATTCCTGCTCTTCAAGCCGCAGACGATCCTCGTCCTCGGCACCGACGCGCGCCCGCCGGGCAGCAGCGACGGCAACACCTCCGAGGAGTGTTTCGAACAGCAGTCGAAGGGCGAGAAGCCGCACAAGCCCTGCTACGAAGGCGAATTCCGTGCCGACACCCTGATGCTGATCCGGGCCGGCGGCGGCACCTTCCGCAAACTCTCGATCCCCCGCGACTCCTTCGCTGAGATCCCC
Organism: uncultured Actinomycetes bacterium; assembly: GCA_963785175.1. Classification (GTDB taxonomy): domain Bacteria; phylum Actinomycetota; class Thermoleophilia; order Solirubrobacterales; family 70-9; genus VAYN01. The sequence continues at coordinate 101,066 of CAWAUA010000007.1, read as the reverse complement.
GGCAACGCACCGACGAAAATCAATGCAGCCTTCGCCTACGGCGGCGCCGCGCTGCAGATCAAGACGATCGAACGGTTCCTCGGGATCCAGATCGACCACGTCGCGATCGTCGACTTCACCGGCTTCGAAGACCTGATCGACGCCGTCGGCGGGGTCAAGATCGACGTCCCGGTCAAGCTCTGCGCCGACATCTCCGGCGGCGCCGGCGGCGGCCAGGGCGGAGTCAGCCTGCGCCTGCACAAGGGCGAGAACACCCTCGACGGCGAAAAGGCCCTCGCCTACTCGCGGATCCGCCACGTCAGCGAATGCCCCGGCCCCGGCAAGAGCGTCTACTCGCTCGGCGGCTATGACGACCTCAGCCGCGAGCACGCCCAGCAGGAAGTGATCAACGGGATCAAGAGCCGCCTCACCGACCCGCTCCGCCTTCCCTACAACATCATCCACGGCCCGATCATCGGTTGGGACGCGCCGAAGGCCTTCGTCAGCGATATGGGCTTCCTGACGATGCCGCAGCTGATCCTCGCCGCCGGAATCGGCGGCAGCGCCCCGGCCGAAGTCCTCTGCGAGAAGGAACGAACCGCCTGCGGCGAAGGCCCGGAAGGCTCGATCGAAGTCCCGGAGTCGGTCCGCCAGAAGGCGGTCCACAGGTTCCTCCACGGTTGAGCGAGCCGCAAGTGGCGAGTTATGGGCGCTATAGGACCCATAAGTCGCCAGTTGTCAGTCGGCGGTCCGTTTCGTCCCGACCAGGGCGCTGACGATCAGGGCGGTGAAGCCCGCCGCGAGCGAACCCGCGGTGTTCTTCAGGTCGGCGGTGGACGACTGGCCGGTGGCCAAGACTTCGACCGCGATCCACTCACCGAAGCCGAGCAGGAAGAGGACGACCAGCGCGTAGACGCGGGCCGCGAGCGTGTACCAGCGGGCCATCGTCCGGTTGTCGAGGCGGCGTCCGGCCAGCTCCAACTGCAGCGGCGACTCAGGCGCCCGTTCGCGGCCGGCGCGGGTGAAGTAGCGCTGCTCGATCGCCAGCGCCAGCAGCAGCACCGGCAGGATCTGGGAGACCGCTTCGAAGTACTCCTTCTTCGCGTGCCCGTCGACCAGCAGCGCGGTCACCGCGTAGGCGAGGACGGGCGCGGCGATCGCGGCGACCCCGAAGGCGAAGCGCCAGACCAGGCCGACCCGGACCTCGCTCGACATCGGCCGGCTCAGTCGGCAGTCGAGGCGGCCGGCTTCGAGTCCGACTTCGACTCGCTCTTCTTCGAGTCCGACTTCGAATCGGACGAACCCGAATCGGAGCCCGAACCCGACTCGCCACCGCCCTCGGAGCCGCCGTTGCCGCCGCCCCGCTTGGTCCCGTAGTCGGTGTTGTGGAAGCCTGAGCCCTTGAAGTGGATCGCCGGGGCGCTCAGGACCCGGGCCGCGGGCGCGCCGCACTCCTGGCACTCGCGCAGCGGCTCCTCGGTCATCTTCTGGATCACGTCGAAGACGTGGCCGTTCTCGCATTTGTACTCATAGATAGGCATCGGGCCGCGGGATTATCGCAGCCGCTACCTTTCCCGCCATGGCGACCGAGCAGGGAACGCGACCGACCGAGGTGACGATGGAGGAGATCGTCGCCCTGTGCAAACGCCGCGGCTTCGTCTTCCCCTCCTCGGAGATCTACGGCGGCCTCGGCTCGACTTACGACTACGGCCACTACGGCGTCCTGCTGAAGAGCAACGTCAAGGCCGAGTGGTGGAAGGCGATGCTGCAGGAGCGCGACGACATCGTCGCCCTCGACTCGGCGATCCTCCAGCACCCGCGGGTATGGGAGGCCTCCGGCCACCTCGAAGGCTTCACCGACCCGCTCGTCCAGTGCCTCGGCAAGTGCAAGAAGCGCTGGCGCGAGGACCATCTGCGCGAGGCGGTCGAGGCCGCGGGCGGCGACCCCGACGCCGAGCTGCTCTGCCCCCAGTGCGGCGGTGAGCTTTCCGAGCCGCGCCAGTTCAACCTGATGTTTGAAACCCACGTCGGCCCGGTCGCCGAGGAGGGCTCGACCGTCTACCTGCGCCCGGAGACGGCCCAGGGCATCTTCATCAACTTCAAGAACGTGCTCGGCTTCGCCCGCAAGAAGCCGCCGTTCGGGATCGCCCAGGTCGGCAAGTCCTTCCGCAACGAGATCACCCCGGGCAACTTCATCTTCCGCACCCGCGAGTTCGAGCAGATGGAGATGGAGTTCTTCGTCCCGCCGGCCGACGCGAAGAAGTGGCACCAGCACTGGATGGACGAGCGCGAGCGCTGGTACACCGAGCTCGGCATCCGCCCCGACCACCTGCGGGTCCGCGCCCACGGCGAGGACGAGCTATCGCACTACTCCTCGGCGACCAGCGACATCGAGTACCTCTTCCCGATCGGCTGGTCGGAGCTGGAGGGGATCGCCGACCGCGGCGACTTCGACCTCACCCAGCACGCAAAGTTCTCCGGCGAGAAGCTCGAGTACTTCGACCAGCAGACCAAAGAGCGCTACGTCCCCCACGTGATCGAGCCCGCCGCCGGCGCCGACCGCGCCACCCTCGCCTTCCTCGTCGACTCCTACGAGGTCGAGGAGGTCGAGGGCCGCCAGCGCACCGTCCTCCGCCTGCACCCACGCCTGGCTCCGGTCAAGGTGGCAGTCCTCCCCCTCGTCTCCAAAGAGGGCATGCCGGAGAAGGCCCGTGAGATCTTCGCCGACCTCCGCCGCCGCCTCCCCACCGAGTTCGACGAGGGCGGCTCGATCGGCAAGCGCTACCGCCGCCAAGACGAGATCGGCACTCCCTGGGGCATCACCGTCGACCACCAGACGATGGACGACGACACCGTCACCCTCCGCGACCGCGACTCCCTCGAGCAGGTCCGAGTCCCGATCGAGGGCCTCGGCGACGATCTGGTCGGGCGGCTCGAAGCCCCCTGGCGCTCGCCGAAGCTGGGCTGAGCCGCCGAATCAAGCGGAGATTCGTTGACGGCGTCGAATCCGGCGTTAGGTTCAACCGAGCCCGTACACGATTCGAACGGAGAGCAATGGCTTACGAGATGAAGATTCGCGGCACCGAGCAGGAGGTGAAGGTCCGCAATCCGTGGGCCGTGGCGTTGCTGCCGTTCATTACCTTTGGCATCTACCACCTGGTCTGGTGGTTCAGGATCAACAAGGAGCTGAAGGCCTACGGCGAGGCCAAGGGCTTCGATCTCGGCCAGAACCCGACCAACTCGCTGCTAGCCCTCTTTCCCGGCTTTCTCATCATCGTCCCGCCGCTGGTCAGCTACTGGCGCGGAACTAAGCGGGTGATGGGCGCGGCGAAAGTGGCCGGCAAAGAGCCCGTCAGCGGCTGGATCTCGATCCTTCTCTACCTGCTGCTCTCACCGGCGTTCTTCGCCTACCTGCAGGTCGCCCTCAACCACGTCTGGGAGCTGGAAGCCGAGCCGTTGCCGGGACAGCCCGCACCGCCGGCGACCGGCGATGCGATGCCGCCCCGACTCGACGAGGATCCGCCCAGCCCTGCCTAGCTGGGCTGGACCGGCGGGTCCGACGACGGCGGCTGGACGGTCGTGACGTCGGTGTCGGGCCCGTCGCCCCACTCGTTGGGAGGCTTGCTGTCGGTCAGGGTGAAGATCAGCCAGACGACGATTCCCACCACCGGGACGATCCAGAGCAGGACCCACCAACCGCTGTGGCCGGCGTCGTGGTATCGGCGGATGAGTACAGCGAGGCCCGGGAGGAAGAGGCCCAAACCGACGATGACGGAGAACACAAAGGTGCCCAGGATCGCGTCGACGATCTCTGCGGCGACGCCCACGAGAAGCGCGAAGAGGAACCACCACCAGTAAGCGGCGCGTGAGGACCGCCCGCTGAAGGTCACGTATTTGGAGAGTCCGTCTCTAACCGCATCGCCAAAAGTCATTGGCTTCAGCTCCTGGGTTTTGTAGGGATGGGCGGCCTCCGCGGAGACCGGACTGCTGATCGGAATCGACAGTATCCGACTGTCCGGCCGCTAACCAGCGGAATCGGAACCCAGAAACCGCAGCACGGCCTCGGCGTCTTCCTCGAGCGCGGCGGCGTCTTTCTTCCCCACCTCGCTCAAGTGCTCGATCGTCACCTTGCCCGCGGCGAGCTTCCAGGTCGCGACCGCGCGGCCGTCCACCAGCGCAAACGGTCTGAAGATCCCGTTGTTGGTGACCAAGAGCTTGTGCGGACCGACCACTTCCTCCCGCGAGGTCCAGCCGAGCAGCAGCGGGTCGAAGGCGCCGAGCAGTCGCGGGGACGGCAGCGGCGCGGGTGCCGTTCGCCCCTTCAGATCGACGAGCCCGTCCGCGCGCTGCTCCAGCTCAGCTGCGATCGCCGCCAGACCGGCGCGCGCGTCGCGCAGCGGCAGCCCCGCCCAGCGGGCGAGGTCGCGGTCGTCGGCGGGACCGTGGCCCACCAGGTAGCGACGGGCCAGCTCGGCCAGCGCCGCGTCGCGGTCGACCGGCTCCTGCTTCCCGAGCCAGTCGCGGACGAGGACGTAGGCGTGTTCCCTGCCGATCATCGGCCCGCGGATCGCGATCCCGCGCAGGGTCGCGAGGAAGAGGAGGTGGATCAGCGCCTGCCCCGCCGTCGGGACCCCGGCGGCGTCGAGCCGCCCGCGCAGCTGCACCCGGGTCTGCGGGCCGTCCTCTGCCAGCGCCTTCTCGATCACCTTTACCGCACGCTCGGCAGCGTCAACGCTGACCCCCTCCTGTCGCAACCGCCGCGAGTTGGAGGTCAGCAACGGCGGCGTCGTCAATGCATGCAGCCACGGGTAGTCCTCGCTGCGAATCAGGTGGAGCGTCCCCCGGTTGAGCCAGGTGATCAGCAGCGAGCGGTCCTCGCTCAGCGCTCGGTCGACGCCGGCCGCGGTCACGCCCTCGGTCCGCGCCCGCACCGCCAACCGCGCCCCGCGTGGGTCCTGCCCCTGCACCGCCAGCAAGCGCTCGGCTACTGCCTCGGGCGAGCGCAGCGGTTCGCCGGATAGCGCCTGGGCGGTCAGTCGTTCGACGATCGGCGCTGACATCGCCCGATCATCCCGGCATCGATCACTGCGTAGATCAGACCCGCTATTCGACGGATTCGAGATCTACGACGAAAACCAGCGTTTCGTTCGGCGGGATCACCGGCGGTGAACCGGCGGAGCCATAGCCGAGTTCAGGCGGGATGATCAGCTCGCGGCGGCCGCCGACCTTCATCCCTTCGATTCCCTGATCCCAACCGGGGATGACTTCGCCGGCGCCGAGCGTGAAGATGAACGGTTCGCCGCGCGACCAGGAGGCGTCGAATTCCTTGCCGGTCTTGTAGTTCACGCCGACGTAGTTGACTTTGACGACGTCGCCGGATTTGGCGGTGACGCCGGTGCCTTCTTCGAGGTCCTTGACTTCCAGCGACTTCGGCGGCGCGCCCTTCGGCACCGCCACCGTAGGCTTCGTCTTCTTCTTCGTCGATTCGGCTTCCTTCGGAGTTGCCGCTTCTTCGGTCGAAGCCGCAGTCGAGGGCGAGGTCGTAGAGGAATCGCTCCCGCAGCCCACGACGAGCACGGCTAGGAAGGCGCTGATGATCAGGGGAAGTTTTTGCATGGCCGGCATCCTAAGCGAGCCAGCCGATATTCGACCGCGAGATGACGCGTAATAGCAGGCTAACTGCTGTGCACTTTGAGCAACTCGACCACGTAGATGAGCGTCTCGCCCGAGGGAACTCCCTTCATCCGAGTGCCGCCCCCGGTAAGCGTGGGGGGGATCACCAGCTCGCGACGATCCGCAGTCTCCAGCCCCACCAGCCCGTCTTCCCAACCCTGGATCACCTCGCCCCTGCCGAGCGTAAAGGTGAAGGGGTGGCCTTCGTCCCACGACGAGGCGAACTTCCTCTTCGAGCCATAGAGCGCTCCGACGTACTGAACAGTGATGGTGTCCCCTTCAGCGGCGATATTCCCGATCCCGTCGAGAAGGTCCTGAGACGCGAGGTATTCGGGGGGCGGCCCATTGGGGAAAACAGGCTTGAACTCCGTGCCCGCCAGGCCGTCGGGTTTGAACTTGAGCTCCTTTTCGTAGCGGATTGGGGGCACGCCCACGGGGATCCGGAAGCGAGCGTAGGACTTGGTGGTCTCCGTGGATCCGGAGTCGCCACAGCCGACCGAGCACAGGGCGAGAATCGCCGCCATCGCCAGAACGATCAGGAAAAACTTTTTCATCGGCGCATCTTAAGGCGAACAGCGCGCCCGAACGCCTCTCGCTCAGGGCCGTCGTTTCGGAAGCGAGTCGACCTCCGCGGCGTCAATCTTGAGCACCACGCCGCGCTCGTAGATCTGACCGACCTCGGGAGCGTCGACGAACCGCTTGCCGCCAGGCCCCCGGGTGGTGTCAAAGACGATTCCGTCGAACATGTTGGCCTCCGGCGCAGCGGATACCTCCACGACGCGGCCCAGCTTTTGCCCGTCGCTGGAGAAGACGGGGGTCCCTCGTTTCGCCACGAGGTAGGAGACGGGATGGCCGAGGTCCTCCATCGCGGCGAGCCTAGCGAAGTAGACAGTCGGTCTAGACTGGCGACGGGGAGAAACTGATCCGGGGAGGACACCGATGGGCCTGAATCTCGCATCGATCGTCACCGAGAGCGCCGCGAGGACGCCGACCTCGGTCGCCGTGCGCCTCGACGGGCTCGAGCTGCCCTACGCCGATCTCGACGACCGCAGCGCCCGCCTGGCGGCACTGCTGCGCGAGAAGGGGCTCGAGCAGGGCGACCGGGTCGGGGTGATGCTGCCCAACGTCCTCGAGTTCCCGATCGCCTACTACGGCGTACTGCGGGCCGGCGGCGTCGTCGTGCCGATGAACGTGCTCCTGAAGCGGCGCGAGATCGCCTTCTATCTCGAAGACTCCGGCGCCAAGCTGCTGCTCTCCTGGCACGGCTTCGGTGAGGACGCGCGGGAGGGCGCGACCGAAGCCGACGTCGAGCTGATCGAGGTCGAGCCGGCGGCCTTCGCCGAGCTGCTTGGCGAGTACGAGCCGGCCACCAAGGTCACCGATACCGACCTCGAGGATACGGCCGTGATTCTCTACACCTCGGGCACGACCGGCAAACCGAAGGGCGCCGAGCTGACCCACTTCAACCTCTCGCGGAACGCCGAGATCGCTTCCCAGACCACCTGCTGGATCAACGAGGGCGACATTGCCCTCGGTGCGTTGCCGCTCTTCCACTCCTTCGGCCAAACGGTGAGCATGAACGCCTCGATGCGGGTCGGCGCGACCCTCACCTTGCTGCCGAAATTCGACCCCGGCGAGACGCTGGAGCTCCTGCAACGCGACGGCGTCACCCACTTCTACGGAGTGCCGACGATGTACGGGGCACTGCTCCACCACCCCGGCCGCGAGAACTTCGACACCTCCTCGCTGCGGATCTGCATCACCGGCGGCGCCTCGATGCCGGTCGAGGTGCTGCGCGGCTTCGAGCAGGCATTCGAGTGCGAACTGCTGGAGGGCTATGGCCTCTCCGAGACCTCGCCGGTGGCGAGCTCCAACCACCCCGGCCGGGAGCGCAAGCCGGGCTCGATCGGGACGCCGCTGCGTGAGGTCGAGATGAAGGTCGTCGACGAGGACGACGCCGAGGTGGCGCAGGGCGAGGTCGGCGAGATCGTGATCCGCGGCCACAACGTGATGAAGGGCTACTGGGAAAAACCGGAGGCGACGGCGGAGACGATGCGCGGCGGCTGGTTTCACAGCGGCGACATGGCCCGGGTCGACGAGGACGGCTACTTCTTCATCGTCGACCGCAAGAAGGACCTGATCATCCGCGGCGGCTACAACGTCTACCCGCGCGAGGTCGAGGAGGTGCTCTACGAGCACCCGAAGATCCGCGAAGCCGCCGTCCTCGGCGTCCCCCACGACCAGTGGGGCGAGGAGATCGGCGCCGCGGTCGTCCTCCACGAGGGCGAGGAGCTGACCCCGGAGGAAGTCAGCGCATACGTCAAGGAGCGGATCGCCGCCTATAAGTACCCACGCCAGGTCTGGTTCATGGACGAGCTGCCCAAAGGCCCGACCGGCAAGATCCTCAAGCGCGAGATCGATCCTGGCTAAGCAGCCAGGATCGCGGTAGTCTCCGAGCTTCCGACTGCGACACCAAAAGGAGACACGATGAGCGTCGCTTCCCAGCGCCTGATGGACAACATCACCTATACGGACCTGTACCAGCGCTGGGAGCAGGGCAACTGGAACGCCTACGACCTCGACTTCTCCAAGGACCGCGCCGGCTGGGAGGCGCTGAGCGACATCCAGCGACGCTCGGCGATGTGGATCTACTCGATGTTCTATTACGGCGAGGACCGGGTCGCCGACACCCTCGCGCCCTACGTCACCGCCGCGCCGACCGAGGAGATGTCCTACTTCCTCGCCACCCAGCAGGTCGACGAGGTCCGCCACTCGATCTTCTTCCACCGCTTCTTCAAGGAGGTGATCGGGGTCGGTGGCGACTCGATCCAGCAGACCCTCTCCTCCACCCTGCCGCAGCTCAACTGGGGTTACCGCGGGATCTTCGACCGCCTCGACGTGATGGCCGAGGAACTGCGCAAGGACCGCTCGGTGGCGAAGTTCTGCCAGGCGATCACCCTCTACCACCTGATCGTCGAGGGCAGCCTCGCCCAGCCGGGCCAGCACTTCATCGAGGACTTCTTCGCCTCCGAGGAGACGATGCCCGGCTTCACCGCCGGGATGGAGAACGTCTCCCGCGACGAGCAGCGCCACATCGGCTTCGGCGTCAAGGTCCTCTCCGAGCTGCTCAACGAGCCGACGCCTGGCTGGCAGGAAAACCGCGCTGCGGTGGTCGAGTTACTGCGCGAAACCCTGCCCTACGGCCCCGCCGTCTTCTCGCCGCCGAACATGGACCGCTCCTACACCGAGTGCTACGGCTTCACCCTCGAGGACATTTACTCCTTCGGGATGAAACTGATCCGCCAGCGCTGGCGGACGATCGGCTTCCCGACCGAGGAGTTCCCTCCTGGCGTCTTCCCCTTCCCGCCCGAGGACGACGAGAGGGGCCTCGCGGAGCGCCAGGTGAAGATGATGATGGCCGGCGTGATCGGCTCTCCGGAAGGGCCGCCGCCAAGCAAGGACCCGGAGATCCAGCGCCTCTACTTCGACCTGATCGCCCGCGTCGCCGACCCGGCCGCCGCCAACGGCTCGCCCTTCATCGTCCAGTGGCGCTTCACCGACGCCGAACCGTGGCACCTCGTGCTCGACAACGGCTCGACCCGCGCCGAGCCGGGCGAAGCCCCGAATGCCAACGTCACGCTGGAGACCAGCTGGGGCGACTGGATCGCCGCCGGCAAACCCGACGCCAATCAGCTGAAGATGATGCTGCAGCGCCGCATCCGCCCCCGCGGCAAGGTCAAAGACCTGGCCCGCCTCCGCAAGGTCTTCAACTAGAGCGCTAGGAGATCGGCGGGCGCTGGTCCGCCCAGGGCCGCTCGGCCTCGAGCTGGGCGGCCAGCGAGATCAGCGTCGCCTCGTCGCCGGGGCGGCCGATGACCTGGATCGAGAGCGGCATCCCCTCGGGCGAGATGCCGGCGGGCACCGCCATCGCCGGGTTGCCGAGATGGTTCCAGGGGACGCAGTAGGGATAGAAGCGGCTCATCCCCAGCACGGTCTGCAGAGCGCCTTTGCTCTCCCAGCGCCGGATCGGCAGGGCGGTGCCGCCCATCACCGGCGTCACCAGCACGTCGCAGTGGTCGAAGATCGCATTGACGCGGGCGGCGTCCGAAGCTTGGCCCTCGTTGCAGGCCTTCTCGTAGAGGCTGCGGGGCAGGATCGAGCCGAGTCGGCCGAAGCCGCGGGTGCGGCGTTCGAGCCGCTCCGGGTGAGGCACTTCCTTGACGGTGTCCGCGACCGCGCCGAGGTAGCGGGCGGTGATGTTGTTGCCGATGTTGCCCCAGTCGGGATCGCGCTGGGAGACCTCGTGCCCGAGCCCGCTGAGCAGCTCGGCGGCGTCGGCCACGGCGCCCTTCGCGTAGCCGTCGACCGTCGGTGGCGCCACCGCGCGGGGCGCCAGGGTCGACCAGGCGACCTTCAGTTTTCCCGGAGGCGTTTTGGCGGACTCGACGAAGGGACGGTCGGGCGGCGGCGGCGCCTCGGGCTCACGCGAGCCGCCGGAGACGACATCCAGCCACAGCGCGGTGTCGATCACCGAGCGGCTGAGGCAGCCTTCGGCCGCAAGCCCGTGCCAGCCTTCGAGGTTCGGCGCGAGGGAGACGCGGCCGCGACTCGGCTTCAGCCCGAACAGCCCGCATGAAGATGCAGGAATCCGGATTGACCCCGCGCCGTCACCGGCGGAGGCGATCGGTACCAGACCGGCCGCGACCGCCGAGCCCGAGCCGCCGCTGGAACCGCCAGGGGTCCGCTGCGGGTTCCAAGGGTTGCGGGTAACGCCGTAGGTCGCCGACTCGGAGAAACCACAGATCGCCATCTCCGGCAGCAGCGTCAGGCCGACGACGATCGCCCCGGCCTCGCGCAGCCGCCGCACCATCTCGCAGTCCGCCTTCGCCGGCTCGGTAAAGGCGTCGGTGCCATGAGTGTTGATCTCCCCGGCGACGTCGACTTCGTCCTTGATAGCGATCGGCACCCCGAGCAGAGGCCGCTCCTCCCCAGCCCTGATCCGAGCCTCAGCCTGCTCGGCTTCCAACAGCGCCTTCTCAGCAAAGACCTTGCGAAAAGAGTTCAGCTCAGGATCAAGCCGAGCAATCCGATCCAAACAGAGCTGCACCAGCTCCTTAGGAGAAACCTCCCCAGTCCGAACCATCTCCGCCTGCCTAGCCGCCCCGACGAACGCAATCTCATCTCCACCCATGGAGCCCATCCTATTGGCTATCCAGCGCGTCGCAGGGGAGGCGGGTGCCCCTCTCCCAGAGGCTCAAGAAGTCACAACTGCGCCCTCAAGTCCGCCCAGCTGCGCGACGGTCTCTGGGAGAGGGGCACCCGCCTCCCCCCTCCATTTACGCCTTAACCGGCTCGGGCTCCGACTCCCCACCCTCGAAGCTGAAGTCAGGAATCAGCTTGTCGAGCCAGCTCGGGAACCACCAGTTCCACTCGCCCATCAGCTTCATCGCCGCCGGGACGAGGATCAGGCGGACGAGGGTGGCGTCGAGGGCGATCGCGACCGCCGAGCCGAGGCCCAGCTCCTTGATCGACGGAACCCCGGTGAGGACGAAAACGGCGAAGACCGAGGTCATGATCAGCGCCGCCGAGGAGATCGTCCGGGCGCTGGTCGAGAGGCCCTCGGCGACGGCGCGTTCGTTTTCGCCGTGGACCATGTAGCGCTCGCGGATCCGCGACATCAGGAAGACCTCGTAGTCCATCGAGAGGCCGAAGACGATGGCGAAGATCAGCGGGATGTTGATCGTGTCCAGCGCCCCCTGGCTTTCGAAGCCGAGGAAGCCGTCGAGCCAGCCCCACTGGAAGATCGCGACGAGGACACCGAAGGCCGCGCCGATCGAGAGCAGGTTCATCAGCACCGCCTTCAGCGGCAGGATCACCGAGCGCAGCATCACCATCAGGACGAGGAAGCTGAGCGAGAGGACGAAGAGGATGATCTTCCACATCGAGCCGCCGACCTGGTGGCGAACGTCGTCGCCGCGGGCGGTCTCGCCGCCGACGTTGACTTCAGCCTGCTGGGCCAGCGCCGAGGCGGGGACGACGGTGTCGCGGAGGCGGGAGACCAGGGCCACCGCCGCGTCGGACTCGCTCGGCGCGCTCGGAGTCGCCTGGATCAGAACGGCGTCGCCGGCATAGACCGGCTGCCCGACGGCGCTGACTCCGGCGGTGTTACCGACTTCGCGGACGAAGCCGGCGACCGCTGCCTTGTCGACGTTCTTTTCGCCGTCGAAGCTGGCGACGATCTGCACCGGGTCGGTGCCGCCGTTCAGCTGCTGGGAGGCGATTTCGGTCCCGACCCGGACATCGCTGCCCTTGGGGAACTGGGCGATCGCTTCGGTCCCGGTTTCGATCGAGAGCAGCGGGCTGGCGAGGAAGAGGAGCACGGCGGAGACGCCGATCACAGCGGTCCAGGGGCGCCCCATCACCCGCACCGTCCAGGCGCGCCAGAAGCGGTTTTTCTCGCTCGCGGCCTGTTGGGCGGTCTTCCGCCGGTAGAAGCGGCGCCGGAAGAAGTCCTCGACCCTGCCGACGATCCCGCCCGGCAGGACGCGGTCGCCGAGCATCGCGATCAGCGCCGGCAGCAGCGTCGTCGCGGTCAGGATCGAGACCGCGACCACGGTCATCGCCCCCAGCGCCATCGAGCGCAGCGCCTGGTTGTCGACCATCCACAGCCCGGCCAGGGAGATGATCACCGCGAGGCCGGAGAAGCTGACCGCGAGGCCGGAGGTGGACATCGAGAGCGCCCGCGCCTCGGCCGGCTCGTGCCCGGCTTCTCGCTCCTCGCGGTAGCGGGCGAGGATGAAGAGCGAGTAGTCGACGGCGACGCCGATCCCGATCATCGAGGCCATGTTGGTGACGAAGACCGAGGTCTCGATCTGCAGCGAGAAGAAGTAGATCAGCGCCCCGGTGACCAGCACGCTGACGAAGCCGAGCGCCAGCGGCAGCGCCGCCGCGGCGAGCGAGCCGAAGACGACGAGGAGGATGATCGCGACGATCGGGAAGCCGGTCGCCTCGGCCTTGGCCAGGTCTTCCTTGGAGATTTCCTGCATCCCGGCCCAGATCGTCGGCTGCCCGACCAGGTAGGGGGTGACGCCGGCGTCGGCGGTGCCCGGGGCGAGGTCTTCGCGCAGGGTCGCGGCGGAGTCGATCAGTTCATCCGAGGAGAGGTTGCTGCGCAGCGGCACCAGGACCACATCGGTCCCCTGCAGCTGGCGCCGCGCCTGCGCCGCCGTGGCCGGCGGCAGGGTGACTTCGTCGAGGGTCGCGACCTCGTCCTGCAGGCGCGCCACCGCAGCCGAGCGATCGGCCGCGCTCGCCCCCGGCGCCGCCTTCAGCACCACGGCGATCCCGTCCGCCTGCGAGCCGAATTCGTCCTGCAGCGATTCGCTGACCTTCATCGACTGGCTGCCGGGAACGTTGAAGCCGCCACCGGTCAGGTGGTCGGTCTGTTTCATGGCGAAAGGAAGCGCAAGCAGGACGATCAGGACCCACGCGGCGACCACCAAGCGGCGACGCCGTCCCAGGAATCCCGCCAGTGCCCTCATTCCGTCTCTCATGCCCAAATCTCCCTCGTAGCCAGGTTGTGCGTTCGAGCAAGCCTCCCCCGCCGACCGGGGTCGGGTCTGTGACCCCGGTCACTTCGTGCGGGCCGTCACGTCGGCTGACCATGCTCCACGCCTAGGCCACGACTGGGAACAGCTCATCCCGGTCGCTCTCGCCTCCAGGGGCAACGCGGGGCAAGAAAGACAGCATGACCTCTCTGCGAGCCCGGATCCCCTTCGGCCCACGCTCGATGAGCTCCTTCTCCTCCAGTGCATTGAGATCCCGGGTCACGGTCTTGCTTTTCTTGGTCGCATAGGCCTCGGCAAGGCGGGGGGTCAATGCCGGCAGCTGGGACCTCGGAACGAATTCGTCTGATGGCAAGGCCAGCGCCAGGTCCCGCTGCCGTTTCGAGGTAACCGTGGAACCGAGGAACAGCGAGTGAACGTAGTTGGTCCACGTAGCCTCGACAATCCACTGATGGACGGAGTTCAGCTGCTGCTGCAGCTCGCCGACAAACCCTTCTGCGGCGTAGGCGAGAAAGGGGTTCAGATCCCCGCCCGATTTCGAAGCATGCTCCAGGTAGCGGTAGTAGTTCGCGCGGGTCGCGTTGTAGTGGTTGGAAAGAAGGTGAGCGGCAACCGAAGGGACGCCGGCGGCAGCAAGAATTCCGAACTCGACCAGCCGCGCCGTGCGGCCGTTTCCATCTCCGAAAGGATGGATCCAGGCGATATAGACGTGGGCAAGGACCGCCTTCAGCATCGCGTACAGGAAGTCCTTGGCGTGGTCATCGCCATCACGATGGAAGTCTGGACCGTTAAGCCAGTCACACATGGATTTGACGAGGAACTCGCAGTCCTGCGGGGGCGCACCCCGGTATACGGTCCCGACCACGATGTTGCCGGTGCGCAGCTCTCCCGGCACCACATGATCTTCCAGATCAAGGCCTTCAAGCACCTGCTTGTTCAGTCCGCGGAGCATCTCGGGGGAGATCTCAAAGCGCCCGGTCCGGTGCACGTCCCGTTCGATGCCGGACAAGGCGTCGATCACGTTTTCGAGCTCCTGCTGTAGATACTCCTGACTCTCCGGAACCTCCAGCCTGCCCTCCACGGCAGCCACGGCCTGCTCTTCATTCAGGCTGTTCCCCTCGATAGCGGCACTCGCCCGAGCCCCCTTTGCGAGGTAGACGCGTTCCATCTCGCGAGCCATCTGCGGCGGCAGCGGGGTCCTCGCGAGATGACGGCACTTGGAGTGGGCTTCCCCGATGTGGTTCCAGAATCCCCAGGAGGCGTGCTTGAGATCGAGCTGAAAGCTGATCCAAGGATGGGAGGTTAGGTAGTCTCGTTTCGTGGCCAACACAATGTCCTCTGAGGCGCCGCTAAAACTTGGGTTTTTGCAGCGATTTTGAGATTATAGCACCCTTTTTGACCCTGAAAATGTACCTCTTGATGTCCTCTTCTCTGTCTACGCCGTCACTCACGAGCCGTACCCTGAGCCGGTGATCATCGACTGCGCGGCTTACGAGGGCGGGAAGCGGCGGCAGGGCACGCTTTCGCTGGAGCACGCCGGTGAGGCGGCGGGTGAAAAGGGAGCGTTCGTCTGGCTTGGGGTGGTCGAGCCGAGCGAGGAGGAGTTCAAGGCGGTGGCGGCCGAGTTCGGGCTGCACGAGCTGGCGGTGGAGGACGCGGTGCGCGCTCATCAGCGGCCGAAGGTCGAGGCCTACGGGGACACGATTCACGTCGTCGTCAAGACCGCCCGCTACGTCGACCCCGAGGAGGTGATCGAGCTCGGTGAGGTCTCGGTTTTCGTCGCCCCCGACTTCGTGATCACGGTCCGCCACGGCGAGGCCGACCTCGGTCCCGTCCGCGATCGCCTCGAGCAGCGCCCGGACCTACTGGAAAAAGGACCCGGCGCGGTCCTCTACGCGATCCTCGACCACGTCGTCGATCGCTACATCGACGCCGCCCAGGGTTTCGACGACGACGTCCGCGAAGTCGAGCTGCAGGTCTTCGGTGAAGGCCAGAACCCGACCCAGCGGATCTACAAGCTCGAGCGCGAGGTGCTCGAGTTCCAGGCGGCGACGGCGCCGCTGGGCGAAGCGCTGGAAGAGCTCTGCAGCAAGGAGTTCGCCGTCATCCCGGAAACGCTGCACGAGTACTTCCGCGACGTCGAAGACCACCTGCGCCGGGTCTCGACCCGGATCGAGAACTTCCGCCAGCTGCTCGACAGCGCCCTGGAAGCGAACCTGACCCAGGTCTCGATGCGCCAGAACGAAGACATGCGGAAGATCTCCGCCTGGGTGGCGATCGCGGTTGTGCCGACGATGATCGCGGGCATCTACGGGATGAACTTCCGCCATATGCCGGAGCTCGAATGGACCCTCGGCTACCCCGCCGTGCTCCTCTTGATCGCGACGGTCTGCCTCTATCTCTACTGGCGCTTCAAGCGCTCCGGATGGCTCTGAGCTACTCGGAGCCGAGCAGGTAACGCGCCGAGGCGACCCCGACGGCGAAGGCGCCGGAGCTGTCGCGGGTGGGATCGGAGAGAGCCTGCAGGGCGTGACCGTCGCCGAGCGCGAAGAGGTAGGAGACGACGTCCTCGGCCGGGAATCGCAGGCTGACCACGCCCTCCTCGTCCTTACTGCGTAGAACCTCGGCGACGTGGGAGCGGGTGCGCTCGAAGAGCTGGCCGACCTCACGCTGGATGTCGGGATTGCGCCGGCCGGCGCTGAACAGCTCGTAGAGGAGGAGGAAGAAGCCGGCTTCGTTCTCGATCATCTCGGTGAGGCTGGTGACGAGCGCCTCGATGACGTCGTCGACGCTCTTCGCCGGCGCCAGCCGCGCGTCGAGCCGGTTGACGCGCAGCTCCGTGTCGCGACGAACGACCTCGACCAGGAGCCGCTCCTTGGTCCCGAAGTAATAGTGGAGCAGGCCGCGACTGACGCCCGCTTCGCGGGCGACGTGCTCGAAGGTGGAGCCGGCGGCGCCACGGCGGGCGACGGACTCGCGCATCGCGTCGACGATCCGCTGCGCCTTGTCGCCGCTCAGCTCCCGCTCTTTGGTCGCCGCCTCCATCCAGGGCTAGCTTAAGCCGCGCTCAGGACCCGTTGATGGAGGTGGTGCTCGTGTACTCGAACTCCTCTTCGGCGCCGAACAGGGCGTCGAGAACAGCCTTGCGGGCACCCTCGCTGACGGCCAGAGCGATAACCGCACCGACGATCGCGATCAGCAGCAGTTTGCCGATCCCCCCCTTGCGCTTCGGCTTCGCGCGCAGGCTCTCGGAGGCTTCCTGCAGGCTCTCTGCCGCCTTGCGCAGGTCCTTCTGGACCTTCTTGTCGCCGGTCACCGCCTTGACGGTGCCCTTGCCGTTGCCGGTCGCCCGACCGTAGGCGCTCTTGGCGCTTTCGAAAGCGTCCTTGAGGCTGTCCCGCAGCTCTTCGTCCTCGATCAGCCGCTGCACGTAGGGGTTCTCCCGGGCAGTCTCGTAAATGTCACCGGCGCGCGCCGTCGTCGTCTTGCTCATGCCTTCTCCTCGCTGGATTCCGTGGCCACCAGGATAACCCTAACCCTCTACCCAGGCTGAGTGTGACCAAGCAGGCCAAGGACGCAGCGGGCGCCGTGTGCTCTGCACACAAGCGAGCGAGGACGCAGGGATGCGCCGGTCACGCTCAGCCTGGGCCGACTCCATCGAGCAAAACGCCGTTGTTGCGGAAGTTCGTTTGCGCGTGGCGCAGGCCGCGCAGCCGCAGTGGCACCAAATCGGGCCCGGCAACCCGGTAGCGGCGGATGAACAGCGGCCCGACGTCTTCGCTGCCGGTTTCGCGGAAGCCAGGGCCGAGCAGGCGGGGTGGGATGGGTGGGCTCTTCCCCATCGAGACGAAGGCGACTTCGCGCACCAGCCAGTCGTAGCCTTCGGAGGCCTTCAGCTGGATCGCCCCGGTCGAGAGGTAGAAGCGCAGCGGCGCCTCGCCGAGGGTCCAGGTCACCGTCGCCCGCGGCCCGTCGGGTTCGCCGAGGTGAGCGGCCACCGCTCGCCAGTCGGGCCGCTGCAACTCCGGCGAGGTGCTGGCGTGGATCGAGAAGGCGAGGAAGTAGACGACGAGGACGGCGGCGATCGCGGTGCCGAAGCGACGGAGGCGCTCAGCGCTGAGCGCGACGGCAACGGCGATCAGGAGCGGCACCAGCGCCGGCAGCAGGTTGCGGGCGAGGACGAAATCCTTGCCGGCGGAGAGGAGCGCCAGCGCCAGCGGGATGCCGACCGTGGCCCCGGCAACCGCGAGGGGAACGAAGGCGGCGCGGCGCTCGGAGCGGCTGCCGCGCACCAATAAGAGGACGAACGCGATCGCGACCAGCACCAGGGGAACCAGTGCCGGCTGCCACCCCTCGGTGCGGCCGATGATGTCGCCGGTCTCGCCGACCATGAAGGTGATGCCGACTTCGGCGACCCGGTGGCCGAGGCTGAATTTGCCGATCCATTCGGCGTGGCCGTAGGACATCTGGTGGATGACCAGCGGCGCCAGCGCGACCACCGCGACGGCGACGATCCAGAGCCCGGAGAGGATCGCGCGGCCACGCCTGCGCGCCAGCAGGACGACCTCGGCGAGAATCGGAAAGGCGGCGAAGTAGTGCGTGGCCAGCGCCAGTGCCGAAAAGACCCCCCACCAGGTGAAATCCCGGCGCTTCCCCTCCTTCAGCGCCCGCACGCAGTAGAGCAACGAGAGGGAGCAGAAGAAGCCGAGCAGGGCGTAGGCCCGGGCCTCCTGCGAGTACCAGAGGAGCATCGGGTTGACCGCGACCAGCGCCGCGGCGATGACGCCGGCTCGGGCGCCGCGCAGTTCGCGGCCGGTGAAGTAGGCGACCGGGATCGTGGCGACGCCGGCGAGCGCTGAGAGGAACCGCAGCCCCCACTCGCCGTTGCCGGTCACCTGGGTCCAGAGCCAGGCCAGCGCGTAGTAGAGGGGCGGCGCCGACTCGGAGAAGCCGACCGCGTCCATCGCGTGGCCGAAGCCGACCCGCAGCACCCGGCTGGCGGTGACGATCTCGTCGTGGTGGTAGGACTGGTCGCCGAGGGTGGCGAAGCGCAGCACCGCGCCCAGGGCGGTCAGCCCGGCGACGATCCAGAAGGTGCGCGAGCGCACTAGGACAGCGCGACCCCGAGGGCCTGGGAGACCTCGTCGACGTAGACGAACTCGAGGCCGCCGAGCTCGTGGGCGGGGATCTCCCCGACGTCACCCTCGTTGCGGCCCGGCACGATCACCGTCTTGATCCCCGCCCGCTGCGCCGCCAGCGACTTCTCCTTCAGCCCGCCGATCGGCAGCACCTGCCCGGTCAGGGTCACCTCGCCGGTCATCGCGACGTTGTTGCGGACCGGGCGGCCGGCGATCAGCGAGGAGAGGGCGACGGTCATCGCCACCCCCGCCGAGGGGCCGTCCTTGGGCACCGCGCCGGCCGGCACATGGACGTGGATGTCGTGCTCGCCGAACCAGTTGTCCTCCAGCTTCGGGGCGATCTCCCGGTAATGGCCGCGGACGTAGGAGAGCGCCGCCTGCGCCGACTCCTTCATCACGTCGCCGAGCTGGCCGGTGATCGTCAGCTTGCCCGCGCCCGGCATCGCGGTCGCCTCGATGAAGAGGACGTCGCCGCCGGTCGGAGTCCAGGCGAGCCCGGTGGCGACGCCGGGGTCCTTGGTCCGCCGCCGCTGCTCGGCGAAGACCCGCCGCCGCCCCAACAGCTCGCGGGCTTTTTTGCCGGAGATCTTGACCTTGCCCTTGACCCTGCCCTCGGCGACCTGGCGGGCGACTTTGCGGCAGACGGTGCCGATCTGGCGCTCGAGGTTGCGGACCCCCGCCTCGCGGGTGTACTCCTCGATGATCGCGGTCAGCGCCGCGTCGGCGAACTCGATCTGGGAGGGCTTCAGCCCGTTGGCCTCGATCTGGCGCCCGACCAGGTACCGGCGGGCGATGTGGCGCTTCTCCTCCAGCGTGTAGCCGGCCAGCTCGATCGTCTCCATCCGGTCGAGCAGCGGCCCCGGGATCGTGTCGAGGACGTTGGCGGTGGCGATGAAGACGACGTCGGAGAGGTCGAACTCGAGGTCGAGGTAGTGGTCGCGGAAGCTGTCGTTCTGGGCCGGGTCGAGCACCTCGAGCATCGCCGAGGCGGGGTCACCGCGGAAGTCGGCGCCCATCTTGTCGATCTCGTCGATCATGAAGACGGGGTTGCGGGAGCCGGCGTCGCGCAGGGCGCGGACGATGGTGCCGGGCATGGCGCCGATGTAGGTGCGGCGGTGACCGCGGATCTCGGCCTCGTCGCGGACGCCGCCGACGGAGATCCGCTCGAACTCGCGCCCCAGCGCCTTGGCGATCGATTTGCCGAGGCTGGTCTTGCCGACCCCGGGCGGGCCGGCAAAGCAGAGGATCGGGCCGGGCGAGTCGGGGTTGAGCTTGCGCACCGCCAGGTACTCGAGGATCCGGTCCTTGACCTTCTCGAGGTCGTAGTGGTCGGCGTCGAGCACCTTGCGGGCGTGCTTGATGTCGAGGTTGTCCTCGGTCTCCTGTGCCCACGGCAGCTCGGTCAGCCACTCGAGATAGGTGCGGATGACACCGTGCTCGGCGGCGGGGGGCGGCAGCTTCTCCAGCCGCGAGAGCTCCCGCTCGGCGGCTTTCAGCGCGTGCGCGGGCAGCTTCGCCGCCTCGATTTTCTCGCGCAGTTCGTTGACTTCGGCCTGCTGCTCGTCCTCCTCGCCGAGCTCTTCCTGGATCGCTTTCATCTGCGAGCGGAGAAAGAACTCGCGCTGGCCCTTGTCGATCTCCGACTGGACCTGCGACTGGATCTGGGTGCCGAGCTGGACGACCTCGAGCTCGCGGGCGAGGGTCCGCGAGAGGTGGCGCAGCCGCTCGGCGACGTCGACCTCTTCCAGCAGCTTCTGCTTCTCGGCGGTGTCGATCCGCAGGGCGCCGGCGATCAGGTGGGTGAGCGCCGCCGGGTCGTCGATGTTGGCGACCGCCATCTGCAACTCCTCGGGCAGGTAGGGGATCTGCTCGACGATTTCCGAGAAGGTGCGCTGGGCGTTGCGGGTCAGCGCCTCCAGCTCCGGGGTCGCCTCGATCGTGTCCGGCATCTCGTCGATGCGGGCGACCATGTAGGGCTGCTCGGCGACGAACTCGCCCAGCTTCACCCGCTGCATCCCCTGGACGAGGATCCGCAGCGAACCGTCGGGGACCTTGACCATGCGGGCGACGGCGCCGACGACGCCGACGTCGTAGAGGTCGTCCGGGCCCGGGACCTCGAGCTCCGGGTCGCGGGAGGTGACCATCGCCAGCATCCGGTTGGCGCCGAGGACGTCGTCGACGAGCTGGATCGAGCGCTCCTGGCCGACCGCCAGCGGCGCCAGCGTTTCCGGGAAGGCGACGGTGTCGCGCAGCGGCAGGACCGGCAGCGCCTCGGGCAGCGGCTGGTCGGCGCGGATGGCGTCATCGATGTCCAGTGGCGCGTCGACCACTTCGAGGACCGGTGCGCCCTCCATCACTTGCGGCCTATCGGCACCCGGCGGGTGGTCTCGTCGGGATTTCGCAGCGGCAGCTCGATCCGCAGGATGCCCTCCTCGTAGGTGGCGCTGGCGCGCTCGGCGTCGACCTCGACCTGCAGCTCGACGACGCGGCGGAAGTGGCCCGAGGGGATCTCGATCTGCTGGTAGACGCGGCCCTCGCTCTCCTGCAGCTGGCGCTCGCCGACGATCGCCAGGTGGCGGCCGCTGACCTCGATCCCGACCTCGGAGAGCTCGACGCCGGCGAGGTCGACCTTGACGATCGCCCGCTGCGGCTCGCCGCAGTAGTAGACGTCGACGTTGGGCGAAAATGCGCTGGAGCGGCGGGTCACGTACCTGGTGCGACTCCAGTCGACATAGACGTCACGTTGGGGCATCGGGCACAAAATAGCCCGAAAGGCGTCTCAGGCAGGACGCGAGGCCCAGCGGGGGGCTCGCATGAGAAGCACTGGCTGGCGGGGCGGGACAAGGCCCTCTGGTCGATTCGGCCGGAAGGTGGTGCAGGCCTCGTTCAACTCGAGGGCGCAGAGGAGGTTTTTGCGGAAATAGCAGTCCTCGCAGGTCGGCGGCTTTGGCTTGCGGGGCACGGCGCGCATGGTTGCATCGTCGCCGGGTAGCTGCCGGGGTCGTTTCCGCAAATCGCCACAACTTCGAAACAGCTTGGTCACAGCTTCCCTGCGTCTTGCGGGAACGCGGGCCCTCGTCGCTAACATCGGGGGCGATGGAGGGTCATTCCCGCAGCGAGAAGCTCTCCGCTTCTCCCCCGCTTTTCAAGAGCGACTTCCTCAATTTCTTCTCCCGCGTCCACCCCGCGGTTCCGGCGATCATCTTCGTCCCTGTGGTGGCAGCGATGGAGTGGATCGGGGTCGATCGCGGTTACGCCGCCTGGCAGCTGGCGCTGCTGACCATGGCCGGAGTCGGCGTCTGGACCTTGACCGAGTACTGGCTGCATCGGCTGGTCTTCCACTGGGAGCCGGACAACGCCTTCGGCCGCCGCATGCACTTCATCATCCACGGCATCCACCACGACCATCCCAACGACAAAATGCGCTTGGTGATGCCGCCGTCGGTCTCGATCCCGCTGGCAGCTCTCTTCTTCCTCGGCTTCTGGGCGCTGCTCGGCAATGCCGCCTTCCCGCTCTTTGCCGGCTTCCTGCTCGGCTACCTGTTCTACGACTACACGCATTACTACGTGCATCATTTTGTGCCCAAGACGGATTTCGGCAAGCGGCTGCGAGAACATCACATGCGCCACCACTTCCAGGATCACAGTGCCGGCTACGGCGTTTCGTCGCCGATCTGGGACCACGTCTTCAGGACTTATCCCAAGAAGCGCAGCAAGTACCGCTCCTAGGTCTGTCACAAACCGCCATGCTTCCTCGTCTAGAGGGCATGAACGGGACTAGGAAAGCGGTCGTTATAGGCGGAGGGCCAGCCGGGCTTATAGCTGCGGGGCGTTTGGCTGCTGGTGGGGTCGAGACCGTGCTGCTGGAGGCTGGTGGCAACTTTGGGGGTCGGGCTGCTTCTGAGAAACGGGAGGGATTCGATCTCAATCAGGGACCGCACGCCCTCTACGTCGGTGGACCCGCGGGACGGGAGCTGAAGGCGATGGGGATCGAGTTGGATTGGTGGCAGCCGGCCTCGCCTGCCTCGGTCCTGCTGCGGGACGGGAAGCCGACTCGGAGGCCCGGGGGAGCAGGGCAGCTCGGGCGGTGGTTTCTTGGGATTCAGCGGGTGCGGCCTGAGGATCTGGCTGGGATCTCGGCAGCTGAGTGGATCCGGCGAAGCTTGGGCTCGGAGCGGGCGCGGGCCAGCGCAGCAGCGCTGGTTCGGGTGACGACGTTCGTTGCCGACCAGGAGAGCCTCAGTGCTGACGTTGCCGCAACCCAGTTGAAGATCGGACTCTTGCCCGGGGTGCGGTATCTGCGGGGTGGGTGGCAGTCGCTGGTGGACGCTCTCGCCAAAAGGGCGGAGGCTGATGGGGCGGTGCTGCGGACGCGGGCGGGGGTGCGTGGGCTCTTCCGCGATGCCGATGGCTGGGAGGTGACGCTGGACGGGGAGACGTTGCGGGCCGATCTCGTGGTCGTCGCCGCCGGCGGGCCCGACGCGGTCGCCAAGCTGTTCGGTGAGCGGACTCCCGCTGCGCCCGGGCCGGCGGTTGAGATCAGTGTGCTCGACCTTGGCCTGAAGGGCCTGCCGCGACGCTTACAGCGCTTCGCGCTCGGCATCGACGCACCTACCTACCTCTCCCGGCACTCGCCGCCGGATCACCGGGACGGAGTGCTGCTCAGCCTCGCCAGCTACGCGCGCGAACCGCGGGCGGCGCTGGAGGGGGTGGCGGACGCCGTGCAGCCGGGCTGGCGAGAGCGGGTGACGCTGGAGCGGTTCCTTCCGCGGATGGTCGCCGTCTCAGCGATGTCCACTCCGGACTGCGGCGGTCTCACCGGGCGACCCGCGATTGACCGCGGCGACGGCCTCTTCCTTGCCGGCGACTGGGTCGGCCCGGAGGGGTGGCTGGTCGACGCGGCGCTCTCCAGCGGTGCCGCCGCGGCAGCGGCTGCCCTGCGCAGCCCGGTGCCATCGGTGGCATGAACGGTGACGCCTTTACCGCCTGCCGTCCCCGCCTGCTCGGGATCGCCTACGGGCTGCTGGGGGAGCTGACCGAGGCCGAGGACGTCGCCCAGGACGCGTGGCTGCGCTGGGAGCAGGCCGACGAAGACGCCGTCCGCAATCCCGAAGCGTTTCTGGTCACGGTCACCACCCGCCTCGCGCTCGACCGGCTGCGCTCGGCGCGGGCGCGGCGCGAGGTCTACGTCGGCCCGTGGCTGCCCGAGCCGCTGCTGAGCGACCCCGAAACGCCGGAGACGAAGGTGATCGAGGCGGAGAGCCTCAGCCTCGCCGTACTGGGAGCGCTGGAGCGGCTGAACCCGGTCGAACGCGCCGTCCTCGTCCTCCGCGATAGCTTCGACCTCGAGTACGCGGAGATCGCCGACATCCTCGAGCGGACTCCCGCCAACGTCCGCCAGATCGCCAAACGGGCGCGCGACCACGCCGGGGATTCGAGCCGGCACCGCACGGTCAGCGAGGAGGAGCGGCAGCGCCTCGCCGACGCCTTCATGCTCGCCTCGCTTTCCGGTGAGGTCGAGCAGATCCGCGATCTGCTGGCCGCGGACGCGATCATGTACTCGGACGGGGGCGGCGTCGTCACCGCGGCGCGCAAGCCGATCTACGGGGCGGACAAGATTGCCCGCTTCATGGTCGGCGTGCAGCGCAAGTCGGCCTTCCCCGCCGACCCGGTCTTCACCCCCGTGCTCGTCAACGGCGACCCTGGCGTGCGCATGGACAGCGCCGAGCACGGCTTCCTCAGCATCATCGCGCTGGAGCTAACCGGCGGCGCGATCCAGGCAGTCCGCTTCTTCACCAACCCCGAGCGTTTCCCGGCCGAGTTCCCGCGACACTGACTGGCAGGCTTTAACACGGACAACTATTCGACCAATGTGTCTTTGTTGCTGGGTATCTGAAATATCTCGTTGACATGGCCCATCTGAGTGTCACAGTGTGTATGACTCTGGCAGACTCCGCACCGGGTAAATCTTTACTTTGGATGGAAAGGAACTAGATGCCCCCCAGCACCAACCATTTGGACGTCGCTCGCGACGCCCTGCAGCGCACTATTCGTGAGCTCGAGGAACAGATCAAGCAGGCCGAGCAAGCCCTGGCCGCCCTCGGTGGCAAAGTAGTTGCCCGCCGTGGACCCGGTCGCCCGCGCGGCAGCTCCAACAAAAAAGCTGCCAAAGCAACCAAAGCCGCCGGCACTCCCACCCGCCGCCGCCGTAAACGCCGTGGCGGAACCCGTGCCGACCAGGCGGTGAATCTGATCGAGGGTCAGCCCGGGATCAGTGCCTCCGACGTCGCGAAGCAGTTGAAAATCAAGCCTAACTATCTGTACCGCGTCCTCGGCGACCTCGAGAAAGAGGGTCGCGTGAAAAAGGACGGTCGGCAGTATTACCCCGGCGGCTGATCGGTACCAACAGTTGCTTGAAGCAAGAGAGGCCGGCAATGCCGGCCTCTCTTTTTGCCTTCTACTGCCCTGTGACTAGATCAGCCCGAGCTGGCTGACGGCGTCGCGCTCCTCCTGCAGCTCCATCACGCTGCGATCGATCCGCTCGCGTGAGAACTCGGGCACGTCAAGGCCCTGGACGACACTCCACTCACCGCCGCTGCAGGTGCAGGGAACGCCGCAGACGATTCCCTCGCCGATCCCGTAGGAACCGTCAGCCGACACCGCCATCGAGACCCAGTCCCCATCGGGAGTGCCCAGCACCCAGTCGTGGATGTGGTCGATCGCCGCGTTCGCGGCCGAGGCGGCGCTGGAGGCACCGCGCGCGTCAATGATCTCGGCCCCGCGTTTCGCGACCCGGGGGATGAACTCCTCAGCGATCCAGACTTCGTCGTCGACCGCGTCCCAGGCGCTGCCACCCTCGACCTTGGCGTTGACCAGGTCGGGGTACTGGGTGGGCGAGTGGTTCCCCCACGCGGTCATGGTGGTGACGGCGGAGACCGGCTTGCCCAGCTTGTTGGCGAGCTGGGAGATCGCCCGGTTGTGGTCGAGCCGCATCATCGCGGTGAACCGCTCACGGGGAACGTCGGGGGCGTTCGACATCGCGATCAGGCAGTTGGTGTTGGCCGGGTTCCCGACCACCAGCACCTTCACGTCGTCGGCGGCGCCGGCGTTGATCGCTTCGCCCTGCGGCTTGAAGATGCCGCCGTTGGCCTCGAGCAGGTCGGAGCGCTCCATGCCGGGACCGCGCGGGCGGGCGCCGACCAGGAGGCCGATGTTGCAGCCGTCGAAGGCCTGCTTGGGGTCGTCGCTGATGTCGATCCTGTTCAGCAGCGGGAAAGCGCAGTCGTCGAGCTCCATCGCGGTGCCCTCGGCGGCTTTCACCGCCTGCGGGATCTCCAGCAGGCTCAGCTCAACGGGGGTGTCGGGGCCGAGCATCTGGCCGCTGGCGATGCGAAACAGAAGCGCGTAGCCGATCTGCCCGGCGGCGCCGGTAACGGTGACCTTTACGGGGGTGGTGCTCACTAAACCTCTCCTCGAGTCGGGGTTTGGAAGGGAGTCGGAAGTCGGAAGTTGGTTACGCCATCGCGCGCTGGAGGTTCTCGTCGATCGAGGCGAGGAACTCCTGCGTGGTCTGGTGCTCCTGGCCGCTGCCGACAAGCAGGGCCAGGTCTTTGGTCATCTTCCCGCTTTCGACGGTCTCGACACAGACGCGCTCCAGCGTCTCGGCGAACTGCGTGACTGCGGGGGTGTCATCCATGCGACCGCGGGCGGCGAGGCCACGGGTCCAGGCGAAGATCGAAGCGATCGGATTGGTCGAGGTCGGCTTGCCCTGCTGGTGCTGGCGGTAGTGGCGGGTGACGGTGCCGTGTGCGGCCTCGGCCTCGACCGTCTTGCCGTCGGCACTCATCAGCACGCTCGTCATCAACCCCAGCGATCCGAACCCCTGGGCGACGGTGTCGGACTGGACGTCGCCGTCGTAGTTTTTGCAGGCCCACACGTAACCGCCCTCCCACTTCATCGCGGCGGCGACCATGTCGTCGATCAAGCGGTGTTCGTAGGTGATCCCGGCGGCCTCGAACTCGTCCTTGAACTCGGCCTCGTAGACCTCGGCGAAGAGGTCCTTGAAGCGGCCGTCGTAGCGCTTGAGGATCGTGTTCTTCGTCGACATGTAGACCGGGAAGCCGCGGTCGAGGCCGTAGCGCATCGAGGCGCGGGCGAACTCGCGGATCGAGTCGTCGAGGTTGTACATCGCCATCGCGATGCCACCGCCGGGAAAGTCGTAGACGTCGAGCTCGACCGGCTCGGAACCGTCTTTCGGCGTGTAGGTGAGGGTCAGCGTCCCCTCCCCCGGCACGACCAGATCGGTGGCGCGGTACTGGTCGCCGAAGGCGTGGCGGCCGATCACGATCGGCTTCGTCCAGCCGGGGACCAGCCGCGGGATGTTCGAGATCACGATCGGCTCGCGGAAGATGACGCCGCCGAGGATGTTGCGGATCGTCCCGTTCGGCGAGCGGTACATGCCCTTCAGGCCGAACTCCTCGACCCGCGCCTCGTCGGGGGTGATCGTCGCGCACTTGACGCCGACCCCGTGGCGTTTGATCGCTTCCGCGGCTTCGACCGTGATCTGGTCTTCGCTCGCGTCGCGGCTCTCGATCCCGAGGTCGTAGTACTCGAGCTCGACGTCGAGGTAAGGGAGGATCAGCTGGTCTTTGATGAACGACCAGATGATCCGGGTCATCTCGTCGCCGTCGAGCTCGACGACAGGGTTCTCAACCTTGATCTTTGCCACCGGCGGCGATGCTATCTAGGACTCCTCGCCGCCGGGCTGCGACAATCCGGGCCGATGGCAACCGTCGAACGCTCAGCTTCCGGCAACCACGAGGTCGTCAACCAACCGCCGCCGCTGGTCGACTACAACGTCTTCGAGAGCGACAGGCCGCTGGTCGAGGCGGTCGCGCGCGAGGGCGCCGAGTGGGCGCGCGAGCGGATCGCCGCGGTCGGCGAGTACGCCGGCAGCGGCGCGGCGCAGGAGCTGGGACGACTCGCAAACGAGAACGGACCGAAGCTGCGCACCCACGACCGCTTCGGCAACCGGGTCGACGTCCCCGAGTTCCACCCCGCCTGGCACGAGCTGCTGGGGGTCGCGGTCGCCAACGAACTGCACAGCTCGCCCTGGAAGGACCCGCGCCCCGGCGCGCACGTCGCCCGCGGCGCCGCCTTCATGTGCATGTCGCAGGCCGAGGCCGGGATCGGCTGCCCGATCTCGATGACCTACTCGGTGATCCCGGCGCTGCGGACGCAGCCCGAGCTGGCCGCCGAGTGGGAGCCGCGCTTCCTTTCGGCCACCTACGACCCGGCCAACGCCCCCGCCGACGGCAAGGCCGGCGCCCTGGCCGGGATGGGGATGACCGAGAAGCAGGGCGGCACCGACGTCCGCGCCAACACCACTCTCGCCCGGCCGGTGAACGGCGGCGGGCCGGGCGCCGAGTACGAGCTGACCGGACACAAGTGGTTCATGTCGGCGCCCCAGTGCGACGCTTTCCTCGTCCTCGCCCAGGCCGACGGCGGCATCTCCTGCTTCCTCTTCCCGCGCTGGACGCCCGATGGCGCCCGCAACCGGTTCCGCCTGCAGCGCCTCAAGGACAAGCTCGGCAACCGCTCCAACGCCTCCAGCGAGGTCGAGTTCGACGCCGCCTCCGCCTGGCTGGTCGGCGAGGAGGGCGCCGGGGTGCGGACGATCATCGAGATGGTCAACCACACCCGGCTCGACTGCGTGATGGGGGGCGCCACCGGGATGCGGGCCGGCGTCGCCCAGGCGATCCACCACACGAGCCACCGCTCGGTCTTCGGCCGCGAGCTGGTCGAACAGCCGCTGATGCGAAACGTCCTCGCCGACCTGGCGATCGAATCCGAGGCGGCGACGATCTCGGCCTTGCGCCTGGCCCGCGCCTACGACGAAGCGATCGTCGGCGACGAGGAGGCCCAGCAGCTGAAGCGGGTCGCCAACGCCGTCCTCAAGTACTGGATCTGCAAGCGCGCGGTGATGCACGCGGGCGAGTCCCTCGAGTGCCTCGGCGGCAACGGCTACGTCGAGGAGTCGGGAATGCCCCGCCTCTTCCGCGAGAGCCCGCTGAACTCGATCTGGGAGGGCTCGGGCAACGTCCAGTGCCTCGACGTCCTGCGGGCGATGGTCAAGAGCCCAGCCGCGCTCGATGCCTTCTTCGCCGAGGTCGAGGAGGGCGCAGTCGCCGATCCGCGCCTCGCGGCCTACGCCACCAAGCTGCGCAACGAGCTCCCCGGCGACCTCGAGACGATCGAGTCCCGCGCCCGCCGCGTAGTCGAGCGCATGGCCCTGGCCCTCCAGGCCTCACTCCTGGTCCGCTACGGCGACGAAGCAGTAGCCGACGCCTTCTGCGCCTCCCGCCTCAGCGGCGACTGGGGCCAAGCCTTCGGCACCCTGCCGGCTTCGATTGACTTCAAGCGAATCATCGAGCGGCACCGCGCAGTCGCTTAGAGCCGACTGCCGCTCACCAGCTTCCGAGTCCGAGCTGCTCGCGGCGCTGATCCAAGAGCCGGGCGACGCGCTCCATTACCTGCCGTGGTTCGCGTTCCAGGCGGCGACCGGTCACACGCGTCAGCTCGACACCGGCGAGCTTCAAGTCCTCGTCGCGGCGGCGGTCTTCCTCGAAGGGTTCGTGCGCGCCATGGGTCTCATAGACATCGAGTTCGACAGCAAAGCGCAGCGCGGGCCAGTAGATGTCGAGCTCATAGCCGGCGGCGTTGAAGGCGGTAATGGGTGAGCCAAGCCCATAACGCTCGACAAGTCGCAAGAACTCCCGCTCGAGCTCGGAGCGAGTTAGGCGCGGTGGCTCGTAGATACCTAGAGCGCGGTCGAGGTGGTAGGCGCCACGGTGACCACGATTGCGAGCGAGGATGGAATGGAACTCGCCGAGGTCGAACACCCTCAGCTCCTCGGCACGCCGAAGGAGCCGACGCAGGTTGCGGAAGCGCACAATCCCGGCGAGATCGAGTGCAGTGCGCCCGACAGAAGTGACCGGAATCCCGCGCTCCAGAGCCCGGTCGGCCTCGCTGAGGGTGCGCGAGTGATGGATACGCACTGCGTCTCGCCGCTTGCGCGGAACCGGCGTAGTCACATGCACGGGAACCGGCCGGGTCGAAATGAGCCCGAGCAGCCACCCAGCCGAGTAGTGACTCAGAAGGGATTTCGGTCCCGAGGCCAACACTGCAGCGAGACACCGTCCCTCCAAGGAGAGATTCGTATGCCCGACGGCAAAGACCCCGTGGTGGAGGCGATGAAAACGCCCAGCCGCCACCGCCTTTTCGACAGACGAATGCGAGTAGCCAAGGCGCCGAAGCTGCCTAATCGAAACGACGCCGTGCTGTCGATGTGCAAGCGACGCTAATGCCTGCCCTCGCGGCAGAGGTTTTCCATCCATAAGAGGGAAAAGCTCTGCCGCGGCTGGATTCCCCCCCCTCGGGGACGCATTTCGGATGGATGTCTAGTTCGTCGCGTCGCGCAGCGCTCGACCTACCTGCTCGATCGTGACGACGCCGCTTAGGTGGCCTTCGGCGTCTACTGCCATCAGGGCGCCTAGGCGGCGGAGGTTTTGGTTGGCGAGCAGGGAGTCGAGGGGGGTGTCGTCGCGGACGAAGAGGCCGATGTCGTGGTCGACGTATTCGGCGACGTTGGAGTTGGCGCGGGTGATCTCCGGGACCTCGTCGGCGCGGTCGCGCTGGATCAGGCCGAGGAACTTGTGGGCGGCGTCGACTACGGGGAACCAGGGCCAGCGGTAGCGGAGGAAGTATTCGTCGAGCGCCTGCTCGACGCTGAGGTCGCCGGGGATCGTCACCGGCTCGCGGTCCATCACGTCGGCGACGCGGACGTCGCCGATGCGGTCGGTCAGCGCCGTCTGCATCGAGGCGCCGCGGGCCGAGCCGTTGATCACCATCCCGATCAGGGCGAGCCAGATGCCGCTGAACACGTAGCCAGCGAAGGCCAGGGCGATGCCGCCGGCGATGAAGAGGTAGCCGAAGACCCGGCCGAGGTTGGCGGCGAAGCGGGTCGCCGAGTTGCGGTTCCCCGACCGGTACCAGGCAAGCGCTTTCGCAACCCGGCCGCCGTCCATCGGGTAGGCCGGCAGCAGGTTGAAGACGAGGACGAGGATGTTGATCGTCACCAGCCAGGCAACCAGCGCCATCGGGCCGGAGACGTCGGAGCGGGTTTCGAGGACGACCGCCTCCCAGAAGCCGTGCGGACCGGCGATGGCGGTTCCCACCGCCGCGAGGACGATGGCGATCGCCGCCGTCACCGCCGGACCGGCGAGCGCCACCTTCAGCTCGGTCCCGGGCGTGTCGGCTTCGCGGTCCATCCGCGCCATCCCGCCGAAGATCCAGAGCTGGATGCTGGAGATGCCGATCCCGTTGCGCATCGCGACGATCGCGTGGCCGAACTCGTGCAGGAGGATCGAGCCGAAGAAGCCGACGGCGGCGAGCAGCGCCAAGAAGAACGGCGTGCTCCCCCCTTCTCCCAACAACCGTTCGAAGAAGTCGTTCATGTAGAGGATGACGATGAACAGGACGACGAACCACGACCAGTCGACAGTGACCTTGATCCCGCGGAAGTGGAAAAGCGTGATCGACCGACCACCGAGCATCAGCCCATGGTAAGCGGCTAGCGTCCCCGTCCGATGCCCGACGAAGCGATTTGGCTGCGGGAGCGGCTCGAGGAACTGGAGCGGATCGAGCGTCCGTCCGCCTCCGACGGCGAGCGCCAGGCGGCCGAGTGGATCGTCGCGCAGCTCGGCGAGCTGGGCGCGAAGGCGCGGATCGAGGCCGAGGACGCGCACGGCACCTACTGGTGGCCGCAGGGAATCGGCGCCGCGCTGGGCGCCCTCGGTGCCGTCGCGGCGCTGCGCGGCCGGCGCCTGCTCGGCACGCTCTTGGGCGCCACCGGTGCCGCCGCGATCGCCGACGACTTCCCACCGGGCCAGCGCCGCCTGCGCCGCCTCCTCCCCCGGCGCACCACCTACAACGTCGTCTGCGAACTCGGCGACCCGAGCGCCGAGCGCACCATCGTCGTCAGCGCCCACCACGACGCCGCCCACTCCGGGCTGGTCTTCCATCCCGCGATTCCGGAGCTGGCCGACCGCCTCGGAATCCTCGATCGGACCGACACCAGCCCGCCGCTGATGGCGCCGGTCATCGGCGGCCCGCTGTTGGCGGCGCTCGGCGCCGTGACCGGCCGCCGGGCGCTCGCCAAGCTCGGTCTCCTTTTCGGCCTCGGGTCGGTCGCGGCGATGGCCGACATCGGTTCCCGCAAGTCGGTCCCCGCCGCCAACGACAACGGCACCGCAGTCGTCGCCCTGCTCGAGCTCGCCCGTCGCTTCGGAGCCGACCCGCCCGACGGCATCCGCGTGATCCTCCTCTCCGCCGGCTCGGAGGAGTCCTTCAGCGAGGGGATCAAAGCCTTCGGCGAGCGCCACTTCGACGAGCTGCCGCGGGAGAGCACCTTCTTCCTCTGCCTGGAGACCCTCGGCGCCACCCACCTGCTGGCGCTGCAGGGGGAGGGATTCCTGAAGATGCGCGACTACCCGCCCCGTGCCCTCGCCTTCATCGAGCGCGTCGCCGGCGAACAGGGAGTCTGGCTCTACCCCAACCTCCGCACCTACAACGGCACCGACGCCCTGGAGCCTAGAGTCGCCGGCTACGAGACCGTGGCCCTCTGCAGCTGCACCGACCAAAAGCAACCAGGCCGCTACCACTGGCCGGACGACCTCGCGGAGAACGTCAACTTCGAGACCGTGAAGAAAGCAATCTCTCTCTCCGAGGGACTCGTCCGCCGCCTCGGCCAACACTGGCTGTAGAGGGACGCGAGGGGAGACCCTCGCCGGACCCTCCCCGCTGTTGTCCGCCGAGGGTCTCCCCTCGCGTCCCCCCCACAACGTGACGAATTGCAATGTGATGAATCCCGACCACCTGCTCGGAGTTTCGCGGTATAGCATCCGCGCCCGTGCCATCCCATGACGTTCTCGTAATCGGGGCCGGGCTCGCCGGCCAGCGGGCTGCCCTCGCCGCCGCCGAGGAAGGCGTGTCGGTCGGGATCATCAGCAAGGTCCACCCGGTCCGCTCCCATTCCAACGCCGCCCAGGGCGGCATCAACGCGGCGCTGAACCCCGGCGACTCCTGGGAGTCCCACGCCTTCGACACGATCAAGGGCTCGGACTACCTCAGCGACCAGGACGCGGTCGAAATTATGACCCGCGAGGCGCCGGAGGAAATCCTCCACCTCGAGCACCTCGGCGTCACCTTCCATCGCAACGAGGAAGGCAAACTCGGCACCCGCGCCTTCGGCGGCGCCTCCGCCGCCCGCACCTATTACGTCGCCGACATCACCGGCCAGGCGATCATGCACGTGCTCTACGAGCAGCTGATGAAGTACTCCGAGCAGATCGCCCGCTACGAGGAGTGGTTCTCCAGCTCGCTGGCGATCGACGAGAACGGCGAGTGCTGTGGCGTCGTCACCCGCAACGTCGCCGACGGCAGGATGGAGCTCTTCCAAGCGAAGTCGGTGATCCTCTGCACCGGCGGCAACGGCCAGGTCTGGCAGCCGACCACCAACGCCCTGATCTGCACCGGCGACGGGATCGCGATGGCCTATCGGGCCGGGGCGAAGCTGATGGACATGGAGATGATCCAGTACCACCCGACCACGCTGGCGGGCAAGGGATTCCTGATCACCGAGGGAGCCCGCGGCGAGGGCGCCCACCTGCTCAACGCCAAGGGCGAACGCTTCATGGAGCGCTACGCGCCGAACAAGATGGAGCTCGCCTCGCGCGACGTCGTCTCCCGCGCCGAGCAGACCGAGATCAACGAGGGCCGCGGCTTCCCCGACGGCACCGTCGCCCTCGATATCACGGTGGTGCCGAAAAAGCGCGTCCACGAGGCGCTGCGCGAGATCGTCCTCGTCGGCCGCGACTTCGCCGGCGTCGACATCACCCGCGAACCGATCCACATCAAGCCGGGCAACCACTACACGATGGGCGGGGTCAAGACCGACGTCGACGGCCGCACCGACATCCCCGGCCTCTATAGCGCCGGCGAGACCGCCTGCGTCTCGGTCCACGGCGGCAACCGGCTCGGCGCCAACTCGCTGCTCGACACGCTGATCTTCGGCAAGCGCTCCGGCCGCGACGCCGCCTCCCGCGCCAAGCGGATCGACGCCACCCGCCCCTCGAAAAAGGTGCTGGAGGACGAGGAGGCGATGATCGCCGACGTCGTCTCGCGCGAGAAGGGCTCCGGCCGCCGCATCTCCGAGATCAAGCGCGAGCTGGGCCAGACGATGGACGGCAAGGTGGCCGTCTTCCGCGACGAGGCCGGGATCACCGAAGCGCTGGAGATCGTCAAGCGCCTCAAGGAGGAGGCGAAGACCGCCTACATCGACGACCACGGCAGCGTCTTCAACCAGGACCTGCTTGGGGCGATCGAGCTCGGGTACATGCTCGACAACGCCGAGTGCACCTGCGTCGCCGCGCTGGAGCGCAAGGAGAGCCGCGGCGCCCAGTACCGCACCGACTTCCCGGAGCGAAACGACGAGGAGTGGCTCAAACACATCGACCTCGAGCGCACCGACGACGGGCCCGAGATCTCTTACTCCGAGGTCACCATCACCCAGTGGGAACCGCAAGAGAGGACGTACTGATGGCCGAGTACACGATCAAAGTCCGGCGGTTCCAGCCCGAGAGCGGTGAGGGGCCCTACTGGGAGGAGTTCAACGTCGACCTCGAGCCTTCGCTCGCGGTCCTCGACGGACTGCTGCAGGCGAAGGACAACGAGGACGGCTCGTTGGCCGTGCGCTGCTCCTGCCGCGCCGCGATCTGCGGTTCCTGCGGGATGAAGATCAACGGCCAGTCCGGGCTCGGCTGCAAGACCCAGATCGGCGAGGCCCAGGAGCTGGCGAACAAGAAGGCCAGCGTCGCCGGCGGCAAGGTCGAGAACGCCCCGATCGTGATCGAGCCGATGGGCAACATGCCGGTGATCAAGGACCTGGTCACCGACATGGAGTCGACCCACTGGACCAAGATCCGCCGCGTCACCCCCTGGCTGCTTCCACATGGCGACCCGCCCGAGCGCGAGTACATCGTCGAGCCCGAGTCGATGCTGGACATCACCCAGTCGATGGCCTGCATCCAGTGCGGCGCCTGCGTCTCATCCTGCCTCTCGATGGAAGCCGACCCCGGCTTCATCGGCCCGGCGGCGCTGGCCAAGGCCTACCGCTTCGTCGGCGACCCGCGCGACGGCGAGACCGTCGAGCGCCTGCACGACCTGGCCGAGGACCCGCAGGGGATCTACGACTGCACCCACTGCTTCAGCTGCGTCGACGCCTGCCCCAAGGACGTAGCGCCGATGGACCAGATCATGCGCTTGCGCCGCAAAGCCGGCGAAGAGGGGCTCGAGGACCCGAACGCCGGCCACGCCCACGAGATGGCCTTCGTCAACATCATCGAGAAGAAGGGCACCCTCGACGAGGCGATGCTGGTCCAGGAGTCCTACGCGCCCGGGATCAAAGGCAAGCTGAAACCGAGCAAACGCGGGATCCGCGAAACGATCAAATCGCTGCCGACGATCCTGCGGCCGCTGCGCAAACGGAAGGTCAAGCTGCGGCAGGCGATCCCCGGCACCCACCACAAGCTCCCGGGCGACGCGATGAGCGAGGTGCAGGCGATCTACGCCCACGCCGAGGAGCACAACGAGGAATTCAACCTGTACATCAAGGGCGACGAGGGCGAGCTGGCCGAGATCGAGGCCGAGGAGGCCCGCGAGGAGCCCGCCGCCGCCACGCCGAGCGAGGAGGCCTCGAATGGCTGATCAGATCAAAGTCGCCTACTGGCCCGGCTGCGTCTCACGCGGGTTCACGCCCGAGCTGCATGGCTCGATGGCGATCGTCGCCGAGAAGCTCGGCATCGAGCTGGTCGAACTCGACCGCGCCAACTGCTGCGGCGCCGGCGTCATCGCCGAGCACAACCAGGAGCTGGCCGACACGCTGAACGCCCGCACCTTCGCACTCGCCCAGCAGACCGGGCTCTCGATGATGAACATCTGCTCGACCTGCCAGGGCGCGCAATCGGAGTGCCAGCAGCGGCTCGACGCCGACTCCTCCTACCGCGCCCACGTCAACGAGGTGCTGAGCGGCCAGGGTCTGGCCTACGAGAAGTCCGAGGACGGCTCCTGGAACAACAAAAACTTCCTCTGGCTGCTGGTCGAGGACTACGGCCTCGATCGACTAAAAGCCCAGGTCGTGCGCCCGCTCTCCGGCCTCCGCGTCGGCCCCTTCTACGGCTGCTACATCGTCCGCCCGAAGGAGCGCCTCGGCTACGGCGAGTTCCCCGACCGCGACATCTACCTGGAGAAGGTGATCGAGACCCTCGGCGGCCAGGTCGTCGAGTACGACGGGGCACGCAAATGCTGCGGTTTCCCGGTCGTGACGATGAACCGCGAGACCTCGCTGAAACAGTCCGGCACCCACGTCGGCGACGCGATCGACGCCGGCGCCGACTGCCTCGTCACCCCCTGCCCGCTCTGCCACCTCAACCTCGACATGCAGCAGCCGGAGGCGGCCAAGGTCGTCAACCGCGACCTCGGCCTCGCTGTCCTCCACCTGCCGCAGCTCGTCGGCCTCGCCCTCGGCGCCGAGCCGAAGGAACTGGGGATGAACAAGCACGTTGCCTCGACTGGCTGGGTCGAGGACCGCCTCACTGCTGTACCCGCCTGACGCCCTAGGGGGGAAGTAGCCTGCGGCCGTGCCTCTCCCCCTCGCCGCCGCCGACACCGCCTCGGTCCTTACGGACCTCTTCCTCGTGCTGGTCGCGGCGAAGCTCGGGGACGAGGTCTTCAAGCGGATCGGGCAGCCGGCGATCGTCGGCGAGATCCTCGGCGGCGTGCTGGTCGGGCCCTCGGTGCTGGGTTGGGTCGAAGTCAGCGAGGTGCTGCGGGTGTTCTCGGAGCTGGGGGTCGTCTTCCTCCTCTTCTGGGTCGGGCTGGAGACGCGGCTCTCGGAGATGCGCGCGGTCGGCAAGGTCGCGCTCACAGTCGGCAGCGCCGGCGTCGTCGTCCCCTTCCTTGCCGGGATCGGCTTCGGCCTGGCGCTGGGCGAGAGCAGTGAGACCAGTGTCTTCCTCGGCGCGGCGCTGGCGGCGACCAGCGCCGGCATCACTTCGGCAACCTTCCTCGACCTCGGCATCGCCCGGACGCGCGCCGCCCGCACCGTGCTCGGCGCCGCCGTGGTCGACGACATCCTCGCCCTGCTCCTGCTCTCGGTCGCGGTCGGGATGGCGGCCGACGGCGGCGTCGACGCCGGCAAGATCGCCCTGGCGCTTGCCGTGGCGGTCGCCTTCGTCGCCTTCGTCGCGCTCGGCGGCACGCAGCTGCTGCAGCGGCGGCCGCAGCTGTTGGAGGCGCCGCGCTTCGCCGAATCGCCGCTGCTGCCGGCGGTGATCCTCTGCCTCGGCCTCGCCGCCTTCGCCGCCAACATCGGCCTGGCGGCGCTGATCGGCGCCTTCCTCGCCGGGATGATCGTCGCCGAGACCAAGGACCAGAGCTCGATCGAGGAAGAAGTGAGGCCGCTCTACGCCTTCTTCCCGCCCTTCTTCTTCGCCTTCATCGGGATCGAGCTCGACCTCGGCGCCCTCTTCAACGGCCACGCCCTCTGGCTGCTGGCGGCAATCACCGTCATCGCCGCGGCGACGAAGCTCGTCCCCGCCTACCTCGCGGCGCGTCCCCTCAGCCACAACGAAGCGATGATCGTCGGCGTCGGCATGGTTCCCCGCGGCGAGGTGGGGATAGTCGTCGCCTCGATCGGCGCCGCCGAGGGAGTAGT
Organism: uncultured Actinomycetes bacterium; assembly: GCA_963785175.1. Lineage (GTDB taxonomy): Bacteria > Actinomycetota > Thermoleophilia > Solirubrobacterales > 70-9 > VAYN01. The sequence continues at coordinate 63,879 of CAWAUA010000007.1, read as the reverse complement.
CGACGCCGAGCTGTTCGCGGTCGTCGTCGGGATGGCCGTGCTGACGACGCTCGTCGCCCCGTTTGGGCTGCGGCGACTCAGCCGCGAATCAGCCACTCCATAGGGCCGAGACCGGCCAGGCTTCCAGCCGGTCTCCGAAAGAAAGCACTCTCTCACCGGCGTAGAGAACGATTCCGCGCGCGAAGCGGGAGTCGAACACATCGCGCAGCTGCGCCAACTGGCGAATATCGCTCCTGGTGACCCCGCTTGAAGCCTTTACCTCTACGGCGGCGAGCCGACCATCGGACCCTTCGAAGACAAAGTCGATCTCAGCACCCTTAGAGGTCCGATAGTGCATCAGTTGTGGCGGTCGCGAGTCGACAGCAGCGGCCTTGGCCAGCTCCATTCCCACGAAGCACTCAAGTGCCAGACCAAGTGCAGTCGCGTCCGCCGACAATCGGTCACCCTCCCACTGCAGGAGGTGGCAGAGCAGCCCGGAATCGCAAACCAGGAGCTTTGGGGCTTTCACCAGCCGAGGTCCCAGGCGATTTTGCCAAGCTGGCAGCCGGCGGACCAGAAAGACCCGCTCGAGCAAGGTCAGGTAGCGATCTACTGAACTGCTCGGAATACCGAGGTCCTGGCCGATGGTGCTCTTGTTCAGTGATCCGCGGGTGCGAAGCGCAATCGCACTGAGCATGCTTGGCAGTTGCTCGAGCCGGGCGATACCGGCCATGGACCGCACATCCCGCTCGAGAATCGTCGTCAAATAGCTGGCAAACCAGCGCCCCCTCCGCTCCGGATCGGTGCGCTCGACCGCCTCTGGAAATCCTCCCGCGAGAATCCGGGTCACAAGGGCCTCGCGATCTATGGGATCTGGATTGGGCCGTTTGGCATGGGCATCGAAGAGCAGGCGGGTAAATCGCAGTCCCGCGTTTCCCTCTATCTCCGCCGCAGAGAAAGGCCACAGCGTCAGAACCTCCATCCTTCCTGCCAGCGCCTCTGCCACATCGGGGATAAACAGCGGATTTGCGGAGCCGGTGAGGAGAAACCTCCCTGGCCGCCGATCGCGATCGACCTCTGCCTTGATCGACAGGAACAACTCCGGCACCCTCTGCGCCTCATCGATAACCACAGTGCCCGACAGTCCTTTGAGAAATCCGGCGGGATCGGCTTGGACCGCAGCGATCAAAGTCGTGTCGTCGAAGCTCAGGTAGAGACCGCCGCCATGCCTGTCTCCCTCAGCAAAAGAGGTGACCAGGGTGCTCTTCCCGGTCTGCCGCGCACCAACCACCATCGTCACGGGCGTGTCTTCTTGAGAGGCCCTCAGCTGGGTCTCCAGGGATCGACTAAGCATGGAGCAAATTTACCACTCTGTGGGGTAAATTTACCCACATTGTGGTGAATTGTTCTCTCTATGTCCTACTTGGGCTCAACAAGTCCGCGCTCGATCAACAGCTCGGCCAGCTGAACCGCGTTCGTAGCGGCGCCCTTGCGCAGGTTGTCGGAGACGACCCACATGTCCAGTGCTCGCTCGTTGCCGGCGTCGCGGCGGATGCGGCCGACGAAGACGTCGTCGCGGCCGGCGGCGTCGATTGCCATCGGGTAGCGGCCGGCGGCGGGGTCGTCGACGACGGTCACCCCGGGCGCCGCGGTGAGCAGCTCGCGGGCCTGGTCGGGGTCGAGCGGCTCGCGCGTTTCGACGTTGACCGCCTCCGAGTGGCCGGTCTCGACCGGGACCCGGATGCAGGTGGCGCTGACCTTGATCCCGTCGTCGCCGAGGATCTTGCGGGTCTCGTTGATCAGCTTGCGCTCCTCGTCGGTGTGGTCATCCCCGTCGGCAAAGCTGCCCGCCTGGGGGAGCGCGTTGAAGGCGATCTGGTGCGGATAGATCTCCGCCGCCGGGACGTCGTAGCCGCCGACGACGGCGCGCGCCTGCGAGCGCAGCTCGTCGATCGCCGCCTTGCCGGTGCCGGAGACGGCCTGGTAGGTGGAGACCACCAGGCGCTCGATCCCGGCCGCGTCGTAGAGCGGTTTCAGGGCGACGACCATCTGCATCGTCGAGCAGTTCGGGTTGGCGACGATCCCCTTGTGGCCCGCGAGGGCGTCGGGGTTGACCTCGGAGACGACCAGCGGCACGTCATCCTTCATCCGCCAGTAGGAGGTGTTGTCGACCACGGTCGCGCCCGCCTCGACCAGCTTCGGGGTCCACTCGGCGCTGACCGAGCCCCCGGCTGAGGAGAGGACCAGGTCGAGGCCCTGGATCGACCCGTCGCTGACGGCCTGGACGGTCAGCACCTTGGATCCGAACTCAATCGTCTTGCCGGCCGAGCGCTCGGAGGCCAGCGGCCGCAGCTCGGCGACCGGGAAGTCGCGCGAGGCGAGCAGCTCGAGGATCGTCGAGCCGACGAGCCCGGTCGCGCCCAGCACTCCGACCTTGTATCCGTCGCCGGCCATTGCCTGGAGGGCCGGCTCAGCCGGCGACCGTCGGCCGGTGGCCGGGGCCGGTCGGGTCCTCGGGCTGGATCGCGTCCTCGCCCAACTCGAACGCCTTGTGGAGGTGGTTGACCGCATCGCTGACGCGGTCGGCGGCGATGACGCACGAGATCTTGATCGGCGAGGTGGAGATCATCTCGATGTTGATCCGCTCCTCGCCGAGGATCTGGAAGACCTTGGCGGCGACGCCGGGGTGTGAGCGCATGCCGGCGCCGACGATCGAGACCTTGCCGATCTGCTCGTCGGTGAGGACCTCCAGCGAGACGTCGCCGAGCGCGGCGATCGTGTCCTTGGCGGTCGCCAGGTCGTCGCGGTCGACGGTGAAGGAGAGGTCGGCGAGCTGGTCGTCGCCCACCGGCTCGTTCTGGATGATCACGTCGACGTTGACGTTGGCGTCGGCCAGGGCGCCGAAGATGCGGCCGGCGACGCCGGGCTCGTCGCGGAGACCCGAGAGGGTCACACGGGCCTCGGAGTCGGAATGCGTGACGGCGGTTACGAAGGGGTTCTCCATGGTCTCTTCCTCTGAGACGACGAGGGTACCGGGACCGTCCTCGAAGCTGCTGCGGCAGTGGATCCGGACGCCGTGGTTGCGCGCGTACTCGACCGAGCGCAGCTGCAACACCCGCGCCCCGGAGGCGGCCATCTCGAGCATCTCCTCGAAGGAGACGCGGGAGAGCTTGCGGGCCTCGGGGACGATCCGCGGGTCGGCGCTGTAGACGCCGGAGACGTCGGTGTAGATCTCGCAGACGCTGGCGCGGAGGGCCGCGGCGAGGGCAACTGCGGTCGTGTCGGAGCCGCCGCGGCCGAGCGTGGTGACGTCGCGGCTGTCGGTGGAGACGCCCTGGAAGCCGGCGACGAGGACGATCCGGTCCTCCTGCAGCGCTTCGGAGATGCGGTCGGCCCGGACGTCGATGATCCGCGCCTTGGTGTGGGAGGAGTCGGTGACGATCCCCGCCTGCGAGCCGGTCAGCGAGATCGCCTCGTGCCCCATGTCGTGGATCGCCATCGCCGCCAGAGCACAGGAGATCCGCTCCCCGGTCGAGAGCAGCATGTCCATCTCCCGCGCCACCGGACGCTCGGATATCTCGTGCGCCTGCTCGACCAGTTCGTCGGTCGTCTTGCCGCGGGCCGAGAGGACGGCGACGACCCGGTTGCCCGCCTCGCGGGCGGCGACGATCCGCCCCGCGGCGCGCTTGATCTGCTCGGCGCCGGCGACCGAAGTGCCGCCGAACTTCATCACGACGATGTCTGATCCGTCTCCCGTCATAAGAAAACTGAGGATAGTCGGGGACAGGGATCGGGCGAAGCGAGCGCGGCGACTGGATAAAGACTCCGGTTCGGTTGCCGATAAGGACGGGAATGGAGCCCAAGACCAGTCAGTTGCCGATCGCTCGGTCGCTCGCCGACGAGTCGCCGCAGGGCGAGCGCCTGCTCGTCGCCAGCCGCCTCGCCGGCGCCCTGGCGACGGCCCACCAGACCGACGAGGTGGCCGCCGAGGCGGTCCGCCAGCTCCATGAGCACTTCGACTACTACCTGGCGGTGGTCCAGCGCCTCGATCCCGACGGCTATCTGCGGGTCGTCACCGCCGCCGGGCCGCTGGCCGAAATCGACGAGTTCCTCGAGCGCGAGCAGCCGGTCGAGATCGGCGTCAACGGGCGCGTCGCCCGCTCTGGTCGAGCTGCAGGACGCCTACACCGGCGACCACTCCAACGAGGTGGCGGACCTGGCGGTGAGAGTCGGCAGGCGCCTGGGGATGAGCGGCGTCGAGCTGGAGCGGCTGCGCTATGGGGCGCTGCTGCACGACGTCGGCAAGATCGGCATCCCGGGGAAGCTGCTGCGCAAGCCGGGGCCGCTGACGGCCTCCGAGCGAGAGCGGATGGACGACCACACCGCGATCGGCGCCCGGATGCTGGAGCGGATCCCCTTCCTCGCCCCGGTGGCGCCGCTGGTGCGCTCGGCCCACGAGCGCTACGACGGCGGCGGCTATCCGGACGGCTTGGCCGGCGCGGAGATCCCCCGCGGGGCGATGGTGATCGCCACCTGCGACGCCTTCCACGCAATGACCTCGGACCGCAGCTACCGGCGGGCGATGCCCGAGGAGCAGGCGATCCGCGAGCTGCGCGACCACGCGGGCAGCCAGTTCGACCCCGCGGTCGCCGAGGCCCTGGTCGCCGAGCTCGGCTGAGCTACTCGGCCGAGCCCCCCAGATTCCCCAGCATCGCCTGTTCGGCCATCCGGATCAGGCCGAGACCGCTGTGGGGGCGCATGTCGCTGCTCCGCACCCGCACGTGCGAGCCGTGCGGGCCCACCACCTCGACGATCGTGCAAACGTCGCCGATTTCGCAGTCCTCGCCGTAATCGTTCTCGATCGCCTCCATCTGTTCAGCCACGACCCGGCCGACCTTGCTCTGATCAAGCGACATCTCGCCCCTTCCTTCCCGCTGATTGTCGAAACGAAGTGCTGACGATACGGGATGTGACGACGATCACACTTCCGGATATATCGAGCCGATATATATTGGACCAATGGAGCAGCTGAGCGCCACTGCCTACGTGATCCTCGGGTTCGTCCGCAACGAACCGCGGTCGGGATACGAGATCAAAGCCGTGGTCGACAACTCGACCCGGTTCTTCTGGGCGGCCAGCTACGGGCAGATCTATCCGGAGCTGAAACGGCTCGCGGAGGCCGGGCTGATCACAGGCTCGGACTCCCCCACCGGCGGGCGCAAGCGGACGATCTACGAGATCACCGCCGACGGCGAGGAGGAGCTGCGCGCCTGGCTGCGGCAGGAACCGGAGACCTTCGAGATGCGCGACGAAGGGCTGCTGAAACTCTTCTTCGCCGATGCGCTGCCGCGTGAGGAGGCGCTGGCGATCCTGCGCTCGATGCGGGCCCGGCGGCTCACGGTCAACGAGCAACTGCGGGAGATGAAGCAGAAGAAAGGCGAGCTTGACGACCCCTTCCCGATGATCGTTCTCAAGGGCGGGATCGAGTTCACGGAGTGGTTCGCAGACTGGTGCGAGCGGATGGAGGCGCAACTCCTCGATTCCGCTCTCGACGAAAGGAGCAGTTGATGTTCGATTCCCTGGCACGTCTCGCGAACGGCAGGGCCAAGCGGGTGGGCCTGCTGGCGCTCGTCTTCTTCCTCCTCGCCGGGGCGATCGGCGGCTCGGTCGCCGATCGGCTCGACCCCTACGGCGCCGACGACCCGAACACCGAGACGGTGGAAGCCCGGGAGCGGCTGCAGGACGCCGGTCTGCGGGTTCCGGCCGTGATTGCGGTGGTCGAAGACGCGCCGATCGCCAAGCCGGCGACGCGGGCGCGGGTCGAGGCGCTGGAGAACCAGGTCCGCGAGCGCTCCGACGTCGCCTCGGTCACCGGCTTCTTCGACACCCGCTCACGCGCCTTCGTCGCCAAGGACGGGCAGTCGACCTACTTCGCGGTGGCGCTGAAGACCACCGAGGACAAGCAGTGGCAGGAAGCCGGCGCCGACATCGCCGACGAACTCTCCGCCAAGCCGGGCGTGGTCGTCGGCGGCGCCGCCGTCGCCCAAGAGCAGGTCAACAAGCAGGTCGAGGAAGACCTGAAAAAGGCCGAGCTGCTCGCCTTCCCGCTGCTTTTCCTGCTCTCGCTGCTCTTCTTCCGCAGCCTCGTCGCCTCGGTCCTGCCGCTGATGATCGGCGGCCTGGCGATCGTCGGCACCTTCCTCATCCTCCGCCTCGCCAGCGAATTCGGCTCGATCTCGATCTTCGCGCTGAATCTGACGACCGCGCTCGGGCTCGGGCTGGCGATCGACTACAGCCTCTTCATCGTCTCCCGCTACCGCGAGGAGATCGCCAAGAGCGGCCCGGGACTGGAGGCGATGCGGCGGGTGATGGCAACCGCCGGGCGCACGGTCTTCTTCTCCTCGCTGACGGTCTCGGCGGCGCTCGCCTCGCTGCTCGTCTTCCCGCAGCGATTCCTCTACTCGATGGGGCTCGGCGGCGCGCTGGTGGCCCTGTTCGCGGCGCTGATCTCGCTGACCGTGCTGCCGGCGGTGCTGACCCTGCTGGGGTCGAAGGTGAACGCCGGGGCGCCGAAGTTTCTCCAGCGCCGGGCAGAGGCCGACACCCAGCCCGACGAGAACGGCTTCTGGTACCGCCTCTCGCGCTTCGTGATGCGGCGGCCGGTCCCGGTCGCGACCCTCAGCGCCCTCTTCCTGATCATCCTCGGCCTGCCCTTCTTCCAGATCAAGTTCGACACCGTCGACCCGACGGTGCTGCCGGAGTCGGCCAGCGCTCGTCAGGCCTACGACACGGTCAGCACCGAGTTCCCGCCCTACCACGAGACGCCGATCTGGATCGACGTCGAAGGCGGCAGCCCGAAGGCGGCGGCGCAGGTCGCCGCGGCGGTGCGAGGGGTCGAGGGCGTCGCCGAGGTGATGCCGCCGCAGCGCCTGCAGCCGGGCGTCACCGCCGTGCAGGCCGTCTCCGCCAACCCGTTCCGCTCCGAGGCGAGTCAGACCACGGTCAAGGCGATCCGCGACCTCCCGCCTCCTCCGGGGGCGAGCGTCGAGGTCAGCGGTGCGACCGCCGATTTCGTCGACTTTCAGTCGAGCCTCGCCGCTCACCTGCCGATCGCGCTGGCGATCGTGATCGTGTCGACGCTGGTGGTGCTCTTCCTGATGACCGGCTCGGTGATCCTGCCGATCAAGTCGCTGATCATGAACTTCCTCAACCTCAGCGCCGTCTTCGGCCTGCTGGTGCTGATCTTCCAGGACGGCCGATTCGAAGGGTTCCTCAACTATTCGAGCCCGGGGGCGATCGAGCAGACGATGCCGATCCTGCTCTTCGCCGTCGCCTTCGGCCTCTCCACCGACTATGCGGTCTTCCTCCTCTCGCGGATCAAGGAGGCGCGCGACAACGGCGCCTCGGATTCGGAGTCGGTAGCGATCGGCCTCGAGCGGACCGGCCGCATCGTCACCGCCGCGGCGCTGCTCTTCGCGGTCGCCATGGGCGCCTTCGCCACCTCGAAGATCATTTTCATCAAGGAGAACGGAGTCGGCACGGCGCTGGCGGTTCTAATCGACGCCAGCATCATCCGCGCCCTCCTCGTCCCCGCCCTGATGGAGCTGCTCGGCAAATGGAACTGGTGGGCGCCGGCCCCCCTCCGCAAGCTGCACGAACGCTGGGGGATCAGCGAGGGCGGTTCTGCACCAAATATCCGGCCTGCGGGACAGGAAATTTGATGCAGTTCGGAAGGGTCGCCTAGGCGAAGGCCTGTACTGCTCGGCGACGCAAGTCGCTGTTCAGCATCCCGGTGACTTCGCTCGGGACGTTGCCGGCCGTGGGGACGGCGGCGCCGATCAGGCCGTCGGCGCGGAAGCCGTAGAGCGGGGCGACGAAGCCGAGCTCGCGGATCTTGCGGACCACCTGGACGGCGCTCTGGGTGTCGGCACCGGGGCCGCAGAGGACGATCGCGGTGGGATCGAGCGCCTCGAGGGCGCGGCCGAGCCGCTCGTCGCCGAGCTCGTTGGAGAGGACGAGGACACGGAAGCCGGCCCGACGGAGGGCGAGGTCGAGGGCTTGGGTGTGGACCTCCTCGGCGTCCTGGCCGTGGCTGGAGTCGAGCAGCAGGATCCCCGCAGGCCGCGAGGCGGCAGAGGCGAGGCGGCGGGCGCCATGGAGCCAGCCGGTCGCCCAGCGGCAGGCAAACTCGAGCTCGGCCTCACGCTCGGTATCGGCGGCGAGCTTGTCGATCGCCGGCAGCAGCAGCTCCTCCACGGTGCGCTCGAGCGAGCGCAGGGCGAGGCTTTCCTCGATCGCGCGGTCGGCGGCGGACTCGTCGTAGCTCTCGAAGGCGGCGAAGAGGCTGCCGTCGTTGGCCGGCGCGGCCTGGCGCTGGCGCGACAACTCGATCGCCGAAGAGATGTTGCCGGTCTCCGCCAGCGCGTCGCGCAGCGCCTGCAGCTCGACCAGCTCGTAGTTACGGTGGTTGCCGACGGTCCGCTTCGGGGTCGGGTAGCCATAGCGGCGCTCCCAACTACGCAAGGTGTTGGGGCTGACTCCGAGGACTTCGGCGGCGGCGTTGGTGCGGATTCCGGGCATTGGTTAAGGATTTAGAACAAGTGCTGGGGTGCGCGATCTTTCGACACCCGGCGGTCATTCTCCCACCCGTTTCGCGGGTTTACACCAGTTATCGGCAGATTTCGCAGAAACTGTTAGCGATCTTGCAAAGCGCCGACGCCGACCGGTTGGCCAACGGCTCTGGCCCGCCACATCGCCGCGTCGGCCTTGTGCAGCAGTTCTTCGGCGTCGGCGCCGTGGTCGGGGCAGGCGACGACGCCGGCCGAGATGCTGATCCGCAGCCCCCCCGCCTGCTCGAGATCGTCGAGCTGGCCGAGCAGCCGCTCGCACATCTGCACCCCTTCGACGGTGCCGAGGTTAGGGGCGAGGACACAGAGGGCGTCCTCTTCGAGGCGGAAGGCTTCGTCGACGATCCGGATGCTGTCGCGCAGCGCCGCGCCGACGATCGAGAGGACGGTCTCCTGGCCGCCGGCTACGTCGCCGGGGCGGATGCCGGGCCCGGACGCGTCGAAGACGGCGAGGCCGAAAGGGTGGTTGTAGCGGCGGTTGGTCTCCAGCAGCTGCTCCAGGCGACGGCGCATGTGGCCTGGCTGGTAGAGGCTCGCCAATTCTTCGGGCCGACTCTCGACCACCGGCTCGGCGACGGCTGCCGTTCCGTTGGCACTCGCCGGCATCGGGGCAGGGGACGACTGAGCCAGCTCCAGCGCCGCGGCCGTGACGGAACCGAACTCGCCCGCCAGGCGCTGCGCCACCGCGGCGAAGCGCTCCCCATTGGTTTCAATCTCCTCGTGCAAGCTGCCTAAGAGATCGGCGTGTAACTCGGACACCTTGAGGGCGATGCGGCTCGCGGGCGAGGCATCTTCCCGGCGGCGCTGGGGTCCCGACTGGTCAGGCACGAAGTGACCTTCTCGCAAGCGGCGGACGCCGGATCTTCAAAAAGCCGCTATTTGCGCCCTGACCTTCGTCCAGGACGGATATCTAATTGCCGCTCAGTCCAGGCTTCTTCGGCCCGCGAGCGCCTTGCCGAGCGTTACCTCGTCGGCGTGCTCGAGGTCGGCCCCGACCGGGAGCCCGCTGGCCAGCCGCGTCACCGTCACCTGGCCGCGCAGCATGTCGGCGATGTGCAGCGCGGTCGCCTCGCCGGTGGTGGTCGGGTTGGTCGCCAGCACGACCTCGCCGATCCCACCGCGCTCGACCCGCCGCCCAAGCTCGGCGATCTTCAGGTCTTCGGCGTCGATCCCGTCGATCGGCGAGAGGGCGCCGCCGAGCACGTGGTAGAGGCCGCGGTATTCATGGGTGCGCTCGATCGGGATCACGTCGGAGGGCTCCTCGACCACGCAGATCGTCGTCCGGTCGCGGTTCTGGTCGGCGCAGATCCGGCAGAGCGGGCCCTCGGCGAGGTTGAAGCACTCCTCGCAGAGGCCGACCTTCTCCTTCACTTCGCGGATCGCGTCGCCGAGGGCGAACGCCTCTTCGTCGGGGGCGCGCAGGAGGTGGAAGGCGAGCCGCTGCGCGGTCCGCTGGCCGATCCCCGGCAGTCGTGAGAGCTCGGCGACCAGGCGCGCGAGCGGTGCCGGGCCCTCGCTCAACCGAGCAGGCCCCCGAGGCCGCCACCCATGTCGCCGGTGATCCCGCCCATCTTCGAGCCGGCCAGCTCCTGGGCGGCGCGCAGCCCCTCGTTGACGGCCGCCTGGACCATCTCCTGCAGCAACTCGGCGTCCTCAGGGTCGATCGCCTCTGGGTCGATGACAATCTCCCGCAGGGTCAGGTCACCGCCCATCTTCACCTTGACCATGCCGCCGCCGGCGCTCGCCTCGACGACCTCGTCTTTGAGTTTCTCCTGCGCCTCCATCATCTCGGCCTGCATCTGCTGCGCCTGTTTCATCAGCGCATTGACGTCAAAACCTCCGGGTCCTCCTCGTGCCACCTAACTGACCTCCTCCGCGTCGAACTCACTCTTAAGCCGCTCCAACAACTCATCCTCATCAATCTCATCGCTCCCCGGCGCCGGAGTATCCGGCGGCGCCTCCCCCTCCAGCACCACATAAACAGGTCGCAATCCCACTCCCACCACAGCAGCAAAAGCAGCGGCCACCGTGTCCCGGCGATCAGGCTCATCAGCCTTGCGCTTGTTGAAGGTCATCTCCGCCGGGAAACCAACCTGCAACCCCTCCTCGCCATAGCTAACAGGGCGGGCACCCTCCAGCGTGGCAGCAAGAGCGGGGGCGATCTCAGCCAGCTTGTGGAGAACCGAGGGCCAGACTCTCTGGATCTCCTCCAGGCTGAGGGGGTCTTGGCCGGCGGGTCCTGTCTCCGATATTGGGCTCTCCCTATCGGGAGAGTCCTCAATATCGTCGCCACCCACCGGAGACTCGTCGGTGGCGGACGGCGGTGGCTGGGCCTCTTCATTTGATGGAGCTGGTGCGGGCGGTTGCTCTGGAGCTGGTTCGTCCTCTTCCTCTTCGGCTGGAGCTGGATCTTCGCTAGGCGCATCTGCCGTGGGTGGCGACGATTCCGAGGACTCCGCCGGTAGGCGGAGCCCGGAATCGGAGACAGGACCCGCGGGTCGAGCGCCCCCGTCCTGCTGCTCCAGTCGCTCGATCCGCCGAAGCAGACCAGCGGTATCGGGATCAAGATCCGGCCGAGCTGCCTTCAGCAGTGCTATCTCCACCGCGAGCCTTGCGTCATCTCCCTCGCGGACAGCAGTCAAAGCATCAGCAACCTCGTCGATGGTGCGAATCAGGTTTGCTGGCTGTATTGCTGCTGCTTGGGCCTGCATACGAGCCGTGTCGGTGGCGGTTACTACGAAGCTGGTGGGAACCTCGCCGGTGGTCTGGGCAATCAATAGGTGGCGCAGGTGGGCGAGGAGGTCGCGGGCGAACTGGGATGGGTCGCGGCCCGAGCGGGCCATCTTCTCGACCCCGATAAGCACCCCTTTGGGGTCCTCGGCGACAACCGCGTCGACGGCGTCGAAGAGGAGATCGGCGTCGGCCGCGCCCAGCATCTCGAGCACGTCCTTGAGTTCTACGTGCTCGCCGCCGAAGGCGACCAGCTGGTCGAGGGTGCCGAGCGCGTCGCGGAAGCTGCCCTGGGCCGAGCGGGCGATCATCGCCGTCGCCCCCTCGTCGACCTCGATCGACTCGGCGACCGCGACCCGGTTCAGCACCTCGGAGATCTGCTCCAGCGAAGGGCGCTGGAAGTCGAAGCGCTGGCAGCGGTCGGCGATCGTCGCCATCACCTTGTGCGACTCGGTCGTGGCGAGGACGAAGACGGTGTTCGGCGGCGGCTCCTCCAGCGTCTTCAGGAAGGCGTTCCAGGCCTCTTTGGTCAGCATGTGCGCCTCGTCGAGGATGTAGACCTTCCAGTGGCCGCCGGCCGGGGCGTAGGCGACGCGCTCGCGCAGGTCGCGGACGTCGTCGACCGAGCGGTTGGAGGCGGCGTCCATCTCGATCACGTCGATCGAGGTGCCGGAGGCGATCGTCACGCAGGACTCGCATTCGCCGCAGGGCGTGACCGTCGGGCCACCGCGCTCGCAGTTCAGCGATCTAGCCAGGATCTTCGCCATCGAGGTCTTGCCCGTCCCGCGCGAGCCGACGAAGAGGTAGGCGTGGTGGACCTTGCCCTGCTCGACCGCGTTGCGCAGGGTGCGGACCACGTGGGTCTGGCCGACGACCTCGTCGAAGGACCCGGGGCGGTGGCGGCGGTAGAGGGAAGTCGACTCACTCATGCGGGTCGAGCCAGTGTATCCACGGGCAACGCGCGCCCCGCGGGGCACCGATACCGTCCCCGCCGTGCCGAAGGGGGCCCGCAACTGGCTGACGCCCGCCGCCTGGGTCGCTGCGGTGACGGGCGCGCTGCTGCTGGTCTTCCCCTACGGGTTCCCCAACTACGACACGATCTACGCGCTGGTCTGGGGCCGGGAACTGGCGCACCTGGAGAGCCCCGACTACGGCGCCGCGCTGCCGCCGACCCCGCACCCGCTGACCGACCTGATGGGCCTGGTGGCGACGCCGCTCGGCGACGGCGCGATCACGGTGACGATGATCGTCGCCTACCTCTCCCTCGCCCTGATCGGCTTCTTCGTCTACCGCCTCGGCACGATCTGGTTCGACCGCTGGATCGGCGCCGTAGCCGCAGCAATCGTCCTCACCCGAGCCCCCTACCTCTCCAACGGCCTACGCGCCTACATAGACCTCCCCTACATAGCCCTCTGTCTAGGAGCGCTCCTAATAGAGGCCAAACGCCCCAGAGCAGGCTGCCCCGTCCTAGCTCTACTCGCACTAGCCGGCCTACTACGCCCCGAGGCCTGGCTCTTCTCACTCGCGTACCTGGCCTATCTGTCCCTGGAAAGCGTGTCGGAGGGGGAGAAGGCACCCCTCGCTCTGACAAATGCCGGCCTAATTAGGCCGGCATTTGTCAGAGCGAGGGGTGCCTTCTCCCCCCCACCAGCAACGCTAGTCCTCCTCGCTTTGGCGGCCCCAATCCTCTGGGCTTTGTTCGACTGGATTACGACCGGCAGCCCCACCTACTCCTGGACCGGCACCAAAGAAACCGTAGAAGCCCTGGAACGCCAGACCGGCCCCGTCGACCTCGTCTTGTACGGCCCCCGCCGGCTAGGCGAGGTCCTGCAGTGGCCAGGGATGGTCGGCGCCTTCGGCGGCGTCGCCTTGGGTCTTGCCTTCCTCCGCCGCCGCTCCGTCCTTGGAGTCGCCGCCGCCCTCCTCGCCCTCGGCGCCTTCGCCCTGCTCGCCTGCGGCGGGCTGGCGATCCTCCCCCGCTACACGATGCTGGCCGCCGCGATCCTGGCGATCTTCGTCGCCGTCGGCCTGCTCGGCTGGCGCCTGCTCGAGCCAGACCATCCCTGGCGGCGGCGCTGGCAGGTCTTCGCCGCGCTCGTCGCGGCGATGTTCCTGGTCTGGGCGCCGAACCAGTGGGACCTCGACTCCCGCGTCGACACCGACCTCACCAACCAGGCGCAGATCGAGAATGACCTCACCGACCTGGTCGACGCCGGAGCCTTCGAGCCGCTCTGCGGCAAGATCGCGGTCCCCAACCACCGCGCCGTCCCCCGCCTTGCCTTCGGCCTCGACATCAAGCCGACCGAGATCGTCAGTGCCAGCGAGGAAGGGGCCCCGAAGTCCGGCTACTTCGTGGCCCCCGCCAACTCCTTCGTGATCCACAACTTCATCCTCGACCCCAACGACCCCACCGATCCCTCCTTCCCGCCGCCGAAGGGGTTTGCCAAGGTCGCCGGCAACGAGTCGTGGATCGTCTACCGTCGCTGTCGATGAGCAAGCGTCGGATCGTCCCTGCTGTACTCGCGGCGCTCTGCGCCATCGCCCTCCTCCTCGCCCCCACCACCGCCGCCGCCCACTGGCACCCGAAGCCGACCGCCGCCGCCTGGCAGTGGCAGTTGCAGGGGAAGATCGACACCTCCGTCGACGCCGACGTCTACGAGGTCGACGGCTTCGAAGTCGCCGCCAAGACCGTCGCCAAGCTTCACCGCCAGGGGCGGAAGGTAATCTGTTACCTCGACGTCGGCTCCTGGGAGAACTACCGCCCGGACGCCGGCCGCTTTCCCAAGGCTGTCCTCGGCAGCGTCTACGAAGGCTATCCCGACGAGCGCTGGCTCGACATCCGTCGCATCGACCTGCTGGCGCCGATTCTGCGCCACCGCTTTGACCTCTGCCGGCGCAAGGGCTTCGACGGCGTCGAGCCCGACAACATCGCCGGCTACGAAAACAAGACCGGCTTCCCGCTCAGCGCCGGCGACCAGCTCCGCTTCAACCGCTGGGTCGCCCGCGAAGTCCACCGGCGGGGGATGGCGATCGCGCTGAAGAACGACCCTGAGCAGGTCCGGCAGCTGGTCGGCAGCTTCGACTTCGCGGTAGTCGAGGAGTGTTTCGCCTACGACGAGTGCGGGAAGTTCAGCCCCTTCGTCGCCGCCGGCAAGCGGGTCTTCGTCGCCGAATACACCAAACCGCTCGACGCGATCTGCGCCGAGGCCGAACGCCTCGACTTCAGCGTGATCCGCAAGGACTACGACCTCTTCGCCCTTCCCTGGGAACCCTGCGTCCCCTAGGGCGGCTCAACCGCCGTGCTCGACGGCCTCGACCGCGGCGTGCGTCTCGGCAGCGAGGTCCGGGTCGGCGAGCTCAACCCGCAGCGGCAGCTCGACCTGGAGGTCGTTCGAGGGATCGATCCTGACCCGTAGGCCGCGCGAGCGCGAGTCGAGGACGTGGCCGCCACGGCTGCGGTCGGCACTGGCGAAGTGCAGGTGGTAGCCGGCGACCTCGATCCCCTCGACGTAGGTCGGAAAGCGGAAGCCGACCATCGACCCCTCGACGTCGGTCAGCTCGAAGACGTGCTGGTCGGCGACGACCTCGGTCAGCGGCCGGTAGGGCGGCTCCTGGCGCGGGACCGAGCGGGCGCGGACGGCATCGAAGCGGCCGTCGAGGCGGATCGCGCAGGAGGAGGCGCCGTCCGGGGCGAGCGCGTCGAGGCGTGCCAACAGCTCGTCGTGGTCGAGCTCCTCGTCCCCGAGTGGGACGTCGATGGTCGGTTCGAACCGGGTGACGACCGCGAACGGCGTCCTCTCCCCCGCGCCGATCCGACTCAGCACCCCGTCGACGTCGGCGCGGAAGAACTCGCCGTCGAGGGCGACCATCTCGCCGTCAAGATGGTTGAGCGTGCCGAGGCCGAGGTCGCCGTGCTCGGCCAGCTCGGCGAAGCTGAGATCGCCCTCGAAGCCGCCGTCGAGCAGCGCCCCGATCGTCGAGGCCTGGAAGAGGACGTGCGGCTCACGCTCGCGGTGCAGGTCGGCGCGCCGCATCGACTCGACGTGCAGCGACCGGATCCAGCGCTCGTCCAGCATCGGCGGCAGTCTGCCAGCCGGCCGGGATAGGACGGCTCGCCGCAGACTGACCTCAAAGAACAAATGGTTCGGTCATGCGACCATCAGGTCGATGGCGGCAATTGAGCTAAACGACGTGGTCAAGTCCTTCGGGCCGATCACCGCGGTCGACGGCCTCGACCTCGAGGTGCCGGAAGGCATCTGCCTCGGCCTGCTCGGGCCCAACGGCGCCGGCAAGTCGACCACGATGCGGCTGCTGACCGGCCAGGCAATCGCCGACTCCGGCACGCTCCGCGTCCTCGGCTACGAGCTGCCGAAGCAGTCGAAGCCGGCCCGCGCCGAAATGGGCGTCGTCCCCCAGCTCGACAACCTCGACGTCGACGTCACCGTCGAAGACAACCTCGCCGTCTACGCGCGGCTCTACCGGGTCCCGGACGTCGGCGCCGCCGTCGACCGCTGCCTCGACCTCGCCCGCCTGCGGGACCGCCGCCGCGACGCGGTCGACAAGCTCTCCGGCGGGATGCGACGGCGCCTGCTGCTCGCCCGCGGCCTCGTCCACGAACCGCGCCTCGTCCTCCTCGACGAGCCAACGGTCGGCCTCGACCCGCAGATCCGCACGGAGCTGTGGACGCTGATCGGCGACCTCAAATCGCGGGGGACGACGATCCTGATGTCGACCCACTACATCGAGGAGGCCGAAAGGCTCTCCGACGAGGTCGCAGTGATGCATCGGGGGAAGATCATCAGCCGCGGCGCGCCCGCCGACCTGATCTCCCAGCACGCCGGTCGCGAGACCGCCGAGGTCTACGCGCCGCCGCAGCGCCTGACCGAACTTCGCGCTGACGCGGAGGCGGCTGGGCTGCGGGTGCGGCCGGCGGGACCCGCGATCGCGATCGTCGGCTCCGAGCACGCGAACCACGGCGCCGTGCCCGAGGACGCCGTGATCCGGGCGGCGACGCTCGAGGACGTCTTCGTCCTGCTGACCGGAGAGGAGGCGGAGTGATGGAGGCCGCGACCCAGACCCGACCGCGGCAGCGGACGATGCGGCGACTAGAACCCGCCGCGATCGCCGGGGTGATGAGCCGCGAGGTTGCCAACTTCCGCACCTACTGGCGTGGCACCACCTTCTCCAGCGTGCTCGAACCGCTGGTCTACCTGCTCGCCTTCGGCCTCGGCCTCAGCGCCACCCTGGTCGACGAAGTCAACGGCGTCCCCTACATCCAGTTCGTCGGCACCGGGATGGTGGCGACCGCGGTGATCTTCTCCAGCGCCCTGCCGGCGATGTTCGGCACCTTCGTCAAGCACCGCTTCCAGAACACCTACGAAGCGATCCTGGCGGCGCCGGTCGACGTCGAAGAGCTGGTCAGCGCCGAGATGCTCTGGATCGCCGCCCGCTCGGCCGTCTATGGCTGCGTGCCGCTCGTCGTCACCTTCTTCTGGGGGCTGACCCCGGAGCCGGGGATGCTGCTCACCCCGCTTTTCGCCTTCGTCACCGCGCTCGGCTTCGCCGGCTTCGGGGTGGCGATGGCGGCGACGGTGGAGAAGATCGACCAGTTCAACTACGTGACGGCGCTGTTCGTCACCCCGCTGTTCCTCGTCGCCGGCACCTTCTTCCCGATCGAAGGGCTGCCCGAGGGCTTCCAGATCGTGGCCCAGATCAACCCCCTGCACCAGCTGGTCGAACTGGTCCGCGGCGGCGCCTTCGGCTTCGAAGCGGTCGACATCCTGCGCTTCGCCTTCCTCGTCGCTTTCGCGATTCTCACCTGGCGCGTCGCGATCCATCAGATGCGCAAGCGCCTGATCGACTGAGCGACACGCACTTATCCCCGCATACCGGGGACAACTGCGTATATGGACCGTGCACCCGTCCTTCGAAACGAGGCCACCGGGCGTGTTCGTCGTTTTAGGCTCGAGCCGGGCTCTCCTGCGGCACCCGCGGCATCCGCTTAAGGCTGCTTCCTTCCGGACCTGACCTGATTCGCGTGCCCACGTCGCGCAGGACCCGGCCGTCAACGCCGCCGCGACGCACTGACCCCGACGGCCAGTCCCTCGGAACGGTATTCGGCCCCGCTAAGCGGATTTCGGGTCACAAGGCACCGCTGACACCCCGCCTAGCACGGTCCGCTGGTGATCCTACCCTGCCAGCCATAGGATCACGCCGTGATCGTCCTGCCGACCGCCGCGATCCAAGTCGACTCCGGCTCGTTCTTCGCGATCGTCGCTGTCTCGGCGATCGCCGCCATCACCGTCGCCACGGTGCCGAAACGGTTCGCGCCACCGGTGGTCGTGGTCGAGCTGATGTTGGGGATCCTGATCGGCCCGGAAGTCCTCGAAATCGCCCACAGCGATGACTTCATCGAATTCTTCGCCAACCTCGGCCTCGGCATGCTCTTCTTCTTCGCCGGCTACGAGATCGACTTTCAGCGGATCAGGGGCAAGCCGATGAAGCTCGGCGCCGCCGGCTGGCTGCTCTCGGTGATCCTCGCCTACGGTCTGGGCGGCATCCTTGCCGCCGCCGGGATCGTCGTCTCCTTCCTCTACACCGGCTCGGCGATGGCAACGACGGCGATCGGGACGCTGATCCCGATCCTGCGCGACAACGGCGAGCTGAAGACCCGCTTCGGGACCCACCTGCTGGCGGCCGGCGGTGCCGGCGAGTTCGGCCCGATCCTGCTGGTGACGCTGGTTCTCTCGACCACCAACCCGTTCCGCGAGGGGGCAATCCTGCTCCTCTTCGTCGCCCTCGCACTCGCCCTCGCGCTGGTCTCGGTGCGCTACGCCTGGCGTGGCTGGCCGGCGCTGGAACGGACCTTCGAGGCCAGCAGCCAGTTGGCGGTACGGGTGACCGTGGTGCTCGTCTTCGGCCTCGTCCTGCTCGCCGGCAAGCTCGGCCTCGACATCCTCCTCGGCGGCTTCGTCGCCGGGATGATCACCCGTCTCGCCCTCCAGGGACACGAGCTGCAGATCTTCGAGTCGAAGCTGACGGCGGTCGGCTTCGGCTTTTTCGTCCCCTTCTTCTTCGTCACCAGCGGGATCGAGTTTGACCTCGCCGCCCTTGGCTCGGCCGAAGCGATCGCCAAGCTGTTCCTCTTCCTCGGTCTTTTCCTGGTCGTCCGCGGCGTGCCAGCCCTGCTGCTCTACCGGCACGTGCTCGCTGCGCGCGACCGGATGGCGCTCGCCTTCTACTCCGCCACCGAGCTCCCTCTGGTCGTCGCGATCACGACGATCGCGATCGACGACGGGAAGATGAAAGCCTCGACCGCCGCCGGCCTGGTCGGCGCGGCGATGCTCTCGACCCTCATCTTCCCCTTCGTCGCCATGGCCCTGCGCAAGGACGCCGAGGCCGAGGAGAGCGAAGAGGAACCCCCGCCCCCCTCCGGAGAAATCGCCCCCGCCACCGTATGATTCGCCCCCTCCCGGGCGCGTAGCTCAGTGGGAGAGCGCTCGCTTCACACGCGAGAGGTCGCTGGTTCGAAACCAGCCGTGCCCATCGGATCTTCCAGGGCGATGTCACTCATCCGTGCATCGCTTCCGGTTCCGTCACCGCGTCCAACAACTCCCGCGCGATGTAGCGCCGCTGGCCGCGCGCCCCTTCCTCTGCCTCGGTCAACACTCCCTGCTCCTCCATCCGCCGGAGCAACCGTAGCGCCGTGGGGCGGCTGACGGCTAGCCGATTCTCAATCGACCTCGTGGTGAGAACGGGGTTCTCGCAGATCAGATCGACCAGGTCGAAGGCGTTAGCCGTTCCCAGAGCCGACGCGGCTTCGCGATAGCGCTCGCGCAGGGCGATGATCCGCTGGGCGCGCTGGACAGCGTCCGTCGACTGGGTGTGGATTGACTTCAGACACAGATCCACCCAGGGGATCGCATTACCCTCCTCGCGGATCGCCTGCAGAGACGCGTAGTACGCGTCACGGTTCTCGTCGAGGTAGGCGCTCAAGTAGAGCAGTGGCGCGGGAAGCCTGCCCCGGGCAACCAGGAAGAAGACAAGCATGAGGCGACCGAGCCGGCCGTTGCCGTCCAGAAAGGGGTGGATCGTCTCGAACTGAGCGTGGAGCAGCGCGTTCTGGACGAGCAGGGGCATCTCGGGCTCCTCGTGCGCGAACCGCTCCCAGTCGCTGAGCAGCTCCGGCAGCTCGGCCGGCGGCGGCGGCACGAAGGGTGCGGACTCGATCGTCGAACCGCCCGGGCCGATCCAGTTCTGGGTCGTGCGCAGCTCTCCCGGAGCGAGCTCGCGCCCGCGAACGCCGGCCATCAGCAGCCGGTGCATCTCGCACAGCAAGCGGGTGCTGAGGGGCAACCGCTCGAGGCCACGGAGACCGTCGTGCATCGCTGCGACGTAGTTGACGACTTCCTCGACGTCGGCGCTGGGACCGGTGCCCGTGGCGTCCGAGTCGAGCACCTCGCCGATCGTCGCCTGCGTTCCCTCGATCCGCGTGGACGAGACGGCCTCCCTCAGAAGGTAGGGACGGATCAGCAGGTCGGGGCTCGGGACCAGGCGACCCACCGCGGCCAGCTGGCCGAGCGCACTCTCCGTCTCGGCCAGGATGGCGACCGTGGCAGCGGGGAGGTCAAGCCGGCGCGGAATCTTCGCCGGGAAGTAGGCCACGTACCCATGGCGTCCCGGCGTTCGTTGGCCTCGACCGAAGGAGGACTGGGGGTAACGATCCATCTCCATGGGATTTACCCTAACGTATTATGGATAGAACGTTAGAGACAGTTCCTCACCCTAACGGGCGCGATCATGTCGTTACTAGGTCCGCTGGGTGTCGAGCGAGTCGATGCCTAGCTCCAGCATCCGCCGCCAGGCCTCGGGCCCGCGCTGTCCCGCCGCGCGGGTCGCGGCGAAGATCAGCCGCAGGTCCTCGGTGGTCGCGTCGGGCCGCAGGCGACCCTGCTCGCGCCCCGCCTGGAGGAGGCGTTCGAGGGCGACGTTCGTGGTCGCGTAGGCGGAGGCGACATCGGGATCGGTCGAGAGGCAGGCGATTGCCTCGCCGACGACGTCGTCACCGGCCTGACGCTCGGCGTAGTCGCGGAGCAGGCGGACAAGTGCCGCCCAGGGACCATCCGGGCTCGCGACCGCCGCTTCCGCATCAGCCGTGACCGCCTCGAGACGCTCGATCACGAGCGCCGTCAGCAGCTCGCGCTTGGAGGGGAACTGGCGGTAGACACTGCCGACCCCCGCCCCCGCGGCGGCGGCGATCTCCGGCATCGGCGCATCGAGGCCGGAGCGGGCGAAGACCTCGCTCGCCGCTCGCAGCAATCTCGCCCGTTTGCCCTCGGCGTCAAGCTTTGACCAGGGACGTTCCTGAGCTACCGGAATGGCCATTCCGGTACTGTAGCCCGCTCGGCCCGAGGCCGTCTCTGGCCTCCCCCACACGTCCATGGCCTCCGAAACCAAAGACCGCACCCACCCCAACGTCACCCTCGCTGTACTCGCGCTCGGCGGGCTCGCCTACGCGATGCTGAGCTCCCTGGTGGTGCCGGCCCTACCGACGATGGAGAAGGAACTCCACACGACCGAGACCGGGATCACCTGGCTGCTCACCGGCTACCTGCTCGCCGCCTCGGTCGGCACCGCGATCATCGGCCGCCTCGGCGATATGTACGGCAAGGAGAAGCTGCTGCTCTGGACCTTCGCCATCCTCACCTTCGGCACCCTCCTGGCCGCTGTCGCCACTTCGTTGCCGGTGTTGATCGGGGCCCGCGTAATCCAGGGCGTCGCCGGCGGCATCTTCCCGCTCGCCTTCGGCATCGTCCGCGACGAGTTCCCGCCCGAGAAGGTGGCCGGCGGGATCGGCCTGCTCTCGGCGATCCTGGGGGTCGGCGGCGGCGCCGGGATCGTGCTCTCGGGCGTGATCGTCGAGCACCTCGACTACCACTGGCTGTTCTGGATCCCGCTGGTCGCGATCGTCGCAGCCGGGATCCTCACCTGGCGGCTGGTCCCGGAATCCCCGGTCCGCGTCCCCGGCAAGGTCAACTGGCTTGCCGGAGCCCTGATGACGATCGGGATCTCGGCGGTGCTCCTGGCGCTCAGCCAGACCACCGAATGGGGATGGGCCTCGACCAAGACCGTCGGCCTCGTCCTGGTCGGCTTCGCCTTCATCGCCGCCTGGATCGCGGTCGAGGTGCGCAGCGAGAACCCGCTGGTCGACATGGCGATGATGCGGATTCGCGGCGTCTGGACGACCAACGCCGCGGCCTTCCTGCTCGGCGCCGGCCTCTACGCGTCCTTCATCGTCTTCCCCCAGTTCGCCCAGCTGCCGACCAGTACCGGCTTCGGCTTCGGCGCCTCGGTCGTCGTCTCCGGCCTCTACCTGCTGCCCTCGACGATCGGGATGACGATCCTC
The DNA here is from genome assembly GCA_963785175.1 of uncultured Actinomycetes bacterium. Taxonomy (GTDB): domain Bacteria; phylum Actinomycetota; class Thermoleophilia; order Solirubrobacterales; family 70-9; genus VAYN01. Next base: position 42,138 of record CAWAUA010000007.1, on the reverse strand, counting down.
GGGATCAAGGCCGGCGCGATCTCGGCCCGCTTCGGCTCGCGGGCGGCGCTGCTCGGCGGCACGGTCTTCTCGATCGCCTCTTTCCTGCTGCTTGCCCTCGCGCACAGCGCGCCCTGGCAGTTCCTGCTCGCGGCGACCCTGCTCGGGATCGGGATCGGCCTCGCCTTCGCCGCCCTCGGCAACCTCATCGTGCAGGCCGTGCCCAGCCACCAGACCGGCGTCGCCAGCGGCGTCAACACGGTGATGCGGACCCTTGGCGGAGCCCTCGGCGGTCAGCTCTCGGCGACCTTCATCGCCGAACACACCTCCGCCGGCCTGCCGACCGTGACCGGCTTCACCGAGACCTTCCTGATGGCGACGGGCTTCCTCGTCCTCTGCTTCTTCACCGGGCTGCTCGTGCCGAAAGCACTCGGCGGCGCCAGGGGCAACGAAGAGCTGTCCGGCAGCACCATTCCCGGAGGGGCACAAGCGTGAGCGAGGAGGAACCGCCGCCAGTCACGATTCGCCGCTCCGAGCGGCGACGTGCTTGTTGGTCATCGGGGTCGCCTTCCCCGCAACCACTCCGACCAGGACCCCACGCGGGTCCCACTCGATTCGCAGGGAGCCGTAGTCGAGCATCTTGTGGTGGTTCGGGCAGAGGATGAAGAGGTTGTCCTTGACGTCGATGTTCGCTTCGCGGCGCGCCATCGGCTTCAGGTGGGCGGCCTCACAGTAGGGCCTGCCGCTTCGCTGCTTGAAAGTGAAGCCGCAGTACTGGCATTGCCCTTTGTAGAGCCGCTTCAACTTCTCGACCAGCTTGCGGTTTCGCTGCAGCTGCTCGACGACCCGCCTGACGGATTTCGGCGGCTCGGAGGAGGAGTAGGCCTCAACCTCCTTGCGCAGCTGCTCGTCGGAGAGCTCGCCGAACCGGTCCAGGAGGCTTGCCGCCTCCATCTCGTCCCCCACCCGGGCGGCTTCGATCGCGAGGCGGAGCTGGTGTCCTTTGCCGGAGAGCTGCTCGAGCAGCTGCTCGACGCTGCCGAACTCCTCGTCGATGTCGCGCCGGACGCGGGCGAAGCCCTGGGGATAGGATCCCGGTTTGTAGCCGAGCGCTTCGTTCAGACCGAGACGGGAAACGTCGACCCGGCGAACCTCGTCGAGGAGGTACAGGTACTCCCAGGTTTCACCCTCCTCCTCTCCCCAGAACCGCCGCGCCACCGCCGGCGAGTGAGCCCGGGTGAGAATCCGGGCGGACACCGGGAAGAGGCCGTCGAAGTAGAAGAGGACCCAGTCCCCACGCTCCATCCTGCTCCAGGTGCCGACGTGCCGGTCATCCTGGCCGGGCTTGGTTCCCCAGGCTCCGACGCCGCCGCGCGCCGACCGGGCGAGCTTCGCGGTCGTGGCACCGAGGCGCTCGAGGTCCCCCACCGCGATCCGTCGCTGGACGGTTCGCTCGAAGTTTTCACGGGCGCGTGGATCGCCCGCCGGCACCAGGAACAGGTTGCTCATAGGTCCGAGTACTTGCTGGCGTTCCCCCGGGCCTTGTCGACGGGGTAGCGCTCCTCGTTGAGGTCGATCTTGCGTGCGGCCGCGTCGACGAGGTCGATTCCCGTCGCGTTGGCGAAGTTGAGGCACTGGATGAAGACATCGGCGAGCTCGGCTTCGACCGCTGGCCGCTGCGAGGTCAGGGCGTCCTCATCTCCCTCACCGGTGGCCCAGAGGAACAGCTCGAGCAGCTCACCTGCCTCGACGCTGATCGCCTTCGCGAGGTTCTCGGGGCCGTGGAACTGGGCCCAGTCGCGATCATCGCGAAAACGGGCGAGCCGCGCCTGCAGGGCGGCCAAGTCAGACGTTCCCTCCATGCAAATCAGGGTAAGCGGGGTGGCGGCGTCTCCAACGAAATGGTGCGCGACTGCTAGACGTTCAAGACTCGTAAGGGGGCATGCGCCTTGGCGAGCTGTTCGTAGTCGGCATCCTGGGTGACCACCGGAAGACCGTGCTCGATTGCGGTCGCGGCGATTAGAGCGTCCATCAGTTTCACCGTTCGATGGATGCCCGCCCGACGACAGTCGGCAACCAGCCGGGCCCAAGAAACCATGATCGCCTCGCCGATGTGAATCGGTTCGGCTGCTCTGGCGAGGGCGAGGGTGTCCGCGCGACGGGCTCGGACGTCATCATCGCTTGCGTTGAGTAGACCCAGCTGCAACTCGCCGATCGTCACCACCGATACGGCAACTCTGTCGGGCAGACCCCCAAGAGGCCGTTGGTCCTCACGAGCAACGAAAACGGAGGTGTCGAGGAGGCCGGCCGTCATGGCTTCAGCTCATCAAGCGTTTCCCCGGCAAGTTCATCGAGCTCGGCGCTCAGGCCGGGATCAGCGGATCGATCCTTGAGCTGCTCCCGGAGGTGGTCCCCACTCAGCCAGCGAGAACGATTCCCGTGGGGCACGATATCCGCGGTGGGCTCTCCGTTCACGGTCAGAACCACCCGCTCTCCGGCCTTGACCGCATCGATCACCCGCGCCGTCCGATTTCGTAGCTCGCGCACTCCGATTTCCATGTGCGACACCGTAGCACCATGATCAGAGGAGGCGTTCGGTCCGGAGTCGCTCGACGAACTTCTCTAGCTCAAAGCGTTCGACCACCCCGCTTGCGCTCTGCCAGGCGCCGTTCTGAATCAGATCGTGGCCATGGTCGTAGGCGGTCAGAGCGATCGCCACAAGCGCCTCGTCGAGAACTTCGTCGAAGTATTGCGACCCGGCAAGCCAGTCGAAATGCTGCTCGAGATCCTTGCGGTAGACCATGGAAGGACCCTAAGAAGCCGAGACGCAAAAGTGGCGCGCAGTTTGGACTTTTTCTGTGGCGACTCTGTGGCGACTTTCCAACGGCCGTCCGCCCGGGGTCTACGGCAGCTGCATCACCGCGATCACGTTCCCTGACGGGTCCTTGAACCAGGCGATCTGGGGGCCGGGAGCGCGGACGATGCCCTTCTCGTCGTGGTCGAAGCCCTCGTAGCGCTCGAAGTTGACCCCACGCTCGGCAAGTCCGTCGACGGCCGCGTCGATGTCGTCGACCTCGAAGTTCAGCATCGTGTAGGTGGCCGGGGTCATCTCGGCGCTGAGATACATCAGCACGTCGCCGCCGTTCAGTTTCAGGGAGGTCACCCCGAACTCCTCGGTCAGCACTTCGATCTTCAGCCCTAGCGTTCCCTCGTAGAACTCCTTCGCCCGGTCCATGTCGGCGACGGCGAAACCGCTGGTTGCTTTGCTCTCACCAAGCATCTCGATGCTCCTCTCGATTGTCGTGCCTTCCAGTCATTAGACCGCCCATGCCCGGAAAAGTCATCGCTCACTCCTCAGCCGGGGGACGGCGGCCGCGCTTACGCTCGCCGGTGCGCCGCTTCTGCTCGAGCCGGCGCCGCCGCGAGGCGCGGCTCGGCCGGGTCGGCCGGCGCTTGCGCGGGACTCGAAGCCCGGCGGCGATCTTCCCGGCCAGCCGCTCCAACGCCAGCTCGCGGTTGCGGGCCTGGCCGCGAGCGTCCTGGGCAACGGCGGTGACGACGGGACCAAGCCGCTCCAGGAGTCGCGCCCGCTGCGCGTCCTCGAGCGTCGCCGACGCCTCGACCTCGAAGACAGCTTCGACCCGCGAGGCGGTGACGTTGGCATGCTGACCGCCGGGCCCCGAGGAGCGGCTGGTCCGCAGCTCGATCTCCCCCAGCGGCAGCGAGAGCCGCTCGTCGATCCGCAACAGCTCGGCCACGGCCTAGGCGGACAGCTCGGGTATGTGGCGCTCGAGGTGTTCGGCGATCGTCTGCCGCACCCAGCGCTGGGTCTCGGCGTCGGCCATCCGGTAGCGCCCCAGCAGCATTTTCTGGTCGTCGAGCGGCAGGCCGGCGATTTCCCAGCTCACCGCCAGTCGCTCGAACAGCGCCTCGGAGCGCCGGTGCCAGGCATCCTCCTGCGATGCCGCCGACCCCGCCGGCGGCTCGCCGACCTTGGCGATCGTCGCCGCGCTGAGCGTCTGCCGCAGGGCGAGGACGTTGCCCTCCGGATCGACGTAGTCGACCGTCGGCGCCTTCTCCCGCGCCCGCCGCTGCTTCTTCCGCTTCGCCACGAGCCTAGGAGCCGAGGGCGTTGATCTTGCCGGCCAGCTCGAAGTCGTTCGCCGTCAGCCCGCCCTCGGAGTGGGTGGAGATCGTCACCGTGACCGTGTCCCAGGAGATCGCCAGGTCGGGATGGTGGTTCATCTCCTCGGCGGGAGCGGCGAGAGCGTCGACGAAACGGACGCTGCCGACGAAGTCCTCGCGTTTGAAGCTCTTCTCGATCGCGGCGCCGTTGCGCGCCCAGCCGGAGAGCCCCGCCAGCCTCTCCTCGATCTCTGCGTCACTGAGCAAGCCCACGGGCTTATGCTGCCAGGCGAACCATGGCGACGCAAACCCGAGAGAAGCCGACCCTCTGGCAGATCGACATCTCGCACTACGCCGAGAAGACCCGCTGGGCGCTCGAGCACAAGGGAATCGACCACGTCCGCCGCTCGACCCTGCCGGGGATGCACATCCCGGTCGCCCTGGTGCTGACGCGCGGGGGTCAACCGACCCTGCCGATACTGCAACTCGACGGCCGCACGATCGGCGACTCGACCGAGATCATCGCCGCGCTCGAGGCCGCCTATCCGGAGCCGCCGCTCTACCCGCTCGACGCCGCGGAGCGCGCCCGTGCGCTGGGGTTGGAGGAGTGGTTCGACGAGAACCTCGGGCCCCACTCCCGCCTGCTGCCCTTCTACGAGCTGATCCAGGAGCCCGACGTCTTCGCCGAGGTCGCAGCTCAAGCGGTCCCACCGCCGCTGGGTAAAGCGAAGTCCGTCGTCGGCGCTTACGCCCGCGCCTACACCAGCATCCGCTGGAACGCGAACAGCGACGAAGACGCCGTCCGCGCCCGCGAGGCGATCGTCGCCGCCTTCGACAAGCTCGAGGCCGAGCTGGAGCGGGGCGAAGGCGAGTTCCTGGTCGGCGACAGCCTCTCCGTCGCCGACGTGACCGCCGCTTCCCTCTTCTACCCGGTCGTCGGCCCGTCGGAGGGTCCGCTCGATCCCGACCTGCCCACCCCATCGGCGCTCGAACGCTTCCGAGAGAGCCTCAGCGAGCGCCGTGGTTTCAAGTGGGTCGAGGAGACCTTCCGCCGCCACCGGCACCGCGTCTAGAAGATTTTCAAAGAAGCTACATTCTCAGACAATATGTTGCATTTCCTTCGCTAGGGTGCTATCCATGCAGACGATGGCCCCGCCCGAAGATGCAATGCAGGAGCGCTTCGCCCGAATCGACGAACGGTTCGACCGGGTCAACGAACGACTTGTCGAACTGGACCGGCGGATTACCGAAACCTCAATCGCCACGAACAAGCGGCTCGAGGGCATCGAGGCCGAGTTGGGTGAGCTGAGGCAGGGAATGAAATCCCTTCACGAGGGAATACATCGCGGGACCATCGCCATCTGGGTTGCGTCCGCTGGTGTGATCACGGCGATCCTCGCCAAAGGCGGCTGAGCTAGCCCCCGATCGGGGCTCTGGGGTTGGCGCCCCAGAAGACGACGGTGCCGAGCATGCCGAGGATGTGGACCGCCGTGATGTTGAAGACCATCGACTTGGCGGTCGCCGTGCCGACGCCGACCGGACCGCCGGAGGCCGTGTAGCCGTAGTAGCAGCCGACCAGCACGATCACGGTCGACATGACCATCCCCTTGATCAGGCTGAAGATTAGGTCCGGTGGGCTCTGGTACATCCAGAAGATCAGCAGGTAGCCGCCGGAGGAGACGTCGCCGACCTGGTTGACGACCGAGATAAAGCTGGCGGCATAGATGATCCCGATCCCGACCAGGTAGAGGAACGGGAGCGCGATCCAGGCTCCGAGCAGGCGGGTCGCACAGAGGAAGGTGACCGGCTGGATCCCCATCACCTCGAGCGCGTCGATCTCGTCGGAGATCCGCATCGCCCCGATCTCGGCGACGATCCCGGTCCCGACCTTGGCCGCGAGGATGTAGCCGAACGCGTAGGGCAGCCCCTCGCGCAGGTCGCAGTAGGCGGCAAAGAGGCCGGCCAGCGAGGGAGCGCCGATCGAACGGTTGAAGTAGGCGCCCTGCAGGCCGCACTGGAGGCCGAGGATGAAGCAGAAGGCCCAGATGATCAGGGCCGAGCCGAAGATCAGGATGCCCGCCTGGCGCAGCCCCTCGCCGAAGAATTTGAAGACCCGTCCCGAATAGACGAGCCCGGCGACGCGGGAGCCGAAGCGGGCGATGTCGCCGAAGGCGTCGAGCCAGCCGCGCGGGACGTCGAGCCAGCCGATCACCGGACCGCCTGCAATTCGGGGTAGGTCGCGAGCAGGACCGAGCTGACGACGAACTGGAAGAAGAAGACCGCGACCAGCGAGATCACCACCGCCTGGTTGACGGCGCGACCGACTCCCGCCGCCCCACCTGAGGCCGACATGCCCTTGTAGGAGCAGACGACGGCGACGATCGCGCCGAACATCGTGCACATCAGGACCGAGGACCAGAGGTCGGTGACCGTCGCGTTGGTGAAGAGCGTCGCGAAGAAGCCGCCGAGCGATTGGTGGTAGAGGAGCTCGGCCGCGATCCCGGCGGTGAGCCCGAAGACGATCGCGAAGATGTCGAGCAGGGCGGTGACCACCATCAGCGCCAGGAAGCGCGGCACCACCAGGTTCTTGACCGGATCGACGCCCAACACCTGGAGGGCGTCGAGCTCCTCGCGGATCTTGCGGGCGCCGAGGTCGGCGGTGATCGCCGTCCCGGCGACGCCGGCGACGACCACCGCGGTGACCAGCGGCCCGATCCAGCGAATCGCGATCACGACGAAGAAGCCGCCGAGCCGGTCGAGGGCGCCGAACAGCGAGAGCACCCCGGCCGCCTGCAAACCGGGGGCGCCGAGGTTGAGGGCGAAGGTCGAGATCGTCAGCGGGAACCAGGAGAGCTTCAAAACAAAGAGGAACTGCCAGACCAGCTCCTCCCCGTAGGGGTAGGGCGCCCGCACAGCGGAGATCAGCGTTTTGACGGTGAGGATCATCATCACCCCCACCTCCTCGAAAAAGTTCTTCGCGGGCAGCAGCCCGCGTTCTAGCGCTCCGCTCGCCACCGGCTCATCGCCCTGCCGAGGGGGCCGCGGCTGCTCGCCCGCCGCCGCACCTCCTGCTCGCTCTCCCGCTGCGCCGCCGCCAGCTGCGCGACGAGGGTGTCGCGCGTCTGCTCCAGCTCCTCGACTCCGGCGACATGGGCGACGGCGCGCCGGGGCGCCGTCGCCATGTCCCGCTTGAGGTGGCCGGTGTAACTCGCAAGCTCTGCCTCCAGCCGGGCGATCTGCCGCCGCAGCTCCTGGCGCACTTCAAGCGTTTCGCTCTCCTCCGGAAGGCCTGCACAGGCCATCGCGACGATCGCCAGGTCCCGCGGCCCCAACCCCGCTTCCCCTGCCCGCCGCAGAGCATCAGCAGCAATCTCCTCAAGCTGCGGCTCCGCCTTCACCCCGTCAGCGACGAAAGTCCCCTGCCCCTGCCGGGTGACGACCAGCCCATCAGCCTCCAGCGCCTCATAGACAGCACGCACCGTCCCCACATTGACCCCCGCCCACTCGGCCAGCTGCCGAAAGCTAGGCAGGCGCTCGCCAGCCTCCATCTCGCCCGTGCTGATCAGCGCCCGCAGCCGCCAACCCAGCTGCAGCCCAACCGGAAGCTCGTCCCCCGGATCAATCGCAAAAGGATTCGTCTCCAGCTGTGCCATCAGCCCGCACAGTATCCCGACGATCTGTGCGAGTCAACTGACACAGTCGCCCTCTAAGGCGTCAAAACAATCTTCAACGCCTCACGCCGGTCATAGATCGCATAAGCCTCGCTCGCCTCATTCAACGGCATGTGGTGGGTGACCAGCGGCCTCGGGTCAAGCTTGCCCGCCTCCATCAAGGCAAGGACGCGATCGACGTGGGCGATCACGTTGGCGAGGCCGAGCCGCAACTGCAAGCCCTTCAGCCAGGCAAGCCCAAGCGGCACCTCGCCCTTGCCGGCGTAAGCACCGGTCCCGGAAACGGTGCCGGCGTCGCGGGCGAGACTGATCGCCAGCGCCAGCGGACCGGGGTCGCCGACGGCATCGACGACAACGTCAACGCCGAGCCCGTCGGTCGCCGACCGCACGGCCTTCTTCGGATCGTCCTCGGTCAGGTGCAGGGGCGTCGCCCCGAAGCGCTCCGCCATCTGCAGCCGTTCCTCCACCGTATCGATCGCAAAGACCTTCACCGCGCCGCCAGCGACCGCCGCCTGCACAGCGCAGAGGCCGACCGGGCCGAGGCCGAGAACCGCAACCGTGTCCCCCGCCTTCATCTCCGCGTGGGCGACTGCGTGGTAGCCGGTCCCCATCACGTCGCCGGCGAAGAGGGCGACGTCGGCCGACATCCCCTCCGGCACCCGCCGCAGGGTCAGGTTCGCCCGCGGGACCAGCAGCAGCTCGGCCTGGGCGCCCTGCAGGTTGCCGAGATGGGCGCCGTGGCCGAAGGTCTGGCCGCTGCGGCAGCGGTGGTAGGCGCCGCGCAGGCAGGAGGAGCAGGTCGCGCAGGCGGTGTGGAAAGTGCCGAGAACGCAGTCGCCGACCGCCACCCGCTCGACGTCGTCCCCGGCCTCAAGCACGGTGCCGACGAACTCGTGGCCGATCGTGAAGCCCGGTTCGACCGGGACGCGGCCGTGGTAGATGTGGAGGTCGGAGCCGCAGATCCCGCTCGCCTCGACCCGGACGAGCGCATCGTCAGCGGCGACGATCTCGGGATCGGGCTTCTCCTCGATCCGCACCTGCTCGGGTGCCTGGAAGGTGACGGCGTGCATGCGCGCGCAACGCTACCGCACGCATTTGTCCCCGGTATGCGGGGACAAGTGCGTCGGCTAGTTGACGCCGGCGACCTGGAAGCGGCTGAGTTCGCCGCCCGGGGCGGCGGTCTCTTCGATCCGCGACTCGAGCGCGAGCTCTTTCTCGAAGTCGGCGGCCTCACCGTGCTGGAAGGAGACGTCTTTGCCCTCGAGCAGCTCGATGAAGATCTCGACGAAGCGGGCGTCGAGCTGTTTGCCGGCGACCCGGCGCAGCTCGACGATCGCGTCGTAGCTCGACATCGGCGTCCGGTAGGAGTCGCGCGCGGTCATCACGTCGTAGGTGTCGGCGACGGAGATGATCCGCGCCAGCTCGGGGATTTCGTCCCCGGCCAGACCGCGTGGATAGCCTTTGCCGTCGATCCGCTCGTGGTGGGCGAGGATGATGTCCGCGACCGGGCCGTAGCCGTCGAGCGAGGAGACGACGCGAGCGCCCTGCTGCGGATGGCGCTTGATCAGCATCCAGTCCTCGTCGGTGAGCGGCACGTTGGCCTTGAGGATTCGATCCGGGAGGATGAACTTGCCGATGTCGTGGAGCAGCGCGGCGATGTGGACGAGCTCCTCCTCGCGGCGGGAGTAGCCGGCACGCTGGGCGATCGCCCGCGAGTAGCGGGCGACGGCGGCACTGTGGCGGGCGGTCATCTGATCCCGCAGGTCGAGGGTGCGCAGCATCGCGCTCAACATCCCGACCTGGAAGCTGGCCAGCTGCTTGCTGCGCAGCTCCAGCTCCTCCGCCCGTTGCTGGGAGACGAGCAGGGCGCCGAGAAGGTACTGGAAGGTGACGAGGACGACGCCGAACATGGCGACCCCGGCGAGGCCGAGCTGGACGTAGAGGTATGCGACGCCGACCGCCATCAGCGCCGCCGCCAGCTCCGAAGGCAGGAGGGGGATCAGCGCCGTGCGCACCTTGGCGAAGAACGAGCTGCGGTCGAGATAACAGGAGTAGGAGGCGATCATCGAGAAATTGATCGCAAGTGCGAGCAGGAAGACGGCGAAGATCAAGGCGTAAAAGGAAGGTTCGTCGTGCGAGATCTGGGCTCGTTCGACGACTTCGTGGAAGGCGAACCCGCTGACCAGGGGGAAGGTCGCGTAGGTGAGCAGGTTGTTCAGCAGGTAGTGCCCAGCATCCCGCCAGCGCAGCCAACCGGCGAGAATCGTCAGCACGCCGATCACGGCCGCTGGGGTGCCGCCCAGGAAGACCATCGCCAGGACCAGGGCGAGGAAGCTGCCCGAAATCTTCACCTTCGAGGTGGTGCTGATCGCGGTCAGGTCGCTGAAGACCGAGAAGCCGAGGAGGATGAAGAACAGCGGCAGGTCCCAGTCCGCCTGCACCGACTCCAAGGCCGCGAGCGCGCCCACCAGCGCGATCGACAAAACCATCGCGGCGATCACGAAGGGGGTGGGGCGGGACGGAGCTCTGTCTGGTTCGGTCATCTGAGGGAAGGTCTTTGGCAGGAGCCCGTCTATCAATTCACGGGCGTCCAGCTTTTCCCTGCGCGAAGCTGCCCTTTCTGGCGCTTCCGCTATTTGGGGACTCCAACGTTAGCCCGGTACTTACAGAATCGGCAAGGCCTTTAGCCAGATGGCCAAATTCGCCCAAACTCGGACTCTCGTCCGATCTAAAGGCGGGATGCCCGGGCAGGAGGGGCCAGAGGAGTCCCGAAAAGCGAAAGGGCGCCTTCCATCCGAGGCGCCCTTTCGCGAAGTCTTACTGGCCACTCGATCAGGTGGCCGCTGGAGAACTCTTAGTGACGGTAGCCCATGTTTTCTGCCCCTTCCGTAGTCGTTGAAGCCCGCAACGTTGTGCGCTGCATCGTGGAAACTTCTCAATCGCTGGTCAATTTGTAGCACAGCTTGGCGGAAACTTGTGCATCTGCAGGAAAAGTTGTGCAGAAATGCAGTAATACGCATGGCCACCCCATGGCTCAACCACGCCTAACCGCCCCTCTACGCCGGCCCCTCTTCCGGCGGCTAGCCGCGTCGTACGCGATCAACGAGTTGGGGGACTGGATGGGGATCATTGCCCTCTCGGTCTTGGTCTTCGACCGCACCGGGAGCGCCCTGGCGACGGCTGGGCTCTTCCTCGGAACCCGCTTTCTGCCGGCTCTCTTCGCGCCCGTCCTCATCACCCAGGCCGAGAAGCCGCCGCCCAGATACGCGCTGCCGATGCTCTATTGCGGCGAGGCCGCGGCCTTCGGCGCGCTCGCCCTGCTGGTCGACCATTTCTCGCTGGCAGCGGTAATCGCCCTCGCCGCCGTCGACGGCGCCCTCGCTCTCGTCGGCCGCGCCCTGACCCGAGCCGTCGTCGCCACCACGCTCGAGCCGAGCGGGGAACTGCGCGCCGGCAATGCCATCCTCAACGTCGCTTTCACCGGCGGCGCCGCGATCGGGCCGGCGCTTGCCGGCCTCGCCGTCGCCGGCTTCGGCGTTCAGTCGGCGCTCCTGCTCGACGCAGTCTCCTTCTATGCGGTCGCCTGGATCCTCTTCACCGCCGGCGCGATCCCGCACGCCGAGCCCGAACCGGGGCGGATGCGGGAGCGGGTCCGCGCCGGGTTCGCCTACGTCCGCAGCGAGACCGCCCTGCGGCGATTGCTGACCGCACAGGGCCTCGCCTTCGTCTTCTTCGCCACCGTGCTCCCGGTCGAGGTCGTCTACGTCAAGGAAACGCTGGGCTCCAACGACACCGGCTACGGCCTGATGCTGGCCAGCTGGGGGGCGGGGATGGTGCTGGGCAGCCTCCTCTTCGCCCGCCTGCGGCAGGCCTCGCTCGCCAAGCTCCTCTTGTTCAGCACCCTGGCGGTCGGCGGCGGCTACCTCGGCCTCGCCGCCGCCCCGACTTTGGCGCTCGCCTGTGCGGCCTCCGTGGTCGGCGGCGCCGGCAACGGCGTCCAGTGGGTGGCGGCGATCAGCGCAGTCCAGGAACTGACCGCAGAATCGATGCAGGCCCGGGTAATGAGCGTGCTCGAGTCGATCGGCGCCGCGATGCCCGGGGTCGGCTTCGTCCTCGGCGGCGCCATAGCCGCCTTGCTGAGCCCGCGGATGACGTTTCTTGTCGCGGGTCTGGGGGTAGTCGCCATAGTTGTGGTCATGGCGCCGCTGTTGGGAGGGAACTGGCTGCAGAGCGCCGAAAAGCCAAGAAGACCATCGCTTGACGGGCATGACGACGTTGTGGTGGAGTTGATTCCAGGGACTTACGCCGGCAAACCGGATTCAAAGGAGATGCTTTGAAGAAGCCAGGTGCAGTTATCGCGGTTCTCGTTATTGCAGCGGTCGCAGCACTTGGACTGGCGTCATGTGGAAGCAGCAGCGACGAATCCTCCGGCTCCGGCAAGAAGGGCGGGACCCTGAACGGGACTTATGCCTCCTTCCCGGACTACATGGACCCAGCCCTCTCCTACACGGCAGAAGGCTGGACCGCGATGGCCGACGTCTACACGCCGCTCCTGACCTACAAGCACGCCAACGGCGTCGAAGGCAGCGAGGTCATCCCGGGGCTGGCGAAAGAACTGCCGAAGATCAGCAACGGCGGCAAGACCTACACCCTCTTCCTCCGCCCCGGCCTCAAATACTCCGACGGCGCCCCCGTAAAGGCCTCCGACTTCCCCTTCGCGGTCGAACGGATGATCCAGCTCAACTCCGGCGGCTCGCCCTTCTACCTGACGATCGAAGGCGCCGAAAAGTTCGCCGAAACGAAACAGGGGCCGATCCCGGGCATCAAGACCAACGACAAGACCGGCGAAATCGTCATCAACCTGGAAGGCCCGCGAGGCACCTTCACCAATGAGCTCGGCCTGATGTTCGTGGCGCCGCTGCCACAGAACACGCCGATCGAAGACCTCTCCGCCGACCCGCCTCCCGGCACCGGTCCCTACATGATCACCAAATCGCAGCCGGGCAAGGGCTGGGAATACGAGCGCAACCCCTACTGGGCGAAAGACAACGGCCCGGCAATGCCGGACCTGCCCGAAGGCGTGGTCGACAACGCCAAGATGACGGTGATCCGCAACCCGCAGTCGCAGGTCGACGACATCGAGCAGGGCACCTACGACTGGATGCAGAACCCGCCGCCCTCCTCGCGCTACCAGGAAGTCAAAGAAAAATTCGAAGGCACCCAGTTCCGGGTCGAGCCGACGATCAGCACCTACTACTTCTGGATGAACAGCCAGAAGGCGCCCTTCGACGACGTCAAAGTCCGCCAGGCGGTCAACTACGCGATCGACTCGAAGGCTCTGGAAAGGATCTACGCCGGCCAGATCAAAGGCACCCAGCAGATCCTGCCGCCGGGGATGCCGGGCTACGAACAGTTCGAGCTGTATCCGAACGACATCGAAAAAGCGAAAGAGCTGATCAAAGAAGCGCACCCATCGGACATGGACATCACCGTCTGGACCGACACCGAAAGCCCGAACAACGAAGCCGGCGAATACCTGAACGAGGTGTTGAAGGAACTCGGCTTCAACACGACGCTGAAAATCCTCAACGCCGACAACTACTTCACGGTGATCGGCAACCTCTCGACGCCGGACCTCGACGCCGGCTGGTCTGACTGGTTCCAGGACTACCCGCACCCGAACGACTTCTTCCAGCCGCTGCTGGCCGGAGAGTCGATCCAGCCGACGAACAACAACAACTTCGCCCAGTTCGACGACACCGCGGTCAACAAACAGGTCAAAGAACTGGGCGCCGAACAGCTCGGGCCGGACCAGGAAAAGGCCTACGCCGAACTCGACGAAGAAGTGATGGAAGAAGCGCCCTGGGCTCCCTACGGGACGCGGACCCTCTCGACCTTCGTCTCTGACGCGATCGACCTCGAAAGCGTCATCTTCAATCCGACGTTCGGTCACTACCTCAGCAGCTTCGAATTCAAGTAGCCCGCGAGGGGTAGAAGCTCGTGTCTGCCGAGCCGAGCGCAGAGCGGGGGCCCTGGTCCCTCGCTCTGCGGCGTTTCCTGCGCAACCGCCTCGCGGTCGCGTTCCTGGCGCTGTTCGTCCTCATCGTCGCCTTCGTGATGGCGGCGCCGCTGTGGGCGAACCACGTCGCCCACACGGGTCCCAACGAGGAGCACACTGTCGATGTCGTCACCGTCAACGGTGAAGAAAAGGACGTCGTCACCCCCGAAGGCAAGCCGATCGGGCCGCAGTGGTTCGGCGCCGGCGGCAAGTTCTTCCTCGGCGCCGACAGCCGCCTCGGCCGCGACGAGATGGTGCGGCTGATGTACGGCGGCCGCACCTCGCTGCTGATCGGGATCACCGCCGCCCTGATCGCCACCATCGTCGCCGTCGTCCTCGCGCTGATGGCGGGCTACTTCGGCGGCTGGGTCGACGGCCTGATCGCCCGCACCCTCGACGTGATCTGGTCCCTCCCCGTCTTCCTGATCGGCCTGTCGCTGGGGATCGCGCTCGCGGTCGGCGGCCTCAAGCTGGGCCCGCTCGAATTATCGAGCGGTTCGAACTGGAACCCGATCTTCGTGATCAGCATCTTCACCGTTCCCTACATCGCCCGGCCGATCCGCGGCCAGGTGCTGGCCCTGAGCGAGAAAGAGTTCGTCGAGGCGGCGGTGGCGCAGGGCGCCGGATCGCTGCGGGTGATGTTCAGCGAGATCCTCCCCAACCTCGCCTCGACGATCATCGTCTTCTTTACCCTGATGATCGCCAACAGCATGCTCTTCGAGGCAGGTCTCTCCTTCCTCGGCGCCGGGGTGCAGCCGCCAAACTCCTCCTGGGGGACGATGATCACGGTCGGGGTCGAGCTGCTCAACATCCAACCGCTGCTGGCGATCGTCCCGGGCCTGATGATCATGTTCACCGTGCTGTCGCTGAACATCGTCGGCGATGCCCTGCGCGATGCGCTTGACCCGCGCGGCAAGGCGAGGATGGACGCCTCGCTCGAGTTCGAGGCCCAGGGCGGCGTCGTCGCCGGCGCCCAGCAGGGAGCGACGGTCTGATGGCCCGCTTCGTCGTCAGGCGCCTGCTGGCGATGGTCGGCGTCCTCTTCGCCGTCTCGGTGATCGTCTTCGTCGTCTTCATGGTCCTGCCGAAGCAGAACCCGGCGCAGACCCTGGCCGGCAAGAACGCCACCCCCACCCTGGTCAAGAGCATCGAAGAAGAATGGGGCTTCGACAAGTCGCTGCCGGTCCAGTACGGGACGATGATGAAGAAGGTCTTCACCGGCGAGCTGACCTCCTACAAACCGCGGATCCCGGTCGACGAACAGATCATCGAAGGGATTCCCGCGACCTTCTCGCTGACGATCGGTGCGGCGCTGATCTGGCTCTTCTTCGGGCTCCTGCTCGGCTACCTCTCCGCCATCCGCGCCGGCGGCTGGCTCGACCGCATCCTCACCGGGGTCTCGATCGCCGGGATCTCGATCCCGGTCTTCCTCTTGGCGCCGGTGCTCCTCTACTTCCTCACCTACAAGTGGGAAATCTTCCCCAACGCCCAGTACGTCGCCTTCTCCGAAGACCCCTGGGAATGGGTGCGCCACCTGATCCTGCCCTGGTTCACGCTGGCCCTGCTCTCGATCGGCTTCTACAGCCGCGTCCTGCGCTCGAACATGCTCGACGTGATGAACGAGGACTACGTCCGCACCGCCCGCGCCAAGGGACTGAGCGAGCGACAGGTGATGACCAAACACGTGCTGCGCAACTCACTGATCCCGGTCATCACCCTCTTCGGCCTCGACTTCGGCGCCACCATCGCCGGCACCGCGATCATCACCGAAGTCCTCTACTCGATCGACGGGGTCGGCCTCTACGCCGCTGAAGCGGTGAAGAAATTCGAACTGCCGCCGATCATGGGCGTCGCCATCTACGGCGCCTTCTTCGTCGTCTTCGTCAACGCCCTGGTCGACGTCGCCTACGCCTACCTCGACCCACGGGTGCGACTCGGAGAGAACGCGTCGGAATGAGCAGCGAGCCGCTCCTCTCAGTCGACGGCCTGCGGGTCGGCTTCGCCACCGAAGCGGGCGTTGTCCAGGCGGTCGACGGGGTCACCTTCGAGTTGCGGCCCGGCGAGGTGGTGGCGATCGTCGGCGAGTCCGGTTCCGGCAAGAGCGTCACCGCGCAGACGATCATCGGCCTCACCCGGGCCGCCAACGCCCGCATCGAGGGCTCGGTGAAGCTGGAGGGGAGGGAGCTGACGAGCGCCGGCGACGCCGAGATGCGTGAGCTGCGCGGCGAGCGGGTGGCGATGGTCTTCCAGGACCCGATGACCTCCTTCAACCCCGTCTACCGGATCGGCAACCAGATCGTCGAGGCGATCCGCGCCCACCGTCCCGACACCTCCAAGGCGGAGGGCAAGGCCCGGGTCGTCGAGCTGTTCGAAGCGGTCGGCATTCCCAACGCGGCCCAGCGGGTCGACGATTACCCGCACGAGTTCTCCGGCGGGATGCGGCAGCGGGCGATGATCGCGATGGCGCTGGCGCTCGAGCCCGAGGTGCTGATCGCCGACGAGCCGACCACCGCGCTCGACGTCACGATCCAGGCGCAGATCCTCGACCTGCTCGAGCAGCTGAACCGGGAGCGGAACCTGGCGACGATCCTGATCACCCACGATCTCGGCGTCGTCGCCGAGGTGGCCGACCGGGTGCTGGTCATGTACGCCGGCAAAGTGGTCGAGGAGGGGACGCTGGACGAGATCTTCTACGACCCCCAGCACCCCTACACCTGGGGGCTGCTCGGCTCCCTGACCCGGATCGATCGGCCGCGGCCGCACCGGTTGCCGCAGATCGCCGGCTCGCCGCCTTCGCTGATGGACCTGCCCGAGGGCTGCCCGTTCCGACCCCGCTGTCCGCACGAGTTCGCCAAGTGCAGCGAGTACCCGAGCCTGGAGTCGCGCCTCCCAGACGCACCGGAGCACGCCGATCGCTGCTGGCTGAACGCCGAGCAGAAGCGCGAGAAGCGCGTCGTCGAAGGGCAGATCGGGCTCGAGGCGCCGGGGAAGGTGAGCAAGGCATGAGCGCAGTCGAGGCCGACAGCCGCGCCCCCCTGCTAGAGGTCACCGACCTGGTCAAGCACTTCCCGATCAAGCGCGGGATCCTGATCGACCGCGAGGTCGACCAGGTGCGGGCCGTCGACGGGATCAGCTTCACGGTCGAGAGCGGCAAGACGCTGGGGCTGGTGGGAGAGTCCGGCAGCGGCAAGTCGACCGCCTGCCGCGCCGTCCTGCAGCTGATCAAGCCGACCTCCGGCTCGGTCAAGTTCGAGGGCCGCGAGATCGCCGGCCTCGGCGCCCGGCAGATGCGGCCGCTGCGGCGCGAGATGCAGATGATCTTCCAGGACCCCTACGCCTCGCTCAACCCGCGTAAACGCGTCGGGCAGATCGTCGGCGATCCGCTCAAGCGCCAGGGCGTGGCCTCCGGCTCGGAGCTGCGACGGCAGGTACAGGAGCTGCTGGAGCGGGTCGGCCTCTCCAGCGAGCATTACAACCGCTTTCCGCACGAGTTCTCCGGCGGCCAGCGGCAGCGGATCGGGATCGCCCGGGCGCTCTCGCTGAAGCCGAAGCTGGTGATCTGCGACGAGCCGGTCTCCGCGCTCGACGTCTCGATCCAGGCGCAGATCGTCAACCTGCTCGACGACCTCCAGGACGAGTTCGGCCTCGCCTACCTCTTCGTCGCCCACGACATCGGCGTCGTCCGCCACATCTCCGACCGGATCGCGGTGATGAACGAGGGGAAGATTGTCGAGCAGGGGAGCGCCGACGAGGTTTGCGAGAGGCCGAAGGACGAGTACACGAAGAAACTGCTGGCAGCGGTGCCGATTCCGGACCCGCGGGAGTCGCGGGAACGGGTGAGGTGAGGGGGCGTGGGAGTCCCTCCCCAGACACATCTCGCCTGTGGCTCGATGTTAAGTGTCTGGGGAGGGACTCCCACGCCCCCTTCCACAGTTGCTTAGGGTCGCGGTAGATGTCGTTACCTCTTTCGCCTCCGATTAAGCCGCAGCTGGCGCTGACTCGCAAAGCATTGCCTGATGGGGAGGAGTGGGCTTTTGAGCCTAAGTTGGATGGATTCCGGGCGATTGTTTTTGTCGATGGCGAGGACTTCTTCATCCAGTCGCGTGGCGGCAAACCCTTCAACCGCTATTTCCCCGAGCTGAAGTTCGCGCCGGGGCGGTGGGTGCTCGACGGCGAGCTGGTGATCCGCGACGCCGAGGGGAATCTCGAATTCGACTCGATGCAGGAACGGATCCACCCGGCGCAGTCGCGGATCGAGCTGCTCTCAAAGGAGATTCCGGCCGGCTACATCGTCTTCGACCTGCTCGCCGAGGGCGACGAGTCCCTGCTGGAGGTGCCGCTGCGCGAGCGGCGCGAACGGCTCGAGGCGATCGCCGAGAAGGCGGGGCTGGAGCTGACGCCGCTGACCCCCGACACGGCACAGGCGGAGAAGTGGATGGGCAGCATCGAGGGGGTGATGGCCAAGGACCTCACCGCCCCGTATATCCCTGGCAAACGCAAGGGGATGGCGAAGGTCAAGCGCGAGCGGACGATCGACTGCGTGGTGATGGGCTGGCGGCCCGGCAAAGAGGAGGGCACGGTCGGCTCGCTGATCCTCGGCCTCTACGACGACGGCGAGCTGCGCACTGTCGGCCACATCTCCGGCTTCAGCGCTGCGGCGAAACGCAGCATGCGGGCGATGCTGGCGCCGCTGGAGACGGGGAAGAGTGGGACGGCGGAGCCGAGTCGGTGGACCGGGGGGCGGGACTTGGAGTGGGTTGCGTTGCGGCCGGAGTTGGTGATCGAGGTTGGTTATGACCATGCGGCTTCTGGGCGGATACGGCATGGGGCGAGGTTCCACGCATTCAGAGACGACAAAGAACCGAAGGAGTGCAAGTTCGAGCAGTTGGATGAAGGCGGCTAGAAGAAAGCTTGCTGGCGGGCGGGTCCTGTCTCCGATCGGGGGCTCTCCCTATCGGGAGAGTCCTCCCGATCGTCGCCACCCACCCGAGGAGCGCCTCGTCTAGACGATTTACCCCAACCTCGAACGCCCCTGGTTGCATGCTTACGTTGCTCGGGGCGCATGTAAGCGCGGTTGCCATACAGCTGCTCGTATTTGGGGAGGAGATCAGGCCTTTTGGCTTCTAGCCAGCCTAGGAAGACGTCCTTTACCTCTCCTCGGAGGTGGAGGGCGGCGGTGCCTAGGAAGGTGGCGTTGGCGGCTTTGGCACTTTCTACTATCGGGCGGACCTGGTCGGGGTGGTCGTTGATTCCTGGCATCAGCGGGGCGATCAGGACTCCGGAGTCGATGCCGCGGGCGCGCAGCTCGGCGACGGCGTCGAGGCGGGCGGCGGGACTCGGGGTGTGCGGCTCGGTTGCCCGCCAGGCCTCCTCGTCGAGGGTCGGCACCGAGAGATTGACCGAGACCGGCAGCTTCTTCGCCATCCGCTCGAAGATCTCGACGTCGCGCATGACCAGCGGCGACTTGGTCAGCACCGAGACCGGCGTCTCCGCCGCCTCCAGCGCCGCGAGGATCTCGGGCATCATCCGGTAGCGGCCCTCGACCCACTGATACGGATCGGTATTCGTCCCCAGCGCCACCAGCTCCCGCTTCCAGCTCGGCCGCCTCAGCTCCGCCCTCAGCAGCTCCGGGACGTTGACCTTGACGACGATCTCCCGCTCGAAGTCGCGCCCGGCATCCATGTCCAGGTAGGTGTGGGTGCTGCGAGCGAAGCAGTAGCGGTAATCGGCAGGCGTGGGTACAGCCGCGGAACGGGTTGATCGTCCACTCGAAGCCATAGCGCCCCCCTGGCACCCGATTGAGGGCTGACTTCGCCAGCACCTCGTGAAACCGAATCCCAAGAGCCTCCGGAGCGTCGAACGTGCGCGTCACCGTTTCCTCGGCCAGACCAAACAGCCTGCCTGCCTCCTCGTTCTCGACCTTCTGCTCGTCCCATCTCATACGAACACATGTTCGTATATCCCTCGGACGGTCTAAATGCTGGAGCCGGTCTCTTCGCGCTGGTAGGCGGTGAGCTGGTCGAGCGCTTTGGCGCGGGCTTTGGCGCGCAGCGGGGGCAGCAACGCGACCAGGTGGCCGCTCGGCCCGAGCGCCTGCTTGGCCCAGTTGCGGAAGTCGAACTCGTCGACGTGGTCGACGATCTTGCCGTCGGGGGCGAAGCGGAAGCGGGCCTGAATGTCATTGACCACCGGCCGCCCGGTGGAGAAGGTGTAGCGGGCGATCCAGTGGGCGCTGCCGGTGTCCTCGCCGGCCTCGTGCTCGTGCAGCTCGATCTCCAGGTCGGTCGCCCGGCCGGTCAGCATCCGCCACATCGCGCCGATCTCATCGCCCTCGAGGTCGCCGAAGGCGGGGTCGCTGAAGTGTGCGCCCGGCGCGTAACAGGCGGTCATCGCGGCGCCGTTGCACTGGCCGAACGCCTCGTAGAAGCGCTCGATCGTCGCCTGGTTGGCCTCGGCCGACATGCGCCCACCCTACGCACTACGGGAGGGATCCTGCTGGAATCCCCGCGGTGCGCTCGATCCTCCGCGACCGGAAAACCTGGATCTGGCTCGCCATCTGGCTCTCCACCCGGGCCCTGATCGTCGCCGAGGTCGGCTTCTGGGCGACCGCGCACCCGCGGTTCGAGGACGTCAACAACTACGAGACCTGGTCTCACTACATCACTGCCCACAACGCGTTCCCGGGCGGCGAAGCCTGGCAGTACCCGCCCGGGGCCGGGCTACTGATGCTCCTCCCCCGGCTGATCCCGGCGAGCTACGGCGGCGCATTCGTCGGCCTGATGCTGCTGGTCGACTTCATCGGCTTCGTGTTGTTGGCGCGGCTCGGCCGCGGCTCCGGCAACGACACCGGCGTCTGGGTCTGGCTGCTGGGACTGCCGCTGCTCGGCACCTTCGCCGTCCTGCGTTTCGACCTCGTCCCGACCGTGATCGCGATCGCCGCCCTCCTGGTCATCCACCGTCGCCCGAAGTGGTTCGGGGCGCTGGTCGGGCTGGGAGCAGTGATCAAGCTCTGGCCGGTGCTGCTGCTCTTCGGCGAGTGGGATCGGCGGCGGTTACTCCGGTCGGGGGCCGCCGCTCTGGCCGCAGTCGCCCTGGTGTTCGCCGCCTCGACGATCGCCTTCGGCGACACCACCGGCTTCCTCTCGCATGGCGGCGATCGAGGCCTACAGGAGGAAGCGGTGGCCACCATTCCGTGGCAGCTAGGCCAGATCGTCAGCGGCGATCCCTACCAGCGGGAGATCCGCTCCGGGGCCTGGGAGGTGGCCACCCCGACCGCGGACACCGTCGCCACCCTGCTGCGGTGGCTGACCCTCGCGGCGCTGGCCGCGGCGGCGGTCTGGTGGCGGTTTCGGGCACGAGCGATCCGAGCGGGCCGCGAGGATTTGACCGACCCCGCAGTCAGCCGCGACTTCGTCTTCACCCTCCTCCTGTTCGTGGTCGTCGTCAGCCCGGTCCTCAGCACCCAGTACATGGTCTGGCTGCTGGGCCTGGCGGCGGTCGTCCTCAGCGCCGGCACCACCCGGCTCGCCCGCCCGGCCTGGATCGTGGTCGGCGCCACCGTGCTCTCGATGGCCACCTTCAAATCCCCGGAACTGACCTTGATCCGCGACCTAGCGCTCCTCTGCGCAACGGTCGATGCGGCGGCGGCGATGGTCCAGGTGCTCAGGCAAAGCGCGAAACCGCAAAAAGGCGTCGTATAGACGGTTTTTTGCGGTTTCGGCGTCCTGCTAACGTATTTGACGTGAACGTAAGAAAGAGATTTGGTGGGGTCGATGCCGGGCATGAGCACTACAAGTGGTGGGCTCTCTCCTGCACCAGCCTCGGGATGCTCCTGGTGGCGACCAACTCGGGGACGCTGATCATCGCCCTGCCGGACCTCGAGCGCGCGCTCGGCACCAGCCTGCTGGAACTGGTCTGGGTGATCCTCGCCTACATGATCTCCTCGACCGTGCTGGTCCTCACCGCCGGGCGCCTCTCCGACCTCTTCGGCCGCAAGACCGCCTTCGTCGGCGCCTTCGCGATCTTCGGGGCGGCCTCCCTCGGCGCCGGCTTCGCCGCCGACGGCACCCAACTGATCGTCTGGCGAATCCTGCAGGGGGTCGGCGGCGCCTTCATCTTCGCCAACGGCCCCGCCCTCGTCACCGACGCCTTCCCCCGCGAGCAGCTTGGCCTGGCGATGGGGACGAACACGATGGTCGCCGCGATCGGCCTCGTCATCGGCCCGGTCCTCGGCGGCGCGCTGGTCGCGATCTCCTGGCACTGGGTCTTCTGGTTCAACGTGCCGCTGGCGCTCGCCGGCGGTCTCTGGGGCGCCTTCGTCCTCCGCGAGCTCTCCAGCCGCGACGCCGTCCGCGGCTTCGACGTCGCCGGCACCCTCACTTTCGTCGTCGGCCTGACCGGCCTCGTCTACGGGATCTCCCGCGGCGGCATCTCCGGCTGGGACGACAGCCTGGTAATCGGCAGCCTGCTCGTCTCCGCCGTCCTGCTGCCGCTCTTCGTCTTCATCGAGCACCGCGGCTCGGCGCCGATGCTCGACCTCTCGATCTTCCGCAACCGCCTCTTCGCAGCGGCGACCGGGGCGGCCTTCATCAACGGCCTCTCCCGTTTCGCCCTGATGTTCATCTTCGTCTTCTACTACCAGGGAGCACAGGGGGATGACCCGATCACCGCCGGGATCAAGCTCGCCCCGATGGCGATCGGAATGCTGGTCGCCTCGCCGCTGGCTGGCATCTGGGCCGACCGCCACGGCTCGCGCACCCTGGCCGCCGCCGGGATGCTGGTCAGCGCCCTCGGCCTGGCGCTGATGACGACGCTGCAGGCCGACTCCCCCTACTGGCAGGGGATGCTCTGGCTGGGGCTGGTCGGGATCGGCTCGGGGATGTTCAACTCGCCGAACACCGCGGCGATGATGGGCACCGTGCCGGTCGAGCGCCGCGGCATCGCCGCCGGCGCGCGAACGATGCTGCAGAACACCGGCGCCGTGATCTCGATTGCCTTCGTGCTCGCGATCGTCACCAACTCGATCCCGAAAGAAGTCCTCTTCGCGATCTTCTCCGGCCTCGCCTCCGGCCTCTCCAGCGCCCAGCTCGACCCCTTCATCCACAACATGCACGAGGCGCTCTGGGTGCTGGCGGCGACCTCGGTCCTCGGCGCCGGCGTCTCTCTCCTGCGCCCCAAGCACACCGAGGCGGAGGCTCCCTGCCCGCCGGCCGAGGCAATCGAGGAGGCCATCGCCGACCAGCTGAGGGCGACCCCATGAGCGGCGAGAGCGAACTGCGGATCGGCGAAGTCGCGAAGCTCGCCGGCACCACCCCAAGGACGATCCGCTACTACGAGGAGATCGGCCTGCTCCCGGTCCCCGGCGCTCGCCAGCCCGGCGCCCACCGCACCTACGCCGCAACCGACGTCGACCGCCTCACCGAGCTGCTGCGCCTGAAGGACCTGCTCGGCCTGACGCTAGAGGAGCTGAAGGAGCTGGTCGAGGCCGAGGGAGCCCGAGCCGAGCTGCGCCGCGAGTGGCAGGGCGGCGTAGAAGACCCAGTCCGCCGCCGCCAAATCCTCGAACAGTCCCTCACCTACATCAGCCGCCAGCTAGACCTCGTCCGCCGCCGCCGCGACGAGATCAAGAAACTGGAAGAGGAGTTGACGAAACGACGCACCCGAGCAAAATCACTCCTCAACGAACTCAAGAGCGATCCGGCGACCCCATGATCACTGTCGAGGAGGGTGCCGGTGTCCCTCGGAGGAATGTTCGGCGACATGCAATCTGTCTCTTGCGCGGCGGAGCCGCGCAGCATCTTCTCCCCGGAGCGCAGCGGAGGGGAGGTCAATTCCGGAGAGGGATACCGGCACCCTCCCCCACACCGAACCTAAGAAGCAGCGTCCACTGGAACGGCGACGCCCGCCGTCTGCTCCTCGAAGTGCTTGCTGAGCATCGTCACCTGGCCCTGGTAGTTCGAGCCGAGGCCGGAGCCGTAGAGCCGCTCCGCCGACGCTGACATCCACTCCAGGCCGAGCTTGCAGACCGGCTGGCGGTGCTCGACCATGAAGGAGACGTCGCGGGCGCGGACCTCGAGGGCCGCGCGGCTGCCGTGACGGCCGCCCTCGGGGTCGTAGCCGAAGCCGGGGTCGAAGAAGCCGGCGTAGTGGGTGCGGAGCTCGCCCGCGGTCGGGTCGTAGGCCATCATCTCGGCGGCGATCTGCGGCGGGATGCAGACCCCCTCGGCGGAGAGCAGCAGGTAGAAGATCTCGGGCTCGAGCACGACCCTGCCGCCGGGCTCGGGGTAGACCGGGTCCCAGTAGTCGGTCCAGCGGTAGGCGCGGATCCGCGAGAGGTCGACAGGGAGGCTGTTCTTCTTCGCCCGGTAGCCGACCACGCGATCGGTCGGCCCGGACAGGTCGAGGCTGAGAAACAGTCCGTCGGATACCGCCATCTCCGACTGGCGCAGCGCGTGTGAGTCGAGGTAGAGGAGGGGGAACTCGTCCTGCAGCTCGCGAATTTCGTCGTCGGAGAGCCGTACGTCACCCCGGGCCAGCCGCAGTTGGTTGAGTGAGAGTCCGGTTTTCACCTGAATCGCGAACGAGCGGGGAACGATCTCCAGGTAGAGCCTGCCCTGGTAACCGGCGCGGATGTCGTCGAAGCGGTGATGACGGTCGGTGATCACTCGGGTGAAGACGTCGAGCCGGCCGGTCGAACTCTTCGGGTTTGCCTTCGCCCGCACGTCCTCCGGCAGGTTCAGTTCCTCGATTAGCGGCACGAGGTAAGGCCGGTCGCGCTCGAGCACTGCCCCGTCGCGCAGGTCGACCCGCTGGAAGGCGAGCCCGTCGATCTTCTCCTCGACCGTCGATTCGACGTCCGGGAGGAAGGAACAGCGCAGGGCCCAAGCGAAGTCGCCGAGACGGAGGTCGATGCTCGCCGGCTGCACCGCCTCGGGCCGGATCCGGTACTCGCCGGAGCTGACCCACTCGTCCTCGATCGCCTGGTTCAGCGCCTGCGAGGGAAGGACGCCGCGAGTCGGTTCGCTCATCCGGCGGAGACTATTCGCCGCGCCTCCTCTGCACCCAGGTAGGCGGCGAGGGTGAACTCGAGGATCTCCGGAAAAAGGTCACTTAGTTGCTCCGCTTCCCCGGCCAGCGCGCGCCGGCCCAGCAGGGAGGCGATGCCGCCGACCACGGCTTCGTCGGTGGCCTCGGGCACATCGCCACCGCCTCGCGGCTGCGGGGCGCCGTTTTGCAGCACGACGACGAACGACTCGACCGCGGCCTGGTAGCGGTCGTAGACGCCGCGACCCGCCCGCAGTCCTTCGACCAGGGCGATGCTGGCGAGCGCCGGTTCGTGCGAGAACAGATCGAGCAGCGCCGCGATCGCGTCCCGCACCCGGCCGGACCACTCCTCTCCCTCGGCGGCCTCGCAGGCGGAGACGACCTGCTCGCGGATGCGCTCGATCGCCGCGTCGTAGGCCGCAACGAAGCAGTCGTCCTTGCTCTCGAAGTGTTTATAAAAGTCACTCTTGGAGACGGCCGCCATGCGACCAATGAGTGACACAGTGGTTTTTTGATACCCGACCTCGTACAGGGCTTGGGTCAGGCCCGCGATCAACCGCTCGCGCTGATTTCGCGCTACGAACTCCGGCGAAAGGCCGTGGCGACCACGTGGTAATCGGTCCATCTGATTAATGGAGTCTGCCACCGTACTGTCACTTTCGCCTCCCGGTATCGACCACCTTTCCTACACCGAGGTACGGCGATAGGACGAACTGGGACAGTTCTGGCAGCAGCTCGGGCGCCTGCTCGGCCTCGCCGCGACGGATCTGCAGCTGCAGAATCCAGGCAACGCCACCGACCAGCGACTCCTCGATCGTCTCCGGCAGATCGACCCCGTCGGGCGCGCGCTTGCGAAACAGTTCGACGAACTCGCGCATGCCGGCGTCGTAGAGGCGGGCGGAACTCGGCGTCGCCGAGATCGCCTCGACCATGCACATGCGGGAAGCCGCGGGATGCTCGGCGACGTAGTCGAGCACGGCCTCGATCCCCGCGATGATCCCGCCCTCCGGCGATTCGGCCTCCGCGCAGGCTTCCTCGGCGACGGTCCGCATTTCGCTCATCGTCGCGTGGATGGCCGAGAGGAACAGGTCCTCCTTGCCGTCGAAGTTGTCGTAGAGCGTCTTGCGGGCAACCGCCGCCCGACGAACGATGTCGGCGATCTTGGTCGCCTCGTAGCCACCTTCAGCGGTCAGTTCGGCAATCGCGTCCATCATCCGCCGCCGCTTGTGGCTGGCGACGAACTCGCGGGGCAGCTCCGGTCGTGCGCTCATCGGCCGGCCTTCAATGGCACGCGCAGCCCACCCTATGTTCTGGTACCGTGAGAAAACTTGCATTGTTTTTAATCGAAACTTGTGAGTTTCTCGTTGCCCTTCGATCGAATCCAGCTGAGCCAAGAGACCCTCCTTGCTGCGATCGGTGGTGATTGGCCTCCCGAGCAGGTCGAGGCCGCGCTCGAGCTGCTTGCCAACAGCAGTGGCAAATTCCCCTCGGGCGTCCGCAAGCTTCCCTCCGAGCTGATCCGCGCCGTTCAGCGGGAGCGATTGATCGTGGCGATGCTGAGCGCCGCGGCCGACCTTGGGTATCTGGAAACCAACGTCCAGGACGTGATCGATCGGGCCGGCGTTTCGCGACCGACCTTCTACGAGCACTTCTCCAACAAAGAAGACTGCTTCCTGGCCGCCTTCGACACCAGTGCCGAGCGACTGCGAAAAGTCGTTGACGGGGCCGCGCGCCAAGGCGGCGACGTGTGGCGCGACCGCATCCGCCTCGGGCTCGAAGCGCTGCTCCGCTTCGCCAGCCGTGAGCCGGACACCGCGCGAACGATGGTGGTCGAGGCCCGCGCCGCCAGCGCCGCGGCGGTTAGGCGCCGTGTCGAGCTTCTTGACGAGTTCGCCCGATGCCTCGATTCCCAGGCCCAGGAACTGCTTCCGAGCAACCCCTCCCGGACCGAGCTGACCGCGTCCGGCATCGTGGGTGGAGTCGAATCGCTGCTCTATTCCCGCCTCTGCAAGCATGAGTACGACCAACTTGAGTCCCTTTTGCCCTCGCTGATGTACTTCGTAGTACTTCCCTACGAGGGTCATGAGGCGGCGGGTGAGGCTTTCGCGGTCAACTAAGTCCAGATTACTAAAATTGGACAACAAGTACAGCCTTTTCTGAGATCCATCGCTTAGGGTCGAAGCGATGAGAAATCCTCGCCTCGCCCGCGCCGGGCTGGTTCTGCTCTTCGTCTCGGCTCTGCTCATCGGTCTCGTCGCCTTTGCTTTCCCTCGGAGCTTTTACGAAGACTTCCCCTTCCTAACCCATTGGGTAAACCTCCTGCCGCCCTACAACGAGCACCTGGTCACCGACGTCGGCGGCCTCTACCTCGGCTTCGCGATCCTCTTCGCCTGGGCCGCGCGGACGCTCGACCGCACCTTCTCCCGGGCCGTCTGCGCAGCCTGGATGCTCACGGCCGGCCTCCACCTGATCTTCCACGCGAGCCACCTCGAGGGCTTCGGCACGGCCGACGCCATCGCCGAGCTGGTCACCCTGGCGCTGCTCCTGGCCCCGCCGGCCCTGGTCCTCTGGTTCTCCGCTGCGGGCTCGGCACCGCCAGGGCCGCCGCGACCCTAGAATCTGTCGCCTCACGGCCATCCTGGAGGGGTGCCGGAGTGGTTGAACGGGGCAGTCTCGAAAACTGTTGGCGTCGCAAGGCGCTCGTGGGTTCGAATCCCACCCCCTCCGTCAGTTTCATCGCCTCGCTCAAGGGACATCTCTGGGATGTCGAAAAAACCTTGTGTCCGATGGCGAGCAGACCCGAGCCGGGCGGTTCTTCGACCGCCATCCCGTGCTGCTGCGGGCGCTGGCGCTTGTCGCTCTGATCTGGGGCGTTGGCTACCTGACCTGGCGGGTGGGCTGGAGTGGCCAGGGGGCTAACCCGGTCGCCTTCGGGATGCTGCTGGCGACCGAGGTCTACGGCCTCTACGCGCTGGCGGTCCTGGCCTGGTTCTCCTGGTCCCGACTGCCGGCGGAGCGGCCGGCGGCGACGCCGGGCCGCAAGGTCGACGTCTACGTCTGCACCTACGACGAGGCGACCGAGGTGGTGATGGCGACGCTCGCTGGTTGCCGCGCGCTTACCTATCCGCACACGACCTACCTGCTCGATGACGGCCGCCGCCCGGAGATGCGCGAGCTTGCCGAGCTGGCCGGCGCCGAGTACCTGACCCGGCCCGACAACTCCCACGCCAAGGCCGGCAACCTCAACGCAGCTCTGCCGCGCACCGACGGCGACCTGGTCTTCGTCCTCGACGCCGACCACGTGCCGATGCCCGACGCGCTGGATGCCCTGGTCGGTTACTTCGACGACGAGCGGATGGCGATCGTGCAGACGCCGCACGACTTCTTCAACCACGACTCGGTCCAGCACTACGTCGTCGGCCGCCACGAGCAGTCGCTCTTCTACCGGGTGATCTGCCCCGGCAAGGACCGCCACGGGGCCGCCTACTGGTGTGGCTCGGCGGCGCTGATCAGCCGCCCCGCGCTGCTCGAAATCGGCGGCGTCGCGACGGAGACGATCGCCGAGGACTTCCACACCACGATCCGGCTGCAGCGCTACGGCTGGCGCACCCGCTACCACGACGAGGTCCTGGTCCAGGGCCTGGCGCCGCACGACCTCGACGGCTATCTGCTGCAGCGCGACCGCTGGGCCCGTGGCAACCTCGCCGTCTTTAGGCTGCCGGAGTCGCCGCTGCGGGCGAAAACGCTGAACCCGATCCAGCGGCTCTCCTTCCTCGCCAGCCTGCTCGCCTACCTAGCGCCGCCAATGCGGCTACTGCTCCTGCTCACTCTCGGCCTGGTGCTGTGGACCGGCGAGCTGCCGATGCGGATCAGCGTCGTCGCGCTGGCTGCCCTCTGGGTGCCCTACCTGCTGCTCAACCTCAGCGCCGGGACCGCGCTGGCGCGCGGCTACATGCGGGTGCCCGAGTCCGCCCACTACGAGCTGCTGACGATGGAGATCTACACCCGCGCCCTGCGCTGCGCCCTCGTCCCCGGCAAGACCGCCTTTAAGGTGACCCCGAAGCAGGGGCGCGACGGCGGCGGCCTGCACGCCGTCCGCAAGCTCCACCTGGTCCTCTTCTGCACCGCCCTGGTTGGCGTCGGGACGCTGATGCGCCTGCTCGACCTCGCCGGCGTTGGCCCGCTTCCCGACCTGCCCGGCATCGCCGCCGTCGTCGTCCCCCTGCTCGGCCTCTACGAGCTGCGGCGGCTGTTGGCGACGACCCGTGCCGTCGGCCGTCGGCGTCAGCGGCGGCTCGTCTACCGCTTCGAGGGCGACGCGCCGGCGCGCCTCTACAGCGCTGAGGCCCACAGCACCGCTCGCCTCGTCGACGCCTCCGCCGCGGGACTCGGGCTGGTCGCCGGAGAGGCGCTCGAGGTCGGCAGCAAACCGGCGATCCTGCTGGAGCTGACCGACGCCGCGGGAGTCAAGCACGAGGTCGGCGCCAAGATCGAAATCAGGACCTGCCGCGAGTCGGAGGGATGCTTCCTGATCGGGGCGACGATCCTCGAGATCGACCCTGAGGCGAGACTGCAGCTGATGGAGTGGTGCTACGTGGTCTGCAGCCACGAGCGCCTACGCGGCCACCGTCCCGCCGAATGGCTGCCGGAGTCCGAGGCGATCGTCATCTCCCTCGACGACTACCGCGATCCGGGACCGATTTCCGTGGAACCGCCGATTCCGGCTCTGGGCCAAGTTTGACCCGCTACTCTTGATTGATGGAGCGGTTTCTTGAACCGTTCGCGAGGGGATGGAGAGGACCGGCATCATCGGCCAAGAAATGCCGGTCCCCCCAGGCGTAACGAAGGCCTCGTCAGAGAGAGCTCCATTACATTCCTGAGTATAGAGTTGACCTCATACCAATCGGGTCGTTCCTTATTAAGACTCAGCTAGTTCCGTAAAAGCGGAGAGGGTGGGATTCGAACCCACGAGGCGGGTTAACCCCGCCCACGCGATTTCCAATCGCGCTCCTTAAGCCACTCGGACACCTCTCCGGGTCTCGACAGGGTATCGGCGGACTAGCCGCGGCGAGTCGCGAAGAAGTCGCGAAGGAGAGCGGCGCACTCCTCTTCGCGGATCCCGCTCACCACTTCCGGGCGGTGGTTGAGGGCGGGCTCGGCGAGGACGTCGAGAACGCTGCCGGCAGCGCCCGCCTTCGGGTCCGGCGTGCCGTAGACGACCAAGGGGATGCGGGCGAGGACGATCGCCCCCGCGCACATCGCGCAAGGCTCGAGCGTGACGAACAGCGAAGCCCCGGGCAGGCGCCAACCGCCGAGTGCCTCCGCCGCCGCCCGGATCGCCAACACCTCGGCGTGGGCGGTGGGATCGCGGCGCAGCTCGCGCTCATTGCCGGCCCGGGCGAGCAGCTCGCCGTCGCGGAAGATCGCCGCGCCAATCGGGACGTCGCCGTGGGCCTCGGCCTTGCCTGCCTCCTCGATCGCGACCGCCATCGCCATATCCAGGTTGCCCGGGTCCACGATGCGGGAGTATGTCCACCGGCAACTTCCGCGGCAACGCGGTGTTGGTGAAGGACCGGGGCGGACGCAGGGGTTCCGCTTCGGCACCTACGAGAACGATGAGGAGACTTTTGCGCATCCTGCTGCCGCCGGCGGCGGCCGTGACCCTGGCGATCCTCGCTGCGCCCGCCGCTGCGGCGACGGGGGTCGCCCCCGCCCGCGGGTTCGCCCCGCGGCAGCTGCTGGTCAAGTTCGACGGGGAGCAGCGGGGCCGGGCGCTGGCGCTTGCACCAGGGACGAAGGTGCGACAGGCAGCCAGGGCTCTGCGCCAGGACCCGCGCGTCGTCTACGCCGTGCCGAACTACCTCGCCACCGCCTCAGCCACCCCGACGCCATTCGACCCCGACGATTCCGGTGCCTTGGAAGAAACGCCCGAAGCCTCGGGGAGCAGCGTCGGCGGCTGGGCCTACAAACAGTGGAACTTCCTCTCCCCCGAAGGCTCCCCCGGCGGGGAATTGCCGCCGTCGCCCGGCGGGATCGACGCGGTCGACGCCTGGCGCAACCTGATCGAAGCCGGCCGGCCAGGGGCGACGGGAGTGGTCGTCGCCGTGCTCGACAGCGGCATCGCCTACCGCTCGCAGGGGACCCGCTTCCGCCGCAGCCCCGACTTCGGCACCCGTCAGTTCGTCCCCGGCTTCGACTTCGTCGAAAACGACCGGGTACCACTCGACGAAAGCGGCCACGGCACCCACGTCGCCGGGACGATCGGCGAGAAGACCGACAACGGCGTCGGCCTCACCGGGCTCGCCTACGGGGCGAAGCTGATGCCGGTCCGGGTGCTCGACCGCAACGGCTTCGGCAACGCGCTGAACATCGCCAAGGGGATCCGCTTCGCGGTCGCCCACCACGCGCAGGTGATCAACATGAGCTTCAACTTCGCCTGCGGCAAGCGCGTCCCGATGGTTGACGAAGCGCTGCGCGAAGCCTACGAGCAGGGGGTCGTCACCGTCGCCTCGGTCGGCAACCTCGGCTCGGAGACCTGCGTCTCGGAGCCGGCCACCGGCCCGCGGGTGATCGGCGTCGGCGGCACCACCGAGGGCGGATGCCTCGGCGACTACTCCCTGGCCGGCACCGCGGTCGACCTGGTGGCGCCCGGCGGCGGCGTCCCCCAGGACGGCTGCCCGTCGGTGGCGGCGCGGCCGATCTACCAGGTGACCCTGAAGGCCGACAGCACCGACAGCTTCGGGATCCCGGTCAACTACGTCGGCACCTCGATGGCGGCGGCGCACGTCTCCGGCGTCGCGGCGATGCTCCTCGCCAGCCGCAGGATCAATCCCGTGCTCTCGCCTCAGGCACGTGTGCGGGCGGTGACCAAGCACCTCCGCAAAACCGCCCGCGATCTCGGCCTACCGCGGATCCAGCAGGGCGCCGGGCTGGTCGACGCCGGCGAGGTCACCGGCACCGGTCCGAGCTTCTACCCGCCCGGAAAGCATCCTCCGCTCCCCTGACGGCGCCTGACCAAGCAGGTCAAGGACGCAGGGAGCGCCGCGTGCTCTGCACGCAAGCGACCGAGGACGCCGACATGCGCCGGTCAGGCGCCGTCAGGGTCAGGTCGTCTGGACGATGATCAGGGAGCAGGGTGCGTGGTGGGAGACGTTGTTCGGCACGCTGCCGAGCAGGTAGCGGCGGGCGCCGGTCATCCCTTTGTTGCCGACCACGATCAGGTCGGCCTTGGTTTCTTCGGCGACGTTGAGGATCGCGTCGGCAGGGTCGGCCTCGACGGCGTGGGTCTGGACCTCGACCCCGGCCGCCTTCGCCTCGGCGGCGGCGGCGTCGAGGACGATGTTGATGTCCTCGCGCGGGCCGAGCTCGTACTGGACGTCGGCGGGCGCTCCCTGCGCCTCGGCCTCGGCGCGGCGAGAGGAGGAGCCGCTGTAGGCGCTGACGATCCCGAGCTTGGCTCCCATCAGCTTGGCGAGCTCGATCGCCTGTGTGACCGCCTGGGTGGCAGTTTCGGAGCCATCGGTCCCAACCACGATGCGAGTGAACACGCCGCCCTCCTAGGTCGCTGAACGCGCCCGATACTAATCGCTTCTAGTGCCGCTGCTTCGCGGGCAGGCCGCGAAAGCCGTCGCCGAGGATTTCGGTCGGCGTCGTCGAGAGGCGGTAGATCGCGATCACCATCGCCGCGAAGAGGCAGACGACGAGGATCAGCATCCCCGCTTTCCAGATCCAGGGCACGGGGGAACCCTAGATCAACGGTCTCGAGCCCCGTTATGGTGGGCCGATGGCTGTGGAGAAAGTCGCGGACGGCGTCTGGCTCCTGCGGGGGGACTTCCGCGGGGCGATGAACATCTACTTCCTCGAGGACGGCGACGGCGTCGTCCAGTTCGACGCCGGGACCAAGTCGATGGTGAAGAAGGCGAAGGCCGCGGCGGAGGAGCTGGGCGGGTTGAAGCGGGTCGTCCTCGGCCATGCCCACGCCGACCACCGCGGCACCGCCCCCTACATGGACGTTCCGGTCCTCTGCCACCCCGACGAAAAGGTCGACGCCGAAAGCGACGCCGCGATCGCCCCCTACATGGACCTCTCGCAGCTGCCGGTCGCCTGGGTGCGCTGGATCTACCCGTTCCTGCTGCGGCGCTGGGACGGCGGCGCGGTGCGGATCGCCGACACCGTGATCGAAGGCGATGAGGTCGCGGGCTTCAAAGTCATCCACTTCCCGGGGCACGCGCCGGGGCTGATCGGGCTCTGGCGGGAGAGCGACCGGGTCGCCCTGGTCAGCGACGTCGTCTACCTGGTCGACTCGACGCGGCTGAAACCACTGCCCGAGGGCGAGGCCAGCGTCCCCCACCTCGCCTGGGCCTGGGACCACGCCAAGGCGAAGGAGTCGCTGCGGCGGTTGGCGGCGCTGGAACCCCGCGTCGTCGGTGCCGGTCACGAGCAGCCGCTGCGGGGGGAGAACCTGCGCGAGACGCTCGAAGCGGCCGCCGAGAAGTACTGAAAGCGCCCGCTGCCTTAAGTTCCAGCGCTGATGATCGCGACCTACGCCTCGGCGGCGTTGATCTGCGCCGTCTCGCTGCTGGTCGGCCGCGCCGTCCTCTCCCTCGCCGGAAGGCGGGAGTGGAGCTGGCTGGAGCCGGCGGTCGGCTTCGGCGCCGTGCTGAGCGTGACCGGCCTGCTGGCCCGGGCGCCGGGCCACGGCACCTCGGCGACCCTGGGTGTGGTGACGCTGATCGTGATCGCGGCGCTGGTGCTGTGGCGAAACGGCGTTCGTCCTTGGGACGGACATCCCGGTCCAAGGACGAACGCCGAGAGCCCGTGGCGGGAAGGGCTGCCAGTGGCGATCGTGGTCCTCGTCGTGCTGGCGATCCCGTTCGCGATCAGCGGCCGCTGGGGGCTGCTCGGCGTCGGCTTCAACAACGACCTCGGGCTGCACCTCGCCTGGGCCGAGTGGCTGCGCAGCGGCTTCGGCCCGGCGGCGGACCCCGGCTACCCCCTCGGCCCCCACGGTCTCGCGGTAGCGACCGCCGCAGTGCCGGGCATCGGCCTAGGCCAGGCCTTCCTCGGCGAGATAGTCGCGATCGGAGTGATGACCGGCCTCACCGCCCTCGGCGCACTGCGAGGAATGACCCCCACCCGCCGAACCATCGCCGCAGCAATGATCGCCGTCCCCTACCTGGCAGCTTCTTATTACGCCCAAGCAGCGTTCAAGGAGACGGCAGAGGCCCTTCTAGTCCTCGCCTTCGCGATCTGGCTGACCACCTTCGATAGCCAGAGCAAGGGGGGTCCGTCACCAGACACTCAACATCGAGCACCGCGAGATGTGTCTGGGGAGGGACCCCCCTTGCTCTGGCTCCTCCCGCCCGCAGCCCTGGCCGGCGGAATCTTCTTCGCCTACAGCTTCGCCGGCATCGCCTGGCCGGTAGCGATCCTCGGCCTCTGGAGCCTGACCCGGCCGGAGGTGCGCCAGGCGTTGAGGCCGCGAGCTCTCTTGCGCTTCCTACTGCGGCCCATGACGCTGGTGACGATCGCTGTCTTAGTCGGTCTAGCGATCCTCGTCACCCTGGTCGGCCCCTTCGGCTTCGCCAGCAGCTTCAAGAAAGTGGCGGGCAGCAACACCTACGGCCCCGTCTCCCCCCTCGAGGCACTGGGAGTCTGGCCAGCCTCCAACTACCGCCTAGACGCAGCGGGCGGCGCCAGCCTCCCCGGCCTAGCAGGAGCAATAGCAATCCTCGCCCTCCTCGCCGGAGTCGGCTGGTGGGTAAAGCGCCGAGAAGCAACCATCCCAATCGCCCTAGGCGCCGCCTGGCTCCTCTACCTCCTCTCGCTCCCCTCCAGCGGCGACTACTCCCAAGCCAAGGCTCTGATGCTCATCGCCCCCCTGGCGATGCTCGTAATCGTCCGCCCCCTCCTAGAAGAGTTCCCACGACGCCGGGGCCTGGGGGTCCCTACCCCAGACACTCAACATCGAGCACCGCGAGATGTGTCTGGGGTGGGGACCCCCAGGCCCCGGCCCCTCGTACAGCTCGCCTGGACCCTGCTGGCAGTGACCTTCATAGGCGGCGCGATCTATTCCAGCTTCCTGGCATTACGGGACGCCCCCGTAGGCCCGCCAGGCCACGGCTCGGAGCTACAAGCCTTCCTGCCGATCCTGAGAGGCCAAGAAGTGCTCTACGCCGGCCAAGACCGCTACGCCGCCTACGAGTTACTTGGAGCTGACACCCACGTGCCGCTGGTCGAGTTCCCCGACGACGCAGTTTCGCCGAACCCGGAGAAGCCGTTCGACACCGGCGACGCCTACAGCCCGATCGACTTCGATTCCTTCTCGCGCGGGACGCTCGACCGCTTCCCGTATGTGATCACCGGCCGCGCCGCCTGGAACAGCCAGGCCCCGCCCAACTTCAAGCGCGTCGCCAGCACCCCGTCCTACGTCCTCTGGAAGCAGACCGGGCCGACGCCGGAAGACCGGCACGTCCTGCTCGAGGGGACCGAGGCGGGCGCCTTCGCCGGTTGCGCTTCGCCGGAGATCCGCATCCTCCTCGCCAACCGCGGCCGCGCCGGCCTCTTCCCCGGCGTCGCGATCGGGCCGAAAGACGCCTGGGACGACGGCAGCATCCTCGGCACCGGCTCGGAGACCTCGCAGACGCTCGAGCTTCCGGCCGGCAGCTGGAACCTCTCGCTGCAGTACTTCTCCCCCTTCGACTTGACGCTCTCGGCGCCGAGCTTCAGCGAAGAGCTGAAGGCGGCCCTCGACGGCCAGCGGCCGAACACGATCAGCCTCGGCAACAACGGCCAGTTCTGGCCCGCCGGCCGCTTCGAGAGCAAGGGCGGCAGGGTCCCCTTCACCGTCTCCACCGCCGACGCCAGCACCCTGCAGAGCCTCAGCGGCTATGACGGCAAGGCCTTCATCGGCGAACTGGTCGCAGTCCCGGCCGAACCGCACCGCACGGTGCCGCTGAGCCAGGCATGTGACCAGTGGCTCGACTGGTACGAAGCCTCTGAAGCGCCCTGACCGACGCATCGAGCGAGCGTCAGCGAGCGGTGTGAGCGCGAAGCGCGAGTTCCTCAGTCGCTTGCGTGCAGAAGCACGCGGCGCTCCCTGCGTCCTTGACCTGCTTGGTCAGGTCGCTTCAGCAGCTTTGGAAGCCTGACGCTCGGGCGAAACTCGCACCACATCCCAGGCCAACCCGACCTTCTCCAAACCGTTGATCACCAGCGAGGAGATGTCTACCTGGTACCAGCGCAGGCCATGGGTGGCCGAGGTCGGGAAGGCGTGGTGGCTGTTGTGGTAGGCCTCGCCAAGCGTTGGAATCGCGATCAGCGCCAGATTTCGGGACTCGTCGCTGGTCTCGAATTCGCGGCGGCCGAAGGTGTGGCAGAGCGAGTTGATGCTGTAGGTGAAGTGGTGCAGGACGAAGACCCGGACCAGGCCGCCCCAGAGCAACCCGGTGAGGCCGGCGACGACCGTGCCGCCGATGATCCAGCCGAGGAAGAAGGGAAGCAGCAGGCCGAGGATCGCCCAGTAGACGAAGGTGGCGTCGACCCAGCTGATCACCGGGTCCTTGATCAGGTCCGGCGCGAAGCGCTCCTTGTTGCCGCGCTGGGTGTGGATGAAGATCCAACCCACGTGGGCGTGGAAGAGGCCCTTCATCGCCCCCTTCCAACCGCCGCCGTGATCGACATGGGGGCTGTGGGGGTCGCCGTGTTCGTCGGAGAAGGTGTGGTGCTTGCGGTGGTCGGCCACCCAGGAGATCACCGGCCCCTCGATCGCCGCCGAGCCGAGGATCCCGAACAGGCCGCGCAGCCACGGCTTGGTTTTGAAGGCACGGTGGGTGAGGAGACGGTGGAAGCCGACCGTGATCCCGACCCCGGTGAAGAAATAGAGCCCGACGAAGAGGAAAACGTCGGTCCAGTTGAGTGCGCTTCCCCACACCTGCCAGCCGGCGACGATGACGGCGAGGAAGGGGATTACCGTGACCAGGCCGGTGATGATCCGGTCCCTGGTCTCGTTGGCGACGGGCTGGATGTCTGAGGGCAGCGGTCCGACGGTCGTCATCGTGGCGATGATACGGACCGCGGCCGAAGGGCTCCCAATCCGAGTCTGTAGGGTCCCCTCCAGTGCCCTTTGCCAACACCGCACCGCTGCGCCGGGAGATCGCGACCCGCCTCCCGGAGCGCCCCTTCACGATCGAGTTCTGGGACGGCTCGAAGGTCCCCTCGACCTCGGGAGACGGCCCCGTCTTCAGCGTCCGCTCGCCCCGCGCGATCGCCCACGCGCTCCGCGCTCCGGGGCAACTCGGCCTCGGCCGCGCCTACGTCAGCGGCGAGCTCGAGGTCGACGACGTCGAGCAGGTGATCCAGGTCCTCGACGGCTGGCAGCCGCCCTCGCTCGACAAGACCGACCAGCGGGCGCTGATGCTGGCCGCGGTGCGGGCGATGGGACTCGTCAAGCCGCCACCGCGGCCCGAGGCCGAGCTGCGGCCGAGCGGCAAGCGCCACAGCAAGGAGCGCGACGCCCGCGCCGTCCGCCACCACTACGACGTCTCCAACGAGTTCTTCGAGCTCTTCCTCGGCCCGACGATGGTCTACAGCTGCGCGATCTGGCGCGACGGCGAGAAGAAGACGCTGGAGGAGGCC
Organism: uncultured Actinomycetes bacterium; assembly: GCA_963785175.1. GTDB lineage: Bacteria > Actinomycetota > Thermoleophilia > Solirubrobacterales > 70-9 > VAYN01. The sequence continues at coordinate 4,626 of CAWAUA010000007.1, read as the reverse complement.
CAGGAGGAGAAGCTCGACACCGTCGCCCGCAAGCTCGAGATCAAGGAGGGCGAGCGGATCCTCGACGTCGGCTGCGGCTGGGGCGGCTTCCCGCTCTGGGCGGCTACGAAGTACGGCGCCAACGTCGTCGGCATCACCCTCTCCCCGCCGCAGGCCGAAAAAGCGCGGCAGCGGGCCGAGGAGGCCGGCGTCGCCGACCGGGTCGACATCAGGGTGATGGACTACCGCGACCTGCCGTCTCTGGGAGAGAAGTTCGACGCGATCGCCAGCATCGGCATGGTCGAGCACGTCGGCGCCTCGCAGATCGAGGTGTACGCGGAGACCCTGGCGGGGTTGCTCGACTCCGGTGGCCGCCTGCTCAACCACGGGATCACCAGGCTGCGCCATACCGACTCAGAGGCCGGGGCCTTCTCCGAGCGCTACGTCTTCCCCGACGCCGCCCCGCTGCACCTCTCTCGCAACCTGCTGGCGCTGGAACGGGCGGGCTTCATCACCCGCCACGTCGAGGACTTCGGAATGGACTACGCGGAGACGCTGAAGCACTGGGCCAAGAACCTCGACGACAACCTCGAGCAGGCGACCCGGCTCGCCGGCCCGGAACGGATCCGTGTCTGGCGCCTCTACCTCCGCGCCGCCCGCAACGGCTTCGAATCGGGATTCACCGACATCTACCAGGCCCGCTGCACCAAGGCCGCCTGACCGGCGCATCTCGGCGTCCTCGGTCGGTCGCCTGCGGGTCACGCACAAAAGTGCGCTCCCCTTGTCTCCCTCCCTGCGTCCTTGAGCTGCTTGGTCAGGTTGGAAAGCCGTCGGTGACGTCCGTGATCGCCCAGTCGGCGCCTGCTTCTTTGAGTTCTTCGACGTCGTAGGAGCCGGTGGCGACGCCGACTACGCGGATCCCGGCGCCGTGGCCGGCTTTGACGTCGCGCGGGGTGTCGCCGACGGCGATCGTCCGCTCGAGGTCGAGCGGCGTGCGGGAGGCCTCGGCGCCACGCTCCAGCGCCTTCTTGGTCAGCGCGGTGCGGCTCCGCGCATCCGAGCCGTAGCCACCGAAGGCGAAGTACTTGTTGAGGTCGCCGCGAGCGAGCTTGATCTGGGCGGCGGGTTCGATGTTGCCGGTCACCACCCCGAGCAGGACCCCTTCCTCTGCCAGGCGGGGAAGCAGCTCCTCGATCCCCTCGATCACGAAGTAGCCCTCCGATTCGGCGACGGCGTCGGCCAGATGCCCGAGGTAGCAGCCGATCGCCTCGGCCCGCTCGACCTCGCTGCCGTCACGGCCGAGGACCTCGCGGAAGACGATCTCGGCGATTTCCGGGTCGGTCATCCCCGCGTGCGTGTGTTCCTCGATGTTGGCTTCGGCCTCGTAGAGCTCGAGGAACGCCCGTTGCCAGGCGACGGCGCCCGCCCCACCGGTGTGGAGCAAGGTGCCGTCGATGTCGAAGAGGATCGCCTCGATCACGGGCGCCGCAGGCTATCGCTGCGAAACGGCGACGCGCGCGGCGACCCGGCCGTCCCGCAGCCGGGCGGCGCCCATTGACTTGCCGCGGCGGAAATGGAGGCCTTGGCGCTTGCGCGGCGACTTCGCCTGCGGCGAGGCTCCGTGGCCTTCCTCGGCGGCGGCCGAGTTCTCGGTCGGGGTCCCTACTCCGGTCAGGCCGACCATCGTCCCGCCGTCGCTTTCGCCGAAGAGGGCGAGGCGCGCGGCCTTGGGACCGGTCGACTGCGGCGTGAAGCGGACGTGGACGGTGCAGCCGGCGGCGGGAGCTACCGGGATGCCGGTGCAGTTCTCGTCGACGAGCTGAAAGCTGGCGACGTCGCCACCGGCGATCACCGCGATGAAGAAACCACCCGGGTAGTTGCCATTGTTGGTCAGGGTGATCGTGCGCACCGGTCCGACGTCGCCGACCGCGGCGGAGCCGAGGTCGAAGGGATTGGCCGCGGCCTCGAGCACGGTACGACCGCCGGTGCCGGTGATGTCGGCGCTGACGGTGGTGCCGTAGGCGGTCGCCTGGAGCTGGGCTTCGTAGGAGGTCATGTCCCAGGGGTTGAAATAGACCTGGATCGCGCAGCTTTCGCCCGGCTGCAGCCAGCGGCCGTTCCAGCATTCGTTGTTGCTGATCCAGAAGTTGCCGGTGTCGGGGCCGCCCATCCCGACCGAACCGAGCTGGACCGCCGCCTCGCCTTCGTTGCCGAGCTGGAGGTAGGTCGAGCCGCCCTGGTTGGTGCGCTGCACCCCGAAGTCATAGGAACCGGGCGTGAAGGCGAGCGCGACCGGGACGGCGGTTCCGGCCAGCGCCACGCTCTGTGACGGCTGTTCCTTGCCTTCGAGGACGAGCGTCGCGCTCTTGGCGCCGTCGCTGTGGGGGAAGAAGACGACCCAGACGCTGCAGTGCGCAGCGGCTTCGAGCCAGCCGCAGCTGCTGCCGGTGACATTGAAGTTGGCCGAGTCGGCGCCTTCGATGCTGACCTTGCTGATTTCGCTTGCTTCCGGCCCGACGTTTTCGACGTCGACCATGACGGTCTGCGATTCGCTGCCGGTGGTGGTCTTGGCGAATTCGACCGGCGAGGGAGCGAAGCCGAGCGTCGAGCCCGCCGGAGGATCTTCAGCGGCGACGGCGGACGCAGGCAGGGCGAGTGCGAGCAGGGCAAGGAGCGAAGCGATCTTGGGCATGCGCCGTCATCGACCCTTCCGGCGCCGGGCTTGACCTTGGACGGAAAACTTCATCCAGGCTGTACAACGTGTCTAGTGTTCACCCTCCAGAAGGTCCTTCTGCGCCAGCGTGTAAAGGAGCGCCAGCGAGGGCAGGACAACCACGGCGGCGACGGCGAAGACGATGAAGACGATCGTCATCGTCGCGTCGGGCGCGGCAGCCTGATCGATGCGCAGGCTGGTCGGCAGCAGGTAAGGGAACTGGGCGACGCCCCAGCCCCAGATCACCGAGATCACCGCGCCGGCGGCCAGCGGTCGCAGGAGCCGGCGGCCTCCGCGCAGCAGCACCGCCAGCAGGGCGAGGCCGCAGAGCAGCGAGAGGATCACCAGCGGCAGGCCCTCGGCGGTGAGGCGGTCGAAGACGTAGCGGGCTTCGGAATGCAGCGCAATCAGGCCGGCCACGGCGAAGGCCCCGGCGACCACGGCAGCGCCCAGCGCCCGGCGTTCGAAGTAGCGCTCCATCTCGGCGTCGCCGCTGCGGCGCGCGTCGCCGACGAGGAAGACCGCGGCGAGGTAGGCGCCGGAGGCGACGAACATCGCCCCGATCAGCAGCGGCAGCGGTTGGATCCAGCTGGACATGGCGTCGCCATTTCCCTCGGCGGGGACATGGCCACCGGCAATCGCGCCGACGACCGTGCCCATGAAGAACGGGGTCAGGACGGAGGAGATCGCGAAGGTCGCCCCCATCGCCTGTCGCTCACGCAAGCCGACGATCGACTTGCGGAAGGCGAAGCCGGCGCCGCGGAGGACGATCCCCAGCGCCGCCAGCGCGATCGGCACGTAGAGCGTCGTGAAGATCGCGCTGAAGGCCGACGGGAAGGCGGTCCAGAGGACGACGAGGACGAAGATCAGCCAGACGTGGTTGGCCTCCCAGACGGGGGTCAGCGAGCGCTGGATCACCTCGCGCGGGCGCTCGCCGCGCTCGGGGCCGCCGGCGACGAGATCCCAGAGGCCGCCGCCGAAGTCGGCGCCGCCGAAGAGCGCGTAGAAGGTCGCCCCGACCCAGAGGATCGCCGCGGCGGCGTCGGCCTTGCTCACGCGCCCTCCTCCGACGGCGCGTAGGGCCCCTCGACGCTCTCGGCGCCCTGCTCCCGCCAGCGGCGCGACATCGAGCGCAGGACGAGGATCGCGCCGGTCCCCAGGCCGGCGTAGAGCAACAGCACCAGGCCGAAGGAGAACCAGATCCCCTCGGCATCGGTGACCGCTTCGGTGGTCCGCATATAGCCCTGGACGATCCACGGCTGACGGCCCACCTCGGTCACGATCCAGCCGCACCACAGCGCCAGGATCGCGCCCGCGCCGGAGACCGCTACCGCGCGCAGGAACCACGGCGTCTGCGGGATGTCGCGCTTTCGCCACCAGACAAAGGCGAACCAGAGGGCGAGTCCCATCAGCGCGCTCCCGATCCCGACCATCGCGTCGAAGGAGAGGTGGAGGAAGGTGTGCGCGGGCGGTTCTTCGTCGTCGGGGATGCTGTTCAGCCCGGTCACCTTGGTGTCGGTGTTGAAGCCGACGAGGAAGGAGTCGAGGCCGGGGATCCCGACCGCCCCCTCCACCCCTTCGTCGGTGCAGACACCGCCGAGGTACTCGGTCTGGTCGTCCCCCGTCTTCTGGATGCACTCCATCGCCGCAAACTTGGCCGGCTGGTGGTCGGCGACTTCGCGGGCCGCGGTGTCGCCGACGAAGAGCTGGATCGGGGTCGCGATGCAGGCGATCGTCAGCGGTATTACCAGGCCCAGCTTGTGCAGGCGGTCGCGGCGCCCTTTCAGCATCCCGACCGCGTAGATCGAGGCAACCAGGAAGCCGACCACCATGTAGGCGGCGAGGATCATGTGCGGGGCCTCGTAGCCGGTCGCCGGATTGAAGAGCACCTTCAGCGGCTCGACGTCGACGACCTTGCCGGCGCTGTCGAGGGT
>CAWAUA010000006.1:0-16936 GCA_963785175.1 uncultured Actinomycetes bacterium | reverse complement strand
CGCCGAGAATCGTTCAACTGTCCATCAGCCCGATTCATACGCCTCACTCAAGCCTTGGCAAGCAGAGTCGATCCTGTTCTCGATGAGTAACGAGGGCCCAGCCCACGACCCCAGTTCACGCCCGCTGCCGCCTTCGCTGACCGCAGGACCGGGGAAGATGCTCCTTCGATGGGATAGGGTCGGCAGGGAGTCTCAACCGCTAGCGAGGGGTCAAGATGCGCACAGTCAGTCAGCGCGGCAGATGGGTGCCGGTTCTTTTCGTCACAGCCATCGCGACGGTCGGTTTGATGGCCGGCTGTGGCAGCAGCAGCGAAAGCTCGTCGGCGAAGCTTTCGCTGAAGATCATCGAAGAAGGCAAGAAGTCCGTTTTTCAGGCTCCGAAATCCACAGAAGGCGGACTGGTGGAAGTCACGCTGACGAACCAAGGCAAAGCCCCGCACGGGGTGCAGTTCATCCAGTACACGGGTGGCCACAGCGAAGAAGAAGTGCTCAAAGAACTTGGCGGCAACAGCGGAAAGATCCCATCCTGGATCAAGCTTCAGGGCGGAATCGGGTCCGTGGCGGGCGGTCAGACCGGCGCCGCCGACGTGAAGCTTCCCGAAGGCAGCTACGTGCTGGCCGACGCCGCCGCCTTCTCGGCGCCCGAGCTAGTGGTCCCCCGGCGACGGCTCCGCTCAAAGTCTCGGGCGAAGCCGCCGGCAGCCTCCCCAGCACTCCGGGCACCGTCACCGCCGCCAACCCGGCGAAGGACAAGTACAAGTGGGAAACCTCCGGGCTCAAGGTGGGGAAGAACACGATCACCTTCAACTCCAAGGGCAAGAAGGCGGTCCACCTGATGATCGCCGTCCCAGTGAAGGGCAAGGCGCCGCCGATCAGCCAGATCAAAAAGGACCTGGCCTCCAACGGTCCGCCACCGTCATACGTGGACGCAAGTGAAGCGCAGTCCACGGCAATCGTCGACGGCGGTGCGTCACAGACGACGACGATCGACCTGAAGAAGCCCGGGAAGTACATCTTCTTCTGCCCGCTGACCGACCGGGACGGCGGCAAGCCGCACTTCGAGGAGGGCTTGCTGAAGGTGCAGACAGTCAAATAGCGTCGCCGCCGCGCGGCGCTCGAGGCCGGATTGGCCCGAGGCAGCGTCCTCCTCGAGGCGAAGGTCTTCGAGCGATGTCGTTTCGCCTCTAGAAGTCTAGATCCATTTCGCCCGGATAGCTCAGTTGGTATGTGAGCCATCCTGGTAGTCAAATCGCCCGAATGGGCAGCATGGGGGCAGCTTTGACCCCCTATCGATGATCGATCTAGAATCCGCCCGGATCCCGAAGGTCAACTTGAAAGGCGTGGCCTATGAGTGACAGCATTCCAGAGCTTGCCGTGGCCTACAACCAGGCATGGGCGAACCACGATCCAGACGCGATCGTTGCCCTGCATACCAAGGATGCCGTGTTTCACCTGCACGACGTCATGGAGCCATGGGTCGGCCGCGAGGAGATCCGAGCCGCGACCGTTGGCCTCTTCGCCGACTCACCAGACCTCGGCTTTAAGCCGGTACGCGTATATCTGGGAGACGATCACTTCCTCTCCGAGTACGTGATGACCGGCACCCGCGACGGCAAATCTTTCGCATGCGACGGAACCGACGTATTCACCGTCAGCGATGGCCTCGTGGCACGCAAGGACTCCTACATCGATTGGGTCACTTACCAAAAGCAGACGGGTGTCGACGTGAGGTCTGTGACCGAGTCCGCCTGACGGGCAGAGACGAGACGCCGGCCTGGCGAGGGCCATAACCTAGTGGCGATCATGGAAGCATCTTGGAAGCGGCAGATCGAATTTGGAGAGATCAAGCTGTAAGCTCTTTTCTCGTTTTTGGCTTTCCAGAGCCAATACGAATCAGCCCGTATTAGGTGGAAGGGCCTTTTCCAAAATGGTAAGGAAGGGGTCGTCGGTTCGAGTCCGATTCCGGGCTTGACGCCTCGGGTCAGCGTGGGAGACTCCTCCGGAGAGAACAGGCCGCATCCACGCGGCCAGCATCGTCTTCGACATCTTTCGACGGCGGCGGGCTCGGGTGGCTCTGGGCATGCAACTACCCCGAAGGAGGAGGCCTAGATGAGCGGCGTAGACGCAGCGAGCCCGAGCGCGGCCGGTTCGGAGCCGGTGGGCGCGGGAGAGATGAAGTTGGAGGCGGTGGTCCTGCCGGTAACCGACGTGGACCGGGCGAAGGATTTCTACGAACGACTGGGCTGGCGGCTCGACGCGGACGTTGTGGACGGCGAGGACTTTCGGCTGGTTCAGATGACGCCGCCGGGCTCCGCCTGCTCGGTCCACTTCGGCAAGAGCCTCACCGCAGCCGAACCGGGTTCATTCGCCGACATGCACCTGATCGTCTCCGATATAGAGGCGACGTGCGAAAACCTCACCGCGAGGGGCATCGAGGTGAGCGAGGTCTTCCATTGCGTGAAGGGTTTCGGCTGCCGCTACCGCGACATCGGCGAGCTGCTGTCGGGGGCGGGCCTCGACGAGCGCGAGAGCGGCCGCGACCCGGCTGGCCAGAGCTACTCGTCGTTTGCCTCGTTTAGCGACCCCGACGGGAACACCTGGCTGTTCCAGGAGATCACCGAGCGCCTGCCTGGCCGCTGAAGCAAGGAGGAGAGATGGACGTCGCGACGCTGACGACCCTGCTGCGCGAAGCCGAGGAGCATCACGGCGATTACGAGCCGACCGCTCCCGAACACCATTGGTCGACCTGGTACGCCGGCTACATCGTCGCGCGCCAGGAAGGCAAGAGCCCCGAGGAGGCTGTCGCGGCCGCAACCCAGCACACCGAGGAAGGTAGTTGAGCGACTACGACGCGATCGCCGAGGGGCGGCCTGCGCGTCGCCTTTGTCGAGCGTGAGCTCACAACACAGAACTCCAGCGGACCTTTAACCTCTGCCCGCAACTTGAAGCTGGCTCCTCAAGCTAGATCGCTCATCCGGTCATGGGGCTGGTGGGCACCCATCTGATCTGGGGGGTTCTACTTCGAGAAAGCGATTTATTTGGCTCAATAGAGCCAAATCTGCCCGGATAGCTCAGTTGGTAGAGCACTTCCATGGTAAGGAAGGGGTCGTCGGTTCGAGTCCGATTCCGGGCTTCGCTCTATAGGCCGCGACGAACGCGGTCGGTAAGGGGTCGGGAGCTTCGATCGAAGACCCTCCGAACGTAGGCCGCGGCGTAGTCCTCGAGGGACTGGATCCCAGACGTCCCGGATAGGCTGGCCATCTCGCATGAGATCGCACAGTTATAAATGGCCGTCGGCGTAATGCCTGAACCTGTCTTTGAGGGCGTTGGCGTGGCTTTGGTCTCGCTGTTCGATGGCGACGATCGTCTCTTGGCATCTGAGACGGCTGAGCACGCCGCCAGTTTGGTCGAGCGTGGTGTCACGGCTGTCGCGGTAGCCGGGACCACCGGGGAGCCCTGGCGGCTCGACGACGAGGACCGTGTCGCGTTGGTGGAAGCCTGTCGCACCGCTCTGCCGGGCGACATCCCGGTCATCGCTGGGACCGGTCATTCGGATCCTGCCCAGGCCCGGCATTTGACGGCGCGGTGTGCGGCGGCCGGCGCCGATGCCGTGCTCGTGTTGTCTCCAGCCGACGCTCAGACGATACCCACGTTCTACGAGCAGATTGCGCAGGCAGCGGCAGATATTCCTGTCTTGGCCTACCACTTCCCGGCATTTGCTCCACCTGGGATAGGCATGGATGAGCTCAACGATCTGCCGGTTGCCGGGATTAAGGATTCCTCCGCCGACGCAGACCGCCTCGTCATCGAGGTCGAGGGGTGCGATTACGCCGTCTACACCGGATCGGCCAACTTGCTGAGCTTTGCTGGGGGAGTCGGCGCCGCGGGGGCCATTGTCGCGATGGCGAATGCCGAGCCAGAGCGGTGCGTGAAGGCGTTCGGTGGCGACCTGACGGTCCAGGCCGAGCTGGCGTCGATGCACCTCGCCTCAATCAACGGCTTTCCTCAAGGTCTCAAGGCCATGGCGGGGCTTGCCTGAGCTGCGTTCCTGAAGGTTGCGGGCCCTGACCGGTCGGGGGCCGCGAGACGGCGGTATGCTGCCAGCGACACGCAACCTGGGGGGAACGTCTTGAAGCGAAGGGCTATTGCTTCCACCGCCGGATTCGCGGTCGCACTCGCCGCGGTCGCGCTGCTCTCGTTCGCGGCCCCCGCAGGCGCGACGCCGCTCCCGGGTGAGAACGGCCGCATCGTCCTCACCAGCTACCAGAACTTCGGGCAGGCGCGGGCCGAGCTCTTTCTCCTGCCGGTCCCGTTCTCGACCGGCGGAGGCACGCTCAGCCCGCCGATCGCGACCTCCGCGACGGAGCGGCATCGTCACCCGACGTGGTCGCCCGACCGCACCAAGATCGCCTACGCGCGCGGCCCCTCGGCCGGTCCGTACGACATATGGGTTCAGGACCTGACGATTCCCCTGAGCGCAACGAATCCGAAGAACCTCACTCTGTCGCCCGGGTCGAACGAGGATCGGCCCGCCTGGTCGCCGGACGGGACCCACATCGCGTTCGAGAAGGACAACGGCGTTCCCGCCGACCGGGACATCTTTGTCGCATCGGCCGCAAACGGTAGTGGGCAGACCAACATCACAAGCACCGCCGGTGCCATCGAGGGAAAGCCGGCGTGGGACCCGACCGGATCGACCATCTACTACGAGAAAGGCAACGCACAGAACCCGGCGACCAACACGGACATCGTCAAGCGGTCTATCTCCTACCCCGGTGGAGTCCCCACGGTCGGCGCGGAGACGCTCGCCGTGGCGGACGAAAACAACCACCCCGAGATCCAGCCCTCGATCTCGCCCAACGGCGACAAGATCTGTTACGGGACCGGCTACCCCGGGGCGCCGACCACCGACATAAAGGTGGCGCTGCTCACGAACCCGCCGAGCAGCGGGACGAAGGTCTCGATCAGCCCGACGAGCTACTACTGCACGTGGTCGCCCGACAACACGATGGTCGCCTACACGGCGGGCGGCGGGTCCACCGGCGACCTGGTGATGGTGCGCGCGGACGGCACCAGCCTGTTCGAGATCCCGCTTGCCACCGGCCCCGACATCCAGACGAACCCCGACTGGGCGCCTGACGGCCGGCCTGTGTGCCCGAACTCGACGGCGACTGCGACCAGCGGCCAGGCGATGACGATCCCCGTGCAGTGCAACGACACCGGGCCGCAGTACGAGCGCAGCGACGTCAAGGAGTTCATCGCCGGCCAGCCGCAGAACGGGTCGGCCAAACAGGAACTCGCCGGCGAACCGATCACCTACACGCCGAATGCGAACTTCGTCGGCACGGACTTCATCGAAATCCAGAGCTTCGACGACTTCGGCTTCGGCTCCGACAAGGGCGTGATTGCGGTCACCGTGACCGCTCCTCAGAGCAAACCGGCGACCAACAACCCGGCGACCAACAACCCGACGACCAACCCAACCGGGCAGCGCTCCGCCGCGCTCAAGAAGTGCAAGGCGAAGTACAAGAAGGCCCTGGAGAACAAGAGGGCGCACAACGCGTTCACCGAACCCGTCAAGCAGCAGCTGAAGAAGAAGCTCAAGAAGTGCACGAAGCGGGCGAACCTGCTGCCCGTGTAGGAACCCTCTCGAACGCGCTCCCAACGTCGCGTTCGGGGGAATCTCATGGAGCTACTCGCGCGGCGCATGGGTCTGTGAGAGCCTGGGCCGCGAGGATCGAACACTCGACGAACAGGAGGAATTATGGCGCTCGCACGTGTCGTCTCTTTCGATGGGGTTAGTCAGGACCGGGTCGAGGAGATGAAGCAGCAGATGAACGAGGGGCGCCCGGATGACATCCCGGCATCCGAGGTCGTCATGCTCTATGACGCCGAGGCCCAGAAGTCCATCGTGGTCCTTTTCTTCGACAACGAGAGCGACTATGACCGCGCCGATGCGACGCTGAGCGCGATGCCGGCCGATGAGACGCCGGGCCAGCGCGCATCGGTCGGGAAGTACGAGGTCGCGGTGCGCGCAACTGGGTGAAGGAGGGCTTCGCGGCGAAATAAACTGCCTTCGTGGCTTACTCAGAGGAGCTGGCCGAGCGGATCCGCGAGGTAGCGGACGGAAGGCCGGGCGTCAGCGAGCGCAAGATGTTCGGCGGTGTCGCCTGGATGGTGAACGGCAACATGGCCTGCGGAGTGATCGGTGAGGACCTGATGGTCCGCCTCGATCGCGCCGATGCCGAAGCGGCGCAGGCCGAGGAGCACGTCGGTCCGATGGAATTCACCGGCCGGCCGATGCGGGGCTTTGTCACCGTCGGGGCCGAGGGAATCGAGGATGATGCCGACCTTGGGCGCTGGGTCGACGCCGGGGCGGACTTCGCGGAGTCCCTGCCGCCGAAGTGAGTCAGAATGCCGGTCGTGTCCTCGGACGGGCCGGTCTACGCCCTCAACCTCTTCGACATCGCCGATCGCGAGGAGTATCTGGCGTATTCGCGACGCTCGGCCGAGGAGGTCGCGCGCCATGGCGGCCGGGTCGTAGCGCTGGGGAAGTTCTCCGACGCGATCGAGGGCGACATTCAGCCCCGGGAAGCGTTGATCCTGGTCGAGTGGAAGAGCCGAGCCCATTTCGACCGCTATCGGACCGACCCGTCGCTCGGCGATCTCCATCCTCACCGCGAAGCCGGCGGTGGCTCGTACGTCTGGCACCTCTTCGACCGGCTCGAGGACCTGCGGCCGCTGCTGCGCTGAGGTCGTTCTCGGCGATCTGAGTCGCGGGACAGGTTCGAAGCCAGGCGTCAGAGCCCCCGCATGGGTCAATGCTTTTTGGCCAGTTGGCCAATAGGCTGCCGGGCATGGACTTCGCCCTCACCGATGAGCAGAAGGACTTCGTCGACGCGATCCGCGATTTCTGCGCGCGCGAGTGCGGCACGCAGGAGCAGCGCGAGAAGCTCACGAACGGCCACGAGGACCATCACAACTTCGACCTCTACAAGCAGATGGCGGGTCTGGGCTGGCTCGGGATTACGATCCCCGAGGAGTACGGCGGCTCCGGCGGCTCGATGCTCGACGCCACCCTCTTCATGGAAGAGACCGCCCGCGGCCTGGCTCCGATCGGCGGCTACTCGACGACGCTGATCGTCGCCGGCGCCACACAGCGCTTCGGCAGCGAGGAGCAGAAGGCGGAGATCCTCGGCGGGGTCGCCGGTGGCGCGGTCGAGGCGATCGCGATGACCGAGCCCGAGTCCGGCTCCGACGTCGGCTCGCTGACCACCTCGGCCGAGCGGGTCAACGGCGGCTACGTGATCAATGGCCAGAAGGTCTTCATCTCCAACGCCCACATCTCCGACCACGTTCTCGTCGTCTGCCGCACGACCAAGACCGAGAACAAGCACGAGGGCCTGACGATGATCTGGGTGCCGCGCGAGGTCGAGGGCATGGAAATCGTCCCGATCCAGACGATGGGCGGCCGCGAGACCAACACCCTCTACTTCAAGGACGTCGAGGCGCCCGCCGAGGCCGTCCTCGGCGAGGTCGATCAGGGCTGGACCCAGCTGATGGCCGGTCTCAACGTCGAGCGGCTGATCCTCGCCGCGACGATGCTCGGCATCGGCCAGCGCGCCTTCGACGACGCCCTCGCCTACGCCAAGGAGCGCAAGCAGTTCGGCCGGCCGATCGGCTCCTTCCAGGCCCTGCAGCACCGCTTCGCCGACCTCGCCACCGACCTCGAGGCGGCGCGGCTGATGACCCGTTGGGTCGCGACGCTCACCGACGAGGCCCCCGACCGGATGCTCCCCAAGGAGGCCTCGATGGTGAAGCTCTTCGTCACCGAAGTCGTCAAGCGGGTGACGCTCGAGGGCATGCAGATGATGGGCGGCTACGGCTACTCCTCCGAGTACGACATGGAGCGGCTCGTGCGCACCTCGCTGGTCTCGTCGATCTACGGCGGCACCTCGGAGATCCAGCGCGGCATCATCGCCAAAACGCTCGGCCTCTGAGACGCGCGCATTTCGTGCCTGAATTGGAACATTCAGCGCATAATCGGTCGGGTGGGCTGAGTTATTCTCTATCCATGGAGCCGGCGAGAGCAACTTGGACCGACGAGCGCCTGGACGACCTGGCCACGCGCATCGATCACGGCTTCACCGGGCTAGGTAGCGACATGGACAAGCTACGCAGCGACATGGACAAGCGCTTCGAGCGGGTCGATCGCGACATCCGCGACCTGCGCGCCGAGGTGAAATCCGGCGACGAAGCGCTCCGCACGGAAATGAGCATGCGCTTCGAGGGGCTGGAGCGGACCGTCCACTGGTTCGGCGGCGGGATGCTTCTCACCTTCTTGGCCGGCTTCGTCACCCTGTTGCTCGCTCACGCTTAGTAGCGGTCAGTGCCCGGGGCCGGTCTCGCATTCGTGCGACTTGCCGATGCCCGGGCCGCCATCGCAGAAGTCGCGGCCGGGACCACCGTAGAGCTGGTCGGGCGCGGGGCCGCCATAGAGGCGATCGTTGCCGCCTTCGCCGTGGCAGCCGTCCTGTCCGGCGCCCATCACGCAGACGTCGTCCCCCGGCCCTCCCCAGCAGCCGTCGCTGCCGTCGCCGTGCCGGCAGTAGTCGTCGCCGCTGCCGCCGACACAATCGCTGTTGCGGTCGCCGGTGATGCAGACGTCGTCCCCCGGCCCGCCGACGCAGCGGTTGCGTTTGGAGCCTTCCGAGTAGCAGGTGTCGGCCTCGCCGTTGGCGATCATCTTGTCCGACCCGGCGCCGAGGTGTGCGAGGAGCGGGACGGGCAGCCGGTCAACGATTTCGACGAAGTCGCCGTTCGGCCCCATGTCGATCTCCATTCCCGAGACTCCGTCGAGGGGACAGGTGGCCTGGATCCGGGGCCGGGTGACATGGCATCCGACCTGCTGCCCGGGGGCGAGGTATCCGTCGACGAGGATCCGGTCGCCGCTGACGCTGACATCGAGGTGGGACCCCGAGTCCGCGCCGCGGATGACGATCTCACCCTCGGGCGAGGCCGTCGCCGGGCCGAGGAGGAACAGGGCGGCGGCGGTCAGGGCGATGACGAACGCGGGCCGCATCTCAGCCGGCCTCGATCGTCACCCGCGGCGAGCGCCCGGCAAGGTGGGCGCCGATCGCGGGGACCAGCACCCGGAAGCTCGAGCGATGGGCGATCCGCGGACGGAAGCGTGCCGTGCAGTCGTCGTCCAGCGGCGCCGACGCCAGCCGCCGCCCTCCCCGATTGAGCTGAGCCATTTGGCCGGCGCCCCCGTCGCAGGGGAGGACGTCGACGGTCAGCGAAGCCCTGGCGCCGGCCGGGACCCGGTACCGGACGGCCTTGACCCGCACCGTGGTCTCGATGGGGGAGGACCCCGGGGTGTCGGTCCGCGGCGGTCCCGGAGGCGCCACTGCTCCCGGCGGCGGTTCCTCTTCCCCGGATGGTCCTTCGGGAGGCGGGCAGCTCGCCGGCGCCGCGCCCACGAGCCGAGAGACCGCGCCGTCTCCGCTGACTGTGTAGAGCCGCCCGCAGGAGTCCTCCCCGAAGGAGTTGAGATTCGGCACCGAGAGCCCCTCCGAGCGATCGCCGCTCGCGGTGCCGCTCGCGCTCGCCGGGAGCTGGAGCGAGCGGATCTGCCCGGCGCAGAGGTCCCCGTACAGGTAGCGCCCGTCGAGACCGCCGAGGCTCGGGTCCCGCGCGACGTAGCCGCCGATGATCGCGCAGCCCTGCGCCGCGCCGGCCGGGGCGCCGGAGTGGGGGTAGTCGAAGACCGGATCGACAAAGCTCGTCGTCGTGCAGCCCGTCCCGGGAAGGTCGGTCGCCGGGCCGGCGATCAGCCCCTCGCGGCAGTTCCAGCCGTAGTTGGCCCCGCCTCCGCCCACCGTCTCTCCCGCGCCGCGCGGGGCGAAGTCGACCTCCTCCCGCGCCCCCTGGCCGACGTCGCCGATCACCATGTCGCCGCTCAGCCGGTCGAAGGAGAAGCGGAACGGGTTGCGCAGGCCGTAGCTCCAGATCGTGTCGAACGGCGCCTGCGCGGTCGGGAACGGGTTCCCCGCCGGCACCGTGTAGGGCTGGGCGCCGCTCTGCTCGGGGTCGATCCGCAGGATCTTGCCGAGCAGGCTGCCCAGGTCCTGGGAGTGGTGGAATTCGTCGTTGCTGCCACCCCCGTCGCCCGTCGATATATAGAGATCGCCGTCGGGCCCGAACTGGAGCTGGCCGCCGTTGTGGTTGGAGGCCTCGGAGTGGGGGATGGAGAGCACCGGCCGCCGGCTCGCCAGCGGCGCCGTGTCGCCGCTCGCCGTCAGCTCGTCGATGTGGATTTCGCCGCTGGAGTTGTCGATGTAGTCGGCGTAGAGGTGGCCGCTGGTCGCGAAGTCGGGCGCGACCGCGATCGACATCAGCCCCCGCTCGCCTTCGCAGCCGGCCGGCGGGCAGCCGACCAGCGAGGTCAGGTCGGCGAAGGTGGCGACGTGGCCTCCCGCGACCAGCTCGATCGCCCCCCGGCGCTCGGCGACCAGGACCCGATTCGGGTTGCTCGGGTCCGAGGTGACGAAGGTCGGCTCGTCGAAGGCCCCGACCGGTTCGAGGGTCGCGGCCGGTGCGGTGGAAACCGCGGCGATCGAGAGCAGGACGGCGAGCGGCCCGATCCAGCGCAGCCGGCGAAGCGGGAGAACCCCAGGCAGCCGCATCGGACGATTGAAGCAGCCGCAGCCGCCGGGTTTCTAGCGAGAGGACTCCTCTACGAGGGGAGGCCTGGCGCTGACTTCCTCGGCTTGGTCGCCGCGCTATCCTAGGCGTCTGCCTCAGGCTTCGGCCCGGGGTTTTACTTTGTAACGGCGTCCAAACTGCAATGAGGGTGCTATGGCTCGCGGAGATGTCCGCATCGCGGTGACGTTGGCTTGCGAAGACTGCAAGCGGCGCAATTATCAGACAAACAAGTCTCGGCGTAATTCGCCGGACCGCATCGAGATGCGCAAGTTCTGCCGTTGGTGCGGCCACCACACGGCGCACAAAGAGACTCGGTAGAGGGTCGTGGCGAAAACCCGCGCACAGCGCAAGGCCGAGCGCCGCGCCCGCGAAGAGCAGGAAGCGAAACGCTCCGGCGACGGTAGGGCGAGCGAGGCCCGCGCCCAGCACGACACCCAGGTCCCGGTCTCCGGCGACATCGCCGAGATCGAGGCGGTCGAGGCCGGCATGGCGGCCGGCGCCCCTGAGGCCAGCCTCGAAACCCCCGACGCTCCGAAGGGCGGTCGCGCCGAAAGGCGCGCCGAAGCCAAGGCCGCCAAGGAAGCGGAGAAGCGCCAGCGCGGCGAGCAGAAGCGCCGCGAGCGCGAGCAGCTCGCCAAGAAACAGAAACAGGCCCAGGCGGAGCGCCAGCGCGGCGGCGTCATCGGCTTCCTCGTCTCCTGCTGGGCCGAGCTCAAAAAAGTGCAGTGGCCCGACCGCGACACGCTCGTCCAGGCGACGGCGGTCACGATCATCTTCGTCACGGTGGCGGCCGCCTACCTCGGCGCGCTCGACGCTCTCTTCAACCTCCTGGTCAAGCAGATCCTCTAGGGGATCTCCAAACAAGAAAGCCCCAGATGTATCGCTGGTACGTGATCAACACCTACTCCGGGCACGAGAACAAGGTCAAGCACAATCTCGAGCACCGGGTGCAGACGATGAGCCAGAACCGCAACGTCCGGCAGGTCGTCGTTCCCACCGAGCAGGTGATGGAACTCAACAAGGACGGGCAGAAAGAACCGAAGGAGAAACGGACGATGCCCGGCTACGTCCTGGTCAACATGGAGATGACCGACGACGCCTGGGGCCTGGTCAAGAACACCCCCGGCGTCACCGGGTTCGTCGGCTCCCGCAACAAGCCGGTGCCGCTCTCCAAACCTGAGGTCGACCGGCTCCTGCACCGCGAGACGGCGGAGCGCCCCCGCACCCAGGCCCAGTTCTCGATCGGCGAGTCGGTCAAGGTGATCTCCGGCCCGCTCTCGGATTTCTCCGGCGAGATCGCCGAGATCAACGAGGACGCTGCCAAACTCAAGGTCCTGGTCTCGATCTTCGGCCGCGAGACGCCGGTCGAGGTCGGCTACGACCAGGTCAAGAAGATCTAGCTACTCTCAGCGACCGACCATGGCCAAGAAAGTCCTCACAGTCATCAAGCTCCAGATCTCCGCCGGCGCGGCGAACCCCGCCCCGCCGGTCGGCCCCGCGCTGGGCCAGCACGGCGTCAACATCATGGAGTTCTGCAAAGCCTTCAACGCGCAGACGCAGTCGGAAGGCGGCACGATCATCCCGGTCGAGATCACCGTCTACGAGGACCGCTCCTTCGACTTCATCACCAAGACGCCGCCCGCCGCGGTCCTGATCAAGGAGGCGATCGGGATCAAAAGCGGCTCCGGCGAGCCCCACCTCAACAAAGTCGGGACGATCTCGATGGACCAGATCCGCCAGATCGCCGAGCGCAAGATGCCCGACCTCAACGCGAACGACCTCGACGCCGCCTCGAAGATCATCGCCGGCACCGCCCGCTCGATGGGCGTCGACGTCAAATAAGGAATCCGATGGCCCACGGCAAACGCTACCGACAGCAGTACGGCAAGGTCCAGCGAAACCGGGCCTACCCGCCGGCCGAGGCCGTCGCCCTGATCAAAGAGACGGCGAGCGCCGGTTTCGACGAGACGGTCGAGCTGCACCTGCTGCTCGGCCTCAACGTCCGCCACGCCGAGGAACAGCTGCGTGGGACGCTGGCGCTGCCCCACGGGCTCGGCAAAGACGTCACCGTCGCCGTTTTCGCCCAGGGCCAGCAGGCGCGCGACGCCGAGGCGGCCGGAGCCGACTTCGTCGGCGGCGACGACCTCGCCGAGAAAGTCGAAGAGGGCTGGACCGACTTCGACGTCGCGATCGCTACCCCGCAGATGATGGGCACGGTCGGCAAACTCGGCCGCGTGCTCGGCCCGCAGGGCAAGATGCCGAACCCGAAGGTCGGCACCGTCACCGACGACGTCGAGAAGGCCGTCAGCGACTCGAAAGCGGGCAAGGTCGAGTACCGCACCGACCGCCAGGCGATCATCCACATGACGATCGGCAAGGCCAGCTTCGACGCCCCCAAGCTGCTCGACAACTACACGGCGGTGATCGACGAGATCGTTCGCGCCAAGCCGTCCTCGGCGAAGGGCAAATACGTCCGCTCGGCGACCCTGACGACGACGATGGGGCCGGGGATCAAGGTCGACGCCGGAAAAGCGGGCGACACTTCAGACGCCCGGCCCGCGGTTCCTGTCGAGGAGTCGGACTCCTCGCCACCCGCGGGAGAGGCGTCTGAGGCCGCCGGAGCGAGTGAGTCGACGGAGGAGCCGGCAACCGCCTAAACTGCGACGCCGCTCTTGAGCCCGAGACCACCGGCGGGGCCGCCAAAGGCCCGCAAGCCCGGTGCAGGTGAGACGAATGAACCGAGACGAAAAGTCAGCTGCCATAGAGGAGATCGCCGCCCAGATCGAGGGCGCCGAAGCGATCTTCGCGGTCGACTACCGCGGCATCAGCGTCTCCCAAGCCGCTGAGCTGCGCGCCAAGCTGCGCGAGTCCGACTCCAGCTTTCGCGTCGTCAAGAACCGGCTGACCAAACTCGCCGCCGACAAGGCCGGCGAGGAGCGGCTCGCCGGGCTGCTCGAGGGGCCGACCGCCCTCACCTTCGTGCGCGGCGACACGGCCAGTGCCGCGAAGGCGATCTCGACCTTCAACAAAGAGCATGACGTCCTCTCCTTCAAGGGCGGCTTCATGGACGAACTCGTCCTCGACGAGGACAAGTTCAAGTCGATTGCCCGCCTGCCCGCCCGCGCGGTGCTCGACGGCCAGCTCGCCGGCGTCGTCGCCAGCCCGCTGACCGGACTGGTCCGCGGCCTCGGCTCGATGATCCAGGGCCTCGCCCTGCAGCTCGGGCAAATTGCGGAGAAAGGGCTCGTCAGCGGGGAGGCTCCGGCGACGGAGACCCCGGCAGAGGAGGAGGCCCCGGCCGAGGAGCCTGCCGCCGAGGCTGAGACCCCGGCCGATGAGACACCCGCCGACCCCGGAAGCGAAGCTGAGGAGTCGGCGGATGATGGCGAAGCCCAGCCCTCGGCCGACGACGATCCATCAATTACTTCTTCGGAGGAGGCCGAGGGCCCCTCCGACACGGCCGAGTCGGCACCCGAGACTTCAGACGACCCAGAGACTTCAGACGAGACTTCCAACGAGGAGGAGTAACCCAAGTGGCAACCAAAGCAATTTCAACCGATGACTGGATCGAGGAGCTGAAAGGCATCTCGGTTCTCGAGCTCTCCGAGCGGATCAAGGCGCTCGAGGAGGAGTTCGGCGTCTCCGCGACCGCGGTCGCCGCGGCTGCTCCCGCTGCCGCCGGCGCTCCTGCCGGCGACGGTGACGGCGGAGCGGAGGAGGCTTCGACGGTCGACGTCATGCTGACCGAGGTCGGCGGCCAGAAAGTGCCGGTGATCAAGGTCGTCCGCGCCGCCACCGGCCTCGGCCTCAAAGAGGCCAAGGCGATCGTCGACGATGCCCCGAAAGCGATCAAAGAGGGCATCGAGCGCGAGGAGGCCGACAAGCTGAAAGCCGAATTGGAGGAGGCGGGCGCCACCGTCGAGCTCAAGTAAAAGCCCGACGGACCGCGCTTGGATCCCTGGCAGGGAGCCAAGCTTGCGGCCGAGCGCGCCCGTGTGTTATTTTTCGCGGTCGCGCGCCTGTTGTCTCCGCCTGCCCATATCTGCGCTTTTTTACGTCCCTCTGACCGCCTGAGGAGTCGCCGACTTGGCACGTTCGAACGCTGCCCCCGTAACCCGTAGGAGCTTTTCCGACCTCAAGAATCCCCTCGAAGTCCCCCACCTGATCGATATCCAGCGTCGCTCCTTCGAAGAGCTGACGGATCCGAAGAACGGTGGCCTGAGGGAAACGATTGACGACATATCCCCGATCGAGGACTACACGGGGAACCTCGCGATCGTCTTCGGCGAGTTCAAGTTCGAGGAGCCGCCGCACTCGATCGAGGAGTGCCGCGAGAAGGACATGACCTACTCGCGGCCGCTGACCGCGACCGTCGCCTTCCAGAACAAGGAGACCGGCGAGATCCGCGAGCAGGCCGTCTTCATGGGCGACTTCCCGTGGATGACCAAGCGCGGCACCTTCATCATCAACGGCACCGAGCGCGTCGTCGTCACCCAGCTCGTCCGCTCCCCCGGCGCCTACGTGATGGCGCCCAAGGACCCCGAAAAGCAGGTCTTCATCGCCAACCTGATGCCGGCCCGCGGCTCCTGGCTGGAGCTCGAAGTCGACAAAAAAGGAAAAGTCTTCGTCCGCATCGACCGCAAGCGCAAACTGCCGGTCACGGTCCTGCTGCGCGCGATGGGCTACGTCGACAACGACCAGATCCTGAAGATGTTCGACAACTCGGTCTACCTGCGCCACACGATCGAATCCGACACCGAGGCGACCCTGACCGAAGAGGGCGCGCTGATCGAGCTCTTCAAAAAGCAGCGCCCGGGCGAGCCGCCCTCGGTCGACGCCGCCAAGAACCTGCTCGAGCAGCTCTTCTTCGACCCCAAGCGCTACGACCTGACCCGCGTCGGCCGCTACAAGCTGAACGCGCGCCTCGACCTCGACATCGACCTCGACAACCGGGTCCTGACCCACGACGACATCATCGCCCTGGTCAAGGAGCTGGTCAGCCTCCCGAAGCTGCTCGGGATCCCCGAGGAGATCGACGAGGAGAACCCGATCAAAGACTATGCCGCCGAGGCGATCACCTACCCGCGCGAGCCGGTCAACGAGCACCTCGACGAGTACGAGCACTTCGGCAACCGGCGCCTGCGCACGGTCGGCGAGCTGATCCAGGAGGCCTTCCGCATCGGCCTCTACCGGATGGAGCGCGTCGTCCGCGAGCGGCTGACCACCGAGGACGCCGACGCGATCACTCCGCAGACGATCATCAACATCCGCCCGGTCGTCGCCGCGATGAAGGAGTTCTTCGGCTCCTCGCAGCTCTCCCAGTTCATGGACCAGACCAACAGCCTCGCCGGGCTCACCCACCGGCGCCGGCTCTCGGCGCTCGGCGCCGGCGGGCTGACCCGTGAGCGGGCCCCGATCGAGGTCCGCGACGTCCACCCGACCCACTACGGCCGGATGTGTCCGATCGAGACGCCGGAGGGACCGAACATCGGCCTGATCGGCTCGCTCTCCTCCTACGCGCAGGTGTCCGAGCACGGCTTCGTCACGACCCCCTACAGGCCGGTCAAAGACGGTGTCGTCAGCGACAAGATCCTCCATCTCGACGCGACCCAGGAGGAAGACAAGGTGATCGCCCAGGCGAACGCCGAGGTCGACCCGAAGACGAGCAAACTGAAAGGCCCGACGGTGCTGGTCCGCGCCTCCGACCAGGAGTACGCGACCGCCTCGCCCAAAGAGGTGGATCTGATGGACGTCTCGCCGACCCAGATCTGGTCGGTGGCGACGGCGCTGATCCCCTTCCTCGAGCACGACGACGCCAACCGGGCGCTGATGGGCTCCAACATGCAGCGCCAGGCTGTGCCGCTGCTGAAGCCCGAGCCGCCGCTGATCGGCACCGGCATGGAGCGCCGCGCCGCGGTCGACACCGGCGACGTCGTCCTCGCCGAGAACGCCGGCGAGGTCACGCACGTCGACTCCGAGCGGATCGTCATCACCCACGGCTCGAAGAAGGACGAGTACCCGCTGCACAAGTTCATGCGCTCGAACCAGGGCACGATCATCCACCAGCGGGCGATCGTCAACACCGGCCAGAAGGTCAAGGCCGGCGACGTGCTCGCCGACGGCTCATCGACGGCCGGCGGTGAGATCGCGCTCGGCAAGAACTGCCTGGTCGCCTTCATGTCCTGGGAGGGCTACAACTTCGAGGACGCGATCATCCTCTCCGAGCGCC
>CAWAUA010000005.1:0-94334 GCA_963785175.1 uncultured Actinomycetes bacterium | reverse complement strand
CCCTCCATCGACCTGAATGTAAGCAGAACCGACACTTTGCCGGCCCACATTCGGCAGTTTCTGCGCACCACCCGTGCGTCGCGCTGACCTAGCGTCGGCGGGGTGAGGGACGAGGGCAGAGCGGAGCGAGGTTCGGCGAGCGTCGAGAGCGTTGCTCTGGCGGCGCTGGTCGCGCTGCTGCTGGGCGCCGGGATCGCGGCGGTCGCGGCCGGCGGAGACATCGATGCGGGGAGGCAACTCGCCGGTGCAATCGGCAGGAAGATGCGCTGCGGACCCCACCTCCCGGACGCCTGCAGCCACCACCCGTTGGTCCCCGCCTACGGCTGGCCACTGGCCCGGGTGGCGAGAGCCCTGGCCCCCGCACCGACTGCGACCCCGGGACCCTCCGGCCTGTTGCTGATGCCGGTCGACTTCCGCCGCTGCCGCCAGGAGAGCTGCGCGGTCGCCGCCGGTCCCCACCTCACCGCCTCGGGCCGCCGCACCACCGCCTTCATTGAACTCGTCGACCTACGCCGGTCCAGCGGCTGGGTCGAGATCACCTACTGGCTCTACCGACCCACGCTCGGCTGGACCCGGGTGGTCCGCCACGCAACCGCAGCCGACATCGAAGCCGCCGCCGGAGTCGTGGTCCGCGCCGAGGACGATCCCGCTCTGGTCCCCCTGGAGACCCTCCCCGGCCGCAACCACTACGAGTTCCCAGCGGGCGAACAGCCGCCGTGGCAGTGGCAGGTTGCCGCTCGCTATCCCGGCTGGTCGAGCTGACGATAAGAAACTTATGTGTTCCTTTTCATTTGAAAAATTTCCATATATTGCCCAGCGTGTCTCGCGGGAGAATAGAAAACGTCGTCGCGGCCACCTGCGCGATTCTCGCCCTTGCCGGGTGGCCGGCCCAGGCGGCTCCCACCTCAAAGGAGCACAAGGCAGTGCTGCGAGTCGAGGTGGCAGGCCTACCGGGCGGCGCCGCCGGCGCCATCGCAATCCGGGGGCCACGCGGGTTCCACACCTTCGCCAAACATTCCACCCGCTTTCAAGTTCAGCCCGGCACCTACAGGCTCACGGTCCACCCAGTGGATCTGCCCCGTGCCCATAAGGGCGTCCCCGCCGACAGCCACGCCTATCCGGTCAAGCGGTCGATCAAGGTTCGCGTTCGCCCGCAGGGAGGCGGGGTCGGCAAGGTGCTCTACGGGACCATCCGCAGCGGCAGCGTGATCGTCATGCACAGCGCCGCCCTCGGGGTATCCGGCTCGCCGCGCAGCCCGACCGCCATCACTCTCCCCGCCCACCTGGCGAAGAGGGTGCGCCACGGAAGCATCCTCACGGCGGCCCCCACTCGTCAACTGCCCAACGGCCTCTTTCACCGGGTGAAAAGCCTCCGCAAGGGACGCGCGACGCTGGAGCCTGCGTCAATCTGGGAAGCCTTCCCGAGCCTGGATCTCGAAGCCAGAGTCCCACTCACGCGGGGAGTGCCGAGTGGCGCCTCGGCCGGAGCGAGTAGTGGGCTCGGGGACGTCGACCTCACCTTCGCCGCACAGCTGACCAAACAGCTCAGCGTCGGCTGCGGAGGGCCGCCACAGGGATGGTCGTTCAAGCCCTCGGGGTCGCTGCGAAGCTGGGTAGACAGCGACCTGCACCGGGAGTTCCTTGCCCTGCCCTACGGAAGGCTCACCTTGACGGTACAGGGATCGGTGGGCTTCAAGTCGACGATTCCCACCGGCGCCCACTGCGAAGTCACGGCCGGAGGGCCGCCGCTCCAGGCGGTTATCCCGGTCTTCGGCGTGCCCGTGCCGGTCATCGGCAAGGCGGACCTGAACGTCGCCGTCCAGGCGGATGCCCCGATTACCGCAGACGCCCAGGCAAGCATCACCGTTACGAGCGGGGTTGAACTCGACGGCAGACACAGTTCACCGATCGTCGAGGTCCAGCGAAAGGGATCGGGTAGCGTCACTGCGACGGCAGGCTCGGTGAGCATCGGGCCGGAATTCAGCGCGGGCATCGGTGGGGAGGGCCTCAACGCCCACCTTGCGGTGGAACCGCAGCTGATCGGAAGAGCCACTCGCACCTCCTGCGAGATCGATGTCGGCGTCTCAGCCGGGGTAGGTCTCGACCTCCTCTTCCTCCACCCCTCGTATAAACCGATCTCGCCAAGCACCCCTGTCTACCGCTGCCCGCTCCCCGACGCGGTCTACTTCGAGGGCGGACCCGGGTCGGGGCCGCCTCCATCCAGTCTCGGGCCGTACACCATGACCCCCTTCGGCCGCGATCCCCAGGAAATCGGCTGGGTCAACGGAGTCTCGGACCCGGCAGGCACCCTGCACTTCCCGGCTCCGCTCAGCCACCAGCTGGTCGGCCAGGGTTGGGCAACCTGGAGTCAGGGCTACACCAAGGACGTCTACGTGAGCGAAGACAACACCGCCTCCATCGATCTGCCGGCAGGGACCAAAGCGTTCTACCTCTACGCCGAGCCGAACCTATTCCAGGATTTCAACGTGGAGGCGACCACCTCCGATGGAGCCTCTTCCGGTCCGATCTCCGTCTACGGCGAAAGCGGCGCCCACTACTTCGGCTTCTACACGACCGGCGCCAGGACCCTCTCAAACGTCGTCGTCACCGCCGAGGACCGCCTCGCGATCGGCGAGTTCGGAATAGCGCGCTGATCCCGCTCACCCGGCCCTGACGGTCTCGGCGGCCTTCTCGCTTCGGGCCTCTTCCTCCGCCTGCCGGATCAGCCCGCGCCAATCCGTCGTCCTGAAGACGAGCAGGATCGCCATGAAGCCGAGCACCACCGACCAGGCCGCCATCGCGATCTGGGTGCCGACCGAGAAGGAGAGGACCGCGGTCCGGGTCGGCCCGTGCAGGGTCGCCACCAGCAGCGCCTGCTGGGCGCCGGCACCACCCGGGGTGAAGGGAACGACGTTGGCGATCGCCTGCACGCTCATCACCAGCATCACGTTGCCGACCGAACCGCCGATCCCGAAGGCCTCGAGGAAGAACCAAAAGGCGGCGAAGCGGAAGAGCCAGCCGATCCCCTGCCAGGCAAAGACCTCGCGCAGGTAGCGGCCCGGCTCGGTGAGGATGACCAGGCCCTGGCGGACCCGCGCCCAGAAACGGCGCACGCGGTGGGCGAGGAGGAAGATGCCGATCGCGATCGCCAGCAGGGTTACGGCGACGGCGATGAAGAAGAACTTCGGGTTTTCGGCCCAGAAGGAGATCTCGAAGGCAGGCAGATCGGGGATCCGCGGCAGCGGCGGCAGCAGCCCCTGGGAGATCGCATAGAGCAGGACCAGGACCCCGACCGAGGTGTCGAAGACGGTCTGGACCAGGAACGAGGAGGTCACCGCCGGATAGGAGGAGTCGGGAATCTGGCGTTTGACGAGGAAGACCTTGGTCGCGTCGCCCGCGTGGGCGGGGACGATCGCGTTGATCCCGGCACCCGCCAGGTAGGCCGCCGCCAGCGGCAGGAAGGGGATCGGTTTGCCCGGATAGGCTGCCCGCAGCACGTTCCGCCAGGCCCAGGCACGCGCCAGTTGCATCGCCAGCAGGCAGAGCAGGGCCAGCGCGAAGACGGTCCAGTCGATTTCCGAGAGATGGCGGAAGAATTCGGTCGAGGCTTCGAAGAAGCGCTTGAAATTGGCCTGGAGATCGGCGGCTGGCATCGCAGCTAGACTAGCCTCGCTCGTGCCGGATACCGACACGCACACCCTGCCTCCCGCCGCCACCCCGGACCCCGCCGACGCGGCAATGTGCGCGCGCGCCCGCGAGCGCTACGCGGCCGATCGCAAGAGCCGCTGGCGCAAGCGCCGTAAACGCCACGCGCAGCTGCCGAACCTGATCATCATCGGCGGGCTCAAGTGCGGGACGACGAGCATCCACCACTACCTCGGCCTGCATCCGGAAATCCAGATGTCGAAGCCGAAGGAGCTGAATTTCTTCGTCGAGGAGCTGAACTGGGACCTCGGCCTCGACTGGTACGCGAGCCGCTTCGACGACCGCTTCAAGGTCCGCGGTGAGTCCTCCCCCCACTACACGAATCTGCCCCGCTTCGAGGGCGCCGCCGAGCGGATCAAGCAGAACTGTCCCGACGCGCAGCTGCTCTACATGGTCCGCGACCCGATCAAGCGGATCCTCTCCCACTGGGTCCACGCCACCGGCGCCGGTTACGAGACCGGCGAGCTGGTCGAGGTCCTCTCCAACCCCGACTCCTCCTACATGAACCGCTCCAAGTACTGGATGCAGCTGCAGCCCTACCTCGAGCGCTTCGACCGCTCCCAGATCGAGATCATCACCCAGGAGGAGCTGCAATCGGAACGCGAGGAGACGATGCGCAAGGCCTTCGCCTTCGCCGGCGTCGAAGAAAGCTTTACGTCTGAGCAGTTCGAGCGCGAGTGGGAGAAGTCAAGCGCCAAGGAGGGCGACAAATACCAGCTGATGGAGAAGCTGGTGAAACTGCCCGGCTTCCGCTCCCTCGACCGCAACTTCGACCGCCTACCCGAGTCGATGCGCTGGATCGTCGAGAAAGTGGTCCACGACCCCGACAAGCCGCCGGCGCCGAAGCCGAAGCTCCCCGACGACCTCTTTGAGACGGTCCGCACCCGCTTCACCGACGACGTCGCCGGCCTGCAGAAGTTCGCCGGCCGCGAGTTCGCCGGCTGGCACGACTACAGCTGAGCGCTTCCGATTTCTGCCCCACCCTGCTGGGGTGAAACTCCGATGCGCGGGTAGGGTCCGAGCGATGCGGCGGCTTTTCCCAGATCCCGGTCCGACCTCGGTCGAGGGGCAGCTCGGCACGTATGAGCCCTGGGAAGAAGAGCGCGAGGGGCGGCCTTTCGTTGCCGTCAACTTCGCCGCCACCCTCGACGGGAGGGCGACGATCGGCGGGGTCTCGGGTCCGATCGGTTCCGAGACGGACACCGCAATGCTGGCCGGCCTGCGCAAGCGCTTCGACGCGGTGATGATCGGAGCGGGGACGATGCGGGCCGAGCGCTACGCCAACCTCGACAAACGCTTGGTCGTGGTGGAGAGCAGCGGCGGCAAGTGGATCGACCCCGCCGAGCTGCTCGACTCACTGAAGGCCGAAGGCGTGCGGGCAGTGATCTGCGAGGGAGGGCCCAGGCTCCATGCCTCGCTACAGGCCGCAGGCCTCGTAGACGAGCTGTTCCTGACGATCGCGCCGAAGCTGAGCGGCGGCGAGGAGGCCCCGCGGATCCTCGAGGGAGCGCTGCCGGGGGTCGTCGATCTCGAGCTGGCCTGGCTGCTGGAGTCCGACGGCGAGCTCTTCGCCCGTTACCGGCGGGCCTGAGGGCCATCGAATACCGTTCCCTTTCCGGAGAGACGAGGAGAGGAAGCGATGGACTTCAAGCCCAGCCCCGAGGTCGCCGAGCTGCGCGAGCGCGTGCTCGACTTCATGGACGACGAGATCTACCCGCGGGAGCGGGAGATCATGGAGGCGCTCGACGCGGAGGTCGCGACCGGTGTCCCCTACCCGCAGAACCTCGTCGCCGTGCGCGAGAAGGCGAAGGGCGAGGGCCTCTGGAACCTGTTCATGCCCGACGAGCGCTTCGGCCCCGGGCTGACGAACTGGGAGTACGGGCTGCTCTGCGAGGAGATGGGCCGCAGCCCGATGGCGGCGCCGATGGCCTTCAACTGCTCGGCCCCGGACACCGGCAACATGGAGATCCTCGCCGAGCACGGCTCGAATCAACAGAAAGAGGATTGGCTTGAGCCGCTCTTGGAGGGCAGGATCCGCTCCTGCTTCTCGATGACCGAGCCAGAGGTGTCCGGCTCAGACCCGACGCTACTGCAGGCCCGCGCCGAGCTCGACGGCGACGAGTGGGTCGTCAACGGCCATAAGTGGTTCACCAGCGGCGCGGTCGGCGCCGAGTTGGCGATCGCGATGGTCGTCACCGACCCCGACGCGCACCCCTACGGGCGCGCCTCGATGATCTGCGTCCCCACCGACACCCCCGGGTTCAACCTGGTCCGGCCGATCTCGGTGATGGGCCACGACGGCGGCCCCGGCCACTGCGAGATCCGCTACGAAGACTGCCGGGTGCCGAAGGGGTTCCTGCTCGGCGAGCGCGGGGCCGGCTTCGCGATCGCCCAAGACCGCCTCGGACCCGGGCGCATCCACCACTGCATGCGGGCGATCGGGACCGCCGAGCGGGCGCACGAGATGATGTGCCGGCGTGCCAACGAACGCACCGCCTTCGGCGGCCCGCTGGGCGAGAAGCAGTTCGTCCAGGAGTCGATCGCCACCTCCCGCATGGAGATCGACCAGGCCCGCCTGCTCACCCTCTACGCCGCCTGGAAGATGGACACCGAGGGCAAGCGCGCCGCCCGCCAAGCCATTTCCGCGATCAAGATCGTCGCCGCCAACATGGTGATGGACGTCCTCGACCGCGCGATCCAAGTCCACGGCTCCCTCGGCATGACCGACGACACCCCCCTGGCGATCATGTGGCGCTTCAGCCGCATGCTCCGCCTGGCCGACGGGCCCGACGAGGTCCACAAAATGGTCCTAGCTCGCCGCGAGCTCAACCGCTGGTCCAAGCGCGCCGAGGCCGAAGCCGAAGGGAATCTGGAGCCGAGGCACGCGGCGCGGATGGTGTGAGGTTGTAGCGACTAGAAACCCGAAGCCCCGCAGCCCTTTCTATGCCTCGTTGTCGGGTTCTTTGAACGGCAACCTGAAGAACAGTAAGGCCCGCTGGGGATCCGTCACGCTGCAGCTCCATCCTCGCCTAGATCATGGGCACGCTTAGGGGCGGGAGACTCGAATCCAAACATCCCGAGAGTCGAGTAAAGCGGCGTCTCCCCCGATTTCTCGATGCGAGCCTCAGATGCAAGTTGCTCGACGCCCGCTTGCTTGAAGACCTCCATCAGCCGATCCATGAGTTTGTCGAATCCTTCTTTGTCGAGCCGAAGGGTTTGCCAGGTGAGGTGTTTGTTGTCCTGGGAGTCGATGGTGCTGGCTTCCAACGCTTGCTGGCCCTGCTGCATAAAGGTGCTGAAAATGGAAGCGTCGAAGCCGCCACGAAGGGGTGCCGGCAGGGCCGCGAAGTCGTGTTCGTCGAAGAGCGCCCGCTTGGCGACTTCATAAAAGTGCTCAGTGGCGCCCCGGCGCGGCTGGGTGTCCACAATGACTAGACAATCCATTTTTGCCAGCTCGCGGAAGTGATAGGCCACATTCGCGAGGCCGCCGCCGAACTGATTTACATATTCGTTTGGGGACATCGGAGCCTTCTGAAGCTCGACCAAAATCTCCACCCGCATTGGGTGAGCGATGGCCTTTGCGAGGCGCGGATCGACTAGCGGTCGCGTTGCCTTTTGCACCTTCCTTTTAGTTGCCACGCCAGGTGTCCTTTCGTGCAAAGAGTTTGACTGTTGGAGCGTATCCCAATTTACGGAAAATCTTTGCGCTAAATACGACAAATTGCCCCACTGAAAGGAAGTCGCCCACCAATATAAGAACTTCTCGCAATCGCGATTGCGAAGGGGGGTGATCTTCGATGTCGATTGACGCAGTGGTTAGCGCGGTTCCTTCCGTCTCCATCGCCAAGGCGGGCTAGTCCGGGAAGCGGTCGCGAGGGTGTCCTCGCGACCGCTTCCCCGCTTCCCCACTCACGCCAAGAGCGCTTTTCCTTACCGGGGGTGCGCGGGTTCAGGACAATTCCTTTCGGTCGGAAAGCGAGTGTGTGTCGGGGCACCTTGCGGTTTACATACCGAGGAACCAGTGAATTACGGCGCACACGGCGCGTGAATCACGTGATGGCTGAGGCCGCGCGGGGAGACGCCGCGAAATATGCGGGCGCAGCCCGAGGAGGTTCGCGTTAGCGCAGATCTCGGTATTTATCGGAAGTGATAAATTCAGGAAATGCCTACAGAGGACGTGAGGCAGTCCGCCTCCGAATTCGACTTCCGCAACGTCAATGTCTCGCCTGACGATCCTGTCGAGGAGTGGCCACTGGAGGCAATTCAGGCGGCACTGGAGCGGGGCAGCCTGACCCATTGGCGCCGGCTTGGCGCAGCGATCAAGGCTGCGCCGTGGGGACCGGTAGCCCGCAGCGTCGAAGAGGTGCTCACCTATAGCCGCCCCTACGGAGTGGCCAAGACGATGGAACGGGTGATCGAGCAAGCCCGCCGCGACGCCGAGGCCGCCGAGCGGGTGGCGGTTGCAACCGCGATCCAACGGCTGATCGAGGAGTCTGGCCTCTCCCGCCGCGAGTTCGCCTCCCTCGTCGGCACCTCGACCTCACGCCTCTCGACCTACGCAACCGGAAAGGTGACGCCCTCGGCGGCGCTGATGGTGCGAATGCGGAGCGTGAGCGAAGGGGCGGCACGTCTGGTTCCGGAGCGTCGAGGGCAGGGCTTCGCCTTCCTCGCAGGCGCCTCACGTGGGCGCGTCCGGATCGCGGACGACTTCGACGAGCTGCCCGACGACATCGCCGATTCCCTCGGCATGAAGCCCTCTACTTAGGACCGTCTCTTATTCGTCCTCCTGTTCCCGAATCAAGAAGGGGGGATCTGAATATGAAGCTGGCAACCATTGGCACCGTTGTTCCATGCCATCTGACCCACAAGAGCAACTAGCCCAGAGCAGGAATAGTTGACAGTCCCGCAGATCGCTCCCAATCCGGGAGCGAAATCATGCGTAGTGACCCTGGCCTTTGACTCCTGATCAAGGCCAGGGCCACCTAACGCGGATCAGCCGCCCTTGTTGATGGACGTGGCCGGGTAGGCCGGCTCGCTGCCGATGATCTTCATCCGAGTTCACCCCCTTCCCGTTCCGTCGGGGAACCGGGCCTTTAATAGAAGTCGTCCACTAATAGAGATGGCTCTACTCACTAAGACCCCGGCCGCAAATAGCGTTCAACTCAAGTCGTTAATCGGATATGTTCACGCGATCTAAATTATTGAAGTGCTCAGGAAGGGACGCATGAAAAAGGCGCCAAGGAAGGTCGGGAAGAGTCGGGCGGATCGGCGTTCCCCCGACGACCAGTCGATCTGCGAGGCGCTGAAACACCCGATCCGCGTCCGCATCCTCGAAGCCCTCTGTGAGGAGGACCTCAGCCCGATTCGGTTCCTGCGCCGGGGTCTACTGCCGCCCGGATTCGATTTCGAAGGCGATGAGAAGAATGCCCTCTCCCACGTCGCCTACCACTTCAAAGAGCTTCTGAAAGCCGACTGCGTCGTCCTGGTCGAGACCATCCCAAGGCGCGGCACGAACGAGCACATCTACCGAAGCAAGATGCTGGCCTTGCATACTGACGAGGACTTTGCGGTTTTGGACCCGGAGCGCCGCCGTCAGATATCCCGCTCGACTTTGCAGATGCTGGTGGCTCGAGCCGAGGGCGCCATCTACCAAGGCACGTTCGACAAACGGGCCGACCGCCACCTGAGCTGGGTTCCGATGGAGCTCGACGAGGAGGGCTGGCAGGAACTACGAGACCTGCAGGCTGAGACGCTGGAGCGAGCGCAGGGCGTCAAAGCCGCCGCCATCGCCCGTAAGCATGAGCGAGGCGAGAGCGTCTACACGCCGACCTTCACGGCGACGTTCGGAGCGCTGGCCTTCGAGTCGCCAGCCATGCCTTAGTGAACGCCGCTACGGATGGTGTGAGCAAACGAAGAGGGGCCGGGTTTCCCCGGCCCCTCAATGCCCGATCCGGGCAGTGCTAGAAAGCAGGTATTAGCCGACGATGTGGCCGCTGGCCACGCAAGTGTCGAACCCGCCTTCCTCCGTCTCAAAGGTGCCGGTCACAACCGTGCCGTTCGGCTGGGTGTAAGTGAACGTGCCCTGCGTCGAGTCGCCTTCTTCTTCGACGAGGTTCACCTCGTCGCCGATATCGAAGCCGTCGTCCTCGACGTAGAAGGCTTCGGTGGGGGTGGAGAGAAAGGTGCCACCGGCGTGGATCGCAGAATCGCTGACCGAGGTGGTCGCGATCAGTTCGGGGGTCCCAGCCGCACAGCCACCGGTCAGGGTTAGCCCGTTGAGAGAGGCGAGCGTGGTCCTACCAGCGGTCGTTCCACTTGAATAGAAGAACTTGCGGATCGTCAACCCCGCGACGGTGTTGGCGTTGCCAGCATTGCCGGCGCTGTCAGCCCGGTCAGCGCTGTTGGCCCGGTCAGCGCTGTTGGCGTGGGTCGCGTTTGGCACGGTCCCAAGGCTGCCAGCGTTGACCTTGGCACCCGTGACCGCACCGTTCTGGATCTTCGCAGCGGTCACCGCTTCGTTCTTGATTTTCGCCGAGGTGACAGCGTTCGTCTTCAGTTGCTTGCTGCCAACGCTGTTCTTGGCGAGACCAGCGGCGACGGCAGCGCCTCCGAGGACCAGGAAGACTGCAATTGACGACATCACGTTTGCGTACGTGAGCCGCTTGGTTATCTGCTTCACAAAATCTCCTTGCGTGGTTAAGCGGACGAAATAAATCAGCCCAAAATTCAGCCATGTGACTCTATTCGGATGCCTCGGACGGACCCTTTCAGGCCCCATTTGGAGAGTCAAGGCAAATGGACGCTTTGAGCTATGGTCCCGAAAATGGTCGGGGAGCGAGTGGTCACGTGCGCAGCCTGCGTCGTTGCAGGATTCGGATTGATCGCCTGCGGGAGCGACAAAGAGAGCACCGCCGAGACCTCCCCGAGCAACGCAGCGGTAGCGGCGGAAGCAGAGCACGACGCCGGCAAAAAGCCCGATCGCAACTCGAACTCCGCACGGGAAGATGCCACTGGAAACTCAGCGAAGCCCGAGGGGGCAAAGCCGCCGGCTTCGATGGACGGACGCTCAGAGAGCGAGTCCTCTGATCACGGCCACGGCAGCGGGGGCCAGGCCCCCAGGGGACTTAGCGACGAGGAACGATGCGAGCGCAAGCCCGCATCTTGCGGCCCCAAGGACACCCATCCGGATTACTCCAACCCGGATGTTCGCCGCGCCGAGAAACGGGCAGAAGAACCCGACCAGCCCACCCAATGCGACTCGGCCGACTGCGAAAGGCTTCGCAGCGAAGAAGGCTAACTCGCAAGAAAAGGGGGCTGTGCCCCGCTCTCGATCCGCTCGGCCTCTTCGGCCAGGCGCTCGACCAGGCGAGCGAAGGCGTGGATGCCGTCGTCGACCTTGCCGTAGCCGCCGGCTACGTAGCGGGCGTAGACGCCCTCGAGGATGATCGCCAGCTTCCAGTAGCCGAGGGCGACGTAGAAGTTGAGGTCGGAGAGGTCGCGGCCGGAGCGCTCGGCGTAGCGGGCGGCCAGTTCGGCCTGGGAGGGGAAGCCCGGGGCGAGGTTGGCGGGCATGCCCAGGGCGACTACGTCGTCGCCTCGCTCGGGCCAGTAGGCCATCAGCAGGCCGACGTCGGCGAGCGGGTCGCCGAGGGTGCAAAGCTCCCAGTCGACCACCGCGGCGACCTCGCCACTATCGCTGAGGATCATGTTGTCGAGGCGGTAGTCGCCGTGGACGATCGTCGCCGGGCCCTGGTCGGGGATCCGGGCCGAGAGCGCCGCGTGGACGCGGTCGATTGCCTCCAGCTCACGCGTCTTCGACTTCTCCCACTGCCCCGCCCAGCGGTGCAGCTGGCGGGCGACGTAGTCCTCCTTGCGGCCGAGGTCGCCGAGGCCGACGGCGTCGGGGTCGACGGCGTGGATCTGAACCAGGGTGTCGGCGACGCGGAAGCCGATCTCCCGGCGGTCATCCTCGTCGGGGAAGATCTCCGCCTCGGCAAGGCCGCGCAGAATCGGCCCCTCGACGAACTCCATCACGTAGAAGGGCGCCTCGTTGACGCTCTCGTCCTCGCAGAGCCCGACCACCGGCGCGACCGGCACGTCGGTGCCTCCAAGCGCCGAGACGACCTTGAACTCGCGCCCCATGTCGTGGGCGGAGCCGAGCCGCTTGCCGAGCGGCGGCCGCCGCAGCGCCCATTTGCCGCCGGCGGCGTCGGTGACGCGATAGGTCAGGTTCGAGTGACCCCCGGCGATCCGCTCGAAGCGCAGCGGCGGCTCGATGCCGGAGACGTTCTCCCCGAACCAGGCTTCGAGCGCTTCCTTGTCGATCCCGTCGGGAACCTCGACGGTGCCGTCCTGCTCGGTAGCCTCGTCAGCCATAGGGGCGCAAGCATATTCACGATCCAACCGACGGCTGAACCCGTCGCTCGCCAACCGGCTGCGGATCGGCTTCGCGATCGGTTTTGCCGTGCTCACCGCGATGGCGGTGATCGGCGTCGGCCGTTTCATCCAGCAGCGCCAGGACTTCGAGGATGCGATCGCCCGCTCCTACCGGGTGGAGATGGTGGCACGGGAAAGGATCGCCCGCGGCAACGGCGGCCAGATTGCACGCCAGGCCGTGGACGAACAGAACCGGCGTCGCAACGAACTGCAGGATGAAATCTCCAACGACACCCGCGACACGGCACTGCTCGTCGCCGCCGGTCTGCTGGCCGGGCTGACCGGGGCGCTACTCCTCTTCAGCGGCCTGATCTCGTCGATGCGACGGCCGCTCGAGGAGCTGGTCGACGCCGCCGGGCGACTAGCCACCGGCGACCGCAGCGCCCGGGTCGAGGTCGGCGGCCTGGCGGAGACGGCGACCCTCGGCGCCGCCTTCAACGAGATGGCCGAGGAGCTCGAGCAGGAGGAGAGCCGGCGCGAACAGCTCGACCGCCTCAAAGACGAGTTCGTCCTCACCGCCTCCCACGAGCTGCGCAGCCCGCTCACCTCGGTGCAGGGGTTCGCCGAGCTGCTGATGCTGGAACGGGACTCGCTGACCCCGCGCCAGGCGGAGACGGTCGAGGTCATCCTCGACAACTGCCGCCACCTGGTGCGGCTGCTCAACGACCTGCTCGACCTCGCCCGCTCCGACGCCGGGCGGCTCTCGATCCGGCCGCAGCCGACCGAGGTCGCGCCGCTGGTCGCAGACGTCGTGCGTACGATGCGCGCCCAGACCGAGATAGGCGGGCAGGCGCTGAGCGAAGCGGTCGATCCCGGCCTACCCCTGATCGAGGTCGAGCCGGACCGGGTAAGGCAAATATTGGTGAATCTGCTTACGAATGCTCATGAGTACTCGCCCGATGGTGCGTCCATCGGGGTCTCGGCGCGCGCCGTCGGCGCCGAGGTGGAGATCAGCGTGAGCGATAACGGACCAGGCATACCCGAGGAGCAGCTGGGGCGGATCTTCGAGCGATTCACCCGCGGCGACGCCGGGCTGACCCAGCGTGTCGGCGGCACCGGCCTCGGCTTGGCGATCTCGAAATCGCTGGCCGAGGCGCACGGCGGCAGCATCGCCGCCGAGTCCACGGTCGGGCAGGGATCGACCTTCCGCCTGCGGCTGCCGGTCGCAACCGGGGCTGCGCCGGCGGCGGATGGCGCCTCCGGTAGCCAGAACCCTGCCGCCGCGGAGGCAAGCTGATGGCGACGATCCTCGTCGCCGACGACTCGGAGACGATCCTGCTGCTGATGCGGACCCGGCTGGAGATGGCCGGGCACACGGTCGCCACCGCGGCCGACGGCCAAGAGGTCCTCGACCACATCGACGGCGGCGTCGCCCCCGACCTACTCCTGCTCGATGCGATGATGCCGCGCAAGTCTGGCATCGACGCCCTGCGCGAGATCCGCGACAGCGGCAGCGACGTCCCCGCCCTGATCGTCAGCGCCCACCAAAACCCGGGCGACGCCGACGCGCCGACCGACCTCGAGATCGACGGCTACATCACCAAGCCAATCGACTTCGACCGCCTGCTGGAGTTAATCGCCGAGCTGACCGCGTAGCCACTACGAACTTTGGGGGGTTATAGCCCCCCATATCTCGGAGTCGCTAGCTCTTGGCGATCTCGAGGCGGATCTCTTTGCCCTCGAGCTTGGTCCCGTCGAGATACTCGACGGTCTGCTCGGCCAGCTCGGGGTCGACCTCGACGAAGGAGAAGCGGTGGAGGACGCGGACGTCGTGGATCGCCTCCTCGGGGAGGACGGCACCCTCGCGCAGGGCCCAGCGCAGCGCCTCCTCGTCGATGCCGCTGCGCTCGCCGCGGTTGACGAAGAGCTTCGTCGTCGGAGTTTTGTCCTTCTCGTCGCCGTTCTCCTCGCCCTTCGGCTCCAGCGGCGCTGCGGCGCTGTCGCCGTTGGTGGCGACCTCGGGCTCTCGCCGGGTCCGCTCGCGCTGACGGCGGCGCGGGGGCGGCGCGTGCTCGAGCCGCTCCTCGGGGGTCTCCCACTCGCCGATCTTGGTGTTGACGTCGCGCTCGATACGGGCGATCTCGTCCTTCTGGTCCGGCGTCACGAAGGTGATCGCGCGGCCGGTCCGCCCGACCCGGCCGGTGCGGCCGATGCGGTGGACGTAGGTCTCCGAGGAGTTCGGCACGTCGTAGTTGATGACGTGGGTGACGTGGTCGACGTCGAGCCCGCGAGCGGCAATGTCGGTCGCCACCAGCAGCTTCACGCGGTGGTCCTTGAAGGAGATCATCACCCCGTCGCGGACGCCCTGGCTGAGGTCGCCGTGCAGCGCCTTCACGTCGAGGCCTTTGTCCTTCAGCGTCTTTTCCAGCTTCGTGGCGCCGATTTTGGTCCGGGTGAAGATGATTGCCTGCTCGGGTTCTTCGGTCTTCAGCAGCGCGACCAGGCGCGCGGCCTTCTCCTTGGCCGGGACCTCGACGTAGGCCTGCTGGATCTTGTCCACCGTCAGCGTCTCCGGGGTGATGCTGATCGTCGTCGGGTCGTACATGTAGCCCTCGGCGAGCTTCTGGATCGGCGGCGGCATCGTCGCCGAGAAGAGCGCCGTCTGGCGCCCGCTCGGGCACATCCGCAGGATCTTCTCGACGTCCTCGATGAAGCCGAGGTCGAGCATCTCGTCGGCCTCGTCGAGGACCACGTAGCGGGCCGCGGTGAGGACCAGCGAGCGGCGGGACATCAGGTCCATCATCCGCCCGACCGTGGCGACGACGACGTGGGCGCCGGAGCGCAGCTGAGACTGCTGCGAGCGGATCGGGGCGCCGCCGAAGACGGCGACGATCTCGATGTCGAGGTGCTCGGCGTAGGAGCGCAGCGCCTGCGTCACCTGGATGCAGAGCTCCCGCGTCGGGGTGAGGACAACCGCCTGCACCTCTTCGTTGGCGGGATCGAGGTACTGGAGCAGCGGCAGTCCGAAGGCGGCCGTCTTGCCGGTCCCGGTCTGCGCCTGGCCGATCACGTCGTGGCCGCCGAGCAGCTCCGGGATCGCCTGTTCCTGGATCGCCGTCGGATCCTCGTAGCCGAGCTCGTCCAGGGCCTGCTGGATGTCAGGCGAGAGGCCTAGTTCTTTGAAGTTCACTTGATGAGGGTCACTGAGACGG
Organism: uncultured Actinomycetes bacterium; assembly: GCA_963785175.1. GTDB lineage: Bacteria > Actinomycetota > Thermoleophilia > Solirubrobacterales > 70-9 > VAYN01. The sequence continues at coordinate 79,041 of CAWAUA010000005.1, read as the reverse complement.
GTCCAAGAGGAGCTTGCCGCTGGTGCGGCGGGCAATCAGGTCTTCGTGCGCCCGCGCCGCTTCCGACAGTGGGTAGACCTCTCCGATCGTAACCGTCAACTCGCCACCGGCAATGGCCGCCATCAGTTCGCCGATCATCGGCACCAGCAGATCCGGGCGGCCGAGCAGGTGGGCGAGCCAGAAGCCGATCACCGATTTCGAGCCACGCAGCAGGGCCGCGGTCGAGACCTCGCGCTGTTCGCGGGAGGCGATCCCGAAGACGACCATCCGCCCCAGCGGCGCCAGCACGTCCATCTCGGCGTCGAAGGCGGCGCCACCGCTCATGTGCAGGACTGCGTCGACGCGATTGCCCTCGTTGGCCTCGCGGATCGCGGCGCCGAGGTCCTCGGCGCGGGAGTCGACGACGGCGTCGGCGCCGAGTCCCTTCACCATCTCGCGCTTCTCCTCGCTGGAGGCAAGCCCGATCACCCGCGCCCCGGCGCGCTTCGCAACCTGCACCGAGAGACTGCCGGTGCCGCCCGCGGCGGCCTCGACGACGATCGTCTCCCCCGGCTCGATCCGGGCGCAGCGGTTGACCAGCGCCATCGCGGTCAGTCCCTGCAGCAGGCCGCCGGCGGCCTGGTCGTAGTCGACCCCCTCGGGCAGCTCGATCAGCTGCGCCTGGGGGATCGCTACCTTCTCGGCGTAACCGCCGCTGCCGAGCAGGGCGACGACGCGGCGGCCGTCGTTCAGCTGCCCGGCCGCCTCGGCGCCGGGGATCAACGGCAGGGTCTGCTCGGCCAGATAGTCGTTGCGGGAGGCGTGGGTGTCGGCGAAGTTGACCCCACTGCGCTTGACGTTGAGCACGACCTCGGAGAGCTTGGGGCTGGGGTCGGGGACCTCGACGTGCTGCAGCACCCCCGGCCCGCCGAACTCCTCGATTTGAATCGCCTTCATTGGTCGCTGAGTCTCGCAGGGCGGCTGCTGCTGCGCGTTCACCTCGATTAGGCTGCCACCGGCATGGCGCTCACGGTCGTCGGATCAATTGCTTTTGACGCGGTCAAGACCCCGTTCGGGGAGCGCGACCGCATGCTCGGCGGCGCCGCCGTCCACTTCTCCCTCGCCGCCAGCTTCTTCACCGAGGTGCGGCCGGTCGGCCCGGTCGGCGACGACTTCGGCGCCGAGCAGTTCGAGGTCCTAGAGCAGCGCGGCATCCTCACCGAGGACATCGAGCGGGTGCCGGGCGGGAAGAGCTTCTTCTGGCGCGGGCGCTACGAGTACGACCTCAACGTCGCCCACACCGAGGACACCCAGCTCGGCGTCTTCGCCGAGTTCGAGCCGAAGCTCTCGGCGGCATCTAAAAACGCCGACACCCTCTTCCTCGCCAACATCCAGCCGGACCTGCAGCGCCAGGTGCGCGCCCAGTGCGGCCCGGCCCGGCTCAGCGGCCTCGACTCGATGAACCTCTGGATCGAAACCGCCAAGGACTCGCTCAGTGCGGCGATCGCCGAGGTCGACTGCCTGGTCGTCAACGACGCCGAGATCCGGATGCTGACCGGCGAGTCGAACCTTGCCCGCGCCGCCCGCGCGGTGATGGACATGGGACCGCGGGCGGTGATCGCCAAGCAGGGGGAGTACGGCGCCGCGCTGTTCACCGAAGGCGGCTTCTTCGCTCTGCCCGGCTTCCCGCTCGAGGACGTGCGCGACCCGACCGGGGCAGGCGACAGCTTTGCCGGCGGCTTCTTCGGCTACCTCGACAGCGTCGAGGGCGACTACTTCCACGAAGACGAGCTGCGGCGGGCAATGGGCTACGGCACCGTTCTCGCCTCCTTCAACGTCGAGGAGTTCGGGACCGAGCGGGTCTCACGCTTGACCCGTGAGGAGATCGACGAGCGCTTCGAGCAGCTCCGCGCGATGACGCAGTTCGCAGGCGTCGCACCCGCTTAACAGCCGACGCGGGCGAAGTGACAGAATGGGCGCCGCCCATGGCTTCCGACTCGCTCAGCATCACCGACAACCGCACCGGCCAGACCTACGAGGTGCCGATCTCCGACGGCACCGTGCGGGCAATGGACCTGCGGCAGATCAAAGTCGACGAGGACGAATTCGGGATGATGGCCTACGACCCGGCCTTCACCAACACCGCCTCCTGCCGCTCCTCGGTCACCTACATCGACGGCGCCGCCGGGATCCTCGAACACCGCGGCTTCTCGATCGAGCAGCTCTGCGAGAGATCGACCTTCCTCGAGGTCGCCTACCTGCTGATCTTCGGCGAGCTGCCGACCACGGCGCAGCTCGACCGCTGGATCTTCGACATCACCCACCACACCTTCGTCCACGAGGACCTGAAGCACTTCTTCGAGGGCTTCCGCTACGACGCCCACCCGATGGGGATGCTGCTCGCCGGCGTCGGCGCGCTCTCGACCTTCTACCCGGACGCGAAGCAGATCGACGACCCCGAAGAGCGCTACATGGCCGCGGTGCGGCTGATCGCCAAGGTGCCGACCCTCGCCGCATTCTCCTACCGGCACAACATGGGGCTGCCCTACGTCTACCCGGACAACGAGCTCAACTTCTCCCAGAACTTCCTCTCGATGCTGTTCAAGAAGACCGAAGACCGGCACATCCCGAAGGACGCGCTGACGAAAGTCCTCGACGTGCTCTTCATCCTCCACGCCGACCACGAACAGAACTGCTCGACCAACGCGGTGCGCGGCGTCGGCTCCTCCGACGTCGATCCCTACTCGGCCGTGGCAGCCGGGGTGGCGGCGCTCTACGGGCCGCTGCACGGCGGCGCCAACGAGGCGGTCCTGCGAATGCTGCGGCGGATCGAGTCGCCGGAGAACATCCCCGATTTCCTCGAGCGGGTGAAGGCACGCGAGGAGAAACTGATGGGCTTCGGCCACCGGGTCTACAAAAACTACGACCCGCGGGCGCGGATCATCCAGCAGTACATCGAGCCGGTCTTCGAAGCGACCGAGTACAACCCGCTGGTCGAGATCGCGCAGGAGTTGGAGAAACGCGCCCTCGACGACGAGTACTTCACCGAGCGAAAGCTCTACCCGAACGTCGACTTCTACTCGGGGATCATCTACGAGGCGATGGACATCCCGGCCGACATGTTCACGGTGATCTTCGCGATCCCGCGGACCGCCGGCTGGGTCGCCCAGTGGATGGAGATGCAGGAAGACCCGGAGAAGAAAATTGCCCGGCCTCGGCAGATCTATACGGGGGCTCGGGAGCTCGAGTACGTGCCGATCGAGCAGCGCGAGGGGCCGGAGAAAATCGTCGGTCCCCCGGCGCGTCGCCCGAAACGGCCGCGGCGCGGCGCGTAAGCGTCTTCGGCAGTGTCTCGCTGGAAGCTGACGGTCCGGCACGGGTCGGACGTCGACCACGGGCAGTTCGACGATCTAGACGAGGCGGTCGCGGCGATGCGGGAGCGGGCGCTGGCTATTCGGTCCGAGGGGCCGGTTCGGCCGGTGCAGTCGCTGCGGGACTTTGAGCCTCGGGACCAAGTCCATGCGCGGTTGCAGCTGAGCAGCGGCGGGCTGTTGAAGAAATCGGTTGCTGGGATCGACGTTCGGGGGGACGGGTCTTTTGTTCCCTTCAAGGGCGGCGTGGTGCGGGAGGAGCTGGACCCGACGCACCACGACACGCCATTCGACCTCGTGCGCGAGACTCTGGAGCGAACATGAGCAAGGCCGAGACCGAGATCCCCAAGGGCAGCTATGCCGCCGGCGAGCGGGTGAAGCTGCCTGCCGGCGCCGAACCGCCGTTCACCGTCTTCATCAACGGGGTCGAGCAGAGCAAGGAGACCTACCGGATCGAAGCCGCCGAGATCGTCTTCGGCCGCCCGATCGTCAAGGAGAAGGTCGGCACCGGCCGCTGGCTGGCGATGTACCTCGGCCTCTTCGGCACCTACCGCAAAGACGAGACGATCGACCTCCAGTTCAGCAAGGGCGGCAAAGTCGAACTGCGCTCCGACCTCTCGGTCATCCCCTACGCCGAGGGCGAGGGACCGTGAACATCGGCTTTCTCCTGCTCTGCGACCACAGCGAGGCGGTCAACGGCAAGCTCTACCTGACCGGTGGCGGCTGGAACGTCCTCCGCCTCCCCGAGCTCCCCCACGAGTGGTCCTTCTCGATCGGCCTCGGCATCGACGTCGCCTGGCACGAGACCAACAGCCCCCACGAGCTCCTGGTCACCGTCCAGGACCCCGACGGCATCGAGCTCGGCGAGGGCCTGACCGCCAACTTCGAGACCGGCCGCCCCCCGGGCCTCCCCGAAGGCCAGGAGCAGCGCCTCGTGATGTCGATCTCCGCCACCGCCGCCTTCGCCACCGCCGGCCCCCACGCCGCGGTCGTCCAGGTCAACGGCGAGGAGCTGGGCCGCGCCCGCTTCTACCTGATGGAAGCGGCGCCCGAGGAGCTGGACATGGCCTAGCGACTCCGAGATTGGTCCCCTATAGGGGCCTCAAGTTCGGAGTCGTTAGTTGAACACGTAGAGCAGGAGGAAGGCGATCACCGCGAAGGCCGCTCCGGCCGCTTGGATGCCGCGGTCGCCGGCGACGATCTGGGCCATCGAGCGGTCGTCGGAGCGGTCGTAGATCAGGTAGAGGTAGCGGAAGATGCCGTAGACGACGGGCGGGATCGTCAGCATCATCTGGCTGCCGATCTGGGGTGAGTTGACGGTGTAGATCGCGTAGCTGATCACCGTGCCGGTGGTGACCAGGGAGACCATCTGGTCGAGGAAGGGCAGGGAGTAGTGCTCGAGCACCGGCCGGGTCGAGGTGCCCTCGTGCAGCTCGGAGACCGCCTCCTGGCGGCGCTTGGTGAAGCCGAGGAAAGCGGCGAGCATGCCGGTGCAGAGGATCAGCCACTCGGAGGCGTGGGCGTCGACGGCGCTGGCGCCGGCGGCGACGCGGAGGATGAACAGCCCCGCCAGGGTCATCACGTCGATGATCACGATCTGCTTGAGGCCGAGGCTGTAGGCCATCTGGGCGACGCCGTAACCGACGACCATCAGCCCGACTTCCCAGTTGACGGCGCCGAAGGCGATCGCGATCGCGATCGCGGCGAGGACCGGGGCGATGAAGATCGCCGCCCGCTCGGAGAGCTCGCCCGCCGCCAGCGGGCGGAACCGCTTCTTCGGGTGCTTGCGGTCGAGCTCGACGTCGATCAGGTCGTTGACGAAGTAGCCGGCGCTGGAGATCAGGCAGAAGGCGACGAAGGTGATCAGCGCCTCGGCGACCGCATGGCCCTCGGTGAACTTGCCGGAGAAGAGCAGCCCGGCGAAGACGAAGAAGTTTTTGATCCACTCCTTCGGCCGCCCGGTCTTGATCGCCGCCCGCAGCGGCGAGCGCCGCGGAACCACGGGCTCCTGCTCGGGCTGGGTGGGCTCAGCCGGCACGGTGGGCTGTTCGGAGGTGATCGTTTCCATCGTCAGGGATCGGCTCGGCGGGTGAATCCGGCTGCCGCACCGGGAATGCGAGTCGCGAAAGGGTACCGACGAGCGGGGTCAACCCTCGGTTGCTCCGTCACCTTGGACAGCTTCGAGCGCCTCCAGGTCGTCCCGGTCGCGGGGCCGCTCGCTCACTCGCTTCATCTCCAGCAGGTGCCCCAGGGAGCAGACTCGGAGATTGAGCCCGTCGACGTCCACATCGACCGCCTCTGCCTCCAGCTTCGAGTAGGGCGGAACTTGAGGCAGACCCTGCAGGACGTCCACCTGGCCCAGGTCGGTGCGGACGAGGGTCCGGTCGCCGGTGCGAAGGAAGGTCGCGATCGCATCCGAGGTGAGCAGTTGGTCACCAACCTCAACTTTCCCCCCCAGTTCGCTCAAGAGAGCATCGAGCTTGGAGAGGTTTTCGGGATCTGGATCCGGGACGACGTCGACGTCACGGGTTGCGCGCAGATACCCCCAGGCATTTACAGCAAGACCGCCGACGAGCACGAAACGTATCTCCGCCGCGACCAGCCTCTCCAGCAGTTTGCGCAGACGCAACGAATCGCCGGTCAACTGCGCCGCGCGCTCCCGGTAAAGGTGGAGAGGAATTCGCTCAGGGCCAGCCCCTCCGCGAGATTGACCGCCAAGGGTCGGGCTCCGTCCTCACGCAACTGCCGCCGCCGTGCTTCCTCATTGGCGCGCCAGGGGTCCTCTTGCCCTCTATTCGATTTCGAGTTGTCGGACATCGGCCTAAAGCGTAATCAGCTGGGGTCGATCAGCACGCCGGGGTTCAGTATTTCGGCCGGGTCGAGCTCGGCCTTTGCCGCGCGCAGGGCAGCGGCGAAGGGGGCTGGGCGCTGGCGGTCGTACCAGGGGCGGTGGTCGCGGCCGACGGCGTGGTGGTGGGTGATCGTGCCGCCGGCGTCGATCAGCGCTTCGGAGACCGCGGCCTTGATCTCGTCCCACTGCTCGACCTCGCCGCCACGGATCGCCGGGGCGAGGACGGTGAAGTAGGGGGCGGCGCCGTCGGGATAGACGTGGGTGAGGCGACAGCTGACGCGAGGCGAGCCGGGGCCGTCGCCCGGAACGCCGCTGACCTCGGAGACCGCCTTGCGGGTCGTCTCCATCACCGTCGCGTGGAACTCCTCGAAGCGATCCCAGGTGATCGCCGTCTCGAACGTCTCGGAGAGCACGCCGCAGGCGACAAAGGTGTCCCGCAGGTACGGAGCCAGCAGGAACGCGCCGCGCCAGCTGTCGACGGGACTATTTCCCGAGTCCTCTCGAGGTTTTAGGCCCGTCGGCGAGGAGGTACGGGCTTCGCCCGGGGTGCCCTTGTGGTCGCGGGCGATATCCAACGCTCGCTCCATCCAGGGGTCGACAGGGTGGTCGGCGGACTCGAAGCCGAGGATCAGGAGATTGGCGCTGCCGTCGCCCGCTCCGGTCAGCTCGGCCTCGCTCGCGTCGAGGAGGCGGCAGTTGGCGGGATACAGACCCGACTGGGTGATCTCGCGCACAGCCCTCGCGGCCTGAAGGAAGTCGCCGAACTCGACCCCGGCCGACGCCTTGAACTCCGGCCGCGGCCGGACCCGCACCCAGGCCTCGGCGATCACTCCGAGGATCCCCTCGGAGCCGATCAGCAACCGATCCGGCGAGGGACCGGCACCGGACCCCGGCAGCCGCCGACTCTCCCAAGTCCCCCGCGGGGTGATCGCCCGCACCGACTCGACCAGATCGTCGATGTGGGTCTCCAACGTCGCAAAGTGCCCCCCGGCCCGGGTCGCGACCCAGCCCCCCAAGGTCGAGTACTCGAACGACTGAGGAAAGTGGCGCAAGGTAAGCCCGTGCTCCCGCAACTGATCCTCCAACCCAGGCCCGGTAGCCCCAGCCTGAATCCGAGCTGCCAAAGAAGTCGGATCAACCTCCAGCACCCGATCCAACCGCCGAAGATCAAGCGAAACCACCCCCCGCTCCCCCACCCGCGCCTCGACCCCCCCACAAACGCTGGTCCCTCCACCAAAAGGAACAACCACCGCCCCCTCAGCCTCAGCCCAACCAAGCACAGCCTCAGTCTCAGACTCGTCCCGAGGGAAGGCCACCAGATCCGGCGGGTTCTCGAACTTCCCGTAGAACCCCCGCACCACGTCCCGATAAGCCTTCCCAAGAGCATGAGCAGTCCGCTCGTAGTGATCGTCCGAGAACAGATCCCCAAACCCACTCGGCACCTTCAACCGCGCCTCGCGCAGCTCAACCTCCTCAAGAGGCACCGGCTTCTCGACCTCACCTCCAAAACCAAAACGGCTCCGAATACCTTCCGCCGCCTCGCGCAGCTGCGTAGCCGTAGGAGCCTGATCCTCAAACCCCCAACCCCAATGCTTCAGCCGCCGCCCCGTCATCAGCTCAACCTACCTCGGACGGCCGCCCTCGACGCCCCTCCGGTGGGTGGCGACGATCGGGAGGACTCCCCCGGCAGGGGGAGCCCCCGATCGGAGACAGGACCCGCCGGCCAGCGCGCCCCCGTCCCTCCGACCTACCAGTGCACGCCTTTCATCAAGTGCGCAAAGGCAACAGCCTCGGTAGAAGGCGCCTTTTCCCGAGCCTCGTCTTTCTTCCCCTTAGCCGCCTGAGAATCAGGAAAAAGCTTGTAAGCCGTATTCAGAATCGAGTCACTCGCCTTAGGAGCCACCGCGTAAACAAGCTCACCGAAGTTCCCCAGCCGAGTAGCAACCTTCTTCGGCCGCCGAATCATCGCCTTGGCGATCATCTCCGCAGCCTCCTCGGGCGTGATCGCCGGGAACATGTCGTACATCCGCGTCGGCGCGATCATCGGCGTCCGCACCAGCGGCATGTGGACGGTGGTGATGTGGACGTCGTCTTCGATCACCTCGGAGGCGATCACGCGGCTGAACGCGTCCAGCGCCGCCTTCGAGGCGACGTAGGCCGAGAACCGCGGCGGGTTGGTCTGCGTCCCGATCGAGCTGATGTTGATGATGTGGCCGAACTTGCGGTCGCGCATCGCCGGCAGCAGGGCCAGGATCAGCCGTACCGAGCCGAGGTAGTTGAGCTGGACCGTGCGCTCGAAGTCGTGGTAGCGGTCATAGGAGAGCGAGATCGAGCGGCGGATCGAGCGGCCGGCGTTGTTGACGAGGATGTCGACGTGGCCGTGGTAGGTGAGGACCTCCTCGGCCATCCGCTCGATGTCCTCGATGTCGGCGAGGTCGCACTGGTGGATGTGGGCGGTGCCCCCGCCGTTGACGATCTCCTCTTTGGTCTCCTCCAGCTTGTCGAGCGAGCGAGCGACGAGCAGCACCGTGGCGCCGGCGTTGGCGACCTTGAGCGCGGTCGCTTTGCCGATTCCCGACGAGGCGCCGGTGATCAGTACGACTTTGCCCCGCACCGCCGCCGAGAGCGAGCGGTCCTTGAAGAGATCGGGATCGAGGTTGCGCTCCCAGTAGTCCCAGACCCGGGTCGCGTAGCTCTCCAGCGGCGGCACCTCGATGCCCGAGCCCTGCAGCGCTTTCTGGGTCCGGGTCGAGTCGAAGGTGGTCGGGTAGTCGACGTAGCTGAGCAGCTCGGCGGGCAGCCCGGCCTGGTCGAGCGCCAGCGTCGCGGCGCGCTTGGCCGGCGGGAACAGCTTCAGTGCGCTGCGCAGGGCGCTGGTCGCCGGCTCGGTCACGTCGGTGCCCAGCCGCACCGCCATCTGCGGCGCGTCCGCCGCGCGGGCGAAGAGGTTGATCACCTCGCCCGCGGTGTGCGGGTTCGGGTCGGTGAGGTGGAAGGCGCGGCCGTTGAGGCGCGGTTTGTGGGCGATGTGGTCGATCGCCGCGGCGACGAAGTCGACCGGGACGATGTTGATCTCGCCGCCTTCGATCCCCAGCGTCGGCAACCACGAGGGCGCCACCCGCCGCAGCCGCTGCAGCGCCTTGAAGAAGAAGTAGGGACCGTCGATCTTGTCGATCTCCCCGGTGCGCGAGTCGCCGACGACGATCCCCGGCCGGTAGACCCGCCAGGGCCGCTGGCACTCGTCGCGAACCAGCCGCTCGGCCTCGTGCTTGGTGCGGAAGTAGGGATTGTTGTCGAGCCGTTCGGCCTCCTCGAACATGTCCTCGGTCCAGACGCCCTTGTAGAGACCGGCGGCGGCGATCGAGCTGACGTGGTGGAAGCAACCGGCCTCGAGCGCCCCGGCGAGCTCGATCGCGTGGCGCGTGCCCTCGACGTTGGCGACCTCCTGGGTCTCGGCGTCGGCGGTCAGGTCGTAGATCGCCGCCAGGTGGAAAAAGTGCTTGATCTCCCCCCGCATAGTCACCAGGTCCTCCTCGGAGACCCCGAGCCCGGGCTGGGTCAGATCGCCGGTGATCGGCACGATGCGGGCGCCGTCGGCGCCGAAGCTGGTCCGCAGCTCCTCCAGCCGACCGCGCGATCCGGCCCGCACCAGGGCGTAGATCGTGCCCTCGCGCTGGAGCAGTTTCTGGACGAGATTTCTGCCGATGAATCCGGTCGCGCCGGTGACGAAGTAGCTCATTGGGGTACCAGGGTATCTCGATAGGCGTGCTCGTAAACCAACTTCCTTAGACTGACTCCCCAGATGCCCGAGACGGCGACCGTCCAGATCACGATGCCCGAGATGGGCGAGTCGGTGACCGAGGGGATTGTCCTCGAGTGGCATGTTGCCGAGGGCGATTCGGTTCGCGAGGGGGACACTGTCGTCGAGGTTTCGACTGACAAGGTCGATGCTGAGGTGCCTGCTCCTATGGACGGGGTGATCACCAAACTCATCGCTCAAGTCGATGATGAGGTCCCCGTGGGTGCTCCGCTGGCTGAGATGGAGGCTGGTTCGGGATCTGGTGAGGGACCTGGCGCTGGGGGGGCGGGTCCTGTCTCCGATTCCGGGCTCCCCCTGCCGGGGGAGTCCTCGGAATCGTCGCCACCCCCCCCAGATTCCGCAAAGGTGCAGGGTTCGAACGGATCAGGCAACGGCTCAGGTGGGGATGTCCGTGCTACGCCGGTTGCTCGGCGGGTTGCTGAAGCTACCGGCGTGGATCTGGGTTCGGTTCAGGGTTCGGGGCCGGGATCTAAGGTCACCAAAGAGGATGTGATTGCTGCTGCTGACGGCTCGGGGAATGGAGCTGTTGCTGCTGCCGGCGAGGCTAAGCAGTTGCGCGGGGCCGCCGCGATGCTTGCCAACGCCATGGACGAAAGCCGCAAGGTTCCTACGGCTACGTCTTTCCGGACCATTGCTGTCGACACGCTTGATGCGAAACGGAAGGCGATCAATTCGGTCTTGAAGGAGCGGGGGTTGAAGGTTTCCTTCACGCACCTTGTGGCTTGGGCGATCGTGCAGGCGACTCGGGAGTTCCCGGTGATGGTTCGGGTCTTTGCTGAGGAAGGCGGGAAGCCCTTTGCTATCGAGGGGAGTCCGGTCAACCTTGGGATTGCGGTTGACGTCGAGAAGAAGGATGGCTCTCATTCGCTGATGGTGCCGGCGATTAAGGGGGCCGACGGGCTGGACTTCACCGGCTTCCACTCCAACTACGAAGAGCTGATCGCTAAGACTCGCGAGAACAAGCTCTCCGCCGACGACTTCCAGGGGACCAACATCAGCCTCACCAACCCGGGCGGGATCGGGACGATGGCCTCGGTGCCGCGGCTGCTGAGCGGCCAGAGCGCGATCATCGCCACCGGCTCGATCGCCTACCCGCCGGAGTGGAAGCACGCCTCGCCGGAACGGCTGAAGCAGCTCGGCGTCTCCAAGGTAATGACGCTGACCTCGACCTACGACCACCGGGTGATTCAGGGAGCCGAGTCCGGTGCCTTCCTGCGCCGGATCGAGGAACTGCTGCAGGGCGAGGACGGCTTCTACGAGGCGGTCGCCACCGACCTCGGCTTCGACACCGCTGTCGTCAGCAACGCCCACCCCGCCTCTGCGTCGGCTCCGCCACTAAGCGCCGCCGCGCCCAGCGCCGAGGCGAGCAGCGCCCCGGGCCAGATCGACGAAGAGCTGCTGCAGGCGGTCCAGGCCGCGACCTCGCTGCTGAAGGCCTACCGCACCCACGGCCACCTCGCCGCCCAGCTGGACCCGCTCGGCTCCGAGCCGAAGGGCGACCCGGCGCTGCAGCCAGAGAACGTCAACCTGACGCCGGAGCTGATGGAACGGATCCCCGCCTCGATCCTCCGGATCGGCGTCCCCGGCGAAAACCTGCTGGAAGCGCTGCCGCGGATGCGAACCGCCTATTGCGGCACGATCGGCTACCAGGTCGAGCACCTCTCCTCCCACCAGCAGCGGATCTGGCTGCGGGAGATGATCGAGACCGGCGCCCACCGCCAGCCGCTCACCGACGCCGAGAAAAAAAGCCTGCTCGACCGGCTGATCGACGTCTTCCAGTTCGAGCGCTTCCTCGAGAAAGCGTATTTGGGCCAGAAGATGTTCTCGATCGAGGGGCTCGACGTGGTCGTTCCGATGCTCGACGAGATCGTCACCCTGGCGCTGCGCGACGGCGGCGAGGAGGTCGTCTTCGGGATGGCCCACCGCGGTCGCCTCAGCGTCCTCGCCCACAACCTCGGCCGCTCGGTCGAGTCGATCCTCGCCGAGTTCGAGGGCTCAAAGCAGATCGAGGCGGTGAAGGCGGTCGCCGCGATCCCCCACGGCGGCACCGGCGACGTCAAGTACCACTACGGCCACCGCGGGGTCTACGAGACGGCCGACGGCCAGAAGATCTCCGTCCGCCTCTACCCGAACCCCAGCCACCTCGAGTTCGTCGACCCGGTGGTCACCGGCGGTACGCGCTTCCTGCAGCAGGACTTCGAGGGCCCCAACCTCACACACGACCCGAAACGGGCGGTGCCGGTGCTGCTGCACGGCGACGCCGCCTTCCCCGCCCAGGGCGTGGTCGCCGAGACGCTCAACCTGCAGTCGCTGCCCGGCTACAAAACCGGCGGCACGATCCACGTGATCCAGAACAACCAGGTCGGCTTCACCACCGACCCCGACGAGGCGCGCTCCACCCCCTACGCCGCCGACATGGCCAAGGGGTTCAACGTGCCGATCATCCACGTCAACGCCGACGACGTCGAGGCCTGCGTCTCAGCCGTGCGTCTGGCGATGGCCTACCGCGAGCGCTGGGCCCGCGACGTCGTCATCGACGTGATCGGCTACCGCCGCTTCGGCCACAACGAGACCGACGAGCCGGCCTACACGCAGCCGACGATGGCGGCGGCGATCAAGTCACACCCGCCGGTCTCCGAGATCTACGCCGAGCGGCTGATCGAGGAGGGGACCGTCGCCGCAGAGGAGGTCGGCAAGGCCTCCGACGAGCGCCACAGCGAGATGTCGGGCGCTCTGAAAGCGCTGCGGGAGAAGATGGAGGCGGGCGAGTACGAGGATCCGACCGTCACCGGCGTCACCAGCAGCACCGGCGAACTGCTCGACCGCACCGCCAGCCCACCCGTCCACACCGCCGTCGAGGCCGAGAAGCTGCGGGCGATCAACGAGGAGCTGCTGAAGACGCCCGAGGGCTTCAACGTCCACCGCAAGCTGCGCCGCCCGCTGGCGCGCCGGGTCGAGGCGCTGGAGCAGGGTGGGATCGACTTCGGCCAGGCCGAGGCGCTCGCCTTCGGCACCCTGCTGACCGACGGCGTCCACATCCGCCTCACCGGCCAGGACACCGAGCGCGGCACCTTCTCCCACCGCCACCTCGTCCTCCACGACGAGAACACCGGCCTCGAGTACACGCCGATGCAGAATCTCGAGGAGGCCTCCGCCCCCTTCGAGCTCTACAACAGCCCCCTCTCGGAGATCGCCTGCCTCGGCTTCGAGTACGGCTACTCGGCGGCCAGCCCCAGCGCCCTGGTCCTCTGGGAGGCGCAGTTCGGCGACTTCGCCAACGCCGCCCAGGTGATCATCGACAGCTTCATCGTCTCCGGCGAGTCGAAGTGGGGCCAGACCACCCGCTTGACGATGCTGCTGCCCCACGGCTACGAGGGCTCTGGGCCGGAGCACTCCAGCGCCCGGATCGAGCGTTTCCTCGCCCTCGGCGCCGAGGGCAACATCCGCATCGCCTACCCGACCACCGCTGCCCAGTACTTCCATCTGCTGCGCCGCCAGGCCCTGATCAAGAAGCCGCGGCCGCTGATCGTCTTCACCCCGAAGGGGCTGCTGCGCCTCGACAAGGCCGCCGCCAACCTCGAGGAGCTGACCGACGGCGAACTGCAGTTCATCCTCGACGACCCGACCGCCGCCGAGCGCCGCGAGCAGGTCGAGCGCCTGGTGCTCTGCACCGGCAAGGTCTACTACGACATGGACGGCAACGAGCGGCGCGCCGGCGCCGAGAACGTCGCCATCGCCAGGGTCGAGGTCCTCTACCCGTTCGCCAAGGAACAGCTGGAACGGCTGATCGCCTCCTACCCGAACCTGAAGGAGATCGCCTGGGTCCAGGAGGAGCCGCGCAACATGGGCGCCTGGAAGGTGATGTCCCGGCGGATGCCCGACGTCCTACCCGAGGGCGTCACCCTCATCTACATCGGCCGCCAGGGCCGGGCCAGCACGGGCGAGGGTTACTCGGGCGCCCACGCGCGTGAGCAGGAGCGCATCGTGCTCACCGCGCTTACTCCCGGAACCTGACGCCCATGGCGCGGCGCAAACCGTTCGAGAAGCCCGTCCCGGGTGAGCTGTTCGTCTGGGTGAAGCGGTTCTCCTGGGTCGAGCTGGCGATCTTCTCCGGCCTGCTCCTCTTCTGGCTGGTGCCGGGGTTCGAGACCGCGACGATGCTCTTCGGCTGGGCCCACGGCCTCGGCTTCATCGCGCTGTGCGTGGTGATCTGGGTCGCCTGCGTCCGCAAGGAGGCCCCTTACACCCTGCTCGCCGCCACTCTCACCCCGGTCGGCCCGGTCGGCAGCGTGATCGGGATCGAGTTGATCGAACGCAAGGGCTGGGGTATAGGTGTACAACCAAGTTCCCAGGTAACCGAGACGGAAAGCACCGAGAACCGGACCAGAGCGTTCGATTCCGCTTGACCGCGGGTCTAACAGGCTGTATAGCTAAACGCTGACTGTTCCTCAGGGCAGTCCCGCCAGGGGGAACGGCCGCGTCGGCTATCCCTCCCTGGCTACCGACGCGCAGGTGCAGTGAGGGTCGCGCGGACCCCCCTGCCTCCCGCGGCCCCGCTGCGCCTACCCTTTTAGCTTGCGCAGTACGGTCTGCAGGATGCCGCCGTTGAGGAAGTAGGTGACCTCGTTCGGGGTGTCCAGCCGCACCGTCGCCTCGAAGGTCTTCTCCCCGCCGTCGTCGGCGCGAGCGGTCACGGTCACCTGCTTCGCCTGCCCGTCTTCGAGGTCGCTGACACTGAAGCTCTCGGCCCCGGTGAGGCCGAGCGAGGCGACGTTCTCGCCGGCGGCGAACTGCAGCGGCAGCACTCCCATCCCGATCAGGTTGGAGCGGTGGATGCGCTCGTAGCTCTCGGCGATCACCGCCCGCACCCCGAGCAGCTTCGTGCCCTTCGCCGCCCAATCGCGGGAGGAGCCGGAGCCGTACTCCTTGCCGGCCAGCACGACGAGTGGCACGTTTTCGCCTGAGTACTGGGTTGCGGCCTCGTAAATCGTCGTCTCGCCGCCGTCGGGGAAGTGCCGGGTGTAGCCGCCGGCGCGCTCGACCAGCTGGTTGCGAAGGCGGATGTTGGCGAAGGTGCCACGGATCATCACCTCGTGGTTGCCGCGCCGCGAGCCGTAGGAGTTGAAGTCCTTGACCTCGACCCCCTGCTCGGTCAGCCAGTGGCCGGCGGGGCTGTCGCGTTTGATCGCGCCGGCCGGAGAGATGTGGTCGGTGGTGATCGAGTCGCCGAGGACGGCGAGAGCCCGGGCCCCGGCGATCGGAGAAACGCCGGGCGCCTGCGCCGGCATCTGCTCGAAGAAGCTGGGGCGGCGGACGTAGGTCGAGTCGGGCCAGGTGTAGCGGTCGCCGATCGGGACGTCGACCGCGTTCCACATCTCGTCGCCGGAGAAGACCCCGGCGTAATTGCGCTCGAACATCTCCGCCTTGACCGAGGCGCCGACGACCTGCTTGATCTCCTCGGCACTCGGCCAGACGTCGCGCAGAAATACGGGCTCTCCATCCTGTCCCTCGCCGAGCGGCTCGTTGACGAGGTCGATATCCATGCAGCCGGCGAGGGCGTAAGCGACCACCAGCGGCGGGCTCGCCAGGTAATTCGCCTTCACGTCCTGATTGATCCGGCCCTCGAAGTTGCGGTTGCCGGAGAGGACCGCGCAGACCGCCAGGTCCTGCTCGGCGATCGCCGCCGAGATCTCCGGCGCCAGCGGCCCGGAGTTGCCGATGCAGGTGGTGCAACCGTAGCCGACGAGGTTGAACTGCAGGGCGTCGAGATATTGGGTCAGGCCGGCCTGCTCGAGGTAGTCGGTGACGACGGTCGATCCCGGCGCCAGCGAGGTCTTCACCCACGGCTTGCGCTCCAGCCCGCGCTGCACCGCGTTGCGGGCAAGCAGGGCGGCACCGACCATCACGCTCGGGTTAGAGGTGTTGGTGCAGCTGGTGATCGCGGCGATGACGACGTGGCCGTGGTCGAGCTCGACCTCGGTCCCGTCGTCGAGGGTGACGGCGATCGCGTCGTGACTGCGGGTCGTGTCGACGGCGGTACCGCTGAGGGCCGGTCGCGGCTTGCCGCGCTCGTCGTCGTGGTCCTCGGCCGGCGGGTCGGAGGCGGGGAAGGACTCTTCGATCGCCTCGTCGCGGCCGTTGCCCATCTGCTCGGCCGCCTCGGGGTCGAACTCGCGCATCGCCTCGAGGAAGGACTCTTTGGCCTGCGAGAGCGGCACCCGGTCCTGCGGCCGTTTCGGGCCGGCCAGGCTCGGGACGACCTCGCCGAGGTCGAGCTCCAGCAGGTCGGAGAAGACCGGGTCGGGAGTCGACCCATCGTGGAACATCCCCTGCAGGCGGGCGTAGGAGTCGACCAGCTCGATCGTCTCGGTCGGGCGGCCGGTGAGGTCGAGGTAGCGCAGGGTCTCGGCGTCGACCGGGAAGATCGCGCAGGTCGAGCCGAACTCCGGCGACATGTTGCCGAGCGTGGCGCGGTCGGCGAGGCCGAGGGTCGGCAGCCCCGGGCCGAAGAACTCGACGAACTTGGAGACGACGCCGCGCTCGCGCAGCATCTCGGTCACGGTGAGAACGAGGTCGGTCGCGGTCGCCCCCTCCGGCAGCTCGCCGGAGAGCTTGAAGCCGACGACCTGCGGCAGCAGCATCGAGATCGGCTGGCCCAGCATCGCCGCCTCGGCCTCGATCCCGCCGACGCCCCAGCCGAGGACGCCGAGCCCGTTGACCATCGTCGTGTGCGAGTCGGTGCCGACGAGGGTGTCGGGATAGGCCTGCAGGGCGCCGCCGTTCTCCCGGCTGTAGACGACCTGAGAGAGGTACTCGAGGTTGACCTGATGGCAGATCCCGGTAGCTGGCGGGACGACGCGGAAGTTGTCGAAGGACTGCTGGCCCCATTTGAGGAACGAGTAGCGCTCGAGGTTGCGCTCGAAGTCGTGCTCAGCGTTGACCGCGAAGGCGCGCGCATTGCCGAAGGCGTCGACCTGGACCGAGTGGTCGATCACCAGGTCGACGTCGACCAGCGGGTTGATCGCCGCCGGGTCGCCGCCGATCTCCTCCATCGCATCGCGCATCGCCGCCAAGTCGACGACGGCGGGGACGCCGGTGAAGTCCTGCATCAGGACGCGGGCCGGCTGAAACGGAATCTCGGTGCTGGGCTCGGCGGCGGCGTCCCAAGAAGCGATCGCCTCTACATCAGCGGCGCTGACAGAAACTCCGTCCTCAAGTCGCAGCACGTTCTCCAGCAGGACCTTGATCGCGTAGGGCAGCCGGGCGACGTCGAACCGGTCTTGCAGGGCATCGAGGCGGAAGATCTCATACTCGCGACCGCCTACCGAGAGGGTCGAACGGGCGCCGAAGGAATCGCTGCTCACGTTTCTCATCCTAGGCAATTGTGGAGTTGCCTGAGCAGGGGAGTTGGGCGGATTGGCAAACTCATTGAAATAGACAACTTTATCCTCTATCGTGCAGTTGCTAATGAGCGCAAACTCGGCAAAGCAGGCAACTTCATTCATAGACCAGGCAGTTGCCTGGCTGCAATCACGCCTGCCGCGTGGCTGGTCGATCGAGGCCGGCCCCCCGCAGGCCGAGCAGGATCAGCTGAGAGCCGACGCGAGGATCGATCTACGGGGTCCGAACGAAACCATTGCCAGGATCATCGTCGAGGAAAAGCAATCGGTCTCGCCACGCAGTGTTCTTGATCAGCTCTCCCCGAGGATTCAGACCGCGCGCAACCTTGGCGCACACCTTCCCCTCCTAATAATCGCTCCCTGGCTCAGCGAGCGGACCCAAGCGCTCTTAGCGCAAGAGGACATCAACTACCTCGACCTGACCGGCAATGCTCTGCTTCGAATCGACAACCCCCCTTTCTTTTTGCAGACGGCGGGCGCCCGGCGGAACCCTTCCCCCGTCAAGCGCGACGGCGCAAGTCTGCGCGGCGCAAAAGCATCCAGGGTGATCCGCCTCCTCCTCGACGTCTGCCCTCCTTACGGGGTTGTGGAGATCGCGGAGGCGACCGGTCTGAACCGGGGCTACGTCTCACGTCTACTCGAGGCTCTCTACCGCGACGGACTGATCGAGCGCGAGCCGCGTGGGCCGGTGCAGAGCGTCGATATTCCCGGCCTGGTGCGCCGATGGGCCGAGGGCTACGACAGCTTCCGTACGAACCAGGCCAAGCGGTTCATCGCACCCACCGGACTCGACCGGGTGCTCGGAAGGCTCGCCGCAGATCCCGGCCTTGGAACCCGGGTTGCGATCACCGGTTCGTTTGCCGCAAACCGCTTGGCACCGATCGCCTCGCCGACGCTCCTTCTCGTCTACTACGACACCCCACAGCTTCTCGCCCGCGACCTTGACCTGTTGCCCGCCGACGAGGGGGCAAATGTGGTCCTCCTGCGGCCGTTCGATCCCGTGGTGTTCAGCCGCGGAGCCATAGAGGAGGGGCTGCGCTTTGCCGCCCCTTCCCAGGTGGCCGTGGACTGCCTTGGTGGAAACGGCCGCATGCCGGCTGAGGGAGAGGCGCTACTTAGATGGATGGCGGCAGATGAGCCACGTTGGCGAATTCCGATCCTGAAAGACCTCTACGGGGGCGAAATGCAGTGAGGTCCCTGGACGACTCATATTCCCCCGAGTACGTCGCCGCACGACGGGTGCTGCTGGATGCCCTCGAAGCGCTCGGGCTCCACCAGGCGGCGTTGATTCTCGCCGGCGCCCAAGCCGTCTATCTGCGCACCGGACCGGGGAGCCTTCCGATCGCCGAGTTCACGACCGACGGCGACCTGGCCATCGACCCCGACCTTCTGTCCGAGTCCCCACCGCTCGAGGAGCTTATGGAGGCGGCCGGGTTCGAGCTGATCGAGTTGCAGGGAGCGGCAGAGCCTGGAATCTGGCAGAAAGGGGTCGAGGTAGGCGGTCGTGAGCTCAAGGTGCCGATCGACCTCATAGTTCCGAGCGAGGCAGCACCACCAGGTGGCAGTCGCGGCGCCCGGTTGCCGGGGCACGGCAAAAGGGCGGCACGGAAGATCGGTGGTCTCGAGGCGGTGTTGGTCGACAACGAGATCATCGAGATCGAGGCGCTTGAGCCTGACGATCGGCGCAGAGCCCGCCTACGCGTTGCCGGCGTCGCCGCGCTCCTCGTCGCCAAGACGCACAAGATCGTCGACCGGATCGAGAGCGGACGCCAGGATCGCCTGAGCGACAAGGACGGTGCCGACGTGGTGAGGCTGATGGGGGCGAGTTCTCCCGCAGCGGTGGCATCGACCCTCGCGGACCTGCAGGCCAGCCCGATCGCGGCGACCGCGACCCAGATCGCGGTAGAACGTTTCGAGGAACTCTTTGGCCGACGTGGCGGCGCTGGAATCGAGCTGGCCTCGCGCTCGCTGCGCGAAGCGATGCCCGAGGATCGAGTGCGGGCGACCAGCCTCGCCTATACCCAAGCGCTATACGAGGCTCTTGGTTGACGCCCTTCTAGCCGCAGCGCTCGATGGCTTCAGCGCTTATCGGCCGAGTGGCCGGAAGCGATGTCTTTGGCCGCCTTCTGGCCGGCGCTGCCGCTTTGCACCTTGACGCTGAGGGAGGGGCTGACCAGCGCCAGGTGAGCGCCGAAGCGTTGGGGTAGCGGGGCGATGGTCACCTCGACCTTGTTCTTCTCGATTGCCTTGGCGGTGGCCTCGCCGACCTGGCGGGGGGTGGCGGTGCCCATTCCCGGCGGGGGCTTGGAGCCGGCGTCGGCGAACATTCCCGCTTCGCGGATGAAGCCCGGGGAGACGATCGAGACGCCGACCTTGTGCGGGGTCAGGTCGGCGCGCAGGCCGAGCGCGAACCCGCGCAGGCCGAACTTGGTCGCGTTGTAGATGGAAGAGCGAGGGCTGGCGGCCTTGCCGGAGAGCGAGGCAACGAAGACGAGCTGGCCCAAGCCGGCCGCGACCATCGCCGGGTAGAGGGCGCGGGCGAGCAGCATCGGTGCCTCGAGGTTGACCCGCAGGGCCCGCTGGACCTCCTCGGGGCTGAACTCGTCCACCTTGCCGGAGCCGGGCAGGCCGGCGTTGGCGATCAGGATCTCGGTCCCGACCGCTTCGGCGGCGAGCCGCTCGGCGGCGTCGGGCTCGGCGAGGTCGGCCGGAAGCACCGAGTGGCCGCTGCCGGGCAGCTCGGCTGCCATCGCCTCCAACGCCTCGCGGTTGCGAGCGCTGAGCGTCAGCACCGCGCCGCGCTCGGCCAGCGAGGCGGCGATGGCTCTTCCGAGCCCCCCCGTCGCCCCGGTGAGGAGCGCTTTGCGACCCGAAAGGTTCATCCCAGGACGCAAGCTACCAGTCCAGGCGTCGAACAAATCTCCATGGGTGCGGGCTCCAAAGCTAAATATTTGCGTTTTGTGAGCAAAGCGCCGCGCGATGGGCTACACTGCCGCCGGTCAGTAACCGAAACGCCGAGTCCCTGGCGCAAAGAGTGTTCAGGGAGCGGGGGAACCACGTTTTCGGGGCTAACCCACCAACCTGGTGGGAGCGCAGGCTCCTTTCGCGCTAGCCCGACAGCTAACCCCGTAGGCCGACGAAGGAGAATCGGTTTGCGTCACAACTTCAGGTTGGTTGGGTTGGCATTTGTCGTCGCCCTCGCAGCAACCGCTTTGTTCGCTCCGGGCAGCGCCTCCGCCGCCTGCACCAGCGGTGGTGCCTCCCCGTCCGAAGTCGACATGTGCACGCCGACCGCGAAGGCCAGGCTGCTTCCCAGCGGGGAACTGATCCCGCCGGCGAGCGCCCCTCCCCGGGTCAAGGCAGTGATCACCGCGGCAAACAAAATCCGCACCAAGCCCTACGTCTGGGGCGGCGGCCACGCCCGCTGGTGGGATCGCGGCTACGACTGCTCCGGCTCCGTCTCCTTCGCCCTCCACGGCGGCAGGTTCCTCGAAAGCCCCCTCCCCTCCGGCCCGATGGCCAAGTGGGGCGAAGAAGGCAGCGGCCGCTGGATCACCGTCTGGACCAACGCCGGCCACGCCTACGCCGAAGTAGCCGGCTTCCGCTGGGACACCTCCGGCGACAACGGCGGCGAAACGGGGCCCCGTTGGCACGAAGAACTCCGCGACAACATCGGCTTCGTCGCGCGTCACCCGCTCGGGTACTAAGCAGCCGGTCTTTCTTGGAGGGGGTGGGTTGCCTCCTCCGGGAGCACCTCCGCCGAGCAAGTCGGGGGTAGCTGCCGCCTCAAGGTGGCTGGCTCGGCTCCATGCTGAGTACCCGGAGGAGGCAACCCACCCCCTCCTCCCACAGCCTTTGAGAGACGGGTGACGCGCGACGGAGCCTTGCGCGCAAGAGCTGTTGGGGGACGGACCGCTCTCTAGAGATGAGAGCTCTCCCCCCTTGTTCCCGTGGTTCCTTTGTCCTCCTATAGCGGACAAAGGAACCACGGAACTGGAGCGGCGCTGACTGCGAGGGTGCTGGTAGGGGGTCCCTGGGTACTCAGCATGGAGCCGAGCCAGTTACGCCCGCGGCGTCAGCCGATTCCCGATCCACTCGGCGGAGGTGCTCCCAGGGACCCCCTACCAGCACCCTCCACCCACAACCCCGTACTCCAACCCGGCTAAGCCTTCCGGGCCAGTTTGTCCTTGCTTTCCGCACCTTCCCGGATAACGTCGTACGCATAGACGCTGCGGCTCCTGACATTCGACTTACCGGCCTGACGAAGTACTACGGCGAGGTTGCTGCCGTTGCCGGGATCGATTTGGAGATCGCCAAGGGAGAGTTCTTCACGATGCTGGGACCCTCGGGGTCGGGCAAGACGACGACGCTGCGGATGATCGCCGGCTTCGAGGACCCGACCGAGGGGACGATCGAGTTGGCCGGGGAGGACGTCAGTGGGGTGCCGCCGTATGACCGCAAGGTCAACACGGTCTTCCAGGACTACGCGCTGTTCCCGCACATGACCGTCGGCGACAACGTCGCCTACGGGATGAAGGTGGCCAAGGTCGGCAAGGCCGAGCACTCGAAGCGGAGCGAAGAGGCGCTGGAGATGGTCCGCCTGCCCGGCTACGCCGAGCGCAAGCCGAACGAGCTCTCCGGCGGCCAGCGCCAGCGGGTCGCACTGGCGCGGGCGATCGTCAACCAGCCCAAGGTGCTGCTGCTCGACGAGCCACTCGGCGCGCTGGACCTGAAGCTGCGCGAGGAGATGCAGACCGAGCTGAAGGCGATCCAGGGCGAGGTCGGGATCACCTTCGTCTACGTCACCCACGACCAGGACGAGGCGCTGACGATGAGCGACCGGATCGCCGTCTTCAACGGCGGCCGGATCGAGCAGGTCAGCTCGCCGCTGGAGCTCTACGAGCGACCGGCCAACGAGTTCGTCGCCGGCTTCGTCGGCGTCTCCAACCTGATCGAGCGGGACGGCGAGCGGATGACGATCCGTCCCGAGAAGATCGAGCTACTGCAACCGGGCGCACCGACCGACGGCCTCCACACGGAGACCGGCCGCGTCGCCGACGTCGCCTATGCCGGCAGCATCACCCGCTTCACGATTCAGCTGGACAAAGGGGAGAAGCTCCAGCTGGTCAGGCAGAACGTGGAGAGCGCGTCCTCGGGCGCGTTGCCAGGGCAGGGAAACGAGGTCCTAGTCGGGTGGCGCCCCGAGCACGCGGCCGCCGTCGGCGGGAAGTCAACCAAACAGGAGGTAGCACCATGAGCAGAAGGGATGGCAACCCCGCCCGCACGGCGTGGCTCGTCGTTGCCGGCCTGGTCGTATTCATGCTCGCCCTCGCCGGATGTGGCGGCGGCAGCGACTCGACCAGTTCCGGCAGCAGTGATGAAGCGCTGCAGAAGGTCGGCAAAGGAGAGGGTGAAGTCTCGCTGATCTCCTGGGCCGGCTACGTCGAACCCGAATGGAGCAAACCGTTCGAACAGAAGACCGGCTGCAAGGTCAACAACAAGGAAGCCGGTACCTCCGACGAAATGGTCGAGCTGATGAAAACCGGGCAGTACGACGGCGTCTCGGCTTCGGGCAACGCCACCGCCCGGCTCGTCGCCGCCGGCCTAGTAGCCCCGGTTAACACTGACCTGGTCCCCAACTACAAGACGGTCTTCGCCGACCTCAAGGACCAGCCCTACAACACCTTCGACGGCGTCAACTACGGGATCCCGCACGGCCGCGGCGCCAACTTGCTGATGTGGAACGGCAGCGACGTCAGCCCGGCGCCGGACTCCTGGGACGTGATGTTCGATCCCAAAGTCGCCGCCAAGTACAAGGGCAAGATCAGCGTCTACGACGAATCCAGCTACATCGCCGACGCCGCCATGTACCTCAAGTACCACCAGCCCGACCTGGGGATCGAAAACCCCTACGAGCTGAACGAAGACCAGTTCAACGCGGCGATCGACCTGCTCAAGGAACAGAAGTCCACCGCCGACCCGAGCTACTGGTCGGAAGCGGCCAAGCAGATCTCCGAATACGCCGGCGGCGACGTCATGGTCGGGACCACCTGGCAGTACCAGTACTTCGCCTTGAAGGAAGAAGGCGTGCCGGTCAAGGCAAGCCCGGCGAGCCAGGGCTTCCTGCCGAAGGAGGGTGCGACCGGTTGGTCTGACACCTGGATGATCGCCAAGGACGCCAAACATCCCAATTGCATGTACGAGTGGATGAACTGGATCATCGAACCGAAAATCAACGCCGAGGTCGCCGAATGGTTCGGCGAGGCACCGGCGCAGGAACTCGCCTGTAAGGAGACGGCGAACAAGAACTTCTGCGCCGAATACCACGCCGAAGAACCGGGGTTCTGGAAGCGGGTCTACTACTGGGAAACCCCGCTCGCCGACTGCGGCAACGGCGAAGAAGATTGCATGGACTACAACGACTGGGTCAAAGCCTGGACCACGATCAAAGGCTGACCCGGTTCTGATTCATGTCGTCTGAAACGGTCGCGGAAAAGAGGTCGGTCAGCCATCGGCTGTCCGACCTCTTCCACGGCCGTGAACGCCTGCAGGTAGGAGCGCTGCTGGCCGGCCCGATCGGCTGGCTGGTGATCGGCTACCTCGGCTCGCTGGCCCTGCTGCTGGTCGCCGCGTTCTGGTCGGTCGACCCGCTCAGCGGGCTGACGATCAAGGAATTCACCCTCGAAAACTTCGAAGCGCTGGTCAACGAACCGGTCTACCGGACGATCGTTTGGCGGACCGTCCGGACCGCGCTGCTGGTCACGCTGACCGACGCGGTGATCGCCTTCCCGATCGCCTTCTACATGGCCAAGGTGGCGAGCCGGCGCGGCAAGGCGCTGCTGGTGATCGGCATCCTGCTGCCGCTCTGGTCCAGCTACCTGGTCAAGGTCTACGCTTGGCGGACGCTGCTCTCCGCCAACGGCGCGATCAACTGGGCGCTGGAGCCGATCGGCCTCCACGGCCCCGGCTACGGCACCACCGCGGTCTGGCTCGTGTTCAGCTACCTCTGGCTGCCGTTCATGATCCTGCCGATCTACGCCGGGCTGGAGCGGATCCCGAACTCGCTGATCAGCGCCTCCGAGGACCTCGGCGCCTCCCCCTTTACCACCTTCCGCCGGGTGATCCTGCCGCTCAGCTTCCCCGCCGTCGTCGCCGGCTCGATCTTCACCTTTTCGCTCACCCTCGGCGACTACATCACCCCGCGCCTGGTCTCCAACGACCAGTTCATCGGCAACGTCATCTTCAGCAACATCGCCAACAACCAACCGTTCGCCGCCGCCCTGGCCATGATCCCGATCGTGGTGATGATCGCCTACCTGATGGTCGCCCGGAAGCTCGGCGCCTTCGAGCACGTATAGGCGGATGGCGCGATGAGACTCTCGAAACGCTCCCAATGGCTGCTGCGGATCGCCGTCGCGGTCGGCCTCGCCTTCATCTACATCCCGCTGATCGTGATCGGGATCTACGCCTTCAACTCGAGCAAGATCCTCGAGTGGCCGCCGCCGGGCTTCACCACCCACTGGTTCTCGCAGGCGTTCAAGGACGAGGCCGCGCGGGAAGCGTTCGTCACCTCGATCAAGGCCGGCGTGATCGCCGCCTCGATCGCCCTTGTGTTAGGCACCCTCGCCGCGCTCGCCGTCGCCCGCCACCGTTTCTTCGGCCGCGAGACGATCTCCTTCCTGGTGATCCTGCCGATCGCCCTGCCGGGGATAGTCACCGGCGTCGCGATCTCGAACACCTTCACCCAGGTCCTCGACGTTCCGCTCAGCCTCTTCACCGTGATCGTCGGCCACGCGACCTTCTGCATCGTCGTCGTCTACAACAACGCCGTCGCCCGCCTGCGCCGGCTCTCGGGTTCCTTCGAGGAGGCCTCGGCCGACCTCGGCGCCCACTCCTGGCAGACCTTCCGCTACGTCACCTTCCCGGGGATGAAAAGCGCCCTGATCGCCGGCGGTCTCCTCGCCTTCGCCCTCTCCTTCGACGAGATCATCGTCACCAACTTCACGATCGGCGCCGGCGAACAGACGCTCCCGATCTGGATCTACTCCAACCTCTTCCGCCCCCACGAACTCCCGATCGTCAACGCCGTAGCCGTGATCGTGATCGTCATCTCGATCATCCCCGTCTACCTGGCCCACCGCCTAGGAGGCGACGAGGGCCCGACGGCAGGCCGTGGCGCAGGCAACATAGACCCCGAGTCCACCGCGGTCCCGTAGCCCGTCGGCGTTCGTCCTTTGTATCCCTCTAGCCCCACAAAGGACGAACGCACTGCTGAAGAAGCGTCACGGAACCGTGGAGAGGGGCCGGTGGGGGGTCCCTGGGTACTCAGCATGGAGCCGCGCCGAACCGGCTCAAGGCGGCAGCTAACCCCGACTCCCGCGGCGGAGGTGCTCCCAGGGACCCCCATCGGCCCCTCCCGCGTGTACCGACCTACAGAGGAATGTTGCCGTGCTTGCGCTTCGGCTGATCGACCCGCTTGGTCTGCAGCATCCGCAGCGCCCGGATCAGCTTCGGCCGCGTCTGCCGCGGCTCGATCACGTCGTCGATGTAGCCACGCTCCGCCGCCGAGTAGGGGTTGGCGAAGTGGGCTTTGTAGTCGTCGATCAGTTTCTGGCGACGCTCGTCGGGGGTCGGCGAGTTGGCGATGTCTTTGCGGTAGATGATGTTGACGGCGCCCTCGGGGCCCATCACCGCGACCTCTGCCGTCGGCCAGGCGACGTTGTAATCGGCCAGCATGTGCTTGGAGTTCATCACGTCGTAGGCGCCGCCGTAGGCCTTGCGGGTGACGACGGTGAGCTTCGGCACGGTCGCCTCGGTGAAGGCGTAGAGCAGCTTGGCGCCGTGGCGGATGATCCCGTTCCACTCCTGGTCGGTGCCGGGGAGGAAGCCGGGAACATCGGTGAAGGTGACGATCGGGATGTTGTAGCAATCGCAGGTCCGCACGAAGCGTGCTGCCTTCTCGGAGGCCTCGATGTCGAGGACGCCGGCGAGGAAGGCGGGCTGGTTGCCGACGATGCCGATCGGATAGCCGTCGAGACGGGAGAAGCCGCAGACGATGTTTTTCGCGAAGTGCTCGTGGACCTCAAAGAACTCCTCGTCGTCGACCACCCGGGCGATCACGTCGCGCATGTCGTAGGGCTTCTGCGGGTCGTTGGGGACGAGGGTGTCGAGCTCCTCGTCTTCGCGCTCTGGGTCGTCTGAGGGCTCGAAGCGCGGCGGCGGCTCGAGGTTGTTCGAGGGCAGGAAGCTCATCAGGTAGCGCACGTCCTCGAGGCAGCTCTCCTCGTCCTCGGAGGCGAAGTGGGCGACACCCGACTTCGAGTTGTGGCTCATCGCCCCGCCGAGCTCCTCGAACTCGACTTCCTCGCCGGTCACGGTTTTGATCACTTCGGGGCCGGTGATGAACATGTGCGAGGTCTCTTTGACCATGAAGATGAAGTCGGTCATCGCCGGCGAGTAGACGGCGCCGCCGGCGCAGGGCCCCATGATCACGCTGATCTGCGGGATCACTCCCGAGCACTGGACGTTGCGGACGAAGACGTCGCCGTAGGCGCCGAGCGAGACGACGCCCTCCTGGATCCGCGCCCCGCCGGAGTCATTGATCCCGATCACCGGCGCCCCGACCTGGGCGGCCAGGTCCATGACCTTGCACATCTTCTCCGACATCACCTCGCCGAGGCTGCCGCCGAAGACGGTGAAGTCCTGCGAGAAGACGAAGACGGTGCGGCCGTCGATCGTGCCGTGGCCGGTGACGACGGCGTCGCCCCAGGGCCGGTTCTTCTGCATCTCGAAGTCGTAGGTGCGGTGGCGGACGAAGGTGTCGAGCTCCTCGAAGGAGCCGGGGTCGAGCAGCTTCTCGATCCGCTCGCGGGCGGTCATCTTGCCCTTCGCGTGCTGCTTCTCGACCGCCGCCTTGGAAGCCGAGTGGATCGCCGCGTCGCGCAGCTCGCGCAGATAGGCGAGCTTCTCGTCGTGGGTTTCGGGGTTCCTCTCGCGCATCGGGCGCGGAAGTCTATTTAGGCCGGGTTTTCGGCGTCCTCAGATACACGAAGGGCCCGCCGAAGCGGGCCCTTCGATTCCACGATGCAAATTGAGAGTACCTAGAGAGAAGCGCAGACCACGTACGCCACGACCTGCCAGTTCCCGGGCTCTGCTGCAGTCTCGCGGCCGGAGGCGATCCAGCCAGTGCGGGCGTTGTTCGAGGCAACCGCAGGGTAGGAGCCGTTGATTGCGACTTGGACGCCTGCCGGAGCGTTGATCCGGGCGCCACCACCAATCGCTTCCTTGCCCTGGGGGCAGGTGGCGGTGGTGTTCTTTTCCGTTTCGGAGTCGTTGACGCTGGTCGACGATTCGTAGGTGACGCTCTTGACCAGCTGGTTCCAGACCGAAGTCGAGATCTTGGCCGAGGTGATCGCTTCGTTGTCGATCTTGCCGGTGCCGACCGATTCCGGGCCGAGCTTGGCTTCGGTGACCGCCTTCTTCGCCAGGGCACCGCCGGTGACGGCTTCCTTGGCGATCTTCGAACCGGTCACGGCTCCCGCTCCGAGGTCGGCGTTGACGACACCGCCGTTCTTGATTTTCCCGGAGGTGACGGCCTGGGTCTTGATTTTCGCGTTGGTCACGGCCTGGTTGGCGATGTTGACGGCCTTGACCTGGTTCGGCTTCAGTTTGACCGCCGCATACGCGGTGCCGCCGAGGGCGATGAAGAGGGCCATGCAAGACAAGACGTTGGCCGCCGTTAGGTGCCGCTTCAGATTGGTCACTGGTTGGACTCGCTTTCCGGGTCGGTCCCAGCCGACCTTCGTTGGATGGATTTCAAGTTCGGTGGATCAGACGAAAGGCCGCCGTTGCGGCTCCGCCAGGTGGTCGAGGACAGCTTCAAGATCGGCCTCGCCAAGGCCGGAGTCCTCACCGGCACGCAGTGCGACGCGGGTGCCGAAGCCCTTCTCGGCCATCGTCACCTCGACCCCCTCGACGGTCGCAATCAGCTCCGCCAACTCGGGCTCGGACTTCATCAGCGTCCTCGAAACCTCGATCATCGGCACCCGCTTCCACCAGCCAGGCGTTGTTCCTCCCCGAAGCGGGGAATGAGAGGGACCGTTCAGATGACAGTTGGCGAGTTGTGGGCGCTATAGCGCCCGAAATTCACCAATCGCTAAAAGAACGCTCCGCCCTTGTATTCGCCGAAGACTTCGCGCATGGCGCCGCAGACCTCGCCGATCGAGGCGTTGGCGGCCAGCGCGGCGCGGATCGGGTGCAGGAGGTTGCCGTCGCCGCGGGCGACGTCGCGCAGAGAGTCGAGCTTGGCTGCCACCTCGGCCTGGTCGCGGTTCTCCTTGAAGGCCTTGAGGCGGGCCAGCTGGCGCTGCTCGGCCTCGGGATCGACCTTGAGGATGTCGACGTCGTCGACCTGGTCGGTGACGAACTTGTTCACGCCGACGATCACGTCCTGGCCGGACTTGTAGCGCTCGTGGTAGCTGAGGGCCGACTCCTCGATCTCGCGCTGCATGAACTCCAGCGCCTCGACCGAGCCGCCGAGCTCTTCGACCTTCTCCATCAGCTCCTTCGCCCGCAGTTCGACCTCGTCGGTCAGCGACTCGACGAAGTAGGAGCCGGCGAATGGGTCGACGGTGTCGGCGGCACCGGACTCGTAGGCGAGCACCTGCTGGGTCCGCAGGGCGATCCGGGCCGAGCGCTCGGTCGGCAGCGCCAGCGCCTCGTCGAAGCCGTTGGTGTGCAGCGACTGGGTGCCGCCGCAGACCGCCGCGAAGCCCTGCAGGGCGACGCGGATGATGTTGACCTCGGGCTGCTGGGCTTGCAGGGTGACGCCGCCGGTCTGGGTGTGGAAGCGGATCTGCATCGATTTCGGGTTCTCGGCCCCGAACCGCTCCTTGACGATCTCCGCCCACATTCGCCGCACGGCGCGGAACTTGGCGATCTCCTGGAAGACGTTGTTGTGGCCGTTGAAGAAGAAGGCCAGCCGCGGCGCGAACTCGTCGATCTTCAGGCCCCGCGCCAGCGCCGCTTCGACGTAGGCGATCGCGTTGGAGAGCGTGAAGGCGACCTCCTGCACAGCCGAGCAGCCCTTCTCGCGGATGTGGTATCCGGAGATCGAGATCGTGTTCCATTTCGGCACGTGCGTCTGGCAGTACTCGAAGATGTCGGTCGTCAGGCGCATGGTCGGCACCGGCGGGTAGATGTAGTTGCCGCGCGCCATGTACTCCTTCAGCACGTCGTTCTGGACGGTGCCGCGCAGCTTCTCGGAAGGGACACCCTGTTCCTCGCCGACCAGCTCGTAGAGCAGCAGCAGGATCGCCGCCGGCGCGTTGATCGTCATCGAGGTGGAGACGCCGTCGAGCGGGATCTGGTCGAAGCAGATCCGCATGTCCTCGATCGTGTCGATCGGCACGCCGGTGCGGCCGACCTCGCCGTGGCAGAGCGGGTCGTCGGAGTCGCGGCCGAGCTGGGTCGGCAGGTCGAAGGCCATCGAGAGCCCGGTCGAGCCGTGCTCGATCAGGTAGCGGTAGCGCTCGTTGGTGTCCTCGGGGGAGGCAAAGCCGGCGTACTGCCGCATCGTCCAGAGCCGGTCGCGGTACATCCGCTCGTGGATGCCGCGGGTGAACGGCGGCTGGCCGGGCTGGCCGAGGCGCTCCTCGAGGCCGGGAGCGACGTCGCTCTCGTCGTAGAGGGCGTCAATCTCGATCCCGGAGTCGGTGAAGATGCGCTCGTCGTCGGGGCCGACCACGGGCGCAATCGTCAGGTGGGCCTCCTGGGCTCCGGATCCGTCGCCATTCGCCATCGGCTGCAGGATATTGAGGCGGGCGCCCCGGGGGCTTTGCCAGATGCCAACCGGAACTCCCGCTGCGCAACGGGGTTGTAAATACGCGATGCGGGAATAACCTGTTTCAGACAAGTCAACTCGCCGTAAGTCGCCTATCGGGACAGCAGGGGGCGGCAGCAAAACGGAGGAATACATGACTCAAGCAACCCAGCCGCGGATGGCTCGGGGAACGAAACTGCCGTTGGCGGTTCTCGCGGCGGCGCTCTTCGCGCTGCTGGCGTTCGCTCCCTTTGCCTCTGCAACGGCCGATCCGGTCGCCAGCGGTACGACGACCATCAGCCTGAACAAGGGGTGGACCAACTACCTGAAGACGTTCGGGATCAAGATCCAGAAGGTCGGCAACGCCAAGGTCAGCGCCAAGAAGGCCACCTTCAAGGTCACCGGTGGCTCGATGGACCCGACCAACGGCCTCGGGACCCTGACGCTCGGTGGCGGCCTCAAGTTCAAGGCCGGCAAGAAGAACACGACCGTCAAGGGACTCGTGCTCGACACCGGCAAGAGCGTCCTCACCGGAAAGGTCTCCGGCAAGAAGGTGAAGCTGGCCAAGCTGAAGGGCCTGAGCTACACCCGCAACGGGTTCGGAGTCAACGTCAAGCTGAAGACGCTGAAGCTGGAAAGCGCCGGCGCCAAGCAGCTGAACAAGAAGCTGGGTTACTCCAAGGGCAATCCGAAGCCGTTTCTCGCCGGCAAGACGATCGGCAAGTCGAGCTCGGAAAGCCAGCCGGGCACGGTCGCGATCATTCCCGGCGGCAACGTCAGCTTCGCCGCAAACAAAGAACTGCTGCTGAAGCTGAAAGACGTCGAAACGAACGCGAATGTCATCGCCCCGACCACCGAAAGCGGCCTGGGCAATTACGCGCTCCCGCTCACTGGTGGGACGGTCGCACCGACCGGCACCGCCGGCGTCGTCCAGACCGCTGGGGGCCTGCTGCTGACGCAGAAACTCCCGACCAGCCCCACCACGGCGCTGGAAACGGAGATCACGCTCGGCAACATGTACCTCGACCTCTCGGCAAAAACGGTCACCGTCGAAGTGGTCGCGAAATCGAATGCCAGCAGCAGCCTCAACCTTGGCAACCTGGGACGCAGCTCGATCGCGGACCTGACCATCACCGGGGTTGTCGCCGATCCGGCGGCTCGCACCGTCACCGTCAGCTCCTCGGCTGTCCTGCAGCCGATCTCGGCTGAAGTGCTCGAGGGCTTCGTCAAGGTCTACCAGGCCTACTACGAAGCGGGCGTGTTTGCCTTCATCTGCGAAGAAGAAGCGCCCGAAGAATGCAATTCGGCAAATCCGGCCCAAAAAGCAGCCGAACAGGAAGCCGCCAAAGCGGCGGCCAAGAAAGCGGCCGAAGAACGGGTGGCGAAAGACCACATCGCCGCCGGCAATCCGCTCGGCACGTTCGCGTTCACGGCTCAGACCCAGTAGTCAGAAGCTCGCTGCATCGCGAGAGGGGCGGCCTTCGGGTCGCCCCTTTTTTGTGCTCTGAACGAGGCTGGCTTAGTCGCCGGCGCCGACCAGGCGCTCGACGCCGCTCTGGTCGATCGTCCGGCGCAGGCCCTCGGTCAGCTCGACCTTCGGTTCCCAACCAAGCAGGTCGCGGGCACGGCCGATGTCGGGGCGGCGCTGTTTTGGGTCGTCGGTGGGCAGCGCCTCATAGACGATCTCCGAGCGCGAATCGGTCAGCTCGACGACCTGCTTCGCCAGCTCCAGCAGCGTGAACTCGTTCGGGTTGCCGATGTTGACCGGCGTGTGCACGTCGGACTCGGAGAGGCGGACGATGCCGTCGATCAGGTCGTCGACGTAACAGAAGCTGCGGGTCTGGCTGCCGTCGCCGAAGACGGTCAGCGGCCGGTCCTGGAGCGCCTGGCGGAGGAAGGTCGGGATCGCCCGCCCGTCATGCGCGCGCATCCGCGGCCCGTAGGTGTTGAAGATCCGCACGATCGCCGTGTCGACGCCCTGCTGGCGGTGATAGGCCATCGTCAGCGCCTCGGCATAGCGCTTCGCCTCGTCGTAGACGCCGCGCGGGCCGATCGGGTTGACGTGCCCCCAGTAGTCCTCCTTCTGGGGATGCACCTCCGGGTCGCCGTAGACCTCGCTGGTCGAGGCGATCAGGAAACGGGCGCGCTTCCACTTCGCCACCCCGAGCATGTGGTGGGTGCCGTGGGAGCCGACTTTGAGGGTGTGCAGCGGCAGCCGCAGGTAGTCGATCGGGCTCGCCGGCGAGGCGAGGTGGTAGACGAAGTCGACGTCCTCGGGGATGTCGACGTAGTTGGTGATGTCGACGTGACGGAAGTCGAACGCATCGTCACGGATGTGGGCGATGTTCTCCAACGACCCCGTCTCGAGGTTGTCGATGCAGATCACCCGGTGCCCGTCCCCGAGCAGTCGCTCGCAGAGGTGGGACCCGAGGAAGCCGGCGCCGCCGGTGACTACGCAAGTGCTCATCCGGCGATCCTAGCGGTCCCGGCACCGCCTGGACGTTCCTCGGAACCACTCTGCAATTTCCGGCTTTTCGCCCTACGGCATCCGTCCAGGTGGGGGGAGAGTCCTGCCCCTCTCGTACTTACCGCTGCAAGTGTCCGATGCAGAGAACTGAAGCGGCAGGGGGATTTCGAGCGGTGGAAAAAATCAGTGCCGAGGAGGCGAGGCCACGCCTGGGCCCGGCCGACGACGGGGCTCGTAAGCGGGCAGCCGTCGAGATTTACGCGCGAAACGAGGCAGCATTGCGACGGACGGCGCGTCGCTTCTCGCTCTGCGAAGACGACGCCGAAGACGCCCTGCAGCGCGGCTTGGAGATCCTCCTCCGCAAGGCGCCGACGGACGACCCGCGCGAGCTGATCAAGTGGACGCAGACGGTCGTCCGCCACGAGGCCCTGGCGGTGCGGCGCGAGCGCGAACGGACCCTTGCCGGCCCCGCCGCCGCCAGGCCCGGCTTCGACACAGAAGACTGGGTAGCCCTCCTGCCCGCCCCCGCCGACGGGCCGCCGGAGCAGGCCGAGCGACGGGAAGCGGTCGCCCGTAGCCGTGAGGCGCTGCAGGCGCTGAGGCCGCACGAGCTGCGCGCTCTCGGGCTCTTGGCGGAGGGCTACACCTACCTCGAGATCGGCGAGATCACCGGCTACAGCCAAACGAAAATCAACCGCTCGCTGGCCGAGGGGCGAGAGCGGTTCCGCAGCCTGATCGCGCGCAGCGAAGACGGGGGCCGCTGCGAGGAGATGAAGCCACTGCTCTCCGCCTTCTGCGACGGCGAGGCAAAGCCGGAGCAGGTCGCCGAGCTGCGCGAGCACCTACGGGCGTGCAGCCAGTGCCGGGCGACCATGCGGGCATACCGGGCGGCACCGGCGGCCGCGGGCGCGCTGCTACCGGCCCTGCCTATGCCGCGCTCGCTCTGGGAGCGCGCTCAGGATGCCTTCTCCGAACTCTTCGGTCGCTTCGGCGCTGGCAGCAGAACGGCCTCTCAGGTCACCGGCGGAAGCGGTGCCGGCGGGGTCGCCGTGGCGGCGAAGATCGCCGTCGTCTGCGTCGGGGCGGCAGGGGGCGCGGCTGCCTGCGTGGCCGGCGGTCTCGTCCCGGCCCCGCTCGGGCTCGGCGCCGAGCATCAGCGCCCAGCGGCCGAGCGTCGCCTCTCCGAGACCCCGGCCCCGGAGGCTCCGCAACCGGAGGTCGAATCCGCCCCCGCGCCCGAACCGAAGCCGCAGCCCGAGCCGAAGCACTCTCCCCAGCCCCAGGCGGCGGCCGAACCCCAACCGGCGGCCGTCGAAGAAGCCCCGGCCGAAAGCGCGCCCGCCGAATACGTGCCGCCACCGGCGCCCGAACCGGCGCCCGAACCGGCTCCGGCCTCGAGCGCCGGCAGCCCGGCCGGGGAGTTCGGCCCGTGACCGGCTGCTGGTCGCGCACGGCCGTAGCCGTCATCGCGGCGCTCGCCCTGGCTCTCCCGTCGGCGGCGGCAGCCGAGTCGTGGCAGGCCGACCGCGAATTCGCCATCGACCCGATGCAACTGCCCGGCTACTCGATCAGAACCGCGGTCGGCAGGTACCAGCTCTTCGATCCACGGGGAGAACCGGTCGGAGAAATGCTCGACCGGCCGCCGACCAACCTCCTCTACTGGTTCCAGGTGCCTCCGGTGCCTGGGATCTACAAGCTCGAAGGCTGGATCGTGGACGCCAAAGGGACGGAGATCGGGCGGGCCAGCACCAGCCTCGCCTTCGACGACGTGCCGCCGTCGCCGCCCGATCCTCAGGCGCCGGAACGCTGGCTGCTCGGAGATGAGCCCGCTGTCTTGGACATCGGACACCCGGAACCGCTGCCGCTTTCGGGCCTGCGCGGCTACGCGATCTCCCTCGACCGCGGCAGCGGCGGTAGGCCCTGCGCCGACCCCTCCCTCTGCACCGTGGCCGAGACCGACCTCTCGGGCGGCATCGGCGACGACTCCGTCTCGTTCGGCCGGCTCCCCGAGGGAACGACCTACGCCCGCGTCGTCGCGGTCTCCGGCGCCGGGGTTGCCTCGCCGCTGCGCAGCGCGGTGTTCCGGGTCGACGCGACGCCGCCGCGACTCTCGCTGCTCGGGGCTCCCACCAGCTGGAGCCACGGCCCGGTGCGGGTCACCGCTCTCGCCCAGGACACCCTCTCGGGGATGGCGGCGTCCGGGTCCTCGGGAGCGGTAACGGCGATCTCCGTTGACGGCGGCGCCCCGGCGGTGGCGCCAGGCGACCTCGTCACGAGTTGGGTCGGCGGCAGCGGCACCCACACGATTGCACCCTTCGCCCGCGACGCCGCCGGCAATCAAACCGGCGGAGTCGGTGGCGCGCCTGCGCCGGAGACCGTCATCCGTATCGACGAAGACCCGCCGCGGATCGCATTCGCCGCCGCCCAGGATCCCGCCGAACCCGAGCGGATCGAAGCCACCGTCGCCGACTCCCTCTCCGGCCCGAGCTCTGGCAAGGGTTCGATCGCCGTCCGCCTCGCGGGAACCCGCGCCCGTTTCGAGGAGCTGCCGACCAGGGCGACCGCGGGTCGGCTGGTAGCCCACTGGGACTCGGATTCCTACCCGCCCGGCAAGTACGAATTCCTCGCTACCGGTTACGACGTGGCCGGCAACACCGCCAGCGGAAGCGACCGCACTCGCGGCGGCAGGATGTTCCTGGTCAACCCGCTGAAGGTCGAGGTCTCACTGACCGGCGGGCTGTCGGACGGGGGCTTTGCCGGGCGCCTGAGGCGTATCGGCGGTGGCTCCGTGGCGGGGCAGCAGGTCGCCGTGGTCGAGACCTTCGCCGCCAGCGCAGTGCCGCAGCGGCGGGTTACCTATCGCCACACCGATGCAAGCGGGTCTTTCTCGTTGCCGATGAAGCCCGGTCCGAGCCGCGACGTCGCCGCCTTCTTCGCCGGCACCCCGACGCTGACCAGGGCGACCGTTGACAGCGCCCACCTGGGCGTCCCGACGGGTATCCAGCTCCACGCCTCGGGCTCAAAGGCGACGATCGGTGGCAAGCCGGTCGTCTTCAGTGGCTGGGTTCGCACGCTCGGCGCGAAAGCGGCCGTCGAGGGCCTCCCGGTCGAGCTGCAGTTCCGCTACCGGGGTGCGGGCTGGAGCGGGTTCCGCACGATCGAGGCAGATAGGCACGGCCGCTTCCGCTACGCCTATCGCTTCAGCGACGACGACAGCCGTGGGATCAGCTTCCAGTTCCGCGCCCACGTAAAAGGCCGCGAGGGCTGGCCCTATGAGCCAGGCTCCTCGCGGCCTGTGACCGTCACAGGCCGCTGAGGGCGCTCAGCACCAAGCGGGGTGACAACGAAAAGAGCCCCGCATGGTGGGGCCATGCGGGGCTCTTTGAGGTGGCGCATCCGCGCCGCGTGCTGTGCGTCCTCAGCGCAGGGCGGTGAGCTGGCTGCTGACGGTGCCGACGACGCCAGTGGCGCTCTCGACGACGCCCTGGGCGCGGGTGGTCTGCTCCTCGATCGCCTTGCGGACGCGCGACTCGACCTCGTTGCGGTTGCGCTTGATCGTGGTCTCGACGTTGCGGCGATGATTGCGGGCCTCGCGCTCGACCTGGTTGCGGGTCTTGCGGGCCTCGGTGATCGCCTTGCGGCGGGCGCTGCTGCCGCGGCGCTCGGTCCGTTTCAGCGATTTGCGCAGGGAGCTGCGGTAGCTCTTGATCTGGCGCTCGGCCTTGCTGCGGTCGGTCCAGGGCTCGACCAGCTCGGTGACCCGGTCGCTGACGCTGAGCACGGCGCCGACGGGGAAGTCGACGGCGGACTCGACCACGGTCTGGACCTGGTTCTTCTCGGCGACGGCGGTCTTGGTGGCCGCGCGTTTCGTCGCTTTGGCGGTTTTGGCCGCGGATTTTTTCGCTTCGGTGGTGGCGCGTTTCGCCTGGGTTTTGGATTTGCTGCCGTTGCTTTTGCTCTCAGCCATGTGAGGAAAACACCTCTTCAGTCTTGATTAGGGGCGGGGGAGCGCCCGAGTGTAGCGAACGTAGGTTCGTAGGAACACACGTTTGTAAACCCTTTGCGGAAAAGGGTTACGCGGTCCGCGCCATCTGCGCGGCGCGCACGGTGGCGAGGCCCTTCTCGCTGTTCGCCGCGGCCATCGGATAGCGCGACTCGAGGTCGAGCATCGCCTCGGAGAGCTCACCGGAGCCGAAGGCGACGGCGCCGCCGGCCTCGCGGACGATCAGCTGGGCCGCGGCGGCGTCGACCGAGCGACAGGAGCGGAGGCTGAGCATCGCGTCGAAGCGACCGGCACCGACGTAGGCGGCCGAGATCGCGATCGCGCCGACGACCCGCATCCGGAACACCTTGCCGGAGAGCGCTTCGAAGGCGGGCAGGGCCCAGTCGGGCTCGGCCGACTCGACCCCGACGACCTCGAGCGGCTCGGCCTCGGGGGAGACCCGCACCGGTCTGCCGTTCAGCTCGACTCCCTGGCCGCGGCGAGCGAGGAACGCCTCGTCGGCGCCGAAGTCGTGGACGAGGCCGAACTCGACGTCGGCCATCGAAGGGCCGGAGGCGACGGCGATCGAGACCGCGAAGGAGGGGATCGTGCGGCGGGCGTTGAGCGAGCCGTCGATCGGGTCGATCACCACCCGGTGCTCACCGCCCGAGCCGAAGGTGACCTCGCCCCGCTCCTCGGAGACGGCGACAAACGATGCCCCCTCGGCGGCCAACTTGTCGAGCTCGGCGAAGACGACGTCCTCGCATTCGCGATCGATCACCAGGGTGCGGTCGCCGCCCTCGCCGACGCCCTCGTAGACGGTGCGCTCCTCGCTCGTCCGCGCCCGCTCGAAGATCGGGCGCTGGGCGGCGACGATGTGGCGGCAGATAGCCGGCCAGTCGGCGGAGAGGAAGTCCATCGGCGTGATGCTAGAGATCGCATCCCGGCGCCGGGCAGGCGTTAGCTTTGAGGCGATGAACGAGAGTTCTCCCGCCGCCACTGGAAGCGCAAACCCGCCCCGCGAGCGCGCGGTCGCCCACGGCGATGGGCCGCTGCTGATCGCCGGCGCGCCCGGGACCGGCAAGACCGAGCTGCTCGCCCGGCGGCTGGCGCGCCTGGTCGCCGCCGGCGCCCGGCCCGAGAGCGTGCTGATGATCGCCTCCCGCCAGGCCACCTCGGCCCGCCTGCGCGAACGCTGCGAGGCGCTGCTGGAGGGTTCCTTCGAGGAGCTCTGGATCGGCAGCTGGGAGGCGATCGGCGAGCGCCTGCTGCGCGAACACTCCGAGGAGGCCGGGCTCGACCCCTTCTTCGACGTCCTCGGCCGCGCCGAGCGGCTGGCGATGCTGCTCGACCGCCTCGACCGCCTGCCGCTGCGGCGGCACGAGATCCGCGGCAACCCGGCCGGGCTGCTGGCGCGGCTGCTGGCGCGGATCGACGGGCTGAAGGCCGAACGGGTCGGCCCCACCACCCTGACCGAGCGCGCCCTGGCGGAGGAGGCGACGGCGAGCGACGAAGCCGGCCGCGAGGCCGTGCGCCGCGAGCTCGAGTTCGCCGAACTCTACGCCGCCCACGACCGCATTCTCTCGGAGTCCGGCAGCCTCGATCGCGGCGACGTCTTCCTCGCCCTCGACTGCCTCCTGGTCGAGCGACCCGACGTGCGGCGGCAGATCGCCGAGCGCTTCGGCCAGGTGATGGTCGACGAGCTGGAGGAGACGACGCCGGCCCAGCGAGCGGTGTTGGAGTCGCTCGCCGCCGACAGCCAGAACCAGGTGGTGGCGCTGGAGCTCGATGCCGGCGACGGGGCAGCCGCGGCGGAGGCCTGGTTCGACGAGATCCACCCGGCGGGCGAGCGGATTCTGCTCGAGGACCGCTTCCGCGATCCCAAGCTCAGCTTCTGGCGCTGCACCAACGAGCGGGCGCAGGCGCAGGCGGTGGCGCGGGCGGTCGAGCACCTGGTCGCGACAGGGACCGCCGCCGAGGAGATCTGTGTGCTGGTCGACGACCCGGCCAAGCAGGGCGGGTCGATCGCCGCGGCGATGGAAGAGCGCGGCATCCCCTTCCACCTCTCCGGGCCGACGGCGCTCTTCCAGCGGCCCGAGGTGCGCGACGCGATCGCCTGGCTGCGGGTGCTCGCCGACCCCGACGACTCGGCCGCCGCGGCGCGGGCGCTGACCCGGCCGCCGGTGGAGCTGCGCCCGGGCGACCTGGCGCGGCTGACGACGATCGCGCGGCGGCGCAAGCAGGACATGGTCGCCGCCTGCGAGGCGGCGCTCGAGAGCCCCCAATTCCAGCCCGAGGCGCGCGATCGGATCGGCACCTTCCTGCGGCTCTACGGGGCGGCGGCGTCGGTGATGGAGGAACGGCGCGCCGACGTTTTCGTGCGGCGGCTGATCGAGCAGGTGGGGCTGCGGCGCCAGCGCCTCTTCGCCGCCCAGCCCGAGGTGGCCGAGCGTCTGCTCGGGCTCTCCCGCCTGGCCGAGCTGGCGACCGCATGGACCCGCCGCGAACCGCACGGCTCGACCCGCGCCTTCGTCGCCTACCTCAGCGCCGTCGCCGAGGCGGGAGTCGAAGCCGAGGACGCCGAAGAAATCCGCTCCCCGGGCGCCGTCAACGCGATGGCGGCCGACGCGGTCAAGGGGCTCGGCTTCGACCACGTCTTCGTCCTCGGCCTCGAGGAGGAGGGCGAGTGGGAGCGGCTCGGCTGGCCGGCGCGCAGCGGTCTCATCCTCTCGCGGCTGGAGCGCGGTGCCGGCGGCGAGGCGGCGCGGCCGTCGCGCTTCTACGAGCAGGCGCTGGAGGCGGCGGGTGATGGGGTGTCGGAGGAGCTACACGAGGAGGAGCTGTTCGGCCCTGCCGAGGGACTGCACGCGACCTACCGGGCGCTGCGGGAGCAGGTGCTCGAGTCCTCTTGGCAGGCCGGGCGGGAGCTGTCGGAGCCGCGGCTCGACACCGCGATCGACGTCAACCGGGCGATCGCCCGCTACCTCGAGCTGCTGAAGCTGGCGGCGCTGGCGCAGCGACCCGGGGACGAGCCGACCGCGGAGGCGATCGAGGCGGTCAACGGGCTCCTGCGGCAGGTGGCGAGCGCCGAGCAACAGGCCGAGCTCGACGCCTCCTCGCTCGACGCCTACCTGCTCGACTCCGAGCGCGAGCGCGGCCGCCGGCTGGACCTGGTCGCCGCCCGCGACGAGCCCTCGCTCGCCGCCTTCCTGCCGCGCCGCGGCGACGGCATGCTCAGCCTCTCGGCCTCCGACCTCTCGCTGTACCTGACCTGCCCGCTGAAGTACAAGTTCGCCCGCGTCTTCGGCATCCCCCAGGAGCCGACGATCAACCAGCGCTTCGGGATCCTCTTCCACAACGTCCTCGAGCGCTTCCACAAGGAACCGCCGGAGCACCCCGAGGACGGGCTGCGGGTGCTGAACGGGCTATTCGAGTCCGGCTGGCGGCGGACCGGATTCGGCTCGACCGACGACGAGCTGCAGTTCCGCGACCGCGCCCGCGAGGCGCTGCGCCTCTACTGGGAGCGCGAGCGCGAATCCGAGGGCGAACCGGTCTGGCTGGAGAAAAAGTTCGACTTCAAGGTCGGCGACCACCACGTCCGCGGCCGCGTCGACCGCGTCGACCGCCTGCCCGACGGCGACTTCGAGCTGATCGACTACAAGACGGGCGAGCGCAAGAGCGAAGAGGATCTCGAGGACGACCTCCAGCTGGCGCTCTACCGGATGGCGGCGCGCGAGGCCTGGGGCATCGAGGCCAGCACCGGCTCCTACTACTACGTGCTCGACGCCGAGAAGGTCCCGGCGCCGACCCGTCCCGACGACGCCGAGCGGGTCGAGCGCACCGTCCTGCAGGTTGGCGAGGGAATCCTCAGCCAAGACTTCGAGCCCCGCCCCTCCCCCAGCGTCTGCAGCTGGTGCGACTACCGCCTCATTTGTCCTGCGGCGGAAGCCTGAACTAGCTTTTGTCGTCGCCGCGCTGGCGGAGGAAGCGTTGGAACTCTCGAGCGAGGGTGTCGGCTGAGGGGACCTCGCCCTCCTCGTCTAGGAGGTCGGACTGTTCGGCCTCGATCCGGGTGACCAGCTCCTCGATCTCCGGGTTGGCGGCGATCGCGCGGCCGATCTGCTCTTCGTAGTCGGCCGTTTCCTCCTCCAGCTCGGAAGCCTCGACGGCGATTCCGGTCAGACCCTCGAGGCGGCGCAGCAGGGCGAGGGCGGCCTTCGGGTTGGGGACCGCGGCGACGTAGTGGGGGACCGCGGCCCAGAGTGAGGCGGAGTCGATTCCGTTCTGGCGGCAGAGGTCGTGGACGACGCCAACGATCCCGGTCGGGCCCTCGTAGTTGGAGCGCTCGAGTTCGAGCTCTTCAACCAGCTCCATGCTCGAGGCGAGTCCGGTGATCGGCACGGGCAGCGTGTGGGAGACCTCGGCGATCAGCGCTCCCAAGGTGATGACCATCTCGACCCCGAGGGTGTCGGCGACGGTGGCGATCGTCTCCGAGAAGGTGCGCCAGCGCAGGTTCGGCTCGGTCCCGTCGAGCAGGACCAGGTCGCGGTCGGCGTTGGGGACGCGGACCGCGAGGATGTTGTTCTCCGGCCAGTCGATCCGCCGGGTCTGGCCTTCGTCCATGCTGATGATCGGCCGCGTCGACTGGAAGTCGAAGTAGTCCTCGGGGTCGAGGCTGGCGATCTGCTCCGCGTCGAGCGAGTCGGCGACCGCGGTCAGCGCCGCCGAGGCGGCCGCGGCGGCGTCGTTCCAACCGCGAAACGCGCAGACCATGATCGGCGAGCGCAGGTGGGGCAGGTCCCCTTCCCAGGTGAGCGAATCCACGCTTTCGAGCGTAGACCATGGAAGCGGTGCAGCTATTCAGGCGGCGCGGGCGCGGCGGACCAGCTGGGCGGCCATGAACAGGGCCAGGGCGGCGAAGGAGAGCTGCAGAGCGCGTTCGGAGACGTGGTTGGCGGCGGTGACGCCGATCCAGACGCCCAGCGGCGAGAGGGCGCCGACGATCAGCGCCTCGCGGACGCGGACGTTGCCGTAGCCGTTCTGGCGGTAGGCGCCGACGATCGCGACGACGACGATCATCAGCAGCGAGGTCGACTCGGCCTCGACCTGGGTGAGGCCGATGAAGATCGTCAGCGCCGGGACG
Organism: uncultured Actinomycetes bacterium; assembly: GCA_963785175.1. Lineage (GTDB taxonomy): Bacteria > Actinomycetota > Thermoleophilia > Solirubrobacterales > 70-9 > VAYN01. The sequence continues at coordinate 37,208 of CAWAUA010000005.1, read as the reverse complement.
AAGAGGACGCCGCCGCCGACCCCGACGAGGCCGCCGGTGAGCCCGCCGAAAAGGCAGATGACGATCGCCGCGAGGACGCTCACGAGAGGATCAACTCCACGGCGATCGCCACCAGCAGGGCGGCGAAGAGGTAGGAGACCGCGCGCTGCGGGATCCGCTGCTGGATCGCGGTGCCGAGGACGACGCCGACGATGGCGGGGATCGCGAGCAGGAGCCCGGTGCCGGCGTGTACGTTGCCGTAGATCCCGCCCTGGGCGATCGCGCCGAGCGAGCCGATGAGGACGATCGCGGCGAGGCTGGTGCCGGTCGCGAGCCGCTCGCCGTAGCCGAACCAGAAGATCAGCAGCGGCACGATCACGGTGCCGCCGCCGACTCCGAAGAGGCCGCTGAAGGCGCCAGCCAGGGTGCCAATCGCGGCCAGCTTCCAGAGCGCGTGGTCCGGGGTCGCGGCGCCGACGGGCATCTCGCGATACTACGGCCGTGTCCGACGACTCAGAGAGCAGGGGCGACTGGGCCGCGCGCCTCGAGCCCCTTCGCCGCGAGCCCGGCCGCGCCGCGATCCTCACCGACGTCGACGGGACCCTGGCGCCGATCGTCGAGCGGGCCTCCGAAGCGGCGGTTCCGGCGGCGGCGCGGGAAGTGCTGGCGGCGCTGAGCGGGCGCTACGCGCTGGTCGGCTGCATCTCCGGTCGGCGGGCGGAGGAGGCGCGGCGGCTGGTCGGCCTCGACTCGCTCGCCTACGCGGGCAATCACGGGCTGGAGCTGCTGCTGCCGGGAGAGCGGGCGCCACGGCCGGATCCCTCGATTGCCGGCCGCGAGGTCGAAGCGACCGAGTTCCTCGACACGCTCGACGGGCGGCTGGAGGCGGCGGGGCTGCGGCTGGAGGACAAGGGACCGATCCAGGCGCTGCACTGGCGCGGCTCCGACGACGAGGCCACGGCCGAGGATCGCGCCCGCGAGATCGCCAACGAGGCGGGGCGGGCAGGGCTGCAGCCGCGCTGGGGCCGCAAGGTGCTGGAGCTGCGGCCGGCCGGGGGCGGCGGCAAGGACGGCGCCGTCGGCTCCCTTCTCGCTGACGAGGGTCTGGACCGGGCGACGTATGCGGGCGACGACCGCACCGACCTCGACGCCTTCCGGCGGCTGCGCGAGCTGCGGGAGGAAGGTCGGCTGAGCGCCGCCGTCTGCGTCGGCGTGCTCTCGGCCGAGGCGCCGACGGAGCTGGCGGAGGAGTCTGACGTCACCGTCGACGGCCCCGGCGGCTGGCTGGCGATGCTCGAATGGCTGGCGGGGTAGGGGCACCCATGCCCTATACCGACCTGCTCCGCGCCAGCGTCTTCGTCACCGCCGCCGAGGCGACCGTCCTCGGTGCGATCACGGCGCTGGCGGCGAACCGCGACGGCGATACGACGATCACGCTTGTCGCCGCCGGCTGGTGGCTGATCGCGCTCGCGATCGGGGCCTATCTGAGCCGGCCCCACCGGGCCGCGGAGGACGTCCGCGAGGCCCTCGCCCGCGCCAAGACCGCCAACTCGCTGCCGGACCAGAACGCGGCCCGGATCGCCCTCGGTCGCCTCTGGCCGATCGCGATCACCGCCGTCGGCGCCGGCGTCCTCGGCATCTTCTTCCCTGGCGTCGCCGCCGTCGGCGCCGGCTACGCCCTGATCGTCTCCCTCGCCTGGCACACCCGCGAGGCCGCGGTCCTGGGGATCGAGCAGCGCGACGGCGTCAAGTTCTACGTCGTCCCCAACTCGGCGCTGAAACCGGTCGAGCTGGTCCGGGCGCCGGGCCTGCGCAGCGACCACATCGGCGCCTACTGATCGCGAGTCCGCGAAAAAGCATCTTGAAGGTGCTTTTTTGCGGACTCGGCGTTGGTCAGCGCTTCCGCAGCTTCTTGAACTCGGTCCAGCCGCTGGTATTCGCGATGTCCGCCTTGGTCAGCCAGGCTCGGCGGGCGGTGGCTACCGCGTAGGCCATGTTGTCGAGGGTGTCGACGCCGTGGGCGTCGGTGTTGAGGACGATCTTGACCCCGGCCTCGACGGCGAGGCGGGCGTGGAGGTCGGAGAGGTCGCGGCGGTTGGGGTTGCCGTTGATCTCGATCATCGTGTCGGTGCGGGCCGCGGCCTTGGCGACCGCCTCGACGTCGATCCCGTAGGGCTCGCGACGACCTATCAGGCGGCCGGTGAGGTGGCCGATGCAATCGACGTTCGGATTCTCGATCGCCGCGACGACGCGCTCGGTCATCGCCTTTTCGGAGACGTTGAAGGAGGTGTGGACGCTGGCGACGACCCAGTCGAGCGCGGCGACGAGATCGTCGGGGTAGTCGAGGGTGCCGTCGAGGCCGATGTTGATCTCCGAGCCGGAGAGGAGGCGGAAGCCCTCGTTGTCTTTGTCTTGGCCTTTGTTCCAGGCCTGGACCTCCTCGATCCGCTCCCAGAGCCGCTCGGCGGTGACGTGGTCGCCGAAGCCGTGGCTGGCGGAGTGGTCGGTGATCGCCAGGTATTTGTAGCCCCGCTCGCGGGCGGCCTCGGCCATCTCCTCGAGGCTGTTGCGGCCGTCGGAGAGGGTGGTGTGGGAGTGGAGGTCGCCCCTGATGTCGGCCAGCTCGACCAGATCGGGAAGCTTGCCTTCGCGCGCCGCCTTCAACTCGCCGCGGCCCTCGCGCAGCTCCGGCTCGACGTAGGCGTAGCCGAGCCGCTCGTAGACCTCGGGCTCGGTCTCGCAGGTCTGGACGTCGCCGCTCTCGGTCTCGGTGATGCCGTGCTCGGAAACCGAGAGGCCGCGGCCGACCGCCTCTTCGCGCAGCGCCACGTTGTGGGCTTGGGAGCCGGTGAAGTGCTGGAGCAGGTTGCCGAAGGCGGCGGGCGCGACGATCCGCAGGTCGACCGCGACGCCGTTGTGGGTCTGGGCGCGGACGCCGTTGGGGCCGGGTTTGCCGGCGGCGGCGATCAGCTCGTGCCCGGCAAGGTGCTCGGCCAGCGCGGTCGGCTCCTCGGCGGTGGCGATGATGTCGATGTCCTTGCAGGTCTCGGCCCAGCGGCGGACCGAGCCGGCGACCGCGACCCGGTTGGCGGCCGGGTGCTCGTGCAGCGCCGCCGCCAGCTCCTCGGCGATCGGCTTCACCTTCGAGAGCAGCAGGCGGCCGGGGCCCTCGCCGGGCTCACCGAGCCGCTCGAGCGAGGCGAGGATGTTCTCCTCGGCCTTCGGCCCGAGGCCTTTGACCTCGCGGATCTTCTCCCCCTCGGCCGCGGCTTTGAGGTCTTCCATCGAAGTGATCTCCAGCTCTTCGAAGAGGCGGCGCGCGGTTTTCGGGCCTACACCGGGGACCCGCGTCACCTCGATCAGGGTCGGCGGGAACTTCGCCTTCAGCTTCACCGCGGCGGGGATCTCGCCGGTCTCCAGCAGCGCCGCGATCTTTTCCGCCAGCGTCTTGCCGACCCCGGGAACCTCGGTGGCGCGGCCCTGCGCCGACAGCTCGGCGATCGAGACGGGGCTCTCGCGGATCGCCTTGGCGGCGGTGCTGTAGGCGAGGACGCGGTATTTGACCGCCCCGTCGAGCTCGTAGAGGATCCCCAGCTCTTCCAGGGCGGCGGCGATCTCGGCGTTCGTCACCTGCCAAGGAATACCATCGCGGGCCCTGCGGGTAGGGAGAGCGGGCGCCTTTTCCGACCCTGGACAACGGCGCTATACTTTCTGAAGTATTGAGCTGAAGCCGAAACTGCAACCGGGAGAAACGAACGTGACTGGCAAATTGACGGACGTGACCGACGCCAACTTCAAAGCTGACGTGCTCGACGCCGAGGGCCCTGTCCTCGTCGACTTCTGGGCTCCCTGGTGCGGTCCTTGCCGCGTCGTCCACCCGGTTCTGGAGGAGATCGACGCCGAGCGCGACGACCTCAAGATCGTTTCGATCAACGTCGACGAGAACCAGCAGACGGCGGCCAACTACGAGGTCCTCTCGATCCCGACGATGATCCTCTTCAAGGACGGCGCGATCGCGAAGAAAGTCGTCGGGGCGATGCCGAAGCGGCGCCTCGAGGCCGAGCTCGAGCCGGCGCTCGCCTAGCGGCGCCCTCCCATGCCGTTCGTTCACGTTCACTGGTACGAGGGCCGCTCCGACGAGCAGAAGGCGGAGATCGCCAAGCGGATCGAAGAGGCCCTCGTCGAGGTCGCCGGCGTCTCGCCGGACCACTGCTGGGTGAAGTTCGACGATTCGGCGAAAGCCGACTTCATCATCGGGGAGAAGCCGTAGGACTAGGGCGCCCGGCCGGCGGGTCCTGTCTCCGATTCCGGGCTCTGCCTGCCGGCAGAGTCCTCGGAATCGTCGCCACCCGCCGGAGTAGCGTCAGTGGCGAGAGACAGTGATGTTCAGGTCGCGGCCGTCGATCGTTGCCTCAGCGCCGTTCTCTCCGTTGTAGCTGACGGTGGTGGCTAGGACCTCGCTTGCGACGTAGTCCTGGTGGGCCTGGGCTGCCTCGAGCAGGTCGGCGTCGCCACTGAGGGTCAGGTCGATGCGGTCGGTGATCTCCAGGCCTGCTGCTTTGCGGGCGTTTTGGACGGCGTGGACTATCTCGCGGGCCAGGCCCTCGCGGCGGAGGTCGTCGTCCAGCTCCAGCTGGAGGGCCACGGCGTGGCCGGACTCGGCCTCTACCTCGTAGCCCTCGAGGGGCTGGAGGGCAAGGGTGAGGTCTTCGGGGCCGAGGCTGTGGTCAGTGCCGTCGATGGCGATCCCGATCTCTCCGCCCTCGGCGAGGACGGCGGCGACGTGGGCGGCGTCGAGGGCCTCGACCGCGGCGGCCACCTGGGGCATGTTCTTGCCGAAGCGGGGGCCGAGAGCGCGGTAGTTGGGCTTGGCGGAGTAGCTGACCAGCTCCGAGGTGTCGGTGACGAAGTCGAGCTCCTTGACGTTGAGCTCGCCGGTAACGAGGTCGGCGCGGGCTTTGATCGCGGCGCGCTCGGCGTCGTTGGCGACGATCACGGCGCGGCGCAGCGGCTGGCGGACCTTCGCCTTCGCCTGGGCGCGGGCGGCACGGCCGAGCTCGACGGTGAGGCGGACCGCCTCCATCGCCTGCTCCAGCTCGGGGTCGGCGAGGGACTCGTCCGCCTCGGGGAAGTCGCGCAGGTGGACCGACGGCTGCGCCTCGTCCCCGCCGAGGTTGCGGTGGATCTCGTCGGCGAGGAAGGGGGTGAACGGCGCCAGCATCGCCACCGTCTCCAGCAAGCAGTGGCGCAGGGTGGCGAAGGCGGCGCGGTCCCCCTCCCAGAAACGGCGGCGTGAGAGGCGCACGTACCAGTTGGAGAGCTCCTCGACGTAATCGGCGATCGCCCGCCCTGCGGCGGTGCAGTCGTAGGCGTCCATCCGCTCGCGCACGGTCGCGGTGGTGGCCTGTAGCCGCGACAGCGCCCAGCGGTCGAGGTCGTTCGCGATCTCCGGCGCTCCGGCGAAGTCGTCCGGGCCGAGGTTCTCCGCGTTGGCGTAGAGGACCCAGAACGAGTAGGTGTTCCAGAGGGTGAGGAGGAACTGGCGGACCGACTCGCCGACCGTGTCGACGCTGAAGCGGTAGCCGGCCCAGGGCTGCTGGGCGGTCAGGTAGTACCAGCGGAAGGCGTCGGCCCCGTGGGCGGCGAGCACGTCCCAGGGGTCGACGACGTTGCCGCGGCTCTTCGACATCTTCTGGCCCTCGGGGTCGAGGATCAGGCCGAGGCAGACGCAGTTCTTGTAACTCGAGGTGTCGAAGAGCAGGGTCGACTCGGCGAGTAGGGTGTAGAACCAGCCGCGGGTCTGATCCTGGGCCTCGCAGATGTAGTCGGCCGGGAAACGCTCCTCGAACTCCTCTTTGCCCTCGAACGGGTAGTGGAACTGGGCGAAGGGCATCGCACCGCTGTCGTACCAGGTGTCGATCACCGAGAGGACGCGGCGCATGAGGCTGCCGCACTGCTCGCAGTCGAGGGTGACGCCGTCGATGTAGGGGCGGTGGAGGTCGTCGGGGACGGCCTCGCGGGCGCGCTCGCGCAGCTCGGCGACCGAGCCGGCACAGAAGCGACCGTCGCAGTCCTCGCCCGTGCACTCCCAGATCGGCAGCGGCGTCCCCCAGTAGCGGTCACGCGAGAGCGCCCAATCGACGTTGTTCTCCAGCCAGTTGCCGAAGCGGCCGTGCTTGATGTGCTCGGGGTGCCAGCCGATCTCCTCGTTGTTGGCGAGCAGCTGGTCGCGGACCTGCGAGGTGGCGATGTACCAGCTCGACTTCGCGTAGTAGAGGAGCGGCGTGCCGCAGCGCCAGCAGTGCGGGTAGGCGTGCTCGTAGACCTGCTCACGGAAGAGCAGGCCGCGGGACTCGAGGTCGGCGATCAGGGCCACGGTCACCTCGGGGTCCTTGACGAACTTGCCCTCGAAACCCGTGACCTGCGAGGTGAATTTGCCGTCGAGGCCGACCGGATTGTAGAGCGAGCCGTGGTCGGTCGGGTCGAACTGCCCCGCAGCTGCGGCGACCGCATAGTCGTCTTCACCGAAGGCTGGAGCGATGTGGACGAGGCCGGTCCCGTCCTCGGTGGTGACGAAATCGCCGGCGAGCACCTTGAAGGCGTCGGCGGGACCGCCGTCCTCCAGGGCGAAGACGGGGCCGCGGTAGCCGCGGCCGACGAGGTCGGAGCCGAGGAAGCGGTCGAGGATCTCCGCCCCCTCGCCCAGCACCCGCTCGACCAGCGGCTCGGCGAGGATCAGCGTCTCCTCCTCGACGCGCGCCCGCACGTAGGTCACTTCGGGCGCGACGGCGACGGCGACGTTGCCGGGCAGGGTCCAGGGAGTCGTCGTCCAGACCAGCAGGGCGGCGTCGTTGTCGAGCAGCGGGATGCGCACATATATGGACGGGTCCTTGACGTCCTCGTAGCCCTGCGCGACCTCGTGGGAGGAAAGGGCGGTCCCGCAGCGGGGGCAGTACGGCACGACCTTGTGACCCTCGTAGAGACGGTCCTTGTCCCAAAGCTGCTTCAGCGACCACCAGACCGACTCGATGTAGTTGTCCTCGAGGGTGACGTAGGGGTCGTCGAGGTCGATCCAGAAGCCGATCCGCTCGGTCAGCTTGTTCCAGTCCTCGACGTACTCGAAGACCGACTCGCGGCAACGCTGGTTGAATTCGGCGATCCCGAACTCCTCGATCTCCTGCTTGGAGGAGATGCCGAGCTGCTTTTCGACCTCGAGCTCGACCGGCAGGCCGTGGCAGTCCCAGCCCGCCTTGCGCGGCACCCGAAACCCGCACATCGTCTTGTAACGCGGGTAGACGTCCTTGAAGACGCGGGCGAGGACGTGGTGGGAACCGGGGCGGCCGTTAGCGGTCGGCGGCCCCTCGTAGAAGCTCCAAACCGGGGCGCCCTCGCGGTTCGCCAGCGAGCGCTCGAAGACGCCTTCCTTGCGCCAGCGCGCGAGGACGCGCTCCTCCAGCTCGGGGAAGGACTGCTTGGGATCTACGGGCTCGAACGGCATCGAGCGTGGATTCTAGGTGCGGTCTATAGGCTGCGGCCAATGGAGCGCTACGACCTCAACGGCAAAGTCGCCCTGGTGACCGGCGCCGCCCGCGGGATCGGCTTCGAGGCCGCGCGGCAGATGCACCTGCGCGGCGCCTCCGTCGCGGTCCTCGACCTCGACGCGACCGAGGCGCAGGAGGCGGCGGAGCGGATCGGGCCGCGGGCGATCGGCCTGGCCGGCGACGTCACCGACCAGAACGCGATGATGGGCGCCGTCGCCGAGGTGGTCGAGAAATTCGGCGGGCTCGACGTCGCGATCGCCAACGCCGGCATCGCCCAGAAGCAGTTCGCGACCGTGCGCGGAATCTCCGGCGAGGAGTGGGAGCGGGTCTTCGAGGTCGACATGCTCGGCGTCTGGCGGACCGTGCGCGCGGCGCTGCCGCAGATCGTCGAGCGCAAAGGGCAGATGGTCGTCATCTCCTCTGTCTACGCCTTCGCCAACGGCTTCGGCAACAGCCCCTACGCGGTCGCCAAGGCCGGGGTCGAGTCGCTCGGCCGGGCGCTGCGGGTCGAGCTGGCCGCGCACGGTGCCAGCGCCAGCGTCGCCTACTTCGGCTGGGTCGACACCAAACTCGTCCAGGACGCCTTCGCCCAGGAGACCTCCTCGCGGGTGCGCGAACTGAGTCCCGAGTGGTTGCTGAAACGGATCACGCCCGAAGAGGCCGGCGCCGGGCTGGTGCGCGGGATCGAGGAACGGGCGCCGCGGATCTTCGTCCCGAAATGGTGGCGCTACGTCTCCGCCCTGCGCGGCATCGTCAACCCGCTGCTCGACAAGCGGATGGAGAGCGAACCGAAATACGCCGCGCTGGTGCGGGACATCGACGCGGCGAGCGTCGACGCGGGCAAGTCTCGGGCTGACGGCTAAAGCCCGAAACGGCTGAGTCCGAACTGCCCCAACTTCTAGTTCGGCTGGGTAGAAGTTGGGGCAGTTCGGGTGAGGCGCTCTAAGAGGGACACGACCGACTCGTAGGGCTGGCCGGTGGCGCGAGTCATGGCGATCTCGCAGGTGCGGTTGCTGGAGAGGTAGGCATCGAAGCTACGGCCCGCTAGCTCATCGGCTTGAGGGCGCGTGGCGGAAGCGGTGAGCTCGGGGTGGGAGATGCCGCGGTCGCCGGCGAAGGCGCAGCAGGTGGCGGAGGGTGCGACGAAGACGTCGTCGGCGAGCGCGTCGGCGAGAGTCCGGAGCGGATGCGCGAGGGCGAGGCGGCGGGTGGCGCAGGTGGGGTGAACGGTGGCGGAACCGACCTTCTCCTCGATCTCGAGCTCCGGCAGCAACCGCAGCGCCCAAGCAACCGAATCAACGATCTCGAGCTTCCCAAGCCGCTCGCTGTTCTCCTCCGAGAGCACGCCATCGCCGACCTCGGTGATCGCGCCGGTGCAAGAAGCAGCATCGATAACCACCGGCAACGCCCCCTCCCCACTCCACCCCCACAACCTCTCCACCATCTCATTCGCCTTATGCGAATGCGCAGAAGCAAACCCTTTAGAGCTCCAAGGCAACCCGCAGCAGCTACCAGCCACATCCTCGGGTATCGCAACCGGCATCCCAGCCCGCTCGGAAACCGCCACAAGCGCGTCGATCACCGATCGAGTCCGCGAAAAGTCATCTTCAGGATGTTTTTTGGCGGACTCGGCGGCGGAGCCGAAGATGCGATTCGTGCAGCTAGGCACATACACCGCAGCGGTCCCGGATGGAGGAGTGGGTGACCCCTCCCGGACCCGGACCCTCCCCGCTGTTGTCCGGGAGGGGTCACCCACTCCTCCCCCAGCGGCCGGCCCGGGCAACCCCTTCCCGCGCTTGGTCCGTCTGGCCAACGGCCCTCCGACCTTCAATGCCAAACGAGAGACCTTCTCGACCGCCCCCCAACGCTTCGCAGCAGCCAAAGCCCTCTTTTCCGCCCGCGCCCCGTGCTGCTCCCGCCGCAGCTCCTTGACCATCTTCCCCGTATCGATCCCCAACGGACAGGCAATCTGGCAGGAGCCATCGGTGGCACACGTTTCCAGCGCGTCGTAATCGAACTCCTCGAGCAGCGCCCGCTGCACCGGCGACCCCTCGGGCTGGCGCGCCATCTCCCGCCGCAGGACGATCCGCTGGCGCGGCGTCGTCGTCAGGTTGCGGCTCGGGCAGACCGGCTCGCAGAAGCCGCACTCGACGCAGGTCGTGGCCCCGCCCCACTCCTCGATCGCCGGAGTCGTCTTCAGGTTGCGCAGGTGGACGCCGGGGTCGCGGCTGAGGAGGACGTTCGGGGAGAGGACGCCGTCGGGATCGGCGAGCTGCTTGACCCGCCACATCAGCCCGGTCGCCTTTTCGCCCCACTCGCGCTCCACATAAGGAGCCATGTTGACCCCGGTCCCGTGCTCGGCCTTGAGCGAGCCGTCGTACTTGCCGACGATCAGCTCGACCAGCCCGCCCATGAACGCCTCGTAGCGCTCGAGGTCCTCCGCTTTGGCGAAGTCGGGCGTCAGCATGAAATGGAGATTCCCGGCCGAGGCGTGACCGGCCACCCCGGGCAGGAAGCCGTGTTCGCCGAGCAGCGCCTGCAGGTCTTTCGCCCCCTCGGCGATCCGCTCCGGCGGCACGCAGACGTCCTCGACGATCAGCGCCGTGCCCTCCGGCCGCACCCGGCCGATCAGCCCGTGCAGCCCCTCGCGAACCCGCCAGGCGAGCTCGACCGCCTCCGGCTCGCGGGTGAAGTCGATCGGCCGGATCGTCTGGTGGGAGCCGAGGATCGCTTCGGCGCGGAGCACCTGGGCGGCAAGGTCGCCCTCGTCGCTGCCGCCGAACTCGACCAGCAGGACCGCTGAGGTGGGCGGCAGCTCCTTCCACTCCTGCGGCGCCCCGACCATGTTCCAGGCGGCGGTGATCAGCGCCGGCGCGACCATCAGCTCGACCGCGGTGGCGCCGGAGGCGACCAAGTCCTGAACCGGCGCGATCGCCTCGTCGATGCCGGGGAAGTGGACCCAGGCGGTGGTCGTCACCGGCGGCACCGGCACCGTCTCGAAGACGACCTCGGCGAGGAAGGCAAGGGTGCCCTCGGAGCCGACCAGCACGCGGCGGAAGATCTCCAGCGGCTCGTCGGCGTCGAGGAAGGCGCAGAGGCGGTAGCCGGTCGTGTTCTTGATCGCGAACTTGCGTCGGATGCGGTCGGCGAGCTCGGAGTCGGCGCGGATCTCGTCGCGGATCGCCTCGAGGCCGGCGACCAGCTCCGGCTCGGCCGCGGCGAAGCGCTCGGCGGCATCGGGGGCGCCGGAGTCGATCACCGTCCCCGACGGGAGGACGAACGTCAGCTCGCGGACCGTTGAGTAGGAGTCCTTGGTGACGCCGCAGCGCATCCCGCCGGAGTTGTTGGCGACGACGCCGCCGACGGTACAGACGTCGGTGCTGGCCGGGTCGGGGCCGAGTTTGCGGCCCTCCGGGGCGAGGACGCGGTTGGCGTGGCCGAGGATCGTCCCCGGCTTGACCCGGGCGCGGCCGCCGTCGTCCTCGACCCGGACCCCGCCCCAGTGCTTGCGGACATCGACGAGGATGCCGTCGCTCTGGCCCTGGCCGTTGAGGCTGGTGCCGCCGGCACGGAAGGTGACGGGAATGCCGCGCTCGCGGCCGTAGCGCAGGACCTTGGCGACGTCGGCGGCGTCGCGGGCCTCGACCACCGCCCGCGGGAAGAGCCGGTAGGGACTGGCGTCGGAGGCGTAGGCAACGAGGTCACTGACCCGGGCGAGCACCCGGTCCGCCCCGAGCAGCTGCTCCAGCTCGTGGCGCAGCGACTGCGCAACTCCGCCGGCCAGCGAATCGGGAGCGCGATCATCAACCGGCTGACTGGGCGGCGGCGGGACAGATCGCGTTCGCGTGAGAGGGAACATCGGGCCTACGTCACGGAGGGCCGGGGGATGTCCGCCGGACCCTCCCCGCTGTTGTCCGGCGGACATCCCCCGGCCCCCCCCAACTATCCGAATCCCCAACCATCGCCTAGAACAACGACATTCCGGGCGAGACCGGCACTTCGACCAGCTCCGGCTGCGAGGAGGCGAGGGCCGAGGCGAGCGCTCCGGCGACCTCGTCGCGGCCCTTGGCCCGATGGGCCTTGACGCCGTAGCCCTCGGCGACGGCAGCGACATCGAGCTTCGGCAGGTCGAGGCCGGGCGAGCCGTTGACCTGCTCGACTTCGGCGAACCACTTGAGGATCGCGTACTCCTGGTTCTGGAGGACGAGGAAGGTGACCGGCGCCTTGTAGGCGACGGCGCTCCAAAATGCGGTGATCGCGTACTGGGCCGAGCCCTCGCCGAGCACGCAGACGACCGGTCGGTCGGGCTGGGCGAGCTGGACGCCGACCGAGGCGGCGAGGCCGAAGCCGAGGCCGCCGCCGGCGCTGAAGTAGTAGCTGCCCGGGCGGGAGATGCGCAGCTGGTTGCGCAGCGCCAGGGTGCTGGAGGGGGACTCGAGGACGACGATCGCGTCCTCGGGCAGAACCTCGGCGAGGGCGGTGTGGACGGTCGAGGGGTTGAGCGGGTCCTCGGCCGGGATTTCCTGCGGGCCCGGGTTCGGCTCCGGCGCCGGGCGCGAGGACTCCGGCACCGCCTCCAGCAGCGCGCCGAGGGTGAGGCCGACGTCGGCGACGATCGCCTCGCCCATCGGCGCCCGCACCGCCTCGTCGGGGTCGCTGGTGATCGCCACCAGCTGCGCCCCCTCGGGCAGCAGCGGCCCCGGGATGTGCGGGTAGTAGGGGAAGACCGAGCTGCCGACTACGACGATCAGGTCGTGGCCCTCGAGCGTCATCCCGACCGGGCCGATCGCCGGCGGCAGGACGCCGCGGAAGTTCGGGTGGTTCTCCGGGAAGCCGAGGCGGACACCACCGGTCGCGGGCGAGGCCCAGACCGGGAGGCGCTGGCGCTCGGCGAGCGCGACCGCCGTGTCCCAGGCGCCGGCGGTATCGATGTCGGGACCGGCGACGAGGACCGGGTTCTTCGCGCCGTCGAGGCGCTCGGCGAGGGCGCGGATCGCCTCGGGGTTCGCCGTCGCGCGGCCGTCGACCTTGCGCGCGATCGCCGCGGCGGCATCGGCCTCGTCGACCTCGGCGTACCAATCGTCCATCGGCAACGAGACGAAGACCGGGCCGCGCGGCGCCAGCCCGGCGAGGTGGGCGCCGTGGCCGAGGGCCAGCGGCACGTCCTCGGCCCGGGGCGGCTCGAAGGACCACTTGACCAGCGGGTGCGGCATCCGCGTCGCGTCGCGGTTGGTCAGGTTCGCCTGCAGGGTGATCTGGGCGCGCGCCTGCTGGCCAGCGGTGACCAGCAGCGGTGAGTGGTTGGCCTGGGCGTTGAAGATCGCCCCCATCGCGTTGCCGACCCCCGGCGCGGTGTGGAGGTTGACGACGGTCGTCTTGCCGGAGGCCTGGGCGTAGCCGTCGGCCATCCCGACCACGACCGCCTCCTGCAGTCCAAGCACGTAGCTGAAGTCGGCGGCGGGGAAGTCGGCGAGCATCGGCAGCTCGGTCGAGCCCGGGTTGCCGAACATCGTCGTCATTCCGTGGGCGCGGAAAAGGTCGAATGCGGCTTCGCGAACGTTCGGCACGAATCGAACCCTATCCGGCCGGGTTGCATCACCCAATGCTCAGGGGAACTCTTAAGCAGGATTCAAGGATCGAGCGTCGAGGGGCCGATAACGGGGGAGTGAGCCACCGCCTCCTCGCAACCGCCTGGGCTCGCACCCTGGCGGTATTCGCCCTCTCGCTCGCCCCGCTGCTGGCGATCTGCGCCTACGCCGAGGCGGCGCCGCCGCTGACCAAGGTCACCTACGGGCCGGGCAAAATCGTCCCGATCCCTGCCTCGATCCCCCACGCCGAAGGCGACATGGTCGACCAGCGGATCATCCCCAACCTGCGCTGGATCGCCGCCCGCTACCCGATCTACATCACCGACGGCTACTCGGGACCGCTGCCGAACGGCGAACACGTCGGCTGCAACAACTGCCACGTCAAAAACTCCGACCACTACAACGGCCTCGCGGTCGACATCGTCCCGGCCGAACCGAGCTCCAAATGCGACGCCAACTGGGCCGCGATCACCCGCCTCGCGCTCTGGGCCGAGCCGGAACAGAACAAACCGCGGCCGCCCTTCCGCTGGGTCGGCTACGACGGCGACGCCGGCCACGGCTGCGGCAACCACCTCCACCTCTCCTGGAACCACGCGGTCGCGCCGATGTTCCAGCTCGCCGAATGGGTCGAAGTCATGGCCGTCAACTTCACCGGGATCAAGCCGGCGCCGCGCAAACCAGAATCGAAGCCGAAAACCCCGGCCGGCCCACCCGGCGGCGTCTCCCAGAGCAGCAGCGGCGGCGTCTCAGCCCGCCCAGCCGGCGACTGATCCTCCATAGGATGCGGCGGTGCGTTTTGCCGCTGCATCACTCGCCCTTGTCGTCCTCGCCCTTGCCGGCTGCGGCAGCGCGGATGAATCGACTCCTGTTGCCTGCCTCGAAGGCTCGGGTGCATACGAACGGGCGCTGAAGGCGGCGCCCGACGAAGTCCTGCTGGAAGACGAAACGCTGATCAGCGAATGCCTGGCGCGCAACCAGACCAGCGGCGACCTGATCCGGGTGGGAGAAGCGATGCTCGAAACGGCGACCACGCTCAACGCCGAAGCGCGCGAAGACCCGGGCAGCGACGCGGCCGTCCAACTCGGCTACCTACTCGGCGCGATCGAGCGCGGCAGCGAGGAGAGTGAAGGAATCCACGCCGACCTCGTCCGCCGCCTCACCGTCGCCGCCCGGTTCGCGCCGGGCCGGGAACCACTCCCACCCGCGTTCTACCGGGCCTATCGCAGTGGATACGCTGCCGGTCAAAGCAAAGGTTGAACTGAGGAGACGCATGGCTGAGCAGCTCTGGGGTGGCGAGACCACCAAGGCGGTAGACAACTTCCCCGTCTCAGGCGAGCGGGTGCCGGTGCCTGTGGTGCGCTGGCTGGGCCGGATCAAGGGCGCGGCGGCGACGGCCAACGGCGGCCTCGGCCTGCTCGACAGCGACGTCGCGGAGCGGATCGCCGCCGCCGGCGAGGCAATCGCCGGCGGCGAGCACGACGACCAGTTCCCGGTCGACGTCTTCCAGACCGGCTCCGGCACCTCCTCGAACATGAACGCCAACGAGGTGATCGCCAACCTCGCCGGCGAGGGGACCCATGCCAACGACCACGTGAACATGGGCCAGTCCTCCAACGACGTCTTTCCCTCCGCCGTCCACTTGGCGGCGCTCGACGAGGTGACCCACGACCTGCTGCCGGCGATGGGCGGCCTCGAGGGCTCCCTGGAAGGCAAGGCGACCAAGTTCGCCGACGTGGTCAAGGCCGGGCGCACGCACCTGATGGACGCGGTCCCGGTCACCCTCGGCCAGGAGTTCGGCGGCTACGCCGCGCAGGTCCGGCTCGGCGTCCAGCGCATCGAGGGGACGCTGCGCCGGGTCGGCCAGATCCCGCTCGGCGGCACCGCCACCGGCACCGGCCTCAACACCCACCCCGAGTTCGCCGCCAAGGTGCGCGAGCAGCTCGCCGCCGACACCGGCCTCGAGATCTCCGGTCCGCTCGACGCCTTCGAGGCGCAGGGCAACCGCGACGCGCTGGTCGAGCTCTCGGGCGCGCTCAAGGTTTACGCCGTCTCGCTGAACAAGATCGCCAACGACCTGGCGCTGATGGGCTCCGGCCCGCGCGCCGGCCTCGCCGAGCTGCGGCTGCCGGAGCTGCAGAAGGGCTCATCGATCATGCCCGGCAAGGTCAACCCGGTGATCCCGGAGGTCGTGATCCAGGTCGCCGGCCAGGTGATCGGCAACGACGCCGCGATCACCGTCGCCGGCAGCCAGGGCCAGTTCGAGCTCAACGTCCGCGTGCCGCTGATCGCCCGCAACCTGCTCGACTCGATCAAGCTACTGGCAAGCGCCTCGCGCCTGCTCAACGAGAAATGCGTCGCCGGCCTGGAGGCCAACGAGGAGATGACCGAGCGCCACGCCGAGGCCACCCTGGCAACGGCCACCGCCCTCAACCCCCACATCGGCTACGACCGAGCCGCCGACATCGTCAAGACGGCGGCAGAGTCAGGGCGTTCTTTGCGAGAGGTAGCCCTGGAGCAGGGCGTCGAGCCCGCGGTCCTCGAGGAGGCCCTCGACCACCGCCGCATGGCGCGGCCGCACGAGTAATTCTGGAGAAATCGCACCATTTAAGCCGGAGTTTTTGTACTCCAGGCTGCGGAGAAACGGCACCCCCCTGGACCCAGGAACCAGTCCAGCATCCCGGTTGGCAGGGGGACGGGGAGGCCCTCTCAGGACACTCAACATCGAGCCATTGGCGAGATGTGTCCGGAGAGGGCCTCCCCGTCCCCCTCACCTATCCCTGCAGCGTTACGAACCTCTCCTCAGTCAACTCGTAGACGGCGTAGGCCGGACCCTCCCGCGTATTCCCCGAATCCTTGACGCCGCCATAAGGTTGCTGGTCGGCGCGGAAGGTGGGGACCTCGTTGATGAGGACGCTGCCGAACTCGAGGGTGCGGCCGGCCTGGAGGCCGCGGCCGATGTCGCGGGTGAAGACTCCCGCCTGGAGGCCGAACTTGGAGTCGTTGGCCAGGCGCAGCGCCTCGTCGAACTCGGTGAAGGTGTCGATCGTCGCCACCGGGCCGAAGATCTCCTCGCACCAGACCTTCGCCGCTTTCGGCGGCGCCTTCAGCAGGGTCGGGGCGAGGCAGCGGCCCTCGTCGACGAGTTCGCCACCGGTCAATAGCTCGGCGCCGCCGGCGACCGCCTCGTCGATCCACTGCTTGACCCGGTCACGGTCGTCGGGGGTGATCAGCGGCCCGACGTCGGTGCTCTCGTTGGCGGGATCGCCAACCGTCAGCTTCTCGACGTTGGCGACCAGGCGGGCGATGAACTCGTCGGCGACGGCCTCGTGTACGAGGATCCGCTGGATCGAGATGCAGCTCTGGCCGGCGTGGGAGAAGGCGTGGATCTGGGCTTTGTCGGCGGCCGCTTCCCAGTCGCCGTCGTCGTTGACGATCAGCGGCGCGTTGGAGCCGAGCTCGAGGTTGACCTTCTTGTGCGGGACCTTGGAGCGGATGTCCCAGCCGACCGGGGCCGAGCCGGTGAAGGTGATCGCCTTGGTCAGCGGGTGCTCGACGATCGTGTTGCCGACCTTGGAGCCCGGTCCCGGCACGACCGAGAGCCAGCTCTCCGGCAGCCCGGCCTCGACCAGGATCGCGGCCAGCTTCAGGGCCGAGATCGGAGTCTGGCCGGCGGGCTTGAGGACGATCGCGTTGCCGGCGGCGATCGCCGGCCCGAGCTTGTGGGCGACTAGGTTGAGCGGGAAGTTGAAGGGGCTGATCGCGCCGACCACGCCGTAGGGGACGCGCAGCATCACGCCGAGCTTGCCGACCCCGGCCGCGGCCGCCTCCATCGGCACCGTGCCGCCGGTCAGCTTGCGCGCCTCGACCGCGGAGAACTCGAGCGTGGAGACGCAGCGTTCGGCCTCGACCGTGGCGGTCTTGATCGGCTTGCCGGCCTCGGCGGCGATCGTCGCCGCCAGGTCGTCGCGGCGCTCGGCGACCAGCTCGGCCGCCCGCTCCAGCACCGCGGCGCGCCGATGCTGGGGGAAGTCGGCCGACTCGAACGCCGCGTGCGCGGCCTCGATCGCCCGCTCGACCAGCGCTTCGTCGGCCAGCGCGACCCGGCCGACGGGGCTGCCGTCGTAGGGGCTCTTCACCTCTGCCCACTCGCCCGTCTCGATCCACTCGCCGGCGGCGAGGAGCTTGTGGTCGGTTGCAGTCATGTACCCCAGGTTACGTCCCCGGATAGGCAGGCCGCTACTCCTGATTGTTGAATCTGTTGGCTCAGAGATGTCCAAGCTCGTGAGACCCATCCTCGTGACCGCCGCGCTGCTGGCCTTGGCCTGGCCGGCGGCGGCCCAGGCCGGCGTCAACTGGGTCGTCCATGGGCGCGGCTTCGGCCACGGGGTCGGGATGAGCGCCTACGGCGCCTACGGCTACGCCGAACACGGCAAGAACTACCAATTCATCCTCGGCCACTACTACACGGGGACCAGCCTCGGGACGATCGAAAAGACCCGCGTCGTCCGCGTCCTGCTCGACATCTCCCCCGGCGACGTCGAATTCAGCGGCGCCACCAGCGCCTGTGGGCAGGCGCTCGACCCGGGCCGCAGCTACGAGGCGCACCGCAACGGCAACTCGGTCCTGCTGCGCAGCTCCGGCGGCAAACGGCTGGCAGGCTGCGGGCACCGGCTGCGGGCCGCCGGGCGCGGCAAGATCACGATCGCCGACCAGGGCACCTTCCGCGGCGCCCTGGAGACGGTGCCGACCGAAAGCGACGCGGGGTCGCTCAATATCGTCAACGCGCTGGCGCTCGAGCAGTACGTCAAAGGGGTGATGCCGAACGAGGTGCCGCCCTCCTGGCCGACCGAGGAGCTGAAAGCCCAGGCGGTCGCGGTGCGCTCGATCGCCCTCACCGGCGACGTCGGCGGCAACGGCTTCGACCTCTACTCCGACACCCGCAGCCAGGTCTACGAGGGGCTGGAAAGCGAGTACGCCAGCACCAACGCCGCGGTCGCCGCCACCCGCGGCCAGGTCGTCATGTACGGCGGCGACATCGCCCAGACCCTCTACTCGGCCTGCTCGGGCGGCCACACCGAGAGCGCGGTCAACGTCTTCGGCTCCCCCGTCCCCTACCTCGTCGGCGTCCCCGACCCCTACGACTACTACTGCCCGCTGCACAAATGGACGCTCAACTTCAGCGGCCCGGAAATCAGCTCCCGCCTCGGCGCCTACCTGCAGGGGAAGCTGAAACAGGTCGTGATCACCAAGACCGGCGTCTCCCCCAGGATCATCTCCGCGAAGCTGATTGGGACCGGCGGCACCTCGACCGTCACCGGCTCGGAGCTGTCCGTAGCGCTGGGCGGCTACGACACCTGGATGAGCTTTGAAAAGGTCGTCAGCGGCGGCTAGCCGCTCGATTCGGCAGCGCCAGCTCGGCGTGGATCGCCCGGTGGTCTGAGCCCGGGAGCTCCTCGACTCCGTAATCGACGATCCCCAGCCGCTCGTCGGCGAGGACGTGGTCGATGGTGACCGGCGGGATCAGGTGTCCCTCGCGCGGGAAGGTCGGCTCCAGCCCCAGGCCGGCGACGTCGCCGGCGTCGCGGTAGCCGCGGTCGAGGATGTCGCGCAACTGCGACTGGTCGAGGGTGGCGTTGAAGTCGCCGGCGAGCAGCCAGGGAGTGCCGCTGCCCGCGGACGGCAGGCTCTCCAGGGCCTCTTCCCATTCACTCGTCCGGTTCAGCTGGGGCGGATAGGGGTGGATTCCGACCACGCGGAGGCGCATGCCGCCAGGAAGGGTCAGCTCGGCGCGTGGCATGCGGAAGATGAAGCGGCCGGGGCTGGGCAGCTTCCTCATTGCGAACCGGGAGTAGAGGCCGGCGCCGGAGGTGTTGCGGTGGGTTTCGAGGACCGAGTGGGGCAGGCGGTCGCCCAATCCGGCGGCGCGCAGCTCGCGCGCGAAGCTCGGCGTCAGCTCTTGGACGCTGAGCAGATCCGGTTCGTAGCGTTCAACGAGGGCTAGGACGGCGACGGGGTCGGCGGTTCCATGGTGGATGTTGGTCGAGAGGACGGTGAAGGTGTCGCGGCCTTCTGGATCAACGGTGCCATCGCCGATCGCCCGCGGCAGCACCGCGGCGGCGAGGAGGAGGGTCACCAGGCCGGCAACGCCCGCCGCCGCCCAATTGCGCAGAGCCACGGCGATGCCGGCGACGAGGAAGGCCGCGACCGCCGCGTAGGGCGTGAACGCCATCAGCGGCGCCAGCGGGAAGCCGTGGTCGAGGTCGAGGCCGCGCGCCAACGTCCACGCCACAAGCGGCGCGACGAGGAACCAGATCCACCAGTAGCGCCGCGCCCCAGCCGACCCGTGTCGACTTACTCTCGTATAGCGAGAGGAAATCGACACTCAGCCGTCCGGATACGGCTGGATCGGGATGCCGTGGTCCGTCTCGCGCATCCCCAGCTCGTAGGCGGCGCCGCCGGGGAGGGACAGCTCGCGTGGCGGTAGGCCGGGGCGTTCGACGGTCAGCTCGAGGTCGGCGACCGAGCAGTTGACGGTGTTGTGCTCGGGGCCCTTGGGGTCGGCGTAGACCCAGCCGACGAAGTCCTTCTCCGGGGCGGAGACGCGGCCGTGGACGACGACGTCCTTGCCTGGCAGCGAAAAGCCGCAGACCGTCGGCTGCTCCTCGACTCGGGCCGAGCGGATCGCGCCGAGGCCGCCGAGCCGGTGCGCCTCGCCGTCGAGAACCAGCATCCCGGACGGGATCCAGGGGCTGGTCCGGGAGCCGAGACGAACGCGGGCGGCGCCGGCGTCGAAGTAGGTGTTGGGCGCGTCGGGGAAGCCGGTGCCCTCGAGCCAGACCCAGCGCTCGGCGTGCTCGGTCCCCCAGTTGTGGCCGATCATCCCCGGCCAGCCGCTCAGCTCGAATGGTTCGCCGTCGACCTCCAGCCGGCCCTGGAAGCGGGCGTCGGGGAAGGGCGCGAGGAACTTGGTTTTCGGCAGCGGCGCCTTGTAGAGCCAGTCGCTCGGCAGGTACTTGCAGGGCTCGGCGTCGCCGGCGAAGATGAAGGACCAGGCGGCGCTGAGCGCCTCGGTCTCGACCGAGCCCTCGGCGCGGCCGGGGCCGATCGTCGCGTCGCCGACGCGGATCCAGTCGCCCACCGGCGCCTCCAGCTGCGCCGTCGGCACCGTCACCTTCGTCGCCCGCGGCGCCGGCGCTGAGCGGTCGAAGAGGCAGAACCAGATCGAGGCGTTCGGCTCGGCGCCCGGGCGCTTGTGGACGGTGTGGCGGATCCACACCCCTTGCCCCCCGTCCGGCCGGCAGGCCTTGATGTAGAAGCTCTCGTAGTGACCCGCCTTGGCGGCGACCTCGGGGTACCGCGCCCGTTCCTCCATCCCGCGAAGCCTAAGGGGATGTCGACTTATTGACCTCCCAGGGCACCTAAGTCGACACGGGCTCAGCCCTTGCGCAGGGGCGGTGGAGGCGGCGACTCGAAGCCGAGCATCGCCACCGTCGCCGGGATCACCTCGTCGCCGGAGGCGGCGATCCGGTCGATCGCGTCGCTGCGGATCCGGGTCATCTCGGCGAAGGTCGCTGCCAGGCTGGCGATCAGTTCCTTCCAGCCGCGCTCGTCGAGCTGCATCGGCATCCAGGTCAGGTGACGGTCGGTGCGCGCGTCGAAGGTGTCTTCGGTGATCGCTCGGTCGGCGCGGGCGACCATCCCCTGCAGAGAGATCCGCGAGAGCCGGCGCCTCGTCGGCTGGTCCATCTGCTCGAATTCGGCGTCGTCGACGAAGACGGTGGCCAGGCCCCGGTAGACGTGCTCGACCGCGCCGCGGCGGGGGATCGATTCGGTCACCTCCAGGCAGCCTTCCTTCTCCAGCTCGCGGAAGTGGTAGGAGGCGAGCGAGAGGGCCTGCTGGTAGGTGTTGTAGCTCTCTTTCGGGACCAGCCCTTCCTCGACGAACTGGCTGGGGCTGCGCGGGCCTTCGTTGAGGGCTTCGAGGATCCGCACCCGCAGCGGGTGCTTCACCGCGCTGAAGATCGTCCGGCTGCGTTTCTTCCCCTGGTCCTCCGGCTTCCCCATCCCCGACCCTTTCGATTGTTCGACTTCGTAGGAGCGATCACCTTAGGGCATAAATCCCCGGACGATGCAGGAAAATGGCAGGGTGGAACCCTTTACTGAGGCTGGTTGAAGTAATAAGAACCGTCATGTCGCCGAGAAGGACGCTTCCGGCGCGGGAAGGAGGTGATGCGTATGCGGTTCAGCGGATGCAGCAGCGCCTACCCGGCGACCTCCATTCACAAGGGAGGCTGAGGCCTGACGGTTACCGCCCCGATGCAGCACCGATCGGCGGGGCGGTCAGGTCTCAGCCCTGCCGGGCGGGGCGGGTCAGACCTTGATCGTGATCACGTCGCCGTCGGCGACGAGGTAATCGCGGCCCTCGATCCGTAGCTGCCCCTTGTCACGGGCCGGCGCGTAGCCGCCGCAGGCGACCAGCTGCTCCCAGCCGATCACCTCGGCTTTTATGAACGCTTCCATGATCTCGGTATGAATGGTTCCTGCCGCTTCCAGGGCGGTGGCGCCGCGGTGCAGCGGGCGGGCGACAGCCTCCTTGTCCTCGCCGGCGGTGAAGAAGGTGATCAGCTCCAGCAGGTCGTAGGCGGCGCGGACGAGGCGGGCTAGGCCGCTGCCCTCGACCCCGTAGGACTCGCGCATTTCCTCCGCTTCGGCGGCGTCGAGCTCGGCCAGCTCGCCCTCGATCCGGGCGCTGACCGCGACCACTCCGGCGCCGACCGAGTTGGCGTGGGAGACGACTGCTTCGGGCGCCTCGGCATCGCCCTCGTCGACGTTGGCGACGTAGAGGATCGGCTTCGTCGTCAGCCCCTGCAGATTCTGGGCGGCGTTCGGCGCGGCGTCGGGGACGGGGATGCTGCGCGCCGGGCGGCCGGCGGCGAGCGCCTCGTGTACCGCCTGCAGCCAGCCGTGCTCGGCGATCGCCTCGACGTCGCCGGTCTTCGCCTGCTTGCCGACCCGGCCGAGCCGGCGCTCGACCTGGTCGTAGTCGGCGAGGACGAGCTCGGTCTCGATCGTCTCGATGTCGGCGAGCGGGTCGACGCGGCCGTCGGGGTGCGGCACGTCGGATTCCGTGTGGCAGCGGACGACGTGGCAGATCGCGTCGGTCTCGCGGATCGAGGCGAGGAACTGGTTGCCGAGCCCCTCCCCTTCGGAGGCGCCTTTGACCAGGCCGGCGATGTCGTGGAAGTCGATTTTCGCCGGCACGAGTTCGCTGCTGCGGACGGTCTCGGCAACCTTCTCCAGCCGCTCGTCGGGGACCAGGGCGACGGCGACGTTGGGCTCGATCGTCGTGAACGGGTAGTCGCCCGTCTGGGCGCCGCCCTTGGTCAGGGCGTTGAAGAGGGTCGACTTGCCGGCGTTCGGCAGCCCGACGATCCCGACCTTCATCGCCTGGCCTCCATCAGAAGGAGAGCGGGACGATCAGGCCCAGGGCGACGCCGATGAAGGCACCGGCGAGGACGTCGGACGGATAGTGCATGCCGAGGTAGGGGCGGCCGAGCGCGATCGCGATGGCGACGACGAAGGCGCCGGCCATCGCCGGGTCGACGCGGACCATCGCCGTCGCGACCGCGAAGGAGGAAGTGGCGTGGGCCGAGGGGAAGCTGAGCGAGCTGGGGGCGCCGCCGAGCGGCGGCAGGCCCTCGAGCACCGGCCGCGGGCGCTTGACCAGGAGCTTGATGCCGTAGTTGAGGCCGATCGCCACCGGGCCGAGCAGGGCGCAGATCAGCCACGCTTCCCAGCGCGAGCTGTCGAGGATGGCGAGCGCGCCGCCGAGCAGGAACCAGACGAGGCCGTTGTTGCCGGCCTTGCCGAGGGCGACGGCGACGCCCTCGAGGCCGGGCGAGTGGCCGTGGGTTCGCATCCAGCGCAGCAGGTTCAAGTCGAGGTCGTGCATCGGCGCGAGAGACTATTGGGCGATGCCCTCCGTCCCCGGCTTCGTCCACACCCCCGGCAACCACTGCGGCTCGACCGCGCTGCGCAACCTGCTCGCCTTCCACGGGGTGCAGATCAGCGAGGAGATGGCCTTCGGGCTCGGGGCGGGGGCGGGCTCCTACTACCTGGCGCTCGACGACACCTCGCCGAGCCGCTGGTTCAACGGCCGCACCGCGCGGCTGGAGGAGACCTTCCGCGAGCTGACCGGGGCGGCGCTGGAGCTGAGCACCTTCTCCGAGGAGGACGGGGAGGCGGCCTGGGAGGCGGCGCGCGCGACGGTCGACGGCGGCCGGCCGGCGCTGCTGCTCACCGACATCTATTACCTAGACCACTACGGCAACTCGGCCCACTTCCCGGGGCACGCGGTGGTCCTGGCCGGATACGACAAGGAGGTCGCCCAACTCTCGGACACGGGCTTCGAGGAGCTGCAGACGACGCGGCTGGAGAATCTGGCCCGAGCGCGCCACAGCGGTCACCCCGCCTATCCGCTGGAAGGCCACATGTTCACGGTCGGGGGCGAGGTCGACCACGAGGCGCTGCTGGCTGCGGTGCCGGGAGCGATCGCGCGGGCGGCGAGCGAGATGCTGGAGCCGCCCTTCGGCGAGTTCGCCGGAGTGCCGGCCCTGGAGCGATTGGCGGCCGAGGCGGGATCGTGGCCCGACGCGGTCGAGGACTGGCAGTGGTGCGCCCGCTTCGCCTACCAGGTGATCGAGCGCCGAGGGACCGGAGGCGGCTGCTTCCGGCTGATGTATTCGAGGTTCCTGGCGGAGGCGGGACGGGACGAGGCGCCACTGGCCGCTGAGGCGGCGGCAAGGTGGACCGAGCTGGCCGAGGCGTTCAGGGCAGCGAGCGAGAGTGACGAGCCGCGACCGGAGCCGTGGCGGGCGGTCGGCGACGGCGCGCAGCGGGTGCTCGAAGTCGAGCGCAAGCTCTGGACGACGCTCCAGGCCTAGCCCCTCCGAACTTCTCCTGCATATAACGAGGAAAGTTCGGAGTCGTCGTCCGCTCGCCGCAATCCCTGACCAACAGCGAGAAATCGTTGCTCTTCTGCGCGCTCCGCGCGCCCCGTAGGACTACGCCGAAGCAAGGCGGGCAGCAGCCGCCTGCTCGTAACGATCCGCCAACGCGAGGGCTGCATCGCGATACCCATTGATGTCGGTCTGCGCCGCCTGCGCGCGAAGCTCGTCCGCGCGTGCGGAAAGCTCTCTCGCCGGCTGGGTGGTCTGCTCCAACCGCTCTTCCATCTCCTCCAGCACCCAGCGGTGCTTGTCGGGGATGTCGGGCCAACGGTGGGCGGTCATTGATGCAGTGTAGCCACGGTGCGAGCGGCCTGAGGCAAATTTTGAACAGTGCGATCCCCCGTCCGGGCCAGGCACCAGATGGGGCTACGGCTTGACCCGGAAGTGCCGCTTCGCCGGGGTCTGGTCGCTGGCGATCGGCGAGTAGGCGCGGACCTTAAGCACGTGACGGCTTTGGTTTGTCGATCCAAACCCGGGGTATTCAGGCCGCCATGACTATCGGAGCAGGCATCTTCCTCATAGCCGTCGGCGCGATCCTCAAGTTCGCGACCAACTTCCACGTCCAGGGCATCAGCATCGACACGATCGGCGTGATCCTGATGATCGCCGGCGCAGTCGGCCTCCTGATCGGCCTCTTCCAGGAAATCGTCTGGTCGCGCCGCACGCGCCCCCTCGCCCCCGGCGAGGTCCCGCCGGTTGAAGAACGGCGCGAAGTTCGCGAGCAGCCGCCGCGGTACTAGCTGAACAGCCCGAGGGCAGTGACGTCGAAGAGACCGTCCTCGTTGGCGCTGAGGTGGTGGTCACGGCGCTCGCTGTCCTCGAGCGTCACCAGCTGCGCCCGCCGCCGGGGACGGAGGACCGGCAGCCAGATCCCGACCTTCACCCGCAGTAGAAGCCGCGGACCGGAGGGCGCTGGCGCCTTCGACTGGGCATGTTCGTCCCAGCCGGCATCGGCCAGGGTGCGCAGCCTCCGCACCGCCGCGGTGTCGAGGTAGAGGCGGCCGCGCTCGATCCAGCAGGCGATGGTCGGCCACTCCCCCTCCGCGCTGTCCGCCGGCAGACCCAGGACCAGGGTCCGCCGCTCCGAGAGATAGCCCGCTCCCGCCAGCCGGAGCATGCGCGAGTAGCTGCTGCGCCTGTCCCAGTTCAGGTCCATCCGGTCGACCCAGGCGGTGAGCAGGCTGAGGACCGCGCCGACGGCGAGGACGAGGATGGCGGCGAGGCTGGCGTGAGCGGGATCGGTGTTCCAGGCCGTCATCCCCACAATCAGGGCCGCGGCGAACGCCGCCCCGAGCGCCAGCGGGACCAGCATCAACACCCGCTCGAAGGACCCCGGCAGGCGCGAGAGGATGCTGACGAAGACCAGCAAAAAGGCCGCAAGAATCAGCGGCGTAGCCGTCCGAGTCAGATCCGAATCCGTAATCGCTTCATTGGCATGCAGCAGGGCGATGCAGAAGTAAGCCGTCGACCCCACCGCAACCAGCACCGAGACCATCGCGAAGATTTCGAACACCGCAAACCCAGCCCGCTTCCGACCCCCGAAGAACAGCCCGAAGATCGTCCCCGCCCCAAGCGCCCCGGCAAGCGGGATAAGGCTCTGAAGCGCCGCCCGATCGCTGGCGCCAAGGACGTGCTCTTTCACGTGTGCGACCCCTGCTGCATGCGACACGGATAGCGAACGGGCCGGTTGGCACCGAACTTCACATCTCACCTGGACAGAGCAGGTAGCGTAACTAGGTCGTACCGAAATCGGACTGGTTCGTTTAGATTGCCGGGGCTTTCATGAACAAAACGGGATCTTTCCGACTAAGAATGACGGGGGTAGTGCCGCTCCTTGCCGTGATGGGGCTTCTATTCCCATGCGGTAACGCCGCTGCCCAGGATCTGAGTTCGAGCCTGGCCAACTCAGAACAGCGAGTCGCGACCGCAGAAGCCGAAATATCTGCGAAGCAGCAGCGACTAGAAAGCGCCGAAGCTCGATATCGCACCGCCACCAAACAAGCAGCTGCTCCAGCCGAAGGCTTGAGTGAAAGCCGGATTGAAGTTCAGCGGCTTCGTAGAGCACTCTCTGCCGAAGAGAAAGAGGCCAGCGCGCAGATCGCCGGTCTCGCACAGCATCACCAGCAGGAAGTCGCCGACCACGATGAAGAAGTGCGGAACGGAGTTGGCTTCGGCCTTGCCGCCCTGGTGGCTGCGCTGATCGCCCTCACTTGGGGATGGTTCCGGGCGACGGCGGCGGTCGCGGCGCTGACCCGGATCGAACTGGGTCAAGCGATCGGAGTCTGCGTAGGAGGCGGCTTGCTGCTGGTAATCGTCGGAGCGGTGATCGGCAGCTCAGAGGGTGCACTCGGAGCGCTGGGCTCGTTCATCTTTTGCCTCGGGCTGATCCTCCCGACCGCCCTTCTGTTGGCACGTCACTCCGCCGAAATTCAGAGAGGTCGCTCGCGACCGCTTCTCCGCCGCGAGCGCTGGCCGGTCTGGACTTCGCTCGGGACGGCGGCCCTCATGTTCGTCGTCTTCCTTGCCGGCACGGGCTCGGCACTCTTCGCCGAAGACGCCTCCTCGCAACCGATCTCCGCCCAGCTCCGAGAAGAAGCCGACGCGGCCTCCGAAGGCCCTGGAGCTGAAGAAATGCAAGCGGCGCGCGAGGCGCTCGCGGCGGCACGGCGCCGGGCAGCCGGGCCGGTGTCGCAACGCGAAGCCGCGCGGGCGGCACTCGCTGACGCGCGGGGCGGCCTGCAGGACGCTCAGCAGCAACTCACCTCTGCCCGAAGCGACGAAAGGTCCTTCACCCGGCGCCTGGTCTCGCTGGAAGCCAAGGAAGCGCGTGAAGCCGAACGCGAAGCAGAAGCGGCTGAACGCGAAGAACAGGAAAGACTCAAAAACGAAGAAGACGAACTGGCATCCGAATGCGACCCGAACTACAGCGGCTGTCTCAATCCCAACTCCTATGACTACGACTGCGAAGGCGGCAGCGGCGATGGGCCCGACTACACCGGCACCGTCGAAGTCTTGGGCTATGACGAGTTCGGACTGGACGCGAACAACAACGGGATCGGCTGCGAGTAGGCATGGGGCTGAGCTTCAAGGTTGCTCCCGGGGTAAGGGTTCGTGCCTCGAGTCGCGGACTCAGCAGCAGCTTCGGCCCGCGTACAGCCAGAGTTCACGTCAGCAATCGCGGCGTCGGCGTCTCCAGCGGAGTCGGTCCGTTCTCGACCTACAGCCGCTTCGGTCAGAGTTCCCGCGCCGGTGGAGGAAGAAGCACCGGCTCTCGCTCCGCTGGCCCCACCAAAGCGTCGATTGCCGCCTATGAACGACAGCTAAAAGCGGCGCAGCGGGAAGCGGACATCGAGAAGGTGACGGACCTCGAACGCCAATTGGTGAGCGTGCACCAGGAGTCGTTCCCGAAGGCCGAACAGGTTGTGCTTCCCCCCGCGGAAGCGGTCGATCCCGAGCCGATCAAAGAGCAACTCGAAACCGAACTAGGAATCCCCGATCTGGCTGCCCAAATCGGAGGTGAGGCACGACCGATCGCCCCGGCTCCCGAGCCGGTCGATCGCTATGAGCTGATGCGCTCGTTCCGCAAGAGCAAGCGCCAGGGGATTCCCTTTTGGCGACTGCGCGAGCAAATCGAGGCCGCAGGAGAAGCCGATAGAGAGGCGGAGGAGGCAGCGGCAACCGAGGCTCGCGAGCGGGATGCGGTCCGCGCCGCCGAGCAGGCGAAGCTCGATGAGAGCTGGGGCGATCTGCAGCAACTGCACGCCGCGGTCACCGAACAACTTCCGCAGCGAGTCCAGGCGGAGGAGGCAAGGCGAGTCGCCGCCCGGGCAGCGGACCAGAAGGATCTGGACGAGGGCTGGGCGAAACTGCAGGCCAACGATCCCGAAGTCACGCTTCCTACTCTCGAGCAGGCCTTCGCCGACAACGAGGCGCCGGCGGCGGCGATCGACTGCGAAGGGAACAGGACCACGGTTGTGATGCAGTTCTCGGCCCCGGAGGCCATCGTGCCAGAGCGGAAACCGGCACGAACGCCGACCGGGAAAAGGACGCTGAAGAAACGCACCAAAACGGAGGTCAACGCCCTATACGTCGAAGCCCTAGGGAGCAACGTGCTGGCGACTGTGAAGGAGACGCTCGCCGTGGCGCCCGGCACCGACCTGATCCAGCTCCTGGTGATCCGCCGCGAGACCGACGGGAAACTCGCCGGCCAACTGGCAGCGATCTACGTCGGCCAATTCACCCGAGCCGGATTCGAGGGAGCAAGCGGCTCACGAGACCCCGTTAGAGCCCTGACCATCGCCGAAGAGCCGATGCTCAACCTGAAGGGTAAAACGGCCCAGGTAGCGCCGCTGGACTTAAAAGACCGGCCTGACCTCAGTGCCCTGCTCGCCGAGTTGGACCAGAGCCTTTAGCTCAATCAGGCAGCGGCGCCGTGCGTGCTGGCCGGCGCCGGCAACGTGGCAAGCAACTCGGCCGGGAGGCGTTTGCTCGCTGACCAAACCTCCACCGCGACAACCTCGTCGGTGCCGGAGTCGTGGTCGATCAGACCCCACTCGACCTCCTCGCTAACCACGTCTGCGGAATCGCCGGTCGGAAGCCAGGCGATGTCGGCGTCTCGGTCGTAGTAGGCGAATCGTGCGCTCATGCCTTCAGATCCCGCCAATGACCTCTACCCCGAGCTAGGCGACGAGGTAAGGCTTCCCGGCAGAACCGGCAGCGTGGAACTCGGTCACCCACTCGCGCGGCACGAACGTCGGGCGATCGCGCTTGCGCCGAAGGTGGTCGGCCAGCCACAAGAGACTGAGAACGACGATCAGGGCTGGGCCGGTTGCAGCGGGAGGCCGCGCCACCACGTCTGATCCATCGGGGAAGACGATCGCCATCGGCTTGCGCTCGTCAATCGCACGAGACATCAGTTTCGAGGCATCGGGCGAATCGGCGGGGATCAAGACGGTCCCGCTCGGATAGCGCTCCTCGCTTTCAGGATCGACAGCGACCCGACTCAGAAGGTCGAAAGCGGCATCCGTGCCGGGGGTGTTCTTGCTTTTGGCTAGCTCTTCCATGACTCGATTATCGCTTCCCAATGGGCCTTGAGATGGGCTATCGCTGCTGGGATTGCCTCGTTCGTCGGACCTTCATGAAACGGCGCTGCGGGCTGCTTTCCGCTCTGCCGAGTGTAGCGGTGCATGTGATGGGTCCCCCGATGATTGTCGTAGACGCGAACCGTCTCCCAAGCCCCATCCACATAAGCCATGAGGAGCACGGAGTAGCGCTCAATCGGCCTGCCGGACTGGCTCAGACGAACGATCACCCCCTCCACAATTCCGATCTGGATGGTCCGCTCGTACGGCACGGCTGGAGGGTCACAATCGCCTCGGACGTAAAAGTAAGCTGTTGTCTGCGCAAGACCGGGGGGGGCCGAGGCGTTCAGGGACTCCATCGACACCATCGGCGTGATCCTGATCATCACCGGAGCCGCCGGCTCCTGATCGGCCTCATCCAAGAAATCGTCTGGTCCCGCCACGCGCGGCCGGTCGCCCCGGGCGAGGTCCCGCCGGTGGAAGAACGGCGCGAAGTCCGGGAACAGCCGCCTCGGTACTGACAACTCTGACAATAGGCGGCACTATGTGGGGATGGCGTCGTTTCCCCCGTGGAAGTACTACCCGCCGCGTATGCGGCCACCGGCGTGGACTCAGCCCCTGATCTCTGCCTTCAGCGGAGTCAGGAAGTCAATCGACTCGAACAACAACCGACTGACCAGCGATCAAGCCCTAGCAGCTATCCGACCCGCCCTCGAAGCGCTTGAGTTTGAAGTCGAGACCGGCAAGAAAAAAGAACAGAAGATTCGCCGCCCTGTCCTATTCGGTGAGCGCGGTCACGAGGATCTAGCCTATGAGGTGGATGCCTTTCACCCACGAGACGGCATTGCGCTGGAGGTAGGGGCTGGTCGTGGCGCGCGTGGGAACGCCGTTTACCGCGACCTGATCCAAACCAGTCTTCTTGTTGACGCCCGTTTCCTCGCCCTCGCGGTACAGGTCTCCTACCGACACAAGTCTGGCGGAAAGAACATCGTCGTGCAGAGCTATCGCGACACGATGAACCTCCTCGACGCGATTTACGCAAGTAACCGCCTACTTCTGCCGCTCGAAGGGATATTGCTCATCGGCTATTAGCTTTGAGGGTCACTCAGAGCCTGAGAACGATGTCTACATGTTGAGGTCAGCGGTAGTGAGATTTGGCCTGTGAGATGCCCAATACAACGGTGGCTTCACTCATGCTTGGAAGCGATCGACAGTTGGGCGCCGAGCCAGGCGGTGATTTCGGTAAGTCCAATTGGCCCGTCGGGTCCTAGGAGCGGCAGGGTTGCTGCATCAACGCGGAGACGCGGCCCAGCCCCGTTGATCGGGGCGATCGTTATCGTGGCGAAACCCTCGGCTTGAAGGGCAGATTCGAAGCCTTCAGCAAAATATCTGCCCAGCGAACCTGCCGGATGCTCAAGCACGATCGGGGCGACCGCCCGGGTAGTGGGAGGAAGAATGGGCAGCAGGTCACCGCGGGCGATGGTCGTTTCGACACGTGAGGCGAAGTCGACGCCGGGAAGCCGATCGGGTTCGGCAATTGCCACGGCGGCTGCGGCAGCCGCGCTCCGGATAGCTGAGTTGAGATCCTCGCCTCGGTCGAGGCTAGCGGCAAGGACCCCAGCAAAGACATCGCCGGAACCAAGGTCCCCCACCACTTCAGTTGCGAAGGCTGCCAGCTCGTGATGGCTGGCGATCTCGAGTAAGTGCGATCCCCAGCGCCCATCCTTGACGATCGCGGCGCGGAAACCCGAGGGAGGTGGCGTTTCGAGATTCATAGCCGGCCCAAGGCCAAGTTCGTCGATTCGCTCGCCGAAGTTGGCGAGAGCGACGCGCTCAACAGCAGGAAGTTCAGCCGCGGCGGCGCTGGAGCGAGTACGAGAAAGCCATCCCTGACGATCGAAAAGAAGACGGGCACCCGTGGTCAAGGCGGCAACCCGTGGGCTGGAGCATGGGTCCCACTGTGGGTGGCCGAAAAGCAGAACTTGGTCGAAGTCGGTGGCCAGCTCCGGAACTTCATCCTCACTGAGTTCAGCCTCGGCGGGACGGTAGCCACGGAAAAGATCGAGGCCGTTGTTATGTTCATATGCGAACTGCCCGCTGGCACCAGGGGTACTGATGAAGTGTGCCTCAATCCTCGCCTCGTCGGTGAGAACTACAGCAGCCTCGCAGTCCTCGGTGCCAATCGGAGCGAGGAGGGTGACCTTGGCCCCAAGGCGGGCCGCCGCAATGGCCGCGTAGAGGCCACTGCCGGCAAGGTGCAACCGGGGTTGGTTGGACGCGGACGAGAAGACCTCGCGAAAGATCCCGCCGATGACGAGGAGGCTCATCCTCGCCAGCGCTGGAAGTCCCAGACCAACAGATCGAAGCGGGCGGGATCGAAATCGAACTCCGCGCACCAGCGCAGATAGGCAGCCTCGGCGTCCTCGTAGTCGCGCGGAAGCTTGGCGCTGCCGAGGCGGCCACATGCCTGCATGGCGCGGACAACGTGGACGTCGAGGACGGCAAGGCGCACGGCGTAGCCGGTGTTGCGGAGCAGCCAACTGGCGCTCTTAGCGCCGACGCCAGGACACTGGCAGAGGAATTCGCGACGGCCCTGTTCATCGGCAATCTCAGCCAGGGCGCCTGCGAGGGATGGCAGCTCGTGGAGCCAACGCTGCGCGCCGGATAGAAGGGTCGCCTTGCGAACAGGAAAGCGGTAACGGCGCGGCGTGCCGTCGCGGCGCGGCGGATCGAATTGGGGCCGACGCAGCTCGCGCTCGATCATTGAGCGAGTTGGTTCGGGATGCTCGCCTCGAAGGACCCCGAGACTCCAGAGACGATCAGCGGCCGAAAGGTTGTGCTCGTAACAGACCGCGTGTCCACCGAGAAGGCAGAAGAGGAGTTCGGCGCGGAGCTCAGTCTCGCCGGCCCGCCCACCCGCCGCAGGGGCCGGGTATCGCTCGGCGGCGAGCGCCCAAGCGTGTTCCCAGTAGACGTTGGCCGTTTCCTCCGGCCTGCTCCTCAGCACCATCGCGCCAGCCTCGGGGGTCGGGAGTATCGGTGCAAGGATTCTTGCATCAAGGCCGGTCTCCTTCCCCGGGGCTCGGGCCGCGGTAATTGACACGGCCTCGGCAGGTCTCCCCAACCTCAACCGCCGAGAGACCCGGCAGAGCATCAAAGAGTGCTCCCCAGAGCCAGATAGCAAGGTTCTCGCTAGTTGGGTTCTCGAGTCCTTCGACTTCGTTCAGATAATGGTGATCGAGACGTTCGCGAAGAGGCTCGAAGGCGGCGTCGATATCGGAGAAGTCGAACACCCATCCCTCAGGCTCCACTACCTCGCCGACGTAGGTCACGGTGATCTGGAAAGAGTGGCCATGCAGACGGCGGCAGCGGTGTCCATCGGGAGCGTAAGGAAGGCGGTGAGCAGCCTCGATCTGAAAGGTACGAGAGAGCTCCATGGGCTTAACGAAGTCCCAGTGCCCGGTGGGTCTGGAGGCTAAGCCGCCAGCGCGGGTTGGCAAGGCAATAGGCGACACAAGCGGCGAGGGATTCCTCGTATTTCGGCCCGTACATCGGTTGAAGGAAGAAGTGGTCGAAACGCAGGTCAAGGAAGGCCGCGGGGTCAAGGCCAGCCTGCGGGTGGACGAGCTTTAGCTCCTCGCCGGCACCGACCCGGAGCTCGGTTCCGGCCTTGGGACTGACGCAGACCCAGTCGAGACCTGTGGGCAGCGGGCGGGTTCCGTTGGTCTCAACGGCGAGAACAGCACCAGCGACGTGGAGTCGGAGGAGCAGGGCTTCGTCCAACTGCAGGGTGGGCTCGCCGCCGGTAAAGATGATGAAAGGTGGCTCAGAAGCCGTCGGCCATAAGGAGAGCAGATGCTCGCCGAGATCGCTAGCGCATGCGAAGCTACCTCCCCCTTCCCCGTCGGTACCGCGGAAATCGGTGTCACAGAAGCCGCAGATTGCGGTGGTGCGGTCAGCCTCCCGGCCAGACCAGAGGTTGCACCCTGAAAAACGGCAGAACACTGCCGGACGGCCGCTGTTGGCACCCTCGCCCTGGAGGCTAAAAAAGGCCTCCTTGACCGCGTAGCTCATCCGTCCGCCCTCGCTGGAAACCTAAGCCAATCGCCAACTCTGAGCTCTACATATCTGTCGACGTCGAGGCGGACGGCCCAATACCGGGCCTCTACTCGATGCTGGCGTTGGGACTTTGCGTCGCCGGGCGCCTGAAGGACCAGCGCTATGAGCCGGCGGACCCCGAGGAGCAGACGCTTTATTTGGAGTTGGCGCCCATCTCCGACAACTTCGACCCGGCAGCGACCGAGGTTGCACAGCTTGACCGTGAGTCGCTGCGTCGCGACGGCGAGAAGCCCGCAGAGGCGATGGCACGGGTAGCCAAGTGGATCAAAACGGTGAGCGGCGAAGCGCGAGCGGTGATCTGCGCCTATCCGGCAGCCTTCGACTGGCCGTTTCTCTACTGGTACCTCCAGAGCTATGCCGCAGAGCAAAACCCGGTCGGATTCTCGAGTTGCATCGACATGAAGACGATGTACGCGACGAAGGCCGGTGTTCCGTTCGGCGACGCGGGCCGCGACGACCTGCCAGAGGAACTGCGTAGCAAGCGCACTCATACCCACAACGCACTCGATGACTCAATCGAGCAGGCGGAGATCTTTTCCAAGCTCTTCACTTGGAATCCCTAGACGGCGGTGGTGACAAGTCGGAGACAGGAATGTGCTCTGCGGCGCCGCGGGAGTTGGGACGACCTTGCAGATAGGAGAGCGTCTGGCTCCAGCGCAGCTTGAGGCCAATTGGCCAGGGAGATGCGCTCGGGTATGTGTCTAGGGCCTGACTAATCGCGATCCGGTGCAGATGCTGGCCCTTAAGTCGGGCAAAATCGCGATTGGGGATGCGGACGATCGAATTGACTACCGCCCAATACTCGTGCTCTAGGTCGATGTCGCCGGTGTCAACCGTGTCACCCTCTACTGCGATACCGCGGTAGAGGGCTGCGAGCGGGTCAAGGCGGCGGGCAGCGTCATCGTGTTCAGCAGCGCCCCGCTCGAAACCAAAGAGGAGATCGAAAAGGGCGAGGACAAAGACGAGCGCTGAGAGAATCCCGGCCCAGGTTGGGAAGGTGGCGCTAGCCACGAAGTCAATGTGGCGCTCGGGATCGGCGAAGGCGAGCGCGGTGGCAAGCACCGAAAGAACGATGATCGCAGCGATCAGCGCCCGACGACGACGGCGAAGGCGCTGGGCTATGGAAGTGTGCGCATTAAGGTAAAAGCCGACGAGGCGGCGCTGTCGCTTGAACTCCGAAGCCCTCATGAGCCAAGCAGCGTCCGCCACTGGTTGGCGCTGGTGGCGTCCTCCATCTGCGAGGCGATACGCCCAAGCTCCCGGGAGGCGCGCAGGCGGGCAGCGGAGCCGGTGTCGCCAAGGCTCTCGTCGATGTGGCGCGACTGGCCGGTTGAATCTGAGATCGGGCGTTTGACGCCCTCGGCGGCGGAGGAGAAGAGGTGAGTGAGCATCTCACGTGGAGTGCGCGGTCCCTTGTAGCCCGTGAACGCGGAAACCGCAAGCGCCTCGACGTGGTAGCCAGATAGTCGAGTGTGCTCAGGGAGGCGATCGATGATGCCCTTGGCGAGCTTGATGGCGGGAACAACGGCCCCCGCCTGCTCTTGGTTGACGCGGGTCAGGGTCTGGGCGAAGTTGCGAGGTTCGATCGATTTCCACCGCCTGCCGTCGGCGGAGGAAATCTGAGTGCTGCCGTCGCGCGCTTCGCGGATTGGGACGAGCTGGATCTCGGTGCCATCCGTGAAAGTGACGGTGACAGCGAGGTCTCCGGGACGGATGCGCTCCACGTTTCCCTTGGGCAGGTTCGCCTGCAGATTCTCGGCGCAACGGTCGCGAAGTTCAGACGGAGTCATCCCCTGCACGTCCTCATCGCGGAAGTAAAGCAGCGAGTCGATGTCCGAAAGGCCATCGACATAAGTGTGCTTGGCAATCGAGCCGCCGAACCCAAGGCGTTGGAGCTCAATCTCATTACCGAGCGCCTCAGCGATCGCGTCGAGGAGACGCGAGATGGCCTCGGTATCACGAAAGTTGATGCGGGTCAGCTCGCGGGAGAGCAGGTCGTTGATCTCCGCCTCGGCCATTGAGCGCTCGGTGCGCTGGTCGACCTCGCGTTTAATTTGATCTATATCGTCGGGGCCAACCCTGTAACCGCCGCCGCCACCGCCCATCAGGTCACCTCCATCTTGCTGAAGACCCTTGCGAGGAACTCCTCGAGGACCTCACCCTGCGTTGGAGAGAAAGCGCACCAGTCACGGCTGTCGATCAACAGTTGTAGCCGGCTCTTCAACGAACGCAGATAGGTCAGATTGTCAGAGAGGGTGTAGAAAAGACGGGTTGGAACACGGCTCTCGAGATCGAGGTCGAGCACCGGCCGCGACTCTATGTAACTGGCGGTGTCGTCCCGCTCGGAGTAGGCGTAGCGCAGCCAACCGACCCCGTCGACGAGCTCGGCGCCACAGGCGACATAGAGAGGGGTTAGCAGCGGATCGAGACCGCCAAAGATGTGGATTGGGGCCTCAACGCGGTGCTCGCGGAGCAAGCGGCGCAGCGAAATCAGGCCAGCGAAGCGGTCGAATAACGTGTTTCCGAGCTCCTTCTCAGTAACGGCAACGATGTCGAACTCCTTTAACTCGGCGACGTTGGACGTCAATCGAAAGGGCTCGATAAAGCCGCGCGGGCGCTCGGGCTTCAGCAGGCAGACTGACGCGAAAGGCTTGTGGACGGAGAAGAAGCGGCGGGCGCGGGCGATCTGGGCTGAATAGGACATCTGCTCGGGGTCCGTGATTTGATCGGCATTGAGATCGAAGTTCACGATCGCTAGTGGCAGATTCTCGGGTAGCGCGGCAAGTAGCTCGTCGTACATTTCTGGGGTCCATTTTTTGGGCTGCTCATAGCCATCGTCGTAACCAACCCGTTCACGGGTCTCATAGAGGCCGCTGTCGAGCATCAGGAGTCTTGGGTGGTGGAAAGGGGTCGGTGAGCCACCGGAGAGCAGACGCTCACTTTCGTGCAGGGCGCGGTAATGGAGGTCATAGGCGGAGACGAGCAGGGCCTCATCGATGTGGTTGCCGAAGAACTTGAGTGCCATCGAGGCATACGAGACCGGTGGGCGCGGGTGGCCCTCATCGTCCTCTTGGTCAAGCCGGCCGACGTTGCGAGTGGACAGCGACGGGATGACTAGGGGCGTGGTCACCTCGACTCCGTTGCCGAGCGTTATGGTGCGACGCTCAGCGAGCAAGAGCCTCGGCGTCCTTGCACGAAAGACAGGTACCACAGGGTCCGTCTGCTCGCTCGCAGCTGTACGTGAGACTGATATCAACGCCAAGTTTCTTGGCAAGAACGTAGACAGCGGGCTTCGACAGCGCGCTGAAGGGAGCCAGCAACTGCACGGCCCCGGCCGCGTAGCCGTTCAGGAGGCTCTGCATGCGGCCGACGAACTCTCGTGAACAGTCCCAGTATTCGGTTCCCTCGTGGACGCCCAGAACGATCGCTTGCGGGGCCGGTGCTGCCATCGTCGCCGTCAGCACGAGCAATGCGTTGCGGCCCAGAATCTCGCCGTGGGTTTCCGGAAGGCCATCGATCGTAACGCTGCGATGAGCGACACCGAAGCGGTCGGCGATGCGCTCGGCGGCAGTGCGCTCCTCGATCCGAGCTGGCTGTCCATAGTCGATGAAGAGCGAAGTTGGCGTTAGATCCCGCTCCCGAAGAGAGGCGAGCGCGGTAGCAGAGTCCAAACCGCCACTAAGGAGAACGGTGGTAGAGAGAACGTTGGGTGAATGTGCCGGGATATCGGTGGGAGGAATCGGAATCACTCAGTTTTCCAAGGGAACGGGAGCGGCCACACTATGGGACCGCTAGCGCTGACACAACCGCATCTACCAGGCACTGCCTGCCTTAGGTGGGGCAACCACGTGTCGGCCGGCCACCAGCTCAGGCCGGCATCCAAGACCTGTC
>CAWAUA010000004.1:0-84259 GCA_963785175.1 uncultured Actinomycetes bacterium | reverse complement strand
GTCGACGTGGCTGACTTCGCCGTCGGACTTGGCGAGAACCACGTCGCCGCTGTCGGTCGCGGCGCGCCGCTCCATGCCGGTGCCGATCAACGGCGGATCGGGCTTCAACAGCGGCACCGCCTGGCGCTGCATGTTGGAGCCCATCAGCGCCCGGTTGGCGTCGTCGTGCTCGAGGAACGGAATCAGCGAGGTCGCCACCGACCAGATCTGGGACGGTGAGACGTCCATCAGGTCGACTTCCTTGGGGGTCGCCGTGGCGTACTCCTGCTCGCCGGCGCGAACCAGGACCTGGGGGCCTTTCAATTTGCCCGTTTTGGGATCGAACTCGGAGTTCGCCTGGGCGATCACCTTGTCCTCCTCCTGGGTCGCGTCGTAATGCACGATCTCTTTGCTGACGACGCCGTCTTTGACCAACCGGTACGGGGTCGTAACGAAGCCGTGCTCGGAAATCTCGGCATAGGAGGCGAGCGAGCCGATCAGGCCGATGTTCGGTCCCTCCGGGGTCTCGATCGGGCACATCCGGCCGTAATGGGTCGGGTGCACGTCGCGAACCTCGATCGGGGCCCGCTCACGGGTCAGACCGCCGGCGCCCAGCGCCGAGAGGCGACGCCGGTGGGTGAGGCCGTCGAGGCTGTTGGTCTGCCCCATGAACTGCGACAGCTGCGAGGAGCCGAAGAACTCCTTCATCGCCGCCACCACCGGGCGGATGTTGATGATCGTCTGCGGGGTAATCGCGTCGGAGTCCTCGGTCGTGAGGCGCTCGCGGACCACGCGCTCCATCCGGTAGAGGCCGATCCGGAAGGCCTCCTGGATCAGCTCGCCGACGGTGCGCAGCCGGCGGTTGCCGAAATGCTCGTACTCGTCGAGGTGCTCGTAGACCGGCTCGCGGGGATAGGTGATCGCCTCCGCGGCGTAGTCTTTGATCGGATTCTCCTCGTCGATCTCCTCGGGGATCCCGAGCAGCTTCGGCAGGGAGACCAGCTCCTTGACCAGGGCGATGATGTCGTCGTGGGTGAGCACCCGCGTCTCGAGGTCGATGTCGAGATCGAGACGGGCGTTCAGCTTGTAGCGACCGACCCGGGTTAGGTCGTAGCGCTTGGGGTCGAAGAAGAGCTGCTCGAGCAGGCCTTTGGCGGCGTCGACTGACGGCGGCTCGCCCGGGCGCTGCTTTTTGAACAGCTCGATCAGGGCGCCCTCTTCGGTCCGGGTCGCCTCGGTGTCGGCCTCGATCGTGTGCCGCAGGTAGATCGAGTTGTCGAACATGTCCAGCAGCTGCTGGTCCTCGACGTAGCCCATCGCGCGCAGCAGAACCGTGACCGGGAGTTTCCGCTTCCGGTCGATGCGGACGAAAACTTTGCCTTTTTTGTCGACTTCAAGCTCCAGCCAGGAGCCGCGGGCCGGCATCAGGTTGGCGATGAAGACCTGCTTTTCGGGGTCCTTCGGCGCCATCACATAGGCGCCCGGGGAGCGGACCAGCTGCGTCACGACGACGCGCTCGGTGCCGTTGATGATGAAGGTGCCGCGCTCGGTCATCCACGGGAAATCGCCCATGAAGACGGCCTGCTCGCGGATCTCTCCGGTCTCCTTGTTCTGAAAGGCGACCGTCGCGGTCAGCGGCCGCGAATAGGTCATGTCCTTCTCACGGCACTCCTCGATCGTGTGCGGCGGCTCCTCGAACTTGAAGGCACCGAAAACAATCTGGAGGTTCCCCGTGTAGTCCTCGATCGGGGATATGTCGTTGATCGTCTCCCGCAGGCCACCGCTTTTCGGATCCGTCAGTTCCTCGAAGGAACGTCGCTGGATATCGATCAGGTGTGGAACCTCGAGAGGGTTGTCTAGGCGGGAAAAGCTCCTACGGGTTACGGGGGCAGCGTTGGAACGTGCCAAAGTCGGCGACTCCTCGGACGGTCAGAGGGACGTGGATACTGCGCAAATATGGGCAGGGGCACTCAAAAGGCGCGCGACCGCGAAAAATAACACACGGCCACGCCCGGCTGCAGGCTTGGCTCCCCGAGCGGGATCGGAGAGGCGCCCGGCTGAGCTCTAGGCGAGCTCGACCGTGGCGCCAGCCTCCTCGAGCTCTGCTTTGAGTTTGTCGGCCTCATCGCGGTCGACACCCTCTTTGATCGCTTTCGGAGCCTCGTCAACGATGGCCTTGGCCTCTTTCAGGCCGAGACCGGTCGCCGAGCGGACCACCTTGATGACCGGGACTTTCTGGCCGCCGACCTCTTTGAGGATGACGTCGACCGTCGAAGACTCTTCGGCGCCGCCCTCCTCGCCGCCGCCACCGGCGGCAGCGGCCGGCGCGGCAGCCGCAACGGCCGTCGCGGAGACGCCGAACTCCTCCTCGAGCGCTTTGATCCGCTCGGAGAGCTCGAGCACCGAGATGCTTTTCAGCTCCTCGATCCAGTCCTCGGTTGAAGTTTTGGTTGCCATCAGTCGCTACCCCTCTTCCTCGTTTGAATCTTCAGTTGAAACAAGTCCTTGCTCGGCGATCTGGCCGAGCTGCAGTGCCAAGCCCTGGATCATCGATCCGAGGCCGCGTACCAAGCCCGTGATCGGGCTGGCGACGACGCCGGCCAGCTGGCCGTTGAGCACTTCGCGGCCGGGCAGTTTGGCGATCGATTTGAACGCGACTTCGTCGAGCGAGGTCGCGTCCATGAAGCCACCCTTGTAGGTGAGTACTTCGTGCTCTTTGTTGAAGGTCGTGATCGCCTTCGCCGCCTGGGCGGTGTCGCCGCGGACGAAGGTCAGCGCGGTCGGCCCCTTCAGCAGCTCGGCGAGGCGTTCCTCACCGGCCTGGTCGGCGGCGATTTTCGTCAGGCGGTTCTTGACGATGCGGAAGCTGGCATCGGCTTCGCGCAGTTTGGCGCGCAACTCGGCAGCCTGGGGAACGCTGATGCCGCGGTAGTCGACAGCGAAAATCGCCTCAGATCCCTCGATCTCGGCGGCAATCTCTTGTATGGCTGCTGACTTTTCCTCGCGGTTCATCGTCTCACCTGCACCGGGCTTCTGGGCACTGCCCCGCCGGTGGTCTGGGGTTAGCGGCGACGCAGTTTAGGCGGTTGCCAATTCCTCTGCGGTCTCCTCGGCGCCGGCAGCCGCGGCCTCGCGGTCGGCGGCTTTGCCCGAGTCGACCCGAACACCGGGACCCATCGTCGTCGCCAGCGTGGCGGAGACGATGTATTTGCCCTTCGACGAGGAGGGTTTCGCTTTCATGATCTCCTCGATGATGGCTTGATAGTTGTCGAGCAGCTGGCTTTGATCGAAGCTGGCTTTGCCGACCGTCATGTGGACGATCGCCTGGCGATCGGTGCGGTATTCGACTTTGCCGGACTTGGAGTCTTTGACGGCCTTCTCGACGTCGTCGGTGACGGTGCCGACCTTGGGGTTCGGCATCTTGCCCTGGGGACCGAGGACGCGGCCGAGTTGACCGACGCCTTTCATCATCTCCGGGGTCGAGATCGCGATGTCGAAGTCGGTCCAGCCCTCCCCGACTTTCTCGACCAGGTCCTGGCCGCCGACGAAGTCCGCTCCGGCGGCCTCGGCGTCGCGGGCCTGCTGGCCCTGGGCGAAGACGGCGACGGTGACGTCGCGGCCGAGCCCGTGCGGGAGCGCCAGGGTGCCGCGCAGTTGCTCGTCGGCGTGGCGGACGTTGACCCCGAGCAGGATGTGCAGCTCGACGGTCTCGTCGAATTTTGCGCTGGCGGTCTCTTTGATCAGCGCGATCGCCTCGGCCGGCGGGTAGGCGCGGTCGCGGTCGATTTTCTCGTACTGCTGGCGGTATCGCTTGCCGTGGGCCATGAAAGTCTCCTAGGCGACGTCGACGCCCATCGAGCGGGCGGTGCCGGCGATGATTTTCTTCGCGGCGTCGATGTCGTTGGCGTTGAGGTCGGGCATCTTGCGTTCGGCGATCTCCTGGATCTGGGCGTCGGAGATCGTCCCGACTTTGTTGACGTGGGGCTCGCCGGAGCCCTTCGAGATCCGGATCGCCTCCTTGATCAGGACGGCGGCCGGCGGAGTCTTGGTGATGAAGGTGAAGGAGCGGTCCTCGTAGACCGTGATTTCGACCGGGATGATCGTCCCGCCTTCGCTCTGCGTCTGCGCGTTGAACGCTTTGCAGAAGTCCATGATGTTGACGCCGTGCTGACCCAGGGCGGGACCGACCGGCGGCGCCGGGTTGGCGTTGCCTGCCTGGATCTGCAGCTTGATGAGGGTGAGGACTTTCTTGGCCATGAGCGGTTGGGGAGGGTAGCGGTCTTTGCGACCTAGATCTTCTTGACCTGGTCGTAGCCGACCTCAACCGGCGTCTCGCGGCCGAAGATCGAGACCAGCACCTTGAGTTTCGCCGCGTCCTCGTTGATCTCGGCGATCTCGCCCGAGAAGTCCGAAAGCGGGCCGGAGATGACTTTGACCGATTCGCCGATCGAGAACTGCGCCTGGGTGCGGGGCCGCTCGGCGGTCTCGCGGTGGAGCAGGCGGTCGACCTCCGGTTTGGAGAGCGGCACCGGCTTGTTGCGGGAGCCGACGAAGCCGGTCACCCCGGGGGTGTTCTTGACCAGGCCCCAGGCGTCGTCCGTCATCTCCATGTTGACGAGGACGTAGCCGGGCATCGTCCGTTTCTCGGTCTGGACTTTCTGCCCGTCCTTCATCTCCGAGACCTGCTCGGTGGGAACGACGACCTGCCGCACGTTGCGGTTTTGGCTCATCGTCTGCACCCGGTGCTCGAGGTTGTGCTTGACCTTGTTCTCGTGCCCGGAGTAGGTGTTGATCACGTACCAGCGATACATCTAGGAAGCCTTTGTTTCGGGATCCTGGTTAGAGGATCTGCTTGATGAGCCAACTGAATGCCGCGTCGAGAGCGCCGAGATAAGCGGCCGCGACGGCGACGAAGAGGATCGTCACAGCGGTTGCCTGGATCAGCGTCTCGCGATCCGGCCACTGGACTTTCTTCAGCTCCTGCCAACAGGATATGAGGAAGCCGATGACTCCGGAGCGCTGACGTTCGGCTTTGGCCTGTTTCTGTTTCTTGTCGAGCTGCTCGCGCTCGCGCTTCTTCTGCTCCTCGCGCTTGCGCTTTTCCGCTTCCTTCGCCGCCCGCTTCTCGGTCCGGCGGTTGTCGCGTGGGCTCTGCTGGTCCTCGGGAAGGCGCATCGCCTCTTCGGAGGCGCCCGCGGCCATGCCGCGCTCCCGCGCCTCGATCAGCGCCTCGTCGCCGGAGATCGGGACCTGCGTGTCGTGCTGAGCCTGCGCAGCACTCTCGTGCCCGCCGGAGCGTTTCTGCTCCTCAGCTTCCCGAGCCCGGCGCTCGGCCTTGCGCTGTGCGCGGGTCTTTGCCATTTGGGACTACCGGGTCTCCTTATGAGCGGTGTGGTGGCCACACCAGCGGCAGAACTTGCGCATCTCAATCCGGTCCGGAGTGTTCCGCCGGGACTTGTTCGTCTGGTAATTCCGTCGCTTGCACTCTTCGCAAGCCATCGTCACCGCAATGCGGACATCTCCGCGAGCCATCTTCTCCCTCGTTCCGTGCCTGAGGTAGTCGTTACAGAAGAAAAACCCCGGGCCGAAGCGCGAGGCTGCGCGAAGGATAGCGGCATGCGAGGGGCGAGGAGTGGCTGACGCCGACCAGTCAGGTAATAGATCACACGCTCTACCCAATTTTTTGTAAAGTCGTTTTGCACGCAATCCTTACGGGCAGTCGGGAGTCACGGTGCAAGAGACGATTGAGAGCAACGGGCTCTACGACAGAGACAGCTTCGTCGAAGCGATGGAAGAGCGGATCCTCGACCCGCTCCATCGCGAGCAGCCGGGCGCGCTGCTGCTGCTCGACATCGACTCCTTCCACATTGTCAACGACTCGCTCGGGCACGAGGCCGGGGACCGGCTGCTGGGAACCGTGGCGGCGACGCTGCGGGAGGAATCCCGGGTCAACGACCTCCCCGCCCGGATCTGCGCCGACGAATTCGGCCTGCTGCTGCCGCGCGTTACCCCGGGTCAGGCGATGGCCACCGCCGAGCGGCTGATCGCGCTGATCCGCGAGCGCGGCAAGCCGGCCGTCGGCACCAGCGTCGGGATCGCCACCTTCGGCGGGACCGGCGAGGAAGTCACCGCCGAAGGGCTGATGATCACCGCCGACATCGCCCTCTGCGAAGCGAAGGAGGCGGGCGGCGGCCGAGCGGTCGACGCGGCCAGCGGCCCGAACATGAAACTGACCTGGGCCGACCGGATCCGCGAAGCGATCGACCGGCAGCGGATCGTCGTCTACGCGCAGCCGATCTTCGACCTGCGGCGCGGGTGCGTCGCGCGCGAGGAGCTGCTGGTGCGGATGCTCGACGACAACGACGACGTCATCCCGCCCTCCTCGTTCCTGCCGACCGCCGAGCGGCTCGGGCTGATCACCGAGATCGACCGGCTGGTGCTGTCCAAGGCGATCGAGCTGGCGGGGCGCTCGCAGCCGATCGCCGTCAACGTCAGCGGTGCCTCGCTCTCGGACCCGCGGCTGATCCGCGACGTGCGGAACGCGATCGCCGATGGGCTCAACCCTGCCTGGCTCGACTTCGAGATCACCGAGACCGCGGCGATCTCCAACATGAGCCACGCCCGCACGTTCGCCCAGGCCGTCACCGAGATGGGCTGCGGCCTCGGGCTCGACGATTTCGGCACCGGCTTCAGCTCGTTCAGTTACCTGAAGGAACTGCCGATCCAGCATCTGAAGATCGACATCGAGTTCATCCGCGACCTTCCCTCCTCCCCCACCGACCAGCGCCTCGTCCAGGCCCTGGTCCAGTTCGCCAAAGCCTTCGGCCAGGAGACGGTCGCCGAGGGAATCGAAGGCCCCGAGACCCTGGCCCTTGTCCAGGCCTTCGAGATCGACTACGCCCAGGGCTTCCACATCGGCAAGCCGGCCTTGGTCGACGGCGGCCGGTTGGCTGCCACTGCTTAGAGCC
The DNA here is from genome assembly GCA_963785175.1 of uncultured Actinomycetes bacterium. GTDB lineage: Bacteria > Actinomycetota > Thermoleophilia > Solirubrobacterales > 70-9 > VAYN01. The sequence goes on along the minus strand of CAWAUA010000004.1, from coordinate 77,312 downwards.
CTAGCGTTTTGGCGATGATGTTGCGCTGGATCTCGCTGGTGCCGCCGTAGATCGTCGAGACCAGCGAGGTGCGGACGAGGCGCTCCATGTCGTACTCGGAGGAGTAGCCGTAGCCGCCCATCATCTGCATCCCCTCGAGGGTGGTGCGCTTGGCGACTTCGGTGACGAAGAGCTTCACCATCGAGGCCTGCTGGGGCAGCATCCGGTCGGGGTCCTCGTCGACCATCGAGGCGACCCAGTGGGTCATCAGACGGGCCGCCTGCAGGTCGGTGGCGAGGTCGGCGATCCGGTGCTGAAGGCCCTGGAATGAACCGATCGGGCGGTCGAACTGGCGGCGCTCCTTGACGTAGAGCAGGAGGTCGTCGAAGGCGCGCTGGGCGATGCCGAGCATCGTCGCGGCGAGGATCAATCGCTCGACGTTGAGACCGGCCATCAGCTGCATCCAGGCCTGGTCGACCTGACCGAGGACCGCGTCGGCGGGGGCGTGGCAGTCGGTGAAGTAGAGGTGGTTGGTCTCGCGGCCGCCCATCGTCTCGATCGGGACGATCTCCATCCCCTCGACCTCGCGCGGCACCCAGAGCATCGTCATCCCCTCGTGCTTGCTGCCGTCGCGGTTGGTCCGGCAGACGACGAGGACGTGGTCGGCAATATGGGCGTTGGAGCAGAAGACCTTCTGGCCGTTGATGACGAAGTCGTCGTCGACCGCCTCGGCCTTGCAGGAGAGGGCGCCAACGTCGGAGCCGGCCTCCGGCTCGGTCATCGCGATCGCCTCGACCGAGCCGGAGGCGATCCCGCCGAGGATCTCTTCCTTCTGCGCCTCGGTGCCGAAGCGCTCGGTCGCGCCGGCGACGATCAGCGTCGTCGCATAGCCGCCGATCGGTGCCAGCCCGCGCGAGGTCTCCTCCATGAAGAGACAGGCCTCGAGCATCGAGCCACCCGAGCCGCCGTAGCGCTCGTCGATCGTCACCCCGAGCCATCCGAGCTCCGCCATCTGCTTGTAGATGTCGAAGTTGTGGTGCTCCTTGTAGCCGTCGGTCAGCCGCTCGCGCTGATCCTGCGTCCCGCACTCGCGGTCGCAGAAGTCACGGATCGCGTCGACGAAATCACTCTGCTCGTCGGTCAGGGCAAAGTCCACGGCGCGCAGCCTATAGGTCCGATCCGGCTAGCCGAACAGCTCTTCGACGAAGAAGCGGGCGGCGGGATCCAAGCGGCCACCGAAGGTTCGCTCGGCCACCTCGAGAACCTGGTCGGCGCGATCGAGGCCGAGCTCGGCGGCGAGTAGGCGCACGTCGGCCTCGTCCTCCCCGGCGCGGTGCGCCAGCACCTTGAGCGCGAGCAGGATCTCCGGGGAAGCCGTCAAGCAGCGCAGCCCCGGGAGATCGAGGACAGGAGAGGCAGCGGGGTCCGGGCCTGACAAGAAACCCTTGACGGCGTCGTTCAGCCATCCGGCGGGGAGACCCCGCTCCTCGGCGACGACCGCAGCTGCCTCGTAGACCCGGGTCTTCGGCTCGAAGACGGCGTCGATGTCGCGGGTCGCCCGCCGCTCGTCGAAAGCGAGGGCAATCGCGGCTCCGCCGACGACATACATCTCGGCGCTGATTCCTTCGCGGTCGAGCTCGGCGGCAAGAGCCGTCAAGGAGTCGATGATCTCGTCGCGGTCCATCTCAGACCCGGTGCAGCGATCGCTCGGGGACGAAGACGCCGCGTCGCCGGAATGCGGCCGGAGCCTGGGCGATCGAGATCGCCCGGAACCCCGGGACGTCGCTTACGAACCAGAAGCGATCGAGAAAGCGAGTCGGCTCGATCGACCAGGCCGGACGGGCCAGCGCGTGGACGGCGGCCAGATGCTCAGCCAGAGCACCAAGGTAGGCGTCGTGGCGACGGTCTCCGGTCGCCTCCGGTCGCTCGGCGATCGCCGCCGCGCGCAAGCCGTCGTCACCCCGGAGGGCGAACTCGTCGAGGAACTCCCGCGCAGCGAAGCCGAAGTCGTCTCCGTCAAGAGTCCGGCGGGCGACACCGGCCAACGTCTGCGTCAGCTGGGCGGCGCTCGGTGGGTGAGCAGCGAGCCATTCGGAGCGGGTCGTGAGCGGGGTGGCCATTGCGAAGCGAATGGTAGGCGCTGCATCGTCGCCATCGCCGAATGTGTCTCCGAAGCCCGGAACGAGACTCGAACTCGTGACCCCTTCCTTACCATGGAAGTGCTCTACCAACTGAGCTATCCGGGCGGGTCGGCCTCCCTGGGAGGCCGTACGCTCAGGACGATTCTAGACGGTGGCCCGCCGATCAGCGACGTCCCCACGGCATCGCCACAGCGAGTTTCCAGGCACCCTCGATCTCGCGCATCACCATCGTCGGCGTCAGCGCCCTGGTGAAGGGCGCTCCCTCCGAGCCGGCGGAGGTGACCTGCCAGCGCTCGTTGCAGAGCGCGACCTCGCCGGCGAGCACGATCGAGCTGTCCTGGACCTCGATCTGGGAGCGAGCGACGATCAGCTGATGGAGGATCGGCTTGATCTCCTCCCGGCCTCGCACCGCGGTCGCATCGGGGGTCAGCAGACAGGCGTCTTTGGTGAAGCAGTGCGCCGCGGCGTCGAGGTCGCCGCGGGTGATCGATGCGGCGAGCGCCCGCGAGCTCTCGCTCGGCGTGCGGGCGCCCATGAGCACCGTCATCGCTGCGAACCCTGGAGTCGCCCGCCCTCGCCTAAATGAACTTCGAAGGCTGGAAGCGGCAGTAACGGAATTCGAACGCGAGCACCTGGTTGTTCGCCTGCCGGGCGGTGCTGACCAGGCGGACCACCATCTTCTGGGCGGCCGTGACTTCGTCCTTCTTCAGCTTCGCCGCGATCGATTCGAACAGCTGCGCCTCGGTCTTCGCATAGCCAAGCCATTTCGTCAGCGTCGCCGCGTCTTCGGGCGGTTTCGGCACCGCGAGGAGCTGGGTGCGCGTCTTCTTCAGGGCCTTGGCGGCGCCGTCGAACTGCTTGGCAGCTGCGTCGTACTTCCCCGACTTCACTTTTTCCCGCACGCCCTTGAGGATCTTTTCGTTGGCTTCGGTGTTCGCCTTGCAGATCGGTTCGACGGCCTCTTTGTAGCTGGCGCGTTCGTCTTCCGTCGCATGGGCCGCAACTGCTCCGAACAGCGCGATGACGGCGACGAGCGAAAAGATCAACTTCTTCCCAGCCATGAGGGGCCTCCCTATTTGCTTTTGCGTCAGAGCCCCTGGTCCCCGACAGCGGCTGGTGCATCATAGGGCCACCGCTGGCGGAGAGAGGCTTCTGAGGTCTATGACAGACAACACCGCTCCGCAATCCCAAGTTGCGCCAGGCAGTTCCCAATCCGGGGTGTGTAGCGTGCCGGGAATGAGCAAACGCCTTCTCCTTCTGGCCCTCTCCCTCTGCCTCGCCGCCGCGATCATGGCCGGCTGCGGCGGCTCCGAAGATGCGTCGCGCCCGGCTCCGGCGGCAAGCGAGTTCCCCTCCGCTAAGGGGAAGACGATCGGGGATCTGCTGCACGACTCGGGGGCGAAGCCGTCGAAGCTGGTGATCGCGCCGGCTGCCCAGACCTTCGACATCGGCGAGAACCGCTACCCGTTCGGCGTCTTCACCCTCGGCAACGAACTGGTCGACGACGCCGACGTGGCGCTCTACTTCGCCAAGGACGCGAAGGGGCCGGTGACCGGCCCACTGCCGGCTCAGGTCACCTCGCTGGAGGCGAAGCCCGCCTACCGGGCAAGCGGCGCCGGCGCCCCCGGAGAGGCGACCACGGTTTACGTCGTACCCAAGGTCGACTTCGACCGCAACGGCCCCTGGCTGGCGCTGGCGATGCTGAAGGGGGACAACGGGCTGGAAGTGTCACGGGTGACGGCCACCCCGGTCGTCGGCGCCTCCCCCCAGATCCCGCAGGTCGGCCAGAAGGCGCTGGTGATCCACACCCCGACCGCCGCCGACGTCGGCGGCGACTTGGCGAAGATCGACACCCGCGTACCCCCCGACCAGATGCATGAGGTGGACTTCGCCGACGCGGTCGGCAAGAAACCGATCGTGCTCGTGTTCGCGACGCCGGCCCTCTGTCAGAGCCGCGTCTGCGGACCCGTCGTCGACGTCGCCCAGCAGGTCGCCGACTCTTACAAGGGCAAGGCCGACTTCATCCACATGGAGATCTGGAACGACAACGAAATCAGCAAGGGACCGCGGCCCCAGGTCCAGGCCTACAACCTGGAAACCGAGCCCTGGGCCTTCCTGATCGACAAGAACGGAATCATCCGCGACCGCATCGAGGGCGCCTTTGGCGTGTCTGAACTCGAAGAAGCGATGCGGAAGATCGTTCCTGGCTGAGCGGCCAGGCTCCGCTACGCTTCAAACGCCGGGTAGGGGCCCGGCGGCTGCACACCCGCTGGGAGGCAGGGTCGGATGTCAAACGACGCTGCAAGGAGCGATATGAAGCACAGGCTGGCAGTCCCCCTTCTCGTTCTCGGGCTATGCGCCCCGCTCGGGACCCTCGCCGCGCCGGCAATGGCCGGCAAGAGCGGACAGAAGAAGAAGCAGGCGAAGTCGCAGACCTTCGAAGTCTGCAAGCACGGCTGCCGGTACCGGACGATCCAAAAGGCGGTTGACGCCGCGGGGTCGTTCAAAGGCAAGAAGAAGAACTCTAAGGTGAAGGCCGTGGTCGCGGTGCGCCCGGGCAAGTACGTCGAAGGGGTGGTGCTCGACGGCACCCAGCGCAAGAAGAGCTTCGACGACCTCGTCATCAAGGGGACGAAGAAGGACCGCAAGAAGGTCGTTCTGGAAGGCAAGAACGCGAAAGGCGAGTTGGGGGCCGCGCAGAACGGGATCGAGGCGATCAGCGTCGACGGGCTCGTGCTGGAAAACATGTGGGCTCGCAACTACCAGTCGAACGGGTTCTTCATCCACGCCGCCAACGAAGGCGGCCAGCACTGCAACGGCTACACGATGGACAACCTGCTGGCCTCGGCCAACCGCTCCTACGGCCTCTTCGCGAAGAACTGTTACGGCGGCAAGATGATCAACTCGGCCGGGTATCACCATGGCGATTCCGCCTTCTACGTCGGCGAAACGCCGTGCGACTCGAAGACCTGGACCAACCACGGCACCGCGCCGCCGCCCAAGCCCTGTCAGCGCAAGCCGAAGTGGACGCTACTGAAGAACGACCGCAGCTACGAAAACGTCCTCGGCTACTCGGGGACCAACTCCAAGTACGTGAAGATCGTCGAATCGGCCTTCTACAACAACGGGGCCGGGATCGTTCCCAACACGCTCGACAGCGAGGGGTTCGAGCCGAACGGATGGAACGTGTTCGAACGCAATGACGTGTTCTGGAACAACTACAACTATTTCCTCGCCGGCTCGAAATTCCACACCGTCTCCGGCGGGCTCGGTCAGGTCGCGGGCGCGACGGTCAACTACCCGACCGGGGTGGGGATCGTCCTCTACGGCGGGGCCGGCAATGTCGTCAAGGACAACAACGTGTTCGGCAACTACAAGTGGGGTATCGCCTCCTTCTCGGGGCCGGGCGAAGTCTTCGTCGCCAACGAGGGCGATGACGCGAAGAACATCAACAACCAGATCACCGAAAACACGATGGGCCGCGAAGGGGTCGACCCGAACGGCGAATTCGACTTCTGGAACGACGCCACCGGCGGCGGCAACTGCTGGAGCGCCAACACCGCGGGCGCGACGTTTGCTCCCGGCAACGGCAAAACGCCGCTGAGCCAGATCTACCCGGCCTGCCCGCAGGCCCCGGTCCTCGCCGACCAGGTACGCAGCCTCGACATCGTCGCCGGCCTGCAGATCAACCTCGGGGACGAAAGCGACCCGAAGACGATCCTCGGCTACGCGACCTCGAACCCGCCGCAGACGCAGGAATGCACTTGGGTCAGGCGGGTGGCCCCGCACCCGGCGTTCCAGAAATTCCAGCCGGTCGAGATCGCGCCGCTGCCGGGCGAGGTGGTCTGCAAATGAGGCGGATGAGGAAACTCCGTGCCCTTGTCGTCGCCCTCTGCGTCGCTGCGGTTGCCCTTCTGGGGGTGACCGCGGCCGCGGCGCAGGCGCCGAAGAAGCCACCGGTCAAGGTGACGGTGAACGACTTCTACTTCGCCCCCACCGCGGTGACGGTCAAGACGGGAGGGTCGGTGAAGTGGATCTGGTCCGAATACAACACCTATCCGCATGACGTCCACCTGAAGCAGGGTCCGAAGGGGCTGAAGAACAAGGGGCGGTTCTCGACCACGACCACGGCAGTGACCGACGCCAGCTTCCAGCGGACCTTCGAAGTCCCTGGCACCTACAAGTTCATCTGCACGGTCCACCCCTCGGAAATGAGGATGACCGTCACCGTCAAGAAATAGGGCGCGATGGCACCCGACCCGATCGACAGGCGGGGCTTTTTCGCCCTCTCCGGCGGCGCGCTGCTGTGCACGATCGCCGGCCAGCAGGTGGCGACCGACGAAGGCAAGATCGACGTCGAGGGGCTGTCCCGGCAACTGAAGGTGCCGCCGAAGGTGACGGCGGCGGAGTGGCGGGGCGATGACCCGGGGGCGCGGCGGCTGGCCTCGCTGCCGAGCGGCGGCCAGACGCGGGAGTACTGGATCGCGGCCGAGCCGGTGCAGTGGGACATCGTCCCCACCCACCGCGACCAGATGATGGCCCAGAAGGTGAAGGGCAAGTCTAAGTTCGGCGCCTACGGCTACCGGCTCTACACCGCCGGGTTCAAAAGCCCGCTCGGCAAGGTGACGGTGCCGGGGCCGCTGATCGAAGCCGAAGTCGGCGACACCGTCGTCGTCCACTTCCGCAACAAGCTGCAGGCGCCGGTGACGATGCATCCGCACGGGATCTTCTACGCCAACGAGATGGACGGCGCCTACAAGGGCAAATGGACCGACCCCGGCGGCTTCGTGCAGCGAAACCGGACCTTCACCTACGTCTGGGAGGCCCACGAAGGGACCGAAGGGACCTGGCTCTACCACGACCACGGGCCGATGGACCCGCTGCCGGTCTTCAAGGGGCTATTCGGGCCCCTGGTGATCCGCAAGCCGGGAGAAGCGCGACCTGAGGTCGAGTTCTTCCTCGCCTTCCACACCTTCGACCCCTCGATCACCGGCCTGCGGGAAACCTTCTACTGCGTCAACGGCAAGGCCTACGCCGGCAACACGCCGACCCTGGAAGCGCGGGTCGGCCAGCGGGTCGGCTTCCATGTCTATGGGATCGACAACTTCTTCCACACCTTCCACCTGCACGGCCATCGCTGGAGCGAACCGGACGGGCGGATCGTCGACAACAAAACGTTCGGCCCGGCCGACTCGTTCTCCTTCGAAATCGTCGAGAACAACCCGGGGCGCTGGTTCTACCACTGCCACGTCTTCCAGCACCTGCACCAGGGGATGAACGGTTGGTACCTCGTCTCCTAGGCACCAGCCAACGCAGTTGTCCCCGCATACCGGGGACAACTGCGTTGGGTCTGCTCCTCGTGACGGCGGGACTGTTTGCGCCATCGGCACAGGCGGCCAACACGCGCGTCTCGATCGCCAACTACGCCTGGTCCCGTCCGCAGGTCCACGTCGACCTCGGTGAGAAGGTGACCTGGGACTGGCTCGGGCCCGACCTGGCCCACTCGGTCACCGGTATCTCGGCCAACGATCTGCAGTGGGACTCCGACCCCGGCACCGACTCCCCCGCCCACCGCGCCGGCGACAGCTACACGCTGCAGTTCGACCAGCCGGGCGAATACTTCTTCCAGTGCAAGCTGCACGCGGCGGTGCGGGGCACGGTGGTCGTTTCCGACGTTCCCGGCAACCCGAGCTCGGACCCCGGCCCCCAATCCCCGCTCAACGTCGACGTGAAGCCGCCGACGCTGGGGTCGTTCTCGATGCCGAAGCGGGAAACGAGGGGCTCGAACGGGCTCGGCTTCGAGGTCCAGACCAGCGAGCGCGGCAGGCTCGACGCCGAGTACTACCGCTTCAACTCGAAAGGTAAGCGCGTCTACAACGGCTTCGAGACCTGGAACGTCTTCATCGGTATCAATCACCTGCGGCTGGGGGCGCGTTGGAAGCATTTCCGGGCGCGCCCCGGGCGCTACCTGGCGGTGCTGCGGGCGACCGACGAATCGGCGAACGAATCGAAGCCGCTGCGCAAGCGCTTTACGATCGGCGGCTAGAAGAGCTGCGCTTGCGGCGCCGTTTGCGGGAGGAGCGGGCCGGGTCGGTGAGGGTGCGTTCGCCGGCTTTCTCAGTCGACTCCCCCATCGTCATCTGGAACATCGCCAACAGGGCGTCGGAGGCGAGTGGGCGCATCCCGTCCAGTGCCTCGCGCACCTTCGGCCAGTCCTCCTCCGGCCGTCCGGCTTTGTCGAACGGCTCCCAGACCTCGCGGACGAAGAGCTCGACGAAGGTGCGGGAAACCTTCTCGGAGGAGCGGCGCAGCTGCTCGGCGGTCTCGACCGCGGCCTGGGGGGAGACGCCGAGCTCGACCAGGGCGGTGCCGGCGCGCTGCAGGCGGGGGCTGATCACCTCGACCTTGCCGTCGGGGAGGGAGCGGAGGATGCCGAGCTTTTCGGTGCGGGCGAGCAGCTTGGGGTCGAAGCGCTCGACTCCCCAGGCGGCGGCCAGCTCGTCGGTGTCGAAGATTTCCGGCGTCTCGTCCTCGAATGGCGCGCGGACGGCGCGGGCGAAGTCGACCATCTCGCGGGAGGAGCCGTCGCTCGACTCGAGCACGCGACGGATCGCCTCGAGGTTGAGGCCCTCGGCCTGCATTTCGCGGGTCAGCTCGATCCGCGCGACGTGGTCCTCGTTGTAATAGCCGGTGCGGCCGTGGACCTCGGGCGGCGGCAGCAGGCCACGCGTCTGGTGGGCGCGGATGTTGCGGATCGTCATCCCGGTCCGCCGCGCCAGCTCCCCGATGGTCATCATGCCGTCGGGCTTGGCGTTCTGCCCTTTCCGACTGCTCATCCACCCATGGTAAGCGGCAGGCGCTGTCCGTTCATCTTCTTCGCCGCGTCCGAACAGAGAAATGCGATGCCGTCGGCGATGTCCTCGGCGGGAGTGAAGGTGGGGAAATCCTTGTCGGGCTCCTCTTCGCGCATCCGCGGCGTCAGGATCGCGTCGACGACGAGGATGTTGGCCGTCGCGCCGCCGCCTTCGAAGCCGTCGGCGAGGGCGAGGGTCCAGGCCTCTGCCGCGGCCTTGGCGGCGGCGTAGGCGGCGTTGGTCGCGGTCGGCGCCTGCGCCTGCTTCGAGGAGACGAGAACGAAGCGCCCGTGAGCGCTCGCGGCGAGCTGATCGTGGAAGGCACGGGTGGTGTGCTGGACGGTGCGGACGAGCAGGTCGTGCAGCAGCTCCCAGTCCGAGAGCGGCGCGTCCTGCAGCGGCTGCCCGCCGCGCCAGCCGCCGACCAGGTGGACCAGACCGTGGACCCGCCCGAAGCGCTCGACCAGCGCCGCACACCAGGCGCGGGCGGCGTCCTCGTCGAGAAGGTCGACGCTGCGCCCGTCCCAGCGCTCGGGCGGAAGACCGAGATCGGCGGCTATGGCATCGAGCGTGCCCTGGTCGCGATCGGTCCCGGCGACAGTCGCGCCCGCCGCGGCGAGGCGTTCAGCGACAAGCGGCCCAAGACCCCCTCCCACTCCGGCGATAGCGATTACGCGGTCATCGAGCATGCGGCCATCCTTTCAGGCGAGCGCCATCGGCTACGAGCAATGAGGTTTTCTGTCTGCGGAATTTGCAAGGATGCCGACGATGGATTCCGAGCTCAAAGCTTCTCCACATCGACGCGAGCGAGCCGTCAATCGACGCGTCCAGGGCGACATCGGGGAGATGTCGGCGATGGAGTGGCTCGGCAGCAAGGGTGCGACGGTCTGGGTCCCGTTCAATCACAGTCCGCATATAGATCTGATGGCTGAATGGAATGACCGGCTAATCAAAGTCCAGGTAAAAACCTCGACCTTTCGTGGGCCTGTGAAGTCGGGGGACGAACACTGGAGGATTTCGATCGCCACCAACGGCGGCAATCGCAGCTGGACCGGCTTGGCAAAGAAGTTCGACCCAGCTGAAGTGGACTACCTCTTCGTGCTGGTCGGAGACGGACGCCGGTGGTTCATCCCGGCCCCCCTCGTAGAGGCGGCCCGCTCAATCGCGCTGGGAGGAGCCAAGTACTCGGAGTTCGAGGTAGAGCAAGGCACGCCGTTCGAAGACCTCATCTACAAAGGTCCCGCGCCGGCCAATACAATTGCAAGCGTCCCACCATTAGCGGGGGAGTGCCAGAGCGGTCAAATGGACTTGACTGTAAATCAAGCGGCTATGCCTACACAGGTTCGAATCCTGTCTCCCCCATCGACTTCCACCAGCAGGCAGATCCTGTTGCGTCCTAAACGCCAAGCGACTTTTCCGAACACGCCGTGCGAAGAAGCGGGGATTTCGCCGGGCGACCGCTTGTGGGCACGCGCCGATGGACAGGGACGCTTGGTCTTCGAGAAGCTGGGGACCGAGCCGCCAGCCTAGCCCTGTGCGGCTTCGAGCCGGGCTTTCATCTGCTCGTTGAAGGCGGTCAGGGCTGAGAAGGGGCGCATGAAGACGGTCAACTCGCGGACCTTGCCCTCGTCATCGAGCTCGAGGAAGTCGATGCCCTCCAGCTCGCGGTCGCCGACGGTCGCTTTGAAGCGTAGGACCACGGTGTCGCCCTCGGCCAGCTCGTCGGTGTAGGAGAAGTTCTCCAACGTCGCCGCAACCTGGGTGAGGACGGCGCTGACCGTGTCGCGGCCCTCGAAGCCGCGGAAGAGGACGGGGCTGTGGAGGACGACGTCCTCGCGCAGAGCCTCGGCCAGCAGGTCGAGGTCCTTGTTCTCGGCGGCGATGCGGAAGGGGTGCGGATCGGCCATCGCTCCACCCTACCTCGGTGAGATACTCGCGCCTATGCCAAGCGATCGTTTCTGGTCCAGACTCTCGAACTCCCTCGGCGCCACCGGTCTGCGGCTGGTCGGCAAGCTGAACGCGCCGGTCTACCGGCTGAGCGGCGGCCGCATTGGCGGCAAGCTCGGCAAGGCGCCGATCCTGCTGCTGACGACCACCGGCCGCAAATCGGGGCAACCGCGGACCGCGCCGGTCCTCTACCTGGCCGACGGCGAGCGCTTCGTCGTCATCAACACCAACGCCGGCAACGCGAAGACGCCGGCCTGGTCGCTGAACCTGCGGGCGAACCCCGACGGCGAGGTCGAGATACGGCGCAAGCGGGTCGCGGTCAGGGCGCGGCTGGCCGAGGGCGAGGAGCGGGCCGATCTCTGGCGCCGCCACATGCAGCAGTACGAAGGTTGGGACTACTACGAGTCGCAGCTAGACCGCGAGGTAGGCGTCTTCGTCTTGGAGCCCCGCTGACGAGGCGCCGTCAGCTTGCGTCGCGGAGCATCTGCGCCTCGGGGAGGCGCTTCAGTTTTTTCAGCGTGTTGTTCTCGATCTGGCGGATCCGCTCGCGGGTGACGCCGAAGGTGCGGCCGACTTCCTCGAGCGTCAACGGCTCGGCGCCGGAGAGGCCGTAGCGAAGTTCAATCACCTGCCGCTCGCGGTCGGGCAGGACGGCGAGGGCCTTCTGCACACCCTCCTTCTGCAGGTGCTCGCTCGCTTCCTCGAAGGGCTCCAGCACGGCGTCGTCAGCGACGAAATCGCCGAGCTCCGATTCGTCCTCGTCGCCGACCGGTTTCTCGAGTGAGACCGGCAGCTGGGCGACGCGGAGGATGTCGCGCACGTCGGAGACAGGCCAGCGCAGCTCTTCGGCGATCTCGGCCGGCTCCGGCTCGCGCCCCAGTTTCTGCACCAGCTGGCGTTCGACGTGGGCGACCCGGTTCAGCTTCTCGACCATGTGAACGGGGATGCGGATCGTCCGCGCCTTGTCGGCGATCGCCCGCGTCACCGCCTGGCGGATCCACCAGGTCGCGTAGGTGGAGAACTTATAGCCGCGGCGGTAGTCGAACTTCTCCACCGCCCGGATCAACCCCAGCGAGCCCTCCTGGATCAGGTCGAGAAAGCTGAGGCCACGCCCCAGATAGCCTTTCGCGATCGAGACGACGAGGCGCAGGTTGGCCTCGACCATCTGCCGCTTCGCCAGCATGTCGCCGCGCTCGATCCGTTTCGCCAGTTCGACCTCCTGCCCGGCGGTCAGCAGCTCGACCTGGCCGATCGACCGCAGGTAGAGGCGCAGCGAGTCGAGGCTCGGCTCGACGGTCAGGTCAAGCTCTTCCTTCTTCGAGGCGCCGGCGCTCTCGCCGCTGCGCTGCGCTTTGTAAGCACTGACGCCGTCCTCGGCGATGACGTCGATTCCGTGCTCGACCAGATGGGCGTGGAGCTGGGAGACCTGTTCCTTGGTGATCTCCACCTCCTCGAGTGTCGAGGTGATCTGCTCGAAGGTCAGGTAGCCGCGCTCGCGACCCTGGGCGATCAGTCCCTGGAGCTCATCGATCTCGCCGATCGGGTTCGTCTCCTGATCGCGATCGATGACGTCAGCCGTGGTCTCCAACGGTTCGATGCTCACTGCTTGGCCGCTTCCTCTCCCCAATCTCCCGCTGGCCGGCCCTGACGCTCCGGCCGCGTCGGATTATAGGCGGAAAAAACTCTCCATCGTCCGAAGTGCTCCGTCGCTTACTATTCGTTAGCCGATGGCCAGCCAGCCGACCGCCACCCCAGCCGCCCCCGACGTCCAAGCCTCCTTGCCGGCGACGCAGGTGAGCCTCTCGCGGGTCGGCGTCACCGGGGTCGAGAAGGTGATCCGGGTAAAGACCGACGGCGTCGAGAATCTCTTCTACGCCGGCTTCGAGTGCTTCGTCGATCTCAACCCACAGCAGGCCGGCGTCCACATGTCCCGCTTCGAGGAGATCGTCGGCGAGGCGATCGACGAGGTCGTCCTCGGCGAGGCCTTCAAGGCCGAGGTGCTGGCCGCCCACGTCGCCGAAAAGGTGCGCGAGCGCCAGGGCGGCGAGCGGGCGGAGGTCTCGATCACCGCCCGCTATCCGGAGACGGTAGAGACGCCGGAGACCGGCAAGAGCACCCAGGAGATCTACGTCCTCTACGGCACCGCCGTCTCCTCGGCGCAGGGCACCCGCACCCTGACGGGGGTCGAGGCCCAGGGGATGACCGCCTGCCCCTGTGCGCAGGAGATGGTCGCCGGCCTCTCGCGCGAACGACTTGCTGCCGACGGCTTCGATGCCGAGCAGATCGAGCGAATCGTCGACCTCGTCCCGATCGCGACCCACAACCAGCGCGGCGTCGGCACCCTCCATATCGGCTGCCCCGAGGGCGGGCCGGCCTGGATCGAGGCGCCGGAGCTGCTGCGGATCGTCGAGAGCTCGATGAGCTCGGAGATCTACGAGCTGATGAAGCGCTCGGACGAGATGTCGGTCGTGGTCAAAGCCCACGAACATCCTCGCTTCGTCGAGGACTGCGTCCGCGAGATGGTCCGCCAGGTGGTCGAGGACTACCCCGGCCTGCCCGAGCAGACCTTCGTCATGGCCCGCCAGGAGAACCTCGAGACGATCCACCGCCACAACGTCGTCGCCGAGCGTTACGGAACCCTCGGGGACCTGCGGGCGGAGCTGCAGAGTGGCGAGCCCCAAGCGCATCACCTGACGATGCGCGAGTGGCTCGAGGCACCTGCTTCTTAGGGATGAGGAAGGGGGAGGTGGGTGCCCCTCTCCCGAAGACCGTCGCGCAGCTGATCGGACTTGTGGGCGCCACCGTGACTTCTTGAGCCTTCGTGAGAGGGGCACCCACCTCCCCAACGACCCGAAATTTGGGACGGCTCAGGGTGCGGCGGCTTTTCGGTTGAGCTGTTTGGCTGCTCGTTCGCGCTCTAGCTCCTCGATTCGCTTGCGGAGGCCGAAGAAGTAATCGGCGCCGCTGATCACGGTTACGGCCAGGGCTAGGTAGACGAGGATGTTGACGCCGAGGGGGGCCGGGTTGGTGGCTATGAGGGCGATCACGGCGGCTATCTGGAGGACGGTCTTCAGCTTTCCCAGCCAGCTGGCGGCAATGACGATGCCGCGCTCGGCGGCGATCGTGCGGAGGATGGTGATGGCGACCTCGCGGGCGATGATGACCATCGCCACCCAGGCTTCGAGGCGGTTAAGGGAGACGAGGGAGATCAGGGCGCCGGTGATCAGCAGCTTGTCGGCGAGCGGGTCCATCAGCTTGCCGAAGGTGGTGATCGAGTCGCGGGAACGGGCGAAGTAGCCGTCGAGGCCGTCGGTCGCCGCCGCCAGGGCGAAGACGCCGGCGGCGAGGGCGTCGCCGTTGGGGGTCTCACCGAGCAGGGCGACGACGACCACCGGCACCGCGAGGATGCGGAGTAGCGTCAGCGCGTTAGGCAGATTGAGCGGGAACATCGGCGGCGTCCTTCTTGGCGAAGTACTCCTCGCCCTCGATGCTGATCTTCGGCAGCCAGCGGTCGATCCACTTTGGCAGCCACCAGGCGCGCTTGCCGAGCAGCACCATCACCGCCGGGACCAGCAGGCAGCGCACCAGGGTCGAGTCGATCGCGATCGCGACTGCGAGGCCGACGCCGAACTCCTTCACAACCGGGTTGCCGCTGAGGACGAAGCTGGTGAAGACGCAGACCATGATCGCCGCCGCCGAGGTGATCACCCGGCCGGTGTTGGCCAGCCCTTCGACCACCGCACGGCGCTCGTCGCCGTACTCCATGTAGTGCTCCCGCATCTGCGTCAGCAGGAAGACCTCGTAGTCCATCGAGAGGCCGAAGAGGATCGCGAACATCAGCAGCGGCACGAAGCTGACGATCGGGATCGCGTGGTCGAGGCCGATCCACGACGAGCCCCAGCCGAGCTGGAAGACGGCGGTCACCACCCCGTAGGCCGCGGCGACCGAGAGCAGGTTCATCGCCGCCGCCTTGATCGGCACCAGCAGCGAGCGGAAGGCGACGAGCAGGACGATGAAGCTGAGGGCGACGACGATCCCGATCATCAGCGGCAGCTTGTCGCTGATCTGGCTGGCGAGGTCAATGTAGCCGGCGGTCTGGCCACCGACGTAGGAGCTTGCCTTGGTCCCTTCCAGCGCATCCGGAATGGTTTCGGCGCGCAGGTCTTCGACCAGGCTGACGGTCTCGTCCGCCCATGGCTCCGATTTCGAGATCACGGTGAAGACCGCGGCGGTGCCCGCCTTGTCGAGCGTCGGTTCGGTCACCGCGGCGACGTCGGAGGCGCCCCCGACCGCTTTCTGCAGCTTCGGCAGCACCTGTTTCGCTTCGGCCGGCGAGCTGAATTCGGAGGCGATCAGCAGCGGTCCGTTGACGCCGGGCCCGAAGCCCTTGTTGAGCGAGTCGTAGGCCTGGCGCGAAGTCGTTTCCTTCGGCAGGGCGCTGATGTCGTTCTGGCCGAGCTGCAGCTGGAGGACCGGCAGCGCCAGGACGATGAGGATCGCCAGCGCGACCACGGTCGCGGTCCAGGGCCGCTCGCTGACCCGTTCCGCCCAGCGGCGCCAGCCGTGCGGCTCCTTGTCGTCGGGATGGGTCTTGCCGAGCTTGACCCGCAGCGAGTTGATGTGCGGACCCAGGGCGCCGAGCATCGCCGGCAGCAGCGTCGTCGCAGCGCAGACCGCGACGACCACCGCGACGGCGGCGGTGAAGCCGAGGGTGGAGACGAGTGGGATACCGGCGAAGGCGAGCGAGCAGAGGGCGATCACGACCGTGAAGCCGGCGAAGACGACGGCACCGCCGGCCGTCGCAGTGGCCCGCGCGATCGACTCGCGCAGGTCCATCCCGTCGGCCAGCTGCAGTTTGTGGCGGGTGACGATGAACAGGGCGTAGTCGATGCCGACGCCGAGGCCGATCATCGTCGCCAGCGTCGAGGCGACCCCCGGCACCTCGAGCACGTGCTCGAGTAGGCGGATGATCGAGAGCGCGCAGGCGAGGCCAATCACCGCGGAGACGATCGGCAGCATCATTGCCGTCGCGGTGCCGAAGGCGAAGAGGAGGATTATCACCGCCGCGGCGAGGCCGATCGCCTCGCTGGTCTCGGTCGCCGGTTTCGAGAGCTGCTGGCCGACGTAGGCGCCGATGGCGGGATTCAGCCCGGCCTTGCGCGCCGGCGCGGCGGCGTCGAGGATCCGTTCGGCCTCTTCTTCGTCGATTTCGCCGGGCCCGATCGAGAGCACGACCGGGAAGTAACCGATCGACTGATCTTCGCTGAGGAATTTCGCGCCCTGCGGGCTGAGCGGGCTGACGGCGGAGTTGACGTCGCCCAGCGAGTTCAGCCGCTTCGCCGTTTCCGCCACCGCGGCCGAGTACTTCGCCTGGGTCAGCTTCCCCTGCGGCGCTTCGAGCACCAGCGGGTTGCTGCCATAGGCCTGTTCGGGCAGGTCGTCTTCGAGCAGTTCAGTTGCCTTGGTCGAGTCGGTGCCCGGCAGGGTCAGGTTTTCGCTGGTCTTGCTGCCGGCGGAATGACTGATCGCGACCAGCGCGATCGCCAGCACGACCCAGACGGCGATCACCGGATAGTGGTGGCGGGAGGAGAAGCGCCCGATGGCGTAGAGGGGAGCGGTCATCGCTGCATCATTTCGTCTGGGGCGGCCGTTTCGCCGGTCTCGAAGGCTTCGGGGACCAACTGCAGCGGGCCGGCGCCGAGCGCGCGGCGGATCAGGACCAGCCGCTGGGCCTGGTTGGCGGCCATCGCCGCGACCAAGGGCCGGGGCCAGCCGATCGTCAGCTTGCCGACGGCGTTCAGCTCAGCGTCGATCGTCGCGCTTTCGAGTTCGTAGAGGAAGTGCATCGCGTCCTGTGGGGTCTTCAGCTCGCCGGCTTCGATCGTTTCGGCCGGCGGATCGGCTTCGCCTTCGAGGCCACGAAGGGTCTTCGTCGTCGCATCGACGTGTTCCTGTTCCTGGGCACGGAAACGGCGAGCGAGGACGAGGTCGGCGCCGCGCAGCGCCGGCAGCGCCTGGCCGTAGGCGTCGACAGCCGCCAGCTGCCGGGCGAGGATTTCGTTCAGCACCTTCACGTCCGCGGCCTTGTCGGTCGTAGATTCGCCCCCACTGCTGCCGCAGGCGCCGAGGCCGACAGCCAGGGTGAGAACAACGAGGCAGAGGACGAGGGCGCGGCGCACGAGCCGGCCGCGCATGATTCGGTTGGGGGCCATGAGGTGGAGGCCAAGCCTATGAGCAACGACCGCGCTCGCGCGCTAGCCGCGCTGGCCGGGGAGATCCACGACTGCCGCCTCTGCCCACGGCTGGTCGAGTGGCGCGAGGAGCAGGCGGCGGATCCGCCCCGCCGTTACCGCGGCCAGGACTACTGGGCGCGACCGGTCTCGGGTTTCGGCGATCCCGACGCGCGGGTGGCGCTGGTGGGACTAGCGCCGGCGGCGCACGGTGCCAACCGGACCGGGCGGATGTTCACCGGCGACCGCTCGGGCGACTGGCTCTACGCCGCCCTGCACCGCGCCGGCTTCGCCAACCAGCCGACCTCGGAGTGGCGCGAGGACGGGCTCGAGCTGCGCGACGCCTTCGTCACCGCGACCGTGCGCTGCGCGCCGCCGGCCAACAAGCCGACTCCGCAGGAGCGGGACACCTGTCTCCCCTACCTGCAGCGCGAGTTGGAGCTGCTCGACCGCCTCCAAGTGATCGTCGCCCTCGGGTCCTTCGGCTGGGACGGGATCCTGCGCGCCGCGCGGGCGCTGGGCGAGGAGGTGCCGCGGCCGCGGCCGAAGTTCGGCCACGGGGCCGAGGCGGAGGTTGGGCCCTGGCGAGTGATCGGCTGCTACCACCCCAGCCAGCAGAACACCTTCACCGGCAAGCTGACCGTGCCGATGACCGATGCGGTCTTTGCGCGAGCCCGTTCCCTCTTGACCTAGAAACGCTTCGACCGCTTTAGCGGTCTCTAGTGGGTTGAGGTGCTACCTGGGGGAGGGCTTGTTGCGAAGACCACGGATCAAGAGGACGACCGAGGAGATCGAAACGCCGGAGGGTGACGTCTACCTGCTGCGACCGAGCGCGGAAAACGACATCCGCATCGAAAAGCCGAACGAGGGGGAACGCCGGCTGCTTGCCGCGGTCAATGGCAAACGGACGGTGGAGGAGCTGCGGGAGGAGTTCGGGACGAAAGAAGTCGACGAGCTTATGGTGCAGCTGCAGGAGCTGGAGGTGGTCGAGGACGCCGCCGACGACGAGTTGGTGCCGGCGGGGGAACTGGAACGCTTCGACCGCCAGCTGCGCTACTTCAGCGACATCGGGACCGCCGGCTCGACGCCGTCGCAGTGCCAGGAACGGTTGCGCGAGGCGAAGGTCGCGGTGCTCGGAGTCGGCGGCCTCGGCGGCTGGTCGGCCTGGGCGCTCGCCTGCACCGGGATCGGCGAGATGTGGCTGATCGATGGCGACCGGGTCGAGGTCTCCAACCTCAACCGCCAGATCCTCTACACCGAGGCCGACGTCGGCCTGCTCAAGGTCGAGTGCGCGGCGGCGCGGTTGCGGGCCTTCAACTCGGGAATGAAGGTCACCTCGGAGGCGTGCCGGCTCGAGAGCGAAGAGGACATCGCCGAGTTCATCGCCGGCTCCGACGTCGTCATCGACGCCGCCGACTGGCCGGCCCACGACATCGAGCGCTGGTGCAACTCGGCCTGCTTCGCCGCCGGCATCCCTTACATCACGATGAGCCACTTCCCACCGGTCGCCAGGATCGGGCCGCTCTACGTCCCCGGCAAAACCGGTTGCTACATCTGCCAGGAGATCGGCTACCGGCGGGATTACCCGTTGTTCGACATCGCGGTCGAGCAGCGGCGGGCGAAACCGAGCCCGGCGGCGACGCTGGGACCCGCCTGCGGCCTGATCGGCGGCGGGGTGGCGCTCGACGTGATGCACCTGCTGACGGGGCTGAGCAGGCCCGCGACCCAGGGGGAATCCCACATCTACGACCTGCGGACGATGGAAGTCAAACGCGAGCCGGTGGTCCCGGAGCCGGAGTGCCCGGTGTGCGGGGAGATGCCGCACGAGAAGATCGAGGCTGGCGAGGAGGCCGACGGGTAGGTTTCCGCGCATGCGGATCGTCGCCTCACTTGCGATCGTCGCCGCGCTCGCCCTGGCCGGGTGCGGGAGCGCGGAAGATGGCGTCACCGGTTCCGAAACGGCGACGGAGAACCCCGCCGCCGTAACCCAAGCGAAATGGGAACACAGCTCGGACTGCGACCGCCCCGCGGGAGTGTCGCGGTGGGGTTGCTCGATCGGTGACTACCGCTGCCAGGCAGTCGTCACCGACCACGGCTGGTCGGTCACCTGCTCACGGCCGGGGCGGTCCGTCGCCTTCCTCGTCCCCCGCTGAGCCCCGCCCCGCCAGGCGCCGCGAGGGGTCGAGAAACAGCACCAGCCAGAGGTAGGGCGCGATCGCCGGCGCGAAGTAGGCGAACGGGATCGAGAGCAGGAAGATGCCGGCGATGTAGGCGCTGCGAACCCGGTTTTCGCGGTGGGTGCGGTCGTCGATGCTGGTCAGGCCGCGCCGCCGCGCGTCGGCGCTCATCAGCAGCCCGAGCAGGACGACGACCGCCAGGTTGACGGAGTAGAAGACCAACGCCGTCGTCTTCCCCCCATACTCGCCCAGCAGCTCGCTGCTGAAGGGGATGAGGACGATGAAACCGAGATACAGCAGGTTTAGCCCGATCATCCGCCCGTCGAAAGCCTCGACTTCGGAGAAGAAGTGGTGATGGACCAGCCAGAACCGGCCGATCACGGCGAAGCTGATCGCGTAGGCGAGGAAGAATTCCCGCTGCGCCCAGAGCGCGTTGTCGATCTGCCCCTCGGTCAGCCCCGTGTCGATGTTGAGGTTGAGGACCAGCAACGTGATCGCGATCGCGAAGACGCCATCGCTGAAGGCGACAATCCGCCCGAACTCGATCTCATTCTCAGTCCGCCGCTTCGCGGTAACCACCTTGGCCATCGCGGGATCATCTCCCCCAGCCGCGACGGAACCGAGCGCCGATCCCCTCGGTGACTTTGGAGCTGCACCTTCTTTTCAGAGAAGCGGATCGAC
The DNA here is from genome assembly GCA_963785175.1 of uncultured Actinomycetes bacterium. Taxonomy (GTDB): domain Bacteria; phylum Actinomycetota; class Thermoleophilia; order Solirubrobacterales; family 70-9; genus VAYN01. The sequence goes on along the minus strand of CAWAUA010000004.1, from coordinate 57,303 downwards.
GAGTTTCACCTGGGCGGGCTCGAAGTCACGTCGGTTCAAGGTTGCCAGCACCAGGTCGTGGGCGAGAGCGCTGGCGGCGATCAGGCTGTCTTTGATCGACATCGGCCGGCCGCGACGGCGCAGATCCGCCAGCAGCTCGGCCCAGCGCAGCCCCACCGTCGAGTCCCAGGGGAGGCAATGGATGCGAGCGATACCCCCCTCGAACCAGCGTTCCAACTCGCTGCGCCGAGCGCCGGAATCGAGGAGCAAGATGCCAAAGCGAACCTCGCCAAGGATGACCGGGTCGACGACGAGCGAGCGCTCGTTGGCACGCAGCCACTCGACCACCCGAGGGTCGGGATCGGGCTTGGTCGCCTCGGAGAGGACGTTGGCATCGACAAGGTGCTTCACAGCGTGTCGGTCGACTCGGAGTCGATCGCGACGAAGTAGCCCTTCTGCGGGCAGGCGAGCAACCAGTCGACAAGCCCCTCATTGGACGCTGCAACGCGGGTCAGGCGGTACTCATCCGCCCCGAGGCGCTCGACCTCGAACTCCTGACCGGGGTGGATGCCGTCGCGCTGGCGGAACTCTGCTGGCAAGACGATCTGGCCCTTGGTGGAAACGGTCGTTCTCATAGAAGTAAGATATCATCTTACCGACTAATTGAGAGACGGACAGACGGGGGGAACGGGTCAGAAGCGGCCCTTTCCTAGAATGGCTGCCGAATGCCGGCGTAGCTCAGTTGGTAGAGCACTTCATTCGTAATGAAGGGGTCCCCGGTTCAAGTCCGGGCGTCGGCTCTCTCGGCGCGCGCGGCGCCCTACTTCTTCTTCTGGCGCCGTTCGAGGACTTCGCCGAAGGCTTTTTCGATTTCGGTGGTGAGGGTTAGGCGGAAGGTGGCGTTGAGGGCGTCGAAGGCGAGGGGGCGAAGGCGGCCGATGGCTTCGATCAGCTCGTCCCAGCCCTCCTCGGGGCGGCCGGCTTGGTCGAAGGGCTTCCAGAGTTCGTCGACGAAGAGGTTGACGAAGGTGCGGGCCGAGGCCTGGGAGTTGCGCTCGAGCTTCTCGATCACGGCGAGGGCCGCTGACAGCTCGATGCCCATGCCGAGGACTGCCTCGGCGGCGCGGAGGAGGGCCGGGCTCGGGGCCTCGAAGCGTTCCTCGCCGAGATCGACGAGGAGGCCGAGCTTCTGCGCTTTTTCGAGCAGCTTGTCGTCGTCGGCGCCGAACTTCTCCACCAGTTCCTCGCGGTTGTAGACCTCCGGGGCCTCGGTCGCGAAGGGGGCGGTGACGGCCTGGCGCAGGCCGACGAAGCGGTCGGCATCGGCGCCGTGCTCGCCGATCAGGCGGGAGATCGCGCTGAGCTTGAAGCCCTCCGACTGCATCTCCTGGATCAGGCGCAGGCGGGCGACGTGGTCGGGCCCGTAGTAGCCCACCCGGGCGCGGACCTCGGGTGGCGGCAGAAGGCCGCGGGACTGGTGGTTGCGGATGTTCCGCACCGACATCCCCGTCTCATAGGCGAGCTGCTCGACCGTGAGGTTGGCCTCGACGGTGGCGGAATCGGCATCGGCTGCCGCTTTTTTCGTCACGTGAGTCGCCATGTGACGATTCTACATTCTGAATGTAACCTCGTTTGAGGTAACGTTTATGAGGGAACAAGCTTCTGGCAATCCACCCTCTTCCGCAAGGACTTCCGATGAACTTCGACTTCGCAACCGTTCTCGCCGCAGCCGCCCCGCCCGCGGGTGGCGCCGAAATCGGCCAGATCGTGATCGCCACCACGGCGGCGACGATTGTCACCGCCGCCCTCCTCTACCTCGGGCTCGGCCATCGCAGCGGCCGCGTCCAGGTCCTCCAGCGCCTCGCCGACCACAGCGAGCGCACCTCCGGCATGCCCGGCTGGGTCGCGTTTCCCTCGGCAATCGCAACGGTCTCGCTGCTGACCGCCGTCTTCGGCATGTACTGGGACATCTCGCTCCACATCGACAACGGGCGCGACCCTGGCCCGCTCGCAAACCCTGCCCACTACTTCATCCTCGCCGGCCTCTTCGGCATCTTCAGCGCCGGCTTCTTCGCGATGGTCCTGCCGAAGGAGCGGCCAAGCACGGTCGCGGTGCGGATCGGCCGCGACTGGTGGGCGCCGCTCGGCGGCGTCCTGATCTGCGCCTGCGGCGCCTTCTCGCTGATCGGCTTCCCGCTCGACGACATCTGGCACCGGCTCTTCGGCCAGGACGTGACCCTCTGGGGGCCGACCCACCTGATGCTGATCGGCGGCGCGGCGATGACCCTGGTCGGGATCGCGGTGCTGGCGGTGGAGGGCACGCGAGCGAACGCCGCGGCCGAGAAACCGCTCGTCGAGCCCACCCACACGAAGATGGCCCGCGCCGTCGCCATGACCGGCGGCCTGATGCTCGGCCTCTCGACCTTCCAGGCGGAGTTCGACTTCGGCGTCCCCCAGTTCCAGCTGATCTTCCAGCCGCTGATGCTGATGGTCGCCGCCGGGGTCGGGCTGGTCGTGGCGCGGGTCTACGCCGGCCGGGGCGCCGCCCTCGGCGCCGCCGGCTTCTTCATCCTCCTGCGCGGCGGGCTGGCGCTGCTGGTCGGCCCAGTCCTCGGCCAGACCACCCCCCACTTCCCGCTCTATCTCGCCGAGGCTGCGGTTGTCGAGGCGGTCGCGCTCTTCGTCTCGACCCAGAAGCCGCTGCGCTTCGGGCTGGTCTCGGGAATCGGGATCGGCACCGTCGGCCTTGCCGCCGAGTGGGCCTGGTCCCACGTATGGATGCCTCTCCCCTGGCCCGCTGCGGCGTTCCCCGAAGCGGCGATCGTCGGCTTCGCAGGGGCGATCGCCGGGGCCACGATCGGCGCCTGGATCGGCACTCACCTCGCCGCCGAGCCGGTCGAGCGCTCGCCCCAGCTGCGCCGTGCCGCGCTCTGCAGCGCCGCGGTGCTGGCGGCGCTCGTCGCCTACGGCCTCTACACCCCGACCCAGGAAGGCGTGAGCGCCCGGGTCGCCCTGCATGACGTCGGCGGCGGGGCCGGGCGCGAGGTCCAAGCCACCGTGCACGTCGACCCGCCCGACGGCGCAGCCGGCGCCGAGTGGTTCGACGTCACCGCCTGGCAGGGCGGCGGCCTGGTCGTCGATCCGCTGAAGCGGACTGCGCCCGGCGTCTACCGGACGACCGAGCCGATTCCCGTCTACGGCAACTGGAAGGCGATGATCCGCCTCCACGACGGCAACTTCCTGACCGCGCTGCCGATCTTCCTCCCCCGCGACGCGGCGATCCCGGTCGGCGAAACGCCGGCGCCGTCGCACTTCACCCGCTCATTCGGCGACGAGCACCAGCTGCTGCAGCGCGAGCAGAAAGGCGGCGGACCGCTGCTGGTCGCCGTCGCCTACTCGACCGTCGCCGCGATCGCGCTGTCGCTGCTCGCGCTCCTCGCCTGGGCTCTGCACCGGCTGGCGGTCGGGCTGCGGCCCTCGCCACGACGGCGGCGACTGCGCCTGCGCAGCCTCCCCGGCTTCCAACCCGGCGGCGGCAGATGAACCTGCCGCTCGCCCACCACAACGCCATCGTGGCGCTGCCGGTCTTCGCACCGGCCCTGGTCGTGATCTTCGTCCTCCTCGTCCACCGCCTGCGCGAGAGCCGGCACTGGGACGAGGAGGAAACCGACGGCTAGCTCCGCCGAGACCGCAAAAATGGTCCCTCAAGAACCGTTTTTGCGGTCTCGGCGGATCGCGGCCTCTAGTGCCTCAGCGTAGGTCCCGTGGAGGGTGGCGCGCGGGATCGGGATGGCGGTTCCGTAGGCCTCTCGCATCGCCTGGCCCAGGGTTCGCTTGAAGGTCGGTCCGTGCCAGGCGTGGGCTTCGGCGGCGCGGCCGACGTGGAGGTGGACCAGCTCGTGCAGCAGGGTCTCGAGCACGTCGCCGGTCCGGATGCCGGGATAGGCGGTGACCGAGAGGCGGAACTCGGTCGGGACAGCGAAGCCGAGACGGTTGGGCTTGGTGCTCGCGCGCCGGACCTTCAACAGCGGCCGCCGCTCGGCCAACGGTCCATCGGCGAAGACCGAGAGCGCACGCAGGCGCTCCATCTCCTCGTCCAGCGCCACTCCGGCGACCAGGTAGTAGGAGCGCGGTCGCTTGGGTGCCGGGGGCTTCGCCCGGCGACGGAGCCTCAGCTTTGGCAACGCGGACACCAGTAGGTCGTGCGGTTGGCATCGCCCTGGCCGCGCGAGGACACCGGCCCGCGGCAGGAGGGGCAGACGCTCTGGCGGCGCTTGTAGATCTGGAAGCGGTGACGATCGCCTGTTTCAACGGCGCTCAGCATCTGCTCGCGCGCGGCGCAGAGCACGGCGCGCAGCTCCTCGTCGGAGAGGTCCCCGACCGATCGCCAGGGGTCGACGCGGGCGGCGAAGCAGGCCTCGCTCTTGAAGATGTTGCCGATCCCGGCGACCAGGTGCTGGTCGAGCAGGGCATCGCCAAGGCTACGGGTGTGGTCGGCGCGGATCGCCGCGCTCGCGCCGTCGAGGTCGAAGTCCGGAGCGAGGATGTCGGGGCCGAGCCGCGTCAGCTGGGGATCGCGGCGCATGCGCGCGGTCGACCCCACTTGCAGAGTCGGTCCCCCAAACTGGACCGCGTCCCAATCGCCGCCCGAGAGGACGGCCCAGGCGGAGGTGCGCGGCCGCCGCCAGCGAGCGCCGGGCCGGTAGAAGTGCCAGCCGCCACTCATCCCCAGGTGGCTGTGCAGGGATAGGTCGCCGAAGCCGAGCAGCAAGTGCTTGCCCTGAGCCTCGACGCCCTCGAGCGTGAGACTGTCGAGCCGTTCGACCCCGGCCGCCTTCCCGCGCGGGTCCGGAGCCGAGGCCGCCACCGTCTCCCCCACCAGGGTCGCCTCAAAGCGCCGCGCCAATCGCAAGATCGTGTCCCCCTCTGCCATCGACCCATCATTCCGCATCAGATTTCCGGCCTGTGAGGCAGGAAATTTGATGCAGTTCAGGCGGGGTGGGTAGGTTGAGGCGATGGACGGGCGAGCGCGACGGCTGGCATTGGGAATCGGCGCGAGCCGGGTGGCGCTTGGGGCCGGGATCTTCTTCGCGATGCAGCCGGCGCTGCGGGCGATGCGCTTCGGGGCAACCAACGCCTCCGGTGAAGCGGTGGCGAGGCTCGGCGGGGGCAGGGACCTGGCCCTCGGGGCTCTGACGCTTGCCGCTCGCGACGACCGCGAAGCGCTGCGGGCAGCGCTGCTGATCTCGGGCGCCTGCGACCTCGCCGACGCGGTCGCGATGGGCGTCTCCGCCCGCCGCCCCGAGACCCGCGACGCGGGGATCGGCGGCGTCATCGCGGGCGGGGCCGCGGCCGCCGCCTGCTTCTGGGCCCGGCGCCGCCTCAGCGCCTGACCCAGATTGGTCCCTACGGCGCCGAACCGTTGCTCGCGGCGTCGACCTGGAAGTCGTGCGACTCGATTACGCGGTCGATCAGGCCATAGGAGACGGCGTCCTCGGGCTGGAAGAATTTGTCGCGTTCCATGTCGGTGTGGATCTGCTCCGCCGACTGGCCCGTGTGCTTGACGTAGATCTGGTCGAGCCTCTCGCGCAGGGCGAGGATCTCCCGGGCGTGGATCTCGATGTCACTTGATTGGCCTTCGAAGCCGCCACTCGGCTGGTGGATGAGGATGCGGCTGTTGGGCAGCGCCATCCGTTTGCCCGCGGCGCCGCCGGTGAGGATCAGCGATCCGGCCGACATCGCGATCCCGTAACAGATCGTCTGCACGTCGGGCTTGATGAACTGCATCGTGTCGTAGATCGCCAGCCCGGCGTAGGCGGAACCGCCGGGCGAGTTGATGTAGAGGCTGACGTCCTTCTCGGGATCGTCGGACTCGAGGTGCAGCAGCTGGGCGATGATCAGGTTGGCGAGGTCCTCGGTGACGGGTTCGCCGAGGAAGATGATCCGCTGCGCGAGCAGGCGGCTGTAGATGTCGAAGCTGCGCTCGCCGCGAGCGGTTTGCTCGACGACCATCGGTACCAGTGGCATAGAACCTCTTTCTCCTAGTTGTCGTCTGGGTTGTACTTATAGCCAACGCCGCGCACGGTCAGCACCAGTTCCGGCTTCTGCGGGTCGCGCTCGACCTTCTGACGCAGGTTCGAGATGTGGACGTCGCAGGCCCGCTCGTCGCCGTCGAACTCGGTCTGCCAGAGCTCCTCCATGATCTGGGCGCGGGAGAAGACCTCGCCGGGGCGGGCGACGAGAAGGCGCAGGAGCTGGAACTCGGAGCGCGTCAGGTTGACCGGCACGCCGCGGACCGTGGCGACGTGGCGGACGAGGTCGATCGAAACCGGACCGGCCTCGATTTTGACCGCCTGGGAGAGCGGCGCCCGGTCGAGTTCGCGCCGCCGCAGCTGGGCCCGGACCCGGCCCAGCAGCTCGCGCACCGAGAAGGGCTTGGTCACGTAGTCGTCGGCGCCGACCTCGAGGCCGACGACCTTGTCGACCTCGGCGTCTTTGGCGGTGAGGACGATGATCGGGACGGCGCTGCGCGAGCGGACGTCGCGGCAGATGTCGAGCCCGCTCGGCCCCGGCATCATGATGTCGAGGATCAGCAGGTCGAAGGGGACGCCGTTGCCGAGCAGCTCGGCGGCCTCGTCGCCGTCGGCGGCCGGGGTGACTTCGAAGCCCTCCTGGACGAGTGCGTAGCCGACCGAGTCCCGGACCGAGGGCTCGTCGTCGGCGATCAGGATGCGACCGCTGCTCATGCGACCGGGGTCGGGCTCGGTTGTGCGACCGGGAGGCGCACCCAGAAGGTGCTCCCCTCCCCCTCGACCGACTCGGCGCCGATCCGGCCGCCCATCACGTCGACCATCCGCCGCGCGATCGCCAGGCCGAGGCCGAAGCCCTCCTGCTTGCGCGACTCCGAGCGTCGGTAGAAGCGCTCGAAGACGCGCTCGAGCTCTGCTGCGGGTATGCCGGTTCCAGTGTCGATGACCTCCAAGATGACTTCGCCCTCGCTGTCGTGGCGGCCGCGAACGGTAACGGTGCCCGGCGGCGGCGTGTTCTTGAAGGCGTTGGTGAGCAGGCCGATCATCACCTGACGCAGCAGCGTCGGGTCGCCGGCGGCGGCCAAGTCGGACTCGACGTCGACCACCAGCTCGACGTGCGGCGGCGCCTCACAGGCGGTGACGACGTCTTTGAAAGCCAGCGGCACGTCGACGATCTCGCTCTCCGGGGCGCCGCGGGACTCGACCCGGGCGAGGGTCAGCAGCGCCTGGGTCAGGCGGTTCATCCGCTCGGCGTCTTCGCCCAGCCGTTTGAGGAAGTGATCGCGGTCCTTGGGCTCGTTCTTGGCGCCGCTCTGCAGGACCTCGATCGCGCCGGAGATTCCGGCCAGCGGGTTGCGAAGCTCGTGCGCGGCGTTGGAGACGAAGTCGGCTTCGGCCAGCTCCTGGCGCAGCTCGTCGGTGCGGTCGCGCAGGACCGCCAGCACGGCGCGCTCGTCCGGCAGCGAGCGGGCGGTCATCGCGTAGGCGCGGTCGCCGATCCGCAGCGCCGGGTGGGCCGAGAAGCCGACCTCGGCGGCGCGGTGCAGTTGCGGCAGGACCACGTCTGGCGGCTGGCCGGTCTCGGCGAGCAGGCGGGAGGCGGCGGAGTTGGAGAAGCGCACCGGCCCTTCGTAGTCGACGACCATGACCACGTCGGTGAGCCCGTCGAAGATCGCCGCGAGCTTGTTGCGGTCGGCGGTCATCACCCCGAAGCTCTCCTTCAGCGAGGCGCGCATCGAGTCGAGGGCGCGGGCGAGGTCGCCGATCTCATCCGGGCCGGAGGTGTTGAGCGGCGCGTCGAAGGAGCCGCCCGCCATTTCCCCCGCGGCGCGGGCGAGCCCGACGACGCGGTGGGAGATCGCGACCGCGATCAGGAAGCCGGCGAGGACGCCAACCGTTACCGCCGCGATCAGCGCCTGCGGCTTGTCGCCGAAGAGATAGACCGCCGCGGCGGTGATCAGGCTGACCGCGGCGAAGGCGCCGGTGAGCCAGAGTCGCATTCCGATTCGCATGAGGATTTACTAACACAATCTCTTGCTCGGGGCGGCGGCTGCGGGCCATCCGTGCCCACATGGGAGAATCGAACCAGTGCGGACCCTGGTGTTCATCCCTGCCTGGAACGAGGAAGCCTCGATCGCCGAGGTGATCGGCGACGTGCGCAAAGCGCTGCCCGAGGCCGACCTCCTCGTCGTCGACGACGGTTCCACCGACGCGACCGCCGAGCGGGCCCGCGAGGCCGGAGCCCCGGTCGCCTCCCTGCCCTTCAACCAAGGGCTCGGCGCCGCCCTGCAGACCGGCTACCTCTACGCGCTCCGCAACGGCTACGACGCCTGCGCCCACCTCGACGCCGACGGCCAGCACCCGGCCGAGGAGGTCGCCCGCCTGCTCGCCGAGGTGACCGCCGGTCGCGCCGATCTGGTGATCGGGTCCCGCTACCACGCCGGCGCCGTCTCGGCCAGCGGCGACTACCAGCCGACCTTCTCGCGGCGGATCGGGATCAGCGTCTTCCGCTTCTTCCTCACCCTGGCGACGCGGCAGCGCTTCACCGACACGACCAGCGGTATGCGGGCCGCCAATCGTCGCGTGATGTCTCTCTTCAGCCAGCACTACTCGCCGGACTTCGCCGAGATCGAGTCGCTGCAGCTGGCGGTGCGCCAGGGGCTGCGGGTCGAGGAGCTGCCGGTGCGGATGCTGGAGCGGGCGGGCGGGACCTCGTTCCTGACGCCGGTGCGCTCGGCCTTCTTCATCTTCAAGGGCCTGGTCGTCCTCCTCGTCGGCCAGTTCCGGCCGCGCCAGGCGGAGACCGAGCTATGAGTCTCCTGCCGCTGGCCGCCGGGGAAGCCCAGGTCCACCTCACCTCGCAGACGCGGATCGTCGCCGCGGTGATCGCCGTCTTCTTCATGCTGCTGATCCTCGACCTGATCCGCCGTGACCGCCTGCAGGAGCGCTACAGCGTGATCTGGTTCGTCGCCGGCCTCGGGATGCTGGCCGGCGCCGCCTTCCCCGGCCTGCTGGAGGTCGTCGCCAACCTGATGGGGGTGCGCAACACCAACGTCGCCCTCTTCTCGGTCGTCCTCCTCCTGCTGCTCGGGCTGGCGCTCAACTTCAGCGTGATCATGTCCCGCCAGGCGGCGCAGATCACCCGCCTGGCACAGGAGCGTGCGATCGAAAAGGCGCTGTCCGAAAAGGCGGACGAGGCCCGCAACGGCAGCTCAGCCGGCGAGCAGTCTCTCCAGTCGGAAGAAAAGCGCCTCCAGGGCTAGCTCCTCCGAGACGTTCAGTTCGAGGCCGCGGCGGGTCTCCTGGACCAGCTCGGCACCGTCGCGGGCGGCGGCAGGGTCGAGGTCCGTGGACTGGGTGCGCAGGCGCTCCAGTCGGTCACAGTTGAAGACGACCTCCTCGGCGCCGGCGCCGACCGCAGCGAGGTCGCGGAGCAAGGCGGCGCAGAGCTCGAAGCCGAGCTCGAGGATCTCGGTGCGGCGGCGGCGGCCGGCGCGTTTGGCGCCGTCGGTTATCTCTTTGGCGCTGCGTTTGATCCCGGCCTTCGCTTCCTCCTCGAGCGCCTCCCGAGCCGCCTCTTCGACGTCGGTGCCGGCAGCCTGGGCGCGGTCGAGCAGCGCTTTCCACGGCGCCTTCGCGCACTCGCCGTCGATAGCGGCGGCGATGCAGCGCTCGGCCTCGGCGCGCAGCTCCCGGCCCCGCTCGCTGAGCAGCAACTGCGCCCGCTCGAGGTCTCCGGCGGCAAGGCGCGCGGCGGCGGCGATCTCGTCCGGGGACGCGTCAAGGCGGTCTTTCCCAAGAGCCTCCTCCAGCACCCCCGCCGGCAGCGGCGCGAACTCGATCGACTGACAGCGCGAGGCGACGGTCTCCAGCAGGCCCTCCCCGTCGGAGCTGAGCAGGATCAGATGGACGAACTCGGGCGGCTCCTCCAGCGTCTTCAGCAGCGCGTTCTGGCTCTCGTCGCGCATCGCCTCCGCCGCCTCGACGACGAAGACCCGCTTGTCGCCTTCAAAGGGCCGGTAGGCGGCGGCGCGGATCACCCGCTCGCGCACCTCCTCGACCATGTGCTGGGCGCCGGTGGGAGCGAGCCAAACGAGGTCGGGGTGGGGCGAGGGGTCGAGCAGCGCCCGGCGCCGCGCGTCCTCGGGGTCGGCGGCCGCGGCGGCGAGGATCTCTGCCGCGAACGCTCGCGCCGCGATGCGCTTGCCGGAACCGCGGGGCCCGCGGAAGAGGTAGGCGTGCGAGGGCTCACCGGCAAGCGCGGCCTGGAGCGCGACCCGCGCCCGCCCTTGATGCTCGGTCACCTCAAGCAGCGCTGACCCGCTCACGCACGGCCTCCATCACCCGCTGGTGGACCTCCTCGACCGTGCCGGTCGCGTCAATCACGGTGACCCGGTCCGAAGCGATCACCGCGATCTCCTCGTAGGCGGTCGCGACCGCCTTCTGCAGCGCCAGGCCCTCCTGCTCGAAGCGATCGTCGCCGGCGGCGCGGCCGAGCCCCGTCTCGGGCTCGATCCGCAGCAGCAGGGTCAGGTCCGGCCAGAGCCCGTCGGTTGCGGTCTCGCAGAGGCCGATCACCTCGCCGACCCCGAGTTCGCGAGCGGCTCCCTGGTAGGCGACGCTCGAGTCGCTGAAGCGGTCGGCGACGACGTCGCGGCCGGCCTCCAGCGCCGGGCGGATCACCCGCTCGGTCAGGTCGGCGCGGGCGGCGAGGAAGAGCATCAACTCGGCCATCGGATCGAGCTCGAGCGTGGGATCGGCGAGCAGCTCGCGAATCCGCTCCGCCGCCTCGGTCCCCCCCGGCTCGCGGATCGCGACCGCGTCGCCACCCAGCGCCTCGACCAGCAGGCGAGCCTGGGTGCTCTTGCCCGAGCCGTCGACGCCCTCGAGCGAGACGAACAACGTCTAGGACCTCAGCTTTTCGCGCCGGCTTTGGCGCGTTTGCGCCCGCGCGTCGCGGTGTCCGCTTTCGAGGCTTTGACTTTCGCTTTTTTGGTCTTCGCCGGGGCGGCGTCCTCGTCGCCTTTCGGCGGCGCTTTCTTGTCCATCGCCGCTTTCGCCGCTTTGGCGGCTTCGCGCTCGGCCCGGCGTTTCTTCATCTCCTGCATCGACTCGCAGTCGTCGTTGAGGCAGAGGTTCCAGGGCCGGCCGCGGAAGGGCTGGACTTTGAGCCGCGGGGTGCGGTCGCAGATCGAGCAGCGTTCCTCGAGCCGGAAGACGTCGCCGCGCTGGGGCAGCGGGAAGGTCTGGTCACAGGACTCGGGATCGTCGAGGACCCAGCCACTGCAGCCGACGAACCGTTTGCCCGATTTTTTCGCGCGGATGATCCGCAGCATGTTGGGCGAACCGTCCTCCTTGGTGCGACCGGCTTCTTCGCAGACCTTGCAGGGGCCGAGGATGCGGTCCTCGTCCATCCCTTTCCAGATCACTTTCGCCAGGTCTTCACGGCTGGCGTCGATTTCGTCCCAGGTCTTGTGCAGCAGCTCGCGGCTCTCGCCGACGACCGAGCCCTTCGACATCTCGCCGGCGGCGATCCGGTCCATCTCCGCCTCCAGGGTCGCGGTCATCTCCGCCGTCGCCATCGCCGGCACGTAGTTCTTGAACGCCGCGTAGAGGGCGATCCCGGTCTCGGTCGGGATCGGCGGGTTGCTGTAGACGTAGCCGCGGTCGAAGAGCTTCTGGATGATGTCGGCGCGGGTCGCCTTGGTGCCGAGCCCGCGCTCCTCCATCATCTCGATCAGTTTCGCCTGCGAGATCCGGCCGGGTGGCTGGGTCTCCTTGTCGACGATCCACGGGTCGCCCTCGAGCTGCAGGGTCTGGCCCTCGACCAGTCTCGGGATCTCCTCGTCGGCCGAGCGGGCGTAGGTGTAGATGCCGGCGTAGCCGGGGTCGACGAGGACCGAGCCGCGGACGAAGTAGGTCTGGTTGCCGGCTTCGATGTCGGCCCGAGTCGACTCGGTGATCATCGGCGGGCTGAAGGTGGCGAGGAAGCGACGGACGACGAGTTCGTAGACCCGTTTCTTCGGACCCTCGAGGGCGCCCGGGTGGACCGCCTGGGTCGGATAGATCGGCGGGTGGTCGGTCGTCTCTTTTTTGCCGCGGGTCGGTTTCAGCTCGCCGTCGAGCAGCCCTGAGGCGGCGGAGAACTCTTTGATCCGCACCAGCGAGGTGACCAGCTCACGGACCGGCAGCGAAGACGGGTAGACCGTGTTGTCGGTGCGCGGATAGGAGATGAAGCCGTCCATGTAGAGGTCCTCGGCGATCCGCATCGCGCTGGCGGGGGTGATGCCGAGGCGGCTGGAGGCGTCGGTGCTGAAGGCGGTGGTGTTGTAGGGCGTCGGCGGCTTGCGGGTGTTTTTCCGCGCCGTCACCGCTTTCACGGTGCCAGGGTTGGAGGTGCCGGCGAGTGCGGTGTCGGCCTCCGCTTTCTCCCAAAATTTGTCGACCGTGTGATGGGTCTCGAAGCTGCCGTCGGGATGCTCGAACTTGGCGAACGCTTCCCAGAACGGTTTCGCGACGTGGGCGCGGCGCTCCATCTCGCGCTCGACGATCAGGCCCAGGGTCGGGCTCTGCACGCGTCCCACCGAGAGGAAGTTGGAGCCGAAACGACGGCTGGCGAGGGAGACGGCGCGGGTCAGGGTCGCGCCCCAGAGCAGGTCGATGTCCTGGCGGGCGGCGCCGGCGTTGGCGAGCGGGTAGGAGAGCTCGTCGAGCTCGTTGAAGGCGCGGTCGATCTCCTCTTTGGTCAGCGCCGAGTAGCGGGCGCGCTGGATCCGCAGGGTGCCGTCGGCGGTGCCCTCACGCGAACCGAGCGCCGGGTTGGAGTCGAGCATCTCCTCCAGGGCCTCGAGCCCGATCAGCTCGCCCTCGCGGTCGAAGTCGGTGGCGATCACCAGATCGTCGGCCTCTTTCGCCAGTTTTTTGATCGCTTTGACGACGTTTTTGTCCGTCGGTTCCTTGATCAGCTCGGCGTCGATCAGGTCGTGGAGGTCGGTTTTCTGCCAGTTCGAGTAGCCCTCGGGGAAGGCCGGGCCGAGCACGTGGCCCTTGAGGCCGACCGTCATGTGCTCGTCGCCTTCGGCGTCCTTCCAGGTGTAGAACGGGACTTTGAAGGTTTTGTCTTCGCCATTGGAGCCGTGGCTGAGAGCCTCGGCGATCTTCTTGGCGCTGTTGTTCTTCTCGGTGACGATCAGTCTCATGGGGCGGCGAGGGTAGCAGGGGCGTCCGGCAGCGCAATCGGGCATCCATTCGTCCGCAGCCAGGACCGTGGCCTTTCGATCCGCGTAGGATCACCGGCCCATGAGGTGTCTCGTTACCGGCGGTGCCGGCTTCATCGGTTCGAATTTGGTCGACGCTCTGCTCGAGCGCGGTGACGAGGTGACCGTGGTCGACAACCTCTCCACCGGCCGTATGTCGAACCTCGGGCCCGGTCTCGCCGCTGGGGCCGAGCTGTCCGAGATGGACATCCGCGACGGCGAGGCACTCGGCCGCCTGGCAGCCGAGCGGCGGCCGGAGGCGATCTTCCACCTCGCCGCCCAGATCGACGTCCGCAAGTCCCTCGCCGACCCCTTCTTCGACGCCGGCGTCAACGTCGGCGGCACCGCCAACGTGCTCGAGGCCGCCCGCGCCTCGGAGTGCGGCCGCGTCGTCTCGATCTCTACCGGCGGAGCGATCTACGGCGAGGGCGAGGGACAGCAGCTGCCGCTACCCGAGGACTCCCCGATCGCGCCGCTCTCCGCCTACGGCCAGAGCAAGTTCGCCGCCGAGGGATACCTCGCTCTCTACGAGCGCCTCTACGGGCTCTCCGGGATCTCGCTGCGGCTGGGTAACGTCTACGGCCCACGCCAGGACCCGCTCGGCGAGGCAGGCGTGATCGCGATCTTCTGCGGGCTGCTGAAGGAGGGCGGGCGGCCGACGATCTTCGGCGACGGGACCCAGACCCGCGACTACATATATGTGGGTGACGTGGTCTCCGCCGCCCTCGCCGCCGCCGCCGCCGAGACGACCGGCCCGGTCAACATCGGCACCGGCGTGGAGACCGATGTCCTGCAGCTGGTCGCCGCACTGGCCGGACTGAGCGACCGCGATGACTTCGAGCCCGAATTCGCCCCGGAACGCACCGGCGAGGTGCAGCGGATCACGATCGACGCCGGCCGCGCCGAGCGTGAGCTCGGCTGGCGTGCCGAGATGGGCCTGGACGAGGGTCTGCGCATCACCCTCGACTCGATTTAGACGTGGGGGGAGCCGGGGGTGGTCCTCGGCGGACAACAGCGGGGAGGGTCCGGCGAGGACCACCCCCGGCTCCCCGCCGCCCTCTAATCGCAGATCGCTAGCCTTCAGGTCGATGCCGGCTCAGGCCTATGCAGGTAAGGAGTGTGTCTGCCAGTTCCGTAAAGGAATCTGCGACCAGTCGTGCGTGCGGGACATGCTGGAGACCCCCTTCTACATCGCCTGCCTAAAACTGACCGGGCGCAAGTGCCTGGTCGTCGGCGGCGGTGACATCGGCCTCGAGAAGGTCGAGGGGCTGCTCGCCTGCAGTGGCGACGTCACCCTCGTCGCCCCGGTCGCCCACCCGGAGCTGGAGCAGCTGGCGCTGGAGGGCTCGATCCGGTGGGAGAAGCGGGTCTACGCCGGCGCCGAGGATCTCGAGGGCGTCTTCATGGTGATCGCCTGCACCAACGACACCGACGTCAACATCGCCGTCTTTGACGACGCCGAGAAGCGGGCGATGCTGGTCAACATCGTCGACGTGCCGCCGCTCTGCAACTTCATCCTCCCGGCGATCGTCCGCACCGGGCCGCTGGCGATCGCAATCTCAACCGCCGGTGCCTCGCCGGCGCTGGCGAAGCGGATGAAGCGCGAGATCTCCGAGCTCTTCGGCGAGGAGTATGCGCGACTGGCGGTGATCCTCAACGACGCCCGCGGCTGGGCGAAGGGGACGCTGCCGACCTACCAGGACCGCAAGGAGTTCTTCGAGGGAATCGTCAACGGCGACCCCGACCCGATCGACCTGCTGCGCGAGGGCCAGGAGCCCGCGGTGCTGGCGATCATCGAGTCCGCCAAAGAGCGGGCGCTAAAAACGCCTTCGGCAACCGCTTAGACGCTTCGCCTCAGCTGGTCCCGCAGGCGGTGCCGCGGATCCGGTCCATCGTCGCCCGCAGCTCGTCGGCTTCGGCGACCGAGAGGTTGGCGGTGAAGGCCACGTCGAGCTCACCGCGCACGATCGGTCGCATCTCCCCGAGCAGCTCGACGCCGGCCGGCAGCAGCGTCGCGTAGCTGACGCGGCGATCGGTCTCGCAGAAGGTCCGCTCCAGCAGGCCAGCCTTGATCAGCCGATCGACGAGCTTGGTCAGGCCGCCGCGGGTGATGACCAGCGCTTCGGCCAGGTCCCCCATCTTCAGCCGCTGTCCCGGCGCCCGGTCGAGCGAGGCCAGCACCTCGAACCACGGAAGCGGCGGCATCTCGGCCGCGGTCAGCGCCTCCTGCAGGCGGCCGGTGATCGCCGCGTGGGTCTGGGCGATCGCGATCCACGCCTCGCGATGCGGATCGAGGTCGCTCTGGGGGGTGGTCTCGGGGGTGGCGGTCGCCTCATTCATGCCTACATCTTCCCACAAGATGTTTGATCTGACAATAGTTGACAGGCAAATCTTTGCTGCTACGATTGTTTCTAGCTCAACTATTTGAGACTCAACCATCTTCGAAAGGACAGTCATGAGCACCGAGACGATCACCCAGCAAGAGGTTCCAGCCGGCACCTGGGCGGTGGACCCGGTCCACTCCTCGATCGGCTTTGCCGTCACCCACAACGGCCTGACCACCTTCCGCAGCGGCTTCGAGCGCTACGAGGCCCGCCTCAGCGGTGGCGAGCAGGCGCGGCTCGAGGGCTCGGTCGAGGTCGAGAGCGTCGCGATCGACGAGGAGATGCTGAAGGGCCACCTCCTCTCCCCCGAGTTCTTCGACGTGCAGCGCTTCCCGCAGCTGCGCTTCGTCTCCAGTGAGTTGAGCGTCGCCGAGGACGGCGGGTTGCGGATCATCGGCGAGCTCGAGATCCACGGCGAGAAGCGCGAGGTCGAGGCAAGCGGCCGCTTCGCCAAGCTCGGCGCAGACCTGGCCGGCAAGGAGCGGGTCGGTCTCTCCCTCGAGGCGACCGTCGACCGGCGCAACTTCGGTCTCGACTGGCAGGCCGAGCTGCCGAGCGGCGGCGAGGTCCTCGACTACGCGGTGACGATCTCGGTCGACCTCGAGCTCGTCGCCGAGGAGGCATAGCCATGAAGGTCCTCGGCATCAGCGGCAGCCTGCGCCGGGACTCGCTCAACCACGCCCTGCTGCGGGAGGCCGCCGAGCGGCTTCCCGCCGGGGTCGACCTGGTCGAGTTCGAGGGGCTGCGGGAGATCCCGCCCTACGACGCCGACCAAGAGGCGCAGGAGACCCCGGCAGCGGTAGCCGAGCTGCGCCAGGCGATGCGCGACGCCGACGCGGTCCTCGTCGCCACCCCCGAGTACAACCACTCGATCCCCGGAGTGCTGAAGAACGCCCTCGACTGGGCCTCGCGTCCGGCCGGGCAGAGCGCCCTGACGGGCAAGCCGGCGGCCGTGATCGGCGCCTCGACCGGGATGTTCGGCGCCGTCTGGGCCCAGGCCGAGACCCGCAAAGTCCTCGGCGCCCTCGGCGGCCGCGTCCTCGAGGCCGAGCTGCCGGTGGCCGGCGCCGCCGGTCTCTACCGCGACGGCAAGCTCGACCTCTCCCCCGAGCAGTCGCAGCAGCTGGAGGAGATCCTGGCCACGCTCGCCGCCGAAGTCGAGCAGCTGCAGGAGAGCCTGGCGGTCGCGGCCTAGGTTCCGGTACAGCTCCGCACCAGCCCGCCGGAGAGGATGGTTCCGTCGCTGTAGCCGAATGAGCCGCGACCTTGGATCCTCCCGTCGGGGCAGCGGCCGGAGATGACGCTGTGGCGCCGGCCCTTGTAGGTATAGACGCGGCGCATACTGAACCGGGCGGCGACGGTCGAGCCCGCACCGCCGGCGATCTTCGGAACCTTGACCTCGACATGAAGGCCGAAGGCGCCCTTGCTCACCCGCCGCACCTCGGCCGTGGCGACGACAGCGGTCGGCGCGGGAACGTTGACGTAGGCATGGGCAAATACAGTGACCACGCCGTCCCGTTCGCCCCCGTTGAAGAGGACCAGCGGTCCGGTCGACTCGATCGGCTTCTGTTCCGGGAAGGAAACCTCGACGCTGGCGCTGCCGCGACCGAGGATCGCGTCGCCGCAGGCCGCTTCGGCCTTCTTCGTCTCCCGCGCTTCCAACTCCGCGATCCGGCAGGCGGGCAGACCCTCGACACTGACGAAGATGTCTTTGTCGGCGTCGAAGCTCGCGCTTTCGAGAGCCGGCGGATGCGAGCCGTCAATCGTCGCCAACCTGCCGCTGCCCCAGAAGCCCATCGGGGCGAGTTCGTGCTTCGGCAACGTCTTCGGGGCAATGTCGCCGTTCAGCGTCAGCACCATGTTCCCGGCACGGACAACCACCGGTTCCGGACCCTTTCCCTTGGCGGTGGCCAGTCCAATCGCCGCAGCCGCGACCAGCAGCACCGCGCCGAACGCGACTGCCATTCCTCTCCTCATCTCTACCTCCCTCGTCGGCGGGCTGTTGCCAGCCCCGCTATTTCGCGTTAATGATACTAACGTGAAAATTAAACTGGCCCGGTTTCCCGCCACGGGCGGATACCTTTGCGAGATGAGCGCTGGGGACGCGAAGGCAAAACGGGCCTACCGAATGGGGGCGCGGGCGAAGTCGACCGAAGCGACCCGGCTGAAGATCCTCGAGGCCGTCGAGGCGACCTTCGAGGAACTCTTCTACGACGAAATCACCCTCGAGGGGGTCGCCGAGCGGGCGAGCGTCTCGGTGCAGACCGTTCTCCGTCACTTCGAGAGCAAAGACAACCTCTTCGTCGCCTCCTACCTGCACACCGGCGAGAAGATGGGGGCCGACCGCGGGCCGCCGCCGACCGGCGACCTGAAGGCGATCGTCAACGACCTCGTCGACCACTACGAACGATTCGGCGACAGGATCCTCTGGATGCTCGCCCAGGAGGAGCGCGAGCCGATCCTCAAGAACCTCGCCGACCTCGGCCGCCTCTT
Organism: uncultured Actinomycetes bacterium; assembly: GCA_963785175.1. Lineage (GTDB taxonomy): Bacteria > Actinomycetota > Thermoleophilia > Solirubrobacterales > 70-9 > VAYN01. Next base: position 39,162 of record CAWAUA010000004.1, on the reverse strand, counting down.
CCATCTGCAGTGGTGCCGGCAGGCCTTTGCCCCTTCCCTTGGCGGTCTACGGGGAAAGACCCGGGAGCGTCGCCTCGCCCAGTTCGTCGCCGGCACCGACCTCTATACCTGGAAGCTGCTGCGCCGGGACCGGGAGCTGAGCCGGGAGCAGACCAAGCTGGCGATGCGGGAGCTGCTCGAACCGCTGACGGAGCCGCAGCGCTGAGCCGGATCCTCGCCTACACGGCGCCCTCTCGAGGACAGCTCTACCCGCTGGTGCCGGTACTGGACGAGCTGCGGCGACGCGGCCATGAGGTCGCAGTGCGGACCCTCGCCTCGGAGCTGGAGACGATGCGAGACCGCGGCTTCGAAGCGGCGCCGATCGCTCCCGAGATCGAAGCGCTGAAGATGGACGACTGGCGGGCAAGGACGGCGACCGGAGCGCAGCTCAAGGCGTTGCGAACCGTCGGCGCGCGTGCTAGGCACGACTCCCGAGATCTCCGGCGCGCGCTCGAGGAGGCGCAACCGGAGGCACTGATCGTCGACGTTCTCGCCAGCGGAGCACTCGGCGCAGCCCTCTCCTGGGGCGGTCCATGGTCGTGCTACCGCGCCTTCCCGCTGCCGTCTTCCTCCGTCGCTCTCAGACTCCTCGACATCGCCGGACCGCTGGCCACCGCCCCGCTTCACCTGTATATGAGCGCCGAACCCTTCGAGTACCCCCGCGGCGACCGGCCGGCCGGCATCGTCATGGTCGGCCCCTGCGAATGGGAGCCGGCTGGCGAGTTGCCCCTGCCGCTCACCAGAGTCGAGGCGCCCCTGGTTCTGGTCACCACCTCGACCGAGTTCCAGGACGACGGGCGGCTGGTCGAGGTGGCAATGGAGGCGCTGGCCGGTGAGCCGGTTCACGTCGTCGCAACCCTGCCCTCGGCGCCGAGGGACGGACTTAGGGTGCCCGCCAACGCGACGGTCCTGCCCTTCGCCCCCCACACGCCGATCCTGCGGCGGTCCGTATGCGCGATCACCCATGGCGGGATGGGCGCGACCCAGAAGGCGCTGGCGCTGGGGGTGCCGGTCTGCGCGGTCCCGTTCGGGCGCGATCAGTTCGAGGTCGCGCGCCGGGTCGAGGTCGCCGCGGCCGGCACCCGGCTGTCGTCCCGGCGGCTCCGTCCCGGGCGCCTGCGCGCCAAGGTGCGGGAAGCGATGGAGTGCCGCCCCGGGGCCGAGCGGATCGCGCGTGCCTTCGCCGCGGCCGGCGGCGCCACGGCGGCCGCGGATGCGGTGGAGCAGCGCCTGCTGAGTTAGCTCAACCGTGCGGCAGGGCGAAGAAGGCGACCGCGGAGAAGTGGGCGACCGCGGCGGCGATGACCAGCAGGTGGAAGACCTCGTGGTAGCCGAAGATCATCGGGCTGGGGTTGGGGCGCTGGATCGCGTAGACGACGGCGCCCGCGGTGTACAGGAGGCCGCCGGCGGCGACCAGCAACGTCCCTGCCGGGCCCATCGAGGTCCAGAGCTCGGGGAAGGCGGCGACGGCGACCCAGCCCAGAGAGAGGTAGATCAGGGCCGAGGCCCATTTCGGATGGTCGATCCAGATCATCTCGACGATCGCTCCGGCGATCGCCCCGATCCAGACAACGGCGAGGATCGCCATCGCCAGGGTCCCGTTCAGAACCAGGAGCGCGAAGGGCGTATAGGTGCCGGCGATGAGGAAGAAGATCATCGAGTGATCCAGCCGGCGCATCCACTGGCGCACGTCGGGCTGGGTCCAGTTGACCCGGTGGTAGAGGGCACTGGTGCCGAAGAGAGCCGAGAGGCTGATCGCGTAGATCGCCACCGCCAGCGTCGCCTTCGGAGTTTCGGCGAAGACGATCAGCGCCGTCCCGAAACCGAGCGAGAGGAAGAAGGCCCACTCGTGGGAGACCCCGCGCAGCTTCGGCTTGACCGCGGCCAACGCTTCGCCCGCAACTTCCTTTGCAGATTCCGCCTTCTCGACGGCTCGTGCCCGCATCATCGACTTGTCACCATAGAGCAGGAAGAGGCAATTTCTACGGCGTTTGCGGACTGACCTGCAACAAAGTCTGTCCGGACTGTCAACGATCCTGGACAGTCCACCCTGAAAGTCGCTGCGAGAGGAGAAGTTCCATGTCCAAGACCGCCATTGCCAGCCCGAAAAACGGTCTGCAAGGCCTCTCGATCGAGCGGCGTTTTTCGACGCCCGGGGTCCATCCCTTCGACGAAATCGAGTGGGAGATCCGCGATGCGGTGATCGGCAATCCCGAGAGCCCGGCCTTCGAGCAGCGCGAGGTCGAGTTCCCCGTCACCTGGTCCCAGAACGCGACCAACATCGTCGCCCAGAAGTACTTCCGCGGTCAGATCGGCAACCCCGAGCGCGAGAGCTCGGTCAAACAGATGATCGGCCGCGTCGCCGGGACGATCTCCAACTGGGGGCGCGAGGGCGGCTACTTCGCCTCCGAGGACGACGCCGACGCCTTTGAGATGGAGCTGACCGCGATCCTGCTCAACCAAAAGGCGGCCTTCAACTCGCCGGTCTGGTTCAACGTCGGCTTCGAGGAGACGCCGCAGTGCTCGGCCTGCTTCATCTTGAGCGTCGAGGACACGATGGAGTCGATCCTCGACTGGAACACCAAAGAGGGCAAGATCTTCCGCGGCGGCTCGGGCTCGGGCATCAACCTCTCCAACATCCGCGGCTCGATGGAGCAGCTGAAGAAGGGCGGCACCGCCAGCGGGCCGGTCAGCTTCATGCGTGGCGCCGACGCCTGGGCGGGGACGATCAAGTCCGGCGGCAAGACCCGGCGGGCGGCGAAGATGGTCGTCCTCGACGTCGACCACCCGGACATCGAGCACTTCGTCACCTGCAAGGCCGACGAGGAGAAGAAGGCGGGCGCCCTGCGCGACGCCGGCTTCGACATGTCGATCGACGGCGAGGGCTTCACCTCGATCCAGTACCAGAACGCCAACAACTCGGTCCGGGTCACCGACGAGTTCATGGAGGTGCTCGACGCCGGCGAGGACTGGAAGCTGCTCGCCCGCACCGACGGCTCGACGACGAAAACGCTTCCCGCCCGCGAGCTGATGGACCTGATCGCCAAAGCGGCCTGGGACTGTGCCGACCCCGGGATCCAGTACGACACGATCATCAACCGCTGGCACACCTGCCCGGAGTCGGGGCGGATCAACGCCTCCAACCCCTGCAGCGAGTACATGCACGTCGACGACTCGGCCTGCAACCTGGCCTCGCTCAACCTGATGAAGTTCCGCCGCGAGGACGGCAGCTTCGACACGGCCGAATTCGAGCACGCGGTCGACATCGTCTTCCTCGCCCAGGAGATCGTCGTCGGCTTCTCCAGCTACCCGACGGAAGAGATCACCGAGAACGCCAACCGCTTCCGCCAGCTCGGCCTCGGCTACGCCAACCTCGGCGCCCTGCTGATGAGCGACGGCCTCCCCTACGACTCCGACACGGGCCGCAACGTCGCCGCCGCGATCACGGCGCTGATGACCGGCCGTGCCTACCGCCAGTCGGCGCTGATCGCCGCCGGGGCGACCGGGCCCTATGAGGCCTACGAGAAGAACCGCGAGCCGCACAACGGCGTCATGCGGATGCACCGCGACGCCTCCTACGACGTCGACCCGACCGGGATCAAGGGCGATCTGCTCGAGGCCGCCCAGCGCGCCTGGAACGAAGCGGTCGAGCTCGGCGAGGAGCACGGCTACCGCAACGCGCAGGCGACGGTGCTGGCCCCGACCGGGACGATCAGCTTCCTGATGGACTGCGACACGACCGGGATCGAGCCCGACTTCTCGCTGGTCAAGTTCAAGGAGCTGGTCGGCGGCGGATCGATGACGATCGTCAACCGCTCGGTGCCGCTGGCACTGCAGACGCTCGGCTACTCCGAGGCGGAGATCGACCAGATCAACGCCCACATCGCCGAGGCCAACACGATCGTCGGCGCCCCCGGCCTGAAGGACGAGGACCTGCCGGTCTTCGACGTCGCGGTCGGCGAGCGGGCGATCACCCACACCGGCCACATCGACATGATGGCCGCGACCCAGCCGTTCATCTCCGGGGCGATCTCGAAGACCGTCAACCTGCCGCAGTCGGCGACGGTCGCCGACATCGCCGACGCCTACACCCGCGGCTGGAAGGGCGGCCTGAAGGCGCTGGCGATCTACCGCGACGGCTCGAAGACCGCGCAGGCGCTGCGCACCGACGCGCAGGACGAAAACGAGGCCGAGACCGAAGTGGCGATGGCCCAGCCGGTCCGCAAAAAGATGCCGCGCGAGCGCGAATCGATCACCCACAAGTTCTCGATCGCCGGCCACGAGGGCTACATCACCGCCGGCAAGTACGACGACGGCACGGTCGGCGAGATCTTCCTCACCGACATCGGCAAGGAGGGATCGACGATGCGCGGGCTGCTCAACGCCTTCGCCACCGCGATCTCCCTCGGCCTCCAGTACGGGGTGCCGCTCGAGACCTTCGTCCAGAAGTTCAGCTACATGCGCTTCGAGCCGGAGGGGATGACCCGCAACCCGGAGATCCCGTTCGCCAAATCGATGCCGGACTACATCATGCGCTGGCTCGCCAGCCGCTTCGTCGAGGACACCGAAACGCTCGAGGAACTGGGGATCATGACCCAGGAGGTCCGCAGCAAGAAGGAAGCCGAGACCTCGCAGATGGCGATCGGACTGACCGGCGACACCGCCGGTCCGAGCAACGCCGGCAACGGCCACGCGAATGGCGGCAACGGCGGCGCAACCGCCCCGAAAGCCGAGGCGGTTGCCCCCACGGCGGCGCTGACCGAAACCCCCCCGGTCCGCCCGGCGAAGATGCAGGGCCTCGAACTGGGCCCGGCCTGCGAGCAGTGCGGCGGCATGATGCAGCGGACCGGCAGCTGTTACACGTGCTCTTCGTGCGGCAACAACACCGGCTGCGGCTGAGGTCGTAGGGCGCGGCGCCTGGCCGCACCCGCGGCTGCGCGCCGTGCAGAGCACTGCCGCTCCGCCGCGTGCACTCCCATGCTTGGCCCTACGACCTCAGCACGATCCAACCGATAGCGTCCCCGAGCGCACAAATCGGATTGGGTTAGTCAGGGGAGGCAGCGATGAATCTTGAGCGGGGCAGAGACTGGGGTGTGCGGGAGACGGTGATCGCGGTGGGGGCGGTCGCGGCACTGCTCTTCGTCCTGATCGATCTGACCGGGTCGGACATCGACCAGCACGCTTCCCAGGTGGGAGGCATCGCACTGGAGATGCTTCTGTTCACCGTCTTCGGATCGGCAGGAGTCGCGCTCGCCCATTGGCATCCGCGTTTTGCCCTGTTCGGTGCCGTGACCGCGACCCTTTCGCTGCTTGCCTTCGGCGCCACCGCAGTCCTCACTTGGGACGGCGGCCCCTTCCTGTTTGGATTTGGGTTCGGCGGGGACGGCGGGACGGTCGGCGGGATCACCGATCTGCTCGCCATCTCCACCTCGGCGATCTGCGTATCGCTGGGGACGATGCGAATCGGCGAGGACGCCGGCACCAAGCTGGTCCGAGTCGCCGCGATCGGCTCCCTTGCCCTCCTGATCGCCCTGGCGATACTCCAGATCCTCGTTCACGACGTCGAAATTGGCCCCAGGGTCTACGCGATCCTCGCGACCGTCTACGTCGCCGCCACTGCCGTTCTCCTCATCCTCCGCCTTCTCCCCCTGGCGGAGGATTCGAACCGATCCGGCTCCTGAGGTCGTAGAACCAAGCTGGGGAGTGCGCGCGGCGGAGGGGCAGTGCTTCAGCACGACCCGCAGCCGCGGGTGCTTCCCAGCGCCGGTTATCCGGCCTCAGTCCTCGCCTCGCGCCTGGCGCAGCCGCTGGAGGTCGATCAGGTCTTCCGGTCGCCCCGCCTTCTCCTTCAGGGCGATGAGCTCCTCGTAGCCCACCATCCTCACGACCAGTCCGCTGATCTCGGCCTCGATGGCGGTCGGTGAGAGCCTTCCCCAAAGTTCGTCCTCACCGATCCACTGCATGATGTCGAAGCGCCCGAGACGCGTTCTCAGCACCCAATTCCCGCCAAGCGCTAGAGCTTCCGGGTCCAGTGGATCGGGGAGCTCTCCGTCCTCGAAGTCATCCGCTCCTTCAAGCTGAGCCTCCAGAGTCGCGAGCACCGCAGCCAGCTTCGCGAGATTCTCGGGATCCGGCGCGGGCACGATGTCGACGTCCTTCGTCGCGCGCACATAACCGTGGAAGCCAACTGCGACACCCCCGATCACCAGGAACTCGACGCCTGCGCGGTTGAGCTCCTCGAGAATCCCTCGGATATCGAGCTCAGCCACGGCGCTGACGACGTCCAGCCTCAGCCAACTGGGACATGAACCGCGAGAGCTCGAAGACCTGCTCGGTGCGCTGGGCGGGCGTGAGGTCCGTGTAGTCGCGTCGCAGAGCGGCAAGCTCAGCCTTGCCCTCGGGCGTCCAATTTCCGGTCCGCTTCCTGGACTTCACGCCTGTAACGGTACAGCGACCCTTGGACAGCGGAGGCTCGTGGTCAGCTGAGCACTACCTCGGCGTCGTGCCGAGGGGTCTCGGTGATCGCGCGGCGGTAGTTGCGCTCTGAGGCGGGGTTTGCCGGCTCGATCTGGTGGCGGCGGACCAGCTCGCGGAGGACCACGGCCATCTCGAACTGGGCGAAGGCGGCGCCGAGGCAGCGGCGAACGCCGCCGCCGAAGGGAATCCAGGTGTAGGTGCCGGGCGGGTTGTCGATGAAGCGCTCCGGCAGGAAGCGGTCGGGGTCCGGGTAGATGTGGGGGTCGCGGTGGATCAGGTGGATGCAGGGGGTGACGCCGGCGCCGGCGGGCAGCTCGTAGCCGCCGATCTCGACCGCCTCGGTCAGCTTGCGGACGACGATCGAGATCACCGGCCGCAGCCGCAGCGTCTCCTGGATCGTCGCCGTCAGGTACTCGTCTTCGCCGTCTTCGACCTCGGCCCGCAGGCGGTCGAGCTTCTCGGGGTGGCGGGTCAGCCGCTCCATCGCCCAGGAGAGCGCGGTGGCGGTCGTCTCGTGGCCGGCAACCAGAAGGGTGAGAAGCTCGTCGCGGATCTCGACGTCGCTCATCGGGCTGCCGTCCTCGTGGCGGGCCTGGATCAACATCGAGAGGACGTCGTCGCGCTCCTCCAGGTCATCGGCGGCGCGGCGCTCGGAGATCTCGGCACCGATCAGCCGGTCGACCTGCCCCACCCGCTTGCGGAAGGCCGGAATCATGTTGACCCGGTCGGGCCCGACCATCAGCACCGGCAGCAGCACTCGCGGGTTGGTGGTCAGGTCGAGGAAGTCGCGCAGCGCCTCGCGCAGCGGCTCCATCCGCTCGCCGTCGTGGACGCCGAAGACGGTCTCGATGATGATCTCGAGCGTGATCGCCTGCATCCGCGGTCGCAGCTTGTAGGGGACGCCGGTCGGCCAGGTCTCGATCTCACGGGCGGCGATCTCGGTCATCTTCTCGCCGTATGCCTGCATCCGCTCGCCGTGGAAGGGCGGCAGCAGCAGCTTGCGCTGGCCGATGTGCTTCTTCTCGTCGAGGACGAGGACGCTGTTGTCGCCGAGGATCGGGCGCAGGATCTGGTTGCCCTCGCCGGCGTGGAAGACCTTCGGGTCGCCGGTGAAGACCTGTTTCACCAGCTCCGGGTCGGCAAGCACGACCCAGTCACCTTCGTAGGCGATCTTGATCGAGAACATCGGGCCGAAGCGGGCGCGACCCTGCTCGAGAAACCACTGCGCCTGGCGCGACCAGATCGCGGTCTGCAGCGACCGCGGCATCCGCGGCCCCGGCGGTAGGCCCTTCACCGGACCGAGCCCGCTGGTCGAAGCCCGGACTTTCGCGGCCGCCTCCACGACCTCCACCCTACGCCCGGGCTTTCGTTCCAGTGTGTGACATCCGTACGAGAGCCGTCAGGTCACTCGTACTGCAATGACTCGAGAACGTCGAGCTTCGAGGCGCGACGGGCCGGGAGGATCGCCGCCAGCACCCCGACAACGGCGGCAAAGACCAGGAGCAGGATCAGCGAGCCGACCGGGTAGGAGAGCGTGAAGCCTTCGTCCTTCAGCGGCTGGGCGATCAGCGTCGCGAAGATCATCCCGAGGACCATCCCGATGATGCCGCCGATCAGCGCCGTGATCACCGCCTCGTAGCGGATCATCGTCCGCACCTGGCGGCGCGACATCCCGATCGCCCGCAGCATTCCAAGCTCCCGCCTGCGTTCGTGGATCGAGAGAGCAAGGGTGTTGGCGATCCCGAACAGCGAGATCAGGATCGCAAAGACGAGCAGCGCGTAGACCAGGCTGACCAGGCCGTTGATCTGATCTTCGCGGCTTTCCTTCAGTTCCTCCTGGTTGAGGACTTCGGCGACCGGGAAGGCCGTTTCGACCCCTTTCGCCAGCAGCGCCTGCACTCGCGCGGGGTTTGCCCCGTCTTCGAGCTTGACGAAATCGGTCAGGTCCTGGGTCTGGCGAAAGTAGCGCGCCATCACCCGCTGGGTGACGAGAACGTTGCCGAGGACGCCAAGCTTGGAGTCGAATTCGCCGACCACGCGGAAGGTCGGGTGGGCCAATGCCTGGGTCAGGAGCGCGAAGCGGTCGCCGAGTTCGAGGCCATACGAGTCGGCGAAGTCGTTGGAGATGATCGCCTCGGTGTCGGTGAGTTTGCGCAGCGCCGCCGGCCCGCCCTGCTTCCATTCGATGTTGACCGTCTGGCCGATGTCGGATGACGGCGCGTTGACCCGCGTCGTCGCTCCCAGCCCATGCCGTTCGAGGACCTTCGCTTCGGCCCCGCGGATCGTCGCCACGAGGTCGACGCCGTGCACCTTTTCCGCCGCTTTCGCGGTCGCGTTCGGGATCGGCGAGAAGCCGTCGGTGTTCTGGATCACCAGCCCGCCGGCAAAGTTTTCGTCGACCACCTGCGCAACCGTGCTCTTCAGTCCGGCGGCGAAGACGGTGACGAAGGCGACCAGGGTGACGCCGATCATCAGCGCCGCCGCGGTGACCGCGGTGCGGCCGGGGTTGCGCTGGGCGTTCTCGCGCGCGAGGCGGCCGGTGAGGCGCCGCAGACGCTCCAGCGGCCAGCCGGCAACCGACGCCAGCGGCGGCACCAGGCGGGGGCTGAACAGCGAGACGGCGAAGACGACGGCGACCGCGCCGCCGCCCATCAGGCCGGCGCGGGCCCCGGCGCTGCCACTGCCGAAGAGGCCGAGCAGCACCGCCCCCAGGCCGGCGATGCCGAGCAGGATCGAGAGGGCGAGGTAGGCGAGGCGGCGCCGGCGGGTCGGCGCCGGCTGGAAGGAGTGCAGGGCGGCGATCGGCGGCACGCGGGTGGAGCGCAGGGCCGGGATCAGGGAGGAGGCGAGGGTGACCAGGACCCCGACCAGCAGGGCGACGACGACCGTGCGCGACTCCAGGACGAGGCTCGTCGTCGGCAGGTCGATGCCGAAGGCTTCGAAGAGCGCGTTGATCGCCTTCGCGATCACGAAGCCGCCTCCGATCCCGACCACCGCACCGAGCAGGCCGATCGCGAGCGCCTCGACCATCACCGTGGTCAGGATCTGCCGCCGCGAGGCGCCGAGCGTGCGCAGCATCCCGAACTCGCTGACCCGCTGGGCGACCGTGATCGAGAAGGTGTTGAAGATCAGAAAAGAGCCGACGAAGACGGCGATGAAGCCGAAGACGAGGAGGAAGATCCGCAGGAAGCCGAGGTTTTCGCGGATTTCTTCCGAGCCGCGGTCGGCGTTTTCGGCCGCGGTCTCGACTTTGACCCCGGCCGGCATCTTCCTCGCGATCCGTCGTTTGAGGATCTCCGCCGAGACTCCGTCGTCGGCCGCGACCGAGATCTGGTCGAAGCGGCCGACCTTGTGGGTCAGGCGCTGGGCCACCGGCAGCGTCACCTGGGCGATCGAGGCGCCGCCGAAGGAGGCGCTGCCGAGCTGGGTCAGGCCGACCAGCCGGAAGGTCTCGAGGTTCCCCTGGCCGATCAGCTTGATCTTTTCGCCGATCTTCAGGTCGGCGGAGTCGGCTGCGGCCTTGTCCAGCGAAGCTTCCGTCGGTCCGCGCGGCCGGTGTCCCTCGACGTAGGTGAGGGACTCAAGTTTTCCGGGCTGGGTCGAAGAGATGAACTTCGGCGCGAATTTGTTGCCGATCTTTTCGTTCTCGGCGTTGAAGAACGCGCCGGGGGTGAAGATCGCCCCGGAGGCTTCGCGCACGCCCGGCGTCCTCACGACCCGCGGCAGCAGCGAGGCGCGGACGGTCGGGATTTCGCCGCTTTCCTGCTTGACCGGGTTCTCGGCGCTGACGACGACGCTGGTCCCCTTCAGCGACTCGCTGAAGATTTCGTCGAAGGCGGCGAAGATCGTGTCGGTGAGGACGAAGGACCCGGCGACGAAGGCGACGCCGAGGAAGACGGCGAAAGCCGTCAGCAGGGCCCGGACCTTGCGAGCCCAGAGGCTCTTGAGGCCGAGGCTAGTCAAGCCGCTTCTGGAGCTCGATTACGTCGGCTGCGGAACCGGGGGCGGCGTCGCTGACGATCTTCCCGTCCTGCAGGGTGATCAGCCGGTCGGCGTGGGCGGCGGCGCCGGGGTCGTGGGTGACCATCACCACCGTCTGGCCGAAGTCGTCGACCGCCTGTCGCAGCAACGCCATCACGTCGGCGCTCGCCTTCGAGTCGAGGTTGCCGGTCGGCTCGTCGGCAAACACGACGGCCGGTTTGCTGACCAGGGCGCGGGCGACGGCGACCCGCTGCTGCTGGCCGCCGGAGAGCTCGGAAGGCCGGTGGGTGCGGCGGTCCTCGAGGCCGACGGTGCGGACCAGCCGGTCGACCCAGGCCTCGTCGGGCTTGCGACCGGCGATCGAGAGCGGCAGGACGAGGTTCTCCTCGGCGGTGAGGACCGGCAGCAGGTTGAAGAACTGGAAGACGAAGCCGAGCTTGTCGCGGCGCAGCTTGGTCAGCTCGCCGTCGTCGAGTTTGGTGATGTCGACGCCGTCGAGCTCCACCGTGCCCGAGGTCGGTTTGTCGAGCCCGGCGAGGATGTGCATCAGGGTCGACTTGCCCGACCCCGACGGCCCCATGATCGCGGTGAAGCGGTCGCGCTCGAAGCTGGTGGTAACGCCGTCGAGAGCATCGACGGCAGTGTCCCCCTCCCCGTAGCGGCGGTGGATGTCGGTGGCGACGACGACCTGTCCGTTGGCGCTCACTGATCGGCACGCTACCGATCCTGCAATTTGTTGGGCTACTAGGGTGCGGTCGTGGCCCTGGCAGATCGCTTCGACGGACTCCTGGTCGACCTCGACGGCGTCGTCTGGATCGGTCGCGAGCCGGTGGCGGGCTCGGCGGAGACCCTGCGGGCACTGCTCGAGGCGGGCAAGGGGATCGTCTTCGTCACCAACAATCCCGGCAAACTGCCGGCCGCCTACGCCGAGCGGCTGGGTGAGCTGGGGGTCGAGGTCGGCGCCGAGCAGATCGTCACCGCCGGGATCGTCGTCGCGCGACTCGCCGGCGAATCCGTGGGCGATGGCGGCAGCGCCTTCGTGATCGGCGCCGCGCCGCTGAAGGAGATGGTGGCGGCGACCGGCGTGCGGCTGCTCGAGGGAGAGGACGCCTGGGAGGCCGACGCGGTTGTCGTCTCCGGCCACCGCGGCTTCGACTACGAGGAGCTGATGACGGCCAAGCGGGCGCTTGACCGCGGCGCCGCCCTCTTCGCCACCAGCCACGACCCGACCATGCCCTACCCCGGCGGCGAGCTGCCCGGGACCGGCGCGATCCTGGCCGCGGTAGAAACCGCTTCCGGCCGCCGGGCGGAGATCGCCGGCAAGCCGGAGCGCCACCTGTTCGAGATGGCGATCGAGGAGTTGCGTGGTTCCTTTGTCCGGGATAGCAGGACAAAGGAACCACGCAACCTTCGGGTGGCGATGATCGGCGACCGGGTCTCCTCCGACATCGCCGGCGGGAAGGCGGCGGGGCTGGAAACGATCCTGGTCCTCAGCGGCACGACCTCGCGCGAGGGAGCCGCGGCGGCCGACCCGGCTCCCGACTTCGTGCTCGAGGATCTCAGCGGCCTACTGGCGTGAGCGCACCCGCATCCGCAACCCCTGGGGCCGCCCACCGGCCGGGGCTCAACTTCGCCGGGGTCTTCGCGGTCACCTTCTGCGGTCTCGTCGGCGTCGGCTCGGTGCTGCCGGTCCTGCCGCGCTACATCCACGGCCCGATCGGGGCCGGCGACATCGCCGTCGGGGTGGTGATCGGCGCCTACGCGGTGACCGGGCTGCTTCTGCGGCCGGTGGCGGGGCGCCTTGCCGACACCCGCGGCCGCAAGCCGACGGTGCTGGTCGGGGCGATGCTGGTCGCGCTCAGCGGATTGCTCTACCTGCCGAGCCTGGGGATCGCCGGCCTGATCCTCGCCCGCCTCATCCTCGGCGCCGGCGAGGGTGCCGTCTACACCGCCGGCTCGGCCTGGATCGTCGACCTGGCGCCGGAGGAACGCCGCGGCCGCGTCCTCGGCCTCTACGGGCTCGCCGTCTGGGGCGGGCTCAGCGTCGGCCCGCTGCTCGGCGAGGTACTGCTCAACGCAGGCGGCTACGACCTGGTCTGGATCGTCGCCGCGGCGCTGCCGATCCTCGGCGCCCTGATCGCGCTCGCCGCCCGCGACCCGTTCGTCCCCCTCGCCCACGCCGAGCCGCACCCGCTGATCGCCCCGGAGGCCGTCGGTCCCGGCTTCGCGGTCGGCCTCGCCTCGTTCGGCTACGCGGCGGTCGCCACCTTCATCGTCCTGCATCTCGAATCGCGCGGGGTCGGCCACGGCGCCACCGTCTTCGCCGCCTTCGCCGCGATGATCGTCCTCACCCGGCTGGTCTTCGGCGACCTGCCCGACCGGATGGGAGCGGCGCCGGTCGCGATCGCGGCGACGATCGGCGAGGCCTGCGGCCTACTGCTGATTGCCGTCGCCCACAGCCTGCCCGTCGCCCTTGTCGGCGGCATGGCGATGGGCGCCGCCTTCGCCCTGCTTAATCCCTCGCTGATGCTGATCGCCCTCGGCCGCGTCTCGCCGCAGGCACGCGGCGCAGCAATGGGGACCTACACCGCCTTCTTCGACGCCGGGGTCGGCCTCGGAGCGCCGGCCGCGGGGATCGTCGCCGCCCTGACCAGCTACGAGGGAGCGTTCATCTTCGCCGCGGCGGTTTGCCTCGGCTCGGCGCTGCTGATCCTCGCCCGCCTCCATCCGGCGCGGGTCGAGCCGCCGGGCTAGCTGGCCGCAGGCCGGCGTTCTTAGCGTTCGCTGATCAGCAGGGTCTGCAGGGCGCGGCCGACCCGGCCCCTGCCGTCGAAGAGGGTCGACTCGGCGGTTCCCACCCCGTGCGCCCGCGGCAGCGTCGCCGCGTCGACTCCGATCCACTCGCCCTTCGGCATCCGCTCGAGATGGACGGTCAGGTCGACGTTGATGAAGAGGAAGCGGCGGAAGTCGAGCGCGGCGCTGATCCCGTTGCCGACGTCGGCGGCGACCAGCAGGCGCTGCAGCGGCGTCGGCTCCTCCCCTGCCACCAGCGCCTGGCGCATCCGCAGCCAGGCGGTCGCCGGCCCCGGCTCGAGGAAGCCACCGGCGACGAAGCGGATCTCCATCGCCGAGTGGTAGCCGTGCTCCTGCTCGGTCGGGAAGAACTCGGCGTCGGTCCCCTCCTCCGGCGGCGCCGGCGGCTGGCTGGCGATCAGCGCCTCCCCCGGCAGGTCGAGCTTGGCGGTGCGCAGCCGCCAGCCGCGGGCGCGCATCAGCACCTCGCCGTCTGCGTCGCTCAGCTCCGCCTCGACCATCTGCACCCGCCGGCCGGGACGGGCGACGCGGGCCTCAACCCGCACCGGGGCGATCGGCACCGAGCGGAGGATCTCGAAAGTGAGGCGGCCGACCTGAAACTCGGCGGTCTCGGGCAGCTGCTCGATCGCGTAGCCGAGCAGCGCCGAGGGCGGGCCGGCGTGCTGGGCGCCGGGATCCCAGGGCCCACGCGTCAGCTCGGTAGCGCGGAAGAGATTCCCATCGCGCTCATAAAATGCCTCGAACACGGAGCGCATCCTAGGCCCCTCATCGAACTGCATCAGATTTTCTCCCTGCTGGATGGAGAATCTGATGCAGTTCGGGGAAGTGGTGAGTCAGCAGTCGCGGCTGCCGAACTCCTGGGTCCAGACGTGGGCGCCGTGGACGTTGCCCAGGGTGCCGACCCGCAGGCCGATGCCGATCTCCCTGTAGTCGCCGAGGATGTTTTCGCGGTGGCCCGAGGAGCCCATCCAGAGCTTGAAGATCGTCCGCGGAGTGGCGTAGGTGCCGCTCGCGTAGGCGATGTTCTCCCCCTCGCTGCAGCCGTGGTAGCCGACCTGGTCGAACCAGTAGGTGAAGTCGCGACCGCAGGCTTCGTGGCTGAATTCGTCGCAGCGGAGGATGTCGCCCGACTTGTGGGCGGCGGCATTGGTGAGCGAGGGCGGTGCGGCGAGTGCGGCGAGACCGCGGCTGGTGCGGGCGCCGTTGACGAGACAGAGCACGGCGCGCTCCTGCGCAGTCGCGGAGGCGCCGGCGTCGTTCTGACCCGGGCAGGCGGCGCTCGCGGTCGATGGCGCGGCACCGAACGCCAGCACCAGGCCGATCGGAAGTAGAGCCGCGATATTTCCCCTGCGCGTCACAGGCTCGTAATACCCGAGGCGTACTCTTTTTGCACAGAGCGAAAGGAGAAAGATGGCGACGAAAGTTCAGAAAAGCGAGCAGGAGTGGCGCGAGCAGCTCACCCCGGAGCAGTTCGACGTCACCCGCAATGCCGGCACCGAGCGGGCCTTCACCGGCCCCTACGTCGACGAGAAGTCCGAGGGGATGTACCGCTGCGTCTGCTGCGGGACCGAGCTGTTCTCCTCCGACACCAAGTTCGATTCCGGCACCGGCTGGCCCAGCTTCACCGAGCCGGCGAACCTCGAGCACGTCGAGCTGCGGCCCGACAACAGCCTCTTCATGCGGCGGACCGAGGTCGTCTGCAAGCACTGCGACGCCCACCTCGGCCACGTCTTCGACGATGGCCCGGCCGATCAGGGCGGCCAGCGCTACTGCATCAACGGTTGTGCCCTGACCCTGGAGAAGAAGGAGTAGACCCTGCCCAGGCGCGAAGCGCCTGGGCGCTTTTACAGCGCGCCACCACCGGCGCCGAGGTAGCTGAAGCGCACAGCCAGGGCGACGGCCTCGGTGCGGGTGTCGACCTCGAGCTTGGCGATCGCGTTCCGCACGTGGGTGTGGACGGTCGCCGGGCTCAGCTGCAGCCGGTCGGCGATTTCTTTGACCCGCAGCCCCTCGGCCAGCAGCTCGAGGATCTGGCGCTCGCGCGGCGAGAGCTCGAGCAGTTTCTCGACCTCCGAGGGCTTGCCGCCGGCGAAGTCGCCGCCGAGGAAGGTCCCTCCCCCGGTTACGGCTTTGACCGCCTTGGCGATGTCCTCCGCCGGCGCCGACTTCAAGACGTAGCCGGAGGCGCCGGCCCGCAGCGCCAGGGCGAGCAGGTCCGGTTGGGCGTGGGCGGTGAAAATGATGACCTTGGTCCGCGGCCGGACTTTGAGGACCTCCTTGGTCGCCTCGATCCCGTCCCGCTTCGGCAACTCGACGTCGATGATGAGAACGTCGGGTTCCAATTCCTTGACGACGTTGACCACATCGCGGCCGTCGCCGGCCTCGCCGACGATCTCGACGATGGGGGAGTTGGCCATCCGGGCTTTGATCGCATCTCTGACGATCTCGTGGTCGTCACAGAGGACCACCCGCTTGGCATCGCGAACGCTAGTGCTCATGCGGCGCCGATTCTGTCAGGCGCACCGTACGGATGCAAAATATTAGGTAGCGTGAAACTCCCGTCGCTCTCCTGGCGGTTCTCGATCAGGCCGATGATCGTGCGGCCGACGGCACACGCAGTGCCGTTCAGGGTGTGGACCGGCAGCGGCGCCTCGCCCTCCGCCGGGCGGTAGCGGGCACCGAGGCGACGGGCCTGGTAATCGGTCGTATTCGAGCATGAGGTCAACTCGCGGTAGCGGCCCTGGCTCGGGATCCAGGCCTCGCAGTCGTACTTCTTCGCCGCCGGGTCGCCGAGGTCGCCGACCGCGACGTTGACGACGCGGTAGGGAATCTCCAGCTCGCACAGGATCCGCTCCTCGATCCCGAGCAGGCGCTCGTGCTCCTCGCCGGAGGCGCCCGGGTCGACGAACGAGAACATCTCGACCTTGTCGAACTGGTGGACGCGGAAGATGCCGCGGGTGTCGCGGCCGGCGGCGCCGGCCTCGCGGCGAAAGCAGGTCGAGAAGGCGCAGTAGCGGAGCGGAAGCGCGTCGGCGCTGAGGATCTCGTCGGCGTGGATGCTGGCGAGGGCGACCTCGGAGGTGCCGGTGAGGAAGAGCTCGTCCTTGGGGATCTCGTAGATCTGGTCGCGGTCCCCGGGGAGGAAACCGGTCCCCTCCAGCGCCTCTTCGCGGACTAGGACCGGCGGCACCACCGGCTCGTGCCCCTCGGCTCGGGCGGTCTCGATCGCGAAGCGGACCAGAGCCAGCTCCAGCATCACCAGGTCGCCTTTCAGATAGGCGAAGCGGGAGCCGGAGAGCTGCGCCCCGGTCTCCATGTCGATCAGGTCGAGGTCGGTGCCGATCTCCAGGTGGTCGCGCGGCTCGAAGTCGAACTCGGGGCGCTCGCCGACCTCGCGGAGGACGACGGCGTCCTCCTCGGTCATCCCTTCCGGCGCGTCGGGGTCGGGCAGGTTGGGGAGCGTCAGCACCAGTGCGCCTAGCTTGGCGTCGACCTCCTCCAGCTCTCCTTTGCCGGACTCGATCTGCGCCTTCAACTCGCCGACGGTTGCCATCAGGCTCTCGGCCTCGGCGTCTTCGCCGGCCTGTTTGCGCTCGCCGATCTGCTTCGAGAGGGTCTTGCGCTCGGCCTGCGCGTTCTCCATCGCGGGCAGCAGCTCGCGGCGGCGGGCGTCGAGGGCGAGCAGCTCGTCGACCCGCTCGGCCGCGCCGCGCCGCGCCAACGCCGCTTTGAACCGCTCGGGTTCGGAGCGGATCGCCTTCAGGTCGAGCATGAGGAGGCTCCCGCTAGGGAGTCGAGTTTTCGCCGGGCCGCGGCGACTGTTCTGCTTCGGAGCCCGCGTATTTGGCGACGAACTTGGCGACTTCCTCCGCTTCGTCGCCGACGACGATGTTCTGGGGCATGATCGCCCCGGAGAAGCCGCCGTTCTGGATCGCGAAGAGCGCGTCGTCGACGGTCTCGGTGCGCTGGTTCAGGTTCGGGCCCTGGGTCCGCTCGCCGCGGTTGCCGCTGCCCTGGGTGCCGGCGGCGCTGAGCGTGTGGCAGCCGGAGCAGTGGGTCGCGAAGAGGACGGCCCCGTTGTGGTTGGGGTCATCCTGGGAGACCGAGATCTTTTCTTCACCGAAGCCACAGGCGGACAACCCGAGGGCGGCGGCGACGATCATTCCGATGATCAGCACTGGACGCATGCGGCGGGCATCATATTGTTAGTGGCGCCGGTCAAGCTCCTAGACGATGCCCGCGCCCGACCCAGACGCCTTCCGCGCCGCCCTCTCCGGGCTCCCGACCGGGGTCACGATCGTCACCGCCGACGGGCCCGACGGACCGGCCGGAGCCACCGCCAACGCGGTCTCCTCGCTCTCGATCGAGCCGATGATGATGCTGGCCTGCCTCGACCGCGGCTCCCGAACCCTGCTCGCCGTCCAGGCCGCCGACAGCTTCGGCGTCAGCGTCCTCCACGCCGGTCAGGAGCAGATCGCCCGCGCCTTCGCGACCAAGGCCCCGGTGGCGGAGAAGTGGTCCGGCGTCACCTGGAGCGAGCGCGACGGCCTCCCGGCGATCGACGACGCCCTGATCTGGCTCGCCTGCGACCTCCGCGACGTGATCTCCGCCGGCGACCACGTAATCGTCACCGGCGAAGTGCGGGCGCTGGAGGCCCGGGCCGGTGACCCACTCGTCTTCCACGCCGGCGAGTACCGGCCGCTGGATTGAGCCAAAGCCGGTTTGGAAAAACGAACCGGCAATTGAGCACCCATAGGGTGTTGAATTGACACCTCGATGAGCGAGTGGACCTTTGCCCAGAAGGCGCTTTTGATTCTCTCCGGCCTGGAGCTGCTCTGGGCGCTGGCCGGGTTCATCGCCGAGCCGAGCTTCCAGACCGGCGCCGGGGCGCCGACCGCGAAGGTGCTCTGGGTCGACTTCAACGGCATCCACGCTCTTTCGGGCCTACTCCTCTTCGGTCCTGGTCTCTACTTCTGCCGCCGGCCCGACTGGGCTCTCTACTACGTGCTCTATATCGCCGCCGCCCTCTACGTCACCGGCATCTGGGCCCTGTTCGAGGAACAGCCCGCCTTCGTCTTCAACTTCCCGACTAACGTCAACGACGGGATCTTCCACCTCGCCACCGCCGCCGTCTTCTCAATCGTCGCGGCGATCCAGATCGGCCGCGACCGGGCCAGTCAGCCGGCGTAGCGGCTAGAGCCCACTCGTCCCGGCCGCCCGCAGGCCCAAGAAGAAGATCACTCCGCAGCTGACGGCCATGATTCCCATCTCGCGGCGGACGATTGCCAGGGCGAGGGATTGCTGTTCGTCGGGGGTGAGGGACTCGGGGTCGAGGTCGCCTACCTCCCGGGTGGCCGCGTCGAAGCGGGCGCCCTCGGCGATGAAGGAGACGAAGAGGGGCAGGATTCCGTAGAGGTAGTGGAGGCTCTGCTCGGGTTCGTGGTTGGTGACGACAAGGAGACCGCCGAGCCCAGCCTGGACGAAGACCGCCCCCTGTGCGGCGCGGAGCAGATACCAGAAGGGGATCGAGGCTCGATTGCGGTACCAGGCGATGCCGCCGACGAGGCCCGCGGCGAGGTTGAGGGTGATCAGGAGGACGCCGACGGCGATGTGGAGGCCAACCATGGGTCTATATCCGCCTAAGGGGGTCGGGATTCGGCTTGCTGATGCGGAAAAGCACTATGTAGCAAGTTGTCACAAAGTCGGTATATAACAGGGGCTACGGCTGGCGAACCCGGGTATGTGCACCGAGGACGCAGCCGGAACCGCGAAACACCACCGCCCCGTGCTCAAGACCTACCTCCCGATCCTCGTCTTCGCCTTCCTCGGCCTCACCGTCGGCAGCGTCTTCGCGATGCTGAACCACCTGCTCGGCCCGAAGAAGCCGGCGCGGCCGACCGCGGCGAGCCGGCGCCAGGGCGAGCCGTACGAGTCCGGGATCCCGGTCGAGCCGACCAAGGGGCTGCGCTTCGGGGTCAGCTTCTACCTCGTTGCGATGCTCTTCATCCTCTTCGACATCGAGGTCGTCTTCCTCTATCCGATCGCGGCGATCTTCAAGGGCGCCGACAGCTACTTCGTCCTCGGCGAGCTGGTCACCTTCGTCGCCCTGCTGCTGGTCGCCTACGTCTACGTCTGGCGCAAGGGGGCCCTCGATTGGAGGTAGAGCGCCGCTCCCTGCGCGAGAAGCAGATCGACGCCCAGTCGATGCTCCGCGGCGATCTCGAGGGTGAGGACCTCGAGCGCTACGTCGAAGAGCGCGTCCTCACCACGACCTTCGAGAAGATGCTCAACGTCGCGCGGGCGAACTCGATCTTCCCGCTCACCTTCGGCCTCGCCTGCTGCGCGATCGAGGGAATACCGATGGCGGCCGTCACCGCCCGATACGACATCGCCCGCTTCGGCGCCGAGGCGGGGCGCGCCTCGCCCCGGCAGGCCGACCTGATGGTTCTCTCGGGCCGAGTCTCGATCAAGATGGCGCCGGTCATCCGCCGCCTCTACGACCAGATGCTGGAGCCGAAGTGGGTAATGGCGATGGGGGCCTGCTCCTCCTCGGGGGGGATGTTCGCCAACTACGCCGTGCTCCAGGGCGCCGACAAGTTCCTGCCGGTCGACATCTACGTGCCCGGCTGCCCGCCCCGCCCGGAGGCCGTCCTCTACGGCTTCACCAAGCTGCAGCGCCAGATCATGGGCAACCCGGACCAGGGCTGGCGCCAGCGCTACGACGGCTACGGCACCGAGGAGTGGGCGCGCGGCGGCCCACGGAGCCAACCGAGCCCGGAGGCCGCCGAGGCCTATCGCGAAGCGCGGGAGCTGTCCCTTGCCTGACGCCCCCGGACTGGAGCTGATCCGGGGAGAAATCGAGCGCGACCACCCCGGCGCCGTACTTGCGACCTCCTTTGACCGCGCCCAACCAGCTCTGATCGTCGACCCCGGCCAGATTCTTGACGTACTCAGCTGGCTGAAGGACCAACCCGGCCAGCGCTACAACTTCCTCTCCTCCCTCCACGTGGCGGATTACCTCCCGGCTGCACCCCGCTTCGCGGTTCACTACGAGTTGATCAACCGCGACCGCGTAGAGCGCATCCGAGTAAAAGCGATGCTCGAAGACGCCTCACCCGTGGGTGGCGACGATATTGAGGACTCTCCCGCTAGGGAGAGCCCAATATCGGAGACAGGACCCGCGGGCCAACCCCTCCCGTCCATCGACTCATGCGTCGACCTGTTCCCGACTGCCGAGGCGCAGGAGCGGGAAGCGTTCGATTTCTTCGGGATCGTCTTCAAGGGACACCCGAACTTGACGCGGATTCTGCTGCCGGACGATTACGTCGGGTGGCCCCAGCGCAGGGATTTTCCGGTTGGCGGAGAGCCGGTCACGTTCACTTACTCGGAGCAGCAATATGACTGAGCAGGTTGTGGATCGGGATCGGGAGATCATGACCGTGAATGTCGGACCTCACCACCCGGCGACTCATGGTGTGCTGCGGCTGGTTGTTGATCTCGAAGGGGAGATGGTTCGGGAGCTGCGGCCGGTTATCGGCTATGTGCATACGGGGATTGAAAAGTCGTGTGAGGACAAGAGCTATTGGAAGGTCATCCCCTTCGTCGAGCGGATGGACTACGTCTCCTACTTCTTCCAGATGGAGGCCTACTGCGGCGCCGTCGAGCGCTTGATTGACCTCGAGATCCCGCCCCGCGCCAAGTACCTGCGGACGCTCTTCCTCGAGCTGAACCGGATCCACTCGCACCTCGTCTGGCTCGGCACCACCGCGCTCGACCTCGGCGCAATCTCGATGCTCTGGTACTGCTTCCGCGAGCGCGACAAGATCCTCGACCTCTTCGAGATGGCGACCGGGCAGCGGATGCACACGCGCTACTTCCAAGTCGGCGGCGTGATCGAGGACATCCCCCTCGGCTTCGAGGCCAAGTGCCGCGCCTTCGCCGAGGAAATGCCGATCCGGGTCGGCCAGTACCAGGCGCTGCTCGACCGCAACGAGGTCTTCCTGCAACGGACCAAAGGGACCGGGATCGTCTCCCGCGAGCGGTTGCTGGAGCTGGGGGTGACCGGGCCGCTGCTGCGAGCCGCCGGCGACCCCTGGGATCTGCGCAAAGCCTTCGACTACCTCGCCTACCCGGAGATGGACTTCAAGATCCCGGTTGGCACCGTCGGCGACAACTACGACCGCTACCGGGTACGGGTGGCGGAGATGGTGGAGAGTGCCCGGATCGTCGGGCAGTGCCTCGACGCGCTGCCCGAGGGCCCGTGCATCGCCGACGACCGCAAGTACGTGCTGCCGCCGCGCTCGGAGCTCTCGACCTCGATGGAGAGCCTGATCCACCACTTCAAGCTCGTCACCGAGGGCTTCCGGGTCGATCCCGGCGAGGTCTACTACTCGATCGAGTCGCCGCGGGGGGAGCTCGGCTGCTTCGTCCTCGCCGACGGCTCGGCGAAGCCGGCCCGGGTCCACTTCCGCGACCCCTCCTTCGTCAACCTGCAGGCCTTCCGCGACATGGCGCTCGACACCTACGTCGCCGACATGATCGCCTCGCTGGGAATGCTCGACCCGATCCTCGGAGGGGTTGACCGATGAGTTCAGGGACCGTGCGCTCGACCCGCGGGTCCTGTCTCCGATATTGGGCTCTGCCTACCGGCAGAGTCCTCAATATCGTCGCCACCCGCGGGAGGGACGGAAATGGCTGAGCTTCCTGTTGATCCAGCCGTTCGCGAGGGTCGGGTTCCTGACCGTGCTGAGGAGCAGATTCCTGAGCTGCATGAGGTGAACTGCCCGGCGGAGCTGCGGGAGCGGATTGAGGGTTTGATGGGGCGCTATCCGGATCGGAAATCGGCTTCGATTCCGGCGCTTTGGGCGGTGCAAGAGCTCTATGGGTGGTGCACGCCGGAGGGGATCCGCCAGGCTGCGGCGGTGATGCGGGTTACTCCCGCTTATTTGGAGTCGGTCGCCAGCTTCTATGACCTCCTCCACACCTCTCCGGTCGGGACCCACCGGATCGAGGTCTGCACCAACATCAGCTGCTGGATGCGGGGCGGCGACCGCCTGCTCGACGCCTTCAAGGCCGCCGCCGAGGGCGATGAAGCCGACTTCTTCGTCACCGGCTTCGAGTGCCTCGGTGCCTGCGACATCGCCCCGATGGCCTCGATCGACCAGCGCTACTACGGGCCGCTCGAGGCGGCCGAGGCGGACGTCGCGATCGAGCAGCTGCGCGCCGGCGCCGAGGTCCTGCCCGAGAAGGCGCTGGCCAGGCGCGGACTGGCGGGGGACAGCTGATGGCGCACGAGCTGGAGAAGCGCGTCCTCCTCGCCAACGCCGAGGACCCGGCGCTGCGCACCCTCGACGGCTACAAGCGGCTGGCGGGCGGCTACGCGACGATGGAGCGCGCCTACCGCGAGATGGAGCAGGACGAGATCCTCTCCGAGCTCGAAGCCTCCGGCCTCCGCGGCCGCGGCGGCGCCGGCTTCTCGATGGGGAAAAAGGCCTCCTTCCTCCCCCGCGGCGAAATGGCCAAGTACCTCTGCTGCAACGCCGACGAGTCCGAGCCCGGCGCCTTCAAGGACCGCGAGCTGATGCAGCGCAACCCGCACCAGCTGATCGAGGGGATCGCGATCGCCGCGCTCGCCGCCGACGCCGGCCACGCCTTCATCTTCATCCGCGGCGAGTACAACGAGCAGGCCGACATCCTCGACGCCGCCGTCGCCGAAGCCTATGAGGCGGGCTACCTCGGCAAGGACATACTCGGCGCCCACCGCGACCTCGAGCTGGTCGTCCACCGCGGCGCCGGCGCCTACATCTGCGGCGAGGAGACCGCGCTGCTCGACGCGCTCGAGGGCAAGCGCGGCAACCCGCGCCTGAAGCCGCCGTTCCCGGCGGTCCAGGGCCTCTACGGCGGGCCGACCCTGATCAACAACGTCGAGACGCTCTCCAACGTCCCCCACATCGTCCGCAACGGCGCCGAGTGGTTCAAAGGCTTCGGCACCGAGCAGTCGCCGGGGACCAAGGTGGTCTCGATCTCCGGCGGCGTCCGCCGTCCCGGCAACTACGAGGTCGAGCTGGGGATCCCCACCCGCGAGCTGATCTTCGGCCTCGCCGGCGGCCCCGAGGAGGGCCACGAGATCAAGGCATTCTTCCCCGGCGGCTCCTCCTCCCCCGTGCTGACCGCCGAGGAGGGGCTCGACCTCCCCTACAGCTTCGAGGCGATGGCCGAGGCGGGCTCGATGCTCGGCTCCGGCTCGATCATCGTCGCCGACGACCGCGTCTCGATCCCGCACCTGGCGCTGCGCACGGCGCGCTTCTACCACCACGAGTCCTGCGGCAAGTGCGTCCCCTGCCGCGAGGGCACCAACTGGACGGTGAAGATGCTGGAGCGGATGGTCCGCGGCGAGGCGACGCCGATCGACCTCGACATCGTCAGCTCGGTCCAGCAGAACATCATCGGCCACTGCCTCTGCGTGCTCGGCGACTCGATGGCGATGCCGGTCGGGGCGATGGTCCGCAAGTACCGCGAGGAGTTCGAAGCAGTGATGGAAGACCCGGAGCTGGTCCTCGACCCACACGCCGTCGTCCGCGGCGCCCCCGAGACCCTGGGGGCATCGACGTGAGCGGCCGCGAGGTGACGATCACGATCGACGGTCGCGAGGTGCCCGCGGTCGAGGGCGAGATGCTCCACGACGCCGCCCGCAAGGGGGACGTCGAGATCCCGTTCTTCTGTTACGAACCGAAACTCGGCGAGCCAGTCGGTGCCTGCCGCATGTGCCTGGTCGAGATCGAGGGGATCCCGAAGCTGCAGACCTCCTGTTCGACCCCGGTCCGCGAGGGGATGGTCGTCCACACCCGCACCGAGCAGGTCAAAGAGGCACAGAACTCGGTCGTCGAGTTCCTCCTCGTCAACCACCCGCTCGACTGCCCCGTCTGCGACAAAGGCGGCGAATGCCCGCTGCAGGACATCTCCTACGGCTGGGGTCCTGGGCGCAGCCGGGTGATCGACGAAAAGCGCCACTTCGAGAAGCCGATCGAGCTCTCGCCGCTGGTCGCGATCGACCGCGAGCGCTGCATCCTCTGCTACCGCTGCGTCCGCTTCAGCCAGGAGGTCACCGAGGACTCCCAGCTGCAGCTGATCGAGCGCGGCGACCGCACCTACGTCGGCACCTTCGACGACCGCCCCTACGTCGCCCCCTTCCACGGCAACATCACCGACATCTGCCCGGTCGGGGCGCTGACCAACTACACCTACCGCTTCCGCGCCCGCCCCTGGGACATCGAGCACGCCGGATCGGTCTGCACCCTCTGCCCGAGCCAGTGCAATGTCAGCTTCACCGTCCGCGACGAGAAGGTGAAACGGGTGATGACCCGCGACAACCACGACGTCGACGACGGCTGGCTCTGCGACCGCGGCCGCTACGGCTTCGAGATGTTCGACGCCCCCGAGCGGGTCCGCGGGCCGCTGCTGAAAGGCAGCACCGAAGTCAGCTGGGGCGAGGCGATAGCGAAGGCCGCCGCCGGGCTGCGCGCCGCAGCCGGTTCTTCCCCCACTCGGGTGGGGCAAGACTCGGATGCGCCGAGCCGGGTCGCGGCGATCGTCGGCGACGCCTCCAACGAGGAGGGCTTCCTCGTCCAGCGAATCGTCCGCGACGCCCTCGGCTCGGCCAACATCGACTCGCGCCCCTCGCGCGGGCCGGACGCAACGGTCCTGCGCCAACTGGCCGCACCAACGATCTCGGCCAAGGTCAGCGAGATCGACGAGGCCGACGCGATCCTCGTCCTCGGCACCGACCCGCTGCACAGCAGCCCGATCCTCGACCTCCGCGTCCGCAAGGCGATCCGCCGCCATGGCGCCAAGCTGGTCGTAGCCACCGAGCGCCCGACCGCCCTCGACGGCGGAGCCGAGGCAATCGCCCGCTACGCCCCGGGCCAGGCCACCCACTTCGTCTCCGAGCTGGCGGCCGCAATCGGCGGCACCGAAAACATCGCCACCCCGGTAGCCGAGACCCTCCGCGACGCCGCCAAGGTAGTGGTCATCTGGGGAGAGCGAATCGCCCGCGAGGAGGGAGCAGCCGAGGCGCTCCTCGACGTCGCCAAGGCGACCGGCATGGCCACCACGGACGGCGCCGGCCTCCTGGAAATCCCCGACACCACCAACGCCCGAGGCCTAAGAGAGACGGGTTGCCTCCCGGACGCCGGCCCAGGCCTAACCGAGACCACCTCAGGCCTCTCCACCGAGGAAATCCGAGAGGCCCTGATCTCCGGAGAGATCACGAGCCTGATCCTCTTCGGAGCAGACCCCCTCCGAGACTTCCCCGACACCCCAGCCTGGGAAGAGGCCCTAACCGCAGCCGACTTCATCGTCTCGTTCTCGATGCATCAGAACAACACGACCGCCAAGGCGGACGTGACCCTCCCGCTAGAGACCCACGCCGAGAAAGACGGCACCATCACCCACCCCGACGGCCGCCTCCAAAGAGTCCGCCCCGCAGCCTCCCGTCCCGGCGAAGTCCTCCCAAACATCATCGTCCTCTCAGAGCTCGCCTCAGCCCTGAACCTGGACACCGGAATCGACTCCCAACCAACCGCCTTCGCAGCCCTAACCGAAGCAGTCCCCTTCTACAAGGGCATCACGGACTCCGACCTAGGCGGCAGAGGAATCCGTTGGCAGGACACCAGCTCAGCATCCAACGCTGCGCAGGCGAGGGTCGGTACCCCCTCTGAACGTTTTGAGGAGGAGGAGGGGAGCTCCCCCAAGGCGCCAGCCGTTCCACCTTTCGACGACGAGGTACCGAGTGAAGAGGGGGTACCGACCCTCGCCCTGGGCACGTACCGCGACCTATGGGCCGGCCCAATAACGGAGCTAAACCCACCTTTGAAGTTCCTAACCCCCCACCAGCGAGTAGAGATCTCCCCAAGCGACGCCCATCTCCTGGACCTCAAAAACGGAGAGGCAGTCCGCGTCAGCCAGAACGGCAACACGATCGACGCCGCCGTCCTAATAAAGGAGCGAGTAGCTCCAGGAACGGTATTCCTAGCCGAGGGAGTATCCGGAGCAAACGCCAACGCGCTGCTGAACGGCGGCCCAGTCCAAGTGAAGATCGAGAAGGTCCGCGCCTAAATGCTCCCGATCGCCGATACGCAGTTCGCCGAAGCCACCTGGATCATTGTCGTAAAGAGCCTCGTCATCTTCGCGGTGATCTTCGGCGTCCTGCCGATCCTGACCGTCGTCGAGCGCAAGCTGATCGGCCGCTTCCAGCATCGCTACGGCCCGAACCGAGTGGGCCCCTTCGGCCTCCTACAGCCGCTCGCCGACGTAGGAAAGCTCGTCTCGAAGGAGACCTTCCGCCCGGAGAACGCAACCCGGACCCTGTTCATCCTCGGCCCGCTGCTGCCGGTCCTGGCGGGCGTGCTCTCACTGGCGATCATCCCCTGGGGCGACGTCCAGGACGGGGTCGGCCTCTACGGGATCGACGTCCCGATCGGGATCCTCTACTTCTTCGCCGTCGGCTCGATCGCCTTCTACGGGCTGCTGCTCGGCGGCTGGTCCTCGGGCTCGAAATACAGCCTCCTCGGGGCGATGCGCTCGGCCGCGCAGCTGATCTCCTACGAGGTCTCGATGGGCCTGGCGCTGCTCGGCGTGGTGCTGATGAGCGGCTCGCTCTCGCTCGTCTCGATCGTCCACTCGCAGGGCGGGATGTGGTTCATCCTCCCCCAGTTCGTCGGCTTCCTGATCTTCATGCTGGCCGGCTTCGCCGAGACCAACCGCACCCCGTTCGACATGCCGGAGGCCGACGCCGAGCTGGTCCAGGGCTTCATGACCGAGTACGGCGGCATGCGCTTCGGCTCCTTCCTGCTGGTCGAATACATGGAGATCCTCGTCGTCTCCGGGATCGCCGCGGCGATGTTCCTCGGCGGCTGGATGGGCCCCGGCCCGAGCTTCCTCGACCCGATCTGGATGCTGGCGAAGATGATCGGCCTCGTCCTCGTCTTCATCTGGGTGCGGGCGACGCTTCCGCGTCTTCGATATGACCAGCTGATGGGCCTCGGCTGGAAAGTGCTGCTCCCGCTCGCCACCCTCAACGTCCTCGTCACCGCGACTCTGGTGGTGGCGACGTGATTCGTCTGTTCCTTATCCGTGCACAGCAACAAAAAGGAACAGGCGAAAGGGGGACCTATGAGCTTTGACCCGAAATCGGCGAGCTACCTCGACTCGATCGACGTGGTCGAGGTCCAGCGCGGGCCCGAGCCGGGCGGCGTCGGCGGCGCCTACCGCGCCTTCGGCGAGACCCTGCGCGGGCTGAAGACGACGATGGCGCGGCTGATCGAGGGGCCCCTGACGATCGAGTATCCCGAGGAGAAGACCCCCGTCTACCCGCGCTTCCGCGGCCGCCACAAACTGCACAAGTTCGAGGACACCGGCCTGGAGAAATGCGTCGGCTGCTCGCTCTGCGCCGCCGCCTGCCCGGCCGACTGCATACGCGTCGTCGCGGCGGAGAACATCCCCGGCGAGCGGGTCTCGGCCGGCGAGCGCTACGCCGCCGTCTACGAGATCAACCTCAGCCGCTGCATCTTCTGCGGCTACTGCGAGATCGCCTGCCCGTTCGACGCGATCACGATGGGCCACGACTACGAGATGGCCGACTACGACCGCCGCGACCTGATCTTCACCAAGGAGATGCTGCTCGCCGAGCCGATCGAGCGGACGCCCTTGAAAAGCGAGGGCGAGTAGTGGAAGAGCTGCTGTTCTTCGTCTCGGCGCTGGGGGCGCTCGGCGGCGCGATCGGCGTGATCGCGATGCGCAACCCGTTCTACTCGGTGCTGGCGCTGATCGTCCACCTCTTCTCGCTGGCGGCGCTCTTCCTGCTGCTGACCTCGGCCTTCGTCGCGGCGGCCCAGGTGGTGGTCTACGCCGGCGCAGTGATGGTCCTCTACGTCTTCGTTGTCGCCTACGTAGGAGGAGGCGGCGAGTCAGCCTGGGAGCCGATCCCCGGCCAACGCCTCCTCGCCCCCCTCCTGGGAGTAGCCCTCTTCGTAGAGCTATCGGTAGCCGTCCTCAGCTCTTCCCTCCTCGCCCTCGGAACCAACGGCCCCGAAGTACCAGCGGGCTTCGGCGACCCAGCAGCCATAGGACGACTGCTCCTCGAGAAGTTCCTACTGCCGTTCGAGGCCAGCTCGATCCTTCTGCTCCTAGCCGCGGTCGGAGCAATCGTCCTGGCATCCAACCGCCGAGAGGGGGCCGGTGACCCCTCTGAACGTTTTGCGGAGGAGGAGGGGAGCTCCCCCAGGGCGCCAGCCGTTCCACCCTCCTTCGACGAGGTACCGAGAGAAGAGGGGTCACCGGCCCCCTCCCCCAGAGGCGTCGTATGAACACCGAGTGGTTCATCGTCCTCTCCGCCCTCCTCTTCGCAACGGGCGCAATGGGCATCCTCATCCGCCGCAGCCCGCTGGTGATCCTGCTCTGCCTCGAGCTGATGCTCAATGCCGGCAACCTCGCCCTGGTCGCCTTCAGTCGCATGGTCGGCAACGGCCAGGGTCAGGTCTTCGCGGTGATCGTGATGGTGATCGCCGCCTGCGAGGTCGTCGTCGGCCTCGGCCTGATCGTCGCCATCTTCCGCCGCCGCCTGCCGCTCAACGTCGACGACCTGCGGGAGCTGCGCGGATGAGCGCCACCGCCTGGGCCTGGCTGGTCCTGCTCTTCCCGCTGCTCGGCTCGCTGACGATCGCGCTCGGCTATCGGGTGCTGCCGGCGAAGGTCGCGGGCATGATCGGCACGGCCGCGATCGGCCTCGCCTTCCTCTGCGGCGTCGCGACGCTGATCAGCCTGCTCGGCGAAGCCCCCGAGGCGCGCCACCACGCCTCCTCGCTCTGGGACTACGCCAGCGTCGCCGGGCTCGACGTCAAGCTCGGGATTTTCGTCGACCCGCTCTCGGTCTTCATGGTCCTGATCGTCAGCGGCGTCTCGACCCTGATCCACCTCTACTCCTTCGGCTACATGCAGTCCGACGAGGGCTACCACCGCTTCTTCAGCTACCTCAACTTCTTCGTCTTCTCGATGCTGCTGCTGGTCCTCGCCGGCAACTTCGTCCTGTTGATCGTCGGCTGGGCCTTCGTCGGCTTCGCCTCCTACGCGCTGATCAGCTTCTGGTACCGGCGCGAGACGGCGACCCGGGCGGGGATGAAGGCCTTCGTGATCAACGTCGTCGGCGACATCGGCCTCGTCCTCGCCGCATTCCTGATCTTCCGCGAACTCGGCACCTTCGACTACGGCGCGGTCTTCGAACGGGCGCCGGAAGCCTTCAGCACCAACCAGTGGTCGATCGTCGCGATCTGCCTGCTGCTGCTGGTCGGCGCCTTCGCCAAGTCGGCACAGCTGCCGCTCCACACCTGGCTCCCGGACGCGATGGAGGGCCCGACCCCGGTCTCCTCGCTGATCCACGCGGCGACGATGGTGACCGCCGGCGTCTACCTGATCGCCCGCACCCATGTCCTCTTCGAACTCGCCCCGACCGCCGCCGACATCGCCGCCTTCACCGGCCTGGCGACGCTGCTGGTCGCGGGCACGATCGCCCTGGTGATGACCGACCTGAAGCGGGCGATCGCCTACTCGACGATGAGCCAGATCGGCTACATGATCATGGGCGTCTCGATCGGCGCCTACAGCGCCGGGATGTTCCACCTGATGACCCACGCCTTCTTCAAGGCGCTGCTGTTCATGGCGGCCGGTTCGATCATCTCGGCGATGGCGAACAACCAGAACATCGACGACATGCGCGGCTTCGGCAAGGCGATGCGGTTCACCTCGATCACCTTCGTCTGCGGCGGCCTCGCGCTGGCCGCCTTCCCCGGCACCTCGGGCTTCTTCTCCAAGGACGAGATCCTCGCCTACGCCCATGCCCGCGGCGGCATGTACGACGTCTTCCAGATCCTTGGCTACGTCGGGGCGCTGCTGACCGCGATCTACACCTTCCGGCTGATCTTCCGCGTCCTCCCCGGCAGGCCCTGCAAGGAGGCGCAGGAGCTGATCGACAGCGGCCACCTCGCCCACGAGCCGCCGCGCAACCCGGCGACGGGCGAAGCGGAGGACACCGGCGTCGGCTTCCCAGGGGCCGAGCACCACATCGCCGAGCAGTCGGCGCCGATGCGGGTCGCGATGGGCGTCCTTGCCTTCCTCGCCCTCTTCGCCGGGCTGATCCAGGTCCCCGGCGTCGACGAGGTCGTGACCAAGTTCCTCGACCCGGTCTTCGCCGGCTCGCCGCTGGCGGAGATCGCCCCCTCGGTCGGCGCCTCCTGGTTCGGGCTGGCGATCGGCGGCGTCATCTCGCTCGCCGGGATCGCGATCGCCTACTGGCTCTACGTCGCCCGTCCGGAGACGCCGGCGGCGCTGATCCGCCGCTTCGGGCCGCTCCACACCTTCCTCGCCAACAAGTGGTACTTCGACGAGGCGATCGACTTCCTCGTCGTCCGCCCGGCGCTGGCGATCGGCCGCTTCGCCAACGGCGTCTTCGAGCGGGTCGTCGTCGACGGCCTGGTCAGCGGCACCGAGGGGACGGTGCGCAGCGCCGGCGGCGTCGTCCGCGCCGTCCAGAACGGCTTCGTCCGCAGCTATGCGCTGCTGCTGATCGCCGGCTTCGCCGGGCTCGCCCTCTACTTCCTGCTGAGCAGTTCATGAGCAGCGCTCTGCTCTGGACCCCCCTCGCCTTCGGCCTCATCGGCCTCTTCCTGCCGAACAAGGCGGTCGGCTGGTGGGCGGTGCTCGGGACGGTGGCGACGCTCGGGCTGGCGATCGCCGCCGCGATTGGCTTCGACTCCGGCACCTCGGGCCTGCAGTACGCGGTCGACGAGCCCTGGATCTCCGGGCTCGGCGTCGACTACAGCCTAGGCATCGACGGCCTCAACCTCTTCCTGATCCTGCTTACCGCGGTGCTCTGGACCGGCGGCGTCGCCTTCGCCGCCTTCCGCGAGCAGGAGCGGCCGAAAACTTTCTACTTCCTGATGCTGGTCGCCGAGACCGCGACCCTGGGCTCGTTCCTCGCCCAGGACCTGCTGCTCTTCGTCCTCTTCTTCGACCTGATGCTGGTCCCGTTCTACTTCCTCTTCGGCGCCTGGGGGACCGACCGGACCGCCGAGGGCGGGCTGACCGCCTCGGCGGCGACGCTGAAGATGATCGTCTACACCCTGATCGGCTCGCTGCTGATGCTGGTCGCGGCGATCGCCACCGGGATCATCGCCGCCGACGGCGGCCACCTCACCTTCTCGATCGCCGAGCTGCAGGAACAGGGGCTCAGCCACGGCAGCCAGCAGTGGATCTTCTGGTTCTTCGCCGCCGCCTTCCTGGTCAAGATGCCCGCCTTCCTTCTGCACGGCTGGATGCCCGACGCCTACCGGGCGGCGCCGCTGCCAGCGCTGGCGGTCTTCTCCGGCGTCCTCGCCAAGGTCGGTGCCTACGGCTTCCTGCGGGTGGTGCTGCCGCTCTTCCCCGACGCGGCGATCGAATTCCAGGAGGTGATCCTGGTGATCGCCCTCGCCTCGATCCTCTACGGCTCGGTGATGGCCTTCACCCAGACCAACGTGCGGCTGATCGCCGGTTACTCCTCGGTCGCCCAGCTTGGCTTCATCACCGCCGGGATCTTCGCCCTGCGGGCCGACGGCTCCGACGGGGCGGTGCTGCAGATGGTCAACCACGGCCTCGTCGTCGCCCCGCTCTTCGTCATCGTCGCGATCCTGCGCGAGCGGACCGGGACCGAAGACATCCGCGAGATGGGCGGGATGGCGCTGCGGGCGCCGGTGCTGGCGGCGCTCTTCCTGATCGTCGCCGTGGCGACCCTGGCGATGCCGGGCTCGGCCAACTTCATCGGCGAGTTCTACATCCTCAACGGCCTCTTCCAGGCGAAGATCGTCTTCGCCTTCGTCGCGATCAGCGGAGTCGCGATGTCTGCTTACTACGCGCTGCGGCTCTACCAGCAGACGATGCACAACCGCCAGCCGGACGGCCTGCTCTCGCGTGAGATCGGGGTCCGCGACGGGCTGATCCTGGTGCCGCTGGTGCTCTGCATCGTCGGCCTCGCGCTCTACCCGCAGCTGATCCTCACGCGCACCGCGCCGACGGTCCAGCAGACGGTCGCCAAGGTGACCGGCGGCGAAGCGCCGTCGGCGCAGCTGGCGAAGGTTCGGCCGCTCCAGTACGAGGCCGTGTTCCACAGGAACGAGAAATGAACTTCCACGAACCGCATATCGACTACGCCGGGATCTCGCCGCTGATCGCGCTCACGGTCGGCCTCTGCGTCGTCCTGCTCAGCGCCGTCTTCAAGCCGCTGCGCCGCAGCGCCCCGGTGCTGACGACGACCACCCTGCTGACCACCGCCGGATTGCTGATCGGGAAGTGGGGCGACCCGAAGTCGCTGATCACCGGCGCCCTGCGGCTCGACGACCTGGCGATCGCGATCTCGCTGATCGCGATCCTCACCGCCTTCGTCTGCGTCCTCCTCTCGATCCGCGAGAAGGCGGTCGAGGAAGCCGGCTCCGGCGAGTACCACGCACTGTTACTCGGCTCGGTGTTGGGGATGGTGCTGCTGGCCCAGGCGACCAACCTGGTCAGCTTCTTCGTCGCCCTGGAGACGCTCTCGATCCCCCTCTACATCCTCTGCGCGACGCACCTGCGGCGCGAGGGCTCGCTCGAGTCGGGGCTCAAGTACCTGATCGTCGGCTCGATCGGCTCGGCGACGCTGCTCTACGGAATGGCCTTCCTCTACGGCGGCACCGGCGCGACCAACTTCGCCGGGATCGCCGAAGGGATCGCCCGCAACGGGCTCGACGGCGACCCGCTGATCCTGATCGGGATCGCGATGGCGACGGTCGGCCTCGCCTTCAAGACCTCGATCGCCCCCTTCCACCAGTGGACGCCCGACGTCTACCAGGGGGCGCCGACCCCGATCACCGCCTTCATGGCGGTGGCGACCAAGGCCGCGGCGTTCGCCGTCTTCCTCCGCTTCTTCGACGTCGCCCTCGGCTCGCAGCTCGACTCCTGGCAGCCGGCGCTGGCGGCCCTGGCGGCGATCTCGATCGTCGTCGGCAACGTCGGCGCCCTCGGCCAGGACTCGCTGAAGCGGCTGCTCGGCTACTCGGGCATCGCCCAGGCCGGCTACATGCTCGGCGGGGTCGTCGTCCTCTCCAAGGCGGGGACGAGCGCGCTGGTCTTCTACCTCGCCGCCTACGCCTTCATGAACCTCACCGCCTTCGCGGTGATCGTCGCCCGCGAACGGGAAACGATCTTCGGCGACGACATTCGTGCGATGCGCGGGCTCGGCGCCGAGCGGCCGCTGCTGGCCTGGCCGCTGACGATCTCGATGCTGGCCCTGGCCGGGCTGCCGGCGACGGCGGGCTTCATCGGCAAGCTCTACCTGATCGAGGCCCTGGTCGAAGGCGACTACACCTGGCTGGCGGTCTTTATCGCGATCGGGACGATGATCTCCCTCGCCTACTACCTGCGGGTGGTGGCGGCGATGTGGATGCAGTCCGAGGGCGATGTCGCACCGGGCGCAACCCCGGTGATCGCCGGCGCCTCGCCCGAGGCCGACCCGGTCGATCCCGAAGCCGGCCGCCGCTGGTACATCATCGGCCCGGCGCTGATCGCCAGCGCCGCAACGGTCTTCTTCGGCGTCATCCCCCAGCCACTAGTCGACTTCGCCTCGCACGCGGGCGCTTCGCTCTTCGGGTAGAAACGCCCGATCGGAGTTCTCCTCACCACTGTCGCGATCATCGTGGCCGTCGCCGTCGGCGTCTGGTCCGAGGGTCGCTGGCCGCAGGGAGCGGCGGATGCTTCGCGCAGCGCCCTGACGCTGCTGCTCTACGTGCTGCTGCCGCCGGTGATCTTCTTCAACACCGCCGCGGCGAACATCGACGTCAGCCACGGGGTCGGGCTGGTGCTGGGGATCGTCGCATCCTCGCTCGGCGCGCTCTTCGCCTGGAGCGTCGCGACCCGCTTCCTCGACCTCTCCCGCCCCCAGGTCGGCGCCGTCGTCTGCACCGTGCTCAGCGTCAACACCGGCTACCTCGGTTACCCGCTGGCGGTGGCGCTGCTCGGCCGCGACCAGCTCTCGACCGCGGTCCTCTACGACGTCCTCGTCACCGGCCCCTGCCTGCTGCTCGGCGCCTTCGCGGTCGGCGCCGCTTTCGGCACCAAGGCGGGAGAAACCCCGCGCCAGCGCGTCGTCGCCTTCTTCACCCGCAACCCGCCGCTCTACGCCGCAATCGCCGGCCTACTCGCCCCCGATTCCCTCGCCCCCACCGCCCTCGTCAACCTCTCGCAGATCCTGATCGTCGCGATCCTGCCAATCGGCTTCTTCGCCGTCGGCGCCACCCTGGCCGAGAACGCCGAGCATGGCGCCCTGCCGATGCCACCGCCGATGACCCGCCCGGTCGCCCTGGTGATCGGCACCCGCCTGGCGATCGTCCCCGGCCTGCTGATGCTCCTAGCCGCCCCCCTGATCGACCTCCCCGCCGCCTACCGCCTCCTATCGGCGATGCCCTCCGGCCTCAACTCCCTGGTCATCGCCCACGCCTACGGCCTCGACATGGAGATCACCGCCGAGGCCGTCACCTGGACCACCGCGATCGTGGTCCTCGCGGCGCTGGGGTCGTTGTTGCTCTGATCAGAACTTGGCGGCGATTAAGCCGAGGAGAGCCCCGGCGAAAGCCAGCATTCCGATGCCGTAGGTCCAAGCCATCCGGATCAGCAGTTTCTGTAAAGCGTCGAACCTAAGATCGATCTGCTCGAACCTGCGATCGACTCTTGCGAAACCGTCATCCACTCGTTTGCTGAGTTCGTCAAGGCGTGCGTCATTCCACTCGGTCATCTCCACCTCCCTCTCTACAACCGCTGCCTCCATGTCCGAGACGTTAGCAGACAAAATGTTACGTATGGGTGCCGTCTGTGTAGATTCTCTGTGTGCTTCACCACGTCGGGATCGAGGTTGCGCCCGCTGAGATCGAGGCCGCTGCCGGCTTCTTCGAGCTGATCGGGTTCGCGCGGGTCGAGCCACCGCCGACCCTGTCCGAGTTCACCTGGCTCGAGCGCGGGGAGACGCAGATCCATTTGATGCCCGAGGCCGAGCCGACGGTTCTCTCTCCCGGGCACCTCGCGGTGGTCGCTCCCGACTTCGACGCCACCGTCAGCCGCCTGCGCGACGCCGGCTTCAGCGTCGAGCCGAAACGCGAACACTGGGGGCAGCCACGGGCCTTGGCGATCGCCCCCGGCGGCCACCGGGTCGAGCTGATGGCGGCCCCGCCCGCCGCACAGATCTAAGGCTCGCTCGCCCACGTCTACCGCTCTCACTACGATGCGCCGGTGCGTTACCCGGTCGAAGACTTCACCGCCGAGGAGCGAGCCCTGCTCGCCCCTCATTTCACCAACCTCGACCGTCCCGTCTTCGCCCTCGTCAACCTGCCGGAGACCGTCAAGGGCGCGCTTTTTGCCCGCTATTCGCGCTATTCCGGAACGGTGCGCCGCCTCTACCTGGAGGAGTTCGCGGCCGACGCACCGGCCGGCGGCCGCCCCTTCGACGAGGACGAGGGCGCCCGTGCCGCGCAGCTCTACGAGCGCATCTTCGTCGGCTACGGCGACGACTCGATCGCCCAGCTCGGCGGCGCCCACGTCGCCTGCGAGTGGGTCTCCAACATCCTCACGAAGGCGCTTCAGCGTGGCCGCCTCGCCGCCTACCTGGAGCAGTCGACCCGCTACATCCCCTATGACAAGCCCCTGCCCGATGGCGGCTACCGCTTCTACCGCGACGACGAGCTCGGTCCGCAGTTCGCGGCGGCGATGGATGAGATCTTCGCGATCTACTCCCGCTCGCTGACCGAGGTCGAGGAGTGGGCGGCGGAGCGCTGGCCCCGCGGCGAGGAGCCCGAAGCGGCCTGGCGCCGCTCGATCCGCGCCAAGGCACTCGACCTGCTGCGCGGCCTGCTGCCGGCGGCGACCCTCAGCCACGTCGGCATCTACGCCAGCGGCCAGGCCTACGAGCAGCTGATCATGCGACTGCTGGCCTCGCCGCTGCCTGAGGCGCGCAATTACGGCGGGATGATCCTCGACGAGCTGAAACAGGTGATGCCGAGCTTCGTCTCCCGCGTCGACCGCCCCGAGCGCGGTGGCGAGTGGATCGCCTACCTGGAGCGGCGACGCGAGCAGACCGAGAGCTGGGTCGCCCGCCTCGGTCTCGACCGCCGCAGCGACGAAGACGATGCCCCCTCGGTTGAGCTGCTCCACGTCGACGGGACCGAAGAGGACCTGCTCGCCTCCTCCTTGTTCGAGCAGGCGCGGGCGCCGGAGACCGAGGTCATCTCCCGTATCGACGTCCTCGACCGCGAGGAGCGGGCGCAGCTGCTGGCGGCGCTGGTCGGCGAGCGGGCCAACCGCCGCTACCGGCCGGGGCGCGGCTTCGAGGCGCTCCGCTACCGCTTCGAGGTCGTCTCCGACTACGGCGCCTTCCGCGACCTGCAGCGCCACCGGATGCTGACCTGCCAGTGGCAGCGGCTGAGCCCGGACCTCGGCGCCGGGATCCCGGAGGAGGTGCGCGAAGCCGGCGTCGGCGGGGAGTTCGAGCGCGCGCTCGAGATCTCCCGCGGCGAGTATGAGCGGCTGACCGAGGCCGGCCTCGCCGAGCAGGCGCCCTTCGCTCTCAGCCTCGCCTACCGAATCCGCTACACGCTCGACCTCAACGCCCGCGAGGCGATGCACCTGATCGAGCTGCGATCAGGCCGCGAGGGCCACCCCACCTACCGCGCCGTGGCGCAGGCGATGCACGAGAGGATCGCCGCCGTCCACCCCGGCGTCGCGGCCGCGATGTCGCACGTCGACACCTCGGCCGAGCCGCGGCTGGAGCGGATCATGAGCGAGATCCGCACCCACCGCAAGCGCGTCAGCGCCGGCCACTCCGAGTAGCGGAGCGACTACTCGCGCTGCTTGCGCTTGCGCGGCTCCGCGGGCGGCTCGTCGTCGGGGCCCGTCTCCGAGCCGTCGACCTCGATCTCCGCGTCGTCCCAGCCGCCCTCGGGTTCGAGTTCGGCGGCCGCTTTGTCCCCCGGCGTCGGCCAGGGGATCGCTTCGCCCGCCTCCCAAGCCGGCGGCCGACCACCGGGAACGACTCCGAAGCAGAGCATGCCGAAGTAGACGAACCAGACGAGGGCGACGATGAAGAGCGGACCGAGCAGGAAGGCGATGCCGGCGACCATCCCCAGCGAGCCCCAGAAGCGGGAGAGCACGCCGGTCCGCATCGACCAGAGCCCCGTGTAGAGGAGGGCGACGACGAAGCCGAGCGCCCCCGCCAGGCCGAGGCCGGTGGCCAGCGGCGCCAGCGAGGCTTCCTTCGTCGCCTGCGAGGCGGCGTCATCCGCCAGCTTCCGCGCTTCGCATGCGTGCTGCGGCGTCACACCCTGCCCCGGTTCGTATTCGTCTTCGAGGAACTTGACGCCTTCGTCCTTGCGCTCTTCGACGCATTCTTCGCGCGCTTCGGCGACGGTCAGCTCGGGTTTGACCTTGCCGGCGACGAAGTTGTCGGCGGCGTCGCTGGTGACGGCGATCGCGATCGCTGAAGAGGCGGCGAGAAAGAGTGGGGCCGCGACGACGAGGCCGATCAGCTGCGGGCGGACGCGGCTGCTGCGGGACGCGACCGCGCGGAAGAGGTAGACGAGCGGCAGCGCCAGGAGGACGAAGGCGAACGCCTGCGCCAAACCGGCGACGAGGATCGAGCCGCCGTGAGCGTGGGCTTCGCGGAGGAAGTCCGCCTCGCCGTCACCGCTGACGTTGAGTGGCCGCGAGACGATCAGGAGGACGACTCCGAGGATGCTCGCGATACCCACGGGAATCGCCCAGCGCTGCTCCCGGGACCGAATCCCGGCCCTGCTCTTCGTCATTCCTGTCCTCTCTCGTGGAAGTAGAACCTCGCCGATGCGACGACGCGTACGCTACCCGAGCATGAACCAGGCAGAGAGCCCCCACGCCGTCGTCCCGCTCGAGGCCGGAGCCGGCCCCGACAACCCGCCCTGCCCCGCCTGCGGCGAGCCGCTTTTCGGCTGGATCGCCCAGAAGCGGGGACTGGCCGGGCCGGTGCGCCGCTGCGAGAGCTGCGGCCTGGCGGTGGTCGGCGAAGCCGGCGACGCCGAGGAGGCGCTGCAGGAGTTGGACCGGTTGCGCGACGGGGAGACGATCCGGATCGATAACCGGGCCAGCTTCGCCTGCTCGCTCGGCAGCGCCGGTTGGTCGGGACTGCAACCGCAGGCTCGCCACCTGTTCACGGTCGAGGCCGTGCGACGGCTGGTCGCCCGTCGCGACCAGGTCGTCAAGACGAGCCGCTGGCGGCCGGGGGCGGGGCTTGCCGCGACCTGGCAAACGCTGCTGAACAGCGTCACCTTCGGCCACAACGTCGCCCTCGGGGCCTTGCGAGGGGTGCCGTCGAGGCCAGCGGCGAAACCCTGGCAGCGACAGATCGACGCCCTCGCCAGCATTGTCCTCGCGATCCCGGCGCTAGTGATCGCACTCCCGGTCGAGCTGGCCGGCGGCCTCTGCCGCCGCGGCGCCGCGATCTCGATCCGGGTCGAGCTGTTCTAAGCCCGACTAACTAAGACCTTCCCTGGCCTCACGGACCAGGGTCACTGCCTCGGGGAAGAGGACGCGGATCGCGTCGCGGACCTGCATCGCCTGCTCGTCGGCGCTGCCGGTGAGGTCGAGGCGGCCGATCGAGGCGACGGTCATCTCGACCGCGAGCTTGATCGCGTTGTCGGCCCAGGCGACCTTCTGCGAAGACTGCATCTGCTCCTGGAGCTCCTCCATGCGGGCGCGGAACTCCTCGGGGTCGCCAAAAAG
>CAWAUA010000003.1:0-105134 GCA_963785175.1 uncultured Actinomycetes bacterium | reverse complement strand
CAGATCCATCGGAGGGGAGCATATAGAGATCGCCTGGCTGGTCAGCCAGGCGATCTCTGGCGCCCACTAGAGCGAACAGGTCACGCCGAGTTCTTTGG
Organism: uncultured Actinomycetes bacterium; assembly: GCA_963785175.1. Taxonomy (GTDB): domain Bacteria; phylum Actinomycetota; class Thermoleophilia; order Solirubrobacterales; family 70-9; genus VAYN01. The sequence goes on along the minus strand of CAWAUA010000003.1, from coordinate 105,036 downwards.
CTTCTTTGCCGAACTTGGAGAGACCGCTTCCAGAAAGACCTTCCACACCTTCTTTTTCGACGCCTTCGACGCCCGAGGAAAGGTTTTTCAGCATTTTTTCGGCCTGCTTTTCGATTTCTTCCGGTGCCTCGAGTTCTTCCAGCGCCTTCAGCTGTCCCTGGAGAGCCGGGAGCATCGTTTCCTGCAACACCACTTCGGCCACTTCCTTCTGCCCTTCCGGGTCGCTACTCACCTTCTTTTCTACGACTTCCTTTTCGTATTTGGCCACGGCGGATTTCCATTCTTCTTTGCGCTTGGCGCAGATTTCATTCGCCTGCTTGGTGTATTCGGCCTTCGTGAGACTCGACGAAGAGCCACCTCCACCGCAGCCGCCAAGCACTGCGGCAAGCACGACAACCCCCAAAACCACCCCACTGATCCACCTGTACAAGTCTCTGCCCGCCTCGAATAGTTTGACTAATCGGGAGACCTATACGCCAAAGCGTGATCGAAAGTCAACGGCGCGCAAAAATGCGAAAGACTAGTTGGCTTGCTCAGGCTTGGCCGCAGAGGTAGGTGCCGATCTTTGCCGCCAGCAGGCGAGCCGGCATATACGGTTCGTAGTCCTTGCTCGGCTCGGCCAACCAGCGTGGGGTTTTTTCGGAGATGTCCGTGGCCCGGTCCAGCGCCCTGATGAACGCTTTCATCGTCGCCTCCTCGCTGTTCGGCGGTCGTAGCTCTTCCAGTTCGGGGATGGTTCGCCGGACGGTCGGGAGCACGATTTTGAGGATGGACTCTTCCTGAGCGGAAAGGGAAGGGACAACAGCCGCCGGTATCCCGTGCTTTCGTTTGAAGGCATCGACTTCACGTTGCTGTTGCTGGCTGTTCTTGAAACAGACGGCGTTCATCCTTTCGATGAACTTCGCCTTCGTCAGCCGTGGAGGTTCGGACGCGGTCTCGGTTTGAGCGTCCCCGCTGCCGCAGCCGACCAGGCCCGACGTCGAAATCGCGAGAGCGACGAGCGCCAGCAGACAGAGCCCGGGGTGGCGGATCATGGCTAGCTGAGGGCGCATTTCACGAGCCCGTAGTCGATCTCCATGTGGTACGCCCTCCAGAAGGCATATTCCGGGCCGGCAGCCCGCAGCGAAGCCGCGTCTTCTTCTCCCTTTTCGATCCCTTCTTCGATCGCCGCGAGGATCTTTTCTACGTGCTTTTCCTCCCCAGCCGGTGGATCGAGGGCTCGCAGCCGGCGGATGACCTTCTTCCGAACCGGCGGCACGATTTCCTGAGCAACCTGGTTCATTTTGGCTTCGCCCGGCAATTTGCCGGCGTATTTCCCGTACACGGCATTGATTTCGTCGTTGCTCTTCGCGCAGATCGCGTTGCCGAGCTTGAGGAACTGGGCCTTGGTCAACGTGCTGGTACTGGCAGTTTCCCCGCTGCTCGAATCGCCGCCGCTGCCGCAGCCGACGACCAGCAGCACCAACGCCACCGCCCCCAGCCAATATCCCCACCTTGCCGAATACATCTGACTAATTGAAGACGATAACGCACTGCCGTGTTTACGGCGAACAAAGAAGGGCGCCGCTCAGGGCGCCCTTCTTTGCGGGCAGAGGCGGCGGATCAAACTTTGCCGCAGACTTTGAACCCATACTCCGCAGCAAGCCTGGTTGGCTTGCCCAGCACTTTTGCTTCGAAGGCCAGGCTCGGTTCGTCTTCGATTTCTCCCGCCGCGTCTTCGAGCGCGACGACGATCGCTTCAACCTGCTCCTCGTCCCCTTCGGGCGCCCCAAGCGCATCGAGTTCTTCTGCCTGCTGGTTCAGACTGGGGACCAGCACCCCTTCGACGAGTTGTTCCAGCTGATCTTTGCTCGCGCCTTCAGGATCGAAGTCGTGGTCTTTAGCGAATTCTCTCGCTTCGGTTTCGTTCTTATCGTTCGCTTTGCTGCAGATCGCGTCGCCCTGTTTGATGAACGCCGTCTTCGTCAGGACGACCGTGGTGCTGTCGGTGGTCGAGTCACCGCCGCCGCAGCCGGCGACAGCGGCAAGCGCCACGAGGGCGGCGAGTGCCGCGAGAAATGCCCGGTTCAAGTTGACTCCTTTCCCTAGAAATGATCTGAGCAAGGAAGCTACCCCCTGCCCCGGTCCTCAGGCGGGAAAACTAGATCCGCTGGATCAGGGTGCCGGTGCCGAGGCCGCCGCCGCAGCACATCGTCACCAGGCCCATCTCCTTGTCGGAGCGCTCCATCTCGTGCAGCAGGGACGTGATCAGGCGGGCGCCAGTCGAGCCGAGCGGATGGCCGAGTGCGATCGCGCCGCCGTTGACGTTGACCCGGTCCATGTCCGGTTCAAGCTCGCGGCGCCAGGCGCCGAGCACCGAGGCGAAGGCCTCGTTGATCTCGACCAGGTCGATGTCGTCCATCGTCATCCGGTTGCGCTCGAGCAGCTTCCGCGTCGCCGGGATCGGGCCGGTCAGCATGATCACCGGGTCGACCCCGACGGTGGTCTGGTCGAAGATCCGCGCCCGCGGCTTCAGGCCGAGCGCGTCAGCCTTTTCCCTCGTCATCAGCAGCACCGCGGCGGCGCCGTCGGAGACCTGCGAGGAGTTGCCGGCGGTGATCTTGCCGTCCTCCTTGAAGGCCGGCTTCAGCGCCGAGAGGCCCTCGATCGTCGTCTCACGCAGACCTTGGTCGGTCATGTAGGTGTCCCCGTTGACCTGCATCGGGACCATCTCCCGCTCGAAGCGCCCCTCGTCGGTTGCCTGCTTGGCCAGCTGCTGGGAGCGGACGCCGAGCTCGTCGAGCTCGGATCGAGGAATCTCCCACTGATCGGCGATCATCTCCGCCGAAAGGCCCTGCGGGATCAGGTTGTAGCGCTCCAGCAGCTCCGGCGAAAAGGCGAAGCCGTGCTCCTGCATCACCGAAGCCGAGTCGGCGAAGGAGATGTGACCCATGTGCTCGACCCCGCCACCGATCGCGATGTCGTGGACGCCGGCGGCGACCAGGGCGGCGGCGAAGTTGACCGCCTGCTGGGCGGAGCCGCACTGGCGATCGACCGTGGTCCCCGGCACCTCCTGCGGCAGGCCCGCCTCGAGCCAGGCGTTGCGGCCGATGTTGAGCCCCTGCTCACCGAACTGCTGGACGCAGCCGGCAATCACGTCACCGACCTCGTTCGGGTCGACGCCGGAGCGCTCGATCAGCTCTTTGTAAGTGCGGGCGAGGAGGTTGGAGGCATGCAGGTCCTTGTAGTAGCCCTTCTCCGGGTGGCCGCGGCCGATCGGGGTGCGAACCGCCTCGACGATGACGACCTCGTTGCCGCCGAACTTCCCGTTGCCGTTACCCATTGCCAGCCTCCGTTCCTCTGAAGTTCATCGGCGCGCAAACGCGCGGCCTCCCTTCAGAGTAGCCGACTGACTGGTCAGTCAGCCAGGGACGATGCCTTGCCGAACCCGCGCGTCATCCTGATCCAAAGGCGTGATAGGAACCCGGCCAATGAGCGCTAACCAGGGGTACACGAGTCCGGGGATCGCGGGCAGCGGGGCGATAGCCACCGGTCTGGCCGCGGTCTCGACCACGACCGCGGACACGATCCTGCTTGCCCGCAGCGAGGCTTCGGCCTGGCGCGCGGAGGAGAAAGTCGTCGCGGCCTGCGCCAAGATCGAGGGCGGCGATCCCTCGCGGCTGCGGGTGACCACGGACCCCAAGGACCTGGCGGACTGCGACGTGATCGTCGAGGCGATCGTCGAGGAGGTGGCGCCGAAGGGCGAACTGCTCAGCACGATCTCCGAAGCCTGCCCCGACGCCGACCTTGGCACCACGACCTCGTCGCTCAGCATCGCCGCGATTGCCGAAGCCGCCGGAGTCGACAAGCTCTTCGCCCTGCACGTCTTCAACCCGGTGCCGCGGATGAAGCTGATCGAGGTCTGCATCCCCGACGGCGCCGCCGCCTCACGCGAGAAGGTTCTCGCCTGGTGCGCCGCGCTCGGCAAGACCGCCGTCGAGGTCCCCGACCAGGCCGGCTTCGTCGTCAACCGCCTCCTTTTCCCCTTCCTCTTCGAAGCCGTTCGCCTGATGGAGCGGACCGGCATGGAGGCCGGCGAGGTCGATACCTGCATGAAGCTTGGCGCCGGCCACCCGATGGGCCCCCTCGCTCTCCTCGACTTCGTCGGGCTCGACGTCTCCGAGGCAATCGGCGACGCCCTCTACGCCGAGAACGGCGAGGCCGCCAGCAAGCCCCCCGGCCTGCTGGTCGAGCTGGTCGGCGAAGGAAAGCTGGGACGCAAGTCGGGCGCGGGTTTTTACAGCTACGACTGACGGGTCTTTGGAGGAGGGAGTCGGCACCCCTCCTCCGGAATTGACCTCCCCTCCGCTGCGCTCCGGGGAGAAGATGCTGCGCGGCTTCGCCGCGCAAGAACCAGATTGCATATCGCCGAACATTCCTGCGGAGGGGTGCCGACTCCCTCTACAACAGCTTCCAGCAGACGCCGATCCTCGAAACCGCGAGAGACCGTCGTATAGACGGGCTGACGCGGTTTCGGTGAACAGCTGTTTCAGCAAATTCTGTCGCTAGGAGGGACGGATGTCCCCTGGCCGACCGGCGTCCTGATTTTCGCACTGACCACTCGGCGAGAGAAGGGGAGTTAACGGCGAAAATCCCAGGGAGGTCAGGGGACACCCGTCCCTCCCTACCGATTGAGCTCTGCCCCTAAGCCGCTTTTCTGCCGCCGCTGATGTCCCAGATGACGTCCGCCTCACTGATCCCCTGGCGGCGCGCGACCGTCTCGATCTCTTCCCAGGGCAGCTCAGCCTCGGGCAGGTCGTCCCAGCGGGCGAGATCGAGAGCCTCGATCGAGCCTTTCAGCGCCGGGCCGAGGTGCTCCTCGGAGCGGAGTAGTGCCCTCAGGACCTCGAGCTGCTTGTCGGTCAGGCGTACAACCCACATGCGGTACCTCCAGAATCCGAAGCGGAGCGGGTTGCCCGATGAAGTTAGGCCGGGGTGCGGACGGAATCGCCGCTGCCGCCGCTGATCCGCACCGCCTCGATCCGGTTCTCACGCACGGCCTCGACCCGGATCGTGTAGCCGTTGGTGGCGATCGAGTCGCCGCGCTTCGGCAGCCGGCCCAGCTCGCCGAAGACGTAGCCGCCGACCGAGTTGTACGTTTCGGTGTCGACGGGGAGCTCGATCCCGGCGTCGGCGAGATCGCCGAGCGAGACGTGACCGCGGACGAACCAGTCGCCGTTGGCGAGCCGGCGCAGAGCGGCGGCGCGGGGATCGGTCTCGTCCTCGATCTCCCCCACCACCTCCTCGAGGATGTCCTCGACGGTGACGATCCCGACCGTCCTCCCGTACTCGTCGACGACGACCGATAGCGACGTCCGCTGCACCTGAAGGTCGTGCAGGAGGTCGTCGAGCGGGCGCGTCTCGGGCACGATCAGCGCGTCGCGGATGACGGTGTCGAGGGCGGCCTCAGGGCCCTCGCTCATGTAGAGGCGGGCGAGGCTGTTGTTGTGGACGACCCCCTTGACCCGGTCGGGGTTCTCGTCCTCGATCACGACCAGCCGGGTGTGCCCGCTGGTGACGCAGCGGCGCAGCGCCGACTCGACCGTCTCCGAGGCGTCGACGGTGATCACCGCCGGGATCGGCGTCATCACCTCTCGCGCCTCCTGCTCGTGCAGGTGGAAGACCCCACCCAGCATCCCGGCCTCGCCGGGGTCGAGCCGCCCGCGCTGGGCACCGCGGGAGATCAGCAGCCGCAGTTCCTCGGGCGAGGTCTCCTCGTTGGCGTCGACGTCGACCCGGAACACCCGCTGGACGATGAAGTTGGCGGGGACGTTGGTGGCGATGATCAGCGGGTGGAGGACCCGGCGGAAGAACCGCAGCGGCCCGGCGACCCGCAGCAGCACCGGCTCGGCGCGGCCGATCGCCAGCATCTTCGGCGCCTGCTCGCCGAGGATCACGTGGAGGAAGGTGACGATCGTGAAGGCGATCGCGATCGAGATCGCCACCGATAGGGCGTGGGAGATGACGCCGCCGAAGATCGGCTCGAGCAGCACCGCCAGGGCGGGCTCGCCGAGGAAGCCGATACCGAGCGAGGCGAGCGTGATCCCGACCTGCGAGGTGGCGACGTACTGGTCGACGTGGTCGATCTCGTCGAGCGCCAGCTGGGCGCGGCGCGCGCCTTCGTCCCGCAGCTGCTCGAGCCGGGAGCGGCGCGAGCGCACGATCGAGAACTCGGCCGCGACGAAGAAGCCATTGACCGCAATCAACAGCAGGAGCAAGACGAGCAGCAGGACGCTCATCGGCTATGCGGCCCGATACTTCGGGCTGGGACGTCCTCGGCCATTCGGCACCGTGAATATAGCTACCCGTTCCGGCGTTCCGGCTCCACCCCAGCCGTTAAATGCAATATTGACCGAGCAATGCGAATCGCCACGCTCAGCGAGATGCTCGAAGAGATCGTGCGGCTTGGCGAGGCGACGGGGATGGAAGACCACGCCCATGAACTGCGGGGCGAGCTCGAGGGGCGCCTGGCGACGATCCGCGCCGCGGTCTCCGGAGTCGGCTCGCCGCGGGTGATCGCCCTGCAGCAGCTCGATCCGCCGCGCGTCGGCGGCTTCTGGGTCCCGGAGATGATCTCGATCGCCGGGGGCGAGGACGTCGCCGGCGACCCCGGCCTCAACCCGCCCGCCGTCGGCTGGGGCGAGCTGGAAAGCCTCCGCGCCGACGTCGTCGTCGTCATGCCCGAGGCCTCGATCGAGAACGCGCAGGCGCAAGCGATGGAGCACTGGGAGCGGATCGCCGGCCTCGGCGCGACGCGGCTCTACGCGGTGGACGGGAACCTCTACGGCGATCCCGGGATCCGGCTGGTCGACGGCGTCGAGCTGCTCGGCCACATCCTCCACCCCGACCTCGTCGATCCGCCGGGGAACGTCGGCTGCATCGCCCTGCGGGCCCCCTCAGGCAACCGCGAGCGCGCCGGCCACTGAGACGACCGCAACGGCGACCATCGCCGCGATCTCCATCGGCAGGCGGTTGCGCCCGAAGACGCCTTTCTCACCGGCGACGATCGTCAGGGCGCAGATCGTGCCGCCGATCAGACCGCCGATATGCCCGCCGATGCTGATGTTCGAGCCGACGAAGCTCCAGACCAGGTTGAAGACGATGAGGAAGCCGATCTCCCCCGCCAGCGCGTCCATCCCGCGGCCGCGAGCGATAACGAAGACGGCGCCGGCGAGCCCGAAGACCGCGCCGGAAGCGCCGACGGTAAGCGCATTCGGCTCGGCGACCAACGCGCCGAAGGAGCCGGCAAGCAGCGAAGCGAAGTAGAGGACCAGGAAGCGGGGGGTCCCCAGCGCCGGCTCCAGCAGTCGACCGAGGATCAGCAGCAGGAACATGTTGAAGCCGATGTGGATGATGGAGACGTGGAGGAAGCCGCTGGTGACGAGGCGATACCACTCGCCTTCGGCCACCGACGGCCCGTAGAGGGAAAAGTCAGCGAAGAACTTGCTCGTTCCGTTGACGGACAGCCCGCCCGATCCGCCGGCCAGCTCCACCAGGAAGACGATCACGTTGATCGCGATCAGCGCGTAGGTGGCCGGGTGAGAACTGGGGCCGGGCGTCCCGGTCGGGTTCCGCACTACTTTGGTCCGCTGGCTGGCGCACTCGGGGCAGCGCATCCCAACCGGGGTCGGGGTCATGCAGTCGGGGCAGATCGGCCGACCGCAGGAGGAGCAGGAAACCCTGGTCTCGCGGTCGGGGTGTCGGTAACAGTGCTCGGCCATCGGGGAAAGCAGCCTACAATCGCCGCCGATGGAGGTCGCCAGTCCCGCCCGCCTGTACGCCGCCGTGGTCGGCGCCGTGCTCTTCGTCCTCGGCGTCGTCGGCTTCTTCTACGACGCGTCGTTCGGTTCGCTCAGCAGCTACGAGCAGGCGCTCGGTGCCCTGCAGGTGAACGGCTGGCTCAACCTCTTCTACATCGCCACCGGCGCGGTCGGACTCCTTGTCGGCGGCGTCTCCTCCCGCACCTACTCGCTGACGGTCGGGCTCCTCTACACGCTGCTGGCGATCGTCGACTGGGGATCGCTGGGACTGAACCTCGCCATCGGCCTGCTGGGAATCGCCGCCGCCGCCGGGACCCCAACTGGGAAGGGTGGTCCCAGGCTCGCCCGCAGGGCAACGAAGAAACCGCGGCCGTCAAAGCCGCGAGCGAAACCCGCCGGCAAGAGCGCGTAGGCCGCGCTCGCTGCGGTTGCGGCCGCGGCGCCGCATCTCCAGGACGACCAGGGCACCGGTGGCCACCCCGCCGGCGCCGACAGCGACGACAGGCCGCACCCAGTTGCGGGGGTCGCGCAGGGCGCGGAGCTCGCTCTCGGAGAGCTCCTCCGCCCAGTCGGAGAGCTCCTCGGCGGCGGCCTGGGTCACCGCGGCGAGAGTGTCCTCGAAGCGGGCCGAGAGCCGCTCCGGCGGCTCGATCGGGCGCAGCGCGTCACCGAGCAGCTGCTCGACGTCCCAGGTCGACCCGCTGAGAGTCTCACGCGGCTCGCTCATCGCTCATCTCCTCCTGCAGCTGCTTGATCGCTCGGTGGATCAGCACCTTGGTCGCCCCGTCCGAGCGACCCAGCGCCCGCGCGATCTCGCGGTTGTCCATGCCGAGGGCGAAGCGCATGATCAGCGCCTCGCGCCGGTCGTCGGGGAGATGCTCCAGGTGCGCCATCACCTGCCGCAGCTCCTCGCGCCCCTCGGCGATCGCCTCGGTGTCGTGGCGGGTGGCGATCGGGGCGGCGTTTTCCAGCGGGGTCTGCGGCCGCCGCGAGCGGTCGCGGTAGTAGTTGGAAGCAAGGTTGTGGGCGATCCTGATCACCCACGGGCGCAGCGGCCGGCCGTCGGACTCGCGCCGGGCGCGATCGAAGTGGCGGTAGGCCTGCAGGAACGCCTGCTCGGTCAGGTCCTCGGCGTCGTGGTGGTTCCCCACCCGGTAGTAGGCGTAGGAGTAGACGTCGCGCAGGTGGTCCCGATAGAAGTCCTCGAAGGCGCGGTCGAGCTCCGCCTTCGCCGCCGGAGCCATGTCCGCCGGCTCGACGTTCTGCTTGGGGACGCTCACCGGCCAAGACTACCCCGGCCCCAGCAGCCATCATGCGGCCCGCCTTTGGCGCTCCACCGCTCGCAGCGTCGCCATCCATTCCTCGGCGTCTAGATCGCCGCGGATCAGGGCGGCCAGGGAGGCCAGGGCGTCGGCCTCGACCCCGGAGGCGGCGACGGCCTCGGCGAGGATCGGAACCGTGTCCAGCCCCTCGGAGGCCTGGCCGATCTTGCCGGGGATCTCGGCGGCGGGCGTGCCGGTCCCGAGCAGCTCGCCGGCGCGGCGGTTGCGGCCGGCCGGGGCCATCATCGTCGCGGTCAGGTCGCCGACCCCGGCGAGGCCGGCAAAGGTCTCCGGCTCGGCCCCGCGGGTGACGGCGTGGTCGATGCACTCGCGCCAGATCGAGGCGACCGCGATCCCGGCCGCGTTCAGCCCGTGGGGCTCGGCGGCGGCGGCGGCGAGCGCGGCGGCGTTCTTGGCGGCGCCCGCCATCTCGACCCCGATCACGTCGCGGGAGCGCTCGCAGACGAGGCCGGCGCGGTCGAATACCTCGCCGACCTGGACCCGCAGCTCCTCGTCGGCGGAGCCGAGGACGAGGGCAGCCGAACCCGAGACCGCCTCGCGGGCGTGGGCGGGACCACCGAGGCAGGCGAGACCCCGGGCCCGCACCCGTTCGCCGACGTACTCAGAGGGCAGCTGCCCCTGCGAACCGATCAGCCCCTTGGTCAGCATCAGGACGGCACTGCGCGAGCTGACCCGGTCGGCAATCGCGCCGACCGCCTGCGGCAGCCCGGCCGAGGGGATCGCAAGACAGATCAGGTCGAGACCGGCGAGCTCGATCGCCGAGGCGGGGCGGACGTCGATCGACTCCGGCAACGGCACGCCGGGCAGGTAGCGACGGTTCTCGCCATCCTCGATCAGCTCCTCAACCCTCTCCGCGCTCCGCGCCCCGAGCTGAACCTCGAGGCCACCCCGAGCGAGCAGGACCGCGACCGCAGTCCCCCAGCTGCCGGCGCCGATCACCGCGGCGCGGCGCATCGGCGGCAAGCCGCCGAGGTCTTCCCACTGCAGCATCACGTTGGGCCAGATCCGGGCCGTCACCGTTTCGGCTAGCGCCGGCGAGGGCTCCTCGGCGCGCGGGAAGGTCATCGGCGGCCCCATCCGCACCTTCACCTTGCGCGGGCGGATGCGCCAGCCGCGGCGGACCTCTTCGGTTCCCAGGACCGCGGTCGGGATCACCACCGCCCCGGTCTGCAGGGCAAGCCGGCCGACCCCCCGCTTCGGATCGGCGAGGGTGCCGCGGCGAATCCGGGTCCCCTCGGGAAAGAGACAGACCGCGCCACCGCGTTCGGCGATCATCCGCGCGGTCAGCATCGAGTCCTCGTCCGACTCGCCGCGGCGAACCGGGAAGGCACCGAGCCGGGAGAGCATCCAGCCCTGCCAGCGGCGCTCGAAGAGCTCGACCTTGGCCATGTAGTTCATCGGCCGCCGCCAGGGCAGGCAGGCGCCGGCGACGAAGGGGTCGAGGAAGCTGCGGTGGTTGGAGGCGACTATGACCCCGCCCTTGACCCGCCCATACTCCCGCCCCCGCCGTTCCATCCGGAAGTAGACAAGGAAGAACGGCAACAGGAAGAGCCTGGCCAGGTGGTACAGCGGCCAGTTGACGCTGTGCTTGCGCGTGTAGGCGTGGTAAGCCGCCAGCCGGTCAGGAGTCACGCGAAGCGCTACACAGACCGAGCGACACGGTTACGCGCACGCCTCGCCCGATAGCTGACACAAACCGCGTCCCAAAATTGATTCCGCACCCGCCACGCTAGCCGGGTGCCCACCGAGTCCGCGAAAAGTCATCTTGGAGATGCTTTTTCGCGGACTCGCGATGACGACCGGCGGTTGGCTGAGATTGCGGAGCGGCAGCACGGGGTGGTATGCCGGCGCCAGCTCGAAGAAGTTGGGTTTGGGAGAGGCGCAATCGAGAAGAGGGTCCGGGCTGGGCGTATGCACCGGCTGCACGCTGGCGTCTACCTCGTCGGCCATCGCTTGATCTCGCGGGAAGGGCGGTGGATGGCGGCCGTACTTGCCTCAGGGGATGAAGCGGTCTTGAGTCACTGGTCCGCTGCCGCCCATTGGGGCATTCGGCCGAACTCGCGGACGCGGATCGACGTGACGGTTCCGCACGCCACCCGTTCGTCAGACCCGATTCGTCGCCATGTCTCGCTGGTGCTGAACGACGAGCAGACGGTGAAGGAGGGGATTCCGGTGACCACGGTGCCGCGGACGATCTTTGATCTTGCTGCGAAGGAACCGCTTGATGTGGTGAAGGCGCTTCTGCGCGAGGCTGAATTTCGGGAGCTCCATGACCGCCTTTCGCTCTGGGACCTGGTCGAGCGGTATCCGGGCCGTCGCGGCATCCGCAAGGTGAAGACTGCGCTCGAGGCCCTGAAGGACGAACCGGTCGATGAGTACAAGAGTCGCCTCGAGGAACGACTCGCTCCATTTCTTGCGCGTCATCACCTGCCGCGTTCGCGTTTCAACGACTGGATCGTCGTGGGCGATAAGCGCTTCCAGGTCGACTGCCTCTGGCCCGACGAGCGCCAGATCGTCGAACTGGACGGCTGGGAGGGACATAAGACCCGCACCGCCTTCCGAGAAGACCGCGCCCGCGACCGCAAGCTGAGAGTGGCCGGCTACTCGGTCACCCGTCTCACCTGGAACCAACTGGAGGATGAACCCGAGACGGTCGCGGCAGACCTGCGAGCCCTCTTGATCAACAACAAGGCCGCCTGAGCCGGGCCACTGCAACCTCCACCCAGCAAGTAGAGGTTGCAGTGGCACGGCACTAAGGCGCCCCGTCCTACCAGGCTTGCCACACCAAGCGCGTCAGGTCCTCGGGGGTGGGGGGCCCTGGGACTTGCTGCAGCTCCGGCCGCTGGAGCATTGCCTCGATCGCCTCGTTCAGGCGGGACTCGTCGCCTCCCAACTCACCGAGCCGCTGCGGTCGACCGAGCCCCGCCACACGCCCCGCTAGTCGATCTTGGTCGGTGCCGAGGGCATCGGCCAAGCGCTCGTAGGGCTCCGGCGCGCGCTCCGCTAGATAGGCCAGCGCCGGCGGGAGGATTGCGGCGTTGGTCCCGGCGTGCGGGGTGCCACAGACGCGGACGAGGGTTTGGCAGATCAGATGGTGCAGGCCGATCCCCGCCGAGTCGATCGCGTAGCCGCAGAGGATTGAGCCGAGGGCGAGGCTCGCGCGGTCCCGTTCCCCCCGCTCTTCGTCGAGAGAGCTCGCGATAAGCGCCGCCCCGCGGAGCGCGGTTATCTCCGAGACCGGATTCCCCAGCGGCAAGTAGAGGGTGTCGGCCCCGTGTGCGAGAGCGTTCATCGCGCTGGCTCGCAGGTCCCTCTCCCCCTGTCCCGTCATCGCGTCGGGGTCGGCAATCACCAGCGATGGCCGCACCATCCTCCTTGCCCTTTCCTCCGCGCCCGCCGGCAGACGATGGATGCCCGTCATCTCCGCACCGGACAAGGTCGTCGGAATCGCAACCACCTCTGCCCCTGAAATGGCGGCAATCGCCTTGGCCACATCAATCACCCGGCCGCCGCCGAGCGCCACGAGTGGGCGCACTTGCACCCCCTCCTCTGCTTGTGGTGGGGGTGCAAGTGCGCCCGTCAACGCGGCTGCGGCGGCCGGAACTTGCAGTTGAGCGACCATGTGAATCCGGCTCGCGCTCGCAGCCAGGGACTCTGCCCCGGCCAGCGCCCGCTCGGTACTCAGCAGCTCGAATTCCCCCACTCCCTGCTCGCGCAGCACCTCAGCCGCAGCCGCAACCCCGCCCCGCCGGAAGACGACATTCCGCCCGGCGTCGCGCCAGGTGAAGTCCTCGGTCAACCCTGGGCTTTGAGCCGCGGGTTCTCGACCGGGCGCAGGTTCGGTTCGACCTCGTCGCGCAGGTGCTCGAAGTCGGGCGGCAGCGAGAGCTTCTCGCCGAGGTGCTCGACCGGCTCGTCGACGGTGAAGCCGGGACCGAGGGTCGCGATCTCGAAGAGAACGCCGCTGGGCTCGCGGAAGTAGATCGAGCGGAAGTAGAAGCGGTCGATCTCGGGCGTCGGCTGAGCGCCGCCGGAGACGGCCTTCTCCCTCCAGTCCAACAGTTTCTCGGGGGTCGAGGCCCAGGCGACGTGGTGGACACTCCCCGCCCCCTGCAGCCCGCGCTCGGCCGGCGGCTCATCGAAGAGGTAACGGCCACCGCGCTGCTCGCCGCGCGCTTCCCAGGCGCCGTCCACCTGCTCGAACTCGAGCGCCTCGAGCAACCCGGCCGAGGCGTCCGGCGCCGCGCTGTACGCACGCACGGCATGGAAACCCTGCAGCGCCATCGCCCCTGGCACTTCGGGATGGTCGGCGATCAGCGGCTGGTCGGGCACGTCGACGACCAGCAGCTCGTGCTCGAGCCCCTCGGGGTCGGAGAACACGAGGCCGTTGCCGCCGCGCTCCGACGCGGTGTCATTTGCTCCCAACCGCTCAGCCCAAAAACCGAGTGCCTCCTCGGAGGCGACCCGCCAGACGATCCGGTGCACCATCCCCGCCCCGGCCCGGCCCAGCGGTGCGCCGGGGTACTCGAAGAAGGTCAGATCGGAGCCGGCATCCCCCGCCTCGTCGGCGAAGAACAGGTGGTAGACGGTCGGATTGTCCTGGTTGACGGTTTTCTTGACCAGCCGCAAACCCAACACGCCGACGTAGAAGTCGACGTTGCGCTGAGCGTCCTCGGTGATCGCGGTGATGTGGTGAATGCCCTCTAGCTTCATCGTTCACGTATACCATCCGCCGATGAGCCGCGGACGACGTCGGGTGGTCAGAGGGCTTGTGATCCTCGGTTCGTTCCTCGCCTTCCTCAGCGTCTTCGCCATCTGGACCGAGCGCCAGGCGCTCAACACCGACGATTGGGTCCACACCAGCGGCCGCCTGCTGAAGGACAAGACGATCCGCGAAACGCTGAGCGACTACCTGGTCGACCAGCTCTACGAAAACGTCGACGTCAGCAAAGAACTGGAAGAAATCCTTCCCGGCGACACCAAGGACCTGGCCGGGCCGGCGGCCGGTGGGCTGCGCCAGGTGGCCGGACAGGGAGCCGAAAAGGCGCTAGAAACCTCGACCGCCCAAGACCTCTGGGAACAGGCCAACCGGAGTACGCACGAACAGCTTCTCGCCGTCTTGGAAAACAAGAAGGAAGCGGTTGAAACCGACAACGGCGAAGTCAAGCTCAACCTCGGCAGCTTGCTCACCAACCTCGCCGAGCAGATCGGGATCGGCGAAAGCCTGGCCGAAAAACTGCCGCCCGACGCCGCCCAGATCGAGATCCTCAAGTCCGATCAGCTGAAGACGGCGCAGGACATCGCGGTCGCGATCAAGGGTCTGGCGCTGCTGCTCTCGATCCTCACCCTCGCCTCATTCGGCGGAGCGATCTACCTCTCCCGCGACGGGCGCTGGGTCACTGTCCTGCTCAGCGGCGTCGGCCTGATCGCGGCCGGCTTCGGGGTGATCGTCGTCCGCCACATCGCCGGCGGCATCGTCGTCGACCAGCTGGTCACGGCCGAAAGCGCGACGGGGGCGGGCGAAGCGGCCTGGGACATCGGCACCTCATTGATGACCAGCATCGCCAAGACCGTGATCGTCGTCGGGATCCTCTTCCTCGCCGCCGGCTGGCTCGCCTCGCCGACCAACGGCGCCCGCTACACCCGCCGCTTCATGGCGCCGACCCTGCGCCTCCATCCCGCCTACGTCTACACCGGGCTGGCGCTGATCGTCTGCTTCTACTTCCTCACCGGGCCGACCCAGGGTCTGCGCACCTTCCTGACCACGCTGATCATCGCGGGGATGGCTGCCTTCGGAATCCACGAGCTGCGCAAGCAGACCGAGGAGGAGTTCCCCGAAGCGACCTACGACGACACCTTCGGCGGCACCCGCGACAAGGTCGTCGGCGCGGTCAAGGACGCGAAAATCTCCGAGAAGGTCGGCGAGCAGGCCTCGAAGCTGCGCCTGCCGGAGCGCAAGCCGGGAGGCAGCGAGGACCCCTCGTCAGAGGCACCGACCACGACCTTGCCGAGCAGCCCCGAGGACGCGCGCCTCGAGCGGCTGGAGCGGCTCGGCGCCCTGCGCGACAAGGGCATCCTCAGCGACGAGGAGTTCGCCGCCGAGAAGACCCGTCTCCTCGGCGGCGACTCGAGCGACTCCTAAGCGCCCTGCTCCTCACCGAGGCTGATGCGCACCCGCGCGCCGGGGGCGAGGACCTTGCCCGGTTTCGGGGTCTGCTTGAGGACCTTGCCGACCTTGTCCGGTTTCGGCGCGGTGACTTTCTTCACGTGGCCGAGCTTGCAGCCGTTCCGCCGCAGCAGCGTTTTCGCCTTTTTCAGCGTCTTGTTCTTCAGCGCTGGGATCACGCAGGCCTGGTAGACGAAGTCATCGAACCTGGTGTTGACGTTGGTGCCAGCGAGGGTGGTCGCAGCGACGTCGACTTTGCCCGGTTTGACGCTGGTCGGAGCGGTGGCGGTGATTTCGGTGTCGGAGTCGACCGTGAAGCTGGCCGCCGGAGTGGCGCCGAATTTCACCGTGGTCGCGCCGCCGAGGTTGGTGCCGGTGATCGTCACCAGCGTTCCCCCCGTGACCGATCCGGATGCCGGTGAGACCGAAACGATTTCCGGCTGGGGCTGAACTTCGGCGCTGAGCTCGATCTCTTTGCCACTGAACGTTTCGCTGGGGGCCACGATGGAGCCGTCGAAAGGCGTGGGGAAGATCGACGCGTAACTGGCGCCGGAGGTCACGGCAACTCCGATTTCGTCGCTGTCGTTGCTGGGATCGATCCCGATCAGATCGCCCGCCTGGATCTTCATGTTGGTTGCGAAGGTTTCCAGCCCCAATCCCGCAGGCGTGACCGGAAGGCTCGTTCCCGCAGCTTCATAGGCGCCTTTACCGTTCGGGTGGAGGATCCTCAGATGGAACGGGCCGCCTTTGGCGCCCTGGATCCGCCAACGGACCACTGCGCCCGACACCGGCGAAGCGAGGTTTACGCCCGACTGCGGGAGCGCAGTATTGAAAAGAGTCTGGACTCGTTCGAATTTGGTCGGGGTGGGTTCTTTGGGCAGGACGCTGCCGATGCTGATCACCGACGCCTGCGCCGTGCCCGCCATGGCGAGGACCAGGACGCTTACCGCGCAGACGGCCGCGATCGCCCATCGGCGCGGCCGATGCCCGTCTCCCCTTTCGAACATCTCCTGCTGCTGCCGCATTTTCACTGCCTCCTTCGTTCGTTTTCCCTTGCCTGCAGCGCTTAGCGCCGTTTGCGTAAACGGGGAGAGACAGAGATAGTTGCGGCGGCGACTGGAGAACTGCAGTGCCAGGCATGCAGGGGTGACCTGCAGTGGGGAAAGAGCCCGCCGCCGGAATCGAACCGGCAACCTCCTCATTACAAATGAGGCGCTCTCCCAGGTTGAGCTAGGCGGGCGTGGTGGCGATGATGTGGGTAATGGACGTGACGTTCAGATTCTTGGGGCCCGACGAGGGTACCGTGCTGAGCGCCGCTATCGAAGCGGCTTATGGTCAAAGTTATGACGTGCGGTGGGTCTACGACCCGGCCGAGGTCGAGGCTCGGATCGGCGCCGGCACCTACGTCTCCTGTGTCGCCGAAACCCCCGCAGGGGAGCTTCTTTGCCACATCGGCATGGCACTCGCAGCGGCCGGCGACGCGGTCGGTCATTCCGGCCAAGCGGTGACGCTGCCGGCGGCGCGCGGGCAGCACCTCTTCACCCGGACCAAGCGACACCTGATGGACTGGGCCTGCGAGCGCGGTCTGGCCGGGATGTACAGCGAGGCGACTGCCGCCCACCCCTACAGCCAGAAGGCCAACATCGAGCTTGGAGCCCACGAGACCGGGTTCCTGCTGGGCTGGATCCCGGCCACGGTCAGCAACGACGCCGCCGGAGCGCGCCAGGGGCGCCAGTCGGCGGCGCTCTTCTACACGAAGCTGAACGACGGCCAAGAGCGCGAGGTCTACGCGCCTGAGCGCCACCGCGGGGTCGTCGCCAGGACGATCGAGCTCTGCGAGCTGCGCGGCACGCTCGCCGATCCGCCGGCGGAGACCGAGCTATCGGCGCAGACACGCCTGCACGTCGCGGTCGACCGCGACCACAACCTGGCGCTCCTCACCGTCCTCGAGCCGGGCGCGGATCTCGAGCAGGCGGTGGCCGCCGAGCGCCATCACCTCTTCCACCGCGAGAACCTCGACGCCGTCTACGTCGACCTGCCGCTGGAGAACCCGGCGACGGCGCTGCTCGCCGACCACCTCGAGCGGCTTGGGGTCTCCTACGCGGGCGTCTTCCCCAACCACCGCACCGACGGCGACGTGCTCCGCATGCAGTCGCTGCACCGGGTCCGAGTCAAGGCCGACGACGTAGTCGTCGCCTCGGACCACGGCCGCTATCTGTTGGATTACGTCTTGGCGGACTTGTCCTGACCGGCGCATCTCGGCGTCCTCGGTCAGTCATGTGCAGAGCACACTCCTTCCCTCGTCCTTGACCTGCTTGGTCAGGACAAGTCAGGCGGCGACCTCCCTGGATGCAAGATGCGAACCGACCTTGCGCTTGACCCGCTGCAGAGCGTTGTCAACGGTCTTGGTGTCGCACTCGAGGCGCTCGGCGATCAGCTCGTAGGAGTGGCCGTCGAGGTAGAGCGAGAGGACCCGGCTCTCGAGGTCGGAGAGCACTCCGGAGACGCCGGAGAGGCAGGAGACGAGGCTCTCCAGCTCTTCGATCGCGATCACCTGATTGACGGGATCGTGGACGCTGGGCCCGGGCAGGATCTCGTCGAGGGTGGTTTCCGAGTCGCCCGCGGCGGCCGGCGTCTGGCTGAAGGAGACGTACTGGTTCAGCGGCGTGTGCTTGTTGCGGGTCGCCGTCTTCACCGCGGTGATGATCTGGCGGGTGATGCAGAGCTCGGCGAAGTTGCGGAAGCTCGACTCGCGGTCGGTCCGGTAGTCGCGGATCGCCTTGTAGAGGCCGAGCAGGCCCTCCTGGATCAGGTCGTCGGACTCGCCGCCGAGCAGAAAGTAGGACGAAGCCTTGAGTCGGACGAAGCCGCGATAGCGCCGCACGATCGTGTCGTAGGCGTCGGGTCGACCTTCCTTGGCGAGGGCGACGAGGTAGTGATCATCAAGCTCAAGTTGAGGGTTAGAGTTTGATGCGCGACCGGTGCTGCGAGCAGCCGGAACCGGTAGATGCTGCATTGGCGTCGGTAGTGCCACAGATCCTTCTCCTTGTTGAAGGGTCGTGGCGCCACTTACCTCCCCAGAGGCGCCCTATTCATCAGGACTTACCTCAAGCTGAGGTTCACCCTTATTGCGGCGGTAGTTTTACCGTCCTGCGGTGTTCTGTCAACCCCAAATAGCGACTTTTTGCAAATGCCGTTGCATATGCAGGGATCAACCGCGCTGCCGGAGGGCCTCGAAAAGGAGGGCCGTCGCCGCGGCCGAGACGTTCAGGGACTCGACTTTGCCCCTCTGCGGGAGCGCGACGAGGCCGTCGCAGGCTGCGGCTACCCGGGGGCGGAGGCCTTTGCCCTCTCCTCCCAGCACGATCACGGTGGAGCCGATCAGGTCGGCGGACCATGGGGGCTGTTTGGCGTCCGCGTCTGCTCCCCAGATCCAGAAGCCGGCCTGCTTCGCCTCGGCCAGCCAGTCGGCGAGGTTGCGGACGTGGGCTACTTCGAGGTGCTCGACGGCGCCGGCCGAGGTCTTGCAGGTGACGGCGGTGACCGAGGCCGACCGCCGCTCGGGGACGACGACGCCGGCGGCGCCGGCGAACTCGGCCGAACGGCAGACGGCACCGAGGTTGCGCGGGTCCTGGACCTGGTCGAGCGCGACCAGAAGCGAACCCTCCTTCCGCAGCATTCCGACCGGATCGCCGTAGGGATAGGGATCGACCTCGGCAACTACGCCCTGATGGTCTGGCGACCCACAGAGCCGCTCCAGCTCCCCGGCCTGGGTCTCCGGCGCCCGCCAGACCCGATGGACCCGCCGCCTCCCCCGCTCCGCCTCGGCAACTGGGTTGGCGCCGTAGATGAACTGGTTTGCCATCTAGACCTTGGGAACCAAGCTCGGCCCCGAGGCCGAATCACGAACCGTCCACCCCAGCTCGGCAAGCTCGTCCCGCAGCTGATCAGCCCGCGCAAAGTCCTTAGCCACCCGAGCCTCCTCTCGTTCCTGCATCAGCTGCGAAGCCCGCTCGTCGGTCTCAGCACCCTTCTCCGGCTGGGTAAGGGTGCTGAGACCGACGAGCTCAAGCATCCCCGCGAGCGCGTCAACTGCCGAAGCCTTCGGAACCTCACCCCGGTTCGCTTCACCCACCAGCTCGAACACCTCAGCAAGCGCCCGGGGCGTATTGAAGTCATCGGCGAGCGCATCGCGAAACGCCTCGTGCCGGGCAGCGGCTGCGTTTTGGGCCTCCGGGGGAGACTCGCCGGGCCCTCCCCGCTGTTTGCCCGCCGAGTCTCCCCCGGAGGCCCCCAGCGGGTTGTCTCTAAAAAAGTTCCGCAACCGCTCAACCCGAGCAACCGCTTCTTCCATCTGTTCCTCACCGAAGGCAAGCGGCTGCCGGTAGTGCCCAGAGATCAAATAGGCAACGACCGCCTCACGCCCATAGGCATCGAGCGCCATGGAGAGCTGAAAGATGTTGCCGTCCGATTTCGACATCTTCGCCGCATCGGTCTCGATCATCCCGTTGTGCATCCAGACCCTGGCGAACGGCCGCCCCGCCGCCTCGGACTGGGCGATCTCGTTCTCGTGGTGGGGGAAGACGAGGTCGGAGCCGCCTCCGTGGATCGCGAAGCTCGCGCCCAGCTCCTGCTCGGCCATCACCGAGCACTCGATGTGCCAGGCCGGCCGCCCTGGGCCCCAGGGCGAATCCCAGCTGGTGTCCTCGTCGGCCTTGCGTGCCTTCCAGAGGGCGAAGTCGAGCCGGTCCTCCTTTAGCGAGGCCGAGCCGGCGTCCTCGCCCTGGTCCATGTCCTCGGGGCGGCGGTTGGAGAGCTTGCCGTAGTCGCCGAAGCTACGCACCCGGAAGTAGACGTCGCCGCCGGACTCGTAGGCGTGCCCCTCCTCGACCAGCACGGCGATCAGGGAGACGATCCCCTCGACGGTCTCGCTCGCCAGCGGCTCGGAGTCCGGCCGGCCCACCCCGAGGCGGTCGGTGTCCTCGATGTAGGCGGCGGTCATCTCGCTCGCGAACTCGACCGAGCCCTTCCCGGCCGCGCGAGCGGCGACGTAGATCTTGTCGTTGATGTCGGTGACGTTGACGACCAGCTTCGGCCGGTATCCCTCGGCCCGAAGGAAGCGGGCGAACAGCGAGAAGACGACGAACGGTCGCGCGTTGCCGATGTGGATGCGGCTGTAGACGGTGGGCCCACAGGCGTAGATACCGACGTCGGCATCGGGCTCCAGCGAGCGCAGCTCGCCGCTGAGCGTGTCCTTGATCCTCACCTCGCGCATCGCGCAGGCGAGGTTAGATCAAAAAGTGCGGTAACCGGCGGTCGATGCTTTGGACTCGCCGCCGCGCAGCCATGAGGGTGCGACCTCGTCGGCCGCTGCCTGTGCCTCGCGTCGGGCCTTGCCGACGCTGGCTTTGATCTCGTCCTCGGTCGCCTCGCGGACCCGCTCTTCGCGCTTCTGCGCCTGGATCCGGATCCTGTCGGCCTCGACCCGGAGCTGATCCTCGGCGCGGGCGCGAGCTGCATCCTCGGCCTCCCGCTCCACCTTCTCGAGGATCTGCTGGATGCTCTCCTCGGCTTCACGCCGGACGTCCTCGGTGCCGGCCATCACCCGGCGCTCGATCTCGGTCTCCAGCCGTACCGCCGACTCGTGCGACTCGGCGGCCGCGGCTTCGGCGTCGGCGGCACGCTGCTCGGCGGCGGCGATCCGTTTGTCGGCCTCGGCCTGGATCTGCTGCCGCGCATCTTCGAGCCTGACCGCAAGCTCGATCTCGGCGGCCTTCTCCGCCTCGGCGACCGCACCCTCGGCCGCGGCTTGCGCCTCGGTTGCGGCGCGCTCGGCAGCCGAACGCGACTGCGAAGTCCTGGCGACGATCTCTTCCCGCTCGGCCTGCGAGTTCCGCTGCAGCTCTTCAAAGGCCTGCTCCGCGCGATCACGGGCAGCCTCGGCACCAGCAACCCGGGACTCGGCCTCGGTGCGAGCCTTGCGCTCAGCAGCAATCCGCTCGCGAGCCTCGGCGGACACTTTCCGCAGAGTCAGCAGAGCCCGCTCCTTGACCTGTCCCTTGACGGCTTCTGCGCGCTCCTCAGCGGCCGCAACCCGCCCCTCGCTGACCCGAACCCACTCCAGCGCTTGATCGGCGACCCCACGCATAGCGCGCGTCGCCTCACCGACCTGCTGCAGCTGCCGAGCGGGCTCACCCATTCCCGCGCAAACTACTACCAGCGCCGGAGGCTCCTACAGCTTTCAACCGTAGAGTTCGCAAATTGCGAATGGCCTGATCCGATCTCGGGAGGGGTGGGTGTGCCCTCTCGGGACACTCAACATCGAGCCATAGGCGAGATGTGTCCCGAGAGGGCACACCCACCCCTCCCCCCGACTTAAGCCGAAGTCTCTTTGTCGCGGGCGCGGAGGTCCTTCTTCAAGACCTTGCCCGTGGCATTGCGCGGCAACTCGTCGAGGAACTCGATCTCCCGTGGGCTCTTGTAGGAGGCGAGGTTCGCCTTCACGTGCGCGGTCAGCTCCTCGGCGGAGACTTCGGTGCCATCGCGGACGACGACGAAGGCCTTCAGCCGCTGCCCGAACTCGTCGTCGTCGACCCCGATCACGGCGACCTCCTCGACCGCCTCGTGGTCGGCGAGCAGATCCTCGACCTCGCGCGGGAAGACGTTCTCGCCGCCGGAGACGATCATCTCGTCGTCACGGCCGTCGATGAAGAGGCGCCCGTCGGCATCGAAGTGGCCGACGTCGCCGCTCGAGTAGAGGCCGTCGATGATCTCCTTGCCGCCACCGCCGGTGTACCCCTCGAAGGCCATCTCGTTGCCGACGAAGATGCGGCCCACCTCTCCCTGCGGCACCTCCTTGCCCGCCTCGTCGTAGAGGCAGATCTTCGTCCCCCGCGGCGGCTTGCCGGCGGTGCCGGGCGCGGCGCGCAAGTCCTCCGGGGTGGCGACCGTGGCGTAGGCGACCTCGGTCGAGCCGTAGAGGTTGTAGATGGTGTCGCCGAAGCGATCCATCCACTCGATCGCCAGCTCGCCCGGCAGGGCCGAGCCCGAGAGCGAAGCGATCTTCAGCGACGACAAGCTGTACTGGTCGAGGACCTCGTCGGGGAGGGTGAGGATGCGCTGGATCATCACCGGCACCGCGGCGAGGACGTCGGCGCGGCTCTGCTCGACCGCCCGCAGCGTCTCCTCCGGGTCGAAGCGGCGCCGCAGCACCATCGTCGAGCCGGTCGGCAGGCTCATCACAAAATGGAAGAAGCCCCAGGAGTGGAAGAGCGGCGCCGCGATCATCATCGTCATCCCCGTGCGGAAGGGGATCTTGTCGATCAGCGAAGCGATCGCCATCAACCCGTCGGGGCTCGAGCGCTGGGCGCCCTTCGGGGTGCCGGTGGTACCGGAGGTGAGGATCACGAATTTCGGCTTTTCGGCCGGCGGCTTGTGGTCGGACTCGTCGCCGCCCTCGATCAAGCTATCGAGGGTCGGGCCCGCGACCTCGCCGTCGCACCAGGCGACGATCCGGGTCACCGAGTCGTCGACGTCGGCCAGCAGGTCGTCGAACTCCTCGTCGTGGACGAGCGCCTTCGGGCCCTCGCGGCGAGTCACCTCGGCCAGCTGCGGTCCGGCGAACATCGTGTTCAGGTACAGGGCGCTGGCGCCGATCTTGGCCGCGGCCAGCGTCGCCTCGACAAAGCCACGGTGGTTGCGGCACATGATCCCGATCCCATCGCCTTCGCCGATGCCGAGATCGGCGAAGGCGTTGGCAAGGGCATTGGTACGCAGGTGAAGGCGCTCCCAGCTGAGGGCGCCGCGCTCGTCGACGATCGCCAGCTCGTGCGGATGGTGGATCGCCGCGGTGGTGACGCCGAGAGCCGGGGAGGCGCCCCAGCGGACGAAGGCGCTGCCGATCTTCAGCGCCTTGTCGGGCCGCATCGGGCTGAGGATCCCCGCTTCGCGCAGGGTCTTCACCTCGAAGATCGAGTCGGAGATCGAGGCCTTGATGCCCGCCGCGCTCAGTTTCGCGTCCGCCATCCCGCGGGAACCCTATTCGGTATCCACGCTTGCCACGGCCATGCAGGCGATCCCCTCGCCGCGGCCGACGAAGCCCATGCCCTCGTTGCTGGTCGCCTTGACGCTGACCCTCGCTGAGGTCGCCTCGGCGAGTGTCCGCTCCATCTCCGCCTTGTAGGGGCCGAGGCGCGGCTGCTCGCAGATCAGGGTCGCGTCGATGTTGACGATTGGGCCGGCGATCGTCCCCACAACGGTGCGCAGGAGGTCGATCGAGTCGGCGTCCTTCCAGGCCGGATCGTCGTCGGGGAACATCGTGCCGATGTCGCCACCGCCGGCCGCCCCGAGCAGGGCGTCGATCACCGCGTGGGTGAGAACGTCGGCGTCGGAGTGGCCGTCGAGGCCCTGGTCGTGCTCGATCTCGACCCCGCCGAGGACGAGGCGGCGACCCGGCGCGAAACGATGGCTGTCGTAGCCGAGGCCGACCATGCTCAGACGACGCGAGTGCCCAGTGGGGCCGGCCGGCGCCGGCGCTGCTCGAAGACGCATATCTCGTCTATCCCCAGTTCGCCCAAAAAGTCGACCGCGCGGTCGTATTCGAAGCCGACCTGCTCGGGCAGGTGGGCGTCGGAGGAGAGGGCGAACGAGGCGCCGGCCTCGACGCACATCTCAGCGAACTGGCGCGAGGGATAGAGCTCACCGACGGGCTTGCGCAGCCCCGCGGTGGAGATCTCGACCGCGATCCCGCTCTCGGCGATCGCTTCCACCGCCGGCTCGTAGAAGGCTCGCGGATCGCGGTCGGGGAGCGGCCGCGAGCGGCCCCAGACCTTGACCAGGTCCGGGTGGGCAAGGATGTCGTAGAGGCCGGAGCGGGCGCAGTCGGCAAGCGCCTCGAAGTAGCGCCGCCAGACCTCATCTGCGTCTCGGGCACCCTCCCAGACGTCGAAGCCGTCATGGTCGACGGCCGCGTCGCCCTCGCCGATGAAGTGGACCGAGCCGACCACGTAGTCGAACTCGCGCGCGCCCAGCAGCGCGGCGATCCGCTCCTCGGCGCCGGGGACGTAATCGCACTCGACGCCGAGGCGCAGCGGGGTGCCGCGGACGAACTCGCAGTAGGCATCGATGTCGTCGACGGCGTTCTCGAGCCAGAGCGGGTGACTCCAGACGTCTAGGGCCTGGCGGAAGCGGTAGACGTGCTCGGAGACGCCCAGCTCCTCGATCCCGGCCTCAGCGGCGGCGGCCAGGTAGCGGTCGACGTTCTCGGCGGTGAAGTAGCGCTCGAATGTGGTCCCAGCCTCGTCCGGGCGCAGGTGCAGGTGGTAGTCGGTCAGCATCGGAGCGAGCATAGACTTCGCACCGAATGCGCCGTCAGCTCCTGCTCCTCCTTCTCGCCTTCGCCGGCGGCGCGGCGATCGCCCTGGTGGCCGGAGCGAAAAACCTCGGCACCGCCTTCGGGATCGGCCAACTCTGCTTCGCGTCGATGCTGGTCTACGTGCTGCTGCGCGACTGAAGCACCAGCTCGGCGACGCGAAGGTCGAGCGGCGTCGTCACCTTCAGGTTCTGCTCGGCGACGGGATGGATCAGCACGGTCCCCCCGTTCCACTCGACCAACATCGCCTCGTCGGTCGCCTCCTCCGGCCGCATGGCGGCCGCGAGCGCCTCCCGCAGCACGGCCGTGCGGAACACCTGAGGCGTCTGCGCCGCCCAAAGCCGGGACCGATCCTCGGTCGCCTCAACCGCGAGTGGTCGATTCGGCACCGTATTGGTGCTCAACTGACCACTCGATGACCCAGCCCGCTTGATCGTGTCGGCGACCGGAGCGGCGGCGATCACGCCGGCGGCCTCCGGTGCCGCGTCGAGGTCGGCGACCAGCGCTTCGAGCAGCTCCGGCGTCAGCAGCGGCCGGGCGGCGTCGTGGATCGCGACGTACTCGGTCCCGACCGCCTCCAAGGCGTTGGCGACGGACTGGGCCCGGGTGGCGCCGCCGGAGACGACGGCGAGATCAGGGCCGCCGAGGTCGCCGATATGGCCCGGCGGCGCGGCGACGACGATCGAGCGGACCGAGTCGCAGGCCCGGAAGGCGTCGACCGACCACTCGATCATCGGCCTCCCCGCAACCGGGACGAAGGCCTTCGGGCCGCCGGCTCCGAGGCGCTCCCCGGAGCCGGCGGCCGCAATGACCGCAGTTACTGCACTACGCGGTGGCAGTGGCCGCGTACCGCTCCTCGAGCAGGCCGTCGAGGTATTCCTCCGCGCCCTCCTCATCCTTGTCGAGCGCGTACATGAACTCCGAGGCGAGGATCTTCTTCGCCCGGGTGTACATCTGCTTCTCGCCCGTGGAGAGGCCCTTTTCCATCTCGCGGATGGCGAGGTTGCGGACCACCTCGGCCAGCTCGAAGACGTCGCCGGTCTTGATCTTCTCGCGGTTGTACTTGAAGCGCCGGTTCCAGTTCTTCGGCATCTCCGACACGTCGTCGGTGAGGACGTTTGTGACCTTCTTGATTTCCTCCTCGTCGATGATGCGCCGCAGTCCGGCTTTGCCGGCGTTTTCGCAGGGCACCATCACCGTGAGTTCGTTGTGGAGGATCTTGATCGTCAGGTACTCACGCTCCTCGCCCATCAGCTCGCGGGACTCTTTGGTCATCACCAGTCCAGCGCCGTGGTGGGGATAGACGACCTTGTCTCCTATCTCGAAGTCGCAGACGTACTCGACGTCCTCCTCGAAGACAGCCTCCATGGTGGCCTCATCTAGCTCGGAAATCGGTGACTCCTTTCGTAGTTCGACGGCAAGAGCGCCGTCAGCTCTGCAAGTACCGGTCGACCAGATCGACCTCTTGGAGCCGTCGCAGGCCCTCGCGGATGTCCTTGGCTCTGGCGGAGCCGACTCCGTCGACGGCGGCGAGGTCGGCTTCGGAGGCCGCGAGGACCTCCTCCAACCCGCCCAGCTCGTGGGTGATCTTCTGGACGACAAGCTTGGGAATGCGGGGGACCCGGCCCAGTGCCCGGTAGCCGCGCGGGCCGACCGGGAAGTCCAGGGTGTTGACCTTGCGGTCGTAGCCGAGCAGCTCGGCGAGGCGACCGAAGTCAAGCACGTCCTGGTGGGGCATCCGCCCCAGCGCCTGCAGGACGGCGGTCAGATTGCCCTCGGAGTCTTCGACGCTGTAGTCGCGGATCAGGGCGGTCTTGTCGGCGGCGACGCCGACCATCGTCTCCTCCAGCTGCATCTCGATCAGCCGGCCCTCGGTGCCGAGCTCGACGATGTAGCGCTCGACCTCGACCGCCATCCGGGTCACCAGCTCGGCGCGCTGGAGGACCGAGAGGGCGTCGTTGAGGACGACGCCGCCGTCGAACTCGAGCTGAGTCAGCCGGGCCGAGACCTGGTCGAGGCGCTGGCGGTACTTCTCCAGCGTCGCCAGTCCCTGATTGGCTTTCGCCAGCACCGCGGGGATGTCCTGAAGGATGTACTTGGTCCCCTCGACGTAGAGGGAGACGACGTCGCGGCGCTGGGAGATCGCGACGACCAGCGCCGTCGTCTGTTTGGAGACGCGCTCTGCCGTGCGGTGGCGGGTGCCCGTCTCCGAGCTGAGGATCGTCGGGTCCGGCATCAGCTGGACGTTGGCCCAGGCGATCTTCGTCGCCTCGCCGTTGAGGACGATCGCCCCATCCATCTTTGCCACCTGGTAGAGCATCGCCGGCGTGTAGTCGACGTCGAGCTTGATCCCGCCCGACAGCAGGTGGGAGATGTCGTCGAGGTCACCGACGACGAGCAGGCCACCGGTGCGGGAATGGACGATGTTGTCTATTCCCTCACGTAGCGCGCCCCCTGGGGCGACCACGTCGAGAGCTCTTAGAAGTCGGGGATCCTGGCGTTCATTCAACTCTTGAAGCTCATCCCCAGACAAATCAGGCATCGCCTAAGAGGATGGCAGAAATGGCTCTGGAATGCGGAGTGCTCGATTCCTAGTTGATAGGTCGGGATTCGATTTGTCAAGCGGGTCTAAAGATGGAAGCGCCGATGGTGCATGTGGTGGCGCAGATCCTTCGGTGCCGGTCTCCCGGAGTCCCGCACATAGCCCCAGGTCAGGGCGGTACCAATAGCGCATAGGGCTACCGCAACCCAGGTCGAGCCGGCTATGGAGCTGGCGAAGGTGTGGCCATTGCTTAGGAGCTTGTGGAAGACGGCTCCGGTTGCGGCGAGGGAGACGGCGCCGGCGAGGACCCGTCCATTGCGAGGACGCCGGAGGCGATTCCGACTTTCTCCCCTGGCATCGCCGCCATCGCCGCGGTCGACATCGGCGCGTAGACGAGGCCGAGGGCGATTCCGAAGAGGAGGTAGCCGACCAGGAGTAGGCCGTAGGAGCTGTCGGGCTCGATCCGGGTGAGGACGAGGAGGCCGAGGGTGCCGCAGGCCATCCCCGTCGTCATCAGGCGGCGGGCGCCGAAGCGGGCGATGAGACGGCCGGAGAAGGGCGAGATGAAGACCATCGGCGCGGTCACCGGCAGGATCATCAGGCCGCTGAGGATCGGCGAGTGGCCGCGCACGTCCTGCAGGTACTGCGGCTGGAAGAACATCACCGCCCAGTAGGCGCCGACCAGGGCGAAGGCAGCGGCGCTGGCGCCGAAATAAGGGCCGTTGCGGAAGAGGTCGAAGTCGACGATCGGTTCCCGCACCCGGTGCTCGGTCGCCCAGAAGGCGGCGAGGAGACCGAGGCCGGCCGGCCCCAGCAGAGCGGCTGCGCTCCAGGCCTGGGACTGGACCAAGGCGAGGACGACGGCAGTGAGGCCGACGCTGAGGAGCGCGAGCCCGGTCCAGTCGATCCGGGTCCCGGCACCGGGATCGCTCGACTCCGGCGCCGCGGCCAGCGTGATCGCTATGCCGAGCGCGCAGACCGGCAGGTTGATCCAGAAGATCACCCGCCAGTCGAGTTCGATCAGGAGGCCGCCGGCCAGCGGCCCGACCGCCAGCGCGATCGCCGAGACCGCCGCCCAGATCCCCAGCGCCCGCGGCTGCTCCTCGCTCGGGAAGACGTTGCAGACGAGCGCCAGCGAAAGCGGCAGCATCGGCGCCGCCCCCGCCCCCTGCAGCACGCGCCCGAGGATCAGCATGTCCTGGTCCCCGGCCGCACCGGAGACAACCGAGCCGACCGCGAACAGAGCCATCCCGGCAAGGAAGACCCGCCTGCGCCCGAACATGTCCCCCAGCCGCCCCGCCGTGACGACCAGCACCGCGATCGTCAGCAGATAGCCGTTCATCACCCACTGCAGCCCCTCGGCACTCGCGTCGACGTCATGCCGGATCGAAGGCAGCGCCAGCGCCACCACCGTCGAGTCCAGCATCAAGACGAAGAGACCCGCGCAGGCCCCCGCCAGCGTCCACCACTTGCGGTTCATCGCGGCGAAGCTATCGCCGGGCGCGGCGTCAGTGGGTCGCGACGAGGTCGCGCGCGGGGTCGATGCCCCAGCGGGTCCCGACCTCGGCGAGGTCGTCGCTGAGCGGCCAGCGGTCGGGCCGCTCCTCCCCCTCGTGTTCGGGGCTGGCGCCCTTCAGGGCCATGCGAGCCGGTGTTGTCGCCGATCGCGCGGATCTCGGCGACGTCCTCGGCGCTGAGCCGCTGCTCGGCGGAGGTCGGCGAGTTCGGCCCGCTTTGCCTCGATCGGACACGCCTCCTCGCCGACCTCCTGGATCAGGGTCGGGGCGACGGACTCGACCGCGGGGTGGGCGAGGTTCCACTGGCAGGCGAGCTGGATCGGGGTCAGCTTCGCCCGTTCGGCGAACGGCAGCAGCTGCTCGAGCTTCTCGAGACCCGCGTCGATCCAGCCGGCTGGGCGGAAGGTGCGGTGGTCGTGCTCGGCCAGCTCCGATGCCCGGCCGCAGGTCGCCCCAGAAGAGGCCGCCGTAGTCGACCACCCGGGTCAGCACCTTGACCTCGTGGCGGGCGGCGGCGTCGAGGCAGAGCTCGCCGGGCCAGGGCTCGAGCGGGTTGAGGATGATCATCGCCCAGTCGATCCGGTCGCCGAAGCGCTCCAGGCAGGCGATCAGGTCGAGGGTGAAGCCGTTGGCGGGGCCAGGGGCGACGCCGATCCGCGCCGTCAGGCCGGCCTCGCGCAGCGCCGCCATCCCGTCCCAGACGACCTCGCTGGAGTAGCCGGTGCGGTCGGGGTTGTGGAGCAGCAGCAGGTCGAAGGAGTAGGCGCCGATCCGCTCCAGGCTCGCCTCGGTCGCCATCCGCAGGTAGCCCGCGTAGGCATCCGGGCCCGCGCAGGCGCGGGTCGGTGAAGCGCGGAAAGCCTTTCGGCCCGTTGCGCTCGCCCTCGTAGAAGTCGTGGCCGACGGCGCCGACCAGGCTGTAGTCCTCGCGGGGCACGCCCGCCAGCGCCCGCCCGAGCACCCGGTCGGCCTCGCCCTGCCCGTAGGCGTCGGCGGTGAGGACGTCTCGATGTCTCGTCCCGGGCGCAGCAGCGCCGCCAGCCGGTCCTCGTCGATCGCCTCGCCGAAGTGGAGGAACCGGCCCCCGCTCCAGGTGCCGATCGCGATGCGGCCGGGCTCGCTCATCGCGCGGTCTCGCTCAGGACTCGGTGTCGCCGGTGCCGTCGGAGCTCGTCGCCCTCGGGCAGACCCTCGTCGCCGTCGCCCTTCTTGGCCCCGACGCCGACCTTCTCGCGGCTCGGGCTTCTCGCCGGCTTTCGCCTTCGGCTTCTTCGGGGCGATGATCGTCGAGGCTGAGCGGTTTGTCCTCCTCGTCGCCGGACGGCGTCGCGGGCGACCATCACGGTCGAGCCGGGGGTCATCTGGCCCTGGCGCAGGACTTCGTCGGCCAGCGGGTCCTCGATGTAGCGCTGGATCGCGCGGCGCAGCGGACGGGCGCCCATCGACGGGTCCCAGCCTTTGTCGACCAGCAGGTCCTTGGCCTCGTCGGTCAGCTCCAGCTGCAGTTCGTGCTCGGCGACCTGGACGCGGACGCGGTTGATCATCAGGTCGATGATCTCTCTTGACCTCGTCCTTGGCGAGCTTGTGGAAGACGATGACCTCGTCGATCCGGTTGAGGAACTCGGGCCGGAAGACTTTTTTCAGGTCGCTCATGATCCGGTTCTTCATGTCGCCGTAGGACATCCCGGTCTCGTCGGAGACGGTGAACCCGATCGAGGTGTTCTTCGAGATCTCCGAGGCGCCGATGTTCGAGGTCATGATCACGATCGCGTTGCGGAAGTCGACCGTGCGGCCCTGGGCGTCGGTGAGGCGCCCGTCCTCGAGGATCTGCAGGAGGATGTTGAAGACGTCCGGGTGGGCCTTCTCGATCTCGTCGAGCAGCAGCACCGAGTAGGGCTTGCGGCGCACGGCCTCGGTCAGCTGACCGCCCTCGTCGTAGCCGATGTAGCCGGGAGGCGAGCCGACCAGGCGGCTGACCGCGTGCTTCTCCATGTACTCGGACATGTCGATCCGGATCATCGCCTCCTCGTCGCCGAAGAGGAAGTCGGCGAGGGTGCGGGCGAGCTCGGTCTTGCCGACCCCGGAGGGGCCGAGGAAGATGAACGAGCCGGCCGGGCGCTTCGGGTCCTTGATCCCGGCGCGGGAGCGGCGGATCGCTTTGGAGACGGCGGTGATCGCGACCTCCTGGCCGATCACGCGCTTGTGCAGTTCCTCCTCCATGCGGATCAGCTTCTTGGTCTCGGCCTCGGTCAGTTTGAAGACGGGGATGCCGGTCCACATCGAGACGATGTCGGCGATCTCCTCTTCGCCGACGACCGGGCGCTCGCCGTTCTCGCCCTCGGCCCACTCGTCTTCGAGCTGGCGCTTGCGGGTCGTCAGCTGGCGCTCGGTGTCGCGCAGGTTGGCGGCCTTTTCGAACTCCTGGGCCTCGATCGCGGCCTCCTTCTCGCGCCGCGTCGTCTCGATTTCCTCCTCGAGGTCGCGGTAGACCGGCGGCGTGCTCATCGACTTGATCCGCATCCGCGAGCCGGCCTCGTCGATCAGGTCGATCGCCTTGTCGGGCAGGAAGCGGTCGGAGATGTAGCGGTCGGCGAGCTCGGCGGCGGCGGCCAGGGCTTCGTCGTTGATCGTCACCCGGTGGTGCTGTTCGTAGCGCTCGCGCAGCCCTTCGAGGATCTTCACCGTGTCCTCGGGCGAGGGCTGGTCGACCTTGATCTGGGCGAAGCGGCGCTCCAGGGCGGAGTCGCGCTCGAGGTACTTGCGGTACTCGTCGAGCGTGGTCGCGCCGATCGTCTGCAGCTCGCCGCGGGCCAGGGCCGGCTTCAGGATCGAGGCGGCGTCGATCGCGCCCTCGGCGGCGCCGGCGCCGACCAGGTTGTGGAGCTCGTCGATGAAAAGGATGATGTCGCCGCGCTGGGTGATCTCTTTCATCACCTTCTTCAGGCGCTCCTCGAACTCGCCGCGGTACTTGGAGCCGGCGACCAGGGCGGCCAGGTCGAGCGTGTAGATCTGCTTGTTCTTCAGCAGCTCCGGGACCTCGCCGTTGTTGATCCGCGCGGCCAGGCCCTCGACCACGGCGGTCTTGCCGACGCCGGGCTCGCCCAGCAGCACCGGGTTGTTCTTGGTCCGGCGGGAGAGGATCTGCATGATCCGCTCGATCTCGGTCTCGCGGCCGATCACCGGGTCGAGCTTGCCCTCCTCGGCGAGGCGGGTGAGGTTGCGACCGAACTGGTCGAGCAGTTTCGAAGACTTTTTGCCCTCGCCCGAGCCGCCGCCGCCGCCGCCGCCCTGGCGACGGCCGCCGGGGCCGGAGAGCATCCGGATCACCTCGTTGCGGATCTTGTCGGAGTCGGCGTCGAAGTCGAGCAGGATGCGGGCGGCGACGCCCTCGTTCTCACGCACCAGGCCGAGCAGGATGTGCTCGGTGCCGATGTAGTTGTGGCCGAGCGAGAGCGCCTCGCGCAGCGCCAGCTCGAGCACCTTCTTGGCGCGCGGCGTGAACGGGATCTGGCCGGAGGTGACCTCCTCGCCGGAGCCGACGATGCGGACGACCTGCGAGCGCACCCGTTCGACGGTGATGTCGAGCGACTCGAGGACGCGCGCGGCGAGGCCCTCCTCCTCGCGCAGCAGACCGAGCAGGATGTGCTCGGTGCCGATGTAGTTGTGCTTGAGCGTCCGGGCCTCCTCCTGCGCTAGGACGACGACCTGGCGAGCTCTCTCGGTGAATCGCTCGAACAAATGAAGACCTCTTCTTGGTTCGAACCCGGGTGGCCCGAGTTAGTACCGGCTGACGCCCGTGCCCTCTATCGGGAGGCGTCCATCTGTCCCTTAACTCTACCGGGATCGGCGGTCCGGCTTCTGAACGCTTGAACACGCTAACAGCGACATTTCACGCAGAAGATGTTGCGATTCCGGCTCAATTTGGTCCAGCCGCCGAACTGCATCAAATTTCCGGCTCAGACAGCAGAAATTTGATGCAGTCGGATCTAGGTCTTCATCGCCGGGAACAGCAGCACTTCGCGCAGGCTGGTGGCGCCGGTCAGCATCATCACCAGGCGGTCGATGCCGAGGCCGACGCCGCCGGTCGGCGGCATCCCCTGTTCGAGCGCCTCGACGAAGGCCTCGTCGTAGGGCTGGGCCTCCTCGTCGCCGCGGTCGACCTCGGCGGCCTGCTGCTCGAAGCGGCGGCGCTGCTCGTCGGGGTCGTTCAGCTCGCTGAAGGAGTTGGCGATCTCGACCCCGCCGGCGAAGGCCTCCCAGCGCTCGACCAGCCCCGGCTCGGAGCGGTGCGCCTTGGCGAAGGGCGAGAGCTCGACCGGGTAGTCGAAGACGAAGGTCGGCTGGATCAGGCCCGGCTCGACCTCGCGCGAGAGCAGCCCGTCGACCAGCTTGCCCCAGCCCTCCGTCGGGTCGGGCTCGGTCCCCATCGCCTGGGCCAGCGCCTCGCGGGTCGGGTGCTCGGCGATGTCGATGCCGGCGCGCTCGAGGATCGCCTCGCGCAGGGTGATCCGGCGCCAGGGCGGCGCGAAGTCGATCTCGACCTCGCCGCGCTTGACCTTGGTCGTCCCCAGCACCCGCTCGGCGACCTCGGCGACCAGCAGCTCGAGGTCGTGCGCGGTCTTCTCGTAGTCGGCGTAGGCCTCGTACCACTCGAGCATCGTGAACTCGGGGTTGTGCTTGTGGGAGACGCCCTCGTTGCGGAAGTCCTTGCCGAGCTCGTAGACGCGGTCGATGCCGCCGACGACGAGCCGCTTGAGGTAGAGCTCGGTGGCGATCCGCAGGTAGAGGTCGCGGTCGAGCGCGTTGTGGTGGGTCGTGAAGGGCCGCGCCAGGGCGCCGCCGTAGAGCGGCTGCAGGACCGGCGTCTCGACCTCGACGAAGCCGTGTTCGTCGAGCCAGCGGCGGATCTCGGTGATCGTGCGGGCGCGGATGCGGAAGATCTCGGCGGCTCTCCTCGTTGGCGATCAGGTCGAGCTCGCGGCGGCGGAAGCGGGTCTCGGTGTCCTCGAGGCCGTGGAACTTGTCGGGCGGCGGCCGCAGGCTCTTGGCCAGCAGGCGCCAGTGGTCGATCGCCAGCGAGAGCTCGCCGCCGCGCCGGGTCGCCATCGCCGTCCCCTCGGCGCCGACGATGTCGCCGAGGTCGAGGTCGACCAGCAGCTCGTAGGCCTCGTCGCCGAGCAGGTCCTCGCGGGCGTGCAGCTGGATCTGGCCGCTGCCGTCGCGGAGGTCGAGGAAGCAGGCCTTGCCGTGGCCGCGGCGGGCGACGATCCGGCCGGCGACCCGGTGGCGCGACTCGGTCTCGATCCCCGCCGCCAGCCCCTCGTGCGCGGCCCGCACCTCGGCGATGTCCTCGCGCCCGGAGAACTCGTGCGGAAACGGCTCGATCCCCGCGTCCCGGATCCGCTCCAGCTTCTCGCGCCGGTCGCGAAGAACGTCGGAGAGATCTTCTTGTTCAGTCACGGGCTGAGAGCGTCAGGAAGCAAGCAGGTCGGGGGAAGAGGCCGCAGACCCGAGCGAGCGTACTTCAGTACGTGAGCGAAGGGGCGAGGACCGATGACCCCGAGATGCGCCGCTTACTGGCGCTCTCAGGCTTTCTCGATCTTGGTGATTTTGAGTTTTTTCTTCGGCCCGCGCGGGACCTCGACGGTGACGATGTCGTTGCGCTTTTGCCCGACCAGGGCTTTGCCGATCGGCGACTCGTTCGAGAGCTTGTGCTCGAGCGGGTTGGCCTCGGTCGAGCCGACGATCTGGAATTTCTGCGAGTCGCCGGTCTTCTGGTCTTTGACGTGGACGATCGAGCCGAAGCCGACCTCGTCGGTGTTGAGCGCCTTCTCGTCGATCACCGTGGCGCGGCGCAGCCGCTCCTCGAGCTGGGCGATCCGCCCCTCGAGCAGCGCCTGTTCGTTCTTGGCGTCGTCGTATTCGGCGTTCTCGGAGATGTCGCCGAATTCGCGCGCCTCCTTGATCCGCGCCGCGACCTCGCGGCGTTTGGTCGTCGAGAGGAACTCGATCTCCTCTTTCAGTTTCTCCAGCCCCTCGGGGGTTATGACGGCCTGACGACTCACTTGAACGACCTCGCTTTGGTTTGGGTAAGGGAACCTGGCCGGTCTCCCAGACCGAAAAAAACGCCCCGATGCGGCTACCGGAGGCAGCCACACCCAGGCACGGAGCGCGGGATTATAGCGAGGGTGGCTGGCCGGCCAAATCAGGCCGTTCAAGCGACCCCGGCGGGGGTCGCGAGCGAGGCGATCAGCTCCCGGGCGCGGCCAGATCGGCGCTGCGCTGGAGCTCGTCGGCGACCTCCTTCGGCGCCTCCAGCCGCTCCACGTACCAGGGGTAGAACTTGCGCAGGTAGCGCTCGCGCTCGCTCGGGGCCGAGGTGCTCCTCGGCCCGTCGATCACCCAGAGCCAGCTCGGCGACGATCTCCTCCCGGCTCGGCGGCTCCACCCGGCGCCCGGTCAGTTCCTCGAAGACCCAGGGATTGCCGAGCGAGCCGCGGGCGATCATCACCGCGTCGGCGCCCGACTCCTCGTAGGCGCGGCGGGCGGCCGCGGCGCTGGAGAGCCCGCCGGAGACGATCACCGGCACCTCCACCCGCTCGACCAGCTCGCGGGTCAGCTCGTAGTCGGGCTTGCCCTTGTGGCCCTTGGTCGCGGCGCGCGGATGGAAGGCGATCGCCGCGACGCCGGCCTCCTCGACGAGCCGGATCGCCAGCTCGAAGCCCGAACGGTCGCCGGCCTCGATCCCCGAGCGCAGCTTCACCGTCACCGGCAGGCCGCTGCCCTCGGCGGCGCCGCGGGCCAGGGCCAGCGCCAGGTCGGGGTCGCGCAGCAGCTGGGCGCCGGCGCCGGTCTTGCGCACCTTCGGCACCGGGCAGCCCATGTTGATGTCGATCAGGTCGGCGCCCGGTCTCGGCGGCGATCGCGGCCCCGGAGCGCATCACCTCGGCGTCGTGGCCGAAGAGCTGCATCGAGACCGGGTGCTCGTCGGGGTGGATCCGCATCAGCTCGCGCAGGGTGCGCTCGTTGCGGTAGTGCAGGGCGAAGCTGGAGACCATCTCCGAGACCGCGAGGCCGGCGCCGTGGCGTTTGGCCTGCAGGCGCACGAACCAGTTGCCGATCCCGGCCAGCGGCGCCAGCAGGACCCGGTTGGCGATCGGCACGCCGCCGATCTCGAACGGCTCGGTCAGGGCCGGCTGCGTCGCTCCATGCTCAGCGGTTGCGCTCATGGATCAGCCGCAGCCCTTTCAGGGTCAGCAGGTCGTCGACCTCGTCGATCGTCTCGGTGAAGGGGACGACGGTCGCGGCGTAGCCGCCGGTGGCGAGCAGCCGCGGGTTCGGCAGTTCCTCTTCGATCCGGCGGACGATGCCGTCGATCAGGCCGGCGAAGCCGAAGATGAAGCCGGAGTGGATCGCCGCCCGGGTCGAGCGGCCGATCGCTTCCTTCGGCTCTTCCAAGTCGATCCGGGTGATCCGCGCGGCGCGTTCGATCAGGGCGCTGAGCGAGGGCGCGAGGCCGGGGCCGATCGCGCCGCCGAGGTACTCGCCCTCGGCGGAGACGGCGTCGATGTTGATTCCGGTGCCGAAGTCGACCGATACGCAGGCCTCGCCGAAGCGCTCGTAGGCGGCGATCGCGTTGACGAGGCGGTCGGCGCCGACCTCGAGCGGGTTCTCGATCCGGATCGGCATCCCGGTCTTGACGCCGGGGCCGACCGTCAGGCACTCGGCGTCCAGGTAGCGCTCCGCCAGCTGTTCGAACTGGCGGCCGAGCGGCGGCACCACCGAGGAGACGCAGACGGCGTCGACGTCGCCGAACGCCATTCCGGAAAGCGAGAAGAGGCCGGCGATCCGCTCCGCCAGCTCGTCCCCGGTCGCGCCCGAACGGGTCTGGAAGCGCCAGTGCTCGGTCAGGCTCTCGCCCTCGAAGACGCCGAGGTGGGTCTGGGTGTTGCCGACGTCGACCGCGAGGAGCATCGGTCGATTATCGCGGGCGATCGACTGGCTGGGTAGCCAGTCGCCTGCGGATGCGCTTAGGATCGCGCCATGAAAACTCGCCTCTACGTGATCCCGGCCTCCCATCCGAGCATCGCCGCGCAGCTGATGCTCGAGCACAAGGGCATCCCCTACAAGCGCACCGACCTGCTGCCGGTGATCTCCAAGGGCGTGCTGCGCGCCGTCGGCTTTCCCGGCGTCACCGTGCCGGCGCTGAAGATCGAAGGCGACAAGGTCCAGGGTTCGCGGCAGATCGCCCGCGAGCTCGAGCGCCTGCGGCCGGAGCCGCCGCTCTTCCCCGCCGACCCCGAGCAGCGGGCGGCGGTCGAGGAGGCCGAGCGCTTCGGCGACGAGGAGCTGCAGCACCCGATCCGCCAGATCCTCTGGTGGGGGATCAAGAAGGACCGCGAGCCGCTGCGCAGCTACTCGGAGGGCGCCCGCTCGGCGCTCCCGCTCGGCCTGGCGATGAAGACCGCGGCGCCGATCGTCGCCCTCTCGGCCCGCTTCAACGAAGCCGACGACGAGAGCGCCCGCAAGGCCCTGGCAGCGCTGCCGGCGATGCTCGACAGGGTCGACGCCTGGGTCGACGAGCGGCGTCCTCAACGGCGAGGTAGCTCAATGCCGCCGACTTCCAGATCGCCCCCAGCATCGGCCTGGCGATGACCCTGGACGACCTCCGCCCGGCGATCGAGAACCGCCCGGCAGCGAAGCTCGCCCGCGCGTCTGGTGCCCGAACTACCCCGGCAAAATGCCGCCGGTCCTCCCGGCCGAGTGGCTCGACCCGCTGCGCCGGAGCCCAGAGCGGCCGCTGCTCGACCCATCCACCAGGCCGGCGTCGCAGGCGGTCCGTCCGGCAGCGCCAGCTCGGGGTCGAGCTCGAGCAGCGGGACGAGGACGAAGCGGCGGGTAGTGACCTCGCGGTGCGGGAGGGTGAGGCGGTCGGTGCTCAGCTCGAGGTCGCCGAGGAGGAGCAGGTCGACGTCGAGCGGCCGGGGGCTGTGGCGGGGGGCGTCGAAGGAACGGCCGCGCTCGGCCTCGACCCGCTTGCAGGCGTCGAGCAGGTCTTCCGGCTCGAGGTCGGTGCGGATGCGGACGGCGGCGTTGAGGAAGTCGGGCTGGTCGAGGATCTCTCCGACCGGCTCGGTGACGTAGGTGGAGGAGACGGCGTCGACCTCGATCCCCTCGGCTTCGAGCAGCTCGACCGCTGCCCGCAGGTGGCCGGCGGGGTCGCCGACGTTGGAGCCGAGGCCGAGGTAGCCGGTCTGCTGCGCGGCCAAGCGCCTACCCCTCGCCGTCGTCTTCTTCGACCGCCGCGCTCCTGGGTGACCTCGACGGCCACCTCCTGGATCGCCAGCGGCAGCGGCGGCTCCGGCTTGGCGGCGCGGACGCGGACCGACTCGCAGCCGTAGCGCTCCATCAACCGCTCGCCGACCACCTGCGCCAGGCGCTCCAGCGTCTTGTAGCTGCGCTCGGTCGCGGCGAGGACGACGATGTCGCAGACCTGGGCGTAGTCGACGGTGTCCTCGAGGCGATCGGTCAGGACCGCGTCGCAGTCGGGGACGTCGAAGGAGATGTCGAACTCGAGCCGCTGCCCGACCTCCTGCTCGGCTTCGGAGACCCCGTGGTGGGTGTAGACCGAGAGTCCGCGCAGCTCGATCTCCGCGCTCGACTCGATCCCGTTCCCGTGCGACTCCATGGGCTGGACGCTACCCGAGTATCGCCGCGGTCACGGCCAGCGCCTGGCTCATCTCGGCGACGTCGTGGACGCGCAGGACCTCGGCGCCCTCGGCAGCCGCGAGAACCGACGAGGCGATCGTCCCCCCCAGCCGCTCGCCGGCGGCGGAGCCGTCGACCCTGCCGATGAAGCTCTTGCGCGAGGTGCCGATCACCAGCGGCCGGCCGAGGTCGCGCAGCTCGCCGAGCCGGCGCAGCAGCTCCATGTTGTGGGCGGCGGTCTTGCCGAAGCCGATGCCGGGATCGAGCCAGACGTGCTCCTCGGCGATCCCCGCGGCGACAGCATGCTCGAGCCGCTCGGCGAGGAAGGCCTTGACCTCGGCGACGACGTCGCCGTAACGGGGGTCGTCCTGCATCGTCCGCGGCTCGCCGAGCATGTGCATGAGAACGACGGTCGCGCCGCGCTCGGCGCAGACCGAGGCCATCGCGCGGTCGCCGCGCAGGGCGGTGACGTCGTTGACGATCTCCGCCCCGGCCTCAAGCGCAGCCTCGGCAACCGCGCGCCTTGGAGGTATCGACGGAGATGCGACAGCCGACATCGCCCAGCCCTCTGATGACGGGGACGACCCGTCGCAGCTCCTCCGCCTCGTCCACGACCTCGGCCCCCGGCCGCGTCGATTCACCACCGACGTCAAGAATCTCTGCTCCCTCTCCCGCCAGCTCCCGCCCGTGCGCAATCGCCAACTCGGGGTCGAGATAAAGCCCCCCATCTGAGAACGAATCAGGGGTGACGTTCACCACCCCCATCAGCTTGGCCATCGGGACCGCTTGAGTCAGGAAGCGTCGCCGCCGGCGAATCCCGGCCTTGGCCGCGGATTCGGGCGGGCGCCCTCGCGGGCTGCCTTTTCCGGCTCGGGCGCAGGCTCGGCCGGCTTCGGCGGCTCCTCCTCGTCGAGGAAGACCTCCTCCGCCGGCTTGCCTTCCAGCAGGGCGATGAACTCCTTGGCGTCGATCGTCTCCCGCTCGAGCAGCAGTTTCGAGACCCGCTCGAGGTCGTCCCGCCGCTCGTTGAGCAGGTTCTTCGCGCTCTGGTGCGCGCTCTCGACGATCCGGCGAATCTCGTCGTCGATCTCGCGGGCGATCTCGTCGGAGTAGTCGGGCTCGGAGCTGAACTCGCGGCCGAGGAACGGCTGGCCGCGGTCATGGCCGAAGACGCGGGGGCCGAGGCGCTCGGACATCCCGAAGCGCATCACCATCTGCTTCGCCGTCTCGGTCACCTTTTCGAGGTCGTTGGAGGCGCCGGTGGTGATCTCGCCGAAGACGATCTCCTCGGCGGCACGGCCGCCCAGGGTCATCGCCATCGTGTCGGTCAGCTCGGCGCGCGTAGTGAGGAACTTGTCCTCGGTCGGGAGGCTGATCGTGTAGCCGAGGGCCTGACCGCGGCTGATGATCGAAATCTTGTGGACCGGATCGGTGTTCTCGAGCAGCTGGCCGACGATCGCGTGGCCGACCTCGTGGTAGGCGGTGATGAGCCGCTCCTTCTCGCTCATCACCCGGGTCTTCTTCTCGGGGCCGGCGATCACGCGCATGATCCCCTCCTCGAGCTCTTTCATCGTGATCTCGCGGCTGCCGGTGCGAGCGGTCAGCAGGGCCGCCTCGTTGATCAGGTTGGCGAGGTCGGCGCCGGTGAAGCCGGGGGTCTGGCCGGCAAGCGTGTCGAGGTCGATCTCGCGCCCAAGCGGCTTGCCGCGAGTGTGGACCTCGAGGATCTTCTTGCGGCCCTTGCGGTCGGGGCGGTCGACGACGACCTGGCGGTCGAAGCGGCCGGGCCGCAGCAGCGCCGGGTCGAGGATGTCGGGACGGTTGGTGGCGGCGATCAAGATGATGTTGTCCTTCATCTCGAAGCCGTCCATCTCGACCAGGAGCTGGTTCAGGGTCTGCTCGCGCTCGTCGTGACCGCCGCCCATGCCGGCGCCGCGGTGGCGGCCGACGGCGTCGATCTCGTCCATGAAGATGATGCAGGGCGAGTTCTGTTTCGCCTGCTCGAAGAGGTCGCGGACTCGGCTGGCGCCGACGCCGACGAACATCTCGACGAAGTCCGAGCCGGAGATCGAGAAGAACGGCACGCCGGCCTCGCCGGCGACGGCGCGGGCGAGCAGGGTCTTACCGGTCCCTGGCGGTCCGTATAAAAGGACGCCCTTGGGGATCCGGGCGCCGAGCGCCTGGAACTTCTTCGGGTTCTCGAGGAATTCCTTGATCTCCTCGAGCTCCTGCACCGCCTCGTCAACGCCGGCGACGTCGCGGAAGGTGATTTTCGGGGCGTCGACCGCCATCCGCTTGGCTTTCGATTTGCCGAAGTTCATCACCCGGGAGCCGCCGCCCTGCATCTGGTTCATGAGGAAGATCCAGAAGCCCATGAAGAGGACGAAGGGCAGGATCAGGGTCAGCAGCGAGAGCAGCCCGGAGCTGCCGGAGCCGTGGACCTTGGTATCGACGTTGTACTGCTCGAGCTGGTCGAGCAGGCTTTGCTCGGTGTTGGGCGGGTAGCCAGTCGAGAAGCTTTCGCCGTTGGTCCGCTTGACGTCGAGCGTGTTGTCCTTGGTGTTGACCGAAACTTCTTCGATCTGTTTCTTGGCGATCAGGCCGCTCTGCGGGGCGACGAGTTCCTGGTAGGGGGGCGCCTCGGTACCGCCATCGTGGGTGATCACTTTCGAGGCGATGAACGCCAGGATCACGACCAGCAGGATCGGAAAAGCCGCGCTTTTGAAAAACCGCCTCAAGAGTGGGAATCAGCGTACCAGGGCGGATTTTCCGAGTTACTCGGAAAGCGCCGCAACGAAATCCAGATTTCGATACTTCTGGGCGTG
This sequence comes from uncultured Actinomycetes bacterium, assembly GCA_963785175.1. Classification (GTDB taxonomy): domain Bacteria; phylum Actinomycetota; class Thermoleophilia; order Solirubrobacterales; family 70-9; genus VAYN01. The sequence continues at coordinate 63,766 of CAWAUA010000003.1, read as the reverse complement.
GTCGAGGCCATAGCCGATCGCGAACTCGTTGGCGATCTCGAAGCCGACGTAGCGCGGCGAGAGGTCGACCCGCAGCCGCGCCGGCTTGGTCAACAGCGCGCAGGCGTGCAGCGAAGCGGGATTGCGGGCGTTGAGGTTGCGCATCAGGTACTGCAGCGTGAGGCCGGAGTCGATGATGTCCTCGACGATCAGGACGTCGCGCCCTTCGATCGGCGCATCGAGGTCCTTGAGGATGCGGACCACCCCGGAGGAGTCGGTCTGCGAGCCGTAGCTGGAAACGGCCATGAAGTCGATCTCGCAGGGGACCTCGATGTGGCGCATCAGGTCGGCGAGGAAGAGAACCGCGCCCTTCAGCACCCCGACCATGATCAGCTCCCGTCCCGCGTAGTCGCGGCTGATCTCCGCTCCAAGCTCCGCGATGCGGCGCTGCAGGTCCTCTTTGGCGACGAGGGTCTCGCCGATCGCGGGGTCCGACACGCGCCGCAGTCTAGATAGATGGCCGATGGGCCGATTTCACCCCTTATAGAGGGTGTTTTAGGCCCGCCGGCACTGCTCGGTGCGGAGGGTGCCGCCTTCGAGCACGGCGCGGACGCCGGAGCCGAGGTCGAGCATCGAGCCGCCGCGGTGCAGGCCGGCGAGCTGGTCGGCGAAGCGAGCGGCACCGGGGACGGGTCGGCCGGCCGCATCGTCGGCGAGTCGCTGGAGGACGAGCCGCCGCAGGGCCGGGTGCAGCTCGGCGAAGCGCTGCCGGGAGATCGTTCCTGCCCCGCCCGCCAGCTCGGCGTCGACGAGCGAGTCGAGCAGCTCCGCCTCCTCGCGCAGCAGCGCCGCGGTGCGCAGCACGTTCTCTTTCGCGGCCGGGTGAATCTTCTCCAGCTCCGGGATCAATTCGCGACGCACGAGGTTGCGCTTGTAGTCGGCCCCCTCGTTGCTGGCATCGTCGCGCCAGGCGAGACCCCGCTCCTCGCAGTAGGCGGTCGTCTCCGCGCGGGTCGTCGTCAGCAGCGGGCGGGCGAGGCGTCCGTCCTTCGGCTTCATCCCCAGCAACGCCCGGCGGCTGGGCGAGGAGGCGAGCCGGTAGAGGATCGTCTCGACCTGATCGTCGGCGGTGTGGCCGGTGAGGATCGTCGCGTCCCGGGTCTCCGCAAGGCGCGCCGCCGCCGCGTAGCGGGTCTCCCGCGCCCAGGCCTGCAGATTGCCGGCGCCCTCGGGACGCTGCATTCGCTCCACCTCGAGCGATACGCCGAGTCGCTCGCAGAGCTCGGCGCAGTGGCGCTCGTCCTCGCCGGCCTCGTCCCGCAGCCCGTAGTTGACATGGAGCGCGCTGACCGCCTCGGCCCCCCGCGCCCGCACCGCGAGGTCGAGCATGCAGACCGAGTCCCGCCCGCCGGAGAGCATCACCAGCGCCGGGCCCGGGCCACCGAGCAGCCCTCCCGCTTCGGCCCGCTCGAGCAGCTCCTCGCCGGTCATGCGGCGCGGACGACGAACAGTTCGGTCGGCTCGGGGAACCCCTTCAGCTTCACCTCGCCGATCGGGTCGAACTCGAGGCGCTCGCTGCCCGCGATCGCACTACAGACCGTGTCGGTGACCAGCACCTCGCCGGCCAGCGCCCGGTTGACGACCCGGTGGACGAGGTTGACCTGGCTGCCGAAGTAGTCGCCGTCGCGATAGACGGCATCGCCGTAGTGGATCCCGACGCGGGGCTGCGGCCGCTGCGGGAAACGGGAGAGGAAGGCGACAGCCCACTCGGTCAGCGAGGCGGGGTCGGGCGAGACCACCATCACCTCATCGCCGATCGTCTTCACGATCGTCGCCTCGCGGGGCAGGGTCTCTTCGACGGTGACGACGAAGTTCTCGACCACGTCGAGCGCCTCGATGTCCCCTTCCTCCTCGGTGTAGCGGGTGAACCCGGTGAGGTCAATGAAGCAGAGGCTGACGTTGACGTGGCCGAGCTCGATTTCGGCGGTGTCCATCGCCGAGTCGGCCTCCATGTGGCCGACCACGTCCTGTTCGACGAAGAAGCGCAGGTAGCGGTCGTGGAGGTACTCGGTCAGCGGCGCCGCCAGCGGCAGGATGTCGGCGGCGAGCTCACCCATCTCCTCCGCCATTTCCAACTCCGGCACCGCGTCGCGGATCAGCGGTTCGTGGACGTAGAGGTGGAAGAGCCGCACCTCTGCGTCGGCGATCCGCCGCATCGACTGCGCGTAGACGCGGACCAGCTGCAGGAAGGCGACAAGCGGGAAGCCGGCGGCGAGGACCCGGGCGCAGTGGCGCAGCGCCGCCAGATCCTCCTTGCTCAGCTCGCGCTGGCCTTTCGGGGTGCCGAGGATGACCAGGATCCGCTCGACCAGCTCTGGCTCCAGCCCCGTCTCCGCCGCCGCCTGCTCGGTCGTGATCGCCTCCTTGGAGCCCGAGAAGAGCTCCTCGGTGAACCCGAAGGCAAGCCGTCCCTCCTTGCCGGCGCTCTTCAGATCCTCGAGCGAATACCCCCGCTCCCGCATCCGAGCCACCACCCGCGCCTGCGCCGCAGCAGCCACGGTCCACCGCCCCCGCCGCACCGGCACGATCTTCTCTTCGGCCCACCGTTTCAGCGTGCTCGAGGGCACACCGGAACGCCGCGCCGCCTCCGAGAGCGAGATCCTCTGATCAGCCATAAGGCGAGGCTAACCCGCTTACAGGAGGACAAACAAAACGGGGCGGCCCGGAGGCCGCCCCGTTGGCTCTTTTTCTGGGGGAATCGTCGGAGTTGCCGTTAGGCGTTTGCCTTCAGGCGTTTTTAGGAGGGGATCTCCGACTCTTCGTGCAGCTGAAGGACGGCCTGGCCGTCCTCGCCGGTGCGGATGCGAATCGCCTCCTCCACCGGCAGCACGAAGATCTTGCCGTCGCCGACCTCGCCCGTACGAGCGTGCTTGAGGATGGTCTGCACGACGATGTCCTTGTCTTTGTCCTCGACCACGATCTCGAGCTTGATCTTCGGCCGGACGTTGACGGTGAGGGTCGAGCCGCGATAACGCTCGACGATGCCCTTCTGCCGGCCCGAGCCCTTGGCCTCGATGATCGAGAGGGAGGGGAATCCCTTGTCGAGCAACTCGGCCCGGATCGGCTCGAACGCCTCGTGGCGGATGTACGCCTCTATTTTTTTCATGCGTCCGCGCCTCCTGGGACTCGCTGATTGGACGAGTGCCACGACCGTATGGACGGTCCGGCCACCGGGCTTTGGACGCTTGGAGGAAATTCGGTGACCGTCGTTTCTCCCAAGTGTCGGCGAGGGCGGCCGGCGGCTAGATTCGGGCGCGATGCCGCCGGCCCGACTGCGACCGACCGCGCCAATCGCCGCCGAGGCGATCCTCGTCGGCGACCCCGGCCGTGCCCTGATGCTGGCCCAGGAGCTGCTGACGGAACCGAAGATGAGCAACCACGCCCGCGGCCTCTGGGGCTACACGGGAACGACCGAGGCGGGACGGGAGCTGACGATCCAGTCGACCGGGATGGGCGGCCCTAGCGCCTCGGTCGTGCTCGCCGACCTGGCCGCGCTTGGTGTGGAGCGAGCGGTGAGGGTCGGAACCTGCGCCTCGCTCGGCGACCTCGCGCTCGGCGACCTGGTGCTAGTGACCGAGGCCGAGCGGTTGCGTGGTTCCTTGCGGACTCACAGCGACCGAAAAGAACCACGGAAAGTTGAGCGACCGGATGAGGGGCTGACGTCTGCGCTTCGGGCCGCGATTCCCGATGCCAAATCTGGGACCGCCGTCAGTCTCGATGCCCTCCACCATCCAGAGCACGACCGGCCTTCTGCACTCGCCGAGGTCGCCGACATGCAAACCGCTGCGCTGCTCGCCGCCGCCGAGGAGCTGGAGGTCGCCCTCGCGGTGCTCCTCGTCGTCACCGAGAAGAGCGATTCGGGTCAGCTGCGAGACGAGGATCTAGAGTCGGCGGCAAAAGCCGCAGGCAGCGCCGCTGCGGCCGTACTTTAACCCTCAACCTTAGAGTTAGACTTAGGTTTTTTGGCGCTCTTTTTTGCGTTCTCGCGGCGCATCGCGCCCAGTTCGCGACTGAGGTCGTCGATCGCCTCCTCGACGTCCTCCAGTCGCTGCGAAAAGGACCGCAGGCGTCGCTCGAGCCGTTCGACGTCGGTCGCCGAGGGCAGGTTGAGAGCGCTCATCGCCGCCTGCTGGGCCTCCAGCGCCTTCTCCCGCGCGCCCAAAGCGGCGGTGACGGCATCGTGCAGAGTCGGGTTGTCAATCAGCGCCTGCGCCAGCTCGCCGAGCGCCTGCTCGGCCCTGGCCCGCAGCCCGTCCTGCTCATCTTGGTCGTAGGTCAAGGTCACAGCAGCTTAACGAGCGCATCCGGCTCGACTGAAACTCTGCGGTTACAACGATGTTGCAGAGCATGATTAAGGACTTGTTGGGAGCGCCCATGCGCGTTGCGGACGCTTTTACTAGTGGGTAGCTTGCAGAGACTGCCCGGGAGGGGATTTCCTAGCATGGGCAGGGACGCTTTGGGATGAGAACCAAGTTCGCACTGATCATCGCCTTCGCCAGCTTGATGCTGGTCATCGCTCTGGGCTCTGCCCTGGCCGGTGCCGACCCTCTTTCGCAGGGCTCGGTGGTCGATCCCGCGACCACGACGACCGCCATCCCATCGCTGCAGGCCCCCGCCTGCGCCAACGGTCTCGACGACGACGGCGACGGCCTGGTTGACGAACTCGACCCGGACTGCGAAACGCCGGCCGACACGAACGAGGCACCGGAAGCCGCGGCACCCGCCAAGCCGGCCGACCCCGGAACCAACCCTCAACCCGCCCCTGAGCCTTCGCCGGCCCCCACTCCGGATAAGGGCGGAGTCAGGCAGGGCACCGGGATCGTCGGCAACACTCCCGCCGGCAAGGACGGGGTCACCCACAACGAGGGTCTCGACAATCCCAGCGGCGGCAGCCGCACCGGCGCGGTCACCGCGCCGAGCGCAAACGGCGGCGGCGATCAGCCCGCACCGGAGGGAACCGACGGCGGTTCCCAATACTCCGCCGGCGGCACCCCTACCACCGCCAATCCGACGACGACGATCGCCCCCTTCGGCCCGGCCCCGATCGGAGTCCCAAACTTCGTCATCGACAGCTTCGAAATCCCGCCCTTCCTACTGCCGATCTACCAGGCCTGCGGCACCGAATACGGGATCCCCTGGGAGGTGCTCGCCTCGATCAACAAAATCGAGACCGCCTTTGGCACCAACCTCAACGTCTCCAGCGCCGGCGCTCTCGGCTGGATGCAGTTCCTCCCCTCTAGCTGGGAAGCCTTTGGCCTCGACGCCAACGGCGACGGCCGCAAAGACCCCTACAACCCGGTCGACGCGATCTGCGCCGCCGCCCACTACCTGAAGCTCGCCGGCGGCAACGACGACCTCTACCAGGCGATCTTCTCCTACAACCACGCCGACTGGTACGTGCAGGAGGTTCTCCTCTACGCCCGCGCCTACGGCCGCCTCCCCTCCGACCTGGTCGGCTCGCTGACCGGCCTCACCGAGGGCGCCCACTTCCCGATCGCCGCCGATGCCCGCTACGCCGACGACATCGCCGCCCGCAAGGCGCTGCAGAAAGGCGAAAGCCCCGACTATGGCAACGCCGCCGAAGTGATCTCCTCCTCCCCCACCCCGCGCGGGATCAACATCTTCAGCAAGGAGGGAGCGCCGGTGGTCGCCGTCAACGACGGGATCATCCGCAAGCTCGGCAGCTCCGAGCGGCTCGGCAACTTCGTCGTCCTCGAAGACACCTACGGCAACAGTTACACCTACGCCGAGCTCGGCAACCTGGTCCGCGACCGCCGCCTGGTGGTCGAGCCCACCGGCCAGGAGCGGCGGGTCCCGGTCGAAAGCCAGAATCTGAGGCCGCGGCTGCGGGCGCTCCCCGGCCGCGCCAACAGCGAGGGCGCGGCGAAATCCGAAGACGCGAACGCCCTGCGGGAAGCGGTCGCCGCCAGCAGCGACGGCTCGCTCAAGGTCGGCTCGAAGGTGATCGCCGGCACCGTCCTCGCCCGCGTCGCCGCCGGGGCGGAGGGGGTCGACTCCCACATCAACTTCTCGATCCGCCCGGCCGGCAAAGGCGCGCCGCGGATCGACCCGAAGCCGATCCTCGACGGCTGGAAGCTGCTCGAGGCGACCGCGATCTACCGCGCCAAGGGTAAAAGCCCGTTCGCGAAGCTGAGCGGCGCCGGCGTTCTGCTGCTCTCCAAGGAGGCGCTGCAGAAACGGGTGCTGGCCGACGAAGATCTGGAAATCTACGAATGCGGTCGCGAAGACATCGCCGCCGGTCGCATCGACCGCCGCATCCTGGCGATGCTCGAGTACCTCAGCACCAGCGGCTACAAACTCTCGATCACCTCGCTGGAGTGCGGCCACGGGGTGCTGACCACCTCGGGCAACGTCTCCGAGCACACCACCGGGACCGCGGTCGACATCGCCGTGATCAACGGGATCCCGGTCACCGGCCACCAGGGACCGGGAACGCCGACCGACGAACTGATCCACGAAGTCCTGCGCCTGCAGGGGACGATGCACCCCCACCAGGTGATCTCGCTCGAGGACCTGCCCGGCGAAACCAGCTTCGCGCTGCCCGACCACTACGACCACGTCCACGTCGGCTACCACCCGACCGCGGGCGGCAGCGAAGCAAGGTTCGCCGCCCTGCTGAAACCTGAGCAGTGGCAGCGCCTGATCAGCCGCCTCGGCGAGATCGAAAACCCCGACGTGCCGGTCAATCCCTCGAAGTACTCGCTGCCGGACAAGACCAACGGCGGCCTCTCCGCCGGCGGCGACTGACCTGTTCGGGTTCGTCCAACTCGATTTCGCCGGGACGCTGCCGCTGGCCGACGGGCGCTACCTGGCACGCGCGGGGACCGAGGAGAGCGTGCTCGTCCTGCAGCGGATCGGCGCTCCGGTTGCCGGCCGGCGCAAGCGGCGGCGGCCGCGCAAGGCCGACGAGGAGCCCGCACAGCTCACCCTGACCCGGGCGACCGCGATCCGCGCCTTCGCACCGTTCGCTGACGAGGCGGAGGCCGCCCGCTGGCTCGACGAGGTCTGCGAGGCAGAGGACACCCTCGATGTCCTCGTCGACGAAGGGCTGGATCTGCTCAACCGCGCCCTGCACGCGCAGGCACTGGCCAGCGCCAACCCCAGCTCACGCAGCCAGCTCGTCGCCGAGGGGGCCGAGCGAATCCTGCTCGGCTACGGCAGCGGCGAGGAGACCGCGGTCGGCCGCTTCCGCGACGCGCGCGAGATCGACGTCGCCCCCCGTTCCTCGCGCCGTCAGCGCCGCGAGGAGGAGCTGCGACCGCAGGAACGGGTCGCAGCGATGCTCGGCGGCCGCGAAACGGGCGATGCCTGCGAGACCCTGCTGCTGCGCGCCCGCGCCGACCTCGACGCCGGCCGCGACCGCGAGGCGGCCCTGCAACTGCGGGTCGGAGTCGAGGCGCTGCTGGTCGAGCTGAAGGGCGCCCTGGCCGATCCCCGACACGAGGAAGACATGGGGACGTTGGCCGAGCGGCGCAGCGAGATCGGCGACGCGGCCAATGCGGCCCTGGTCGGCGAACTCTCCGGCGAGCAGCGCCGGAACATCGAGGAATTGCTGAAGGTCGGCGAGCGCGTCCTCCGCCGCCGACGCATCCTCCACGGCTAAGTCTAACCCTCTGGTTGAGGCTTAGAAACTGAGGTGCTGCATGACCACTTCGTCGAGCAGGGACGCGGCGATGTGGTGCGCTTCCTCCAGCGCAATCCCCTCGATCGAGGGGACGCCGATCACCGTCAAACCGGCGGCGATCGCGGCGGCGACGCCGGTCGGCGAGTCCTCGAGGGCGACCACCGACGGCCCCGGCTCGACACCGAGCCGCCGACAGGCCTCGATGTAGGGGTCCGGCGCCGGCTTCGGCGCCGCGACTTCGTGGGCGCTGAGGACGACGTCGAAGTGGTCCTCGAGGCCGACGATCTCGATCGAGCGCTGGACGAAGCGCAGGGGCGAGTTGGAGACGAGGCCGATCGGAGTGCCGCGCTCGCGCAGGCGCTCGAGCAGCTCGCGGGCGCCGATCATCGCCTCCACCCCGTGCTCGAGCTCGGCGACGACCAGCACGTTCAGCTCCTCGATCAGCTCCGCCGCCCGCCCCGGCTCGCCGAGGCGCCGCTCCAGCACCCCGCCGGCGATCTCAGCCGAGGTGCCGACCAGCTCGCGCTTGTCGGCGGGGCTGAACTCGGTCCCGCGGCGCTCGAAGAGGTCTTCCTCGGCCCGCGTCCAGACGGACTCGGTGTCGAGCAGGAGGCCATCGTTGTCGAAGACGACGGCGTCGGGGAGCGCGGGCTGCATCGGCCGGATCATCCCAACTCTGCGCGCCCGAAACCGCTAGCGTCGCCGGCCATGCCGTTCCACATCGAGGTCAGCGAGGGCATCGGCCACGCCCGTTCCTTCAATCTCAGCGCCGAGGAGCTGCAGCGCACGGTGCTCGAGCCGTGGCTGTCGGGCCGACCGATCCTCCTCGGCGACCGCAAATGGGACCCGGAGGAAAGCCAGCTGCGGATCCTCGAGGGGTCCGAGCTGAGCAACCCCGAGCTCTCCTTCGGCCAGGGCTGGGCCAATGCCGAGCGCGGCTCCGAGGACGTCACCCGGCGCCTGCTCGAGTCCGCCCGCGACCAGCGCGGCAGCAGCGGGCCGGCGGCTTTGGTGATCGAAACCGAATCGGCAGTGCAGACCGTCGCCGAACTGGCCTCGACCCATCAAGCCCGCAGCGTCGACCTCGAGAGCCTGAGCGAGCGGCTCGACGGCCGCGACCCGGAGGTCGCGGCCGTGATCGTCGTTATCCAGCGGTAGGCGCCGGCGCAGCGCCGAAGTCGACCGAGACGCCCCGCGGGATCACAAGCACGGGGTAGTTGGCCGCCTCGACCGCGTAGTCGCTGGCGGCGCTGAGGACCACCCTGCCCTGCGGGGCCTCCGGCCGTGAGCCGACAACCAGCAGGTCGACCCGACCTGAGCCGTGCTCGACGACGCCGGCACCGAGCGCCGCCGCCAAGCTCTCGGCCGTCTGCCGGGCGCTGGGGTCGCCTTCCTCGATGACGCCGACGGAGTTGACGCCGATCGCCGGATTGGCGTGCAGCCCGGCCGGGGCGACAGCGATCGCCGAGGGGCCGCCGAGCAGCAGTTTGTGGGCCGAGATGCCGGGCTTGACCAGCCCTGCCGCGGTCCGGTATTCGGAGCCGAAGACGATCACGTCGGCTTGCTCCTTCTCGGCCAGCTCGGTAAGGCCGACGCTGGTCGCAGCATTGACGACCACGTGCTGGGGCATCTCCGGCGTGCCGACCGAGGCGGCGCCGCGGGCGAGCAGGTCCTCGGCCTCCTTCTGCTCCAGCGACTCGCCAAAGGAGTGGCGAACGTAGGCGAGCGAAAGCTCGGCACCCGAGTAGGCGAGCAGCCTGCCCAGTGCGAGGGCGTCGCGGTCGTTGTCGGTGTCGTCGTAGGAGACGATGATCTTCAGGGACATGGGATGCCTCCTTGGGGCTTGGGGTTCGGAAGTTCCGAACCACCGTGCCACGAGATTGGCATTAGCGCAACTGAAATTAGCGATATGTAACATCAGTTTTGCTTATGCTGAACGTCTCCCGCCTGCAGGTATTTCGCGAAGTGATCGCGCTGGGGTCCTTCTCCGCCGCCGCGGACTCGCTCTCCTACTCGCAATCGGCCGTCTCGCAGGCGATCGCCACCCTCGAGGAGGAAGCGGGGGCGCCGCTGATCGAGCGGACCCGCGCCGGCGCCCGGCCGACCGCGGCCGGAGCGTCCCTCGTTGCCCACGCCGGCGGGATCCTCGCCCAGATCGACGCCGCCGAGTCCGAGATCGCCGCGATCACCGAAGGCCGCGGCGGGCAACTTCGCGCCGCCTCGTTCCCGACCGCGGGCGCCACCCTGATGCCGGCGGCGATCGCCGGCTTCCGCGCCTCCCATCCCGGCGTCGAGCTGACCCTTGCCGAGGGCGAGCCGGAGGAGATCGTGCCGCGGCTGCGCGGCGGCGAGTTCGACCTCGTCATCTCCTTCGAGTTCGAGGACGGCAGCGAGCGCCTCGGCGCCGGACTGCGTCGCTTCGAGCTGCTCGACGACCCGCTGCATCTGGCCCTCCCCCACGACCACCGGCTCGCCAGCCGCAAACGAGTCGGGCTCACCGACCTGGCCGAGGAGTCGTGGGTGCAGACCTCCGCGACCAGCCCCTGCGCCAGGCACGTCGTCCGCTCCTGCCACATCGCCGGGTTCGACCCCCGGGTCTCATTCGAAAGCGACGATTACCAGACGGTTCAGGGCCTGGTCGCGGCTGGAGTCGGGGTGGCGCTGATCCCACAGCTGGCGCTCAGCACGATCCGGCCCGACCTGCTGGTGCGGCCGCTCGACTCGCCGCCGCCGGCCCGTCGGGTCTTTGCCGCAACCCCCCGCTCGGCGGCGGCCAGCCCCGCCGTGGCGACGATGCTGGATGTCCTGCGAGAAGGCGCCCGAAACAGCGGTGGCGCAGTGCCGCCGGCCTAGCCGCAACCGGCCCCGAACGTGGAACCGCCCCCGGGGGAGGGGGCGGGGGCGGTTCCGGTGCGTCGGGGGAAATCGGGGTTAGGTCAGGCAGCGCCCCCGGTCGGAGCAGCGGCGGCCCGGCTGGGAACCCCGTCGGGGTAGCCCAGCGAGGGCACGTCGGACGGGTACACCTCGTGCCCGTGGACGGCGATGTCGCCGGTCTCCATTTCGGCCTCGCTCATCCGCAGCGGCACGACAAGGCCGACCAGCTTGAGGAGGATGAACGTCCCGATTGCGGAGAACCCGATCACCCAGGCCGCGGTGTAGGCCTGCACCCAGAGCAGGTGCAGCCCGCCGCCGGAGATCAGGCCTTCGTGTTCGCCGGCCATCAGGTTGTTGGCGAAGATCCCGACCAGAAGGCCGCCCGCCACCCCGGCGAAGCCGTGGGTGTAGACGACCCCGAGGGTGTCGTCAACGTTGCGGAACGGTCGCACCCGGCTCAGGTAGTTGAGCGCCAGGTAGACCAGGATCGAGGCGACGACGCCGATGATGATCGCGGCCCAGCCGTTGACGAAGCCTGCTCCGGGGGTGATCGCGACGAGGCCGACGATCATCCCGTTGACGCTGCCGATCAGGCTCGGCTTGCGCCCGGTCAGGTAGTCCATCCCGACCCAGACGAGGAAGGCGACGGCGACGCAGATGTTGGTGTTGAGCAGCGATGCGGAAGCGAATTCGCCGGCGTTGTACCAGTCACCGCCGTTGAACCCGTTCCAGCCCATCCACAGCAGCCCGGCGCCGATCGCGACCATTGCCAGGTTGTTCGGAGCGTCGACCTCTCGATCGCGCTGCAGTCGCGGTCCGATCACCGCGGCGGCGACGAAGCCGGAGACGCCGGCTGCGAGGTGGATCACATAGCCGCCGGAATAGTCGACGGCGCCCTGCTGGGCGAAGAAGCCGCCGCCCCAGATCATGAAGGCGTTGATCGTGTAGACGAGCAGGGTCCAGAGGGCGACGAACGGGATCCACGCCTTGAAGTTGAACCGCCCGAGCACCGAGCCGAGCATCAGCAGCGGCGTGATCGCAGCGAAGACGATCTGGAAGTACGCCAGGGTCGACATCGGGAAGAGGAATTCTTCTTCCGGCAGGTCCCCGATGCGCGCCTGTTCGAGCAGGCTGTGGCTATTGAGGATCGATCCCGGCTTCCCCCACATGTTGCCTAGGAATCCGGTGGTGTGGCCGAAGATGTGGATCGGGTCTCCGAACGCCATTTTGAACCCGACCAGCACCCAGAGGACGAGCACAATTGCGAAGGCGACGAACGCCATCATCATCGAGTTGACCGACCAGCGTTTCTGCATCACGCCGCCGTAGAGAACGACCAACCCGGGGACGCTCATCAGCCCCACTAAGGTGGCGGCCGTCATCTGCCATGAGTTGGCCCCTTCGCTCAGATATTCCATTGAACTGGCGCTTCCTTTCTTTTCAGATCAAACATCGGCTTCCGGCCACTAATGACGGGACGCTCCCCAGCCGGTCATTCAGGGCCCAATCGGGCTTGCCGTAACCCTTCCGGCGCAGCCCCGAAGCCCATAGGTACAACTGTCTAAAGATCGGCCGCGAAGGTTCGCCCCGGTGGCGCAATCCCCCCTCGGAAGAGCCGATATGGTGGCCAACGCAATGCCCCTTGAAGGACATTACGAGCGCCAGACCACCCCGCTGTACCAGCTCAGCTCGAGGGAGTTGAAGGCTGCCTTCGGGGTTCTCGCCGTGACTCTGATCGCCCTGCTTGCGGTCATCCTGCTCACGGTCGGCGACGACCGCCCGGGCCCCGCCCAGGGCTGCATCCGCTCGCAGGTCGCGGGCATCGTCGGCTCGGAAACGATCAGCGCCTGCGGTTCCGAAGCGGTCAAAGTCTGCACCCGCGCCTCGGAATTCACCGGTGCCCGGGCCGAGACCATCGTCGCCGACTGCAAAACGCAGGGCGTCGAGTTCTAATCCAGCGCCGCGACTAACGCGGTCAGCTCGGCGTCCACTTCGCCCTCGAGCTTCGGCTCCGCCTCGGCGTCGTAGGGCGTCTCGCCCTTGGTCACGATCGCCAGCCGGCCACCCGCATCGAGGGTCAGCTGCGGCAGGCCCGCAACCGGGTGGACGATGAGCGAAGAGCCGACGCAGAGCATCAGGTCCGCCCCCTCGGCCAGCTCAACGGCGCGCTGCATCGCCTCCTCGGGGAGCAACTCGCCGAAGAGGACGACGTCGGGTTTGACCGCGCCGCCGCAGTCTGAGCAGAGCGCGACTCCGCGCTCGTCGAAGAGGTCGTCCATGGCCTCCAGCCCGAATGACACCCCACAGGCCGTGCAGGATGAGGTCTCGATCGAACCGTGGACCTCGATCACCTTCTTCGATCCCGCCGCCCGGTGCAGGCGGTCAATGTTCTGCGTGATCACGCCCTCGATCAGGCCGCGGCGCTCGAGCTCCGCCAGCGCCTGGTGGGCCCGGTTCGGCTCTTTGTCGCCGAGCGATTCGAATCGCGGCCGGTAGTAGGACCAGAAGCGCTCGGGATCGCGCTCGAAGACGTCGATGTGGGCGACCTCCATCGGGTCGACGTTCGCCCATAACCCCGTATCCGGGGTACGGAAGTCCGGGATCCCCGACGGCACCGAGACACCGGCGCCGGTGAGGACGACGGTGCGTCGCGACCGGCCGAGCAGCTCGGCCAGTCGCGACGCCTCGGGCGTCGTTACCTGCCGCTCCACTTGGGGCTGCGCTTGGCGAGAAAGGCGGAGATGCCCTCCTTCGCGTCCTCGCTGCCGAAGGCGGCGGCGAAGCCCTGCTTCTCGGCCTCGATGCCGGCGTCGATTTCGCCCTTGTGGGAGACCGACTTGATCTGCTCAACGGCGACCGGCGCCTGGGCGGCCAACTTGCGGCCCCACATCAGCGCCGTCTCGAACAGCTCGTGGTCGGGGACGACGCGGTTGACGAGGCCCAGCTCGACCGCCTCCTCGGAGAGGATCGCGTCGCCGACCAGGTTCATCTCCAGCGCCTTGTTCGGCCCGACCAGGCGCGCCAGGCGCTGGGTGCCGCCGAAGCCGGGGATGATCCCCAGCTTCACCTCGGGCTGACCGAAGACCGCCGCCTCGGCGGCGATCCGCACGTCGCAGGCCATCGCCAGCTCACAGCCGCCGCCGAAGGCGATCGAGTTGACCGCGGCGATCGTCACAACCCGGGCCTGGCCGAAGTCGCGGAAGAGAGCGTGGGCGCGGTTGATCAGCTCCGCCCCGCTCGCCTCGTCCAGCGTCGTGAACGCCTTGATGTCAGCGCCGGCCGAGAAGACGACCGGAACCGAGGAGGCGATCACCATCGCCCCGACCTCGCCGCCCTCCTTGAGCCGGTTCCAGACCGTCTCCAGATCCTCGACCACCTGCGGCGAGATCGAGTTCATCGGCAGGTTGGCGAGCCAGGCGATCGCGACCCCGTCGCGGGTCTCGACCTTGACCGTTTCGGTCTGCTCGCCCTCGTCGGCCTGCGGGTAGGGGTAGAAGCCCTGGCCGCTGGAGAGGCCGAAGCGGCCCTGGGCGACGAGGCGCTTCAGGATCACCGGCGGCTCGAAGCGGTCGCCGTGGCGCTCCTGCAGTCCCTCCATCGTCTCCAGCACCTTGTCGAGGCCCTCGACGTCGGCTTTCCAGAACGGGGGCAGCAGGCCTTTGCGCGGGTCGAGCCCGGCCCCGGCCATCATTCCGAGGTCGATGTCGCGGACCGAGCAGACGCCTTCCTCGACCAGCAGGCAGGCCTCGATCAGCGCCCGGCAGCTGAACATCGCCACCAGCTCGTCGGCGTCGGGGGCGGCGTCGCCGGGGATGTTCTGCTCGCCGTCCTTGAAGAACCCCTCGCCGCCGGTCTTGACGCCGAGCTTTTTCTCGGCGACCAGGCCCTGCAGCCCCTTGTGGACGTAGAAGCTCTCACCGTAGGAGTCGTTGAGGTGCTCGGCGACGTGAAGAACCGTGTCCAGCCCGAGCAGGTCGGTGAGGAAGAACGGGCCCATCGGGGCCAAATTCGCGCCGGCGATGGCCTCGTCGATCGCCTTGATCGAGAGCCCCTGGTCCTCCTGGGCGCGCCAGATCTCCCCCATCGTCGCCATCAGGACTTTGTTGACGACGAAGCCGGGGACCTCGCCGCAGACGATCGGCTGCTTCTTGATCGCCTGGGCGAAGTTGTAGGCGGCGGTCGCGGTCTCCTGCGAGGTGTCCTCGCCGACGATCACCTCGACCAGCGGCATGATCGAGGCCGGGTAGAAGAAGTGGAAGCCGACCACCTTGTCGGGACGCAGCGTCGTCTCCCCCATCTCGGTGATCGAGAGCGAGGAGGTGTTGGAGGAGAGGATCGCGTGGCCGGGGGTCGCAGCGTCGATCTCGCGGAAGACCGCCTGCTTGATCTCCATCTTCTCCGGCACCGCCTCGATCACGAAGTCGACGTCGCCGAACTGCTCGTAGCTGGTGGTGCCGATCACGTTGCCCATCACCTGGGCGAGCCGGGCGTCGGCCTGCTCCTGGGTCAGCTTCTCCTTCTTGACCAGGCGGGCGAGCTGGCCCTCGGTGACGCCGCGGGCTTTGTCGAGGGCGGCGTCGACGAACTTCTGATCGATGTCCTTGACGACGACGGGGATGTCGGCGGCGGCGATCGCCTGCGCGATCTCCCCGCCCATGGTGCCGCCGCCGACGACGGCGGCCTTGGAGACGAACATTGGCTGAGGTTTCCTCCGGTATTCGGCTTGTGGAGCGGCGCGGGCCGCGGGAACCGCAGGCTATAGATAAGCCTGCGGTTGCCGCTCGTCGACCTCTTCCTCGAGGTCCTCGCCTTCCTTCTTAGGCAGAAACCGCTGGTAGGCGAAGGCGCCGGCCAGCAACAGCAGGCCGAGGGCGACGAAGGAGAGTGCCCGGGCCAGCTCTTCCAGCTCGGAGAGGTCGTAGGTCCAGACCTTGGCGATCGCCAGGCCGAGCAGGGCCAGTCCGCCGAGGCGGGCTTTCGGCGAGTGCCGGACCATGCCCCAGACGACCGCGCCGAGACCGGCTGCCGTCCAGAAGGCCGAGAGCCAGGCCTGACCAATCTCGCGAGCTTCACCACCGGCGTTGTCGCCGATCACGTCGATGATCGCCACCGAACCGAGGTAGACGAACCCGGTGGCGCCGACGAAGCCCGCCACCGTCGCCAATTTCGGCTCGATCTCGCGACCGAAGTGCCAGCAGGCGAGCGCGGCGCCGGCGCAGCAGGCGATCGCGACCAGCGCGGCACCGAGGTCGTCGACGCCTTCGGCGATCGCGACCGGCGGCGCCTCGACGACCAGCATGTGCGCGATCGCGAGGGCGAGGAAGCCGACAGGCGGCGTACAGCAGTCGCTCGGCGTCCGACAGAGCCGGCACCGGCGTGCGGTCCACGCGCGTCGCCAGGTAGGCGAGCGCCGCTGCCATCGCCGACCAGGCGGCCACCAGCGTCGGGCCGTCGAAGGCGTTTGCCAGCCCGAAGGTGGAAAGCCCGATCCCACCGCCGATCAGCAGCGAGCCGATTTCGCGATGGACGCCGAAGCGGATCGCGGCGGCCCCGAGCAGGAGGTGGACGGCGGCGAAGCCGAAGATCCAGGCGTCCAGGGCAAGGGACGAAGTCGAATCGTCACTGATGACGATGCAGCCGACACCGACGACGAGAGTCGCTGCTGCCGAGAAGCAACAGCCAGGAGGCAACCGGGAGCTTCTCTTCGCCGCGGCTGCGCAGCTCGTAGCCGAAGGCGGCGGCGGCGTAGAGGGCCCAGAACCCGGCCAGGACCGCGAGCACCAGGAGCACGGGTTCGCCTCCTTCTCCAGAACCTCCGAAGAGGCCGATGTAACGGCTTTCCGCGGTCCAGAGAATCAGCTGCGGCGCCGACACCGCGAAGGCGCCGAGCGCCAGCCAGTTCCAGCGCTGCCAGAGGAGGACGCCGACGCTGGCGGCGAGGGCAGGGCAACGAAGGCGATCGAGGCCCCGTCGGTCCCCGTACCAACGAGCATCGGGGCGGCCAGCGCCCCCAACATGCCGACGCTGCCGACCAACACCGAGGACCAGCGCACGGCGATGAAGATCCCGACCACGCCGATCAACGCCGCGGCCTCGAGTCCGATCACGGGTGAGATCAGGTCGTAGGCCTGGGTGGCGACGACGGTCGTCGCGTATAAGCCCGGGATCGCGACGGCGACGGCGATGCGGGCCACCTCGAGATGCCCCTTCTTTTCGTGCAGCCAGACGCCGATCCCGAGCAGCAACAGGGAGCCGAAGGCGGCCATCAGGGTGCGGATCTCCTCCGTGAACCAACTGCTGTCGACGGCACTGCGCATGAGGAAGATGACGCCGAGCAGGGTCGCGAGGCCGCCGATCCAGGCCAGGACGCGACCGCCGAAGAGGCGCTCGAACTCGATGCGCGACATCGGGTTGGAAGGCGCTGGCGGCGGCCCTGGGCTCGGGGGCTGCTCGGGACGGTGATGACGAAATGCGGGCGGGACGTAGTCGTCGTTCATGGTCTTCTCCTAGTTCGCTTGCTGACCGACGGTCAACACCGTAGCAATCTTGTCAACCATCGGTCAGCAAGCCGTTACAATCCCCTGCGATGAGCAGCCCCTCCTACCGCCGCATGGACGTCGACGAGCGACGCCAGCAGCTGCTCGAGCGCGGGGCCGAGCTGTTCACGACCCATCCCTACGACGAGCTCTCGATGAACAAGATCGCCTCCGAGGTGGGGATCTCGAAGGCGCTGCTGTACCACTACTTCCCCAGCAAGCAGGCGTTTTTTGAGGAGACGCTGGGGGCCTGGGCCGAGCGGCTGCGGGAGCGGACCGAACCCGACCCGGAGCTGCCGCCGGTGGAGCAGCTGATGAAGAGCCTCGACGGCTTCCTCTCCCTGGTCGAGGAGAACGCGGTCGCCTACCGCAACCTGATGCAGAGCGCCACCGGGGTGCCAGAGATCCGCAACCTGATCGAAGAGGTGCGGCGGGCGACCGCGCAGCGGATCCTCGAGGGCCTCTACCCCGACGAGGCGCCGCCGAAAGCGCGCACCGCGGTCAGCGGCTGGCTCTGGTTCATGGACGGCGCCTGTCTCAACTGGATCGAGCACCGCGACATCGAGCGCGAGGAGCTGCGAGACCTGCTGCTCGGCGTCCTGATGGGCGCGCTGATCGCCGCCGGCTCGCCACCGGACCCCGCTCAGGTTTCCTGAGATCCCTGTTCATCTACGCTCGCTCGATGCGAGATCGACTGCTGGATTTCGAGCTGGCGCTCGACGGGCGATCGAACGAGGAGGTCGTCGAGTACCCCTGGGGTAGAGCCTTCCTCTCTCCCACCCTGCCCCTGGCCTGGGACGCCAACTGGGCGCTGATCGAGCGGGCAGGGATGACGGCGGCCGAGGTGATCGCCGCCGCGGAGGAGAGCCTGGCGGGATACGGGCACCGCGCGATCGCGATCAGGGACGAAGCCGAGGGAGCGAGGCTGGCGCCTCTGATCGCGGCGATCCATGGCTGGGAGGAAGAGCAGAACCTCTACATGCTCTGGCACGGCGGCGGCAACTTGGAGCCGGGCGCCGAGGCGCTCGAGACGCCGCTCAGCGGCTGCGAAGGGCTGAGGCGTGAGTTGATCCGCGGCGAGTTCTCGCCGGATCTCGACAAGCTCGAGAAGACCGCCGACCAACTGCTGGGGATGGGCCGCCGCACCAGCTCTGCCGGCGGCGACCGCTGGTTCGTCGCGCCGCCCGAGCAGCCGGCTTCGGCCTGCTGCCTGCTCTCCGGCGAGGGGATCGGGCAGGTCGAGGACGTCGGCACGCTCTCCTCGACTCGTGGACAGGGGCTGGCACAGGCGGTGATCACGAGCCGCGCTGGCCGCCTCCCGCAAGGCCGGCCACGCGCACACCTTCATCGTCGCCGACGCCGACGACTGGCCACGGCTGCTGTACGAGAGGCTGGGCTTCGAGCCTTGCGGCGTGATTCACGTCCTGCGAAGAGGCCCGACAGTGGGGACAAGCGCCTGAGGCCAAGCTTTGTACGCGGGTACAAAGGCGCGATCGGGCCGCCGCTATTAGGCTCTGCGATGCTCTTTTCGAGGGACCAAGACTTCAATCAAATCGCGCTCGGAGACGGCGCGCGCCGAGTGGGGGAGAACCCGAACCGATGACTCGCATTCGCCAGCAGAACGTAACCGCAGCCCAGTGGAGCTCCAACGGGGGCGCCCTCGGCGCACAGGACCTGACCCTCCCGGAGAACAACCCGTACGGGCAGAACGTCTTCTCCGTCGCCGCGCAGAAGGAAAGGCTTCCCGGCGACGTCTTCGAGAAGCTGCAGACGACGCTGAAGGACGGCGGGGCGCTGGACCCGAGCCTGGCCGACGCGGTCGCCGAGGCGATGAAGGAATGGGCGTTGGAGAACGGTGCCACCCACTACACCCACATGTTCCAGCCGCTGACCGGCTCGACCGCCGAGAAGCACGACTCCTTCTTCGAGCCCTCGGGCGACGGCGGCACGATCGCCGACTTCTCCGGTAAGGAGCTGATCCAGGGGGAGCCGGATGCCTCCTCGTTCCCGACCGGCGGCGTCCGCGCCACCTTCGAGGCCCGCGGCTACACCGCCTGGGACCCGACCAGCCCCGCCTTCATCCTCGAGAACCCGAACGGGGCGCTGCTCTGCATCCCGACCGCGTTCGCCTCCTGGACCGGCGAGGCGCTCGACGGGAAGATCCCGCTGCTGCGCTCGATGGACGCGCTCAGCCGCTCGGCGATCAAGGCGCTGCGCCTGCTCGGCGACGACGAGGCCAAGCGCGTCTTCACGACCGTCGGACCCGAGCAGGAGTACTTCCTGATCGACGAGCAGTACTTCTTCGAGCGCCCCGACCTGATCGCCACCGGCCGCACCCTGTTCGGCGCCAAGCCGCCGAAGGGGCACGAGCTCGACGACCACTACTTCGGCTCGATTCCCGAGCGGGTGCTGGCCTTCATGATGGAGTCCGAACTGGAGATGCGGAAGCTCGGCATCCCGGTCAAGACCCGCCATAACGAGGTCGCGCCGGCGCAGTACGAGATCGCGCCGATCTTCGAGAACTCCAACGTCGGCTCCGACCACCAGCAGCTGCTGATGCAGACGCTGGAGAACGTCGCCCGCCGCTACGGCCTCGTCTGCCTCCTGCACGAGAAGCCGTTCGCCGGCGTCAACGGCTCCGGCAAGCACAACAACTGGTCGATGGGAACCGACACCGGCGCCAACCTGCTGAACCCGGGCGATACTCCTGCCGACAACATCCACTTCCTGTTCTTCTGCACCGCAGTGATCCAGGCGGTGAACAAGCATCAGGGCCTGCTGCGGGCCTCGGTCGCGAACATCGGCCAGGACCACCGCCTCGGCGCCAACGAGGCGCCGCCGGCGATCATCTCGGTCTTCCTCGGCGCCGAGCTCGACAAAGTCTTCGAGGCGATCGCGTCCGGCGAGGGCGACCCCAACACGCCGGCCTCGTTCCTCGACCTCGGCACCCAGGTGCTGCCGCCGCTGCCGATGGACGGTGGCGATCGCAACCGGACCTCGCCGTTCGCCTTCACCGGCAACAAATTCGAGTTCCGGGCGCTGGGTTCGAGTATGTCTCTCGGCCTTCCCCAACACCGTGCTGAACACGATCGCCGCCGAGGCGATCGACGAGCTGGCCGGCAAGCTGGAGGAGAAGCTGAACGGCGGCTCGGGGATGCCCGAGGCCGTGATCGAGATCGTCAAAGAGTCCTACCTGGCGAACAAGCGGGTCTGCTTCAGCGGCGACAACTACTCCGAGGAGTGGCACGCCGAGGCCGAGCAGCGGGGGCTGAAGAACCTGAAGACGACCCCCGACGCGCTGCCAGAGGTTCTCGCTCCCGACACCGTCGCGGCCTTCGAGAACTACAACGTGCTTTCCAAGCGCGAGCTCGAGTCCCGCTACGAGGTCTGGGTCGAGCAGTACGCGATCCGCGCCAACATCGAGGCGGAGGAGACCTTCGCGATCGGGCAGACGCTGATCCTGCCGGCGGGCCTGCGGCAGCTGGCGCTGATCTCCGAGGCCGGTGTTTCGGTCCTCGAGGGCGAGGTCCGCGAGCTAGTCGACGAGCTGGTCTCGGCCCTCGGCGACCTGAAGGAGGCAAACGCCTACCCGGACGACCTCGAGGGGCTCGACTGGGCGGTCTACGCCCGCGACAGCCAGCTGGCTGCGATGGCGAAGGTTCGTGAGGCGGCTGACAAGCTGGAGCGGGTTGTCGCCGATGACCTTTGGCCGCTGCCTAAGTACGAGGAGATGCTCTTCATCAAGTAGACGCGGGCGGTTGGGCCGCGGGTCCTGTCTCCGATCGGGGGCTCCCCCTCCGGGGGAGTCCTCCCGATCGTCGCCACCCACGGCAGATGCGCTTGGGGTTGAGCTGGTTAGGGGCGGGTGTGGATGCGCATCTTCAGGCCGCCCGTCGGTGACAACGTCGGCATCTGTCGGATCGTGATGGTTCGTCCCGGTAGCGCCTCTACGTGAAGCTGCTGGAGGAGCTTGGTTGCTACTAGCTTCACCTCGGTCTGGCCGAAGCGCTTGCCTATGCAGATGCGGGAGCCGCCTCCGAAGGGGACGTAGGCGCCGCGCGGGAGTGCTGCCTTGCGCTCGCGGGTGAAGCGCTCCGGTATGAAGGCCTCGGGCTGCGGGAAGACCTCGGGCAGGCGGTGGCTGGCCCAGGAGCAGTAGTTGACGTAGGCGTCCTTGGGGACCGTGTAGCCGCCGAACTCGTACTCGCGGATCGCCCGGCGCGGCCCGATCCAGGCCGGCGGGTAGAGGCGCAGGACCTCGTCGAGCACCATGTCCAGGTAGGGCATCTCTTTTTCCAGCTGCAGCGGACTGGGCGACTCCCCCTTCAGGACCTGCTCCTGCTCGGCGTGCAACTGCCGGGTGACCTCGGGGTGGCGGGCCAGCTCGTGCAGCATGAAGGTGAGGGTCGAGGTCGAGGTGTCGTGGCCGGCGAACATCAGGGTCATCACCTGGTCGCGGATCTCGGTGTCGGTGAATTCCTCGCCGCCCTCGCCGCGGGCGCCGACCAGGAGGCTGAGGATGTCCCGGCGCTCGGCGTCCGGATGGGCGCGGCGGCGGGCGATCTCGCCGAAGACGATCTCGTCGAGCACCTTGCGCGAGGAGACCAGCTTGCGCCAGGGCGAACCCGGGCCCCGCAGCAGGCGTAGGCCGAAGTCGATGCCGTAGTAGCCGAGGGCGCGCTCGAAGTGCTCTGCCGCGGCGGCGCCCTTGCCGGCCTCGTCGGGGTCGAGGCCGAGCAGCGCCCGCATCGCGATCCGCATCGCCAGGTTGCGCATCCACTCGTAGACGTCGACGACCTCGCCGACCGGCAGCGCCTCGATCGCCTGGTCGGCCTCGATCGCCATCGCCTCGGTCGCGACGGCGACCTGCTCGCGGTGGAAGGCGGGCATCATGATCGCGCGGGCGCGGTCGTGGAAGTCCTCGTCGACCGTCAACAGGCCGTCGCCGAGCAGCGGGATCAGGTCGCCGAAGCTCGACTCGCGCCAGTGGAAGTTCTCGGGGTGGCCGACGGTGACGAAGTGGTTCGCCTCCGGGCCGAGCATGAAGACGACCCGCGAGTGCAGCAGGCGCAGGCTGAAGATCGGCCCGAACTCTTCATAGGCGCCGAGCAACAGCGGCAGCGGGTCGTGGGCGATCCGGTGGGTGCGGGCCCAGCTGAAGTCCGTCTGGCCGGGCGGGAACTTCCCCCGCTCCCGCCACTCGTCAGCGAAATCGCTGACCACCCGGCGCACCGGATTGACAGACATCTCCGGGGGACGGGCAACCGGGGCGGAAGTGTCGACCGTGGCCATCTCGGGGCATCGTAACTGGCTAGCGGGCCAGTTCCCGAACCGCATCAAATTTCACGCCCAGGAGACCGGAAAGTTGATGCAGTTCGGGGGTTAGGCGGAGGTGGCGGCGAGTTGGCCGCAGGCGGCGTCGATGTCGCGGCCTCGGGTTAGGCGGACCGTTGCGGTTACCCGGTGCTCGGCGAGGATCGCGCGGAAGCGCTCGATTCGCTCCGGCGAGGAGCCGTCGTAAGTTCCGGTCGGGTTGTAGGGGATCAGGTTGACTTTGTAGCCACGCGGGTCGAGCAGCCGGGCGAGTTCGCTGGCGTGCTCGGGGTGGTCGTTGACGCCGTCGAGCATCACGTACTCGACGAAGACCTTGCGGCGGCGGGCGGCGCGGTAGCGCTCGCAGGCGGCCAGCACCTCCGCTATCGGGTAGCGCTCGTTGACCGGCATCAGCTGCGAGCGCAGGCTGTCGTTGGGCGCATGCAGGGAGAGGGCGAGGCTGACCGGCATCTGGCACTCGGCGAGGCGGTCGATCCCCGGCACCCAGCCGACAGTGGAGATCGCGGTGCGCCGTGGGGTGACGCCGAGGTCGGGCAGCAGCTCGCAGGCGGCGAGGACGTTGTCGATGTTCATCGTCGGCTCCCCCATTCCCATGAAGACGACGTGGTCGATCGCTTCCGTGCGACGGAAGTGGAGTGCTTGGTCGAGGATCTCGTCGACCTCGAGGTTGCGGCCGAACTTCATCTGTCCGGTGGCGCAGAAGGTGCAGGTCAGCGGACAGCCCGACTGCGAGGAGAGACAGACCGAGCGCCGGCCGTCGCGGTAGCGCATCAGCACCGCCTCGATCGGCCGACCGTCGGCGGTGTGGAAGAGCGTCTTCACGGTGCCGTCGTCGGACTTCGCCTCGGCGGCGACGGTCAGGGTCGAGAGCGGCACTCCCACCTCGAGCCGCTCGCGTAGCGCCGCCGGCAGGTTGGTCATCTCCTCGTATGAGGCGGCACCACGGGTGACCCACTCCCACACCTGCCCGGCGCGGTAGGAGGGCTCCCCCGTCTCGGCCAGGGTCGTCGTCAGCAGCTCGCGGTCCATGCGGCGAGTGTAGGGAGAGAGAGTCGGGGGACCCCCTCCGTCGCAAATTTGGGGAGGCTCCTCCGGGGGTCCCCCGACTCTCTCAATGCAGCGTTTCTCTGCGTTCGAACATGGTGACGAACTTGCGGAGGCGGCGCTCTCGCGTCTCCGGCTTCTTGACCTCGTCGAGGCGATAGAGGACCGCGTAACGGTTGGCGCTGTTGAGGGACGCGAAGAACTCGGCCGCGGAGGGGTTGGCGTCGAGCTCGCGCTGCAGGTCCTCCGGGACCGTGGCGGTCCGCTGACCCTCGTAGGCGGCATCCCAGCGGCCGTCGGCCTGCGCCGCCTCGACCTCGGCGAGCCCTGCTGGGCGCATCTGACCCGCGGCGATCAGCGCTTCGGCCTTCTCGCGGTTGATCTTCGACCAGCGCCCCCGCGGCCGCCGCGGAGTGAACCGCTGCAGGAAGTAGACATCGTCGAAGCCGCGCTTCTGGCTGTCGATCCAGCCGAAGCAGAGCGCCAGCCCCAGCGCCTCGGCGTAGGTGACGCTGCGTTTCCCCGTCCCTTTCTTCGCGATCTTCAGCCAGACGCCATCGCAGGAGTCACCGTTCTCCTCCAGCCACGCCTCCAGCTCGCCGGGGTCAGCGAAGAGGTGGATCGGTAAATCGTCGGCCATCTCGCGGCCGAGCTTATGGCGCTACAAACCCGCGGCGTCGGCAAGGAGGTCAACCTGCTGCGGGTCGCTCGAACTCGGGAAGAGGAAGAGCTCCTGGCAGCCGGCCTGCTCGAAGGCAGTGAGGTACTGCTTGACCGTCTCGGCGTCCTTCGCGGCAGAGCCGGCGATGAAGTTGGCCGTGTCCTCGCCGAGCCAGGCGTAGTAGTCGGTCAGGTAGGACTTGGCGTCCTCCTCGGCCTTGTCGCCGAGCGAGAAGTAGGCGAGAGCGGCGTTCTGCGGCTGCTCCGAGCGGCCCGACTCCGCCCAGGTTGCCTCGAATTCCGGGAGCCACTGGGCGAACTGTTCGGCCGGCGCCCCGGCGGCGATCCAGCCGTCTCCGAAGCGGGCGGCGCGCTTGAACGAAGCCTCGACCGAGCCACCGACGAGGACGCGCGGGTGCGAAGCGGTGTTCGGACCCATCTCTTCGCCTTTCCAGACCTCCCAGATCCGCTCGAGCATCGCGTCGAGATCCTTGCCCCGCGTCCCCGTCTCGATGCCGGCGATCTCGTAGTCGTCGTCGCGGCCGCCGAGCCCGATCCCCAGCGTCATCCGCTGGCCGGAGATCGAGTGGATGCTGGCGACCTGCTTGGCCAGCGCCACCGGGTTCTCCCGCAGCGGCCCGAGCAGGACCGTCGTCGCAAGGCCGATCCGCTCGGTCACCGCAGCGGCGGCGGCGAGCGCCGTCAGCGGCTCGATGTTGGGATAGGCGATGCGATCGATCGTCCCGAGGCTGGAGAACCCACGGACCTCGGCGCGCCGCGCCCACTCCGTCAGTTGATTGCCGGTGGTGCCGGGCACAGCGTTGGGAAGACCGATCGCAACGTCCATCTGAAGCTCCTTTTTCAGCGAGGTTCGGGGTAACGAAAACCGTAGCTACCCGTTTTCGCCGGGAAGCTCCGCCAGCAGGCGGTCGATCGAATCGCGGGCGTAGTCGAAGACCTCGGCTTCGCCGCTGAGGCGGTAGCGCGCGTTGGCTCCCATCGCCAGCGAGTAGAGCTGGAAGGCGAAGCGCTCCGGCTTCTCGGCGCCGGCGATCCGCGCCTGGCGCTCGAGCTCACCCATCCAGGCGTCGAGGGAAGCGGCGATCGCATCCCTGACCGGACCGGGCCGGTCGTCGTACTCGACCGAGGTCGCGGCGAAGAAGCAGCCGCCCGAGTAGTCCTGCAGCTGCTCGAGATAGCGCTCGGCCATTGCCCGCAGCCGCGCGACGCCGTCGGGCAGCGCCAGGGCCGGCTCGATCACGGAGCCGCGGAAGCGCTCGGCGGCGGCGGCGGCCGTCGCCAGCTGCAGCTCCTGCTTGGAGCCGAAGTGGGCGAAGAGGCCGCTCTTGCTCATCCGCAGCTCCGCCGCCAGGCGCCCGATCGTCAGTCCCTCCAGCCCCTCGACCGAGGCGACGTCGACGGCGCGATCGAGGATCGAGGCCCGGGTGTCGGATCCCTTCTGGGTGACGGGAGTCACAGACGTAGAGTATAAAAAAGCACGAACGTTCGTTAAATCCGCCGGGCGGACCGGCGACCACCAAGGGAGGACGAGATGGGCGAGTACGCGGTGAAGAAGATCGACGACATGGAGGCGGTCTACCTGGGCGCCTTCAAACGGGCACGGGCCGAGCTCGGCGTCGAATCGTTCGGGCTGCAGGTCATCGATCTGCCGCCGAACTTCGAGAACTACCCCGAGCACGATCACGCCGAAGACGGCCAGGAGGAGGTCTTCATGGCGATCAGCGGCGCCGGCGAGATCGAGATCGACGGTGAGCGCTTCTCCCTCGACCCCGACCACATGGCAAGGGTGGCCTCGGGCACGAAGCGGAAGGTCTGGCCCGGCCCGGAGGGAATCCGGATCGTGATCGTCGGCGGCGTTCCCGGCGCCGTCTACGAGGCCCCCGACATCAGCAAACTCGGCGTGGCTGACCCGATGGCGAGCTGACCTCTCTGGATAGGCTGGGGGCTTGATGCGGCGCATCTCGTCCCTGGTCGTCCTCTTCCTGCTCGCCGCACTGGCGCTGCCGACCCTCGCCCCGGCGCAGACCTCGAGCCACAGGGAAGAGGCGATCGTCGTCATCTCCGGCGACGTCACCGTCCCCGCGGACGACACGGTTGACGGGATCGTCGTCGTCAACGGCGATGTGCGACTGGCTGGGCACGTGACCGGCGATGTGGTCCTGGTCTCCGGCGACGCCGTGGTCAGCGGCAAGATCGACGGCAGCCTCGTCACCTTCGGCGGCCAGGCGCGCCTCCTGCCGAAGGCCTACATCTCCGGCAACGTCCACTACGCCGACAAGCGGCCGATCGTCGCCGGCAGCGCGATCGTCCGCGGCGACGTCTCCAAGGAGAACGGGTTCGACTCGCTCGACCTCCTTCCCTTTATCAGCGTCTTCTTCCTCTGGCTGGGTGTCGGCATCTCGATGGCGGTCCTCGGCATCCTGCTGCTGCTGATCGCCCCCCGCGCCGCCGAGGCGATCGAGGCGCGCTCGCGGCAGCGCGTCGGGCCGCTGATCGCGATCGGCATCGCGGTAGCGATCGCGCTTCCGATCGCGGCGGCGATCGCCGCCATCACCCTGGTCGGGCTGCCGCTGGCGTTCTTGATCTCCCTCGCCCTGCTGCCGCTGTGGGCGGTCGGCTACTGCATCTCCGCCTGGGTGCTGGGCCGGCGGGTCGTGAAGGCGCCGCGCAACCGGATCTGGGCCTTCCTCGCCGGCATCGCGATCCTGCGGGCGGCGGCGCTGGTGCCGATCCTCGGCTTCCTCGTCGGCATCGCGGCGGCGGTTTTCGGCCTCGGCCTGATCGCTGCTGCTATCGGTTCGGCTCGCCAGGACCCGGAGCCGGCTCAAATCCCGGACAGCTGAGCACCGGCAGCCGCGGGTAGCGCGGGTAGGCGGGGTCCTCGCGCGAGCGCTCGCAGAGCGAGAAGACCGAGCCGCGGGTGTTCGGCACCAGGCGCTGGTGCCGGCAGCGGTCGCAGAGGCCGGTAGAGGGTCGCGGAGGCTCCACCAACCGAACTTAATTCATCCCGGCAACCGGAAACTGCGGCCTCCGGACGGGCGAGTCCCGCCTTGCCGGGGCCTAGCCTAGGTGGGTGACCCGAGCAGCGACCCTTTTCGACGCCGACGCCGCCTCCTACAGCGGCACGGTCGAGGTGATCGGCGTCATCTACAAGGCCGAGGACGACGGCTACGCGGTGCTCGAGGTCCAGGAGGCCGAGTCCGGCGAAGGCTTCGCCCTGGTCGGGCCAGTCGCCCACCTCGATGCCGGCGACCGGGCCGAAGTCAGCGGCGAGTGGCAGACCCACAACCGCTACGGCCGCCAGTTGCGGGCGCAGGGCGCGCTGCCGCTCGACCCGGCCGACCGCGAGGGCCAGGTCGCCTACCTCACCTCGCTGCGCCACATCGGCCAGAAGCGGGCCGAGGCGCTATGCGACGAGCACGGCGAGGGAGTCCTGCAAGCGATCGCCGCCGATCCGCAGCGCGTCTTCGGTTCGCTGCGCGGGGTCAGCGTCGACCAGGCCGCGGCCGCGACCCAGTCCTGGTTCGCGAGCCGGGCGATCCGCGACCTCCACGTGCAGCTGGCGCCGCACGGACTCGCCCATCTGGCGGCGCCGATCCACGCCCGCTACGGCGAGAGCTCGATGACCGTCCTGCACGAGGATCCCTACCGGCTGACCGAGGTGCCGGGCGTCGGCTTCGCCCGCGCCGACAAAATCGCCCTCGCCGCCGACGTGCCGCCGGAGTCGAGCCGCCGCGCCCAGGCGGCGGCGCTCTACGCCGTGATCGAGGCCGAGCAGCAGGGCAACAGCTACCTGCCACTGGAGGAGCTCGGCCGGCGCACGGCGCGGCTGATCGGGCTCGCCGCCGACCCCGAGGTGTTGGTCGAAGCGCGGGGCCTGGTCGACGACGAAGGGGAAGGGCGGATCTACCGCGCCGGGACGCTGGAGAGCGAGCGCGCGGTGGCGGCGACGCTGGCGACCCGCGCCACCGCCCCTCCCCACCTCGACCACGACCCCGGCGAGACACCGCGGGACGACCTCACCGACGAGCAGTGGGCGGCGGTGCGGGCCGCTTTCGGGGCGCGGATCTCGATCCTCACCGGCGGCCCCGGCGTCGGCAAGACCAAGTGCACCAAGGAGATCGTCGCCGAGGCCGAAGCGGCAAACGCGACGATCGCCCTCTGCGCGCCGACCGGCCGCGCGGCCCGGCGGCTGGAGGAAGCGACCGGCCACGAGGCGATGACGATCCATCGCCTGCTTGAGTGGATGCCGGGACGCGAGCCCGCCTTCCGGCCGGGCCGGCCGCTGCCCGCCGATCTTGTGATCGTCGACGAGTCCTCGATGCTGAACCTGCGCCTCGCCGAGGTGCTGCTCGGCGGCCTCGCCGAGAGCACCCACGTCGTCCTCGTCGGCGACGCCGACCAACTGCCGCCGATCGGCGCCGGCAAGCCCTTCGAGGACCTGATCGCCTCCGGCGCGGCGCCGGTCGTGCGGCTGACCCAGATCTTCCGCCAGGCGGCGCGCTCGATGATCACCACCGCCGCCCACGAGATCAACCAGGGGCGGCCGCCCCACCTCGAGCCCGGCCCCGACCAGGACCACGACTTCTTCTTCATCGAGCGCGCGACGCCGGAGCGGGCGCTGGAGACCGTGGTCGAGGTGGTCGCCGAGCGGGCCCCGTCGAAGTTCGCCGTCGACCCGATCCGCGAGGTCCAGGTGCTGGCGCCGATGTATCGCGGCCCGGTCGGGATCGACGCCCTCAACGAGCGCCTGCAGGCGGAGTTGAACCCGGACGGCAAGCGGGCGCTCAGCGACCGCTTCCGGATCGGCGATCGCCTGATCCAGACCCGCAACTCGCACGAGCTGGGGCTGATGAACGGCTCGATCGTCTTCCTCCGCCGCGACGACCCCGACGAGGAGTCGATCGTCGTCGACACCGACGACGGCGGCTCGCTGGTCATCCCCTACGGCGAGACCGGAACGCTGCGGCTCGCCTACGCGATCTCCGTCCACAAGGCGCAAGGCTGCGAGGTGCCGGTCGTGGTCGGCGTCTGCCACCGCTCCCACTCGCGGATGCTGAACCGCCCGCTCCTCTACACCGCAATCACCCGCGCCCGCAATAGCTGCGTGCTGGTCGGCGACCAGGCCTCGCTCGCCGCGGCGGTGCGGCGGGACGACAGCGGCGGCCGCCACTCCGGCCTGGCCGAGCGGCTGCGCGCCACCCCTGACCTGCATCTAGCCTAAGCAGGTGGAAAAGCGCCGGCTGCCCTGGGCAGAGATCGCGATCACCCTTGCCGGGATCGCCGTGATGGGCTTGGTGGTGGTCCTCGTCGACCCGCTGCGGGACTCGATCGCGGCGGCGCTGCAGGGAGACCACGACGAGGTCCGCAACCAGATCGACGAGCTGGGGATCTGGGGGCCAGTGCTGATCCTCGCCCTCGCCGTCCTCCACGCGGTGGTCTTCTACCCGGCCGAGATCGTAGACGCGGCGGCGGGGTTCGCCTACGGCTTCTTCCCGGCGCTGGCACTGATGACCGTCGGCTGGCTGCTGAACGGCGTCATCTGCTGGGCGATCGGCCGCTCGGTCGCCCGCCCGCTGCTCGATCGCTGGTTCGGCGAGCAGCGCTTCGAACGGGTCGAGCGCTCGATCGAACGCGGCGGGGCGACGCTGCTGATCGCGATGCGCCTGATCCCGATCCTCCCCTTCAGCATCGTCTCCTACGCGGCGGGGGCGGCGCGGGTGCCGATCGGCCGCTTCCTCTGGACGACGGCGGTCGGCTACCTGCCGATCACCGCCCTCTCAGTCTATTTCGGCACCCGCCTCGAAGACATCTCGATCACCGACCCACTGGTGATCGGCAGCGGCCTCGCCCTGCTGGCGCTGCTGGGGGTGGGGCACTGGACGATGCGGCGGCAAGCGCGCGGCGGCGAGGCCTGAGCGCTCAGCGCGAGACAACCCGGAAACGGAAGACGGCAGGGGTTGAAACCCCAGCCGAGTTCTGTGCCTTGACCCTGAGCACGTGCCGGCCGAGGCCAAAGCGGCCGGCGAAACGCCGTGGACAGACCCCGAAGGGTGCGCGATCGACCCTGCAGAGGAAGGTGGCCCCGGGTTGATCAGAGCCGAAACGGAAGACGAGGCGAGCGCTCGAAGCCCGGGTACGGACCAGGGTCGAGGGGTGTTTGACGATCGTCACCGTTGGGGGCTCGGGCCGGGGCGGGGCGATGTTCGGCGGCGGGGCGATTGAGGTGCCGCCGGTGGGCGGTTCAACCGGGCCTTCCTGCGCGGGAACCTGGCCGCTCGGCCCGTCCCCCCCTTCGATCGCCCCGGGGAGGCCTTCGATCGCGGCGAAGGCATCGAGCAGCCCCGCACCGGCTGCCGGGGCGGTGAAGCTGCCGACGGGCACCGCCGAGTCGGTCATCGCCGAGCGGACCTGCGGAACGGACAGCGTGGGCTTCGCCTGGTGCACGAGAGCGGCAACCGCGGCCGCGTGTGGGGCCGCCGCCGAGGTCCCGCAGAAGCGCCAGGTCCCTCCCGCGAGGAAGGCGAAGAAGGTGGTCGCTCCGCAGTCGGTTGCGGCGAGGTCCGGCTTGGCAAGCTCTTCGGGAGCACCGAGCGCCGCCGCCGGGGTCGTCCCTTCCACCGGGCCGAAGTAATGGGTCACCGGCCCGCGGGAGGAGTAGCTCTCGATCTCGGAGCTGTCGTTGAACGGAGACGCGCCGACGGTAATCGCACTGGCAGCACCAGCGTGGCCGTAGACCGTCGGGCCGACGACATCTTCTTCGCTGGATTCCGGGTACTCGGTCGCGCTCACCCCGCCGCCGTTCTCGAGGAGGATGAACTTCAGCCGCGGGCTGGTCCCGGAGAACTGGTTGACCACCAACTGAACCGTTTCGTCCGCGGGCGGGTCGGAATCGTTTTCCCACTGGAGGATCTCGACCGGCCGCTGCGTGCCGAAGCCGCTCGAGTTGTCTTCGAACGACGCGGTCAGCGGTTGCCCCGTTTCGGAGAGGAGAAACGCGTCGAGGTCGGTGTCGACCCCGAACCAGGGTTCCGCCCACTGCAGGTCAAGAGTGAGCGTTTCCCCCGCTTCAACCGTGATCCCGAACGTATCGTCCACGCCTGCCGTGGGATCGAAGTCCATGCAGTGAGTGCCGTTGAATTTCGGGTCATCGGCGACCGCAGGAGGGCAACTGCCCGAGTCGCGGAAGGCAGGCGCTTCCCAGGAGGCGATTTCGCGGCCCACTTCGTCGAAGAGATTGTCGTTGCCGGCTGAAGTCAGGTAGGTGGCGCCTTCGGCGGTGACGTTGTCAATCGCCACCGCGACCGGCCCGTCCTGGAAGAAGGGCTCTTCGAACCAGGCGACGTCATCGACGATCGTGCCGGCGCCGGCACCTCCTTCCGAAGTCGGCCGCGCCAGCCGTTCGATGTTTTCGGCGAACGATTCTTCGCTTTCGAAGGCGGTGGCGAAGGCGAGGTTCGCGTGCGGAGCGAGGTCGTGGACGATCTGCAGCATTCCCCTGCCCTCGTCCTCGCCTTCGGCCGGACCCTCGGCAAGGACGTCGACGGGGAGCCGCTGCCCCGAACAGGTCCCGGCGGGGCCGGGAAGGTCGCCGGTGAGGACGTCGCCGTGGGCATCGGTCGCCGCTTCACTCCACACGTCGTAGGAGTCGGAGAGGATGCCGACGGTCTGGCCTTTGCCGCGGAGGTCGAAGGCGCTGCGGGCATCGTCGACCCGCAGTTGAGACAACCCCTCCGAGATCGAAGCCCCTCCCTCGCACTGCCCTTCGGGCGTGAAGGCGATCGGCGCCCTCACCTGCCAGACAGCCCTGACGCCGGGAACCGACGCGAGCGCCGGCAGTTGCGTCGGCGGCACCGCCAGGGTCACGGTCCGGGTCTCCCCACCGGTGCTGACGACCTTCGCCCCCGCTGAGCGCAACCCGGGAATCACGACGGCCGGGCGGCGGGCGACGCGGACGGTGACCAGCACCTTGCCGCCGTCGCGGAGGAGGCTGCCGGGACCGCTCGACGGAAGACCGAGGTGACGAGCTTGGCCGGCGAGGGTCTTGCCGGAAACCGTCCGTTCGGCCAGCTCTTCCAGCGGAGGCGAAAGCGGACCATCTCCCTTGACGCCGAGAGTTGACCCGAGAGCGGTCGCCGGGACGAGCAGCACGAGCGCAATCGCGAGCACGATTGCTCGCGCGGCGGGGTGGCCGACTCCAGAGGCTGACGACATCACGGGTTTATCGGCAGGGGACGCCATCTTTGAAAGCCCGAGTTTGGCGCGGCGCCGGGCGGCGATCCTGCTACGGTCCCCTCCATTAGGGCCGGTAGATACCGGCGAAAGTTGTGCGTAGCGCTCGCAGTCGTTGCTTTTGCATCCTCCGCGTTCGCAGCACATGAAGTGGAGGCAATGCATGCCGACTGGAACTGTCAAGTGGTTCAGTGACGACAAGGGCTACGGGTTTATCACTCCCGATGACGGCTCGAAGGACGTCTTCGTCCATCACAGCGCGATCTTGGGTGAGGGCTTCAAGTCCCTGACCGAGGGGTCCAAAGTGAGCTACGAGTCCGAAGAAGGCCCGAAGGGTCCGGCCGCAGCGAGCGTTCAGCAGCAGTAGCTTTTTCGAACGCTTAAGCAGTCTGCGAAGCCCGCCACACCGGCGGGCTTCGTTTTGCATGGAGCGCCTCTCCCCTACCCTCCCTCCCTTATGAGCACGAGCCGAGAAGACCTTCGAAACATTGCGATAATCGCCCACGTCGACCATGGGAAGACGACGCTGGTCGACGCGATGCTGTGGCAGACCGGGACCTTCCGCAAAGGCCAGGAGGTCGCCGACCGGGTGATGGACTCGATGGACCTCGAGCGCGAGAAGGGGATCACGATCCTCGCCAAGAACACCGCGGTCAACCGCGGCGACGTCAAGTTCAACATCGTCGATACGCCGGGCCACGCCGACTTCGGCGGCGAGGTCGAGCGGGCACTGACGATGGTCGACGGTGTCCTGCTCCTGGTCGATGCCTCCGAGGGGCCGCTGCCGCAAACCCGCTTCGTGCTGCGCAAGGCGCTGGAGTCGAAACTGCCGGTGATCCTGGTCGTCAACAAGGTCGACCGCCCGGACGCGCGGATCGCCGAGGTCGTCGAGGAGGTGTACGAGCTCTTCATTGACCTCGATGCCGACTCCGACCAGATCGACTTCCCGATCGTCTACACCAACGCCAAGGACGGCTGGGCCTCGCTCGAGGAGGGGGTCGAGGGAACCGACCTCACCCCCCTGCTGGACCTGATGCTGGAGAAAATCCCGGCGCCGCAGTACGACCCCGGGACGCCGCTGCAGGCCCACGTGACCAACCTCGACGCCTCGCCCTACGTTGGGCGGCTGGCGATCTGCCGCGTCCACCAGGGCAACATCCGCTCCGGCCAGCAGCTCGCCTGGTGCAGGGCCGACGGCAGCATCCAGCGCGCCGCGGTCTCCGAGCTCTACGTCACCGAGGGGCTGGATCGGGTGCCCACCGAGGAAGCCGGGCCCGGGGAAATCATCGCCGTCGCCGGGATCGAAGAGGTGACGATCGGCGAGACGCTGGCCGATCCCGAGAACCCGCAGCCGCTGCCGGTGATCACCGTCGACGAGCCCTCGCTCTCGGTCGTGATCGGGATCAACACTTCGCCGCTGGCCGGCACCCAGGGCGGCGACAAACTGACCGCCCGCCAGATCCGCTCGCGGCTCGACGCCGAGCTTGTCGGCAACGTCTCGCTGCGGGTCAATGACACCGAACGGCCCGATGGCTGGGAGGTCCAGGGCCGCGGCGAGCTGCAGCTGGTCGTGCTGCTGGAGATCATGCGCCGCGAGGGCTTCGAGCTGACCGCCGGGCAGCCGCAGGTGGTGACCCGGGAGATCGACGGCAAGATCAACGAGCCGGTCGAGCGCCTGGCGATCGACGTCCCCGAGGATCACGTCGGCGACGTCACCCAGATGCTGGCCGGGCGCAAGGGGCGGCTCGAGCAGATGGTCAACCATTCGACCGGCTGGGTGCGGATGGAGTACCTGGTCCCGGCCCGCGGCCTGATCGGCTTCCGCACCGAGTTCCTCACCGTCACCCGCGGCAGCGGCCTCCTGCACCACGTCTTCGACCGCTGGGAGCCGTGGGCCGGCGAGCTGCGCACGCGCCAGACGGGGTCCCTGGTGGCCGACCGCCGCGGCCAGAGCGCGGGCTACTCGCTGATGAGCCTCCAGGACCGGGGCCGGCTCTTCGTCGGCTCGGGCGAGGAAGTCTACGAAGGGATGATCGTCGGCGAGAACGCCCGCTCCGACGACCTCGACGTCAACCCGACCAAGGCCAAACAGCAGACCAACATGCGCGCCGCCAGCGCCGACGTGCTGGTCCGGCTGGCGCCCGCGACCCGGCTCTCTCTCGAAGGCGCGCTCGAGTTCGTCCGCGAGGACGAGTGCGTGGAAATCACCCCCGAAGCAGTCCGCCTGCGCAAGGTCGAGCTCGCCAAAACGGCGCGCCTGAAGGCTTCGAAGAAACGCGACACCGCCCCGGCGCGGTAGCGCCTGTCGAGTTGTTCCCTCACGTGGGGGACTAAGTCGACACAACCCCGCGGCGGGCATTAAAAAGCCGCCGGCCCGAGATGGCCGGCGGCTTTTGGAAACGCCTTGTGCGCTTGGGGCTAAACCGTTGCGGCGGCCTGGTCGGACTGGCTCTGCTCTGAGGCCTGAGCCTTGGCATCCGGAGCCGGGTTGGAGTCGGCCTGACGCGGCAGCAGCACTTCTTTGGCGATCACCAGGCGCTGGATCTGGCTGGTCCCCTCGTAGAGCTGCATGATCTTTGCGTCGCGCATCAGTTTCTCGACCGGGTACTCCTTGATGAAGCCGTAGCCGCCGTAGACCTGGACGGCGTCGGTGGTGACCTCCATCGCCGAGTCGGCGGCAAAGCGCTTCGCCATCGAGGAGATCTTCGAGTTGCGGATGCCCTGATCGAGCAGGAACGCGGAGTTCCAGGTCAGCAGGCGGCCGGCCTCGACCTTGGTCGCCATGTCGGCGATCATGAACTGGATCGCCTGGTGCATCGCGATCGGGACGCCGAACTGAACTCTTTCTTTCGAGTAGTCGGTGGCGTACTCGAGGGCGGCGCGGCCGATGCCGACAGCCATCGCCGAGACGCCGGGGCGGGTCCGGTCGAGGGTCATCATCGCCAGTTTGAAGCCCTTGTTTTCCTCGCCCAGCAGGTTCTCGGCCGGGATCTCGACTTCGTCAAAGGAGATGGTCGCGGTGTTGGAGGCCCGCTGACCCATCTTGTCCTCCTTCTTGTCGACCGAGACCCCGGGGAGGTTGGCGTCGACGACGAAGGCGCTGATCCCGCGGTGACCGGCATCGGGGTCGGTCTTGGCGAAGACGGTGAAGTAGTCGGCGTAGGTGCCGTTGGTGATGAAGCACTTGGAGCCGCTGACGACGTACTTGTCGCCCTTCTTCACTGCCTTGGTCTTCATCCCCGAGACATCGGAACCGGCGTCGGGCTCGGTGAGGCCGAAGGAGCAGAGCTTGGGGGCTTCGGACAGCATCCCCAGGTACTTCTTCTTCGTCTCCTCGGAGCCGCCGAGGGTGATCGGCGCGGAGGCGAGACCGTTGGCCGCCAGCGAGGTGCCGATGCCCGAACAGCCCCAGCCGAACTCCTCCTCGATCAGACAGCCGGAGAGGTAGTCGAGGCCGGGACCGCCGTAGGCCTCGGGGATGTGGGTGTTCATCAACCCGACCTCCCAGGCCTTCTCGATCACGTCCTGGGGCCAGGTGCCGTCAACGTCGTACTCCCATGCGACGTTGCGCATGTCTTTCTCGGCGAAGCTGTGGGCCAGCTCGCGCAGGTCCTTCTGCTCATCGGTGAGGGTGAAGTCGACCACCGGTCGGTGCTCCTTTTCTTCGGGTTCTCTGAAGACTGCGGGAGCGCCGCCGGGGAGGCTGACGTTCCACCGATTGACTGGTCAGTCAACCGGCCCTCAAGGTTAGCGGAGATTCGCCTCTAACCTTGGGTCATGGCTCTTCCACTGGCTCTGACGGCGCTGCAGAAGGGCGCTGCGGTGCTGGCCTTCACGGGATTGGCGGCGCCGCTGATCGGCCTGCTCCTGAAGCGGGTCGGCGGCGGCTGGGAGACGATGGGCGGTGGGCCGTTCGCGATCCTCAACGAGCGGCCGCAGCGGCGCACGGCCATCGGGCCGGCGCAGGCGGTCGATCCGGCGATCCAGGCCGCCGAGGTGCGCCAGATGCTGGAGGCCAAATCGGAGCGGCGGCGGCAGCGCGGCGAGCCGGCGCTGGACGTCGAGGCCGAAACCGCGCGCCTGCTTGCCGGCGCCGAACAGCCGCGCGGGGCCGAGGCGATCGACGCCGAGCTGCGGGCCGAAGTGCGTCAGCTGGTCGTCACCCGCAACGACCGGCGCCTGCGCGAAGGGCTGGAGCCGCTCGACGTTGAGGACGAGACCGAAAGGCAACTGGCAGATCTCATAGGATCGAATTAATGCCTCCGTCGGGGGACAACGTCTACGAGGTTGAGGAGATGCTCAACCAGCCGGGGACCTACTTCAACCCTCAGACCGAGGTGGTTGTGGTGGTCGACGACTCCGCCTCCCCCGACCAGGAGGTCTTCAACAACCTCGAGGGCCTGGAAGGCGCCGACTGGGTCCGCGTCTCCGACGACGTGCCGGTCGACGAAGACGGCCGCGACCGGGCGCTGGAGAGCTTCGAGGTCAGCAACCAGGGCGGGTCGAATGCGATCCCATCCAACGGCCTGGAAGCGAGCGAAGACGATTTCGAAGAAGAAGAGGAACGGCCGGAACCCGATCCCGAGCCGGAGGAGTAGCGAGATGCTCTCCGAGGGGGACAGGGCGCCCGCTTTCACGCTGCCGGATCAGAATGGGGACAAGGTAAAGTTGTCCGATCTGAAGGGACAGACGGTCGTCCTCTACTTCTATCCCCGCGCCGATACCCCCGGCTGCACGACCCAGGCTTGCGGAGTCCGCGACCGCAGCGCCGACTACGAGGCAGCCGGAGCGCGGGTGATCGGCATTTCACCCGACGAGGTGGGGGCGATCGACAAGTTCGCCGGCAAATATGACCTCGACTTCACCCTGCTCGCCGACGCCGACCACGCAGTCGCCGAGAAATACGGCGCCTGGGTCGAGAAGTCGATGTATGGGCGCAAGTACATGGGCGTCGCCCGCGCGACCTTCATCATCGACCCGAAGGGCAAGATCGCCAGGGTGTTTCCCAAGGTTCAGCCCAAAAAGCACGACGACTTGGTCCTGAAGGCGTTAGCCGAGCTCTCTGCCTGATCAGGCGCTGACGATCACCGCGACGATGAAGCTCGCGTACAGGGCGAACCAGCCGATTACCGCCGGCAGTTTGAAGCGCCGTGCGAGGTGCAGACTCTCGTAGGCGAGTAGGCCGCCGGCGAGGCCGAGACCGATCGAGAGGATCGCGGTCCAGCTCAGGTTCCAGTCGGTGAAGATCAGCCCGATCCCGACCGGGATCATCGACTGGAAGACCATCGCCCCGGTGATGTTGCCCAGCGCCAGCGCGTCCTTGCCTTCCCGCACCCAGAAGAAGCTGTTCACCTTCTCCGGCAGCTCGGTTGCCAGCGGCGCCAGGATCAGCGCCAGCACCAGCGCGTCGATGCCGACGCTGTCGGCGATGTGGAGCAGCTCCTCGACGAAGAGGTGGGCGCCGCCGACCATCGCCCCCAGCCCGACCAGGAGCTGGATTACGCAGAGAGCCAGCGCCGGGTCTTCGCGCCGTTCGGGGCGGCGCTCGAAGATCAGCGGGTTGAGCGACTCCTCGCTCTGCACGTCTCCCCCGCCCCGCAGGGTCAGGCGGACGTAGAAGACGTAAGCCAGCAGGAAGGCGACGCCGACCGGGATCCGCACCGCCGCCGGCGGGCCCCAGGCGAGCAGCCCGGCGAGCGTGAACAGGGAGAGGAAGAAGACGAGGTCGCGCTCCAGCGTCGGGCGATGGACGTTCAGCTGCACGCCCTGGTCGCGTTTGTCGCGGTAGAGGTAGGCGAAGAGGCCGACCAGGCCCATCGCCAGGGTCGCGAGCAGGAACGGGGCACCGACGATCGCCCCGACCGCGACTTCTTCGGAGCCCTCGCTGACGTCCAGCAGGGCGACGATCGCGATCAGCGTCTCCGGCATCGCGGTGCCGACCGCGGCGAGGATGCTGCCCACCGCGCCCACACCGACCTCGAGCCGGTGGCCGATCCACTCGACCGCGTTGGTGAAGATCAGCGCGCCGGTGAGGACGATCGCGAAGCTGACCAAGAGCAGCAGGATTTCCATCGGCCGAGCCTACTCATCGCGCTTAGGCGAAATAGAAGGCGAGGCCGAAGACGAAGTAGACCGCCAGGAGCTGCACGCCCTCGAACCAGTTCGACTCGCCGTCCTGGGTGACCTGGTTGGCGATCAGGATCGCCAGCAGGATCGCCCCCAGCTCGAAGCCGTTGAAGACAAGGGCAAGCGGATAGGGGCCGATGAAGAAGGACGCGAGGACCAGGACCGGAGCGACGAAGAGCGCGACCTGGCCGCTGGAGCCGATCGCGATATTGACCGCGAGGTCCATCTTGTTTTTCATCGCGACCAGAACTGCGACCCAGTGCTCGGCGGCGTTGCCGACGATCGCGACGACGATCACGCCGATGAAGAACTCCGAGAGGCCGATCGACTCCGACGCCTCGGTGATCGACCCGACCAGGACCTCGGACATCACCCCGACGAGGACACCGGCGATCGCCAGCGCGATCACCGATTTACGCGTCGACCATCCCCACGTGTCCTCGTCCTCGTACTCGGGGTTGAAGAGGTCGCGGTGAGTCCTGAGCGAGAAGAAGAGGCCGATCACGTAAGTGGCGATGAGGACGATCGCGACCGCCAGCGAGAGGTGCTCGACCGTGCCGCCGTAGTTAATCGACTCGGCGCCCGGCGCCGGCAGTCCCTTGCCCTCGACCAGCTCGAAGATCGCCGGCATGATCAGCGCTGCCGCGGCCAGCATCAACATCGAGGTCTGGATGCTGGCGCTGGTGCGGCTGAAGGTCTGCTTCTCGCGGCCGATGCCGCCGGCCAGCATCGCCGCGCCGAGGACGAGCAGGATGTTGCCGATGATCGAGCCGACGATCGAGGCCTTGACCACCTCCTGCAAGCCCTGGCTGAGGGCAAAGAGGGCGATGATCAGCTCCGGCGCGTTGCCGAAGGTGACGTTGAGGAGGCCGCCGATCCCCGGCCCCGAGCGCGCCGCCAGCTCCTCGGTGGCGCGGCCCATCAGCGCCGCCGTCGGGATGATCCCCAGCGCCGAGGTGGCGAAGACGACCGTCGCCGGCGAGCCGATCAGGTCGAGCAGCACCGCGATCGGGATCAGCGGCGTCAGTAGGTAGGGCCAGCCCATCGGCGCCCGGAAAAAGGACGCGTCGAGGCGGGGCCCTCCCTGGTTCACGAGTGC
Organism: uncultured Actinomycetes bacterium; assembly: GCA_963785175.1. Taxonomy (GTDB): domain Bacteria; phylum Actinomycetota; class Thermoleophilia; order Solirubrobacterales; family 70-9; genus VAYN01. The sequence continues at coordinate 24,156 of CAWAUA010000003.1, read as the reverse complement.
ACGAGCCTGCTCGCTACTTGAGCAGGTTCGCGCACTTCTGCAGCGCGGCCGAGGTTTCGGCGCCCTGCAGGCATTCCGTGTATTCCTGGCGGGCGGCGCCACCGTTGCTCAAGCCGCCGAGCGAGAGTCCGCCCGATCCGGCCCCGACGCGGTCCAGTAGCCCTTCGACGCCGCCTTCGAGGAGTTTCCCGACTTCAGCCGGGTCGATCCCGGCGTCTTTGAACAGGTCTTCCAGCGGCTTCGCGCCGGAGGGTTCCGAGAAGCTTTGTTCTTCGTTGACGCCTGACAGCGTCATTTCCAACTCCAGTTCGACCTTTTCGTTGCCCGCTTCGGGCGGCTGGATCGTCAGTTCGACGGCGAATTTGCGGACGATGTCGTCGTCGCCTACGTAGAGGTCGACGTGCGCATTTTTGACCCCCTTTGCGAGTTCCCCCTTGGCTTCTTCGAGTTCGCCCAGCGGCAGCTGCCCGGCAGCTTCCAGCTGGGAGCTGCAGGCGGGGTCTTCGGTCAGCTGGATCAGCGCATCGATCCCTCCCGAGACGTCGACGTCGCCGCTGACTTTGGTGGTCGAAGTGCCCTCGACGTCGGCGCTGCCTTCGTTGACCAGTTCTTCGGCGAACTGGCTGAACTTGATCCCTTCGGCCGCCTTCTGGCAGGCCGTGATGTCGCCGCTTTTCGACCCTTCCTGCTGCAGTGAACTTTCCAGGCCCGACTTGACGTAGCCGAAGGTGGTTGGGTCGATTTCGTAGGAGTTGCCCTTGTAGCCGATGAAGGCGCGATCGGTGAGGAGCGTCAAACCGCCTTCGAAGTCGATGTTTTCGCCCTTGGCCGTGCCGTTCGCTTCGGCGCTCATTTCGAGCTGAGGCAGTTCGCCTTTGGCGCCGGCTTCGAACGGGCCGGAGAGCTTGACTTCGACTTCGCCGCCTTCCTTGCCTTCGGACTTGACGTCCAGCGAGAGGTCGAGGTTGCCGCTCTTGACGCCTTCGAGGCTGGCGCTTTCGATGACCTTCTGCGGGTCTTCGCTGCTGCTGCCGCTGTCGCTGCTGCTGCCGCAGGCGACGAGGATGCTCGCCATCGCAGTCAGAGCGGCGAGGAGCGCGAGAATTCGGAAACGGGTCAAGGGATGGAGCTCCTAGTGATCGAAGGTAGGGCCAGCCGAGGATTCTACGGCGGCGGCGGCGGTTCTTGCCCTGCGCGTTCCATTCCGTTTTCGATTTCCTGTCGCACTAGTCGAATTATCTCGACCCGTGCGAAGCGCTTCGACTCGGCGCCAACGGCGCGCCAGGGAGCGTGCGGTCGGTCGGTCCGCTCCAGCATTTCCTCCACTGCCGCCTCGTACTGCGGGCGCTTCTCGCGATTGCGCCAGTCCTCGTCGGTCAGCTTCCAGGTCTTCAGCGGGTCCTTGGCGCGGGCCTCGAACCGCCGCAGCTGCTCCGCGGAGGAGATGTGCAGCCAGAGCTTGACGACGATCGCCCCCTCCTCAGCCAGTGCCTGCTCGAAGCCGTTGATCTCCTCGTAGGCCCGCCCCCACTGCTCTTCGCTCGCGAAGCCCTCGACCCGCTCGACCAGCACCCGCCCGTACCAGGAGCGGTCGAAGACGGTCATTCCACCCCAGCCCGGCAGCGCCGGCCAGAAGCGGCCGAGGAAGTGGTGGCGCTTCTCGTCCTCATCGGGGGCGGCGAACTGGGCAACGCGGACGTGGCGCGGGTCAAGCGGCGCCACCAGGCGCTTGATCGCCCCGCCCTTGCCGGAGGCGTCCCAGCCCTCGAAGACGACGACCAGCGGCGGACCGAGGCGGCGATCGCCGATCAGGCCGCCGAGCGTCAACCGCAGCTGCGCCAGCCGCCTCCCCTCCTCCTTCAGCCCTTTTTCTTCCTCCTCACGGCTGAGGCTGGGGCTGAGGTCGATCTCGTCGAGGCGTCCCACAGGCGGAACTTACCCGGCGTCCGTCCTTTTCCGTACATATGCCCGGAAAAGGACGAACGCCGCCTATTCGCCGCTGTCGCCCCGGGATTCCTCGATCGGCGGCGGCCGGTCTTCGCTGGTGACGTTGGCGAGGAGCGGGAAGAGCAGGGCGCCGAGGAAGATCAGCATCACCCCGGCGGCGATCAGCCAGCGGGCGCGGGTGAGGTGGCCGAGGATGCCGATCGCGAACCCGGCCAGCATCATCGCGATGTAGGGCGTGGGGCTGTGTGGGAGCAGGGCGGCGAGCGGCGGCAGGAGGTCGAGCACGAGCTGGGGATTATCATCGGCGGCCATGGCCGATGGCTCCGTCGCAGATGTGAAGCACTCGCTGGCCGAGGTCGGCTACCTCGCCGACGAGCCGGCGGCGCTCGTTTCCTTCCTCGCCCAAAAGCTCGGCAAGCCGGTTCTGGTCGAGGGCCCGGCGGGGGTCGGCAAGACCGAGCTGGCCAAGGCGCTGAGCCGATCCACCGGCCGCGAGCTGGTACGGCTGCAGTGTTACGAGGGGCTCGACGAGGCCAAGGCCATGTACGAGTGGAACTACCGCAAGCAACTGCTGCGGATCCAGGCCGGCGGCGAGGCTGGCTGGGATGATGTCCAGGACGACATCTTCAGCGCCGACTTCCTGCTCGAGCGGCCGCTGATGCAGGCGATCGCCAGCCCCGAGCCTGTGGTCCTGCTGATCGACGAGATCGACAAGACCGACCAGGAGTTCGAGGCGATGCTGCTCGAGCTGCTCTCCGACTTCCAGATGACGATCCCCGAGCTGGGGCAGATCTCGGCGACGACGATGCCGATCGTCGTCCTCACCTCGAACGACTCGCGCGAGCTGACCGAGGCGCTGAAGCGGCGCTGCCTCTACCTCTGGCTCGACTACCCCGACCTCGAGCGGGAGATGGAAATCGTCCGCCTGCACACGCCGGAGATCTCCGAGACCCTGGCCCGCAAGCTGGTCGAGGTGATTCGCATGGTCCGCAATCTGGATCTGAAGAAGCCGCCCTCGATCGCCGAGTCGATCGACTGGGCCCGGACCCTGCTGCTGCTGGGCGCCGAGGACATCGACCGCGAGGTCTTCACCCAGTCGATGTCGATCATCGTCAAGCACCGGACCGACATCGATCTGGTCGCCGAGCGCGTCGGGGTGAAACTTGCCGACCCCCTACGGACCGAGGGCTGACGCCGGGCCGCCCGGGATGGCGGCAAAGCTACTCGGCTTCTGCGAGGAGCTGCGCGGCGAGGGAGTGGCCGTCGGCACCTCGGAGATCCTCGATGCCTTCGCCGCCCTGAGCGAGGTCGGCTGGACCTCACGCGCCGACTTCCGCGAGGCGCTGGCGACGACGATCGCCAAGTCCCAGGACGACCGCCGCGTCTTCGAGCTGCTCTTCGACCGCTTCTTCTTCCGCACCGCCGAGGCCGAGGCGGTGCAGCGCGGCGTCACCGAGCACGCCGAGGGCGGGCCGCCCGCCGGCGACGGCGAGCGCTTCGACATGGACGAGCTGAGCGAGGCGATCCGCGAGGCGATGGAAGCCGGCGACGAGGACCAGATGCGCGACCTGGCGCGGCTGGCGATCGCCGCCTTCGGCCGCAGCGAGGGCTCCGGAGTGGTCGGCGTCGACGTGCAGCGGATCCGCCGTACGCTCGGGATCACCGCCGGGGCGCAGCCGCCGACCGAGGACGGCAGCGAGCGGCCGCCGATCGACCGCGACCAGCTGACCGGATTCGAGCGGCATCTGCGGCGCGAGCTGGAGCGCGATCTGATCGAGCGGACCGAAACCCTGCCCCCCTCCCGTCCCCTGGCCGAGCTCGACCGGGCGCTGCCGACCAGCCCAACCCAGGACCTTGCCGCCGTCCACCGCGCCGTCTCGCAGATGAAGCGGCGGCTGGCGACCCTCGGCCACGAGCAGCGGGGACGGAAAAAGGGCCGCCACGTCGACGTGCGGCGGACGATGCGCGCCTCGCTGGAGACCGGCGGCGTGCCGCTGCGCCTCAAATACCGCCCGAAGCGGCCGCGGCGGCCGGAGATCTACGTCCTCTGCGACGTCTCGACCTCGGTCACCTCGGCCAGCGTCTTCTTCCTCTCCGTCCTCCACGCGCTCCACGACTCCTTCCGCAAGCTGCGCAGCTTCGTCTTCATCGAGCGGATCTCGGAGGTGACCGACGTCTTCGAGCACGAGCGCGACTTCGCCGTCATCGCCCAGAAGATCTCCAGCGAGGGCGGCGTCGCCGACATCTCCGGCTACACCGACTACGGCCGGGTCTGGCTCGAGTTCCTGACCGAGATCTCCGAAGACCTCGATCCGCGCTCGACCGTGATCGTCCTCGGCGACGCCCGCACCAACGGCCGCGAGCCCCACGCCGAGGTCTTCGCCCAGATCTCCGAGCGCGCCGGCCGCCTCTTCTGGCTGAACCCGGAGCCGAAGCTCTACTGGAACTACGGCGACTCGGTGATGTCCGCCTACGAGCGCTACTGCGACGGCGCCTTCGAGTGCTGGACGACCAAACACCTGGAGAACTTCGTCAACGTCGTCGCCGGCGCCGCCCCGGCAGCCGAGTGAGAGCTCTCCTCCTCCGCCACGGCGAGTCGGTCCACAACGCGGCCCGCAGCGGCGAGCCGGTGGCCCACTCCGGCAGCGATCTGCTGACCGAGAAGGGCGCCCGGCAGGCGCAAGCGGCCGGGGCCGGACTGCGCGAGCACGGCGTGACGCGGCTGCTGAGCAGCCCGCTGCGGCGGGCGCGGGAAACGGCGCAAGCGGTCGGTGACGCGCTAGGGCTGGAGGCGGAGGAGATCGACTACGTCGGCGAGCTGACCTCGGGCGAGACCTTCGAGCAGGCGATCGAGCGGGTACGGCGGCTGAAGACCGAGCTGGAGAGCGGCGCGGACGGCGAGCTGCCGCTGCTGGTCACCCACGGCATCTTCACCCGCTTCTTCCTCCTCGACTCGGTCCTCGGCGACGATTTTCGGGCGCCGATGGCCGGCGGGATCTGGAACCTCGGCTCCCACAACTGCGGGCTCTGCACCTTCGCCTACGGCGAGAGCCGCGACCCACTCGGCAACCCGATCGAAGACTGGACCTGCCTCACCTGGATGGAGCAGCCGTGGAGTCGGCCGTGACGGTCCGCACCGGGTCGTCGGGCGAGACCTGCCACTGCTCGTTGACGATCGCCCCCTCGGGCGGCGCGATCGGACCGTCGAGAAGCGGATCGTCGGTCTCCCGCATCCATGCCTCAAGGCGCCCCCGCAGCTCGGCCAGCACCTCGGCGCGGGCCGGGTCGGCAGCGACGTTGCGCCCCTCCTGCGGGTCCAGCACCAGGTCGTAGAGCTGCTCCTCGGGGACCTCTCGCTCCTCCCACCCCGCCTCGACCAGCAGCTGCTTGGTGCCGCTGTCGTCGCAGTTAGCGAGGACCGGATGCGGGTACTCGTCAAATCTCCTTATGTACTTCCAACGCTCGGTCCGGACCGCCCGATGAGGCTGGTAGGCGGCGTGGTAGGTCGTCTCCGAGAAGATCGCGTCGTGGAGGCGGTCGACCTCGCCCCGCACCAGCGGCATCAGCGAGGTGCCCTGCAGCCAGTCCGGGTGCTCGGCGCCGGAGAGGTCGCAGAGGGTCGGGAAGACGTCGAGGTGGCTGACCGGCGCATCGACGATCTTCCCATGGGGGAAGCCGGGACCGCGGACGATCATCAGCACCCCGGTGCCGCGGTCGAAGAGAGTGGCCTTCGACCCTGGGAAGGCGATCCCATGGTCGGTCGTGCAGAGGACGACGGTGTTCTCGACCAGGCCGAAGTCGTGCAGTGCATGGAGGACGGCGCCGATCCCCTGGTCGAGCGAGCGAGCGCTGGCCTTGAACTCGGCCATGTCGCGGCGGGTGACCGGCGTGTCGGGCAGGTTCTCCGGCGGCAGCGAGTAGAGCGTGTCGCGGACCGAGGTCGGGGCGGAGAATTCGCGGTGGGTCTCAAAGAAACCGACCGACATGAACCACGGCTCGGCTGGTGCCTCGCGCAGTGTCTCGATCGTCAACGGCGCGACGTCGGCGGCGAGGTTTTGGGTGACCGGGACGACCTCGTCGTAGCCGATCACGCCCGGGTCGACGGAGATGTGCTGCTCGCCGATCAGGATCGAGCGGTAGCCGACCTTGCGCAAGGTGTGGACCCAGTGCTGGCGGTAGTCGTTCAGCTTCCAGCCGCGGTGAGCCAGGCCGAACATGCCGTTGTTGTGGCAGTAGAGCCCGGTCAGGAGGCTCGCGCGGCTGCCGGAACAGGTCGGCGCGGCACAGAAGGCCTCGCGAAACAGGACCCCCTGGTCGGCCAGCATCTGGATGTTCGGGGTCGGGACCTGGAACCCGTAGGGCTGGACGTAGCGGCCGGTGTCGTGCGAGTGGATGTAGAGGATGTTGGGTCGGGACACCGCCTTTCAGGTTACCGACCGACCCTTGTTTATATGTTTGTTGATAGGGATAGTTAGGAAACGTCTATGAACCGAAGGCAACCTGATCGCTCCTACCTCGTCTGCGCCACCCCCCGCAGTGGCAGCACTCTCGTCTGCCACGCGCTCGAGGAAACCGGCGTCGCCGGCCGCCCCGAGGAGTACTTCGAGGCGCTGCGCCACAGCGGCCGCCCGCGCCGGCCGGAGGAATACTTCCTCGGCGTCGAGGACCAGTCGATCCGCGACCACCTCGGCGAGCGCAGCGTCGGCTCGGAGCCGCAGCCCCGCTCCCCCCTCTGGAGCCGGGCCGCCTACGATCGCTACCTCGAGTGGGCGTTCGAGACCGGCACCACCAACAACGGCGTCTTCGGCGCGAAGCTGATGTGGGGCTACCTCGGCGAGTTCGTCAGCCTGCTCCGCAACATCCCCGCCTGCCGCGACGTGCCCCTGGCCGAGCTGTTGCCGGCGGTCTTCCCCGACCTCACCTTCGTCCGCGTCGTCCGCGCCAACAAGGTGCGCCAGGCGGTATCCCTGTGGAAGGCGGTCCAGACCGCGACCTGGCGCGAAGACCAGGCGAGCACCAAGGTGGGCTCGATCGAGGAGGACGGCAGCCCGCCCTACCGCAGCTTCGCCGAGGCCCACCGGCCCCAGCTGCGCTTCCACTACAAGGCGATCGACCACCTGCTGAAAGGGCTGCTGATCGAAGAGGCCTCCTGGGACGCCTTCTTCGAGCACGCCGGGATCAAACCGATCCTCGTCCTCTACGAGAACTTCGCCGCCGACTACGAGACCAGCACCCTCAACCTCCTAGAGCGCCTCGACCTCTCCTGCGCCGAGGACTTCGAGTTCGAGCCCCGCATGAAGCGCCAATCGGACCGGATCAACGACGACTGGACCAAGCGCTACAGCGAGCTGCGACTCGGGCGAGACTTCGACCTGGTGCCAGCGCCGGTGGAGGAGAACGCGCGATAGCCGGGCTCATAATCGGACCGTCCTTGTGGGAACCCGAGGGTCGCAGGCTCGCCCGGATGCAGTGCACCACATCCCCGCCGTTGATCCCTGGGCGCGGTTCGACAAACCGGATCAGGAGAGGCGAAAGAAGAAAGGTTGACCCTCCCAGTCAGTCTACAATTCACAGCTACAAAACCGAGCGTTTATAGCTCAAGGAGGGCTTGTCCTGGATGTTTGCGGGGGCTGCTGAGGTGATCTCAAGGCCAGGCAGGAGGCATGGGAAGGGCAAGTGGCTGTTTCGGCCTCAGGGCGCCCATCGACTTCGTGCGGCTTTCGCGGGCGTGATCTGCCTTACGGCTCTTGTGCTCTGTTCGCCGGCATCGGCGGCGGCGATCACCCATTCGGGGACGCTGCGAGCGGCGGTGGCCGACAACTTTCGAACTGGCCGATCGACCACCAGGTACACCCTGGAAACTGCCCGCGGAGGCGAAATTCGGCTGCGGCCGACCACTCTCGCGGCGGAACCTGGGGAAAACGTGGTGGTCACAGGCAAGGTGCGTGATGGCGTCGTCGCCGGAGCCGTTCGGAGATCGCCAAACGAACTCCAGCCCCTCGCACCATCGTCGGCACTTGGAGTCGGAGCAGCGCAAGCCGCGGAGGCTCCCGCCGAAGAAGGCGTGCGCAAAGTTGCCGTGCTCATGGTCAACTTCGCCTCCGACACTAGACAACCCTACTCGCAGGCCGAAGTGCGCTCGCAGGTGTTCACTGCGACCAATTCGGCCAGCGCCTTCTACCAAGAGGAGTCCTACGGCCAGATCTCCCTGACCGGCAAGCTGCGCTCCGACGGCGACGTCTTCGGCTGGTTCACCCTTTCCGGCGCCACGGCTGGTTGCCCCGTCGACGACTGGGACGATGAAGCCGACCAGGCTGCCCTTGACGCCGGCGTCGACCTCAGCGGCTATCAGGACATCGTCTACGTCTTCCCCCATCAAAGCACCTGTCCTTGGGCTGGAATCGCGGTGCTCGGTGGTGCCCGCGCCAACATCAACGGAGACCTTCGCTCACCAGTCATCGCCCATGAGCTCGGCCACAACATGGGGCTCCAGCACGCCGGGAGCTGGACTTGTACTTCCGGCGGCGTGAGAGTCCAGATCAGCAAGACCTGCACGATCAGCGAGTACGGTGACCCCTTCGACACGATGGGGAGCATCGGCTATCGGCACAACAGTGGCTGGAACCTGGCCAAACTCGGCATCCTTGGCCCCCAAAACGTCGAGACGATCACCACCTCGGGTACCTACGCCCTGCGCGCGGCGCTGGCGCCGACCAGCGAACCAACGGTGTTGCGCCTCCCGCGCGCCCGCGCGCCCAATGGCAGCGTCTCCTCCTGGTACTACCTCGAAATCAGGCAGACCGGCGGCATCTTTGAGAACGTCTCCGACGCCTCCACGACGGGTGTATCAATTCGTGCGACGGCGGAAGGCCAATCGCCGGAGACTCTGCTGCTCGATGCCAACCCGGCGACGTCGACCTTCGCTGACGCCCCATTGAAAGTCGGAGAGACGTTTGACGGAGGACCGGTACAGATCAAAACCCTCTCGGCGGGGGGTGGGCACGCGACCGTGGAAGTCGAAGTCGATACCGAGCCTCCTAGCCGCCCGGAACTCGAAGCGACCCTCAGTGCCGAAGGGGTGCAACTCAACTGGGTGAGCAGCGACAACGTGGGAGTGGAAACCTATTTCGTCTACCGCGATGGCGAGGTGCTGACGAGTGGCTCAGACCCGAGCTTCCTCGATCGCTGGGCTCCGGCAGGCGACCACGATTACGTCGTCGTCGCGCGTGACGAATCGCAAAACGAAAGCGAACCGTCCGAACCCCTGACGGTCACCGTTCCGGTCAGGTCGGGACCGACCTGCTCGGAGGGGAAGTGCAAGCTCGCGTATCGCTACTCCGGAGCGCCCGCAACCTGGACCGTGCCGCCTGGTGTGAACGGCGCATCCTTGACCGTGGACGGCGCGGCGGGCGGAGGCATCGGTGGAGGGCCGGACCGGATTGGCGGGAACGGGGGGCGGGTCTGGGCGACGCTGGAACCGCTGACGCCGGGACAGGTGGCGGAAATCAGCATCGGGGGGCAGGGCAAGCCCTACGCCGAAGGGGGTGTCGGAGGCTTCAACGGCGGCGGCAACGGCGGCATCGGGGGAGGGGGCGGTGGCTACACGACGTTCGCGCTCGACTCCACGCTCGAGGTTCTTGCCAGCGGGGGTGGCGGTGGCGGTCTGGATGGCGCCAACGGCACGTTGAGCGCGACCGGCGGCCATGGCGGGGCCGGCGGCCAGCTGGGTTCTGCCGGCACCGCCGGCTTTGGCAACACCGCCCAGGGGGCGACGCTAAAAGGCGGCAAGGGAGGCATCGGGGGTGGCGCAGGCGCCACGGGCGGAGAAGGAGGACAGGTGACCGGCTCGACCACCTGTGCAGGTGGCGTTCATTCCGGCGCGTCGGGCGCGGCGGGAAGCAGCCTCAGCGGCGGCGGTGGGGTAGTGGCAGCCGGCGGCGGGGGAGGAGGTGGTTTTGTCGGCGGCGGCCAGGGTGGTGGAGCCGCTGGCGACAACTGCGGCGCCACGGCAGGCTCGGCAGGCGGAGGGGGCGGGTCCAGCTTCGCGGCGCCTGGCCTACAGGCAAGCTTCGGAACGGCCAGCGGAGAAGGCGACGGATGGCTGTCTGTCGAATACGACGATCCGGTGGGGCTCGCGGCCCGCGGCTACACGACCTACCGGGACCAGGAACTCGACGTTCCCGCTGACCAAGGCGTTCTCGCGGGCGGGTCGCTCCCCGAAGGGACTGCGCTGACCTTGGTCACCCCTCCGGCCCACGGGACCTTCGCCTTGCAGGACGACGGATCGTTCACCTACGTGCCGGAATCTTCCTATCTCGGACCGGACTCCTTCGACTACAGAGCAACCGACCCGGCGGGCAACTACGCCGAAGCCACGGCCGCGCTGAACGTGGCAGGTCCGCCGTCGGCGGCAATCTCCTCGCCGCCCGCCGGCGGTACCTATGTGATCGGACAGACGGTGCCGACCGCTTTCTCGTGCAGCGAGGGGATCGGCGGAACCGGCCTCTCCTCCTGCAACGACTCAGGTGGTGCTACGAGCGTGAGCGGGGGCGTTGGCCACCTCGACACTTCGTCAGTCGGAGATCACACCTACACGGTGACGGCTGCGTCGAAAACCGGGCTGACCGACAGCACCTCGATCGGCTACACCGTCGTGCCGCAGCCCCAGCCGCAGCCGCCTGAGGAAAAGGAAGGGACGCCGGGGGGCTCCGAAACGCCAGGCGGTGGCGGTGACAAGCAGCCCCTCGAAGTTGAGCTATCCGCTGGTGTCGAGAGAAGGTCGCTGCGCGAGCTGTTGCAGAGCGGGAAGTTCATCATTGCCGTCAAGGTCGATGATGAAGCGAAGCTGGTGGTGACCGGACGGGCCAAGCTCCGGCTTGGCGCTAATCGGTCGGATGCGACGCGCCTCGTCGCTGTCTTCAAGAAAGAGACCGTCCGCTTCTCCGCGGCCGGCAAGCGGAAGCTGGTTTTGGCTTTGACTCCAGAAGGTCGCAGAGCGCTCCGGCGTCTAACGAAGGTGAGGATCGTAATCATTGGGGAGGCGACCGATGCGATCGGCCGCGCGGCGAGAAGTAGCCTGAGTCTGACCTTGGAAGGGTGAGCACGGATCAGGCTGGGCTGGGGCAACAAATGGGGCAACACGCCCCACAGATCCCAGCCGATCCCAGCCGATCTCGATTTCATGAAAACCGCTTTAAACCGCGCCCCACATAGCCCAGCGGACCCCAGGCGCGGGCTCATAAGCGGACTGTCCGTGTGGGAACCCGACGGTCTTAAGCGGGCTCCCTAGCTCGCGGTACCTCCTGCCCTCTTGCAGTCCCTGCGACCAACGCAGCGTAAGACTGAGACCCTGCGTGGATAAGCCGTTTTGCCCGAACCGGCGCTCGCTCACCCAAGGGTACCCATAAGGGCGGCCAAGGGGCGAGGTTATCGCCGTCAGGGATTTTGGGACTGACTGAACCGGGCCGAGCTGAGGGAGCCCGTCTCCGTGAACATCGGCCTGGCTCACCCCAGCGTGAAGTCCGGTCTGATCTGGTGGCCAACCTCATAGCCGAGGTCACGGGATGCGACTCCGAACTGTCATAGGACGGATGACCCGGTTATCGGCGACACCCTGATGACAGTGCCACTTGTTCTCTCGTGTTGCGCGAGAAGCGGCAGCCGGTATACACTTGCTCATCATTCTTTTAAGTATTCAAGAAACTCTCATGTAGGAATTCCATTGAGCTTGTCTTCAGATTTCAGAGAGGCGCGGCCCCCTCGGGATTCCTCAGCCCGCCGCCCACGGTGAAGCTGACAAACCCACGGGACCTCTCATGTACTCAAGGCGCTCAGTCGTGCGGGAAAACCCAGCTCTTGCGGTTCAGGCTGATCGGGCGTTTCGAAACACCACAAAGAAAAATGGAGGAAATCGTGAAACCGTTTCAATATAAGACGCTGCTAGCTGTGTTGATAGCGAGCATGGCGCTTACGGCCGCTTTCGCTGCGACTGCCCAAGCGGCGCTCCCACCTAGCACGGCGTCGCTACTCAATGGGGAACCTCTGTCAGCGCTGATTTCCAAATCCGAATCATCGTCCGGACCGGTGGTAGTGGAAAGCTCCGCCGAACTCTCGGGCGAATCGGTGAAAGTGGCGACCGTCAAGTTCGGTCCTGAAGAAGGCAAAGTCTCAGCAAATCGCGCCCGAATCGTCGCGCTGGCGACCGAAGCTGCGGAAAACGGCGCCAAGCTGATCGTATTCCCGGAGATGGCGACGAGCGGCTACTCGTTCTTCAGTCGCGCCGAAATTGCAACTGTCGCGGAGACGGTCCCGGGACCCTCGACCGAAGCAATCGGAGCGGTAGCGAACAGCTTCAACGCCTACATCGCGTTCGGCATGCCGGAATACGAACCAAAAAAGAACCTCTACTTCAACGCCGCGGTTCTGATGGGGCCAGAAGGCGAAGTGGTCGGAACCTATCGGAAGCGAAACAACCTGCTGGAGGCTTCCTATAACGCCGAGGTCTATGAACCGATGCCGACTTTTGAAACCCCCTATGGGAAAGTCGCGCTGACGATCTGCTCGGACATCTTTTATCCGCAGTTCGCTCGAGCTGCAGCAGTGGCTGGGGCGACGATCATGCTCGCCCCAGCGAATACCTATTTCGAAACGAGCCTAGCTCAGGTTCGAACCTATGAGAACGACTTCTCCTTGGTCGTCGCTAACCGTTACGGCGTCGGCAATGCCGGCAGCAAGCCGGAATCGTTCACCCAGGACACGTTTACGATCCCGTCGCCATTCGCCTATGAATGGGAATTCGGCGACCAGAGCCTGATCATGAACGAAAAAAGCGAACTTTTGGCCTCGCTGGAAGAACCGAAAGACGCGATCGCATACGCCGAACTACCGGTTCGCTCAAGTCGCACCTTTCCGGTGGAACGGAAGCCGTCGATGTACTCCCTGATCGGCCAGGACACCTTGCAGGAATACACGCAGAAACAGCTGGGCCTGCCGGCACCGACGACCTTTGGCGCTGCCGCTGTCGATCCGGGACCGTCGGAAGAACCTTGGTCGGCCGCTCTCGGCGCCGTCGAAAAAGCTAACGCCGATGCCGAAGCCGAAGGCGAGAACCTGCGGCTGGCGGTTCTCCCGGGCGATTACTTCGCGAGCGAAGAACCTGAAGGATTCGCGGCTCTAAAGTCCTACTCCGAAGCCCAGAACGTCGATATCGAGATCGGTTACGAAAAGACGAAAACGGAAGCTCCGAAGAGCGTCCTTATCGGCTCGAACGGAAAAACGTACACGTACGTCAGGACCCATCGAGCTAAAGGCGAAGGAATCGCTAAATCCGAGCTCTCGGATGAATATTGGGTCGTCGACCGCGACTACGGTCGGGTCGCCCTGATGCAGGGCACGGACATGATCCCCCCGGAGACCGGCTTGGTGATGGCCCAAATGGGAGTTGACGTCATCGCAGTCAACGCCGATTCCGCAAACCCGATCCTGCCTTCGCTGTGGGCCGACCGGTCCGCGAACTACACCCATCTGGTGGTGTCGAACAAGCAGGCGAACGAGGGAATCTACATCGCGGGGTACCAGGAATTCCCATCGGTGATCGAAGCGCCCGAAGAGGTGATCCACAACCTCAACACCGGACAGGTCCGTCCGAAGCCGTACGCGCGGTTCTTCGACTACAAGCAGATCCTGCGGCCGTGCAGCAAAGCAGCCGCTAACTGCTGAGCGACTGCTGCCCGGAGCGGTTTCAGGCCGCTCCGGGCAGCCCTTTGTGCGTACTGCGACCGCGGTGGCATCGTCCTTGCGCAGAGGGCCTCGAAACCAGGGCCGGCGGGAGCGCCAAGAAAGTCCAGGAAGAGATGTCTACCTCCGCTGTCGGCGGGCTCCGAGGGCGTTTGCGACTAGGTTCGTGGCGAGCTCGGGGCACGATGCGAAGTGGAGATGCACATAGCTGGCGGCAATGCTTCCTTGCAAGAAGCCCTCGCTCCGGGCTCGACCGCGGCTGGGGGTCAGCTCGAAGAGCGTCGGCATCAGCTCTCCTCCGACGATCCGGGACTGGTGGAACTCCTGGCCGCGCGCCACGATTCCCGCTGGGCCGAGCGGGGAATCCGATTGCGTCGCCGCCTCGACGTAGGAGATCGCCAAGTACGCCGAGTCCATGCGGGTATCCAGCGGCAGCAGGCCGCTCATCGCATGCCGCGTTCCGTCGAAGTCGGTGAGGGAGCGACCCAGATATAGGAGGCCGCCGCACTCCGCGTATATCGGCACACCCTTCGTTGCAATCTGCCGCAGGTCTCCCGCCAGCGACGTGTTGGCGGCAAGCTCGGTCCCGAAGCTCTCTGGGTAGCCGCCGCCCAGATAGACGGCATCGACATCCTTGGGCAGGGCCGAATCCTGGGTGGGCCGGAAGGGCACCAGTTCGAAGCCGGCCTCCGTGAGCAGGCGCAGGTTTTCCTCGTAGTAAAAGCAGAATGCAGCGTCCCGGGCCAGTGCCAGCCGCGCCCGGGGGCGAGGGCACGCAAGCGTGTCGCTCTCGGTTATTGCCGGCCGATCCCGTGGCATCGACGCGCCCGCGATCGCCGCGATCCGCTCGAGGTCGAGTTCCGCTCCCGCACGAAGCTGAGCCTGCTCTCGCAGCTTCACGTCTCCCTGATTCTCGGTGGCGGTTAGAAGCCCAAGATGCCGTTCGGGGATATCGAGCGCGTCCTCGCGTTGGATCGTCCCGACGACGAGCTCTCGCTGCTCCTCATTGAGCGCAGCGGAAATCATTTCGGCGTGCGCGGCGCTGCCCACCCGGTTGAGGACACAGCCTGCGATTCGTACATCGGGATCGAACTCCCGCAGGCCGAGCAGGATCGCGCCGGCGGTGCGGGTCATCCCATATGCATCGAGGACGACCAGGACCGGCAGGCCGAGCAGCTTCGCGACCGCGGCGGCGCTCCCGTTCTCGGTGCCGTCCTCACCGTCATAGAGGGCGCCCATCGCCTCGATCACCGCGATGTCGGCATCCCTCGACCAGCGGCGAAAGGAGCGGCTCACTCCCTCGTCCCCCATCATCCAGAGATCGAGATTGACCGCAGGACGCCCGGCCGCCTCGGCCAGATAAGCGGGGTCGATGAAGTCGGGACCCAGCTTGAAAGGCTGTACGCGCAGACCTGAGCGACGCAGGCCGCGGATGATCGAGGCGGTAGCCGTCGTCTTGCCGGCGCCGCTGTGGGTTGCCGAGACGATTACGGCGGGAATCGGATTCTGCTGGGGTTGCACGATTACTGCGATCTATACAAGCTGGCAGGACCGTTCGCGGCCTGGCGACGAACTGCCCGCTTCTCCCCCCGCGGGCTCTAGTCCCGAAACGCAACGCGGTCGGTGCCGGCGGGTTGCGCGTGGGGCTGGGGCAACAAATGGGGCAACACGCCCCACAGATCCCAGCCGATCCCAGCCGATCTCGATCTCGCGAGAACCGCTTGAAACTCTGCCCCACGTAGTCCAGCGGTCCCCTGAATCGGGCTCATAAGCCAAAGGTCGCATGACCTCAGCCATGTACGCAGCGTGTCCTTGCGTGTACTCTATTAGCATGGCTGAGCGAAACCGTCGCATTAACGTCACGCTGGAGCCGGACTACGCACGCAAGCTGGCCAGCTTGGCAGAGCGCACGCATGTTCAGGAGGGGACCTTGGCCCGCTCCCTTCTCTCCAGTGCCCTCGATGAAGCCGATCCGGACGCCTCGCGGATCACTGAAATTCTCGACGGGATTCCTGGGGCGTGGGAGAGAGCGCAGGATTCGATCGAGCAGGCCCGGCGCGGCGAGACGGTCCCGCTCTCAGAGCTCTAGCCGATGCCGACGATCGAGGTCACGCGCCTGGCGCGTGATGAGCTTCGCGCGCTGATCGAGACCCGCCGGCTCCCGGCCGACACGCGAGAGCGCATCTCCCGCTCGCTTCTCACCTTGGGAGAGTTCCCACGCGCCGGCAAACAGCTCTCGGGCGTCTGGCGGGATTGCCGTGCGCTGATCGGTCCGTGGGGCTGGCTGATCGTGGTCTACATGTACATCGAGGCCGAGGATCGAGTCGTTGTGATCGCCTTCCACGACGCGCGGACATCCGATGCTGCGATCGCCCGTTCCTGAGGTGCCGTAATCAGATAATCTGATTTCGTGAAGCAGCTGAGCGCGACTGATGCATCCCGCCGGTTTTCGGAGGTTCTGGACGATGTGGAGCGGGACGGGGAGTCCTTTGTCGTTGTTCGCCACGGTCGCGCCGTCGCGACCATCGGGCCTACGAGCGGCGGGACGGGGAAAGCGCTTAAGGAGGTGCTTCGCGCCAATCGGCCTGACGATGCCTGGGCGGGAGAGTTGCGGGAGCTTCGCGAGGGCATGGATCCAGTGACAGACCCCTGGCGCGACTGATCCTCGATACGACGGTCTTGGTCGACGCCGAGCGCGGGGGTGACTCGCTCGCCGAGGTGATCGACGACGGTGACGACGTCGCAGTCGCGGCAATCACCGTGGCGGAGTTGAAGGTTGGCGTTCAGCTGGTGAAAGGGAGCCGGAGGAGTAAGCGTGAGCGGTTCGTCGTGGCGGTTCTCGACGCCGTCTCGATCGAGCCCTACGACCTCGACGTTGCCGAAGCGCACGCCGCTCTGTTGGCGCACGTCCAGCAGGCAGGCACGCCTCGTGGGGCCCACGACCTAATCATCGTCGCAACGGCCCGAGCCCGGGAGCGGCAGGTCGTCAGTTCCGACCGGGCCGGCTTCGCCGACCTCCCAGGTGTCTCATTTTCAGACGGTTCAGGTTAGGCAGTTCGGCGCTCTAACCCCCGCGCAGAACGCCAGCTACCGCGCGACCCAGGCGTCCTTTGAGGCGGCGAGGTCGGTTACTACGCTCGGCAGCTCGCCGGAGACCAGGTCGGCGAGGGTTACTCCCTCGAGCACGGTGCGGAGGCTGGCGCGGACTGCGATCCAACCTCTTGGAGGTGCTTGGAGTGGCCGCGGTACTCGATTGCCTCGGGCGGGGTCGACTGGACGTGGGCGATCGGGCCCTCGACGGCGCGGACGATCTCGGCGACGGTTACCTCGTCGGCCGGGCGGGCGAGCCAGTAGCCGCCCTTTGCCCCGCGGCGGGCGCGGACGATGCCGTGGTGCTTCAGCTCGAGCAGGATGTGCTCGAGGAATTGGAGCGGGATGTCCTGGGCCTCGGCCAGGCGCTCGCCCTTGACCGGTGCCTCCTCCGCCTGGGCGGCGGCAAGCTCGGCAGCGGCCCGCACCGCGTAGTCGGCCTTCGCGGAAACTCTCATGTGTCTAGTTAATCAGTCGGCGGGGAGCGTCCGTGCGAGTGCGGCGGTCTGATCCGCCTCTTGCTGTCGCTGCTGCTCCCGGCGTCGGTTGAGCCAGTGCGGCGCGTAGAGGATTGCGGCGAGACCGACCGCGGCGATCGCGGCGGCGATCGGCCAGACGTCGGGATCGCCCTTCTGGACGGTGACGATTCCGGACCCGATCAGGACGAGGCCGAGCGCGGTGCGAAGGAGACCCTGCGGTGCCTTGTCCGAGAGCGAAGCGCCGATCACCACCCCCGGGATGCTGCCGAGGAGGATGTTGCCGGCGAGGACGAAGTCGACGTTGCCGCCGATCCAATGGGCGATCCCCGCTGCCCAGAGCAGGATCGCGGCGTGGAAGACATCGGTGCCGACCACTCTCTTCGGCGAGGCGGTAGACGGCGATCAGCAGGATCGCGATCACCGTGCCGGAGCCGGCCGAGGTGATCCCGATCACGAACCCGGTGGTGGCGCCGATCACGATCGCCGCGACCTTGTGGCGGCGCTCGACGTCGAAGCGGTCGCGCTCGTCGATCAGGTTGCGGAGGATCAGCGCCCGGGTGAGGGTGATGACGCCGACCATCAGCAGGGTGCCGCCGAGGACCGCGTAGACGAGTTCGTCGAGGCGCGCTTCGCCGACCTTCGTCTGCAGCCACGAGACGAGGGCGACCGGCGACGGCCGAGGGCACGCTGCCGATCGCCAGCCACTTGACCAGGTCCATGTTCACCGTCTTCATCCGCAGGTGGCGCCAGCCGCCGACGGTCTTGGTCACCGCCGCGTAGAAGATGTCGGTGCCGATCGCGGTGGTCGGCGAGATCCCGAAGATGAGGATCAGCAGCGGGGTCATCAGCGAGCCTCCGCCCATGCCGGTCATACCGACGAGCACGCCGATTGCCAATCCGAAAAGGACGATTGCCGGGTCCATGAATGATCTGGGTTCCGCACTAACTGATTTCGACTTTCCTGACCTTCTTGGTCGGGAGTGCAGAGTGCGCCAGGATACCAGGATGGAGCCCGACAGCCTGGGGTCTCAAACCGTGGATCCACCCCCTCCGCGCCCCCAAGATCCCGCCGACGCGATCCGGCTGCGAGGCGTCAGCCACGCCTACGGTGAGCTGCAGACGCTCGACGCGATCGACCTCGAGGCGCGGGCCCACGGCGTCCTCGGCCTCGTCGGCCCCTCCGGCTGCGGCAAGTCGACCCTGCTGGAGCTGGTCTGCGGCCTGCGCGAGGCAAGCGCCGGGACGATCGAGGTGGGGGACGCCGCTACGCCGAGGAGCGCCTCGCCCGCTGCGCCTTCATGCCCCAGCGCGACCTGCTGCTGCCCTGGTACTCGGCGATCGACAACGCCGCCCTCGCCCTTCGCAACCAGGGGATGGGACGGCGGGAGGCGCGCGCCGCCGCCGCTGGCCTCTTCGAGCGCTTCGGCCTCGCCGGGTTCGAAGCTGCACGCCCGGCCGAGCTCTCCGGCGGAATGCGGCAACGGGTCGCCTTCCTGCGGACCCTGATCGCCGGCAAGCCGGTGCTGGCGCTGGACGAGCCCTTCGCCTCGCTCGACGCGATCACCCGGGCGGAGATGCAGGAGTGGCTCGCGGCCGCCCTGCGCAGCGACCCCCGCACCGTCATCCTCGTCACCCATGACGTCGAGGAGGCGCTCTACCTCTCCGACCGCGTCGCCGTGCTCTCGGCCCGGCCGGCACGGATCGTCACGGAGCTCAGCGCCCCCGACCCCCGCGCGCCCGACCGCGACGCCGCCGTCACCGACCCCGCCTTTGTCGCCGCGCGAGAGGAAGCGCTCCACGCGTTGCGTGGTTCCTTACGGTCGCTACGAGTCCAAAAGGAACCACGCGATGGGACGGGGCCTGGCGATGGGCACTGCCGGCTCTGTTCCTGCTGACGCTGATCGGCCTCTGGCAGTTGGCCGCATCGACCGGGCTGCTCGCCGAACTCTTCGGCTCGAAGAGTTCCTCGTCCCGTCACCGGCGGAAATTGCCCAAGCGGCTGGGGGAACCGATCATTGCTGGCCGAAAACGCCTGGGTCACGCTGAAGGAGATCCTGCTCGGCTTCGCCTGTGCCCTCGCGACGGGTGTCGCCTTCGCGACCGCGATGCACTTCTCCGGCTTCGTTCTGCGCTCGACCTACCCGCTCGTCATCGCCTCGCAGACGATCCCGATCGTCGCCATCGCCCCGATTCTGGTGATCTGGTTCGGGTTCGGAATAGAGTCCCCAAGATCCTCGTCGTCGCCCTCGTCTGCTTCTTCCCGATCACTGTCGCGACCCTCAACGGCCTTTCCTCGGTCGACCCGGAGGCGCCGCAGCCATGCGCACGCTCTATGCCTCGCGCTGGCAGATCTTCCAGCGGCTCTCCGTCCCGACCGCTCTCCCCTATCTCTTCACCGGAATCAAGATCTCGATCGTCTTCGCGCCGGTTGCGGCGTTGTTCGGCGAGTGGGTTGGTGCAAGCTCCGGCCTAGGCCACCTGATCCTTCAGGACAACGCCCAGTTGGAGACCGCACGGGTGTTCGCGTCGTCGCAATCCTCTCGGCGATCGGACTCACCCTCTTCGGTCTCACCGCGCTGGCAGAGCGGCGCGTCGTCTCTTGGCGATAGAACTCACCCGATGACGCGCCACCGGATCTGGGCCCTTGCCCTCGCCGTCCTCGCCCTCACCCTCGTTCTCTCCGCCTGCGGCGAGAAGTCGGAGGACACGACGGGCGCCGCCCGCGAAGACTTTCAGCCTGACGCTCGACTTCTACCCGGATCCCGACCACGCCGGGATCTACATGGCACAGAAGCTCGGCTACTTCGAAGAAGCCGGCCTCGACGTCTCTATCGACACCCCCTCCGACCCGGCAGCGCCGATCAAGCAGGTCGCCGCCGGCAGCTCCGACCTCGCGATCTCCTACGAGCCCGAGGTTGCGCTGGCGCAGGAACAGGGCCTCGACGTGGTCGCGATCGGGGCGCTGGTCAACCGGCCGCTGACCTCGCTGATCTGGCTGCAGAGCTCCGGGATCAAAGGCGTCGGCGACCTCGAGGGCAAGACCGTCGCCACCGCCGGCATCCCCTACCAGGACGCCTTCCTGAAGACGATCCTCGCCCGGGTCAAACTCACCCCCGACGACGTCAAGGCGGTCAACGTCGGCTTCGGCCTCCTCCCCGCCCTGCTCGGAGGCTGGCCGAGGCGATGCTCGGCGGCTACAGCAACGTCGAGGGCATCGACCTGCGCGAACGCGGCAAAGCCCCCGTCATCACCCCGGTCGACCAGCTCGGCGTCCCCACCTACGACGAGCTGGTCCTGGTCGCGCGGCGCCAGAGCCTGGAAGAAGATTCGCAGAAGTTCCGCCTCTTCCTCGCCGCCCTGGCCCGCGGGACCGAGGCGGCCGTGGCCCAGCCCGGCGCGGCGACCAGCGCGATCGCCGAAGCCAACCCCGACCTGGAACCAAAACTCACCGCCGCCGAGGTGAAAGCGACGCTGCCGCTGCTGGGGGCGCGGATCAAGGAGCGGCCCTACGGCTACATGGATCCCGAAGAGTGGACCGCCTTCGCCGCCTGGATGCGGGACAACGGCCTGATCGAATCGCTGCCGACGGCGAGCGATCTGCTCGACAACGGCTACTTGCCCTCGGGCGAAATCCCCGAATAGCCGAGCGCGCCTTCGGCGATCAGCCGGCTGACCTCGCGCTCGGGCATCGCCGCGTGGAAGAGGTGCCCCTGGGCGTAGTCGCAGCCGAGGCGGCGCAGCTCGGAGAGCTGGACCTCGCTCTCGACGCCCTCGGCGATCACCTCGAGCGAGAGCGCCCGGGCCATACCGATGATCGCCTCGACGATCGCCGTCGCTCCTGCTCGATCCCCAGCGCGTCGACGAAGGACCGGTCGATCTTCAGCGCGTGGAAGGGGAAGCGGTTGAGGTAGGCGAGCGACGAGTAGCCGGTGCCGAAGTCGTCGAGAACGAGGCGGACGCCGACTCGTTCAGCTCCTCCAGCGAGCGATCGCCGTCGCCGACTCCTCGACGAGGACGCTCTCGGTGATCTCGAGCCGAAGGTCGACGGGATCCAGGCCGGTGCGGGCGAGGATCTCCTCGACCCTCGCCGGCAGGTCGCGGTGGGCGAGCTGGCGGGCGGAGAGGTTGACGGCGACGTCGAGCGGGCGCGCGTCGAGGCGCAACTGATGCCACTCGAGCGCCTGGCGGCAGGCGCGCTCCTGCACCCAGCGCCCGATCGGCACGATTAGGCCGCTGTCCTCGGCGATCGGGACGAACTCGGACGGTTCGAGGATTCCCCGCTCGGGATGGTGCCAGCGGACCAGCGCCTCCAGCCCGGTGATCTCGCCCGAGCGCAGGTCGACGACCGGCTGGTAGTGCAGCGCGAGCTCATCGCGCTCGAGCGCGAAGCGCAGCTCCCGTTCGACCTCCAGCCGCCGCATCGCCCCGGCCCGCATCTCGGCGTCGACGAGGACGCAGCGGGCGCGGCCGCCTTCCTTGGCCCGGTACATCGCCGCGTCGGCATCGCGGATCAGCAGCTCGGCGTTGACGGTGCGGCCTTCCGAAGCGCGGGAGACGGCGACGCCGATGCTGGCGCTGACGAAGTGGTCGACTCCGTCGAGGGAGAAGGGTTGGGTGAAGGCGTCGGCGACGCGGTCGGCGATCGCGATCGCCTCGCCTTCGTCGGCGAGCCGCTCGATCAGGATCCCGAACTCGTCGCCGCCGAAGCGGGCGACGATGTCGCCGGGCCGCAGGTGCGAGGCAGCCGCGGTGCCACCTCCCGCAGCAGGTCGTCGCCGGCGTGATGGCCGAGGCTGTCGTTGATCAGCTTGAAGTGGTCGAGGTCGAGGAAGAGGATCCCCACCGGCGAGCCCGAGACCGCCGCTTTGTCGAGCGACTCGCCGAGCGCGTCGACGAGCTGAGGCGGTTCGGCAGCCCGGTGAGCGAGTCGTGCAGACGCGGTAGCGGAGCGCCTTGTCGGCGGCATGGCGCTCGATCGAGTCGGCGAGGACGTTGGCCGCTCCCAGGACGAAGGGCACGTCTTTGGCGGTGAAGCGGTGGGGCTCGGTCGCGTGGACGTCGAGGACGCCGAACGGCCGGTTCTTGCCGTCGATCACCACCGCGAGGCTGCTGGCGGCACCGAAGACCCGCAGCACCGGCGGCATCGTGTGGCGGGTCTCCTCGCTCCAGTCGGCGACGATCGCGTGGGTGCCGGAGTCCAGTGCGGCGCCAGCGTGGGAGTCGCGGGAGGCCGAGACCCGGCGGCCGGCGCCGAGCGCCGAGCCCTCGAGGCCGGCGCGAAGGTTCAGTCGGCGGCCGTCGCGGCCCATCTCCCAGATGCAGGCGCTGTGGACGCCGTCGACCTTGCCGATCAGCTCGGTGGCCGCTTCCATCATCTCCTGGGGGTCGCTGTTCTGCATCGCCCGCTCACCGAGGCGGGCGACGACGGCCTGCTGGGAGAGGGCACGCTGCAGCTCGTCCTCGGTCACCTTGCGGGTGCTGACGTCGTAGAGGACCCCGTGCCAGACCGGGACCCCGTCCTCATCGGCTTCGAGGACCGCCTCGTCGTGGATCCAGACCACCGTACCCTCGCGGGTGTGCATACGGTATTCGACCGGCGCGGTGTCGCGTTTGCCGAGGTGATCGTCGGTTCCTGGTCGAGCGCTTTTTGCCGGTCGTCCGGGTGCAGGAGGCTGGCCCATAGGCCGGGGTCGGCGACAAATTCCTCCGCCTGGTAGCCGAGGATCTCCTCGACCTGCGGGCTGACGTAGCGCCAGCGGCCGCGTTCGCCAAGCTCGGCGGTGTAGACGATCACCGGCAGTCGCTCGACCAGACGCTGGAAATCGTGCCCGCCGGCGGCAAGCTGGTCGACGAAGCGCTTGACCTCGTGCTCGGGCCAGTTCCTGTCAGCAGGCTCACGCATTCACATGGTCATCGGCCGGGGAACAAACGGCCTTGAGGAGTGCGGCGGGGCGATCTTCAGGCAGCGAGGCGCATCGGCGGACCCTGGGCGACGAGGCGGTAGAGACCGGAGAGCGTCAGCGCCCCGACCAGGCCGCGATAGGTCTCATATGGCGCATACCACTTTCGACCTCCGGGATCGTCGCCCGACGTCCGCCGCCGGCGAGACGGCCGACGAGCTTGATGTAGGCGAGGTCGCCGGCGGGAAGCGCGTCGAGTTCGTTGCGCCCGAAGAGGCCGAGGCATTGCACGGTCCAGGGGCCGATCTGTGACATCGCCAGCAGACGGGCATCGCCCTGGCGCTCTCGATCCGGCAGCGTCCGGCGGCGACGTCGCGGGCCAGCCGCCCGGCGCAGCGCCAGCGCGCGTTTGCCGACCAGTTCCATCTGCTCCAACTCGGCCGGGGCGCGGCCGGCGATCGCGGCCGGACAGGGGACGTCGCGCAGCGCCTCCCGTCCCTCCCCGAGGCGCGCCCCCCAGCGGCCGGCGATGCGGCGCTCGATCAAGGCCGCCCGCTGCGCCTCGATCAGCTGCCCGACCACCGCCGCGGACAGAGCCTCCCAGGGCCACGGGCGGCCTTTCGGCCGGAACCAGGGCATGCGGCGGATCAGCGGCCCGACCGTGGCGGTCGCGGCGGAAGCGGCGGTGGAAGTCGGTGAGGTCGGCGTCGACCCAGAGCGCCCGGCGCATCGCCGCGGCAATCGCCTCCTCGCCCTGCTCGGGGGCCGCCGGGCCCGGACAGGGCGGCACCTCGATCGGCGGCCGCGAGACCTGCCCCGGATCGACCGCCTCGGCACGGAACCGCACCAGGCCCCGCACCGGCTGCCAGGCGCGGACAAGGACTGGACTGCCACCTACGTGGAGGAGACGTGTGGCGACCCCACCGCGGACCCGCAGGGTGCGGTCGGAGCTGCCGCGCGGCATCCGGAACGGCGAAGGCGGCCGAACCTCCACCTCGACGGGC
>CAWAUA010000002.1:0-386515 GCA_963785175.1 uncultured Actinomycetes bacterium | reverse complement strand
GGGTCGGGTTGACGAAGAGGCTCATCACCACCAGGTCGCATTCGGCACGGGCGGCGCGGATCAGCGAGAGGTGCCCCTCGTGCAGGAAGCCCATCGTCGGCACCAAGCCGATCGTCATCCCTTCACGGCGAGGCGCCTCCAGCGCAGTGCGGAGCTCGGCCTTCGTGCGCAGTGCGTGAGCGGCCACGGTGGGACGAGGGGTATCGGTGAGGAGATTCGGAGTCATAGGTCCATGCCCTAGGGGTCACGGCCGTGCAGAGGCAAATTATAGGCACGCTTCGTAGCGGTTCTGTGACATTCGGCCGGAAAGTCTTTTCGATCCGGTGATCCGCCCGCGATCCCGTCCCGCAATGTGGAGAAAGAGACTTCGACGCGGGAGGAAGCATGAGCTCAGAGATCGACGCAGTTATGCAGGAGGCGGCGCACGATGCGACCGAGGCACTGGACGGCGACACCCGGCTCGACTTCCTGAAGAAGGCGGGACTGGCCGGCGGTGGCCTGGTCGGCGGCGGCGCGCTGCTCAGCGCGCTCACCCCGGCGGCGGCGATGGCCGCGGGCAAGGGACGCCCGCCGGCGAAATTCGGCAAGGGCGACATCGGCATCCTCAACTACGCCCTCACCCTGGAGTATCTCGAGGCCGCCTTCTACAACGAGGCGACCGCCAACAACAAGAAGAAAACGTTCCTCAAAGGCGCCCAGGAGCAGGCCTTCCTCAAGCGGACCACCGCCGACGAGAACGCCCACGTCGCCTTCCTCAAGAAGGCACTGGGCAGCCAGGCGGTGGCGGCTCCAAAGGTCGACTTCGGAGCCACGACCGCGAGCGCGTCGGCCTTCATCAAGACCGCGGTGGCGCTGGAGAACACTGGCGTCGGCGCCTACTCGGGCCAGGTACTGAACATCGCCGACCCCGCCTACGTGGCAGCGGCGGCTTCGATCCTGACCGTCGAGGCGCGGCACGCGTCGGTCGCCGGCCTGCTGCTGAAGCCGAGCGCGGCGAACCTCTCCCCCGACGGCGCCTTCGACAAGCCGAAAACGGCTGCGCAGGTCCTCAAAGCCGTCGAAGCAACGGGTTTCCTCCAGTAGTCACCCCCCGGGAGCGGCGAAGTCGATCTTCCGGATCGGCTTCGCCGGCGCCCCGGCCGCGATCGTCCCGGGCTCGATGTCGCGGGTGACGACCGCGTTGGCGCCGATCACGCATCGCTCGCCGACGCTGACCCCGCTGGTCACCGCGCAGCTGATCCCGAACCAGCAGTTGGCGCCGATCTTCACCGGCCCCTTGGTCGTGAACCCCTGCCAGGTGATCGGCTTCTCGGCGTCGTCGTAGCGGTGCTCGGCGTCGCCGACGAAGCAGCCGTTGGCGAACATCGTGTGGTCGCCGATCGTCACGCTCTCGTGGGCGGCGATCATCACGTTGCGGTTGAGGAAACAGCCGGCGCCGATCTCGATCCGGGCCCCAGGCGCCAGCGTCAGCCAGCATCCCGGCTCGAGCAGCGTCCCCTCGCCGATCCTCAAGCGTCCCTCGTCGAGCGCCTCCAGCACCTCGCCCTCGACCGGGTGGCGAATGTAGAAGCCGCCGCGAGCCGCATGGCGGTCGATCCGCCAGCGCCGCAGCCGCCGGTGGTTGCGCTCGTACCAGCGCCGCTTCGTCCACCAAAGCCTCCAGCCACTCATCGCCATCGGCTGCACGTTATGCCACCGGCGTTCGTCCTTTTCCGTACATATGCCCGGAAAAGGACGAATGCCGCATAGACTGGCGCGCGTGACGGACCTGCGCGGTGGCATCGATCTTGGCGGCACGAAGATTCAGACGGCGATCGTTGACGGGCGCGGTGAGGTGGTCGGGCAGGCTCGGCAGCCGACGCCGACCAGCGGTGGGCCGGAGGACGTCGCCGCGGCGATGGCCGAGGCGCTGCGCCAAGCCGCCAAGGACGCCGGCGTCGAGACCGGCGAGCTGAGCGGGATCGGGGTCGGCTCCCCTGGCGACGCCGACGAGAAGACCGGCATCGTCTCCTCGGCCAAGAACCTTCCGGGCTGGGAAGGCAGCTTTCCGCTCGCCGAAAACCTGAAAAAGGCGCTTGGAGCCGAGGTCAAAGTCGGCAACGACGTCCAGGTCGCGACCGAGGCCGAGTTCCACCTCGGCGCCGGGCAGGAGTTCCAGAGCCTGATCGGCGTCTTCTGGGGAACCGGCGTCGGCGGTGGCCTCGTTCTCGACGGCAAGCCGTGGCTGGGCCGCGGCGCCGCCGGGGAGATCGGCCATATGGTCGTCAAGCGCGGCGGCGCAAAGTGCCCCTGCGGGCGGCGCGGCTGTATGGAGGCCTACGCCGGGCGCTCGGCGATGGAAGCCGAGGCGCGGCGCCAGCACGAAGAGGGACACAAGACCGACCTCTTCCACCTGATGGAGAAGCACGACAAACCGCGGCTGACCAGCGGCATCTGGGAGCGGGCGCTGGACCACGGCGACCATCTCGCCGAGAAACTGATCGAGCGCGCGATCGAGGCGCTCGGGACCGGCATCGCCTCGGCGGTCAACCTGATCGACCCCGAAGCGGTAATCATCGGCGGCGGCCTCGGGATCCGCTTCGGCGAGCGGCTGATGGACCCGCTGATGGAAGAGATGAACACGCACCTCTTCCTCGACGAGCGACCGCCCGCGATCCGCGTCGCCTCACTAGGCGACCTCGGAGGCGCGATAGGCGCCTCGCTGCTCGTCTCGTCGCGCTAGACCCTGCCGGAGGTTTGGCGCTGGTTGCGCGCCACCGCGTCAACCAGGACGGCCAGCAGCAGGACGCCGCCGGTGACCATGAACTTGACCGCCGAGGAGAGGGCGAGCAGGTCCATGCCGTTGGAGATCGAGCCGATCACCAGGGCCCCGAGGAGGGCGGTCCAGACCGAGCCGCGGCCGCCGAAGAGGCTGGTTCCGGCGATCACCGGGCCGGCGATCGCCAGCAGCAGGAGTTCGTTGCCGCCGGAGTTCTGGTTGACGGCCAATAGCCGCGAGGCGGCCATGATCCCACCGATCGCCGCCATCGAGCCGGCGATCGCGAAGACCGCGATGCGCACCCCGTTGACCCTGATCCCCGCCCGCCGCGCCGCCTCGGCGTTGCCGCCGACCGCAAAGACGTGACGGCCGAAGCCGGTCATCTTCACCACGTACTCCATGCCGACGACGAAGCCGACCAGGATCAGCACCGCGAGTGGCAGGCCGCGGTCGGAGTTGAAGACCAGGATCGCGGCGATGACGACGACCGCGACGAGGACGAAGCGGACGATCAGCGAGGTCGGGTTCTCGGCCGCCAGGCCGGCGTCTCGCCGGCGTTTATAGCCAAGCGCCAGCACCGCTCCGTAGCCGGCAATCGCGATCGCGGCGAAGATCCAGCCGACCGCGTCCGAGTAGAAGGTGTTGGCCAGGCCGGTGATTTTCGGGTCGGTGATGTTGATCGACCCGGTCGATCCCAACACCTCCAGCAATGCTCCCTGCCATGCGAGCAGTCCCGCCAGGGTGACGACGAAAGAAGGAACTCCGAAACGGCTGAAGAGGAAGCCCTGGAGAAGGCCGATTCCGGTCCCGACCAGGATCGCGGCGAAGATCGCCAGGTAGGGATTCCAGCCGTGCTTGACGTTGAGGACGGCCATCACCGCCGCGGCGAGGCCGCTTACCGCACCGACCGAGAGGTCGATCTCGCCGAGCAGCAGCACGTAGACGATGCCGACCGAGATCAAGCCGACCGCAGTGATCTGCAGCCCGAGGTTGGTCAGGTTCTCGGACGAGAGGAAGCGGTCGTTCTGAGACTGGAAGATGATCCAGATCAGCGCCAGGCCGATGACAACCCGCAACGAGGCGAGATCGCCCTGGACGATCCGCCGCAGCGTCTCGCGACGGATGCTGCGCTCGCCCTTGTCGGATCCGGGCCCCTGCGCTTCGGCGCTCTCGACCGTCTCGCTCATCCCTCCTCCTCCTGTTTCTCCGCCTCGATCTCGGCTCGCTCGGCCTGCTCGGCGCTTTTCTCGCCGCCGAGGCCGGTGATCGCTCCGATCACGTGCTCCTCGGTCGTCTGCTGGGCGTCGAACTCTCCCCCCGCCCGTCCCAGTCGCAGGACGAAGATCCGGTCGGCGACCTCGAAGACGTCGGCGAGGTTGTGGCTGATGACGACGACGCCGAGCTCACGCTCGCGCAGGCGCCGGATCAGTTTCAGGACCTGGGCGGTCTGGGAGACGCCCAAGGCCGCGGTGGGCTCGTCGAGCAGGACGACTTTCGGCTCGCCGAGCAGCGAGCGGGCCACCGCGACCTGCTGGCGCTGGCCACCGGAGAGGGTGCCGACCTCGCTGCGCAGGCTGGGAATCGTCACCGCCAGGTTCGAGAGCAGCTCGCTCGTCTGGTGCTCCATCCGCGCCTCGTCGAGCTGACGGGAGGCCCGGCCGAGCCCCAGCGAGACCTCCTCGTGACCGAGAAAGAGGTTGGCGACGACGTCGAGGTTGTCGCACAGGGCGAGGTCCTGGTAGACGGTCGCGATCCCCAGTTCGGTCGCGTCCTGTGGGCCTTTGATCCTCACTTCCTCGCCGTCGAAGCGGATCGTCCCCTCGTCGGCGCTGTGGATGCCGGCGATCGTCTTCACCATCGTCGACTTCCCGGCGCCGTTGTCGCCGACCAGGCCGACGACCTCGCCGGCGTGCACGGCGAAGTCGACCCGGTCCAGAGCTTGGACCGGGCCGAATCGCTTGCTGACTTTCTCCAGCTCGAGGAGTGGAGCGCCAGATGCCACTAGATCACCCGGAGATCCCTACTTCTTCGCAGTTGGCCTTGTAGGGGCCGGTGCAGAGTTCGGAGGCGCTGACAAACCCGTCGGCGACCACCGTGGACTTGACGTTGTCCTTCAACACGGCAACCGGTTCGAGGATGGCCGACGGCACATCGGTCTTCCCGTTGTTGATTTCTTCGGTGATCAGGTCCGCCGGGGGTTCTTCCCCTTCGGCCAGGGAGATCGCGATTTCAGCGGCGATCGTGGCCTGGGGCGGAATTTCCTTGTAGATCGTCAGGTACTGCTGGCCGGCGAGGATCCGCTGCAGACCCGCGACGGTCGCGTCCTGACCGGTGACCGGCTTTTCTTCGGGATTAATGCCGGCGCCCTTCAGCGCTGCGATCGCGCCACCGCCGGTGTCGTCGTTGGCGGCGTAGACCCCGGCGAAGCCGTCGTTGCCGAGGGCGGTGATCGCCTGCTGCGCCTCACGCTGGGCGTTTTCGGCGGACCAGCCGGGCGTGTCGTACTCCTTCGCGATCTGGACGCCAGCCGCTTCGAATCCCTTGTGCGCGCCTTTTTTGAACAACGCCGCGTTGGGGTCGGCCGGGTCGCCGTTGATCATGATGATCGGGCCGCTGGCGCTGCCGTCTTCTTTCAGTTTTTCCGCCAGCGTTTCGGCCTGCAGTTCGCCGACTTTTTCGTTGTCGAAGGAGACGTAGGCGTCGACTTCGCCGTTTTCGATCAGGCGGTCGTAGCTGACCACCGGCACGTTCTGGGCTTTCGCCTGTTCGGCGATCGCCGCGGCCGATTTCGAGTCCATCGGGTCGACGACCAGGACTTCGGCGCCCTGGGTCAGCGCCGCTTCGGCCTGGCTCTGCTGCTTGGAGGCGTCGCCGCCGGCGTTGCTGTAGAGCACTTCGCAGTCTTCGCAGTTTTCTTCGACGGCCTTCTCGAAGTCCGGTTTGTCGTTGGATTCATACCGTGGCGTTTCGTTTTCGGGGAGCAGGAGGGCGATCTTCGTCCCGCCACCTCCATTGCTACCGCCGCAGCCGGCCACCAACAGGCCTACCGCGAGCAGCGCACAACCGATACCTACGAGACGCCGCAACATCGCTGGGTTGGACATAACCCTCCTCCTCGGGGATTTGGCATTGGACCATTACCCCATTGCGGACATTTCATTCACCCCGTCCGCACAGGAATGCGCAAGAGTGGCCAGCCCGCAGTAGGAGAGGCTGAGCGGTTGGACTAGGCGGCCACAGGCTCACGCCTGCGGCGCTTCGGCTTGGCCGGCTCGACCAGCTCGGTGAGGAAGCGACCGGTGTAGGAGCCGGCCACCGCGGCGACCTGCTCGGGGGTGCCGGTGGCGACGATCTCACCGCCGCCTTCGCCGCCCTCGGGACCGAGGTCGACGAGGTGGTCGGCGGTCTTGATCACGTCGAGGTTGTGCTCGATGACGACGACGCTGTTGCCGGCGTCGACGAGGCGGCCGAGCACCTCGAGTAGGCGCTGCACGTCGGCGAAGTGGAGGCCGGTGGTCGGCTCGTCGAGGATGTAGAGGGTGTCGCCGGTGGCGACTTTGGAGAGCTCGGTGGCGAGCTTGACCCGCTGCGCCTCGCCGCCGGAGAGGGTCGTCGCCGGCTGGCCGAGGCGGATGTAGCCGAGGCCGACGTCGTTCAGCGTCCGCAGCCGGCGGGCGATCTTCGGGATGTTCTCGAAGAACTCGACCGCGTCCTCGACCGAGAGCTCGAGCACGTCGGCGATGTTCTTGCCTTTGAAGCGGACCTCGAGCGTCTCGCGGTTGTAGCGCTTGCCGTGGCACTGCTCGCAGGGGACGTAGACGTCGGGCAGGAAGTGCATCTCGATCTTGATCTGGCCGTCGCCTTTGCAGACCTCGCAGCGGCCGCCCTTGACGTTGAAGCTGAAGCGGCCGGGCTTGTAGCCGCGCGCTCGCGACTCCTGCGTCTGGGTGAAGATCTGGCGGATGTGGTCGAAGAGTCCCGTGTAGGTGGCCGGGTTGGAGCGCGGCGTGCGACCGATCGGCGACTGGTCGATGTTGATGATCTTGTCGATCTGGGAGAGGCCGTCGATGCCGTCGTGAGCGCCAGGGCGCAGTTTCGCCTGGTGCAGGCGGTTGGCGACCGCGTGGTGCAAGGTCTCGTTGACCAGCGTCGACTTGCCGGAGCCCGAGACGCCGGTGACGCAGCAGAAGACCCCGAGTGGGAACTCGACGTCGACGCCCTTGAGATTGTGTTCGCGGGCGCCGCGGACGACCAGCTCGCCGGTCGGGCGACGGCGCTCGGTCGGGACCTCGATCATTTTCTTGCCGGAGAGGTACTGGCCGGTCAGCGAGCTGGGGTTCTTGGCGACTTCTTTCGGGGTGCCGGCGGCGATCACATGGCCGCCGTGCTCTCCGGCGCCGGGGCCGAGGTCGACGAGGTGGTCGGCGGCCATCATCGTCCCCTCGTCGTGCTCGACGACGATCACCGTGTTGCCGAGGTCGCGGAGGCGGTCGAGGGTCCCGATTAGCTTCTCGTTGTCACGCTGGTGGAGGCCGATCGAGGGCTCGTCGAGCACGTACATCACCCCGACCAGGTGCGAGCCGATCTGGGTCGCGAGCCGGATCCGCTGCGCCTCGCCGCCGGAGAGCGAGCGGGCCGCGCGGGCCAGCGAGAGGTAGCCGATGCCGACGTTCTCGAGGAAGGAGAGCCGCTCGGTGATCTCGCGCACGATCAGCCGCGCGATCGCCCGCTCGGTCTCGGTCATCTCCAGGCTGCGGATCCACTCGGCGGCGTTGTGGGCGGAGAGGTCGCTGTATTCGGCGATGCTGAGGCCGCCGACTCTGACCGCGAGGCTCTCCGGCCGCAGCCTGGCGCCCTTGCAGGCGGGGCAGGGCTGCTCGGCCATGTAGCCCTCGATCCGCTCGCGGTTTGACTCCGAATCGGTCTCCTCGTAGCGCCGCTGCAGGTTGTTGACGATCCCCTCGAAGCGAACCTTGTAGGAGCGGCGGCGACCGAAGCGGTTGGTGTAGGAGACATGGTGGCGCTCCTCGCCGGTGCCGTAGAGGAACAGCTCCCGCTCTTTTTTCGAGAGCTTGGACCAGGGCTTGTCGGCGTCGACGTCATAGGTCTCGGCGACCGAGGCGATCAGCCGCCTCCAGTAGGCGGTGATGCCGCGGTTCCAGGGCTGCAGGGCGCCCTCGGCGAGGGAGAGCGTCGGGTCGGGGACGACCAGCTCGGGGTCGATCACCCGCTGGAAGCCGAGGCCGTGGCAACGGTCGCAGGCGCCGTGGGGTGAGTTGAAGGAAAAGATCCGCGGCTCCAGCTCGGGGATCGAGGTGCCGCAGTTGAGGCAGGCGAACTGCTCGGAGAACAACATCACGCCGCCAGCCTGCTCAGCTTCGCTTCCGCGGCCGGCGGATTTGGGACTGCTGAGGATCTCGACTTCGATCAGCCCGGCGGCGAGGCCGGCGGCCGCTTCGACCGACTCGGAGAGGCGGCGGCGCAGGTCGTTTTTCATCACCAGGCGGTCGACGACGACGGCGATGTCGTGTTTGTACTTCTTGTCGAGCACGATCTCCTCGTCGAGGCGGCGCAGCTCGCCGTTGACCTTGACCCGCGAGTAACCCTCGAGCCGCATCTGCTCGAGCAACTTCCCGTACTCGCCTTTGCGGCCGCGGACAACCGGCGCCATCACCATGAATTTGGCCCCCTCGTCGAGGGTCATCAGCCGATCGACGATCTGCTCCTGGGTCTGGCCGGTGATCTCCTCGCCGCACTCGGGGCAGAACGGGGTGCCGATCCGCGCCCAGAGCAGGCGCAGGTAGTCGTAGATCTCGGTCACGGTCCCGACCGTCGAGCGCGGGTTGCGCGAGGTCGTCTTCTGGTCGATTGAGATCGCCGGCGAGAGCCCCTCGATCGAGTCGACGTCGGGCTTCTCCATCAAGCCGAGGAACTGCCGCGCGTAGGACGACAGCGACTCGACGTAGCGCCGCTGCCCCTCAGCGTAGATCGTGTCGAAGGCAAGGCTCGACTTGCCGGACCCGGAGAGGCCGGTGATCACGATCAGCGCGTCCCGGGGCAGCTCGACGTCGATGTCCTTGAGGTTGTGCTCCCGGGCGCCCGAGATGACGATTCGCTCAGAGGCAGCCACTCACAGCGATTCTAGACAGGCGAACAGATGTTCCCTCGACGACAGCTCGTTCAAAGAAGGCGAAATAGATGCAGCGGTGGGACTTTTGGCTGCTATAGCGACCAAAAGTCCCACCGCTGAGGCAACCCGAGGCCGGTCTGGCCTACGCCGCCTCGGGCTCCGGCTCCCGCATCCGCGGCAGCCAGGAGAGGAAGCGGGGCAGGTACCAGTTGCGCTCGCCGAGCAGCTTCATCGCCGCCGGCAGCATGATCGCCCGCACGATCGTCGCGTCGATCAGGACCGCGACGGCGAGGCCGATGCCCATCTCCTTCATGTCGACGATGCTGAGGGTGGCGAAGATCGAGAAGACCGCCACCATCACCGCCGCCGCGCCGGTCACCGTGCCGGCGGTCGCGGTGATCCCGCGCTCGACCGCCTCGTCGGTTCCCATCCCCCGGTCGACGTACTCGCGGACCCGGCTGAGGATCAGCACGTGGTAGTCCATCGAGAGGCCGAAGAGGATGACGAAGAGGAACATCGGCACCCAGGAGCTGACGCCGCCGTTGGAGTGGAAGCCGAGCAGCGACTCCCCCAGCCCGTCCTGGAAGACCAGGACGAGAACACCGTAGGCCACGCCCACCGAGAGCAGGTTCAGCACGATCGCCTTGATCGGGACGACGATCGACCGAAAGGTGACCAGCATCAGCAGGAAGGCGAGGCCGAGCACGAAGGCGAAGACGAGCGGCAGGCGCTCGGCCAGCCGATCGTTGAAGTCCTTCGATTCGGCCGCCGCACCGGCGACGTTGATCTTGGCTCCGTCGACGCCTTCGAATGAGGCGGGCACCAGCTGCTCCCGGACCCGTTCCATCGCCCGCGTCGCGGTTGCGTCGCTCCCACTGCCGACGGTTGGGATTTGGACCGCGGCGACGGTCCCGTCACGGCTGGTTTCGACCTCGACCGGACCGCTGACCTGCGGGTCGGCTTCGGCCCTGCGGACCAGCTCGTCGACCGCCCCGGCAACCGGGCCGGAGGAGACGTCATCGGCCTCGACCACCACGGTCGCCCCGGCTGCTTCGCCCGGGAAGGCGGCGGTGACGCGGTCGTAGGTCTGCACGATCGGGATGTCCCGCGGCAGGTCCTCGGCACCGCTGACCTTCGTCTGCAACGACATCGCCGGGATCGCCAGAGCGATCAAGAAGCCGGCAGAGATGGCAAGCGAGAGCGCCGGACGGCGCATGACCTTCTCGACCACCGTCGCCCAGACCGAGCGGCCCTGACGGCGCCGCCGGATCCGGCTGAGGAACGGAATCCGGCCGCGCTCGACCTTGTCGCCGAGCTTCGAGAGCACCGCCGGTAGGACCGAGATCGAGGCGAACATCGCCACCGCGACCACGGTCATCGTCCCGACCGCAAACGAGGTGAAGGTCGGATCGCCGCTGAGCAGCATCCCCGACATCGCGGCGATCACGGTCAGGCCCGAGACCAGTACCGCCCGGCCGGAGGTCGCCGCCGCGGCCTCCAGGGCCGCCGAGGCCGAACGCCCGGCCCGTCGCTCCTCGCGCTCGCGGCGCATGTAGAAGAGCGAGTAGTCGACGCCGACCGCCAGGCCGACGAGGACGACGACCGAGGCGACGTTCGGGTCCATCGGCACCAGCTGGCTCGGCAGCGCCAGCAGGCTGACGGTCGCGACCACAGAGGAGAAGCCGATTAGCAGCGGCACCAGGGCCGCGACCAGGGCGCCGAAGGCGAGCAGCAGGATCAGCAACGTGATCGGCAGGGACGTGGTCTCGGCCTTCGAGAGGTCCTCGCTGAAGACTTCTTCCAGGGCTTTGCTGGCGCTGGCGCCGCCGAACTGTTCGACCCGCACGTCCGGATTGGCCTTCTGCACCGCCGCCGTCGCGGCGAGGCTAGCGTTGACCCGTTCTTCGGCCTGTTCGGCGTCCCCCGGGATCTGGAATTCGACCAGGGCCGAGTGGCCGTCGGCGGAGACCTGACCCCCGCCGTTAGCTGGGGAGCTGACATCGGTGACCGACGACAGCGCCGACAGCTTCCTGGTCGCTTCGCCGACCGCCTCGTCGAAGGCGGGATCGCCGGCTTCGACGCGGTCGCTCTGGACCAAGACCATCTCGTCGTTCGGGGTGAGGTTGGCCTTTTCCATCGCCAGGGCGGCACGGCCGGAATCGCCGGCGCCGGCTTCGGCAGTGGTCAAGGTCTTGGTCCCGACCGCGCCGCCGACGACGACCGAGACCACCACGAAGGCGATCCAGCCGAAGATGGCGATCTTGCGGTGCGCCGCGCTCCAACGGGCGGCTCGGGCGGCGATGTTCTGCTTGGGTTGCATGGGGTTCCTTTCGGTGAGATTTGCGATGGGTCCAGGCTCCCAACGCAGAGGCCGCTCTCCCATGGGGTTGGCAGGCGTCTGTTGGTGCGGTCTGCCGCGGCCGATAGTGCGGTTGTCCGTACTGTCCGGCGGCCCGATTTGCAGGACAATCGGTCGATGCCCACCTCTGTCCTGATCGTCGACGACCACCCCGGCTTCCGGGCCAGCGCCCGGCGCATGCTGGAGGCGAGCGGCTACGCGGTCGTCGGCGAGGCGGCCAACGGGACAAGCGCGATCGCCGCCGTCGGCGAGCTCGGCCCGGACCTGGTCCTGCTCGACGTACAACTGCCGGACCTCGACGGCTTCGAGGTCGCGACGCGGCTGCGGGCGCTGGGCGCCGGCGCCGAGATCGTCCTCACCTCGAGCCGCGACCGCTCCGACTTCGGCTCGGCCGTAGACGAGAGCCCCGCCCGCGGCTTCATCGCCAAGTCCGAGCTCAGCGGCCCCGCCCTGGCGGAGCTGATCGAATGATTGGTCTGCGGCGCGCCCTCGTCGCGCTCGGAGTCCTTGCCTTCCTGCTCGGCCTGCTGTCCACGGCGTTGATCTTGACCAGCGACCACGCCAGTCCGCGCGGGCTGCTTCTGGCGCTGGTCCTGGCCGCCGGCTGGAGCTTCGCCTTCACCGGGCTCTTCGCCTGGGACCGCCGCCCCGCCAACAACGTCGGTCCCTTGATGACCGCGGCCGGCTTCGCCTGGTTCTTCCAGGCACTGGGCGCATCGAACAACGACTGGATCTTCGCGATCGGCGTCGTCGGCCAGAACCTGTCCTTCGCGATCCTCATCCACCTCCTCGTCACCTTCCCCTCGGGTCGGTTGCGAACGCGGCCGCAGACCGTCGCCGTCACCCTTGCCTACCTCGCGACCGGCCCGCTGGAGCTGCTCTGGGCCCTGTTCATCGACCCTGCGGCGCAGAGCGGGTGCGAAGCCTGCCCCGACAATCCGGTTCTGATCGGCGGCGCCGAAGGAGTCGCGAACGCGATCAGCGCCCTCCAGGCGATCGGCGGCAGCGTCGCGATCGCGATCGCGATCGCGATCCTCTTCCGCGAGTGGCGGCGCAGCTCGGACACCGAGCGCCGGGTGCTGACGCCGGTCTTCGTCACCGGCGGGACCGCCTTCGCGGTCCTCCTGGTGCAGCTCGTCGGCAGTGAAATCGGCGCACCGAACACCTTCCAGGTGGTCACCTTTGTCACCGCGGTGGCGATCTTCGCCTGTCTCCCCTTCGCCTTCCTCCTCGGCCTGCTGCGCTCGCGGATCGGCCGCGCCGAGGAAGTGACCAGCGCCCTCAGCGAGGAGAATCAGCAGCTGACCGCCGAGCTGGAGGCCAAGGTCGAGGAGCTGCGCGCCTCCCGGCACCGGATCGTCGAGGCCGGCTACGCCGAACGGCGACGGGTCGAGCGCGACCTCCACGACGGCGCCCAGCAGCGGCTGATGGCGCTGACGATGACCCTGCGGCTGGCACGCGAAAAGCTCGGCGGCGACCCGGCCGCCAGCGCCGAGCTGCTCGACGAGGCGATGGAGGAGCTCGGCGCCGCGACGGCCGAGCTGCGCGAATTCGCCCGCGGCATCCACCCGGTGGTGCTCAGCGACCGCGGCCTCGGCGCCGCCCTCGACGGGCTCGCAGAACGCTCGCCGGTGCCGGTCGAGATCGCCGCCGCCCCGAAGGACCGGCTGCCGACGCCGGTCGAGTCGGCCGCCTACTTCGTCGTCGCCGAGTCGCTGACCAACGTTGCCCGTTACGCCGGCGCCGAGCTGGCGACGGTGCGGGTCGAGCGCCGCAACGGCAGCCTCGAGGTCGAAGTCAGCGACGACGGCTCCGGCGGGGCCGACCCCGATGCGGGGTCCGGCCTGCGCGGCCTCGCCGACCGGGTCGCCGCACTCGACGGCAGCCTCGCCGTCCGCAGCCCGGCCGGACAGGGAACCACCGTGGAAGCGAAGATCCCATGCGCGTAGTCGTCGCCGACGATTCGACCCTGCTGCGCGAGGGCGTCGTCCGCCTGCTTGAGGAGGCGGGGCTGGAGGTCGTCGGCCAGGCCGCGGACGCGGAGGACCTGCTGCGCAAGGTCCGCGCCCACAAGCCGGATGTCGCGATCGTCGACGTGCGGATGCCGCCGACCCACACCGACGAGGGACTGCGGGCGGCGCGCGAGATCCGCGCCGAGCTGCCCGAGGTCTCGGTCCTCGTCCTCTCTCAGTACGTCGAGGTCACCTACGCGCGCGAGCTGCTGGCCGACAGCGCCGAGGGCCTCGGTTACCTGCTCAAGGACCGGGTCGCCGACGTCGGCGCCCTGACCGATGCGGTACGGCGGGTCGGCGCAGGCGGCTCCGCACTCGACCCCGAGGTCGTCTCCCAGATGCTCGGCCGGCGGCGGCAGGAGGACCCGCTCGAGGAGCTGACCCCGCGCGAGCGCGAGGTGCTGGGGCTGATGGCCGAGGGCCGCTCGAATGCCTCGATCGCCGCCGAGCTGGTGGTCACCGAACGCGCGGTCGAGAAGCACGTCACCGGGATCTTCTCCAAGCTCGGCCTCGAAGCCGGCGGCGAGGACCACCGCCGCGTCGTAGCCGTATTGCGCTTCTTAGACCAGCCGGCTTAGGCGCCCGCCGTCATCCCATCCAAGTCGCGGCGCAGCTCTCGTAACTCGTCCCGCAGACGGCCCGCCTCCTCGAAGCGGAGGTCGTCGGCGGCGGCCAGCATCTCCTCCTCCAGGGCGACGATCGCCTTCTCCAACTCCTCCGGCGTCTCGAAATCGTCGCCGCGGCGGCTGCGGCGTTTGCGCGGTGCCCGATCCTCCATCGCGAGGAAGTCGGACATCTCGGAGATCCCCTTACGGACGGTCTCCGGGGTGATCCCGTGCTCCTCGTTGTAGGCGAGCTGGATCGCCCGGCGGCGGTCGGTCTCGCTCATCGCCGCCCGCATCGCGTCGGTCTCCTTGTCGGCGTACATCACCACCCGCCCGTTGACGTTGCGGGCGGCGCGGCCGATCGTCTGCACCAGGCTGGTCTCGCCGCGCAAGAATCCCTCCTTGTCGGCATCGAGGATCGCGACCAGGGAGACCTCCGGCAGATCGAGCCCCTCGCGCAGGAGGTTGACGCCGACGAGGACGTCGTACTCGCCGAGCCGCAGGTCGCGGACGATCTGGATCCGTTCCAGGGTGTCGACCTCGGAGTGCAGGTAGCGGACCTTGACCCCGTACTCGAGCAGGTAGGCGGTCAGGTCCTCGGCCATCTTCTTGGTCAGGGTCGTGACCAGGGTGCGGTCGCCCTGGTCGGCCACTTTCTTGACCTCGTTCATCAGGTCGTCGATCTGGTTGCGCGTCTCGCGCAGCTCGATCTCGGGGTCGATGATCCCGGTCGGGCGGACGATCTGCTCGACCGTGCGGCTCGCTTCGGCTTTCTCGAACGGGCCCGGCGTCGCCGAGACCATCACCAGCTGCTTGACCCGCTCGAGGAACTCGTCGAACTTCAGCGGCCGGTTGTCGATTGCCGAGGGCAGCCGGAAGCCGTAGTCGACCAGGGTGGTCTTGCGGGAGCGGTCCCCCTCGTACATGCCGCCGATCTGGGGGATCGTCTGGTGGGACTCGTCGACGAAGACGACGAAATCGTCGGGGAAGTAGTCGATCAGCGTGTGCGGCGGGCTGCCCGAAGGGCGGCCGTCGAGGATCCGCGAGTAGTTCTCGATCCCGGAGGTGAAGCCGACCTCCTTGATCATCTCCAAGTCGTAGGCGGTCCGCTGCCGCAGTCGGTGCGCCTCCAACTGCTTGCCCTCCGCCTCCAGTTCGGCGGTGCGCGATTCGAGTTCGGCGCGGATCTCTTCGACCGCGCGGTCGACGGTCTCGTCCCGGGTCACGTAGTGGGAGGCCGGCCAGACGGAGACGTGGTCGATCACGTCGAGGACCTCGCCGGTCAAAGGGTCGAAATGCTGGATCCCCTCGATCTCGTCGCCGAAGAGGGCGATCCGGTACGCCGACTCGGCATATGAGGGCATGATCTCCAGCACCTCGCCGCGGACCCGGAAGGCGCCGCGGCCGAGCACCTGGTCGTTGCGCTGGTATTGCATTTTCACCAGCTTGCGGAGGACGTCGTCGCGGTCGATCTCCTCGCCGACTTTGAAGAGCTGCATTTTTTCGTTGTAGACCTGCGGCGAGCCGATCCCGTAGATGCAGGAGACCGAGGCGACGATGATCACGTCGCGGCGGGCGAACAGCGCCGCGGTGGCGGCGTGGCGCAGGCGGTCGATCTCGTCGTTGATCGAGGAGTCCTTCTCGATGTAGAGGTCCTGGGCCGGGACGTAGGCCTCGGGCTGGTAGTAGTCGTAGTAGGAGACGAAGTACTCGACCGCGTTGTCGGGGAAGAACTCGCGGAACTCGTTGCAGAGCTGCGCGGCGAGCGTCTTGTTGTGGGCGATCACCAGGCTCGGCCGTTGCACCTCGGCGATCGTCGCCGCCATCGTGAAGGTCTTGCCGGTGCCGGTCGCGCCGAGCAGGGTCTGGAAACGGTCGCCCTCACGCAGCCCGTCGGCCAGCCCGGCGATCGCCTTCGGCTGGTCCGCCGTCGGCGTGTAGGCGGGATTCAGTTTGAAATCGGGCACAGCCAGAACATAGCTGGCGCATATGCTGCGCCTTCGATGAAGCTTTCTCGCACGGCTGCCGCCGCTCTGTTCACCTTCACCGGGACGATGCACTTCGTCCGGCCGCGCTTCTTCGAAGCGATCGTGCCGCCGGCGATCGAGCCCCAGAAGCGGGAGGTCGTGGCGATCAGCGGCGTCGCCGAGATCGCCGGCGCGGCGCTGATCCTCCACCCTGCTTCACGGCGCCTTGGCCGCTGGTGGCTACTGTCACTGCTGCTCGCCGTCTTCCCGGCCAACATCCACATGGCGGTTAACCCCGACCAGATCCGGGGACTGGACCTGCGCAAGATCCCGCGCTGGGCGCTCTGGGCACGGCTGCCGCTGCAACCACTTGCGATGCTGTGGGTCTGGCACGTAACCCAGCCGAAGTAATAGAATGTTTTGTCTGAAATGAACCACCGCGACCGATTCTCAGCCAACCTCCGCCACGCCAGGCAGACCGCCGGCATCTCTCAGGAAGAGCTGGCCGAGCGCTGCGAAATCCACCGCACCGAGGTCTCCCTGCTCGAGCGCGGCGGCCGCGAACCCCGCCTCGGGACCATGGTCAAGCTCGCCACCGCCCTCGGAACCACGCCGGAAGCCCTCTGCTCAGGCATCACCTGGGACACCAAAAAGCGCGACTACAAGGTCGCCGACCCCAGCTAAGCCAGAACCTCGACTTCACAACGCACCCCTGACGCCCGTCCCATCGGCCCGTCGGCGGTAAGAAGCAAAGCATCGAGAGCCTCGGCCAGGGCCACATAGGCTGCGTCGTAGGCCGTGAGGTTTTCGCGCAGCTCCCAGATACGCGGCAAGAGAGGCAGATGGGGAACCCGGCACAAGGGGAGCGCCTCGAGATCGGTCAAGACCTGCCCGGATCGCCGATCGTCGAGCCTGCCGGCGCGGGCCGCCCGGCGAACAGTCGACACAACCTCGAGGTCGATCAGCTCAGGAGCGGTGAGCTGCTCCCCACGCAGCCGCTCGCGGACCCGGTCACCGTCGACGCCGTCGTCTGCGAGAGCCGGCGCTAGCACCGAAGCATCGACGACGATCACGCCGTGCGCTGGCGCTCGACCCGCAACGTCTCCGCGGCAAAGGAGAGACCCAACGAGCCGCCGGCCCGATTGCCGGCGCGGTCGAGAACCTCGTCGAGAGTCTCTTCCTTCGCCTGCCGCTCGAGGCTGGCGAGCAGGTACTCCTGCAAGGACTGCCCGGCCGTGGCCGCACGCCGACGCAGGACTCGATGGACATCAGGGGGCACGTTCTTGACTTGGACACTGGGCACGGCCACATTGTAGCGCCATACTGGCGCCATTGCATGGATGTTGGCGCTCACAGGACGAACGACGCTCAAAGTGAGCTACGGCAGGAACTGTTCGAGCAGGCCCTGGGCTGGGCCTAGGAAGCTTTCGGCGTTGCCGAGGAAGTCTTCGGCGTTGTTGACGATTTCGATCGCCTGTTCGAGCGGGATGCTTTGGACCGCCGATCGCAGTGGACCGGCGAGCAGCGGCGGGAGGGCGCCTGCTTCTTCGGCGTCGTCGACGGCGCGGACCAGGCCGGCTCGGATCGCTTTGGCCAGCTTCGCGTCGGTGATGTTGTAGCGCTCTTTGAAGCGTTCGCGGCCCTCTGGGGTTGCCAGGGCCCGAGCCAGGACCTCGCGGGAGACTCCCAGCTGGCAGGCAGCTCCGTCGAGGGCGGAGATCGTGAACTGGTTGGCGATCTGGCCGAGGTTCTGGGGGTTGCTCCAGGGCCTCGGCTGGCAGGGGTCCTGGACCTTCTCCGGCTCATACGAGGAACCGCCGGCCGCCAGGTAGGCGCCGACCAGGATCAGCGAGGCGATGATCGAGCCGATCACCAGGCCGCGGCCACTCACCCGTCCCTCCCCGCTCACAGGTCGACCCTCCGCGAGAGGGCGATCGGGAAGAGGGCGATCAGGGCGAGCAGGGCGGCGAGGATGAATGAGGTGCTGAAGGCAGCCGTCGCGCCGCGGTCGAGCTGGTCCTGGAGTTCGCCCTGCAGCTGCTCGACTTCGGCCCGTTCGCTCGGGTCGGTGGGCTTCGGTTCGAAGGCAGGATCGATCGTCGGGACTTTGCCCTTCTCGGTTTCGAGCTGGTCGCTGACCTTCTGCGCAAGGTCGAGCTTCAGCAGCGGGTTGATCGGCGAATCAAGGATCACCGCGGTGCCGGCGTCGATCGCGTCATGGCGCTGCTGGCCGATTTCGGCGGTGAAGATCGGGGTCAGCGCCAAGAGGCCGATCACGACTCCGGCGTGGCGGGAGGAGATCGTCCAGCCGCCGTGGATCGCCTGCGGCGCCCGTCCGCCGAGCGCCGTCTCGGTCAGCGCCGAGAGCACCAGGGAGAGCCCGATCCCGACCAGGATCTGCGGTGGGATCGTCAGCACGATCGTTGCCTTCGGCAGAAAGGCGAGACCAGCGAGGCCGCCGGAGACGAGGATCGCCCCGGCGGCGGCACGGGAACGCGAATCCGGCACCCGGTCGGTCAGTTTGCTGCCGACGATCGCCGCCAGCGGCATCACGGTGACGACGAGCGCGGCTTCGATCGGGCTCAGGCGCCAGCCTTCGATCAGCAGCAGGACCAGCAGGAAAAGGGCGGCGGCGATCGCCGCCGAGACCATCGCCAGCGCCAGGTTGGCCCAGAGGTGCGGGCGGCCGGTGCGGCGCACCTCCGCTTCGAGGACCCCGGTAGCCGCCTCGTGCTTGGCGACCGAGAGGATCGGCACCGCGGCGGCCAGCGCCACCGGCACCTGGATGAAGAAGATCGACTGCCAGGAGACGAGCTCGGTGAGGAGGCCGCCGACCGCCGGCCCCAGCGCCGCTCCGGTCGCCCCCGCCGCGGCCCAGACGGTGGCAGCCCGCCGCTCCGAGCCGACCGTCGCCGGCAGCAGCTCCAGCGCCGCGGTCACCGCGGCGGCGCCGCCAATCGCCTGGATGCAGCG
This sequence comes from uncultured Actinomycetes bacterium, assembly GCA_963785175.1. GTDB lineage: Bacteria > Actinomycetota > Thermoleophilia > Solirubrobacterales > 70-9 > VAYN01. The sequence goes on along the minus strand of CAWAUA010000002.1, from coordinate 367,711 downwards.
GGCGGCGATCAGGGTCGAGAGGTTGTCGGCCAGCCCGCAGGCGAGGCCGGCGCCGGCGAAGATCGCCAGGCCGACGGCGGCCGCCCGCGCGGGCCCGACCCGCCGCGCGACCAGCGCCGCCGGGACCGCCGCCAGAGCGATCACGAGGTTGAAGGAGATCAGCACCCAGGTGACGCCGGCGATGCTGGTGTTCAGTTCGCGGTAGATCTCCGGCAGCGCCAGGACGACGATCGAGGAGTCGGCGAGGACGACGCCGACCGCGAGTGCAAGCGCGGCGACGCGGGGCCTAGGGGATTCCGGCATAGCCCAGCTCCGTTGCGTATTCGTGGCGGTATTCGTCGCGCTTCTCCAGTACCTCTTCGACGTAGGCGCGAGTTTCGGGGAAGGGGATCTCCTCGACGGTCAGGCCCGAGCCGCCCCACTTGTCGGCGTTGCCCGGGCCGGCGTTGTACGCGGCCAGCGCCGCCACCTCGTCGCCGTCGTAACGATTGAGGAATTCGGCTAGTAGGAAGGTGCCGTAGCGGATATTGATTTCCGGGTCACCGAGATCGTCCAATTCGAAAGTGGTCGCGTTGCTGTTTCTGGCGATCGTGTCGGCCGCTTCTGGCGTGATCTGCATCAACCCTCGCGCTCCCGCGCTCGACGTCTGGTCCCTGAACTTCGACTCGGAGTAGATCACGGCGGCGATCAGCGCCGCGTCGACCCCCTTTTCGTCGGCCTGCTGGCGGATCACGTCCTCGTGCTGCAGTGGCAGGGTCAGCTCCTGCAGGGCGTGGTCGAAAGCCCCGCTCACGGCCAAGGCGCCGACGAAGACCACGATCAGCCCCGCGACGGTGCCGATCGCGAGCAGCTGTCGGCGGCGTCGCGCCTTGCGCTTCATCGCCGCAGCTTTTCGAGCAGGGCGGACAGCGCCTGCTCGAGCTCCTCGACCGAACCGTCGTTGGCGACCACGTAGGTGGCCCGGGCGGCCTTTTCGGGCTGGGTCAGCTGCCGCGCCTCGCGCTCGTCGACCAACGCGTGCCCGCGCGCCGCGGCGCGCTCGCGGCGCACCTCGTCGTCGGTGACGACGGCGACGGTGGCGTCGAACGCCTCGTGGTTGCCGGCCTCGAACAGCAGTGGCACCTCGACCACAGCGACCTCCGTCTCACCCGGCAACGACATCAGCCAGGCGGCGGTGCGTTGCTGCACCAGCGGGTGGATCTGCGACTCGAGCCAGGTCAACTCCTCGGGGTCGGCGAAGACGACTTCGCCGATCTTCGCCCGCTCGATCTTCCCCTCAGGCGCGACCTCTGTTCCCCAGCGCTCGACCAGCCGCTCGCGCAGCTCATCGCTTTCCAGCAACTCGTGGACGACCGCGTCGCTGGAGAGCGTCGCCGCGCCCAACCGTGCAAAAGCTTTCAGCGCCTCCGACTTACCGGCCGCGATACCGCCGGTGAGGCCGATCTTCAGTGGCGCCATCGGCGCCGCTCAGCTCTGCTCGGACTCGCTCGTCTGCGCGTCGTCGTCGCCGCCGGACTCATCGCCAGCAGCCTCATCGACGTCGTCCGGGGAATCAGGCCGATCCACAACCGATTCCCCCTCCTGATGCTCCTCTTCCCCATTGGCCTCAGCAACCGGAGCAGGATCAGCATCCTCAGCCACCTCAGCGGCCGGAGCCTCAACCTCGCCAGCCTCCTCGGCCGGAGCCTCAGCAACCTCAACCTCCGCGGCACCCTCCTCGGCGGCTGGAGCCTCCTCGGCGGCTGGGGTCGCATCCGCAAACGCGTCTGCCATCGCACCTGAGGGCGGATCCGCCTGAACCTCGGCACCCTCGTCCTCAGCGCCTTCGGCCTGGGCGATCTGCTCCCCAAGCCCAGCCATAGCCATGTTCTGCCCTTCCACCTGCTTGATGCTGAGCGACAACCGTCGCCGCTCTTCATCGATCTCGAGGATCTTCACGTTCAGCTTCGAGCCAGGCTCGACGACTTCGCTCGGGTTCTCGACGTGGTGGTCGGCAAGCTCGGAGATGTGGACCAGGCCCTCGACTCCAGGAAGGATTTCGACGAAGGCGCCGAAGGCGACGACCTTGGTGACCGTGCCCTCGAGCACGTCGCCGCCGCGATGGGTGCTGATCACCCGCTGCCACGGGTCCTCCTGGGTCTGCTTGAGACCGAGGGAGATGCGCTGGCGGTCGCGGTCGATGTCGAGGACTTTGATCCGCACCGTGTCGCCGATCGCCACCACTTCGGATGGGTGGTTGACGTGGCTCCAGGAAAGCTCGGAAATGTGGATTAGGCCGTCGATCCCCTCGAGGTCGACGAAGGCGCCGAAGTCGACGATGTTGGAGATCTTGCCCTCGACGACCTGGCCCGGCTCGAGGCGGCCGAGGATCTGCTCGCGAACCTCTTTGCGCTCCTCCTCGAGGACCGCGCGGCGCGAAAGGACCACGTTGTTGCGGCTGCGGTTGAGCTCGATGACTTTGCATTCGAGCGTCTGGCCCATGAACTCGTCGAGGTTGTGGACGCGGCGGATGTCGACCAGCGAGGCCGGCAGGAAGCCGCGGACGCCGAGGTCGAGGATGAGACCGCCCTTGACGACCTCGATGACGCTGCCTTCGACCGGTTCGCCCGAGTCGGCGGCGACCTCGATGCGGCGCCAGGCCTTCTCGAAGCGGGCGCGCTTCTTGGAAAGGATCAGGCGGCCCTCGGCGTCCTCCTTGGTCAGGACCAGGGCGTCGATCTCCTCGCCCAGCTCGACCTCGTCGTGCGGGTCGACCGACTTGCGGATCGAAAGCTCATTGGAGGGAATGACCCCCTCGGCCTTGTAGCCGATGTCGACGAGAACCTCGTCTTTGTCGATCCGGACGACTTTGCCTTTGACGACGTCGCCCTCCTCGAAGGACACCATCGTCGCCGCATAATTCGGGACGATCTTGCCGTCGATCTGAAGGAGGAGGCCGCCTGAGCCCTCTACGGGGGTGGCACTCGGCGCAGGCGTCATGGTCTCGGTCGCGGACACGGCGGCGAATGATGGCAGAATCCGCCTCGATGCCGATCCGAGCCACCAAGCGGGGCGATGAACGTACGCCCCTGAGCGGCGAGCGTGACGTTCTCATCTGCGGTGCCAGCTTCGCCGGGCTCGCAATAGCGCGCGAGTTGGCGGGCTCCGGCGCCGACGTGCTGATCGTCGACCGCTACGAGATCGGCGAGCGCCAGACCTCCGCCTGCGGGATACCGACCGGGTGGCTGGAGCAGCTGGGGCTGATGGCCTCCGAGCGCCAGCGCTTCGACACGCTGGTCATGCACACCCCCCACGGCACCTCCCGCTACAAGCTTCCCTGGACCTTCTCCACCTTCGACTACCGCGAGCTCTGCCAGCTGCTCTGGCGCGACTGCGACGCAACGTTTGAGACTGCCAAGGTGAATGGGCGCGTGGCGGGTGTCGACTTACTCTCGGATAGCGAGAGCAAATCGACACGGCGCGAGGGCAAGATCGCGATCGAGACCGACCGCGGCACGATCTCCGCCCCGCTGGTCGTCGACGCGCTCGGCTGGCGGCGGATGCTCGCCACCGGCGACGGCTACCAGCCGCCCGACGCGCCGCTCTCGCGCGGGCTCGAGGTGCATCCCGGCGGCGAGTCCGACGACCTCGCGATCTGGATCGACCGCAAGTACGTCCCCGCCGGCTACGGCTGGTCCTTCCCCGCCCGCGACGAGCTGCGGATCGGGATCGGCTCCTTCGACCCCCGCTTCCACGTCAAGGACACGACCGTCGAGCTGACCCACGACCTCGGCAAGGAGCCGAACGAGTACCAGGGCAACTGGATCCCCCACAAGCTGCGGACGGCGACCGAGGGCGGCGTCTTCTTCGCCGGCGACTCGGCCGGCCACTGCCTGCCGCTCAGCGCCGAGGGGATCCGCACCGCGCTCTACTTCGGGATCGCGCTCGGCCGCGAGCTGCGGGATGTCGTCGAGGGGCGACAGACGCGCGAGCAGGCGGCCGAGACCTACGCCGCCTTCCACGACACCCACGAGTGGAAGTTCAAGTGGATGCTGCGGGTACAGAAGCTGGTCCCGCGGGTACCGCCGCGGATCCTCGCCCCGGCGCTCAGGCTGATGGCGACGAAGCGCTTCGTCAATTGGTCCTTCAACCACTACCTGCGGATCGCGCCGCCGGACTACGCCGGCCCGGGTCGGCCGGGCGGCTCAGCGAACGACCAGAGCGGTGCCGGCCAGCAGCAGGACGATGCCAAGGATGCGCTGCGGGCTGAGCGGGACCTCGTCCAGGCCGAACAGCCCTAGGCGGTCGATCACCACCGACGCGGTCAGCTGGCCGAAGACGGTCGCCGCGGCGACCCCGCCGGCGCCGATCACGGTGACGGCGATCAGCGCGTTGAAGACGTAGAGAGCGCCGAGAAAGCCGCCGAGCAGGTAATACCAGCTGACGTCGAAGGTGCTGCTGAGGCCGCCCGCCTTGCCGCTGAGGACGACGACGGCGGCCAGCGCCAGGGTCCCGACCGAGAAGGAGACGAGGGCCGCGGGCAGGCTCCCGGTCGTCTTGCCGAGGCCGGCGTTGATCGGCGCCTGGGCCGCGATCAGGCCGCCCGCCGCCGCGGTGAGGATGACGGCGAGGCCCCTATCCATGGGCGCTTTCAAATCGCTGCGTGATCTTTGCCTTGGACATGTGTTGAGGGATTAGTGCGGGCTTTGAACCTTCCCGCTCTCATATCAGTAACGCAGTTGAGCCGACCAGTCGATGTAGCCAGGAGCGACCACGATGACGCCCCCGCCCGCAGAGCACTTCGCCGTCCGTGTCTTCCTCGGCCCGACCCTGCGCGCGCAGCCCGACCGGCGCCTGGTCGACCTCGTCCGCGACGGCTACGACGCCGCCTTCGAAGAGATCGTGCGGCGCTACCGGCGACCGCTGGACCGCTTCGCGGCGGCGATCGTTGGCGGCCGCTCCGAGGACGTCACCCAGGACGCCTTCTCGAAGGCGCTGCTGGCACTGCGCGGCACCGAGGCGGAGATCGAACTGCGGCCCTGGCTCTACCGGATCGTCCGCAACACGGCCTTGAACGACCTGCGCGACCGGGCTCCTGTCGCCGAGGAGCTGGACGAAGCGGCGCCGGGCGGCCGCAGCGCCGCTGCCGAGGCGGAGTCGCGGCAGGAGATTCGCGACCTGATGGAGCGGCTACAGGCGCTGCCGGAGTCGCAGCGGGCGGCGCTGGTGATGCGGGAGCTGGAAGGCCTCAGCCACGAGGAGATCGCCGCCGCGCTGGGCGTCAGCGGCGGCGCTGCGCGGCAGGCGATCTTCCGGGCGCGGGCGGCGCTGCGCGACGGCTTCGGCCTGCTGCTGCCGATGCCGGTCCTGCGGATGCTGGCCGAGCACGGCGACGACGCGGCGCGGGCCGGCGGCGCGATCGCCGGCGCGGGGGCGTCCACGGCTGGCGGCGCAGCCCTCGGCGGCCTCGGCGGCGGTGCGCTGAAAGTCGGGATGGCGACGGTCCTGGTCGCCAGCACGGTCAGCGCCGGAGTGGCGATCGACCACCACCGCGGCGGTCATCCCGGACCCGAAGCGGCTGAGGCGGCTCAGCTCGCCACGCCGCGGGCCGGCGAGCGGCAGATCCCTTCGGGCGGTGGCTCGCCGGCGGAGGATTCCGGCCGCTCCAGTGGCGGAGGCGAGAGCCATGGCTCGGGGGACCGGCACAGCGAGGGCCGCTCGAGAGACGACCGTGGTGGCATCGAGGACAGCAGCGGCAGCAGCGGGAACGGGCCCGGCGGGTCCCATCACCCGGGGGAGCGCTCGGGCCACTCGGGGGAGGACCACGGCGGTCGGGGGCCAAGCTCGGGGTCGGGCTCCGACGGACACTCGGGCTCCGGCAGTCGCCATAGCGGTGGAGATGACGGATCCGGCGACGACCACAGCGGCCACGGCTCGGGCTCCGCCGACTCAGGCCTCGACGATCACGGCGGCGGGCCCACTGGCTCCGGCTCCGGCGACAGCGGCTCCGGCAGCCAGAGCAGCAGTGACGGCAGCGGCAGCTCCGGGCCCGGCAGCGGCAAGGTCGAAAGCGAACCGACTCCGACCACCCCCGAACCCGAAGTCGAGGATGGGGGCGATGCCTCAGGCTCTGGCAGCGGCAGCTCGGGGTCCGGGTCCAGGTCCGGGTCCGGCGACCATGGCGGCGAAGACGATTCGTGATCTTCGGCGGCTGCCGGGGTTGAGGGGTTGAACATGCCCACCGATTCCAAACAGGAGGCAGCAAATGACTAACTTCACGAAGGGGCGCAAGCGCCTCGGCAGCGTGGTCGCGGTGGTGCTCGGGGCCCTCGCGATCTTCGTCCTGCCGGGCCTCGCCACTGCCCGGGACAACAGCAGCGGGCCCAGCAGCGCGACGATCAAATCCTTCGACGAAGCGACCCGCACCCTGGTGGTCTCGCTGCCCGAAGGGGAGACCGTGACCGGCCTGGTGACGCGGCGGACGAAGATTCGCTGCGAGGACCAGAGCGGCCATCGCGGTCGCCACCACGGCGACCGGGTCCGCTTGCGGGACTCAGGTTCCGGCCATAGCGGCAGCGGCGAGGCCGAGCCGGGCGATGATCACGGCGGGCGTGAGGCCGAGCCCGGAGACGACAACGGCGGTCAGGGCAACGAGCCGGGCGACGACAACGGCGGCGGCTCCGGTCAGTCGGGCCCGAGCGGTCACGACGACAACGGCAGGGGCGCCAACTGCACCACGGCGGACCTGGTCCCCGGCGCGGCGGTCGATGAGGTCGAGTTGGACTTCGACCACGGCGGCGTCCGCTTCGACGAGGTCGAGCTCTCCGACAGCACGGTGAGCAACAACTAGTCAGGGAGGGGCGGCTACTTGGCGTCGAGCCAGTCCTGGCCGACGCCGACGTCGACCTCGAGCGGCGGATCGAGCTGGTAGGCGGCGCACATCTCCCGCTCCACCAGCTCGGTCGCCGCCTCCATCTCCCCCGGCGGGCCCTCGAAGAGGAGCTCGTCGTGGATCTGGAGGACGAGGCGGGTCTCCCCCCCGGCCTCCTTCAGCGCCCGCTGACAGCGGACCATCGCCACCTTGATGATGTCGGCGGCGGTGCCCTGGATCACGGTGTTGACCGCCAGGCGCTCGCCCAGGCGGCGGGTGTTGGGATTTCCCGAGCGCAGCTCGGGGATCGCCCGGCGCCGTCCCATCAGAGTGGTCACGAACCCCTCGTCCTGGGCGCGCTCGATCACCTGCTCGCGGAAGGCGCGGACCGCGGGGAAGCGTTCGAGGTAGCGGGAGACGAATTCCTCGCCCTCCTTGCGGGGGATGTTGAGGCGGTCGGCGAGGCCGAAACCGGTCAGCCCGTAGACGATCCCGAAGTTGACCATCTTCGCCTTCGAGCGCTGGCCGACGTCGACTTCGTCGCGCTCGATTTCGAAGACCTCGGCGGCGGTCGCAGCGTGGACGTCTTCGCCCTCGCGGAAGACCTCTTTCAGCACCTCCTCGTCGGCGACGTGGGCGAGGACGCGGAGCTCGACCTGGCTGTAGTCGGCGGAGAGCAGGCGGCTGCCCTCCTCAGCGACGAAGCAGGCGCGGACGGGGCGGCCGATCTCGGTCCGGATCGGGATGTTCTGCAGGTTGGGGTTGGTGCTGGAGAGGCGGCCGGTGGTGGTCGAGGCCTGGTTGAAGGTCGTGTGAACGCGGCCGGTCTCGGGGTCGATCAGCTCCGGCAGCGAGTCGAGGTAGGTGTTCTTCAGCTTGGTCAGCTCGCGCCAGTTCTCGATCTTCTCGACGATCTCGTGCTCGTCGCGGATCTGGGCGAGGACGCGGGCGTCGGTCGAAAACCCGGTTTTGCCGCGGCGCTTGCGGGTCAAGCCGAGCTTCTCGAAGATGATGCGGCCGACCTGCTGGGGCGAGCCGATCGTGAACTCCTCATCGGCCAGCTCGAAGATCTCCTTCTTGAGGGTCTCGATCCGCTCGCCGAAGCCAGCGCCGACCTCAGCCAGCCGCTCGGCGTCGAGCTTCAGCCCCTCCCGCTCCATTGCCGCCAGCACCGCGACCAGCGGCAGCTCGACCTCGTGAAGGAGCTGCTGCAGGCCCAGCGCCTCGATCCGCGGCGCCTGCACAGCGGCGAGGGCGGCGACCAGCTGCGCTTCCTCGGCGGGGTCGAGCCCGGCCTCGAGCTCTTCCCCCAGCGCCAGCTGGCCGTCGTCCTCGCCCTGCTTCTCGGCTGCGGCACCCTCGGCGAGGCCGATCCCGGCGTCGGCGGCGAGCTCGACCAGGTCGTAGGTGCGGCGCTGCGGCTCCAGCAAGTAGGCAGCGACCATCGTGTCGTGGTCGAGGTTGGGCTCGACCCCCTCGCGGGCCGCGGCCGCGAGCAGTCCGTGGCGACCGCCGCCGAGGGACTTGGCGTCGTGGGCGGCGAAGGGCTTCGTCCCCAGGGCAACGGCGAGCTCGTCGTTGCTGCTGTTCCCGGTGAGGACGCGCCCGGCTTCGGCCGCGGCCCAGCGGTCGCCTTCGATCGCCAGCGCCAGCGGTCCCTCGCCGAGATCCTCCGGCTTGCCGGCGACCGCCTCGACTTCGATCTCGGTCTCGACCTTGCGCCCCGGCACCGCGTCGCCCTCGGGCAGCGCTTCTTCCAGCCGCTCCAGCACCGCCCGCAGCTCGAACTCGCGCATGAACTCGCGCAGGGCGCCGCGGTCGGGCTCGCTCGCCATCGCCGCGGCGAGGTCGACCCCGGTCTCGATGTCGTACTGCAGGGTTGCAAGCTGCTTCGACATCCGCGCGTCGTCGGCGTGCTCGGTCAGGTTCTGTTTGCGTTTGGCGCCGGAGATCTGGTCGACGCTGGCCAGCACCTCGTCCAGCGAGCCGAACTTCTGCAGCAGCTGGGTCGCAGTTTTCTCGCCGATCCCGGGGACGCCGGGGATGTTGTCGGAGGTGTCGCCGCGCAGGCCCATCAGGTCGGTGATCAGCTCCGGCGGCACGCCGTAGCGCTCCTGCACCGCGGCGCGGTCGTAGATCTTGGTCTCGGTGATCCCGCGCGAGGTGCTCATCACCCGCACGCCCTCGTCGACCAACTGGTAGGCGTCACGGTCGCCGGTGACGACCATCACCTCGATCCCCTCTTCCCGTGCTTGCTTGACCAGCGAAGCGATCACGTCGTCGGCCTCGTAGCCGTCGACCTTGACGTTGGTGTAGCCGAAGGCCTCGACCAGGGGCATCAGGTGCGGCCACTGCTCACGCAGCAGGTCGGGACGGGGTTTGCGCTGGGCCTTGTAGAGGTCGTAGGTGACCTCGCGGCCGGACATGCCCGCGTCCCAGGCGACGACCACGCCCTGGGGGTGGTGCTCGTCGATGACTTTGACCAGCATCGAGGCAAGGCCGTAGATCGCGTTCGTCGGGCGGCCGTCACTGGTCCCGATCGACTCGGGCAGGGCGAAGAAGGCGCGATAGGCGAGGCTGTTGCCGTCAATCAGGAAGAGCTGCGGAGCGGCGGCGGCGTCGGGCACGGACGCGACTCTAGCCGCCAAGCCTGCGGGTCCCGCGGGAGAGGCGCTCGAGTTCGCCGGCTACGTCGGCTGCGATGCGCTCTGGGTCCGCTTCGAGCTGCTTGTCGGTGAAGCGGAGAACTGCGTAGCCCTGCTGGCGCAAGTCCAAGTCACGCTCGTGATCGGCCTGAAAGGCGACGGAGCCGCGGTGGTAGAGGAAGGTGTCGGCTTCGACCACGAGGCACTGGGAGCGCCAGAGGAAGTCGACTTCGTAGCGGCCGAGCTTTTGGTTGACCTCGGGGGCGGAGATGCGGTGGTGAGCGAAAAGCGCGAGGAAGGCGGCCTCGAGGTCCGAGCGGGTGCGATCGCTCTCGATGCCGTCGAGGCGCAGGCCCTTGAGCTCCGCTTGGCGGACGGCGCGGCGGACGAGATGCGGAGGGATGAGGGACGAAGCGCGGAGGTCTTCGATGGTGCGCGGGACCGTCGTGACCGGGATGTTGTCGCGGCGGGTGGCGAGGAGCCTTCCCCGTCGCCCTCCTCTGCCTGGCGAGTAGGAGGGCGACGGGGAAGGCTCTGCGAGGGACGGGGTGCGGTGGAGGTGGATGCCACGCACACTGGCTCGGCCCGAGGTGGATGGGATCGAGACATGGACCGGGCCGTTGATTGGTCGCAGAAGGCCCCAGAGGGCGGCGGCGGAACCGTGGCTGAGGACCGCACCATCGCCGTAAGCGAGCACAGCCGCCATCCAGCTCCTGTGCCAACTCAGGCCGCTGTGTCCCACCGCGTAGACGCCGCGGTGAATCCGGTGGAGGTGACCCCGCTTGACGCGCCGGGTGACGCCGTTCTTGCCCATTCCCAACTCATAGAGCTGAGCGGCCGCGATCACACCGTGCTGTCGGGCCGCGATTGCAGCTACGGCCGAATCGAGCCTGTCGAGTTCCTCCCCCACGTCGGGGAATAAGTCGACACAGCCTCAAACTCTCCCCCCTTACCCAGCTTTTTCGCTTTAGGGCTGCAGGCGAAACGGGTGGCTTGGGTGGTCCACGAAGCGCACCAGGCTGCCTTTGCTGCCAGCGAGTGAGACATTCGAGCGGCCGGGGAAGTCGACGCTGAGGCTGCCGCGCAGGCGACCGGGGTTACGACGGCCGGTGCGGTGGAAGGTTCCCGTGCCTTGAAACGGCGAGGGTGGATTCAGCCGTGCAGTCTGGCCGGGTACGTCGAAGTCGAAGGCTCCTCGCCCGGCGACGGCGCTGACGGAGCGGGAAACGCCCCAGCCGTCATGTTCTTCTTCGATCGTCGCCGAGAGTCGAGTCGGCCTGGTTGGCGAGTTCTTTTTCACCTGGAATTCGAGGTGACCGCCGGACCATTTCCGCCTCAGCGAGAGCAGTCCCCCCGGCGCGTGACCTCCGAAGCCTTCGACCCCACTTCTGAAGCAGAAAAAGCTTGCCGCCTCACGGATTTCCCCAGGAGCGCGCGTCGCATCAACCTTCGTGAAGCCCTCCTCGCCTTCGAACTCGACTCGGCCTTCGTAGAAGCCGGAATCGATTTCGATCGGCTGCGGATCGCAGGTCGATTTTTCTACCCGCGGCTGGCCGCTGGGGACGAAGTGAAGGTCGATGGTGCCGAGCCTGCCGAGATCGGCCGTGCTTTCGGTTTCCGTCACCGTCACTCTCCGCAACACGATGTAGGTCGCATCCGCATGCTTGCGCTCGACGAAGAGGATCAGCACGTCGGGTTTTTCGTGCGGATCGCCGTCGAAGGCGATCGCATGCAGTGAGTACCCGTTGCTGCGGGCAACCGAAATCCCCCCGGCGGGAACAGCGAGGCGGCGGAGGCGTAAGGGGCCGCTAGGGCCAGCACCGTCGCCAAGCCCACGAACATGGCTGCAAGCCGCTTCATCGGCCGACAACCTCCTGGTCAAAAGCCACAGCGGGGCCTGGAATGGATTTCGGCTTCGCCGTTGTCGCTGCAGTTGAAGCGAGCATGGACGATGCTGACGTGGACGGCAGGACCGGCAAGCGGGAGGTTCGAGCGGCCGGGGAAATCGAGGGCCAGCCCCCCGGTCCAGATCGGGTTGACGGAGTCGGGGCTGCGGCTGAGGAATGCCGAGCCCGAGAAGGGCGCCGGGGGGCTGAGCACGGCCGTCGCCAGGTCGGGCCGGAACCGGAAGGCACCGCTCTTCGTCGCTCCCTTCACTTGCCTGGCGATAAGGATTCCACGGCGGCGCTCGCGAAGCGAAGCTTCGAAAACGACGATTCCTTGCGGCCGGTTCTTGTTCACCTGGAAGGAGAGAGCGCGACCGTCGGCGTAGGAGACTCCTTGCAGCCGAGCGCCCGGGAAGCCTGGACCCCTCGCTTCCCCGGACCCCCTGCCGCCGCCGCAGAAGGTCGAAGGTTCGATCAGCGGGCGCAGGGGCACCTGCGTGGCGCGCACCGTCGTAAATCCCTCCTCGCCCTTGAATTCGAGGACCCCTTCGTAGGTGCCCGGTTCGTAGGTGAAGGTATCCCCGTGGCTGCACCGGAGGCGGATGGTTTTCTTTCGCCCCGATGGGTTGAGACTGAGATCCACCTTGCCCAACGACCCGAGGTCGGCGCTGATCGTGGTTGCCGTCATTCGCACCGGCGCGCTGTAGAAGGCCGCGGACCCCTTGCGCACCGCGGAGACGGAGATCCGTTCTTTTTCCCCCAGCGGTTCGGAGTAGGCGTAGACCCGGATCGAGTAGCCGTTGCTCCCGTCGAGGTGGAAGGTGGTCGCGAGGCCGGGGAAATCTGAGGAGTCGTACGAGGAGGCTTCGGCCGACGCCGGGATGACAAGGATGCAGGCGGCCAGGCTCAGGCTAAGGATCAATCGCAGTCTCATTACTCCGTGATCCTATTTGGCGCGACGGCAGCCGGGCCGGCGACGCGAATCTGATTCGATAGCCGCGATGGCCGTCAGCGCCCAGTACAGCGTCACGATCCGCGTCGAGCTCGATGCGCGGCAGGAGCCTCTGGGGCGCCTGACCGCGGCGATCGCCGAGGCAGGTGGGCAGCTGCAGGGCGTCGACCTGGTGCCAGGGGCCGGACCGGAGGGCAAGCGGGTGCGCGAGTTCACGATCGACGCCGCCGACCGCGAGCACTGGGAGAAGATTCTGCGGGCGATCGGCTCGACCCGCGGCGCGCGGGTGCTGGATTACGTCGACCGGACGATGCAGATGCACCGCGGCGGCAAGATCGCACAGCGCAACAAGTACCCGCTGAAGACCCGCGACGACCTCTCGATGGCCTACACGCCCGGGGTCGCCCGGGTCTGCATGGACATCCACCACGACCGCAGCAAAGCCTTCGAGTACACGATCAAGAAGAACACGGTCGCGGTCGTCTCCGACGGCAGCGCCGTGCTCGGACTCGGCAACATCGGCCCCGAGGCGGCGATGCCGGTGATGGAGGGCAAGTGCATGCTGTTCAAAGAGTTCGCCGGGGTCGACGCCTTCCCGATCTGCCTCGACACCCAGGACGCCGACGAGATCGTCCGCGCGGTCGAGCTGATGGCCCCCACGTTCGGCGGCATCAACCTCGAGGACATCTCCGCCCCGCGCTGTTTCGAGATCGAGGACCGGCTCAAGGAGTCGATCGACATTCCCGTCTTCCACGACGACCAGCACGGCACCGCGGTGGTGACGATGGCCGCCCTCTTCAACGCGCTGAAGATCACCGGCAAACCGATCGAGCAGCTGCGGGTCCTGGTCGTCGGCCTCGGCGCCGCCGGGGTCGCGGTGACGAAGATGATGCTCGCCGCCGGGATCACCCAGATCGTCGGTTGCGACCGCAAGGGCGCCCTCTCGACCGCCCGCGAGGACTACGAGTCGGGGGAGATGAACGCGGCCAAGCGCTGGTACGCGGAGGCGACGAACCCGGAGCTGATCCAGGGCCAGCCCGACGACGTAATCGAGGGCATGGACATCTTCGTCGGCCTCTCCGGCCCCGGGATCATCCAGCCCGAGTCGCTCGGGAAGATGAACGACGACGCGATCGTCTTCGCGATGGCCAACCCGACCCCCGAGGTGATGCCCGAGGAGGCGGCCCCCTACGTGCGGATCATGGCCACCGGGCGCTCCGACTACCCGAACCAGATCAACAACGTGCTCGCATTCCCCGGCATCTTCCGCGGCGCCCTCGACGCCGGCGCCCCCAGCATCACCGAGGAGATGAAGCTCGCCGCCGCCAAGGGGATCGCGATGGCGGTCTCCGAGGAGGACCTGGCCGAGGACTACATCATCCCCAGCGTCTTCAACCGCGAGGTGGCGCCGAAGGTCGCCGAAGCGGTGGTCGAGGAGGCCAAGCGCGACGGGATCGCCCGGGTCGACGAAGAGACCGGCACTTTCTCCACCGTGGAGCCGAGCTAGCCAGTGCGAGTCCTCGTCACCGGAGCCAGCGGCACGATCGGCCGGGCACTGTGTGACGCGCTGTTCGCCCGCGGCGACGACGTCGTCGGGCTGACCCGCGACCCGGGAAGCGCCCGCCTCGCCAACCCCCGCGTCACCTGGCACAGGTGGGACCCGACCCTGGAACGGCCCGACCCGGCCGCCTTCGAGGGCGTCGACGGCGTCGTCCACCTGCTTGGCGAGCGGATCGACCAGCGCTGGACCGACGAGGCGAAGGAGCGGATCATGGAGAGCCGCCGCCAGGGCACCCACAACCTCGCGCAGGCGATCGCCGGGCTCGAGAACCCGCCGAAGGCGATGGTCAGCCAGTCGGCGGTCGGCTACTACGGAGATCGCGGCGACCAGGAGGTCGACGAGAGCGATGGTCCCGGGACGAGCTTCGACTCCCAGGTCGTCCAGGCCTGGGAGGCAGCCGCCCACGAGCTCGACCCGACAGGCATCCGCCTCGTAGTCACCCGCACCGGCCAGGTGCTGAGCGCCGAGGGCGGGATGCTGAAGGAGATGCTGACCCCGTTCAAGCTGGGAGTCGGCGGCCCCCTCTCCGGCGGTGAGCAGTACATCGCCTGGATCCACATCGACGACGAGATCGGCGTCCTGCTCTGGGCACTCGACAATGAGAAGGTAATCGGCGTCGTCAACGCCAGCTCGCCGAACCCGGCCACCAACAAGGACTTCTCCAAGGCCTTAGGCCGAGCCCTAAACCGCCCCGCAGTGATGCCCGTCCCGGGCCTGGTCCTAGACGCCAAATTCGGCCGCGAGTTCGGCCAGGTCCTAAGGGGTGGCCAGCGGGTGATCCCGAAGCGGACGCTGGACCTCGGGTACCAGTTCAGCTATCCCGATTTAGACGCTGCCCTGCGGGACCTCCTCTAACGCCCAAGTAGAGGGGCGAGACAGCCCCTCACCAGACACTCAACATCGAGCCATAGGCGAGATGTGTCTGGGGCGGGGCTGTCTCGCCCCTCCCCAAAAGCCTCTAGGCGTCCCGCGCCAGCACGTCTGCCGGGCCCTCGATCCAGATACTCACCCGGTCCCCCGGGTGCCAAGCCGGGAAGCCCAGCCGCCGCACCTTGACGACGCTGCCCGAGGGCAGTTGCAGCTCCACCAACTGGTCGTGACCGAAGAAGCTGCGCGAGAGGACGGTTGCCTTCTGGCTGCGGCGGTCGGGCGGCTCGATCGTCCCGATCGCCAGCGACTCCGGCCGCACCAGGACGTCGACCTCGCCGGTGTGGCCTTCGCGGTTCGGCAGCTGTCCCAGCTCGCACTCGATCGTCCCGTTGGTCGCTTTCCCAGGCAGCACCTCGATCTCGCCGAGGAAGCGGGCGACCCAGCGGTTGACCGGGCGCGAGTAGACGTCCTCGGGAGTCCCGACCTGCTCGACCTTGCCCTCGTTGACGACCGCGACGACGTCGGCGACGCTGAGCGCCTCCTCCTGATCGTGGGTGACGAAGACCGAGGTCAGTTTCTGCTCGGCGAGGATCTCCCGCACCTCTTCGCGGACCCGCGCCCGCAGGCCGGCGTCGAGGTTGGAGAACGGCTCGTCGAGGAGCAGCGCCCGCGGCTCGGCGACCAGCGCCCGCGCCAGCGCCACCCGCTGCTGCTGTCCGCCGGAGAGCTCGTGCGGGTTGCGCTTGCCGAGCCCGCCGAGGCCGACCGTCTCCAGCGCGCCCTCGACCTTGGCCCGGTCCGGCCGCCGTCCCAGCGCGTAGCCGACGTTGGCGGCGACGTCCATGTGGGGGAAGAGGGCGTAGTCCTGGAAGACCATGCCGATCCGGCGGCGCTCGGCCGGGACCGCCTTGCCCTTGCCGGCGACTTCGGTGCCGCCGATCTCGATCGTCCCCGCACCGGGCCGCTCGAGGCCGGCGATCAGCCGCAGCGTCGTCGTCTTGCCGCAGCCGCTGGGGCCCAACAGGGCGCAGATCGCCCCCTCGGGCACGTCGAGGTCGAGGTCGTCGACGGCGACGACCTCACCGAAGGATTTGCGCAGGCCGCGTAGGCGCAGGCCGGGCGTTTGGGTGGGCTCTTCGAACTCCATAAGCGCGAGATCCCTAAGATTAGGGCAACCTAACTTCCTTCCCCTTGATCCACCCCTCCTCGCAACAGAAGCGGCTCCTCGCAGCCCTGCTCGTCTTTGCCGCCGTCCTCCTCGGCGGCTGCGGCTTCAGCACCGAAGACAACGGTGGCGGCTCCAACGAGCCCGAAGTCGAAGGCATCACCCTCTACTCAGGCCGGATCCCTGCCGCGATCGGTCCCGCCGTCGACAGCTACGAGGCCGCCGCCAAACGCGACGTCCAGGTCCGCTTCGCCGAAACCGCCGACCTCGCCGCGACCCTGGTCGAGGAGGGAGACGCCTCCCCCGCCGACGTCTTCTTCGCCCAGGAGCCGGGGGCGATCGCCGCCGTCGCCGAAGCCGGGCTGCTGGCCAAGCTGCCGCAGAACATCCTCGACATGGTGCCGGCCCGCTACCGCGACCCCGAAGGCCGCTGGGTCGGCGTCACCGGCCGCGCCCGGGTGATCGCCTACAACCGCGAAGTCGTCAAGCAATCCGAACTGCCGCCCTCGCCCTTCGGACTGACCGCGCCGCAGTGGAAGGACCGGGTCGGCTGGAGCCCCGCCTCCTCGAGCATGCAGGAGTACGTGACCGCACTGCGGGCGAAATATGGCGACGACCGGACCAAGCAGTGGCTGGAAGAAATGGTCGACAACGGCGCCGTCGCCTTCCCCGACAACGTCACGATCCGCGACTCGATCGCCAAAGGCGAAATCGACGTCGGCCTGATCAACCACTACTACGTCGCCGAGGCAATCTCCGAAGAAGGCCCCGACTATCCGGTTGCCGTCTACTTCCCGCCCGGCGGGCTCGGCTCGCTGCTGCTGCTGACCAGCGTCGGCGTGCTGGAATCGAGCGACCGCAAGCCCGAAGCCTTCGCCTTCGTCCGCTCGCTGCTCTCGAAGGACTCGCAGGCCTTCTTCACCTCGAGCTCGAAGGAGTACCCGCTGGCCAAGGGCGCCAAGCCCGATCCCTCGCTCAGCGTCCCGCTCTCCCAGATCCCCGCCTCGGACTCCAGCCTGGTCGACCTCAAGGAGTTGCAGGGGACGATCGAACTGATGAAAGAAGCCGGGGCGCTCTAGTGGGGGCGCCGGGCGGAACGACCTGATGCCGGCGGCGCGCAGAGCGCCGGTCGGCCTGCTCGCCGCCGGGGCGTTGATCGGCGTCGCCGCGGTCCTGCCGGCGGCTTATCTGGTCGTCGTCATCGCCGGGGACTTCTCGGCGGCACTGGAAACCGCCTTCTCCGCGCGGGCGCTGGAAACGCTGCTGCGGACCGCGGCGCTGACCGCAGCGGTCGTCCTCGCCTCGATCGCGATCGCCCTGCCGATCGGCTGGCTGACGGTCCGCACCGACCTCCCCGCCCGCCGCCTCTGGGCCGTGCTCTGCACCCTGCCGCTGGTCATCCCCAGCTACGTCGGCGCCTACCTGCTGGTCGCGGCGCTGGGACCGAACGGGATGCTGCAGGAAGCCCTCGGGGTCAACCGGCTGCCCTCGATCTACGGCTTCACCGGCGCCTGGCTGGTGCTGACCCTGTTCACCTTCCCGCTGCTGCTGATCCCGCTGCGGGCCAGCCTACGGCGGATCGACCCGCAGCTGGAGGACGCGGCGCGGGCGATGGGCCGCGGCCCGCTCGAGGTCTTCCGCACCGTCGTCCTACCGCAGCTGTGGCCGGTGATCGCCGCCGGTTCGCTGCTCGTCGCCCTGTTCACGATCAGCGACTTCGGCGCCGTCTCGATCCTCCGCTTCCACTCCTTCACCAGCGAAATCTACCTCGCCTACCAGTCGAGCTTCGACCGTGTCGCGGCGGCCGCGCTCGGCGGTGTCCTCGTCGTCGCGATGCTCGGCCTGCTCTTCGCCAGCTCACGGGTGCGCGGCTCGCGGCGGGTCCACCGCCTCGGCCCGGGGACCCTGCGCCCGACCCGCCCCTACCGGCTCGGCCGCTGGCGCTGGCCGGCGCTGGCCTTCTGCTCGCTGATCGTCCTCGTCGCCTTCGCGCTGCCGGTCGGAGTGCTGATCTACTGGGCCTCGAAAGGGATCTCCACCGGCAACACCTCGTGGAACACGATCGCCGCGCTGGGCGGCAACTCGCTGCTGATCGCCGCCTGGGCCGCGGCGCTGGGGGCGGTCGCGGCGCTGATCGTCGCGGCGCTGGCGGTGCGCTATCCGTCGGCGGTGACCCGCGTCGTCGAGCGCCTCTCCCACGCCGGCTACGCCCTGCCGGGGATCCTCGTCGCCCTCGGGCTCGTCTTCTTCGCCACCCGCGCGGTGCCGGCGCTCTACCAGACGATCGCCCTGCTGGTCTTCGCAATGACGATCCACTACCTGCCCCTGGCGATCGGCCCGATCGCCAGCTCGCTGATCCAGCTCTCGCCGCGGATCGAAGAGGCGGCGCGCGGGATGGGACGCGGCCCGGCCGAAGTCTTCCGCACGATCACGATCCCGCTCGCCCGCGGCGGGGTGATGGCCGGCGCAGCGCTGGTCTTCCTGCACGCGATGAAGGAGCTGACGGTGACCCTGATCCTCTCGCCGATCGGGTTCAAAACCCTGGCGACCGACATCTGGACCCAGACCACCTACGGCTTCTACGAGGCGAGCGCGATCCCGGCCCTAGTCCTGCTGGCGGTGGCCGCGATTCCCGTCTACCTGTTGAGCGAGCAGGGCGCGGCGCCGCCGTGATCGGGTGAAGTTCGGGCCGCGCTCGGCGGTGGCGGTAGCGCTGGTCCTGGCCGCCACCTCCCTCCTCTTTCATTTCTTCCCGGTCTACGACCCCTGGGCCTGGCTGGTCTGGGGACGAGAGCTGCTGCAGGGCAACTTCGAAACCGCCGCCGGTCCGTCCTGGAAGCCGCTGCCGGTCCTGATCAGTGCGCCGCTCTCGCTGCTGGGCGACGCGGCACCCGATGCCTGGCTGCTGATCGCCCGCGCTGGCTGGATCTGCGCCCCGCTGCTGGCGGGGCTGCTGGCGGCACGGCTGAGCGGCAAGGAGACCGGAAGTTGGCGCTGGGTAGCGGCGGCGATCGCCGCCGGCTCGGTGGCGCTCACCGCCGACTCCT
Organism: uncultured Actinomycetes bacterium; assembly: GCA_963785175.1. Lineage (GTDB taxonomy): Bacteria > Actinomycetota > Thermoleophilia > Solirubrobacterales > 70-9 > VAYN01. The sequence continues at coordinate 348,735 of CAWAUA010000002.1, read as the reverse complement.
TCACCCCGCCCCTGCGCCAGTTCACCGGCGGCCTCTCGGAGCCGCTGCTGGTGGCGCTGGTCCTGGGAGCGATCTGGGCGGCGCTAGACGAGCGGCCGGGATGGGTCCTGGGCCGCGGCACCGCGGCAGCGCTCCTGCGCCCCGAAGTCTGGCCGTTCCTCGCCCTCTGGGCCTACTTCGCGAGCAAGGACCATCCACGCCTCCGAGCCCCGGCCATCGTCGCTGCCGTCCTGATCCCGATCGCCTGGTTCGTCCCCGACATCATCGGCGCCGGCACCCCACTGCAGGGAGGAGCGACCGCCCGCGCCGGCGGCATCGAGTTCATAGACGGCCTAGCGGTCCTGGGCCGAGCAATAGCCGCCCCCCTCGCCGCCGCCTGGATCGGCCTCGCCCTCCTGCTCTGGCACGAACGCGGCGAGCTCGATCGGCCACTGGCGATCCTCCTGGCCGGAGCCACCGCCTGGATCTTCCTAGTGGCGGCAATGGCAATAACCGGCTTCGCCGGCCTCCCCCGCTTCCTAGCCCCGGCCACGGCGATCGTCGCAATCCTCGGTGGAATTGGAATAGCTCGGACGGGCGCAGCAAACTCCCGCCTTCTGGTCACCGCCACCCTGCTGCTTGCAGTAGGCGGCTTCGCCTGGAGAGCAGCCCAGCTACCAGGAGACTTAGACGTGGTCCAACGCCAGACGACCTCGATCCAAGACCTTTTCGACCTCGTCGACCAAACCGGCCCCGCCACCCTCCTCAGCTGCCACGACAAGGCCTCCATCACCCAGGTCCGCCAGCAGACCGCCCTGGCCTGGAAGCTGGAGGAACCAATCTCGGCAACCCCAATCTGGCGCCACCCCAAACACGGCGTAGTCGTTTCGACCAAACCCCTCCCCAGCGGCCAGGTACTTGCCACCGCCGGCACGTGGAGAGCAACCAAGCTCCCTTGTCCCGGGGAAGGGCGCTAGTCCAGCTCAGCCAGCGGCCGAGCCATGGCCGGAGTCTCCGGCGCCGCCCGATACGGCTGCTCGGCCGGCTCCTCACGCTCGTGGTACACGCTGTCGGCATTAACGGCCCAAACGTCGTGGTTGGCGCCCTCACAGAGGTTCTCCACCGCGCGCATCGCCGTCAGCATCGAGTGATCTGAGTTGTTGTACCTGTGGAGGCCATTGCGCCCGATCTGCTGGAGGTTCGAGATGCCATCGAGCCACCCCCTGATCCGCTCGACCCGCCCCGCATACTCGGCGTCGTAGACGGGATATGCCTTGGGGACGCGGACGACGTGGCCGCCGGCAACCCTCCCCGGATCGACCAGCCCCAGCGAAGCCACCTCCCGCCGGCCGAGCGTGACCAGCTCCTCGTCGCTGCTGCACCAGAGGTCGTCGCCTTCGAAGCAGAAGTACTCGAGCCCGAGGCATGAACGCCGCGGATCGGGCGTCATCCAGGGACTCCAAGCGCGGAAGTTCTGGATCCGGCCGACTCGCGCCCGCGGGTCGTGAACGTAGACCCAGTTGTCGGGAAACGGCGGCTCGCCGTCGACGACCAGCGCCACGGTGAGGAAGTCGCGGTAGCGGAGCCCAGCCGCGGCATCGGTGACCTCCGGCGGCGCCGCCGGCTCGGCGACCCCGGCCAGGATCCGCAGCGGGATCGAGCTGATCGCCGAGGAGACCTCGACCCGCTCGCCGCCGGCGCAGACGGCGGTCAAGCGTCCGTCCTCGTGGTCGAGCCCTTCGACCGGCGCCCCGAGCCGGATCTCACCGCCGCCGGCCTCGACCCGCCGTGCCATCTCCTCCCACATCTGGCCCGGGCCGAGCCGCGGGTAGCGGAACTCCTCGATCAGGCTCTTCGGCGTCTCGCCTCCTCCCGGCAGCGCCGCCCGCAGCGCCGAGGCGATCGAAAGGTCGGAGATCCGCTGCGCCGCCCACTCGGCCCGCAGCTCGTCGGTTCCCACTCCCCAGACCTTTTCCGTGTAGGTCTTGAAGAAGAGCTCGAAGAGACGGCGGCCGAAGCGGGCGGTCACCCAATCCTCATAGGTCTCGGCCGCGGCCGGGCGGCGCAGGCGAGCGCGCGCGTAGGAGGCGAGGCTACGGGCCAGCTCCAGCGGCCCGACCTTGGCGAAGACGTCGGCCGGCCGCAGCGGGTACTCGATGAAACGCCCGCGCCAGTAGATGCGCGAGAGCCGCGGCCGCACCAGCAGCTCGGGGCCGAGCAGCTCCTCCCAGAGCGCCTCGACCTCAGCGCTCTTGGTGAAGAAGCGGTGGCCGCCGAGGTCGAAGCGATAGCCGTCGCGGACCACCGTCCGCGCCAGACCGCCGACCTCGGTGTCGGCCTCGAAGACGACGACGGGGACGCCGCGCTGGACCAGCTCGTAGGCGGCGGTGAGGCCAGCGGGGCCGGCGCCGAGCACGGCGACAGGCGCGGAATCCGGCTTGGGGGCAGGGGACGGCATCGGGACCCGAGATGCTATTAGGTATCCCTAATGCCAGTCTCGTCCCCGGACCCGCGCCACCCTCGCGGCTCCGCACCCACCCTTGCCGTCGTCGTCCCGGCGACCGACCAACCAGCCACGTTGGAGCGCTGCCTGGCGGCGTTGGCGGCAGGCGATTGTCAGGCCGATGAGCTGATCGTGCAACGGGAGCCCATTGGTATCGGACCCGCCGCGGCGCGCAACCTCGGCGTCGCCGCCACCGAGGCCGAGGTCGTCGTCTTCGTCGACTCCGACGTCAAGGTCCACGCCGACGCACTGTCCCGGATCCAGAGGCACTTCGCCACCGATCCCGACCTCACCGCCGTCTTCGGCGCCTACGACGACGATCCAGCCGACCCGGGGCTGACCTCCCGCTATCGCAACCTCCTCCACCACCAAGTGCACAACGATGGTGCGGGCGAAGCGGAGACCTTCTGGGCGGGCCTGGGGGCGATTCGGCGCGAGGCATTCGAGGCCGCCGGCGGTTTCGACGCAGACGAGTTCCCACAGTCGAGCGTCGAGGACATCGAGCTGGGGATGCGACTCCGCCGCCGGGGGGCGAAGATTGTCCTCGACCCGCAAATTCGCGGCCGCCACCTAAAGGCCTGGACCCCGGTGAGCATGGCGCGGACCGACTTCGACAGGCGCGGCGTCCCCTGGGCACGGCTGCTGCTGCGCGAGGGGTCCGAGAGCAAGGCGCTCAACCTCGGCTGGCGCCGCCGGGCAAGCACCGGGAGCAGCGTCGCCCTGCTCGCATCCCTGCTCGCCCGCCGCCCACGTCTGGCAGTGGCGGCGCTGATCGCCAACCTCGCCCTCGACCGCGACCTCTACGCGCTGCTCGCCCGCCGCGGCGGCCTGAAGCTGCTGCTCGCCGGAATCGGCCTCCACCAGTTGCACCAGCTCACCGCCGCAGCCTCCGTCCCGACCGCGCTCGTCCTGCACATACGCGAGGAGCGCTCGTGAGGCTGGGAATCGCCGGCTGCGGCCGCATCACCGAGCGCGGGTACGGGCCAGCCGCCCTCGCCGCCGAGGGCGTGACGATCGCCGCTTTCGCCGACCCCGATGCGGGCCGCCTCCGGCAGTGCGCCGAGCTGTGGGCCCAGAAGAGCGGCGAAGAGGCCCGGACCTTCACCGACGCTTCCGATCTACTGCCAGCCGAGGCGATAGACCTACTCGTAGTCGCCGCTCCCGCCGCCCACCACCTAGCCCTCGCCGAGGAGGCAGCCGCAGCCGGCGTTCGCAGCCTGGTCGAGAAGCCGCCGGCACCCGACCTCGCCACGGCCGAGCGGCTGGCAGCACTGGACCCCCAACCCCTCCTCGCCTTCAACCGCCGCTTCCTGCAGGGAGCCGAGCTGCGCGACGGGATCCCCGCCGAAGGCTGGCTGGAGCTCGACCTCGAGCTGCGCTTCAAGCGCAACGCCTGGGGTGCCCACCAATCCGACGACGAGGCAATCCTCGACGCCGGAATCCACCTGATCGACCTCGCCTGTTACCTCAGCAACAGCAACCCGATCGCCGTCCGAAAAGGGGAGATCTCCCCCCACCGTGCCCACTTCGAGCTGGAGCTGGCTCGTGCCCGAGCCACTATCTCCTGCGCAACCGACCGCAACCACCGCGAGGAGGTAAACGTCCGCGACAGCTCCGGCAAGCTGCTTGGCCGCTCAGCGTGGGGAGGAATGCGCAGTCGCATTGGGCGGATGCTGGGTGGACCCGACCCACTCATCCTCTCCCTCCAGCGACAACTGGAGGCGCTGCGCGACTTAGCCCCCCAACTGCACCACCCCCTACACCCAGCAGAGGTAGGGGGTGGTGCAGTTGGGGGGCGTCGGCGCGGCATGCAACTCCCCACTGCCGCCGACGGGATCGCCGCGATGTCCGTCGTCGACGCCGCCCGCCACTCAGCCGACCTAGGCGGCGCCGAGATCACCGTGACGGCTGCTGGAGCCCCAGCAGCGTGATCGCGGTAATCCAGTTCGACGCCGCCAGCGCCTCGCTGCTCGCGCGACTGGAAGGCGAAGGACGCCTGCCGAACCTGGAAGCGCTGCGCCGGCAAGGAACCCGGGTCGAACTCGAGACCCCAGCCGAACATTTCCCGGCCAGCGCCTACCAGGACCTCTATCGAGGGGTCGAGGTCGGCGAGCACGGGCTGTACTACCCCTTCCAGTGGGCCGCCGGAGACCAGCGAATACGCCTGGCGGCCCAGTTCGAAGCGCCGCCGCCGATCTGGGACCGCCTCGGCCAGGCCGGGCGCAGCACGCTTGCGATCGACCCGTACGAGTGCCACCGCCCCGGCGAGACCACCGGCGAGCTCTACTGCGGCTGGGGGATGCGCGAGCGGGTCGTGCTCGAGCGCTGGGCGGTCCCGGCCGGGGCCGATCGCGGACCGCGGAGGCACTTCGGCCGCCCGCCCGACGTGACCGAGGTCTTCGGCGCCCAGACCGCGCGCGAAAAGCGCCTCCTGCGCGAGCGCTTCCTCCGTGCCCCGGCCCGGGTCGCCGACCTGGCGATCGACCGCCTCCGTGCGCGCGAGTTCGACCTCGCCTGGATCGTCTTCGCCGCCACCCACCTGGCCGGACACCGGCTCTGGGGAGATCCAGCGCTCGAGGAGATCTACGAGGAGGTAGACGCCCAACTAGGCCGCGTCCTCGCAGCGCTCCCCGATGACTGCGACGTAATCGCCTGCTCGGTGCTGGGGATGGACGTCAACACCAGCCGCGCCGACCTCCTTCCCGCAATGCTCACCGCCGTCCTCGGCGGCGAAAAGCCATCCCGTGGTTCCTTTGTCCGCGATGACAAGACAAAGGAACCACGGAACGGCGGGGACTCCGACTCCGGCGCGATCTGGCGGCTGCGCGCCAGACTCTCCGGCCGCGTTCGCGCGCAGATCGCCGCGGCGATGCCGGACCGACTCGCGCTCGAGCTGACGGCGCGACTGGAGCTACGCGGCGTCGACTGGTCCTCGACCCGCGCCTTCGCCCATCCGGCGGACAACCAGGGCTACATCAGCCTCAACCGCGCCGACCGCGAGCGCGACGGGATCGTCGGCGAGGGCGAGGCAGCGGATCTGATCGCCCAGATCCGCGAGGGACTGCTCGACTTCCGCGACCCCGACGGGCAGCTGGCGGTTTTGGCCGTCGATGAAATCCACGAGCAGGGCGAGGCCGCCAACCGCCTTCCCGACCTCGTGGTCCGCTGGCGCCCCGCCTCCGCCGTCGACCTCAAATCCCTCCACTCCCCCCGCTTCGGCACCGTCCACCGCCAAGGAGTCGGCAGCGGCCGCACCGGCAACCACACCGACGGCGACGCCTGGGCAATCCTCGCCCCCCGCAGGGGCCGCATCCACCAACCGAGCCGACCCGCCCGCGTCACCGACATCGCGGCAACCGTCGCCTCCCTGACCGACACCCTGCCCGAAGGCCTCAGCGGCCAACCCCTACTCGAGCACTAACGCCGAGACCGCAAAAAGGCCCCTTGAGGGTGCCTTTTTGCGGTCTCGGCAAGGACTCCAGCGGCGGTGGCGGCTTGAGCGGCGGTGACGAGGAGGCCGGGAGGGAGACCGGCGCGGAATCCCGCCCGCAGGAGGCCCATGTAGAACGCGATTGAGCCTCGGCGGCGATCGGGACCACTGGCGCGGTATCGGGCCGCTCCTCGTCCGTAGCGGTACTGCTGCCGCAGGAAGTCCCCCAAGCCCATCCCGCTCTGGTGAACGACTACCGCCACCGAGACGAACTCGAGTCCCGCACCCGTTCGCGCCGCACGCTCACCCCAGTCGCGATCCTCGCCCGCTGCCGCCGAGAACGACTCGTCGAACGGCAGCCGCTCGAGCAGCGAACGTCTTGCGGCCAGGTTGGCGGTGACGACAAATCCCGGGGATGCCGTGCCGGGCGCCGTTGCCCTCACCTGCAGGTATTGAACGATCGCCCCCCAGGCACGATCGGCGGCAGTCGCATCCGCTCCGATCGCAACCGGACCCGTAGTCACCTCGCTGTCGCCGGCGAGCGCCGGCGCCACCAGTGCCTCAACCCACCCCGCCGCCGGCTCGCAGTCGTCGTCGGTGAAGCAGACCACCTCCCCCGTTGCGCGCCGCACGCCCTCATTCCTCGCCCAAGCGGGGCCCCGTCCCTCGACGTCTTCGACCACTAAGACCTCCACCGGCACCGTCTGCGCCTCCAGCGCTGCCCGGCAGCGCGCCAGCGCCTCCGGCCGCCCCCGCGTCGGCACCACCACGGAGATGCGCCCGAGATCGAACTGCATCAACTTTTGGTTCTGCTGCGGCTAGAAGTTGATGCAGTTCGGCTGAAGTGGTTCATCACCCCTCGGCCTTGAAGACCGCGTCGCGGGGCTTGCCGGCGTCGCCTTCGCGGATCGCCGCGATCACCGCGGCGACAGCCTCCTCGCCGGAAGCCCCACTGATCTCGGCGATTTCGGCCGCATCGACGATCGGCCGCGATTGCTTCGTCGCCTGCGGATCGGGCTCGCCGACGTAGGCGACCGTGGTCGAGTCCTCGGTCGCCATCCGCGCATTACTGCCGACCCTCGCCAACGTCCAGCGTCCGCCGTCTCCGGCCGCGTCGAGGCAGACCACTTCCAGCTTCAGATCTTCGACTTCGCCCCCGGCCTTCTTCGCTCCGTCGCGTGCTCCGTTGCAGAGCCGCTTGCCGGCCGCCGCTTCGCCGCCGTGCAGCGGCGCGCTGACGTAAACCCGCACCGTCGCCCCACTCGCGGCACCTCCTTCGCCGCAGCCGGCGAGGACTGCAAGGAGAAGAGCCGCCGCAAAGCAAAACAGGGCCAACCGGACCCACTTCCTAGCCAAAGAAGACCTCGGCCTCCTCGTAGAGGGACTTCGGCAGCGTCTTCAGCTCGGCGGTCGCTTCGCCAAGCGAGGCGAGCTCGATCTCGACGCCCCGCAGCGCCGTCATCATCCCCCAGCTGCCGGCGTCGGCGGCGTCGATCGCGTGCAACCCGAAGCGCGTCGCCAGGACCCGATCGAACGCCGTCGGGGTGCCACCGCGCTGGACGTGTCCGAGCACGGTGGCCCGCGCCTCCTTGCCGGTGCGTTGCTCGATCTCGCTCTCGAGCCAATGGGCGACGCCGCCGAGGCGCACGTGCCCGAAGGCGTCCGTGGCACCGTCGTCCGCCCCGGGAATCCCCCCGACCGGCTGCGCTCCCTCGGCGACGACGATGATCGGCGCAAAGTGGCTTTCAAACCTGCGCCCGACCAACTCGCAGACCTTCTCGACGTCGAAGGCCAGCTCGGGGATGAGGATCACGTTGGCCCCGCCGGCGAGACCGGCGTGGAAAGCGATCCAACCCGCTTGGCGCCCCATCACCTCGACGATCAGCACGCGGTGATGACTGTCCGCGGTCGTGTGAAGCCGGTCGATCGCCTCCATCGCGATGTTGACCGCGGTGTCGAACCCAAAGGTGTAATCGGTCGCGCCGAGGTCGTTGTCGATCGTCTTCGGCACCCCGATGATCGGCACCCCTGCCTCGGCGTGGAGCCGCGAAGCGGCTCCCAGCGTGTCCTCACCGCCGATCGCGATCAGACCGTCGACACCGTCCGCCTCCAGATTCGCCGCGATCCGCAACGGCCCGTCGCCCTCCGCGAAGGGGTTAGTCCGTGAGGAGCCGAGGATCGTCCCCCCGCGCGGCAGGATCCCGCGCACCTCAGGCACGCCGAGCGGCCGGCTGTCGCCCTCCAGCGGGCCTCTCCAGCCGTCGCGATAGCCGACGAACTCATGCCCGTAGAGGCCGACACCCTTGCGCACGATCGCGCGGATGACCGCGTTGAGGCCGGGGCAATCGCCGCCGCCGGTGAGCACTCCGATTCTCATCCCACTAGGTCTACCCGAATTTAAGCCGGCGCGGTCACCAGCAGGTAGGTTCGTGGGACCAGAGCGAGGAGGAAAAGTGAGCGACGCACCGGATCTCAAAGCAGTCACCCAGATCCAGCAGGGAGTCTGGTCCAAAGGCGACTTCGCGATGGTCGCCGCCCTGGTCTACAACGCCAGCGAGAGCCTCGCCGAGGCGCTCGAGATCGTCCCCGACGAGCGGGTACTGGACGTCGCCTGCGGCAGCGGCAACGGCGCAATCTCGGCGGCGCGGCGCAGTTGGGGCGGCACGGTCGGCGCCGACTACGTCCCGGCGCTGCTGGAGCGAGGGCGCGAGCGCGCCACGGCGGAGCGGCTAGAGGTCGAGTTCGTCGAGGCAGACGCCCAGGACCTGCCGTTCGCCGACGGTCAGTTCGACGTGACGATGTCGATCTTCGGCGCGATGTTCGCCCCCGACCAACCGCGGACCGCCGCCGAGCTGCTGCGGGTGACGAAACCCGGCGGCCGGATCGGGATGGCCAACTGGACCCCGGTGGGCGCCGTCGGAGAGATGTTCCAGACGATCGCCAAACATGCGCCGCCGCCTCCGGGAGTCGAATCGCCGCTGCTCTGGGGGACCGAGGACCGGGTCCGCGAGCTGTTCGGAGACGGCGTCACCGAGATCCGCATCGAGCCGCGAATCTCGCGCCAGCCCTTCCGCTCCGCCGACCACTACATCGAGTTCTTCCGCAAGTACTTCGGCCCGACCCAGATGGCCTACGAACGGGTCGGCCCGGAGGGCGAGCAGGCCCTCACCGACGATCTCCGCGCCTTCCTCGAAGCGGTCAACACCGCCGGAGACCGCGCGATGGTCTTGGAGGCCGAGTACCTCCAGGTAATAGCCATCCGTGCCTGAGCCCTGCGGCTAGGAGCTCTGCACTTGTTTCAGGGTGCGAACGGCTGCGCCGATGATCAACACGCTGAAAAAGATCAGCCCGGCGACGCCGCCGCCCTGTCCGAATGCGGCGTAGCCGACCACCATCGCGGCAATCGCCAGGAAGAGAGTTACGACCATTCCCATATGCGCGGAATCCTAGTTGATCGGCCCGCCGGTGAGCGCGTGACCGGGGGCGTGCATGGCCGAGCAGATCAAGGACGCAGGGTGCAGCCTTTGGTGGTGCCAAAGGCAAACCCGAGGACGCCGAGATGCGAAGTGCCATGCGCGTCATCCGGGCGCGCGGGCACCGGCGGGCCGATCAACCAGCAGCGAGGGCGACGCGCGTCTGACTGAGGAATGAGGCGATGGCATCGGCGGCAGCTTGCGGCGATCCGCCCTCGCCGGCGGCGCGCACGAGGCGGCTGCCGATGATCACGCCGTCGGCGATCCCGCCTACCTGCGCGGCCTGCTCGGGGGTGCCGATCCCGAAGCCGACGGCTACCGGCGTCGATGCATCGGCCCTGGTCGCCGCGACCAGCTCCGTCACGGCAGCGGGAATCTCGGCTCGCTCGCCGGTAGTGCCGACGGTCGAGACGACGTAAACGAACCCGCGGGCCGACTCGCAGATGCGCCTGCGGCGCTCGGCCGGCGTCGTCGGCGCCAGCAACGGCACCAGCGCCAACCCCTCGGCAGCAAAGTCATCCCGGATCTCCCCGGCCTCGTCCAGCGGCAGATCAGGAACGATCACCCCGGCAGCCCCAGCGGCCCGCGCCATCTCCGCAAACTTCCCCGCGCCGCCCTGAGCCAGAACCATGTTCGCGTAGGCCATGAAGATCACCGGAACCCGCTGGGAGACGGACTCGCAGACCTCCAGAGCGGTCCTCAGCGTCGCCCCCGCCTGCAAAGCTGTGGTGGCGGCAGCATGGATCGTGGGACCGTCCGCCAACGGATCCGAGAACGGCACCCCGAGCTCAATCAGATCGGCACCGGAATCAGCGTAGGCCTTGGCCACCGCCAACCCCGTCTCGCGGTCGGGATAGCCGGCCATCATGTAAGGCATCAAGGCTGCCCGCCCTTCAGCTTTCGCCTTCTCAAACGCCGCCCCGATGCGCTCGTCGCCGCTCAGCGCATCGAGGGGAGCCGGGGGAGTCTCGCCGGACCCTCCCCGCTGTTGTCCGCCGAGACTCCCCCGGCTCCTCCCCGCAACGCTCACGGCAAGACCTCACCAGGCGGTTTCAGACGAGCGGTCGCCTCGGCCATGTCCTTGTCGCCCCTCCCCGAGAGACACAGCACATCGAAGCCATCCCCCTCCAGAGAGTTCTCCATCAGCCAAGCAATCGCGTGCGAGGACTCGAGCGCCGGGATGATCCCCTCCAGCCGCGCCAGCTCCTGGAACGCCGCCAGCGCCTGCTCGTCGGTCACCGCTACATACTTGGCGCGACCGCTGTCGCGCAGCTGCGCGTGCTCGGGGCCGACGCCGGGATAGTCGAGCCCGGCGGAGATCGAGTGCGCCTCGAGGATCTGCCCCTCCTCGTCGGCGATCACCGATGAGAGCGAGCCATGCAGGACGCCCTTGACACCGCCCTGCAGCGAAGCGCCGTGGCGCTGCGTGTCCAGCCCCTCCCCCGCCGCCTCGACCCCGACCAGCGCCACCTCGGCGTCGCCGATGAACGGGGTGAAGATGCCGATCGCGTTGGAGCCGCCGCCGACGCAGGCGATCACCCGGGCGGGCAGCGAGTCCTCGGCGGCCAGCGCCTGCTCGCGCGCCTCTTCGCCGATCACCCGCTGCAGGTCGCGGACCAACGCCGGGTAGGGCGCCGGCCCGACGGCGGAACCGATCACGTAATGGGTGGTGGCGACATTGGCGACCCAGTCGCGGATCGCGGCGCTGACCGCCTCCTTCAGGGTCCGGGCGCCCGCCTCGACCGGCGCCACCTCGGCGCCGAGCAGCTTCATCCGCTCGACGTTCGGCGCCTGGCGGCGGATGTCCTCGGTCCCCATGTAGACGACGCATTCGAGCCCGAGCAGGGCGCAGGCGGTCGCGGTGGCGACCCCGTGTTGGCCGGCGCCGGTCTCGGCGATCACCCGCGGCTTGCCCATCCGCGCCGCCAGTAGCGACTGGCCGATTGCGTTGTTGATCTTGTGGGAGCCGGTATGGGAGAGGTCCTCCCGCTTCAGGTAGACCCGCGAACCGACCCGCTCGGAGAGGCGCTCGGCCAGGTAGAGCGGCGTCGGCCGGCCGATGAAGTCGCGCCGCAGCTGGTCGAGGCGGGCCATGAACTCCGCGTCGGCGCGCGCCTCCACCCAGGCGGCGGTCAGCTCGTCCAGCGCCGGGATCAAGGTCTCCGGCACGTAGCGCCCCCCGTAGGGGCCGAAGCGCTGCTCGACCGTGCTCACGGGGCGCCCGCGCCAACCGGGTTCGCAGCCTCGAAGAAGGCCGCCATCGCCGCATGGTCCTTGAGTCCCGGCTCCAGCTCGACCCCGCTGGCGACGTCGACCGCGTACGGATGAGTGACAGCGATCGCGTCGGCGACGTTGTCGGGACGCAGGCCACCGGCGAGGATCGCCGGCACCTCGGAGCGGTGACCGCGCAGCAGCTCCCAATCGAAGCTCTCGCCGGTCCCGCCCCACAGACCTTTGCCGCGCCGGTCGAAGAGATGGAAGTCGGTCCGAAACGCCTCGGCAGCATGCACGTCAGCGGCACTGGCCACATGAATCGCCTTAGCCACCTTCAACCCCGTCCGCCGCTGCACCTCAGCACAAAAGGAAGCCCCCTCGGCCCCGTTCAGCTGAACCATCGTCAAATTCTCATCCTCAACCGCCTGCGCCACCTCATCCAAAGTCGGATTTACAAAAACCCCAACCACCTCACACTTGCGCCGAAAAGCAGCAGCCACTTCAGCTGCCACCCCCGGATCAACGTTCCGTGGGCTCCCGTGAAAATGGATCAGTCCAATAGCCCACGCACCGAGCTGCACCGCCTCGGCGGCGTCGTCCAAATTAGTGATCCCGCAGAACTTCACTCGCATAACCAAGAGCGTACGTGAAGGCCGGGTCTGACCCTCTCCGGAACGGCTTGTACTTCTCGGTCGAGAGAATCTCGGACGGCCGACCCCCGCCCCACCCGAGCAAGTTGAGTGAGGAGAGGGTCAGACCCGGCCTAGAAACAACGGCTATTCGTTGTTCTTCGGCTGCGTACCTAGGGTGACGTCAGCGGTCTTTTCATGACCGTCGCGGAGGATCGTAAGTTCGAGTTCATCGCCAGGCTTGGAGCCCTGGATGATTTCGACGAGTTCTTCCATGCTCTTCAGCTTCTTGCCGTCGACTTCGGTGATGATGTCGCCGCCAAGTTTGACTTCTTCGCCGTTGATCGTCGCCGTGGTCGAACCCGCTTCGAGACCCGCCTTGTCAGCCGCGCTGCCCTTGACCACCGACTGGACGATGACCCCTTCGTCGACCGGCAGGTTCAGCGCCTTGGCAAGTTCGGAGGTGACGGTGCCACCGCTGATCCCGATGAAGGCGTGTTCGACTTCGCCCTTGGTCTTCAGCTGCTCGATCTCGGCCCGGATCGTGTCGATTGGGATCGCGAAGCCGATGCCGACGTTGCCGTTGCCTCCGCCGCCGGTGGCGATCTGGGAGTTGATCCCGATCACCTTGCCTTCGGCGTCGATCAGCGGCCCGCCTGAGTTGCCGGGGTTGATCGCCGCGTCGGTCTGGATCACGTGGGAGATGGAGAAGCCGTTCGGGGCCTGGATCTGCCGCTGCAGCGCCGAAACGATGCCGCTGGTGACGGTGCGGTCGAGTCCGAACGGGTTGCCGATCGCGACCACCGGGTCCCCGACTTCGGCTTCGGAGGACTTGCCCAGGGTCAGCGGATGGACTTCGCCGGCCGGCGCATCGACCTTGAGCAGGGCGATGTCGGTGCCGGGGTCGGTGCCGACTACTTCGGCGTCGTAGGTCTTTTCCGAGTCGCCGAGTTTGACCGTGACCTTGCTGGCGCCTTCGACCACGTGGTTGTTGGTGAGGATGTGGCCTTCGCCGTCGATCACGAAGCCAGAGCCAGTCGCGATGCCACCACCCGATTCGGGTTCGACTTCGCCGAACGGATTCAGGCTTTCGCTTTCCTGCGGTTCGATCTGCGATTCGATGAAGGCGACGCCTTGACCGTCGCTCTTGTAGATCTGGTTGACGACGTTGGCGGATCCGTCTTCTGACTTGGAGTCGACCGGCGCCGTCAGCGGCGCGGCAACGGTCGTCGTCGAGCCGCCGTCCGACTGGATCGCGCCTGCGGCGATCGCGATCCAGCCAAAGACGGCGACGACCAGGCCCCCAAGGAGAGCGGAGCCAAAGGGACTGCGAAGTTTTTGTTTGAGCTTGGACATGGCGAAGAGAATTGCTTAGGGAACTGACCTTCCCATAAATGCTCTTCAAATTTTTTCTAAAGATGCCAGACGGGCGGCGCTAGACGAGGTGTTCCCGGGTTCCCTCGTCGGACCCGCTCAGCTCCCGGACCTTGGCTTCGGGGTCTGGCGCGGACATGATCGCGCCGCCGATCAGGACGGCGTCGACCCCGACCCGGTCGAGCTCCTCGAGCTCGCCCCGGCCCGAAATCCCGCTCTCGGCGACGACCGTCTTTCCCGCCGGGACGTCGGGCATCAGCTCGAAGGTGGTGGCGATGTCGACGCTCATGTCGTCGAGGTTGCGGTTGTTAATCCCGATCACCTCGGCGCCCGCCTCCAGCGCCCGCTCCAGCTCCTCCTCGTCGTGGACCTCGACGAGGACGTCGAGATCGATCGCGCGCGCCTCCTTGTGCAGAGCGCGCAGGTCCTCGTCGGCGAGGGCGGCGACGATCAACAGCACCGCGTCGGCGCCGTTCACCGCCGCCTCGTAGAGCTGGTAGGGATCGACGATGAAGTCCTTACGGATGATCGGCAGGTCGCAGGACGCCCGCGCCGCGCGCAGGTCCGCCAGCGAGCCGCCGAAGTGGGGCTCGTCGGTGAGGACCGAGAGCGCCGCCGCCCCGCCCCGCTCGTAGGCGGCCACCTGGGCCGCGAGATCGATCTCCTCGGCAGCGAGCTGGCCGGCACTGGGTGAGCGGCGCTTGAACTCGGCGATCAGCGACAGCCCGGGGCGAACCAGCGCCTCGTTGAAGGGCCGGTCTTCGCCACGGGCAGAGAGGCTCGATTCGAGATCGGCAAGAGGGAGGTCGCGGCGACGCGCCTCTACCCCCTCCCGGGCCCCGGCAATCAGCTGATCCATCATTCCCACTTGAGCTTGCAGAGCCTAGACGGCGGGAGCGGCCGTTGCCGCGATCAGACGCTCGAGCACGTTCGCTGCCGCCCCAGAATCGATCGCCTTGGCTGCCTTGGCGACCCCTGCCTCGAGGTCGGCCGCGAGCCCGCCGACGTAGAGCGCCGCGGCGGCGTTGAGGAGGACGAGGTCGCGCTGTGGGCCCGGCTCGCCGGCGAGGACCTGGCGGGTGACGGCGGCGTTCTCCTTCGGCATGCCGCCGGCGACCCGCTCCAGCTCGACCGGAGCCAGGCCGAACTGGCCCGGCTCGACGAACCACTCGGAGGTGCGGCCGTCGGCGACCTCGATCACGCGGGTGCGCGAGGAGAGCGAGAGCTCGTCGAGACCGTCCTCGGCGGAGACGACCAGCGCCCGCTCGCTGCCGAGCCCGACGAGCGCCTCGGCGATCGTCTCCTGGTAGTGGCGGTCTGCGACCCCGAGCAGCTGCCGGTTGGCCCCGGCGGGGTTGGTCAACGGCCCGAGGAAGTTGAAGATCGTCCGCACGCCGAGCGCTTTGCGGGCAGGAATCACGTGCGCCATCGCGGCGTGGTGCTTGGGGGCGAACATGAAGCCGAAGCCGACCTCGTCGATGCAGCGGCCGACCTGCTCAGGCTCGACCTCGACGTTGACGCCGAGCGCCTCGAGCAAGTCCGCCGAACCGGATTTGCTCGAGTTCGAGCGGTTGCCGTGCTTGGCGACCGCGCAGCCGCCCCCGGCTGCGACCAGCGCCGCCGTGGTCGAGATGTTGAAGGTGGACGGACCGCCACCGGTCCCACAGGTGTCGACGAGGTCCTCGCGGGCGGTCGGGACCGCCGTCGCCAGCCCACGCATCGTCCGCGCCAGACCGACCAGCTCCGGAACCGTCTCCCCCTTCGACCGCAGGGCGATCAGGAAGGCGCCGGTCTGGACCGGGTCGGAGCGCCCCTCCATGATCTCGCTGAGCACCGCCGAGGCATGGTCGGCGGTGAGGTGATCTCCGGCGCAGACGGCGTCGATCGCCCGGCTGACAACGTCGTTAGGCATTTTCAGGTCCCTCGGCGATGAAGTTGGCCAGCAGGTGTTTGCCCTGCGGGGTCAACACCGACTCGGGGTGGAACTGGACCCCCTCGACTGGCAACTCGCGGTGGCGGGCACCCATCACCACCTCGCCGAGGCTCGCGGTCAGCTCGAGGACCTCGGGCAGGTCGGGGTCGGCGACGAGCGAGTGGTAGCGGCCGGCGACCATCGGGCTCGGCAGACCGGCGTAGATCGCCTTGCCGTCGTGCTCGACTTCGCCGTCCTTGCCGTGGATCGGCTCGCCCTGGACGACGCGGCCGCCGAAGACCTCGACCATCGCCTGGTGCCCGAGACAGACCCCCAGCACCGGCGTCCCGGCCTCGCCGAAGGCCTTGATCGCCTCGCCGGAGATCCCCGCCTCGGCCGGGGTGCAGGGCCCCGGGGAGACGACGAGACGGTCCGGCGAGCGCTCCAGCAGCTCGGCGACCGTCGCCTTGTCGTTGCGGACGACTTCGACCTCGGCCCCGAGCTCGCCCAGGTACTGGACGAGGTTGTAGGTGAAGGAGTCGTAGTTGTCGATCACCAGCACGCGCATCGGCCTCACGCCCAATCCGGCTGTTCGCAGGCGACCTCGACCGCGCGGAAGACCGCTTTCGCCTTGTTCACCGACTCGTTGTACTCGTAGGCGGGCTTGGCGTCGGCGACGGTGCCGCCACCGGCCTGCACGTGCAGCTGCCCGTCCTTGACGACGACGGTGCGGATGTGGATCGCGGTGTCGAGGTCGCCGTTCCAGGAGAGGTAGCCGATCGCGCCGCCGTAGGAGCAGCGCTTGACCGGCTCCAGCTCGTCGATGATCTGCATCGCCCGTACCTTCGGTGCGCCTGACAGCGTGCCCACCGGCAGACAAGAGCGCATCACGTCCATCGCGCTGACGCCCTCTTTCAGCTTGCCGGAGACCTGGCTGACGATGTGGAGGACGTGGGAGTAGGTCTCGACGACCATCAGCTCGTCGACCTTGACGCTGCCGTATTGACACACGCGCCCGAGGTCGTTGCGGCCGAGATCGACCAGCATCACGTGCTCGGCCCGCTCCTTGGGGTCGTTGATCAGCCGCTCGGCGAGCCTGCGGTCCTCGTCCTCGCTGCCGCCGCGCGGAGAGGTGCCGGCGATCGGCCGACTCGAGACCCGGCGTCCCTCGACCTTGACCAGCGGCTCCGGCGAGGCGCCGGCGATCTGGAAGTCGCCGAACTCGAGGAAGTACATGTAGGGAGAGGGATTGACCGCACGCAGACCCCGGTAGACCGAGAATGCCTCGACCGGGGCGGGTGCGGAAAAGCGCTGCGAGGGGACTACCTGGAAGGCGTCGCCGGCGTGGACGTACTCGATGATCCTGCCGACCATCGCTTCGAACTCATCGCGGCTGACGTTCGACTCGAACTCGGGCGGATCAGACACGGTCGCGCGCTCGGGCACCGGCACCGCCCCGCGCAGGCGCTCGCGCATCTCCCCGATTGTCGCCGCGGCGCGCTCGTAGGCAGCCTCGACGCTGCCGTCCTCCTCGACGAAGGCGCAGGCGAGGATCGTCAGCTCGTGCCGCAGATGGTCGAAGACCAGCATCGCATCGGTGACCATCAGCGCCATGTCGGGCAGGCCCAGCGGGTCGGGGTTCGGCTCGCCGAGCGGCTCGACGGTTCGCACCAGGTCATAGGCGAAGAAGCCGACCGCGCCGCCGGTGAAGGGCGGCAGCCCGGGGACCGGCGCCGGCCGGTAGCGCTGCAGCCGCGCCGCGACCGCCGCGTAGGGGTCCGGCGCAGGCTCGGTACTGGTCGGCTCGGAATCGACGCTGAGGTCGGCGCCGCTCCACTCGGAGAGGAGTCCGTCGCTCCAGCGCAGCATCGCCCGCGGTCGCAGGCCGACGAACGAGTAGCGGCCGACCTGGCCCTGCTCGGCGGACTCGAGCAGGAAGCAGGGTGACCCCTCCGCCTCGCCCTCGCGCAGCTTGAGGAAGGCCGAGACCGGCGTCTCGCAGTCGTCGACCACCCGCGCCCGCACGGGAATCACGTTCCCCTCCCGGGCCAGCTCGCGAGCCTCGGCGAGGCTCGGCTCGAGGCGGATCTCGGAATCAGCTGCTACGTGCATTCAGCACTTCCATCACCTTCGCCTGCGAGACCCCGCGCGAGGCCAGCAGCACGCTCAGGTGGTAGAGCAGGTCGGCGGCCTCTTCGGCGACCCGCTCGTCGGTCTCTTCGCGGGCAGCGCGGACGACCTCCTCGGCCTCCTCCTCGACCTTCTCGCCGATCAGCGCCCGGTCGTCGAGCAGCTTCACCGTGTAGCTGCCGTCGGGCCGCTGCAGGGCACGGTGGCGGATCGTCCGCTCCAGTGCCGGCAGCGCTTCGAAGGTGACCGGGTGCGGCTCGCCTTCAGCCGGCGGCGCGTCCTTGCGCGGCGAGGCCGAGCCCAGCACCTCGCGGTAGAAGCAGCTGCGCTCGCCCGTGTGGCAGGCCGGCCCGGCGGGGTCGACCAAGGCCACCAGCGCGTCGCCGTCGCAGTCGTATCGCAGCTGGCGCAGGTTCATGATGTTGCCCGAGGTTTCGCCCTTCTTCCAGAGTTCGTCGCGCGAGCGGCTGTGGAAGTGGAGGTCGCCGGTCTCCAGCGTCATTTCCAGCGACTGCCCGCTCATGTAGGCGAGCATCAACACCTCGCCGGAGGCGAAGTCCTGGACGACGCACGGCACCAGGCCCTGTTGATCGAATTCGATTTCGGCGAACATCGCCTGCATCGTAAAGGCCGCTCCGCTACTCGATGCCGAGGCGGTCGAGCAGGTCCTCGTCGCGGCGCCAGTGGCGGCGGACGCGAACGGTGAGATCGAGGTGGACCTTGGAGCCGAGCTCGCCCTCGAGCGAGCGGCGGGCGCCACTGCCGATCTCGCCGATCTTGACTCCGCCGCGGCCGATCAGGATCCCCTTCTGCGACTCGGTCTCGGCCCAGATCTCGGCCCGGACGGTGACCAGGCCGTCCTCACGCGGCTCAACCTCGAGGACCGAGACCTCGACCGAGTGCGGGATCTCCTGCCGGGTCCGGTTGAGAACCTGCTCGCGGATCAGCTCGGCGAGCAGCAGCTCGCTCGACTGGTCGCTGCTGTCCTCGGGCGGGTACAGGTAGGGCCCCTCGGGCATCAGTTCGCCGAGCCGCTCCAGCAGCGGCGGCAGCCCCTCGCCGGTGCGGGCGCTGATCGGGAAGACCTCGTCGACCCCCGGCAGCTCCGCGGCCCGAGCCAGGACCGGAACCAGTTCGTTGGGCCCGAGGCGATCGGCCTTGTTGACCGCACAGATCACCGGCAGCTTCGTCCCGGCGCCGAGCAGCGCGCGGACGATGAACTGGTCCCCCGGCCCCACCCCCTCCTCGCCGTTGAGGACGAAGAGGACGACGTCGGAGTCGGCCAGCTCGCGCTCGACCCGCCCCTGCATCCGCTCGGTGAGGACGTCGCGCGGCCGCTGCACGCCAGGGAGGTCGACCAGGATCAGCTGCCGCTCGGCCTCGAGGTCGGTGGCGACGCCGCGGATCGCGCGGCGGGTCGTCTGCGGCCGGCTGGAGACGATCGCGACGTGGGAGCCGACCAGGCCGTTGACCAGGGTCGACTTGCCGACGTTGGGACGACCGGCGAGGCCGACGAAGCCCGAGCGCGTCATCCCAGCCCCGCGATCACGCCGGCCTGCAGCGCCAGCATCTCGCCGTCGTCGGTCTCGTGATCGTGGCCGCAGAGGTGGAGGACGCCGTGGACGGCGGCCTCGGTGACGTCGGAGCAGTACTCGGGACAGATCGCGACGTCGCCGAGCTCACGCGGGCCGGGGACCGGGTCCAGTTCGTCGATCGGAAAGGCGAGGACGTCGGTCGACGCATCCTTGCCGCGATGGTCGCGGTTCAGCTCTCGGATCCGCTCGGCGTCGACGATCTCGACCGCGAGGTGGCCTTCGTTGACGCCGGCGGCACCCAGCGCGGCGGCGACAGCGCTGCGCAAATCGGTGGGTACGTCGGTCAGGTCGACGGTCACGAACGCGGCGTCGGCCCATGTTCGGCGCGCGCCTCGCGGGCGCCGTGTTCGTCGTAGGCGGCGACGATCCGCTGCACCAGTTTGTGGCGGACGACGTCCTCTCCCCCGAAGCGGACGAAGGAGATGTCCTGAACGTCCTCGAGGATGTCGGCGACCGCAATCAAGCCCGAGCGCTGGTCGGTCGGCAGATCGATCTGGGTGATGTCGCCGGTGACCACCATCCGCGAGTTGAACCCGAGCCGGGTGAGGAACATCTTCATCTGCTCGGGGCTCGGTGTTCTGCGCCTCGTCGAGAATTACAAAAGAATCGTTAAGCGACCTACCCCTCATGAATGCCAGCGGCGCCACCTCGATCACGTTGCGTTCGAGGTAGCCGTTGACCCGGTCGGGGTCGAGCATGTCGAAGAGGGCGTCGAAGAGTGGGCGCAGGTAGGGGTCGACCTTGGCCTGGATGTCGCCGGGCAGGAAGCCGAGCCGCTCGCCGGCCTCGACCGCGGGGCGGGTGAGGATGATCCGCTGGACCTTGCGTTCGGTTAGCGCCGCCGCGGCCATCGCCACCGCGAGGAAGGTCTTGCCGGTGCCGGCCGGGCCGATCCCGAAGGTGATCGTGTGGCGGCGGATCGAGTCGACGTAGCGCTTCTGGTTCAGGGTTTTGGGCGCGACTTTGGTGCTGCGGTGGCGCCAGACGACGTCGTCGAGGATCTCGGCCGGGCTCTCTTCGGCCTCGAGGGCGCCGGTAACCGCTTCGATCGTCCCCGGGGCGACGTCGTGCCCCTGCTCGATCAGCTCGACCATCTCGTCGACGACGGTCGCCGCGGCGGCGACGTCGTCGGGGTCGCCCTCGAGCGTCAGCACGTTGCCGCGCAGGTGCACATCTGCCTCGAGCCGCCCGCGCAGGGCGCGCAGGACGGTGTCCTCGGAACCCGCCAGCTCGGCGGCGACGCTGTTGTCGAGGGTCAGCTGCCTGCGCGCCACTAGGAACCGAGCTTCTCCCGCACCGCGGCGCTGACCCTCTTGCCGTCGGCGCGGCCGCCGACCTTCGGCATCACCGCCGACATCACCTGGCCCATCTCTCGCTGCTCGCTCGCCCCAGTCTCGGCGATCGCCGCCACGACGATCTCCCCCAGCTCCTCGTCGGAGAGCTGCTGGGGCAGATAGCCCTCGATCAGCTCCGCCTCGAAGCGCTCGGCAGCAGCTTGCTCGGTCCTCTCGGCGTTCTCATAAGCCTCCGCGGCCTCGACCCGCTTCTTACGCTCGCGCTGCAGCACGGCGATCTCGTCGCCTTTGCCGAGCTTCGCGTCCTGCTGGAGGACGTCGACGATCAACCGCAGCGCTGAAGTACGCTCTTTGTCGCGGGCTTTCATCGCCGTCCGCACATCGTTCTGCACCTGCTCGAGGACGCTCATGCGATTAAGGGTAAACGGCGGCGTCGGGAGCGACGGCAAGCCCCTTGGAGACGAGGTCGGCGATATCGACGCTGACCAGGGTCCAGCCGTTGCGCTGCGCCGCGGCGACGTAGGCCGCGTCATAGGCGGTCAGGCCGTGCTCGGCGGCAAGGCTGAGGGCGGACTCGAGAAGCTCGGCGTCAATCGCGAGGAGGCGGTCGCGGCAGCATCTGAGCAGGAGACGGATGACCCTGCCGGCCTCGGTCGCGTCGCCCTGCTTGACGCCGACGGCGTTGCCGATCTCATAGAGGGTGAGGTCGAGCGCCGCGAGGCCGCCGTTGCGGACCAGGCTCGCGGCCGCCTCACGGTGGGGGCTGTCGCGCTCGACCAGGCTGACCCAGACACTGGCGTCGACGAGGTACACGCTCAGCGCGATTCCCGGTCATCGCGAATGAGCTGGGCGGCGGTGACGCCACCGAAGTCGAAGGGCTGAATGTCATTCAGCAACCCCTCGATCTCTTCGCGATCGCGGCCCTCGGCGCGCTCCAGCTCCCGCTCGGTGAGGCGCTGCAGGAAACCACTGCGGGTCTCCCGCAAGGCATTCGCCCGGGAGTCGAGACGCTCCAGGAGAGCGTCGGGTATGGAGATCATCACCTTTGCCACAGGGTGAGTATATACGGTATTGCTCGGCGTCAAAGTTGGCATGTGCGGATCGTGAAGGGCCACGACGCACTTGTGGTGCGCAGATCGGGCCAATTCAGTGCCAAGTCTGAAGCGAAATTCAGATTTCGACCCGCTCGACGGCCCCGAGAGGCATCTGCAGGAAGCGGGTGCCGATCGCGTGAAAGGCCCCGCAGTCGCCAGTGCAGAGGAAATCGTAGGTGCCCTCGCCGCCCGTTCGGCGGGCAAGACCGGAGCCCTCCAGGGTCCGCTGGACGGCGGCGGCGACGGCGTGGCCACCGCTGACGATGCGGACGTCGCGGCCGAGGATTCGCTGCAGCATCGGCGCCACCAGCGGGTAGTGGGTGCAGCCGAGGATCAGGGTGTCCACCCCGGCCTCCCGCAGCGGCTCGCAGTAGGTGCGCGCCATCGCCATCGTGTCCGCGTCGAACAGCGAGCCCTCCTGGATGAACCGCGCCAGGTCGGGAGCCTCGACCTCGATCACCTCGAGGCCGCGGCCGGCAGATTCGAGGGCACGCCGATAAGCGCCGCTCTCGACGGTATTCGGCGTCGCCAGCACCCCCACCCGGGCGTTGGCGGTGATCGCCGAGGCGATCTCCGCCTGTGGCTCGACCACGGGCACGACCTCGACCCCGCGGGCGGCGGCGACCTCCCGCGCCACCCCCTCGCCGACCGAGGTTGCCGTGTTGCAGGCGATCACCAGCAGCTTCGCCCCGCGGTCCAGCAGCAGCTCGGCGATCCGCCGGATCCGCTCACGGAGCAGCTCCGGGTCCTTGTCGCCGTAGGGGAAGAGGGCCGTGTCGCCGAGGTAGAGGAAGTCCTCCTGCGGCAGAGAGACCAGGCACTCGTGCAGCACAGTCAGCCCGCCGACACCCGAGTCGAACATGCCGACCGGCCGCGAGGCGTCGCTCACATGAACGGTTTGTACGCCATGAAGAAGATCGTCACGACGACGATCAGGCCGGCGAGAGTGCCGACCTGAGCAATCTGCCCGCTCAGCGCTTCGAACTCATCGCTGAGGGTGTCGCCTTTCTCCAGGTCACGCTCCGCCAACTCTTTCGCTCTGCGGACCCGCGGCTGGAAATAGGCGTGCTGGAGACCGAAGAGAACGATGATCGCGATGAAGCCGACGATGACGAAGGCGTCACTGCCGTCCCAAGCTCCACCACTCGCCGACAGAAGGCCGATTCCGGCAAGCAGCAGAACCACCATTCCCGGATTGACCAGATAGCGATCGACCTTCTGGATTCCCGCCAGCAGCGCCGGGGTCGCCCGTGGATACTGCGGTGCCACGGAGAAGAAGAACCCGTAGCCGAAGGTCGGGCCGAAGGCGAGCACAACCGCGAGGATGTGCAGGAACAGCGCCAGCTTGTAGTCGGCGCTGACGATCGAGGCAAATGGCATGCGGGAACCCTATCCCTCAGGCCCGACGCAGCAGCAACGCCGCCCAATCGCCGTCCCGCCGCCGTCCCACCTCTCTCAATCCCACCCCACCAAACGCGGCAGCCACCCCGTCCACCTCCCCCGGCAGCAACCCCGAGCAGACGACCGTCTCGGGAGCCGGGGGAGGGGTCGCCGGACCCTCCCCGCTGTTGTCCGCCGACCCCTCCCCCGGCTCCCGCCAGCGCTCCTTCATCAGTTCGGCCACGGCCAGAAGAATCGGCGCGGTCATGTTGGCGATCACGGTGGGAGCGAGGTCAGGAAGCTGTTCGCGCAGGTTCATACGCTCGAAATGAAGGTGGACGTCGTTTGCAGAAGCGTTAGCTGACGCAGCCTCAATGGCGGCTGGCTCGTGGTCGTAGGCGCGGATCGGGTCCCAGCCGAGCTTTGCTGCTGCGATGGCCAAGACGCCGGAGCCGGTGCCGAGGTCGACCAGCTCTCCCCCGGCCTCTAGCTCGCAGAGGAACTCCAGGCAGAGGCGGGTGGTCGGGTGGGCGCCGGTGCCGAAGGCCTGGCCGGGGTCGACGACGACGTCAATCGCGCCCTCCCGCGGCGGCTCCCACGAGGGTCGCAGCCAGAGGCGGTCAGCGACCAGCAGCGGCTTGTGGAAGTCCCGCCAGCGGTCGGCCCAGTCGTCGGGGATCTCGGTGGCGCTGACCTCGACCCGGCCGCCGGAGATCGTCGCGTCGATGTCGCCCAACTCCGGCAACTCCCCCTCGCCGCCGTAGATCGCGTACTCGACGAAGCCGGGGCCGCGCTCCTCCTCGACCCCGTTGGGCGCCAGCACCGTCAGCTCGGCGAGGACGAGGTCCGCCTGCTCAGGCGTGCAGCGGACGGCGAGGCGGATCAACCGAAGGCTCGCCGCACCCGGCCGAAGAGGCCGTCGCCGTGGCGCGCCTCGAGATTGTCCTCCCCGATCGTCTCGTCGAGGCGCTCGGCGATCTCCCGCTGCTCGTCGCTGAGGTTGGTCGGGACGAAGACCTCGAGGAACACCCGCTGGTTGCCACGGCGGCGGTTGTTGAGGCGAGGCAGGCCGAGACCGCGGAGGACCTTTTCGGTGTTCGGCTGGGTTCCCGGCTCGACCTCGACCTCCTCGCTGCCGTCCAGCGTCGGCACCGTCACCGTCGTTCCCAGCATCGCCTCCGTGGCCGGGATCGAGATCGTGCTGATCAGGTCGCTGCCCTCGCGCTCGAAGCGCTCGTCCTCGGCCACCCGGACCTCGACGTAGAGGTCACCGGGCGGCGCCCCCGCCTCGCCGGCGTGGCCGGAGCCGGTGATCCGCATCCGCTGCCCGTCTTCGATTCCGGCTGGCACCTCGATCGCGCTGGTCCGGCTCTGGCGGGTGCGACCGCTGCCGCCGCAGATCTCGCAAGGGGTCTGCGGGATTTTCCCCGCGCCGCCACAAACATCGCAGGCGGTGCTGCGGACCATCTGCCCGAACGGCGTCCGCGTCACCTGGCGCAGCTCGCCGGCGCCGCCGCAGCGCTCGCAGGTGGTGATCGGAGTCCCTGGCTCGGCGCCGTTGCCGTGGCAGTGCTCGCAACTGCCGACGACGTCGTAGGTGACCTCACGCCGGGCGCCGGTTGCAACCTCGGCCAGCTCGACATCGACCGCGACGGCGATGTCGCCCCCCGCAGCGGGCCCGCGCTGACCGCTGAAACCCCCGCGGCCACCGAAGAAGGCCTGGAGGATGTCGTCGATCGAGCCGAAGCCGGCCCCAGGGTCGAAGCCGCCGGAGCGGATGCCCTCGTGCCCGTAGGCGTCGTAGGTGCGGCGCTGCTCGACGTCGGAGAGGACCTCGTAAGCGGCGGCGGCTTCCTTGAACTTCTCCTCCGCCTCGGGATCGTGGTCGTTGACGTCGGGATGGAGTTCGCGCGCCAGACCGCGGAAGGCCTTCTTGATCTCGGTCTCGCTCGCCCCCCGGGAGACCCCGAGGACCTCGTAGTAGTCGCGCGGCATCGTCTAGTCCGAATAGACGGTCTCGAAGTAACGGGAGAGCTCGCGGGCCGCGACGCGGACCGAGGCGATCGCGGTCGCGTAGTCCATCCGCAGCGGCCCCACGACGCCGACGGCGCCGAGGTTGCGATGGCCGAGGCCGTAGTTGGCGCCGACTACGCTGACCGAGCGCAGGGCAGGCTGCGGGTTCTCGCCGCCGATCCAGAAGAAGACCGAGCGCTCGTCGAGGGAGGAGCGAAGCATCCGCAGCACGTCGGCGCGCCGCTCCAGCGCCGTCATCAGCTCGTCTGCTCTGGGGAGATCCGGGAGGTGAGCGTCGGAGAGCAGCCGCGAGGCGCCCTCGAGGTAGAGCTCTCCCCCGTCCTCGGCGACGAGGTCGGTGAAGGCGCTGCCCAGGGTGGAGATGAAGTCCGCCTCGACACCCCTGAGCGCGGGGTCCTGCAAGCGGCTGGCGATCATCCGCGCCCCGACGCCGAGCCCGGAGAGCTTCTCGTTCAGGTAGCTGGAGGCCCACTCGACCAGGCCGGGATCGACCGCCCGGTCGAACTCGAAGACGCGGCGGGTGACGTCGCCGGTGGAGGCGATCGCGATCACCACGACCCGGTTCGGCTGCAGCGGCAGCACCTCGACCCGGTGGATCGTTGCGGTCAGGCCCGGCGCCGGCGCCGTCGCCATTGCCACCAGGTCGGTGACCTGGGCAAGGGCGACGGTCGTCTCCCGCATCGCCTCGTCGACCTCGCGGCGCAGACGCGAGACCTGCAGCTCGGCGCTGGTCGGCGCGGCCGGAACCCGGCCCGATTCGACCATCAGGTCGACGTAGTGGCGGTAGCCGGTGTCGGTCGGCACCCGACCGGCGGAGGTGTGCGGGTGGGTGAGATACCCGGCCGCCTCCAGCGCAGCCAGCTCGGCCCGCACGGTCGACGGACCCCACTCAATCCCAGGACGCTCCGCCACCTCTTTAGAAGGCACGGGGCGGGCCGAGTCGAGGTGAGCCTCAACCACCAGCCGAAGAATCAACTCCTGTCGCTCAGAAAGCACGCCCCACATCTTAGGAACCACCGAAAACGCTCCGAAGGAGGGGTCGGGTGTTCCCCTGAACGGCTTGTACTTTTTCGCGGGAGTTCGCCCTCGGACGGCCCAAGGCGAATCGCGAAAAAGTTGAGAGAAGGGGAATGCCCGACCCCTCCCCTCAGAGCTCCAGTTCCGCCTCGGCGTTCTTGATCAGCGCCGTCTCGCCCTGGGCGGCGACGGTGTCGATCACGACCCGGTTGCCGTCGACCGATTTGACGGTCCCGGTAACGACGATCTCCTGCTCGGGCACGCCCATCCCGCGCATCTGCACCGAGAGGCGCTTCAGCGCCCGCGGGTCGCCGTCGGCGAGCGCCGCATTGGCTTTCGCTACCAGGCCCATCGAGTAGAGGCCGTGGAGGATGTTGCGCGGCAGCCCGACGGCTTTCGCCAGCTCGTCGTCGATGTGGATCGGGTTGAAGTCCCCCGAGGCACCGGCGTAGCGGTGCGGCAGGTATTTGTCCGGAGTGACCCGCAGCTCCGGGATCTGGTCCCCAACGTTCAAGTCAGCCACCTCAAACCCCCCTGACGATCAGCGTCCAGGTGCCGCGCGCGACCTGGGCGCCGTCCTGGTTGACGCTGTTGGTCTCGAAAACGTAGAAGCCCTTGCCGTCCTTCTCCTCGATCGAGAGGCACTTGGCGGCGGTGGTGATCTCGTCGCCGGAGCAGGCGGGCTCGTCCCACTCGAACTCCTGGCCGCCGTGGACCATCGCCGCGAAGTTCAGCTCCACCTCGGGGTCGAGGATCGCCGGCGCGACCGCCGGGCTGCTGTAGACGACGGCAAACATCGGCGGCGCCGGCACGTCGCGGAATCCAGCCGCGCGAGCCGCCTCGACGTCGTGGTGGACCGGGTTGTCCAGCCCCACAGCGTTCGCATACTCCTTGATCTTCTCCCTGCCCACCTGGTACGTGGAACCGGGCCATTCCTTCCCAACAGCATCAGTCTTAATCGGCATGGCGGGCACTCTAACTGGCTAAGCGGCCAGCCCGTCGGCCGAAGCGACCACCGGGCGAAGCGGCCTCTCGGGCGGGTGGCGACGATCGGGAGGACTCTGCCGAAAGGGAGAGCCCGCAATCGGAGACAGGACCCGCCCGCCCAGCGGTAGGTCCCTCACTCGTCTATCTCTAGGACAGCGAGGAACGCCTCCTGCGGAACTTCAACCCGCCCGACAGCCTTCATCCGCTTCTTCCCCGCTTTCTGCTTCTTCAGCAACTTGTTCTTGCGGGTGACGTCGCCGCCGTAGAGCTTCGCGGTGACGTCCTTGCGCAGGGCCTTGACGGTCTCGCGGGCGAGGATGTTGGAGCCGACCGCCGCCTGGACCGGGACGTCGAAGAGCTGGCGCGGGATCGTCTTCCGCAACCGGCCGACCAGGCGCTTGCCCTGCTCATACGAGAAGTCGCGGAAGACGATGATCGAGAGCGCGTCGACCTTCTCGCCAGCGAGCAGGATGTCGACTTTGACCAGGTCGGAGACCTGGTTGCCGATCGGCTCGTAGTCGAGCGAGGCGTAGCCGCGGGTGGATGACTTGAGGAGGTCGAAGAAGTCGAGGACGATTTCGGCCAGCGGCAGGTCGTAGCGGATCTGCACCCGTTGTGGACTGAGGAAGTGCATGTCGACGTGGGTGCCGCGGCGCTGCTGGCAGAGCTCCATCACGGCGCCGACCTGCTCTTTCGGGCAGATGATCGTGGCACGGATATAGGGCTCTTCGATCGTCTCGATCGTGCCCGGATCCGGCAGGTCCGTCGGGCTATGGACCTCTTTGGTCTCGCCGTTGGTGAGGTTGACGATGTAGCGCACGTTCGGGGTCGTCGCCAGCAGGTCGAGGTCGTACTCGCGCTCCAGCCGCTCGCGCACGATCTCCATGTGGAGGAGGCCGAGGAAGCCGCAGCGGAAGCCGAAGCCAAGCGCCTCGGAGGTCTCCGGCTCCCAGGAGAGGGCGGCGTCGTTGAGCGAGAGCTTCTCGAGCGCGTCGCGCAGATCTTCGTAGCGGTCGGTGTCGATCGGAAAGAGGCCGCAGAAGACCATCGGGCGCACCTCGCGGTAGCCCTCCAGCGGCCCCTCGGCGGGGTTCGCCTGCGTCGTCAGGGTGTCGCCGACCCGCAGCTTGGTCACGTCCTTGATCCCGGTGATCAGATAGCCGACGTCGCCCGCGTCCATTCCCTTGACCCCGACCATCGTCGGCCGGAAGAAGCCGATGTCGTCGATGTCGGCTTCGGTCCCGTTTTGCATCGCCAGGATCCGCTCGCCCTTGCGGAAGGAGCCGTCGACCATCCGCACGTAGGCGATCACGCCGCGGTAGGGGTCGAACTCGGAATCGAAGATCAGGGCGCGGGTGGGGGCATCGGGTTTGCCGCGCGGCGACGGGATCCGCTCGACGATCGCCTCCAGCACCTCGAGCACGCCCTCGCCGGTCTTGGCCGAGATCGGCAGCGCTTCGGAGGGGTCGGTGCCGAG
Source organism: uncultured Actinomycetes bacterium (assembly GCA_963785175.1). Taxonomy (GTDB): domain Bacteria; phylum Actinomycetota; class Thermoleophilia; order Solirubrobacterales; family 70-9; genus VAYN01. The sequence goes on along the minus strand of CAWAUA010000002.1, from coordinate 320,212 downwards.
CAGGTCGGCTATCTCGGCCGCGACCCGCTCGGGCTCGGCGCCGGGCAGGTCGACCTTGTTGATCACCGGAATCAGCTCGAGCCCGTTCTCGATCGCCAGGTAGGTGTTGGCGACGGTCTGTGCCTCGACCCCCTGAGCGGCGTCGACCACCAGCAGGGCGCCCTCACAGGCGGCGAGGCTGCGCGAGACCTCGTAAGAGAAGTCGACGTGACCGGGGGTGTCGATCAGGTGCAGGTGGTAGGTCTCGCCGCTTTTCGCGGTGTACTCGACCCGGACCGCCTGCGCCTTGATCGTGATCCCGCGCTCGCGCTCGAGGTCCATCGAGTCGAGCAGTTGGGCCTGCATTTTCTTCGGGTCGACGGCGCCGGTGAGCTCGAGGATTCGGTCGGCTAGCGTCGACTTGCCGTGGTCTATGTGGGCGATGATGCTGAAGTTGCGGATGTGGTCCATGGCGGGGGATGAGTATGAGGGACGAGGCGGGGTGGGTGCGAGGCAGGGTCTCCGGCGCGTGGGCCCGTCGCGGGCTTCTAGGGGATGCCTGCGCAGGATGCTCGGCATCCCCTGCGCCCGCGCCACCCGCGCGTCGAGCGCTTTGTCTAGTCGACCACGCCGTCCGAGGTCCGGATCAGCACACCCCGGGGCGCAGTTTGCTGTTCAGCTCGAAGACGACCGTTGGGGGGGTTTTGAGGATGGTATTTGCTCCCGCCGCTTTGGTCCAGGCGGCCTGGGGTGGGTAGCTCGGGCGTCCTGGTTCGAGGCGGTCCTTGGTCGCTACTACGTAGTCGTAATTGCCTTCGTTGAGGAGCTGGAGGAACTGCTGGCAAGTGACGGCGGGCTCGAAGCCGCCGTGAGGTTGCTCGATGCCCAGGTACTGGACGCGGTTGGAGAGGTCGGTGCCGAATAGGGGGTACTGGCGGGTGCTGGTGGTGGCTATGCGGGCGTTGGAGATGTCGCGGGACCAGGCGAAGGCGGCGTTTAGGCCCGGAGTGGTGAAGGTGGGAGCCTTGTAGCGGGACTCCAGGTAGTGACGCTGCACGGGATACCCGACGGCGATGACCAGGAGTACCCCAAGCCCAGCCAGCCCTGCGACAACTCGCCGATGGCCGCCGCGGCAGAGGTTTTCCCTCTTATCGATGGAAAAGCTCTGCCTCAGCCGGAGAAGGTGGGCTCGAATCGGATCAACCGCTGGTAATAGCGCGAGGCCGAGGACCAACGCCGGCGCCAGGTAGCGGAGACCCGACTCGAACCCGCGCGGCATCCCCTCCGGGCCGGAAGCCGACGTCGGCGCAACCAACCACGCCACCGCAGTCGCCAACCCGACCACCCCCGCCACGCACGACACCGCCGACGGGCCGATTTCCCTCCATATAGGCGTATTTTTGGCCCGTCGGCGGAGGAGGGGCGCGGTGGCGGCGAGTGCCAGGCCGGCCAAGGCGGCGACCAAGAGCATGGGCCATAGGAGCCAGAGGCCGTTGTGGAGGCCGGGGAGGAGCCAGTCGGACCAGACGCTGCCGTTGGTGAGGTAGCCGAGAACAGAGTGGGCTTCGCGGCCGCCTAGGGCCTGCCCGGGGGCCGGCAGGTCGATCGGGCCGAGGTGGTGGACCCAGGGCAGCGGGTTGCCGCTGTGGGCGAGGTTGCGCAGGTACCAGTAGCCGCCGCCGGCCAATGCCGCTGGTGAGGCGACCACGAACGCGCGCCAGCTGTTCCCACGGGGAGCTACCAAAGCGAGCCCGACGACCAGCACTGCCGCCGGCAGCAAGAAGTTGAGCTTCGTCCCCGCCGCCAAACCCGCAGCGAGACCAACTACGAGGTACGGACCAACGCCGGAGCCTCCCCCTCCCCCACCCAGCTTCTTTTCCGTCCCTCCATCCCCACCCCAGGCGTTCACCATCACCGCCACGGCAGCCAGCAGGAAGAAGATCCCGACGATGTCGTTCCGCGCCTCGCCGGCCTGATCCGCCAGCGCCGGCACGCTCAGCGCAATCGCACCGAGCCCCAACGACCACCGCGCGACCCGAAACGGCCTGCCGATGCACCAGCAAGCCACCAGGCACGCGACGAACCACCCAAGGTTCAGCAATGGCGAAAGCACATCTCGCCCGAACGCCAGCATCCCAACGGCGTGGAAGATTTCCCCGTTCGCGGGGTAGAACCAGGCCAGGAACTGCGGCGCGATGAAGTGCAGGTTCCACGTATCGCCGCTCTGGAAAAACCCCGCTGCGAACGGCCCGTGGTACCAGGTCGAATCGAACCCGGTCATCCCAGTCGACAACTTCGTCTTCGCTTCCAAAGCGAACTTGACGAAAGCAATCCCGGCTATCACCAGCGCGATCAGCGTCGGGAGGGGGGTCATCCGCACCCTTACCTGCTGAGTAGGGTGCGGATGACCCCCCTCCCCCTCAGGCCGCGGCGCGAACTTCCAAAGGCCCAAGGCCGCCAGGGTGACGAGGATTAGATACGGCACCGGGTCCCACAAGCCGAAGCTGCCAAGAAGCTCCGCCGACCAGATCACCAGCGCCAGCGCGATCACGGCGCTCGCCAAGTGCGCCGGCGCGCCCTCGAACCGCGGCAGCAACCAACGCCGAATCGTGGCGCCGCCGAGCCAGGCAAACCCGCCAAGCACCAGGATCTCCGCAACCCCGAGCAGGTACCGCCCCAGATCCAACATCCGGCGCTAGCGGCCCCGCCGCAGCAGCAGGCGGCTCATCTGCTCCAGCTCGGCAACCCGCAGCAGTCTGGCCACCGCCACGTAGACCAGACCCCCGGCCGCGAGGCCCGTACCCAGGGAGACGATCTGGCCCGCCAGCCCACGCCCGAGGGCCTGGTCCAGGACGTCCCAGACGACCCAGCCGACCCCGGCCAGCGCGGCGGCGGCGATCGTGATCTTGGTCGCCGTCGAGAACAGGCGCCGCAGCTCGAGGCCGTCGAACTCGCGGCGCAGGATCACCGCCTGGGCGACCACCGCGGCGGTGGTCCCGATCCCCGTCCCGGCGACGATGCCGCCGACGCCGAAGGGCTTGTAAAGCGCCAGCGCCGCCAGCGCCGAGACGACGAGGTCGATGGTCGCCAGCGCCGTCGCCTGCCAGGGCCGCTGCAAGCTGAAGAAGGTCCGCGTCTGCAGCAGGTAGAGGCCGTTGGTGGGCAGAGAGAAGGCGAACCAGAAGAGGGCGGTGGCGACGACGGCCGTATCCGCCGGATTGAATTCCCCGCGCTGGTAGACGAGCCGGATCATCGGGTCCGAGAGGGCGAGGATCGCCGCCGCCGCCGGAACCAGGACGAAGAGGATCTGCCGCATCCCGTTGGCCATCGTCGCCCGCAGGTTGTCGATTTCCCCCGCGTTGGCGAACCGGGCCAAGGTCGGGAACAGCACCGTCGCGATCGCGACCGAGAAGATCCCCTGCGGCAGCTGGTAGATGCGGAACGCTTTGTCGATCGCCGCCGGCGCATGCTCGGAGACGAGGCTGCCGAAGAAGCTGTTGATCAGCAGGTTGAAGTTGATCAGCCCGAGGCTGATCGTCACCGGCAGCATCAGCACGAGGACGCGCCGCACCCCCGGGTGGCGCCAGTCGAAGCTCCAGGTGAAGTGGAACGGCGTGTTGCGCAGGTCCCAGGCGGGAATCAGCAGCTGGACCAGGGTGCCGATGAGGATCGCGATCGCGTAGGCGTAGATCTTGTCCTGGCCGTGGAACCTCGGCTCGAGGACGACGAGGACGAGGATGATCGTCAGGTTCCAGAACAGCGGCGAGATCGCGAAGGCGCCGAAGCGGTCGTAGCTGTTGAGGATGCCGACGACGATGCCGCTGATCCCGAGCAGGATCAGGATCGGGAAGAGGACCTGGGAGAGGGAGATGGTGAGGTCGGTGATCTCCTGGTCGAAACCAGGCGCGAAGACCGGCATGATCACCGGCGCGAGGAGAACGAAGAGGGCGGTGATCGCCCCCAGCACCATCGTCACCAGCAGCAGCATCGTCGAGGCGAGGCGGAACGCCTCCTTGTAGGCCTTTTTGCCGAGCAGTTCGGTGAAGACCGGGACGAAGGCCGGCTGCAGCGCCGCGTCGGCGAACAGGGCGCGAATCAGGTTCGGGACCTGGAAGGCGACCGTGAAGGCCGAGACCGGGCCGCTGACCCCGTAGTAGCCGGCGGCGACGACTTCGCGGGCCAGCCCGGCGACGCGCGAGGCGGCGGTGGCGAACGAGAAGAAGGCGGTCGAGCGGGCCAGTCGCCCGGCCTGCTTGCCGGGTGGCGGCTCGCGGGTCAGTTCCTCGCCCGGTTCGAACGCCTCGGCCTCCCAGACGGCAGCCTCCTCGTCGCTCGGCCGCTCGTCCGGATTCGGGGGCTCAGGTGCCTTGGGCGTCTCCAATCTGGTCTCAGTCGCTATAGTCGGCGGCCGCCCGGAGCCGGCACGGCGCCTGCTCGGGAACTTGACATGGCCAACATAGCCTCACAGAAGAAGCGGATACTGCGCAGCGAGCGCGAGCGGACCGAGAACCGCCTGCTCACCAGTACCGTCAAGACCCACTTCCGCCGCCTCGAAAGCGCGGTTGAGTCCGGCGATGCCGGGACGATCGCCAATGAGCAGCGCGACCTCGTCTCGAAAATCGACAAGGCCGTGCAAAAGGGCGCCATGCACAAGAACACCGGCGCCCGCAAGAAGTCGAAAGCTGCACGCATGGCCTCCGGCGCCGCCTGATCAAGCAGATCAAGGACGCAGGGAGCGTGGCGTGCTCTGCACGCGAGCGACCGAGGACGCCGATATGCGCCGATCAGGCGGCGCCGGCAGTCGCTTTCCGCAGCGCGAGCGTGAATGCCAGCTCGTCGCCGTAGTCGGCACCTCCGCGGAGCCATAGCTCGAGGTCAGCAAGGGTCTCCATTGCCAACCGCAGGCTCGCCAGGTCCGTGCCCTGCAGGCGTCCGACCAGCTGCTTTGCGGCGTAGGGGTGCATCTTCAGGGACGAGGCGACCTGCTGGGAGGGAATCCCGTCCTCCAACTGGGCCGCGGCCACGCAGGCGCTGCGCAGGCGCGAGGCGAGGCCGTAGATCAGTCCGGTGACGTTCTCCCCCTGCCCGATCAGGCGCTCGCCGATCCGCAGTGCCGCCGCGGCGTCGCCCTCGATCAGCGCGTCGGACAGTGACCAGACGGCGGCTTCGGAGGTGTCGCTGATCATCTCCGTCAGCGCCTCGGCTGCGACCTCGCCCCCCTCGCCGGCCCACAGCGCCAGCCGCTCCAGCTCGTTGCGCAGCCGCACGGGGTTGGCTCCCATCCGCTCGACCAGCATCCGCGCCGCCCCCGGATCGAGCTTGAAGCCGAGCCCCTGGGCTTCGCCGACGAGCACCCGCGGCATTTCCCGCGCCTTCGGCGCCTCGAACTCGTGCACCTCGCCCTTGACGGCCTTCACGGCTTTGACCAGCTTGGCCGCCGGTTTGTCACGGCAGATCAGGACCAGGGTCAGGTCCGGCGGCAATTCTCCCAGCGCCTCGATCACTGGCTGCAACTGCTTCTCGCGCCAGCGCTCGATCCCGTCGGCGAGGAGGTAACGCCGGGAGTCCATCAGCGACATCGCCGGGATCGTCGCCAGCAGGGCTTCGTGATCGGGCATTCCTTTCCCCTCGCTGGGTTCGAACACCTCGAGCGCCGCCTCGCCACCCTCGCGCTCGGCCCGGGCCCGCAGCCGCGTTCGCGTGGCATCGATCTTTGCCCCGTCGCTGCCCGCGATCAGGTAGAGGGGTCGCATCTCGTCGGCCACGGAACCGAGTCTAGATATCGACTCGGCCTCGCCAACTACTTGTCGTGACCGAGCGCCTTGCCCTTGCCGTGGTCCTTGCCCGCGGAGTCTTCAGGTGACGGGGTAGGAGACTTCGGCGCAGGTTCCGGCGCAGGTTCGTACTTCGGCCCGGGAGCCATCGATTCTTCGTCTGTGGGCTTCGGATCGGCCTTTTCTTCCTGCTGGTCGGCCTTCGCATGGTCCTTGGGTGGCTTCGCCTTGGCGGGCTTGGCGGGCTTCGCCTTTGCGGGCTTCTTGTCGTCCTTCGAGCTGGAATCGGGCGACGGCGTCGGGTTTGGAGCCGGCGACGGCGTCGGGTTTGGAGCCGGCGACGGCGCGGGAGTTGGCGCCGTGCCGGCGGATTCCGAGGTCCCGCTAGGTGCGGGCTCGGGGGCCGGGGCTGGGGTCGCGGGAGGTGCAGCCGGGGGCACCCCGCCCACATCTCCCCCGGTTTCCTCCGGCGCAGGGACCGGAGTCGGTCCGCCAACCGCGGTGACCACATCACCTCCGCCCTCCCCGGATGGCGACCCGCCGGCAGCGGGACCGTTACCCCGTGCGGCGGGCGCCGAGGGACTGCGGCGCGCGGGCGCGAGGGCGAGTGCCCCTTCGCGGTCCAGCGCCACAGCTCTGGAAACTTCGCCGCTCCGGGAAGGACCGCCGCCCACCGGAACCGGGGAAAGCAGGGGGAAATTGAGCTGGGCGAAGATTGCGACCAGGGCCAGGCCGGCAGCCGCCGTCAAGCCGAAGAAGAGGAAGGCGGTGCTGCGCATCCGTTCCGGCCAACCCTTGCCGGCGAGGCTGGGAAGCCAGAAGGATCGCTTGAGACGGGTGTGGAACCTGGGAAGCACCACTTCTGCATCGGCAGGGCCGGGCTCGCCCGTAGTGATTGGATCGGGATGCTCAAGTATCGATTCGGTCATCTGTCCAGGGTCATCGAGTGGCGGCCGACGTCGATGACCACGTCGCCGTCCTCGTCGGTGCGCAGGACCGGAACCTGGTGCCGACTGAGGGTCGCGAGCGTGCCCGCGGTCGGGTGCCCGTAGGGGTTCCCCTCCCCCACCGAGATCACCGCCAGCTTCGGCCGCGTGCGATCGAGCAGCGGTCCGAGTCCGGCATCGTCGCTGCCGTGGTGGGCGACCTTGAGGACGTCCACCGGGCCGGGGTCGATCGGTACCGCCTCGGCCTCGGCGTCGGCCGTCAGCAGCAGGCTGAAGTCGTGCCAGCGAGCCTCGATCACCAGCGCCGTCCGGTTCGGGTCTTCCTCCACAGACGCGGCCCCGAGCAGCTCCGGCGGCGGCCAGAGAACCTGCAGGCGCAGCGCCCCCGAGCGCAGCTCCTGGCCGGCGACGATCCGTTCGGGCGTGGCGCCGACGGCTTCCGCCTCGCTGATCAGGCCCCGTCCTAACCGGGCGAACAGCAGCCGCTCCATTGGGAGCCGGCCGAGCAGCTCTTCGATCCCGCCGGCGTGGTCGGACTGGTCGTGGGTGACGATCGCGGCGCCGAGCCGATCGACGCCGGCGCCCTCGAGCTTGCCTACCAGCCCATCGCCGGGCGGACCGCCATCGACTAGAACAGCGGGGGCTCCCTCAGGCTGCAGCAGGATCGCGTCGCCTTGGCCCACGTCGATCACCTCGACCCTCAGCCCCCGCACCGGGGTGGCTGTAGCGCCACCGGCAGGAAACGGAAGCCAGAAGACGGCACTGATGGCGACCAGGGCGAAGACCTGTCGCGGCCACCGCCAGGAGACCAGGATTCCCAGCCCCAAGCTGAAGTAGACCGCGATCAAGCCGCCGACACCGAGATGTACCTGAAGCTCGGCCCAGGCCGGCCCGGCGCACCAAGACGCCACCTGGGCCACGTACGCGAGCAGCAAAGCATCAAGCCCGTTCAGCGGCTCCAGTGGCACGCCCGGCAGCTGCGCCAGCCCGGCGCTGCACATCCCAAGCCACATCGCCGGGGCGACCGCCGGCAGCGCCAGGACGTTGGCGACCAACGTCGTGGTCGAGACGGTTTCGAAGTGGAAGGCGATCAGCGGCGCCGTGGCCAGCGTCGCGGCGACGGTCACCGCCACCCCCTCGGCCAGCGCCCGGCGCCACGGACCTTGCCCGAGCCGGGCGACGATCCGCTCCCGCAGGGGCGTCGCCAGCAAGAGGATCCCGAGCACCGCGGCGAAACTCAGCTGCCAGCCGACGTCGGCGGCGACGTCTGGGTCGATCGCCAGGGTCACGATCGCAGCCAGTGCCAGCGCGTAGAGACGCGAACTGCGACGGCCGCTCAGCGTCGCCAGCAGTCCCAGCGCGCCCATCACCCCCGCCCGCTGGATCGACGGACCGGCGCCTGCCACCGGCACGTAGACGGCGATCATCGCCAGCACCCAGACCAGCCGCTCCCGCAGCGGCACTCCGAGCGCTCCCAACAGCGGCATTGCCAGCAACGCCAGCAAGGTGACGTTCTGCCCCGAAACGGCGAGCAGGTGACTGAGGCCGGCTCGGCGGAAGTCTTCCTTCGTCTGCTCGTCGATCTCTTCGTCCTCGCCGAGCACGAAGCCTCGCGCCAGCGCCGCCTCGCGTGCCGGCATCCCCCGCCCGAGGCCGGCGGCGGCGCGGTCGCGGATCTCGCCGCTGTTTGCCAGCGCCACCACGACCAGCAGCGCGAGCCCGAGCAGGATAGGCAACGACAGCCTGGGCGACCGCATGACCGCCCCTCAGGGCTGCAGCCGCGCCCGCAGCGAGTCCATCGTCGCCGGGCCGATTCCCGGGACCTGGTCGAGCTGGTCGATCGAGGAGATGCCGCCGTGTTCGTCGCGGAAGGCGATGATGTCGGCGGCGGTCACCGGACCGATGCCCTCGATCTCTTCCAGTTGCTCGACGGTCGCGGTGCCGAGGCTGATCGGACCTTCTTCGGCGCCGCTTGCAGTGGCAACGCCCCCACCCGGCGCCGATTCGGGGACAACTACCTGCTGGCCGTCCGCCAATCGCGCCGCCAGGTTGATCGCTTCGAGCTCGGCCTGCGGCGTGGCGCCCCCGGCCCGGGTGACGGCGTCGTCGACCCGGCTGCCCACCGGCATCCGATAGACGCCGGGGCGTTTTACCGCGCCGGTCACGTCGACGACCAGGTCGCCGCTCTGGCCGCCGACGGAGAAGCTCGCACCGCCGGAACCGCCGCCGGTGTCAGCCGCAAACGATGCCTCGGTCCCCGCCTCCCCCGGATCGCCCGCGCCCCGACCAGCAACAGAGCGACCGCCACCGCGGCGTAGACGACCAACTGGCTCCGACTCATCTCCGGCATCGGCAGCGATGCTGCCGCGACCGACGCACGACGTGGCGCGCTAAATCAAAAAAATCTCAAACAGAAATGGTTCTGAGGTGTGGAGGGCAAGCAGATCAAGGACGCAGGGAGCGAAGCGTGCTCTGCACGCGAGCGACCGAGGACGCAGATATGCGCCGCTCTCCGCGCCTCAGAACTCATCCTCTTCGTCATATCCACTGACCTCGGCGAGTTGATCGCTATACAACTCAGCGGCCGCTACCGGAGGCGACTGGATCGAGACGCAGGCCAACTCGCCCTCGCCGTCGTTGCCGATCGAGTGCTCGGTGGCCGGCGGGACGAGGATCAGGTCCCCCTCGGCGACCTCCTGGGTGTCGCCGGCGACCGACATCGTGCCGCTGCCGCGGACGACGACGTAGGCCTGCTCGGCCTCCTCGGAAGAGTGGAGCGTCTGCTTCGCCCCACCCGGAACGGTCACCCAGGTGACGGAGAGATTGCGGGACCCGAGTTCGCCCGCGTCCATGAGGACGTGGGCGCGGAGGCGGTGCCACTCCTCCACTGCCGCTTCGTTGAGACGCCTGACCAGCATTCGGCGGCTTTCTAGCAGAACGGTCGGGCCCGGCGGCGGGCCCTACTGGACCACCAGGTTGACCAGCTTGCCCGGAACTACAATTTCCTTGACTATTTCTTGCCCGTCGAGATGCTTGGCGACCTTCTCGCTTTCCCGAGCCAGTCGCAGCAGCTCGTCCTTCGCCGCCTCGGCCGGCGCCTCGATCCGGTCGCGCAGCTTGCCGTTCACCTGGACGACCAGGGTGACGGTGTCGCTGACCAGCAGCGCCGGGTCGGCCACGGGCCATGGCTGCTCCCAGACCCTCCCCCCGGCCAGGCGCTCGTAGACCTCGCTGCCGAGGTGCGGCGCGAAGGGGAAGATCAGCGAACCGGCGGTCGCGGTCGCGAAGCGAACCGCGGCGCCACCCTCCGGAGTCCCGTAGAGGCCGTCCTTGAGGCGGTAGGTGTCGTTGACCAGCTCCATCACCGCCGCCACCACGGTGTTGAACTGGAAGCCGCGCTGGAAGTCCCGGGTGGCCTTGTCGATCGCCCAGTGAGCCTTGGCGAGCAGGTCCCGCGCATCACCTTCGGCCGCTGGGCCCGGCTCGCCGGCGTCGGTCCGGGTCTCGGCCTCCTCGCACAGCCGCCAGAGTCGCGAGAGGAAGCGGTTGACCCCCTCGACGCCCTCGTCGGTCCAGTCGCCGCCGCGCTCCGGCGGGCCCATGAAACAGACGTAGGTGCGGGCGGTGTCGGCGCCGTAGCGCTCGACGTAGTCGCCGGGGCTGACCGTGTTGCCCTTCGACTTCGACATCTTCGCCCCGTCGCGGGTGATCATCCCCTGGGTGAAGAGGTTGGCGAAGGGCTCCTGCACGCCGAGGTGGCCAAGGTCGGCGAGCGCCTTGGTGAAGAAGCGCGCGTACATCAGGTGCAGGATCGCGTGCTCGACCCCGCCGATGTACTGGTCGACCGGCATCCAGAAGTCGGCCGCCTCGCGGTCCCAAGCCGCCGCGCCGTTCTGCGCGTCCAGATAGCGGAGGAAGTACCAGGAGGAGTCGACGAAGGTGTCCATCGTGTCGGTCTCGCGGCGGGCGGCGGCGGCGCAGCGCGGGCACTCGGTCGCGACCCAGTCCTCGGCGGCGGCCAGCGGGCTCTTGCCCTGCGGCGCGTAGTCCTCGATCTCTGGCAGCTCGACCGGCAACTGCTCCTCCGGCACCGGCACGATTCCGCAGTCGTCGCAATAGACGATCGGGATCGGCGCCCCCCAGTAGCGCTGGCGCGAGACCAGCCAGTCGCGCAGTCGGTAGTTGATCGCCGGCTTGCCGCGGCCCTCGGACTCCAACCAGGCGACGATCTCCTCGTAGGCCTCGCGGTTGTCGCGGCCGTCGAAGCGGCCGGAGCTGGTCATCTTGCCGTCGCCCGGGTAGGGAAGACCCTCGTCGTTGACGGCAACCTCGGGATCGCTGCCCTCGATCACGCGTCTTACCGGCAACTCAAACTTCCGGGCGAATTCGTAGTCGCGGCTGTCGTGCCCCGGCACCGCCATGATCGCCCCCGTCCCGTACTCCATCAGCACGTAGTCGGCGACGAACATCGGGATCGCCTCGCCGTTGACCGGGTTGACGACCGAGCGACCGAGCGGGACCCCGGTCTTCTCGCGATCCTCGGCGCCGCGTTCCTCCGCCGACTCACGGCCGACCCGGTTGACGTACTCGCGCACCGCCTCCTCGGCCGTGGTGCCGGCGACCAGCCGCTCCAGCTCGGGGTGCTCGGGCGCCAGGACGAAGAAGGTGGCGCCGAAGAGCGTGTCGGGACGGGTGGTGAAGACGGGGAAGTCGAGGTCGACCTCCTCGCAGCGGAAGACAACCTCCGCCCCCTCGGAGCGGCCGATCCAGTTGCGCTGCATCGTGATCACGTGCTCGGGCCAGGACTCGAGCGCATCGAAGTCGGCGAGCAGGCGGTCGGCGTACTCGGTGGTGCGGAAGAACCACTGCTCGAGGCTGCGCTGCACGACCTCGGTGCCGCAGCGCTCGCAGCGGCCGTCGACGACCTGCTCGTTGGCCAGAACCGTCGCGTCTTTCGGGCACCACTGGACCGGTGCCTCGGTCCGGTAGGCAAGCCCCTTCTCGAACAGCTGCAGGAAGATCCACTGGGTCCAGCGGTAGTACTCGGGAGTGTGGGTCGCGAGTTCGCGCGACCAGTCGATCGAGATCCCCCACTCGCGGAACTGGCGGCGGAACGACTCGATCGAACGCTCGGTGGCGACCCGCGGCGGCTCGCCGGTTTTGATCGCGTTGTTCTCCGCCGGTAGGCCGAAGGAGTCGTAGCCCATCGGGTGGATCACCTCGAAGCCGTGGCGGCGGCGGAAGTGGGCGATCGCGTCGCCGACCGCGTAACACTTGAGGTGGCCGACGTGGGGCTCACCAGAGGGGTAGGGCAGCATCTCCAGTACGTAGGACTTCGGCTTCGAGTCGTCGGAGCCGGGCTGACCGGGATTGGCGACCTCCCAGGTCTTCTCCTCGGCCCAGACCGCCTGCCACTTGCGCTCGATCTCTTTCGGCTCGTAACCACTCATCGAGCGGCGATCTTACGTGGCCGGAGGGCGACGGCGGCGGTGGCTCAGTGGGGGAACGAATAGGTGACCGGAGAGAGGTGGTGGAGGATCTGCGGCCAGACGTAGACCTCGATCGCAGCGGCGAGGATCAGGGTCGGGATCGCCAGGGCGACGGTGATGAAGGTTGCGGCGAGCAGCTGGTTCCACTCACCGCGGCGGCTGGCGATCAGCCAGGCGGCGAGCGGGAGGAAGAGCGCGGAGAGCTCCGGGATCGCGTGTGGGAGGACGCTGAGGATCAATTCGAGGCGGGTGATCTGCAGCTGGTAGGCGATCGTCGAGCCCTGGAAGCCGAGGTAGAGCGCCTGGGTCGAAAGCGAGAAGAGGGTGACCGCGCAGACGAAGAGGATCGCGAACTCCCCCGCCTTGACGTGGATCCAGCGGCTCAAACCGGTCCGCTGGGCGGCGGCGATCGGCATCGAGGCGCCGGCGATAAAGCCGGCGATGCAGGCGGTGCCGTGGAGGGCGAGGACCAGCGAGTTGCGCCAGAGAATCGGCAGCATGTCGGCGGGCTCCGAGCTGGAGGTGAGGCCGGGGATGTGGACCGGCGTTAGGTCCGGGGTGAGCATGCCGGCGACGACCCAGGTGGCGCCGAGAAGGGCAAACGCGATCGCCACACTGAGCGCGAGCCAGGCCCGCAGCACCTGCCATGGCCGCTCGCTCCAGGATTCGAGCGTGGCACGCGTATCGCGCATGCCGTGGCTGAAGACATGCTCGTTCGCCGCGCTCATCGCCTAGACCATCGGCAGAACCCGGCGGCGATTTGAGCGCCGAAGGCTCTGAATCAGCCCTCGCCGAGCTTGCGCTCGAACTCCTCGGCCAGCGCCGCGAGTTGAGCGAGCTCGACGCCCAACCCTTTGGCGATCCGTCGAACGTTGCCCCAGGTCGGGTTGATCCGGCCCGACTCGATGTGGGAGATCCAGGTGGCGTGGATCTTCGCTTGCTCCCCGAGAACCTCCTGACTGAGGCCGGCCTCCGTGCGCAGCTTCCGGATCGCCGTCCCGAGTCCGACCTGTGGATCGTCGCGTCGCGGCATCGGGCAAGAGGCAATTCGCCTTTCGCCTCAAGGTCCATAGAGGAAAACTCAACCCGCCTGAAAGAGCCCGCGCTATGCGCCTTCCGGTACCGCGTTGGAGAGTGGAGCTGAGGGGGCTCGAACCCCTGACCTCATCGCTGCCAGCGATGCGCTCTTCCAGCTGAGCTACAGCCCCGTAGGGTCGCGAAGTTTAGCGACGCCAGCGTCCTAAGCGGCGCGTTGCTCTGGGCCCTGGTCCTCGTCGACGTCGAGGATCAGGTTGTCCGCGGCGGTGTGGCGGACCTTGAAGTCGAGGTTGGAGAGCTCCTCCAGCTCGCTCAGCAGGTCGACCGGCTGGTCGAGGTTCATCGAGAGCGTGGCGCGGCCCTCCGAGAAACGCTCAACGGAGATTTCTGAGGCGCCTACCCTGCCGACCGCGTCCTCGAAGCCGACTAGCTGGGAGAAGTCGCCGAGCGGGCCGATCTCGAGCTTGACCCGGCCCGCGTAAAGGCTGTCGTCGGGCTCGGGCTCCGGGGCACCGGCGACTTCGGCGTCGGTCAGCGCTTTCACCTTCTTGCTCACCTCGACCGCCTCGCGCAGCGCTTTCATCCGGATCCGGGTGGCCTGTCCGCGGGCTTGGGCTTCGAGCTCTTCCAGTCGCACGGTGATCGCGTCGAGCGAAGCGATGCTGCGGTCGTGGCACTCGTTGGCCTCGTGCAGGCGCTGGTCGAGGACGCGGATCTCGCGCTCGCGCTCGAGCACCATCCCCGACATCGTCGTGGTCTCCCGCTCCAGCTCGTCGAGAGCCTCGCGCATGGCGTCATTCTTCAGCTCGAGCCCGAGGATGCGTGCGTCGCGAAGGGAGATCGCATCCTCCACATCCGCGCGGCGGTACCCGAGCAGCGAGCGCCTAAACCGATTCATTGCGCGGCACCGTAAGGGGGCGCTCGGACGGTATTCCGTCACATAGCCGCGGAGGAGGCTTCCGGAGCTTCGAGGTCGAGCTCCAGCCGCGGCGCGTCGCGCCAAAGCTCCTCGAGGCCGTAGCGCTCGCGCGCCTCCGGCGTGAAGACATGGAGGACACAGTCGAGGTAGTCGAGGATCGTCCAGCCCGCTTCGCCGCCGCCATCGACCCCGCCGGGCAGAATGCCGGACTCGCGCTTCACCTGGACCCGCACCTCGTCGACGATCGCCCGCGCCTGGCGCTCGTTGCGGGCGGTGCAGATCACGAGGAAGTCGGTGTAGGCGACCAGCTCCCGCATGTCGAGCACGAGCACGTCCTCGGCCTTTTTCTCGTCGGCGATAACCGCCAGCTGGCGCGCGAGCGGCTCGGATTGCACCTGGTTCACCTGTAAAGCCCCTTTTCCTCGATGTACTCGGCGACCGGCTCGGGCACCAGATAGCGCAACGGCCGGCCCTGATTGGCGCGTTCCCGCGCCGCCGAAGAAGAGACGCCGAACTGGGGCATCTCCAGCATCGCCGTCCTATCCTCGCAGCCGAGGCTGCGCATCACCGTCGACACCTCGGCGTCGGCGACGCCCGCGCGCCGCGCCACCGCCAGGCTCGCCAGCGCAACCACGCGCTTGGGCTCGCGCCAACTCTCCAGGCCGACCGCAGCATCCGCTCCCATCACGAACACCAGCTTCCTGTCGGCCCGTTCCTCTGCAAGTGCTTTCAAGGTCTCATACGTGTAGGACGGTCCCTCGCGGTCGACCTCCAGCGAGGAGACGGAGAAGCGGACGTCGTCGGCCGCCGCCAACCGCGTCATCTCCATCCGCGCCTCCCGGCCCGGGTCCTCAGCGATCCGCTTGTGGGGCGCCTCGCCGGTCGGGACGAGGATCACCTCGGCGAGGCCAAGCTGCCAGGCCGCCTCCTGGGCGAGGGCGAGGTGACCGAGGTGCGGAGGGTTGAACGCCGACCCCAGCACGCCGATCGCGGCGCCTTCCGGGCTACTCACGTACTTGGCCGTCGCCGCGCGCCACGTACTTGAAGGTCGTCAGCTCGCGCATCCCGATCGGCCCGCGGGCGTGCAGCTTCTGGGTCGAGTTGCCGATCTCGGCTCCCATCCCGTACTCGAAGCCGTCGGTGAAGCGGGTCGAGGCGTTGACGTAGACGGCTGCCGCGTCGACCCCGGCGGCGAACTCCTCGGCCGCCTCCTCCGAGGCGGTGACGATCGCCTCCGAGTGGCCGGTGCCGTGGCCGTTGACGTGCTCGATCGCGTCCTCCACCGAGTCGACGACAGCGACCGCCATCTTCAGGCCGAGGTACTCGCTGTCCCAGTCCTCCGCGGTCGCGGGTCCGACCTCGGTTTCCCCGGCGACGACGCGGACGCGCTCGTCGCCGACCAGCTCGACCCCGGCGGCGGCGAGGTCGGCGAGAACGACGGGGGCGAAGCGCTCGGCGATCGCGGCGTCGATCAACAGCGTCTCGGCGGCGTTGCAGACGCCCGGCCGCTGGACCTTGGCGTTGACCGCGATCCGGCGTGCCATCTCAGGATCGGCTTCGGCGTGGACGTAGACGTGGCAGTTGCCGGCCGCCGCGTACATCACCGGCACCGTCGCCACCTTCTTGATCGCCGCCTTCAGGCCTTCGCCACCACGCGGGATCAGCAGGTCGACAAGTCCCTCTTGGGTCGCCAGCTCGGCAAGCTCCTCGTGGCCTCCACCACCGAGCGAGAGCACCGCGTCCTCCGGCAGCCCGGCCTCGGCCAACGCCTCGCGGACGACCGCGGCAAGGGCCGCGTTGGAGCGCTCGGCATACGAGCTGCCACGGAGGACGATCGCGTTGCCGCTCTTGATCGTCAGGGCCGCGCAGTCGATCGTCACGTTGGGCCGTGCCTCATAGACGACGGCGACGACACCCAGCGGAACCCGCAGCTTGCGCAGGTCGAGCCCGCTGGCCAAAGTTTTCCGCTCCAGCTCCTCGCCGACCGGGTCGTCGAGCGCGGCGACCACCCGCACCCCATCGGCCATCGCCGCGATCCGCTCCGGCGTCAGCCGCAGGCGGTCGCGCAACGCCTCGGTGAGGCCGGCGGCGCGCTCGTCGGCAAGATCGCCGGCGTTCGCCTCGAGAATTCCCTCGGCCCGCTCCCCGAGCAGGCGCGCGGTCGCCTCCAGGGCTGAGTTCTTCGCCTCGGTCGAGGCGGTCGCCAGCGCCCGGGCCGCGCGCTTGGCGGCGGCGCAGCTCTCGGCGACGGTGGTCTCGGTAACGGCCATCGACTAAGGGTAGCTGGGGGCCAAATAGCCCGAAGCGACCACACCCGGGCCGCCGAACCCTCGAATCTAACCGTCCACGAGGGCGACGAGGAATCCGTCATAGCCCTTGCTGCCGACCGTCTGGATCGTGGCCGCGTTAACCCGATTCTCCTCAGCAACCATCTCGTGGAGACGACGCTGAGCTTGAACCTTCGGGTCGTCGCTTTCAGAGTCCGCAAGGGTCCCGTCGCGAACGACGTTGTCAGCGACGATCAAACTGCCCGAGCGGGAATGCTCCAGCGCCCAGGCGAAGTAGGCGGGAGTGTTCTCCTTGTCGGCGTCGATGAAGGTGAAGTCGAACGGGCCTGCTTCTTCAGCATCCAGATCAGGTAGTGCGTCAAGGGCGGGTCCGACCCGCAGGTCGACCACAACCTCCAGCTTGGCCGCGACAATGTTCCCGCGAGCGACCTCCGCGTATCCGGAGTCGGCCTCCAAGGTGACCAGACGACCGCCCTCGGGCAGGGCTCGTCCCAGCCAAATCGTGCTGTAGGCGCCGAGCGTCCCGAACTCAAGGATCGTCTTCGCCCCGATTGACCTCGCCAGCAGGAACAACAGCTTCCCCTGGGGCGGTGAGACCTGGATCGCCGGCATGCCGGCGGCCTGGGTGGCGCTCAGAGCAGCCTCCAGGGCTGGGTCATGTGGCGCGAGCAGCCCTGCCACGTACTCATCGACTGCTGACCAGCGCTCAGGCATCAGTTCCGAATCTACTGAGGGCACGCGCTTCCGACTTTATCCCCACCCCGGTGGGGACGAACTCGGAAGCGTCGCCGCGTTAGCTGAGGGGCTAGAGGAGGACGAAGCGGTCGCGATGGACGACCTCGTCGGCGGCGTGCGGCAGCAGCTCTCGGACTTGGGCGCTCTGCATCCCGATCACCCGCTGCAGCTCCCGCGAGGAATACTCGCTGATCCCTTTGCCGATCGTTTCGCCGTCGCTGGCGACGTCGATCGCGTCGCCGGGCTCGAAGCTGCCCTCAACCGTGGCGATCCCGACCGGCAGCAGGCTGGAGCCGCGCTCGCGCAGGACCTGGGCAGCGCCGGCATCGACCACCAGGCGCCCGCGCGCCGGCTTCGCGTATTTGAGCCATAGCTTGAAGCTCGAGGTCTTTCCCCCGCCGGGGGCGAAGCGGGTGCCGCCGGGTTCGCCGGCCGCAGCCGCCAGCAGGGTGCCGGCGCTGGTGCCGTTGCAGATCACCGCCGGGATCCCGGCCTCGCTCGCCATCTCCGCGGCGCCGACCTTGCTCCGCATCCCCCCCGAGCCGAAGACCGAGGTGCGGTCGTTGATCTGGAGGCCCTCGAGCTGGCCGAAGTCGGTCACTTCGCCGATCAGCTCGGCCTCCGGCTGCAGGCGGGGATCGCCAGAGAGCAGGCCGTCGACGTTGGTGAGCAGCACCAGCAGCCGCGCCTCCAGCAGCAGCGCTACCTGGGCGGCGAGGAAGTCGTTGTCGCCGAAGCTGATCTCGTCGGTGGCGGTGGTGTCGTTCTCGTTGACGATCGGGACCACGCCCCAGTCGATCAGGCGACCAAGGGTCTGGCGGGCGTTGAGATAGTTGGTGCGGGCGGCAATGTCCGCCGCCGTCAGCAGGACCTGGGCGGCCCGGGTGCCATGGGCGGAGAGGCGGCTCTCGTAGGCGCGGAAGAGGTCGCCCTGACCGACGGCGGAGGCGGCCTGCAACTCGTCCATCGCCTGCGGCCGGGCCGACAGCTCCATCAGCCGCATCCCACGGGCGATCGCGCCGGAGGTGACCATCACCACCCGCTCTCCCCCTTGCTCCAGCTGCGCCACCTGCTCGCAGACCGAGTCGAGCACGTCCGTGCGCAGCTCGCCGTCGTCGGCGGCGACGATCGAGGATCCGAGCTTGACGACCAGGGTCATGGCGAGGAAAGTAGCCGAGATGGGACCTGCAATCGGCTGGGGAGCGCTCGCCGCAAGCTCCCTCGTCATCGGCGCCGCGCTCAGCTTCGCTCGTCAGTGGCCGCAGCGCCAAGTCGGCTTCGTCCTCTCCTTCGGCGCCGGAGCGCTGATTAGCGCCGTCAGCTTCGAGCTCGCCGCCGAGGGAATCGCGATCAGCGGAGCCGGGTACACCGGCGTCGGACTGGCGGTGGGCGCGCTCACTTATTACTTCTTCGACGGCCTCATCTCCCTGCGGATGGCGACCGGACGCGGGCGGCAGGGTCGAACCGAAGGCGGCGGCAGCGGGAGCGGCACCGCCTTGGCGCTCGGCGCCTTCCTCGACGGTATCCCCGAGCAGCTGGTGCTGGGAATCGGGATCGCCGGCGGCGCCGGGGTCGGCGTCTCGCTGCTGGTCGCAATCTTCGTCTCGAACCTGCCCGAGTCCCTCGGCTCGGCCAGCGACATGCGCAAGGCCGGCCGCACGCGGGAGGCGATCCTCCGGCTCTGGGTGCTGGTGGCGGCCATCTGCGCGCTCGCCACCGTCGTCGGATACGCGGCGGCGGACGCAGTCAGCGCCGACGCGCGGGCGGCGATCGACGGCTTCGCCGCCGGTGCCCTGCTGGTGATGCTGATCGACTCGATGATCCCCGACGCCCGCGAAGACGCCGGCCGCGGCGCCGGCCTCATCACCGTCCTCGGCTTCGCAGTAGCGGCCGGCCTCTCCAGCCTCAGCTAGAGGGTCACACCGGACAAGACCAACGCACCCCTGGGAAACGACCGAAACCGCGGTCGGCGGTGATCAGCTCGCTCCCGGACTCGATCGCCAGTGCAGCGAGGTAAGCATCGGGGATGTCGTTGCCGCGAGCGCCCACCTTGGTGCAGAGGTCGCTGAAGATCCCCCAATGTCGAGCGCCGGGGCCGACGTGAGACGCGGCCGGTTGCTCTCGAAGCTCTTCGATAGACCGCAGAGCCACATCGAGGGGAGTGGGGTTGGCGAAGATGCGACCGTTGGTCACGATGCGAAGGAAACCGGTGAGACTGGCATCGCAGAGCGCAAAGCTGCGCCCTGATTCGATCTCTCCACCCAACCAAGCAGCGAAACGCTCGTTCTGCGGCAGATCCTCCCGGTGGGCGTAGACCAAGACGTTTACGTCAGCGAGGATCACTTTACTTGCGCCGAGCGATCCTGAAACGGCGGGTCGTCTTCATCCATCAGATCCCTGACCGCACGGTTGTCGTCCAGGTTCACTCCCAGCCGGGCTCCGCCTTTTCCGTAACTCCGAAACCGGAAAGGCGCGATTTTCTGCCGTTGCGGCCGGGCCGATAGGCGCTCCCGGAGCGACTCGTCGATCAGCTGGGTCAGCGTGATCCCCTGCTCGGCAGCACGGACTTTGGCCTCCCTCAGAAGAGCGTCTTCAAGTCGAACCGTAGTCCGCATATGTCAAAGCATACACCCTAGACATATTTATGCCGACTAGATATGGAGTTCGAACTCGTGCTCGCCTATGCGGACATCGTCGCCTGGCTCGAAGCCGGCGCGGTCGAGGGCGGCGATCACGCCCATCTCCTTCAGCCGCTGCTCCAGATAGCCGAGTGCTTCCTCGTTTTTCGTATCGTGGCGTTCGAAGAGCATCTCCACCCCGCGACCGAGGATGCGGAAGGCACCGTCCTCCTCGCGCTCGACCCAATAGCCGCCCTCGCCGGCCGGCCGGTAGACCCGGTGCTCGACCTCGAATTCGTCACTCGACTCGGCAGCTGCCGCAGGGGCCGCGAGGGAGACCTCGGGCAACTCGGTCAGGATCTGCCGCCGCAGCTCGTCCAATCCCTCTCCCGTCGCCGAGGAGACGGAGAGGACCCCGAGCACGCGGTCGCCTAGACGCTCGCTCCACGCCGCCACCTCCTCATCGACCTGCTCCTGAGGCAAGAGGTCACGCTTGCTCAGCACCACCAGCTCGGGCAGTCGCTCCAGCCCGGCACCGTGCGCTGCCAGCTCGCCGCGCACCGTCTCGTAGTCGGCGACGGGATCGCCTTCCATCGGCGCCAGGTCGACGAGGTGGACGAGCATCGAGCAGCGCTCGACGTGGGCGAGGAACTCGTGGCCGAGGCCGGCGCCCTGCGCCGCCCCTTCAATCAGCCCGGGGATGTCGGCGATCACCGCCTGGCGGTCCTCGCCCTCGATCGTCCCCAGCCCCGGCGAGACGGTCGTGAACGGATAGTTGGCGATCTTCGGCGTCGCCCGCGTCAGCCTGCCCAGCAACGAGGACTTGCCCGCGTTCGGCAGCCCCACCAGCCCGACGTCAGCCAGCAGTTTCAGCCGCAGGGCGATCCAGTCGGCTTCCGCTCCGCTGCCTTTCTCGGCAAAGCGAGGCGCCTGACGGGTCGAGTTCGCAAAGCGCTTGTTCCCGTGCCCACCGCGACCGCCGCGGGCAACCACGGCGCGCTGCCCCGCCGTCACGAGGTCGATGTAGCTGCCGTCGACTGCCGTCGCCTGCGTCCCCGGCGGCACCGAAATCTCCAGATCCTCCCCCCCCGCTCCGTGCCGGTTGGCCCCTTCCCCATGCCGCCCCCGCTGAGCCCGGAAATGCTTGCTCCCCTTCAAAGCCCCCAGATCACGCCGCGACGGATCGCAAACCAGCACCACGTCCCCGCCATGGCCCCCATCTCCCCCATCGGGCCCACCCCGAGGAACATGTGCCTCACGCCGAAAGCTGCGACTCCCATCGCCGCCAGCCCCACCCTCAACCCAGATTTTCGCCTTGTCATACATCAAGAATCAGGAAAGCCTCTCGTAGGAGGGGTCGGGCGTCCCCCGACCGACCGGCGTCCTGATTTTCGCACTGACAACTCGGCGAGAGCCGCAGCGTTAAAGGCGAAAATCCCAGGAAGGGAGGGGGACACCCGACCCCTCCCCCACTGAGCTAGTCCTGAAGAACGCTGATGGTGCGTCCCTTGCGGGACGGCTTGAACTCGACGACGCCTTCGCGGGTCGCAAAGATCGTGTGGTCGCGGCCGAGGCCGGTGCCCTCTCCCGGCCAAAAGCGAGTGCCGCGCTGGCGGACGATGATCTCGCCGCCGGTGACCTTCTGGCCGGCAAAGACCTTGACCCCGAGCATGTTCGGGTTGGATTCACGGCCGTTGCGACTGGAGCCGAGGCCTTTCTTATGCGCCATGCCTAGCCTTTCCCTTTCAGCGTCGTTACCTCGAGCCGGGTCAGCTCGGAGCGGTGCCCGGCGCGGCGGCGATAGCCCTTCTTCGCCTTGTATTTGAAGACTTTGATCTTCGGCCCGCGCAGGTGCTCGGTGACCTTCGCCTCGACTTTGACTTTCGCCAGGTCTTTGGCTCCGGCGACGACGTCGTCGCCGCGGAAGAGCACCGGCCGCAGGGCGACTTTGTCGCCTTCCTTGGCATCGAGCCGGTCTACGAGCAGGGACGTGCCCTCCTCGACTTTGTACTGCTTGCCACCGCTTTCGACTACTGCATACATGCTCAATCGTCTTCCTGGCTGCCTTGTTTGGCGCGCGAACGCCCCCGACCGCCCCTGCGGCCGCGACTGCGTTTGCGCGAAGGGGCGCCGGATTCTAGCTCGGAGCCGTCGCCGTTGGCGGCTGCCGTCCCGTTGGGCGAATCGCCGCCCAGCAGCGAGGCGATCGCAGCCGAGCGCTCGACCTCGTCGATCCGCACCAGCCTGCGCTCCCCGACGAAGGGCCCGCCGCCGGTGACGCTGACGATGTAGGAGTCGATCCGGGCGACCGCGTCGTCGGCGTTGTACATGTGCGGCTCGTCGATCTTGACCAGCACCTCCTCGCCGACCTTGAACGGCAGCGCCCGCTCCTCGATCTCGGCCCGGGTGCCCGACTCAATCAATTTGAAGGTGTCGATCGCCAGCGCGTCGCCGCCCTCGAAGTGGAATCGCTTGCCGGTCTCGTCCTCGAGCTCGGGCAGGCCGCCGTCGGGATCGGTCAGCTCGTGGGCCACCTTCGGGTTGACCCGGATCAGGAACGCCTCGGCGTCGCCGTTCCCGGCGGCGATGTCGCGCATCTTCCGTAGGCCCTCCAACGCCACCGTCTCGGCCGAGAGAACCACGCCCTCGCCCTCGCAGGTCGGGCAGGGCGCGGTGAGGATCTCCCGCACGCCGTCGGTGACGTTCTGGCGGGTCATCTCGACCAGGCCCAGCGGCGAGACCTCGACCACGTAGCTCTTCGACTTGTCCGCGTCGAGCGCTTTGCGCATCGTCTTCAGGACTTTGTCGCGGTTGCTGGCGCGGGCCATGTCGATGAAGTCGATGACGATGATGCCGCCGATGTCACGCAGGCGCAGCTGCCGCACGGCCTCATCGGCCGCCTCGGTGTTGACCTTGGTGATCGTTTCCTCGAGGCCGCCTTTGCCGCGGCCGGTAAAGGAGCCGCTGTTGACGTCGATCACGGTCAGCGCCTCGGTGTAGTCGATGATCAGGTAGCCGCCGGAGGGCAGATCGACCCGCCGGTTCAGGGTCGACTCGATTTCCTGGTTGATCTTCCATTTCTCGAACAGCGGCTTTTTGCCCTCGTAGAGCTCGACGCCGCCGACCAGCTCCGGTGCGGTCCGCTGGAAGAAGTTCGTCACCCGCTCGAACTGCTTGGGCGAGTCGATGATCGCTTTTTCGAACTCGCTGAGGAAGACGTCGCGGAGGACGCGGACCGAGAGGTCGGCCTCCTGGAAGACCAGCGCCGGCGCCTTGGTCGACTCCGAGCGGCGCTGCAGCACCTCGTCGAGCTTCTGCAGGTAGCTGATCTCGCGCACGAAGTCGGGTTTTTTCGCCCCGTGGGCGGCGGTGCGGACGATCAGTCCGCCGGCGCCTTTGTAGGTGCGGTCGACCATTTTGCGCAGCCTGTCGCGCTCTTTGTCGGCCAGCCGCCGGCTGACGCCGACGCCGCTGCCGCTCGGGGCGAAGACAAGGTAGCGACCGGCGATCGAGACGTTCATCGAGAGCCTGGCGCCCTTCGACTTCAGCGGGTCCTTGACCACCTGGACGAGGATCTCCTGCCCGGGTTTGATCAGCTCGTTGATGCGACGCCCGCCGCCGCGACCGCGGCGCGGCGCCTGCTCGCCGTCGGGGGTGAGGATCTCGTCGACGTGGAGGAAGCCGTTTCGCTCGAGGCCGATGTCGACGAAGGCGGCCTCCATGCCGGGCAGGACGTTGTCGACCTTGCCCTTGTAGATGTTGCCGACGATCGAACGTCGGCCGCGGCGCTCTATGTAGAGCTCGGCCACGTCGGTTTTGCCGCCCTTCTGCTTTGCCTCGAGGACGGCTACACGGGTCTCGCCGCGCTCGGCGGAGACCAGAATCGTTTTCTTCATTGTTGTTTCAGCTCAGTTTCAAGTAGGTACGCAATGCCGGACCTCATCAAGAGATCACCAGGCGAACCTTCCCTTCTGGCTGAGATGCGCTTGGACGTTGATGCTCTGAAGAACGCCGACCGCCAACAAGGTAGCGACGACGGAGGACCCTCCGTAACTCATCAACGGCAGGGGGATTCCCGTGATCGGCATGATCCCGAGATTCATCCCCACGTTGACGAAGGTCTGGAACAGCAGCGTGACGGCGATGCCGCCCGCCACCAGGGTCCCGTAGACGTTCTTCGAAAGCGTCGTTATCCGCAGCGCCCGCCAGAAGAGCAGGGCGTAAAGGGATAGGACGAACGCGGCGCCCACGAACCCGTAGCGCTCACCGATCACCGCGAAGATGAAGTCGGTGTGCCGCTCGGGAACGAAGTCGAGCCGCGTCTGGGTGGCTTTGTCGCCGCGGCCGGTCAACTGACCCGAGCCGGTGGCGATCTTCGATTGGTTCTGCTGATAGCCCGCGCCGTCAGAGTGTTCGTTGGGGCTGAGGAAGGACGTCAGACGTTCCTTCTGGTACCCCTTGAGCACCGGCACCCCGGCCGCCGGAGCGGCAACGAGGACCAGCGCGATAAGCGCGACGAGGGCGCCGCCGATGACCGCGAAGTGCGTCCAGGGGACACCTCCGAAGTACATGACGGCAAGGGTGGCGGCCACGAACACCATCGAGGTGCCGAGGTCGGGCTGCAAGAAGACGAGCGCAGCCGGCGCCAGCCCGAGGCAGAGGTAGCGCACCGTGCGCTGGATCTCCGAACCACGTCTGGCTCCATCGATCACGAACCCGGCAAGCGCAAGCACGAGCAGGAGCTTGCCGAGCTCCGACGGCTGAAAGGAAAAGAAGGGAAGTTCGAAGGCGCGCCGCGAACCGCGGGCGGCGAAGCCGAAGACGAAGACCAGGGAGACGCTGGCGCAGAGGAAGGTGTAGATGCCGACCCGCAGCTCGCGGAAGCGCGAATAGTCAATTCGGGCCAAAGCCACCATCCCGACGATGCCGAGCACCGCGTAGATCGCCTGGCGTTTGAGGTAGTAGTTGGGATCGCCGGGAATGTCGTTCTGCGTCGCCTCACCGAGGACGAAAACGCTGAAGGCGATCAGGGCCACGGCAGAGATCGTCAGCGGCCAGTCCATGTGGGCCAGGCCGAGCCGCTCGCCGATGCCGACGTGGACCGTGAAGGGCTCCGGCCGGGCGTTTCTGGTTCGGGTCGCGTACATCGTCATTCGACTCCACCGGCGCTCGACACTTCTGAAGCCTGTTTCTTGTAGATCGCTTCGAGGATGTCCAGGACGACGGGCGCCGCGGATTCGGCTCCGAAGCCGCCTTCCTCGACGGTGGCAATCGTCACGATACGCGGGTTGGGGTACGGAGAGAGTGCCACGAACCAGGATTGGTCGGCGTGGCCGGGTCGTTCCGCGGTTCCGGTCTTGCCCGCGATCGGGATCGGGAAGCCCCCGAAAACGCCGGCGGCGGTGCCGCCACTTTCCTGCGCGGCGCCATGGAGACCTTCGAGGATCGCGGTTCGATAGGCGGGATTGATGTGGAACTTGCGCTGGATCTTCGGCTCGAACTCCTTCAGCGCCCGCCCCGCCGGGTCCTCGACTTCCATCCCGACGTGAGGGGTGACGATCTTGCCGCCGTTGCCGAGCGCCGCGTAGGCGATCGCCATCTGCAGTGGGTTGGTCTGCAGATCGCCCTGCCCGGTCGCCAGCTGGATGTTGTCGCCGGCCGACCAGGGACGGTCTTCCAGCGCCAGGCCTTCCTTCACGAACTGTTCGTGCCACTGCTTGCTCGGCAGCAGGGTTTCGCCTTCCTCGGGCAGGTCGAGCCCGGCGGGGCGCCCGATCCCCATTTTGTGCGCCCATTCCTGCAGGTCGTTGTTCTTCCACATGTCGAGGCCGAGCAGGTAGAAGTAGACGTCGGAGGAGACCGTCAGCGCCTGGCGCAGTTCGACCGGCCCGTGGGCTTCGCCGCCGGCGTTTTCGAAGGTCTGTTCGCCGACCTTGATTTCGCCGCGGTCTTCGATCACGTCGTCCGGGGAGATCACCCCGTTTTCAAGCGCCGCCAGGGCGGTGATGATCTTGAAGATCGAGCCCGTCGGGTAGGCGCCTTCGGTCGCCCGGTTGACCAGCGGGGCAATTTCGTCCCGATAAAGTTCGTTGACCTGGGCCTGGCTCGGTTCGATCAGGTCGGTCGGGTCGTAAGTGGGATTCGACCCCATGGCGAGGATCTGGCCGTTGTCGATGTTCATCGAGATGAAAGCGCCGGGCAGACCTCGCGCCGAAAGGCCGCCTTCGCCTGCCGCTTGGACTTCGCCGTCGATCGTCAGCTTCAGGCTGTCGCCCGGAGTCGGGGGCGTCGAGACCAGTTCGCCACCCGGCGTCGGCTGGCCGAGCGCGTTGACCTGGATCCGGGTCAGCCCGGGATCGCCACGGAGGTAGTTGTCGTAGGCGTCCTCGGCACCCGCCTGGCCGATTTCGTCACCCGGTTCGAGGTTCTTGAAGCGCGGCTCCTTCAGCTCTTCCCCGCTGACCTCGCTGACGTTGCCGAGCACGTGGGCGGCGAGGGTGCCTTTCGGGTAGTGGCGGACGAAGACCCGCTGCACCGTCACCCCGGGGAAGTCGCGCTGGTTCTCTTCGACGTAGGCGACGACGTCGAAACCGACGTCCTGGCGCAGCGTCACCGGCGCCCCGGCTGCGACTTCTTCGCTCTTGGCGATCGTGTGCCTGACCTGGTGCGGCGTCAGGTGCGCCAGTTCCCCAAGCCGCGCCAGCTCGGCCTGTTCTTCGGCTGGGTCTTCGGGCAGTTTCTCGGTGTTCAGCTGCAGCGCCAGGCTGGTGCGGTTGTCGACCAGGACTTCGCCGTTACGGTCGAGGATGTCGCCGCGCGGGGCGATCACTTTTTCTTCCCGGGTGCGGTTGTTCTTCGCCTCCGCCAGGTACTGGTCGCCGGAGATGACCTGCAGGTTCCAGAGCCGGAAGAAGAGGACCGCGAAGAGGACGATGCCGAGGCCGCCGGTGACCGCCACCCGCAGCGGAAGGCGGCTGCCCTGTGGTCGTGAGTCGTTTCGCAGGTACATCGTCTTAGGTTCCCAACACGGTAGGCGGTCGATTGCGTCGCAGTGCCTTCTCCTCGACCAGAGCCGGCCGCAGCGCCCGCCGCACGCCGAAGTAGATGACCCAGCCGCCGAAGAAGGCGAAGACGCCTTTGACCAGGATGTCGCGGATCACCAGCGGGCTGACCGGGGCGTCGAAGCCGAGCAGGGCCTCGACGGCGCCGAAGCCGAGCTCGGCGAAGATCGTCAGCCCCATGCAGAGCAACGGCGCCACCAGCGGGCTGTGGACCTCGAACCGCTCGCGGAAAAGCCCCGCCAGATAGCCGACCGTGAGCAGGACGAGCGAGCCGCCGCCGAGCGAGACGATCAGCAGGCAGTCCAACAGCAAACCGGCGGAGAAGCCGCAGACGGCGCCGGTCAGCGAGCCGCCGAGAAGGCCGAGTACGACCACCAGGGACGGAAGCAGGTCGGGGCTGACGTGGAAGAGGGCGACCTGGGAGAAGAGGGAGAGCTGCAGGATCACGCCGCCGACGACGATCGCGACCAGGCGGGCGAGGATGTTCGGGGTGAGGATCACCCGCGCGAGCCTCCGGTCAGGACCTGGACCAGATCAAGGTCGGGGAGGTCGGCGAAGGGACGGACGTGGACCTGCGACTGGGCCTCCTGCTGGAGCAGCGAAGCTTCGACGACTTCGCCGATCGGCAGGTTCGGCGGGTAGTCGGATTCGACCCCCTGCCCGCGGAAGCCCGCGGTGACGACCGACTGGCCTTTGCCGACCCGCTTTTCGGAGTCGAGGAAGTCGAGGATCAGGTCGCCGGGGTCGCCGACCGAGGGCTTCATCACTCCCTGGATGCCGCTCGGCACGATCTTCGCCCCGACGGCGCTGGAATGGTCGGCGATCAGCGTCACCCGGGCCGAGCCGCCGGTCACCGCGGAGACCTTGCCGACCAGGCCGTCGCCGTTGACGACCGGGTCGTCGACCTCCACCCCGTCGCCGGAGCCGACGTCGATCGTCACGTCGGAGAACCAGACGGTGGGCGAGCGGAGTATCACCCGGCCGGTGACCGTGGTGTAGCCGCCCGGGATCGCACCGCTGTTGTCGAGCCCGACGAGTTTCTTCAGCTGCTCGTTTTCGGACATCGCCGCCTTGGCGCCGATCGACTGGCGGCGGGCCACTTCCAGTTCGCTGTGCAGGCGGGCGTTCCGCCCCTTCGCGTCGAAGGTCTCGTCGAACCAGTTGATCGAGTCGCGGGCCGGCTTCAGCGCCCGGTCGGCGACCGATGAGATCGGGCTGAAGACGGTGCTGACGCCCCGCTGCATGCCGTTCGAGCCCTGCCCGTAGGTGAGGGTGAGCAGGGCGAATGAACCGACTATCAGCAGCGCCAGCACCGCCCTGCGGCGGCGTACTTGCTTTCGATACACGTTGGGTGCCTAAGTTCTCAGGTGGTTCGCATCGGCGGGACCTGGACTAGCGTCGCGGCCGCGCTCCATTGTTCTTGCCGGCGCGGTGGAGGGTCTCGAACTCCTCGAGCGAGATTCCCGAGCCGACCGCCACGCACGTCAACGGCGACTCTGCCAGTTGACATGGCATCTGGCACTCGTCGCGCAGGCGCTGCTCCAAGCCTTGCAGGAGCGCACCGCCGCCGGCCAAAGTGATGCCGCTGTCCATGATGTCACCCGCCAGCTCCGGCGGCGTCCCGTCGAGCGTCTCCTTGACCGCGGCGACGATACGGCCGACCGGCTCTTCCATCGCCCCGCGTACCTCCTCGGAGGTCAGCTCGATCGTCTTCGGTAGACCGGAGACGAGGTCTCGCCCGCGGATCTCAGTCCGCACCTCTCCGGGCAACGGCGAAGCGGAACCGGCCTTGAGCTTGACCTCCTCCGCGGTCTGGGTGCCGATCGCGAGTTTGTATTGCCGCTTACAGTGCTTGACGATCGCCTCGTCGAGCTCGTCGCCGCCGACCCTGATCGACTGCGAGACGACGATCCCGCCGAGACTGATCACCGCGACCTCGGTGGTGCCGCCGCCGACGTCGACGATCATCGAGCCGGTCGGCTCGGCGACCGGCAGCCCAGCGCCGATCGCAGCCGCCATCGGCTCCTCGATCAGGTAAGCCTCGCGTGCGCCGGCGGAAAGGCATGCCTCCTCGACCGCCCGCTTCTCGACCCCGGTCACCCCGGAGGGAACGCAGACGACGACCCGCGGGTGGGCGAAGCGGTTGGAGTGGACGGAGGAGATGAAGTGGCGCAGCATCTGCTCGGTGACCTCGAAGTCGGCGATCACGCCGTCCTTCAGCGGGCGGATCGCGGTGATCGTGCCGGGGGTGCGACCGAGCATCCGCTTCGCTTCGACCCCGACCGCGTGGACCTGGCCGTTGAGCGAATCGATCGCGACCACCGAGGGCTCCGAGAGAACGATTCCGCGGCCGCGCACGTAGACGAGCGTGTTGGCGGTTCCCAGGTCGACAGCCATGTCGCGACCGCCGAGGCGGATCTTGCTGAAGACGCCCACTACCAGCGATGATGGCAAACGCGTTTAAGCGTTCTGTGAGTTTGATCAGGACCGTGTGAACAGCTGAGGAGCAAACTCCGCCAACAGCCCCACCGGCAGCCCAACCACATTGGAAACGCTCCCCTCCAACCGCTCGACCAGCGAAGACCCAAGAGTCTGAATCGCATAGCCCCCCGACCGCCCCTCCCACTCCCCAAATGCCACGTACCTGTCCTTCTCAGCGTCCGTCAGCTCCTTAAATACAACGGTGGTCTTCTCAACCCCGACCCGCTCCTCACCAGCTTCGTCGACCACGAGGCCACTCATCACCGTATGAGCCCTGCCTGACATCCGGTCGAGGTACTCCCGCGCCTCCGAAGCATCAGCAGGCTTCCCGAGTACATCGTCATCGAGAACCACATCGGTGTCGCACGCAATTACTAGGCGCTTCGGTGGGGAGGGAGGCATACCGAGCACGACCCCGCGCGCAGGTTTGCCTCCCTCCCTTAGCGCCCTGGACTTCCGGAGCGCATTCTCGACAACAAGCTTTTCCGGATCCCCGCTAGTCAGCTCCTCAACACCAGGAACCACAACCTCAAACTCGAGCCCCAGCTTTTGCAGGATCTCCCGCCTTTGCGGTGACCCAGATGCAAGGACGAGCTTCAGGACAACTCGGGAAACCAGATCCCGATCTCACGCTCAGCCGACTCATCCGAGTCCGACCCATGAACCATGTTGAAAGTCACCTCGAGAGCAAAGTCGCCCCGGATCGAGCCAGGAGCAGCCTCGACCGGGTTGGTGGCCCCGATCAACTGCCGCGCGGCCTTGACCGCTTCGGGCCCCTCCAGGACCATCGCCACCAGCGTGCCGCCGGTAATGAAGGAGACCAGCTCGCCGAAGAATGGCTTGTCGGTGTGCTCGGCGTAGTGCTGGTTGGCGATCGCCTCGTCGGCGCGCAAAGACTTCAAGGAGGCGATCCGCAGTCCCTTGCGCTCGAAGCGGGCTATCACCTCACCGGTGAGGGCGCGTTCGAAGGCGTCAGGCTTGACGAGGATCAGGGTCCGGCTCACGGCGGGGGCTCCTTTGCTCTTTGGTTGGTGGTGCCCCTTGGTCAGCCTCCGGCGGTGCCGGCGCTTTTTTGCGGCGCGGCGGTGCCTGGCGCTGCTGCTGTGGCTGCGCCTGGCGCTCTTCGGGGTTCCTACGTTTGCGGCGCGGCTGCTCGCCGCCGCCGCCAAGATTGGTCTCGCAGTACGGGCAGAGTCCCCAGCGAGGGTCGACCGGCTTGCTGCAGGTCGGACAGGGGTCCTTCAGCCGCTGCTTGCAGTTGGGGCAGCGCAGGTAATTGCGCTCGACCGGGTACTCGCAGTTGGGGCAGCTCTGCTCGCTCAGCTGGCGCACCCGCAGCTCGGCGGCTTTGATCTCAAGCTCGCGCTCGTGGGCGTCCTCGAGGAACTCTGGCGGCCGCACGATCGCGTAGACGGCGGTGCCGATGTAGGGGAAGAAGGAGGCGACGGTGGCGCAGGCGACCAGGAACGGGTCGGAGATACGACGGCGGGCGTCGAGGTAGGTGTAGACGATCAGCGCCAGCCAGAGCACGACCAGCATCAGCAGGAAAAGGGTCGCGACCAGATTGAGGCCGTCGTTGGTGATGCCGAAGATCGCTAGGGGCATAAAGGTATTGGGTAAAAAGGGCGCGCTGAAGGGGGCGGCAGTTTACTTCGCCGTGTCCGACGGTAACCCTGTTCTCAGAGGAAGAGCCTTCCAAACAGGTAGCCGACGCCGAAGAAGACAAGGATGACGATCGCGACAACGGCGGCTACCAGCCCCATCATCGAGAGCAGTTCGGAACCGGCACTGCGAGGACGATCCATGCTCGAATCCTCGCACAGTCAGGAATCCAGGACCTTGCGCGCCGGACCAATTGCATAGTGGGAACCGGCGACGAGGAGGAGGCCCTCAGGTGGCTCGGCGGCGAGGGCGCGGCCGCGCTTAAGGGCGATGGCGAAGTCGGGCTCAGCCTCGGACGCCAGACCGGCCGCTCCGCAGATGATCGCCATCTCCTCTGCGGAGCGGGAACGGGCGCCGGGCCTGCCGTGGCCTTCAAGCGCCGCAGTCGGTAGTTGGGTGCAGACGACCCGGTCCAGGGCTGGCGCCAGCGCCTCGACCATCGCCGCAGCGTCCTTGTCGGCGAGAACGGCCAGGCAGGCGACGACTCGCCGGTCCGCGGCAACCGTCGGGAGCGAGCGGGCCAAGGCCGAGGCGCCGGCGGGATTGTGAGCCGCGTCGAGGTAGGTCGGCGGATGGTCGCCGACCTGCTCCAGGCGCCCGGGGACTGTGATCGCGCCGGCAACCTCGACGACATGCCCGGGGTCGAGCGGGTGACCAAGGAATGCCTCGGTGGCAGCGCAGGCAATCGCGAAGTTGCGGCGCTGGAACTCGCCGGGAGCGAGCAACTGCACGTCCGCCCCCGGATCGTCCGCGGCCCTGACCAAGCGGGCGCCGTGCTCACGCGCCGTCTCCTCGGCCAGCGTCGCAACCTCAGCGGAGACCTCGCCAAGCACCAGCGTCGTCTGGTCTCGTAGCACCGCCAGCTTCTCCGCCGCGATCTCGAGCTCGCTCTCCCCCAGCCACTCGGTGTGGTCGAGGCCAATCGAGGTGAGCACGGTGACCTTCGAGGGAATCGTGTTGGTCGCGTCAAGCCGCCCACCGAGCCCCGCCTCGACCACGGCTACGTCGACCCGCGCCCGTGCCAGCGCGATGAAGCTCGCCGCGGTCGCGGCCTCGAACTGGGTCACCGCCTCGCCCTCCTCGAGACTGCGGTCGACCCCCTCCGCCGCTTGGGCGACCTGCTCGACCGCGTCCGTCCAGGCGGCCTCGTCGATCTCCACCCCCCCGACCAGCGTCCGCTGCGACCAGCGATCGGTATGGGGAGAGACGACCGCGCCCGCCCGCAGCCCGTGCGCTTCCAGCAGCGCCGCGGTCATCCGCGTCACCGAGGACTTGCCGTTGGTGCCGACGACGTGGACCGAAGCGAAGCGGTGCTGGGGCAGCCCGAGCGCCGTGGTCAGCTTCCGCATCCGCTCGAGGCCGAGGCGCCAGCCGACCGGCTCCAGCGAATCGAGATATGCGTCGGGGTCGGTCAGCTCAGCTCGGCGAGTTCGTTGCGGTAGCGCTCGAGTTTGCCCCGCTCCTCCTCAACCACCTCGGACGGGGCCTTGGCGACGAAACCCTCGTTGCCGAGTTTGCGCTCACCGCGCTCGACCTCGGCCCGCAGCTCCTCGCGGCGCTTCTCGAGGCGCTCGGCGACGGCGGCGGCGTCGAGCTGATCTGAGTCCAGCACCCGCACCGGGCCAATCGAGGCCACCGGCTCGGAGCCGACGCCGTCGAACTCGAAGCGCGCGAGGCGGGAGACGAAGGAGGGCGGCTCGACACCGTCGATCACCGCCGGCAGGGTCGCCCCCGCCGGGACGCCGGCGAGGTCGCGCCAGGCGCGCAGCCGCTGGGTGAGTCCGATCCCACCCTCGACGTCCTCCTCGGCGGCGGCGTCGATCAACGACTCGTCGGCGACCGGGAAGTCGTGCACGGCGAGATGTCCGCGCTGTGCCGGGTGGTAGCCCCAGATCTCCTCGCTGACGAACGGCATCGTCGGATGGAGAAGCCCAAGCACCCGTTCAAGCGCGTAGAGCAGCGTCGCCGAGGCCTCCTCCTCGCTGTCGTAGAGGCGTGGCTTGACGATCTCCAGGTACCAATCGCAGAGATCGCGCCAGAAGAACGAGTAGGCCTCCTGGACGGCGTGGGAGAAGTCGTAGGTCTCGAGCTTCTCGGTCACCGAGGCGATCGTCCGCTCCAGCCGCGAGAGGATCCAGCGGTCCTCGACGCAGGTTGCCCGCGGCGCTGGCTCGACCTCGGCGGCGTTCAGCAGGATCAGCCGGCTGGCGTTCCAGAGCTTGTTGGCGAGGTCGCGGCCCTGTTCAACCTTGGCGTCGGAGAAGCGCACGTCCTGGGTCGAGGACATCGCCAGTAGGCCGAAACGCAGCGCGTCGGCGCCGTGGACGTCGATTTCCTCCAGCGGGTCGATCCCGGTCCCCAGGCTCTTCGACATCCGCCGCCCGTCGCGGGCCTGGATCACCGAGTGGACGTAGACGTCGCGGAACGGGACCCGGCCGGGGAACTCGAGCCCGGTCATGATCATCCGCGCCACCCAGAGGAAGAGGATCTCCCGCGCCGTGGTCAGGAAACTGGTCGGGTAGAAGGCGCGCAGCTCCGGCGTGTCGTCGGGCCAGCCGAGGGTGGCGAAGGGCCAGATCGCCGAGCTGAACCAGGTGTCGAGGACGTCCTCCTCCTGGCGCAGCTCGCCCCCGCAGGAGCCGCAGCGCTCGGGCGCGGCCTCGGCGACGATCGTCTCCTCGCAGGCGTCGCAGTACCAGACGGGTATCCGGTGCCCCCACCAGAGCTGGCGCGAGATGCACCAGGGGCGGATCTCCTCCATCCAGTCCAGGTAGACGCGCTTCCACTGCGGCGGGGTGAGGTTGACCTCGTCGCGTTCGACGACTTCGATCGCCGGCCGCGCCAGCTCGTCCATGCGGCAGAACCACTGCAGCGAGATCAGCGGCTCGATCCGCTCGCCGGAACGGTGCGAGAAGGGGACCGAGTGAACGTAGGGCTCCTCGGCGCGCAGCCGGCCCTCGCCGCGCAGCGCCTCGACGACCGCCGTCTGCGCCTCGGCAGCCGTCAGCCCGGCGAACTCGCCGGCCTCCTCGGTCATCCGCCCGTCGGGACCGATCACCCCGATCTCCTGCAGACCGTGCTTACGGCCGATCTCAAAGTCGTTGGGGTCGTGGCCGGGAGTGATCTTCAGCGCCCCGGTGCCGAACTCGATGTCGACGTGCTCGTCGGCGATGATCGGGATGCGGCGCCCGATCAGCGGCAGGACACAGTGCTTGCCGACCAGCTCGGCGTAGCGCTCGTCGTTGGGGTTCACAGCGACAGCGGTATCGGCCAGCATCGTCTCCGGCCGCACCGTGGCGACCGTCAGGACCTGGTCGGAGTCCTCGACCCGATAATCGATCGAGTAGAGGGCGTCCTCCACCTCGCGGTTCTCGACCTCGAGGTCGGAGATCGCCGAGTGCGAGCCCGGGTCCCAGTTGACCATGTAGTTGTCGCGGTAGATATAGCCCTTGTCGAAGAGCTGCTTAAAGACCCGGTAGACGGCCTTGACGTAGCGCTCGTCGAGGGTAAAGCGCTCGCGCTCGTAGTCGCAGGAAGCGCCAAGCCGCTTGTACTGCTCGACGATCCGCGAGCCGTACTCGGCTTTCCATTCCCAGACCCGCTCGACGAAGGCCTCGCGCCCGAGGTCATGCCGGCTCATGCCTTCTTTGCGCAGCTCTTTCTCGACCACCGCCTGGGTCGCGATCCCGGCGTGGTCGGTCCCCAGGATCCAGAGTGACTTCCTCCCCCGCATCCGGTTCATCCGCACCAAGGCGTCCTGCATCGACCCGTTCAGCGCATGCCCCATATGCAGCACCCCGGTCACGTTGGGCGGCGGGATGGCAACCGAAAAGTTCTCCTCCGCCGTCCCCGTCGCCTCCGGATGGAAATACCCCCCCTCCATCCACTCCGAGAAGATCCGCCCCTCTACCTCAGAAGGGTCATAGCGAGTCGTCTCCTCAAGCTTTTTACGCCGCGCCGCGTCCACGGCGCGAGTCTAGATAGAAGCGGTACTAAGCGGATTCCTCGGTCAGGCCCTCGTCGGCGGGCCCGATGTCCTGCTGGACGGCCTCGGTGACGAGGGTCGGGCGGCGCCCCTCGATGATCGTCTCCTTGGTGACGACGCACTTGGTGACGTCGCGGCGTGAAGGCAGCTCGAACTGGACGTCGAGCAAGGTCTCCTCGAGGATCGAACGCAGGCCGCGGGCGCCGGTCTCGCGCTCCAGGGCTTTGTTGGCGATCGCCTCGAGGCTGTCGTCGGCAAAGACCAGCTCGATGTCGTCGAACTCGAAGAAGCGCTGGAACTGCCGGGTAAGCGCGTGGCGCGGCTCGGTCAGGATCGTGCAGAGGTCGTCGCGGCTGAGCTGGTGGATCGCGGTGATCACCGGCAGGCGGCCGATGAACTCGGGGATCAGGCCATATTCGATCAGGTCCTCGGGCAGCACCTGCTCGAACCACTCGCCGGCGTCCTTTTTCTCACGGGTGGAGATTTCGGCGCCGAAGCCGATCCCGCGGTCGCCCACCCGCCGCTCGATCACCTTGTCGAGTTCGGCGAAGGAGCCGCCGCAGACGAAGAGGATGTTGGTGGTGTCGATCGTCAGGAACTCCTGGTGGGGGTGCTTGCGCCCGCCCTGCGGCGGCACCGAGGCAGTCGTCCCCTCGAGGATCTTCAGCAGCGCCTGCTGGACGCCTTCGCCGGAGACGTCGCGGGTGATCGACGGGTTGTCGGCTTTGCGCGCGATCTTGTCGATCTCGTCGATGTAGATGATTCCCGTTTCGGCCTTTTTGACGTCGAAGTCGGCGGCCTGGATCAGCTTCAGGAGGATGTTCTCGACGTCCTCGCCGACGTAACCGGCCTCGGTAAGCGCAGTCGCATCGGCGATCGCAAAGGGCACGTTGAGGATCCGGGCGAGGGTTTGGGCGAGCAGCGTCTTGCCGCAGCCGGTCGGCCCCAGCATCATGATGTTCGACTTCTGCAGCTCGACCTCGGTCTCCTCGGACTGGGCGATCTGGACCCGCTTGTAGTGGTTGTAGACGGCCACGGAAAGGGAGCGCTTGGCAGCGTCCTGGCCGACCACGTACTCCTGCAGGACGTCGAAGATTTCCTGCGGCTTCGGCAGGTTCTCCAGCTCGAAGGCAGGCGGAGCCGTCAGCTCCTCGTCGATGATCTCGTTGCAGAGGTCGATGCACTCGTCGCAGATGTAGACGCCGGGGCCGGCGATCAACTTTTTGACCTGGCGCTGCGACTTACCGCAGAAGCTGCAGAGGAGCTGCTCGTTCGAGTCTGAAGGACGTGCCAGCGGAATCCCCTCCTAACGGGACGATCTCTTGCCTCCGGCGGCGCCCCAAAGCTTAGACAGGGACCTGCACCGGTTCGTGAGGGTCGTTTACGGCATCGACCCGGCTGTCCCTTCAAGTGACCGCCGCCTTGCGTGGGCTACGGTGGGACGATGCCCGCAGAGGTGGAGATTGCACCGGTCGCAGTTGAGGAGTTCGAGGAGCTGCTGCCGCTGATCGCGGCCTACCAGCGCTTCTACAAGGTGGAGGCGATCGACGAGGAGCGCAACCGCAGCTTTTTCCGCCGCTTCCTCGGCCCCAGCGAGGACGGGCTGCTGCTCGGCGCGCGCAGCAACGGGCGGCTGGTCGGCTACGCCTGCCTCTACTGGCACTTCAGCTCGCTGGAGGCCTGCGAGAGCGTGCTGATGAACGACCTCTATGTCGACGAGGTGGCACGCGGACAGGGCGTCGGGCGGGCGCTGATCGAGGCAACCGCCGCGGTTGCCCGCGAACGCGAAGCTCCCTTCATCGAGTGGTCCACCGCCCCCGACAACGAGACCGCGCAGCGCCTCTACGACAGCACCGGCGCCGAGCGCACGGAGTGGTTCAGCTACGAACTGCGGGTCTGAGCTCGCCGCTCAGGTCATTTTCTCCTGCCGCGCGATGACGTCCTCAAGTTTGAGCCTGGCCACCTCTAGGCCAAGCCTGGTCACTTGGAGGTTCAAGTGCACTCGTTCGGCACGCTCTACCGATGCCTCGGTTGAGGCCGATGCCCGCTCGATGCGCGCGGCGCATTCGATGATTACCGCAGACAGTTCATCTCGGTTCACGGGACGAAGTGTGCCAAGAGTGACGGTAGGCGCCATCGCAGATTGGAGAAATTCTGCAACGCGTTAGCGTCGTCTCCGTGACTTTCTCGCTGGAGCCAATCGACCGGGACGATTCGCGGGTCCGGGCCCTGTACGCGGACTTCATCCGCGAGGCCGACGGGCCCCTTGTCTACGACCGCGAAGGAGCTGGAATCGATCTCGACGAGGAGATCGCCAAGGGCCCTCCGTCTGACCTCGTTCCTCCGAACGGCGTCCTCCTCATAGCCCTGGCCGACGGCGAGTCTGCCGGACTCGGCGGAGTCCGTCTCCTCGACACCGACGTCGCCGAGGTGAAGAGCATGTACGTGGCGCCCGCCTTCCGCGGCACCGGTCTCGGCCGCCGCATCCTCGCCCGCCTCGACGAGATCGCCACCGAACACGGCTGCCGCGCCGTCAGGCTCGACACCAGCGACTATCTCATCCCCGCGGTCGGCCTCTACCGCGCCGCCGGCTACCGCGAGGTCCCCGCCTACAACGAGAACCCGAAAGCCGACCTCTGGTTCGAACGCAGCCTTCAGGAGTAGCGGTCCCAACGCCGCAACGACGGCTCCGGGTCGATCGGGATGCCGTGGACGTGGATCTCGAAATGGAGGTGACAGCCGGTCCCGGCGGCGTTGCCGGTTTCGCCGACCGCGCCGACTCGCTCCCCCTCCCAAACCCGCTCGCCTTTTTTCACGACGGCCGGCCGGGTCATGTGGGCGTAGAAGTAGCTGCGGCTCTCGCTTTCGCCGTGAATCAGCAGGTACCAGCCGTAGAGAACCGGGTCGAAGCCGCTGTCCAGCACCTTGCCGTTGCGCACTGCCACCAACGGCGTCCCGCAGGCCGCGGTGACGTCGAATCCTTCGTGGATCCGGCCGCCGCTGCGCGGCGCGTGGAATTCGCCGATCGCGCCTCGCCCGCCGTGCGCCCCCTGGACCGGGAAGACATGGCCGTAGTAGGGAACGCCGCCGTCACTGCTGGCGATCTGGGCGGAGGCCGGCGCGGCGAATACCGCCAGCGCGAAGACGATGAGAGCGGCGGCGCGTCTCAGTGGTGTTCGATCACGCGGTCGACGATGTTGTACTCCTTCGCCTCCTCCGCGCTCATGAAGTAATCGCGTTCGGTGTCTTCGGTGACCTTCTCGAAGGACTGGCCGGTGTGGAGAGCGATGATCTCGTCGAGGCGGCGGCGGACTTCGATGATCTCTTTCGCATGGATCTCGATGTCGGTCGCCTGGCCCTGGAATCCGGCGGAGACCTGGTGGATGAGGATCTTCGAGTTCGGCAGCGCCATCCGCTTGCCGGCGGCGCCGCCACTCAGCAGCAGCGCCCCCATGCTCATCGCCACGCCGACGCAGATCGTCTGCACGTCGGGCTTGATGAACTGCATCGTGTCGTAGATCGCCAGGCCGGCGTAGACCGAACCGCCGGGCGAGTTGACGTAAAGGCTGACGTCCTTGTCGGGGTCCTCCGACTCCAGGTGCAACAGCTGGGCGACGATCAGGTTGGCGATGTCGTCGGTGACCGGGGTGCCGAGGAAGATGATCCGCTCGCCGAGCAAGCGCGAGTAGATGTCAAACGCCCGCTCGCCGCGCGACGTCTGCTCGACCACCATCGGAACCAGAGGACTCATCGCTCGGGACTCTATAGAAGGCATCAGCCGTGCCTGGGCGGCTGCTAGTCGCCCGGCGTCCAGAGCTCGCCAGATTTCTCGCTGCCCTCCGGGGCCAGCAGTTTCTCCCGGGCGTCGGCTTTCTCCTGGCGCGCGTCGGCATCCTCTTTGGGGATCGCCGTGGCCGAGTCGGCGACCAGCTCGATCGCCTTCTGGGCACGTAGGTCTTCGCGGATCATCGCGTCGCGACCGCTCTGCCGCAGTCGCTCGAGGAGTTTCTCCGGGGTCGTCCGCTCGTGTTCGGCGCTATGGGCAAGCGCCTCGATCATTTCCTCCTCGGTGACCTCGATCGCCTCCGCCTCGGCGATCGCCGTCACCACGGCCTCGCGCTGCAGCTCCTGTTCGGCGTCCGGCTTCGTCTCCTCGATCAGCTCGTCGCGCGTTTTGCCCTGCATCTGCAGGAACTGGTTCGGGTCCATGCCGCGGCCGGCGAGCTGTCGTTCCATCCGCTCCCAGCGTTCGGTCGCCCGCGCCGTCGCCAGCTCCTCGGGCACCACGACCGTGGCCTCGGCCACCGCCGCGTCGATCGCCGCCACCCGGAAGTCTTCCTCGGCGCGGCTGCCGAGCGCGGCGCCGACTTTCTCGCGGATGTCAGCCCGCAGTTCCTCCAGCGTGTCGAACTCCGAAGCGTCGGAGGCGAAGTCGTCGTCGAGCTCGGGCAGGACTTTCTCCCGCACCTCTTTCACCTTGACTTTGAAAACCACCGGTTTCCCGGCCAGGTGCTCTGCCTGGTAGTCCGCCGGGAAGGTGACATTCAGCTCGCGGTCCTCGCCGGCCTTGACGCCGACGAGCTGCTCCTCGAAGCCGGGGATGAACTGGCCGGAGCCGAGCGTCAGGCTCTGCTCCTCGGCGGCGCCGCCCTCAAAGGCGGAGCCGTCGATGAACCCCTCGAAGTCCATCACCACCATGTCGCCGTCGGCGGCCTCGCGCTCGACCGGCTCGAGGCGGGCGAAACCCTCGCGGATCCGCTCGACCTCGGTGTCGACGATTTCGTCGGGGACCTCTTTCTCCTCCTTCCCGACCTCGAGGCCTTTGTAGTCGCCGAGCTTCGCCTCGGGCCGCACTCCGACCTCGAACTTGAACTCCAGCGCCTCACCCTCCTCGTCGGGGGTGGAGACCATGTCGATATGGGGATCGCCGATCGGGCTGACCCCGGCGTCGAACAGCGCCAGTTCGTACCACTCGGGGAGAGAGTCGCGGATCGCCTCCTGTAGGACCGGGCCGAAACCGAGCCGCTGGATCACCAGCGAGGGCGGCGCCTTGCCGGCGCGGAAGCCGGGCATCCGCATCTCCTTCGCCATCGCCCGGGCGGCGCGGGAGGTCGCTTTCTCGACGTCGGCGGCGGGGACCTCGACCGCGACCTCGACACGTGAGTTGGGGAGCTCTTTGAGGGTCGTCTGCATGGGACGGGTGACCCTAGCGACGTTGCGCCAGCATCGTCCGCAGCGCGACGGCGAAATCGATCACGAAGGAGAGGCCTCGACCGAGCGGTCCGGTCACCAGCCAGGCGCGCAATCGCTCGATGCCGCTACTCATTCGCGCCCCCGGCGCCGATCAGCTGCCGTTCGAGCCGCTCCGCCTGGCCGGCGGCGACCGCCCGCTGCGCCCGCGCCTCGTCGAGCTCGACGCCCCGCTCCAGGGCAAGATCGAGCAGGCGCTGCTTCTCAATCCCTTCCCGCGAGACTTCGAAGAAGACCCAGGCCAGCAGGCCCAGCCCGAGGAAGGTGCCCTCGACCATCATCACCACCCCGGCGGTGCTCTGGTCGGCAAGTGGGGAGATCTTCCAGTACGCCTCGCCGGCGGCGTACTTGGGATAGAGCACCGATCCCGACCACATCAGGACGTTGCCGAGGATCGCGCCGGCGAAGCGGACTGCGATCACGTAGCCGACCTTCCAGGCCGCGTTGAACCAACTCGGCTTCGGCAGCGGGCCGAAAATCGGCATCCACATCAGGCAGCCGAAGAAGATGAAGCTTGCGTGCTCCAGCAGGTGCACCGCGGCGCCGCCGTAGGCGGCGTCGTAAAAGGTCGGGATGTGCCAGAAGTAGAAGTTGAGCGCCCAGAGCGGAAAGGCGACGAGCGGATGGGCGAGGATCCGCAACTTGTCGAAGACCGGGATCGCGAGGATCGGCTGCAGCAGCGGGCCGGTCAACCCGAGGACGAGAAGCAGGGTCGCGATGTCGCCCAGCAGCAGGTGCTCGACCATATGGGCGATCACCAGCTCCTCGGCGACGTGGGAGACCGGCGAGACGAGGGCGACCGCCATCGTCAGCAAGCCCCCCGCGAAGCAGAGCTGGCGCCAGAGCGGCACCGGGCGGCCTTTCTCGGCCAGGGTCAGCGAGCGCTTCGCGTAGAGAGCCGCCGCGACCAAAAGCGGGATGACCTCGAGCGGGGCAAAAGCCCCGCCGACGTGGGCCAATGGAAAGTTCATGAAAATGCAGCGTAGCCCGCTGCTAGCTTGGCTTCGGCCGTGAGCTCCCAGAACCATCGCTTTCCCCCGATCGGGAGCTACGGCTTCCTCTCCGACTGCCACACCGCCGCCCTCGTCTCCTTCGGCGGCAGCGTCGAGTGGCTCTGCTTCCCCCGCTTCGATTCGCCCAGCGCCTTCGCCGCCCTGCTCGACCGTGGAGCCGGCCACATGCTGCTGCGGCCCAAAGGCGTGATCGTCCCGATCAGCCGCCGCTACGTGCCCGGC
Source organism: uncultured Actinomycetes bacterium (assembly GCA_963785175.1). Lineage (GTDB taxonomy): Bacteria > Actinomycetota > Thermoleophilia > Solirubrobacterales > 70-9 > VAYN01. The sequence goes on along the minus strand of CAWAUA010000002.1, from coordinate 278,751 downwards.
ACGCTGGTGATCGAGACGACCTGGGTAACCGAGACCGGCTGGGTCGTGGTCAAGGACGCACTGACTATCGCCGACTGGGCTGCCGCCGGCGGCGAGGATGAGGCCCGCCGCGGGCGACCCGAGACCGCGCACCAGAACGACAGCTCGCTGCTGCGGACGATGACCTGCATCGACGGCGAGGTCGAGATGGAGATGGAGTGCGTGCCGCGCTTCGGCTATGGCCTCGAAGGGGCCAGTTGGGACGGCGGCGAGCTCGGCGAAGCGCGCGCCACCGCCGCCGACGGGACCGAGCTGATGCTGACCAGCGACATGCACCTCGAGCTCGACGAGGGCGCGGCCCGCGGCCGCGTAACCCTGCGCGAGGACCAGACCGCCTTTTGCGCCATGACCTGGAGCGACGGCGACCTTGGCGGCCCGCGCAGCGCCCCGGAGGCGCGGGAGCGGATCGACTCGACCGAAGAGTTCTGGCGCGAATGGCTGCGCGACGGCGACTTCCCCGACCATCCCTGGCGAATCCACCTGCAGCGCTCCGCCCTCGTCCTCAAGGGTCTCACCTACACCCCGACCGGCGCGATCGTCGCCGCCCCCACCACCTCGCTGCCGGAGACGCCGGGGGGAGAACGCAACTGGGACTACCGCTTCAGCTGGATCCGCGACTCGACCTTCAGCCTCTGGGCCCTGCACACGCTCGGCTTCGATCGCGAGGCGCGCGACTTCATGCGCTTCATCGTCGACGTCTGCCAGGACCATCCGGACCTGCAGATCATGTACGGGATTGGCCACGAGCGGGACCTCGAAGAGAAGACCCTCGACCACCTCGAGGGCTACGGCGGGGCGAAGCCGGTGCGGATCGGCAACGGCGCCTACGACCAACGCCAGAACGACGTCTGGGGCTCGCTGCTCGACTCCGTCTACATCCACGAAAAGGCGCTCCGCGGCCGCGGCACGCCAGCCAAACGTCAGCTGATCCGCTACCAGGTGGAGGCCGCAATCGAGGCCTGGCCCCACCCCGACCAAGGGATCTGGGAGTCGCGTGGGGAGCCGCAGCACTACGTCTCCTCGAAGCTGATGATGTGGGTCGCGGTCGACCGCGGCGCCCGCCTCGCCCGGATCGGTGGTTTCGACGAGATGGCCGAGGAGTGGCAGGCCAAGGCCGACGAGTTCAAGGCCGAGATCCTCGAGCGCGGCGTCCGCGACGGGGTCTTCCGCCAGCACTACGACACCGACGCCCTCGACGCCTCGCTGCTGCTGATCCCGCTGTTCCGCTTCCTCCGGCCCGACGACCCGCGGGTGTGCGCGACCGTCAACGCGATCGCCGATGACCTGACCGAGCATGGGCTCGTCCTCCGCTACGAGGTCGACGAAACCGACGACGGACTGCACGGCCGCGAGGGGACCTTTCTGATCTGCTCCTTCTGGCTGGTCTCGGCGCTGTCGGAGATCGGCGAGCCGCACCGCGCCCGGGACCTCTGCGAACGGCTGCTCGAGGCCGCCGGCTGGCTCGACCTCTTCGCCGAGGAGCTCGACGCGGAGTCCGGCCAGCACCTCGGAAACTTCCCCCAGGCCTTCACCCACCTGGCGCTGATCAACGCCGTCTCCCACGTGATCGCCGACGAGAAGCGCGCCGACGGCGGCGTCACCGCCGTCTTCACCGAAATGGGCGGCGTCCGCGAGGACGGCTAACTTTTCCTCGTTCAGAGTTACGTAGACAAAAGATCTACAGACAGAAGATTTCAGATTTGCCTATAGTGCCTGCGCCGATGGGATCGGTAGGCACTTGGACAGGGGAAAGGCAAGGGGAACGCGATGAACGAGATCATCGAGACGCAGACGAACAGGGGTGACGACGAAGCGATCGAGTCGGCAGTGCTGCACCAGTTGCTCGATCTGCATCCGGCCCGGCTGACGCTGGAGGAGCTGAAACGGGAACTGGGGGCCGATCGAGAAAGCTACGCCGATCGCGACGCGCTCGAGCGGGCGGTGCGAGACCTGGCGGCCGCCGGACTGCTGTACAGGGAGACGGAGTTCGTCGAGCCGACGCGGGCCGCGGTCCGGTTCAGCGAGTTGCTGGACCGGTAACCAGGCGGCGGAGTTGGTGGCAAAACAAGCGGGGACGGCGACCAGGCGCGTGATCGCCGTCCCCGCAAAGAGTCCGGGCTAGTAGCCCTTGCTGATGCCCTCGATGGGCACTACACGCGTGTCCTGTCCAATCTTCATGAGTCCACCTCCCCTCTCCCCTTGATTGCCCCAGACCGCCCTTGGCGGCATCACTCGAAAGTGATTGATCATTAATACTTTAAATGATTCCAGCAATCAAGGTCAGAACAGCAAAACTCGTCAATAATCGGAAAACGCGGGAGCGTTGTGAAAATCCTGATCGACGAGGTGTAAAGTCTTCGTTATCGGCCAATACCCGCTGGAAACCAACCGAGAAAAGGCCATGCCGAAGACCAAGAACAAAAAAGATGGCGTCGAACAGGTAGTCGCCAAAGCGTTCGCCCACCCGCTGCGCGTGCAGATCCTGATCATTTTGAACGAAAAGGTCGCGAGCCCCAACATGCTCGCCAATCAGCTCGATCAGAGCCTGAACCTCGTCGCCTACCACGTCCGTGTGCTCGAGAAATACGACTGCATCGAGCTCGTTGACACCAAGCAACGGCGTGGCGCCACCGAGCACTTCTACCGCGCCACCCGCCGTCAGTTCCTCACCGACAGCGAATGGGCACGGCTGCCGAAAAGCCTCCGTCCCGGTCTGTCCGGGGCGATGCTGAAATCCGCCTTCGACGACGTCGAGGAGGCTCTCGACAAGAGCACCTTCGACGAGCTCGACGACCGGCATTTGAGCCGAACCCCGATGGTGGTCGACAAACAGGGCTGGCAGGACGCAGCCGACCTCCTCGGAGCCACGCTTGAGCGTTTGATCGAGATTCAGGGTGAAGCAACTGCCCGGCTCGGCGAGAGCAGTGAAGAGGGAATCCACTCGAAGGTAGTGATGCTTCATTTCAAGTCGCCGAACCCCGACGCCGCCGGCGCCGAGGCTGAGGACGAGGCCAAGCCCGCCTCCTGAAGCACCCCGAGGCCGGGTCCGGCGCCGCTCCCACCATTGAGCCGCGCCACCAGTCGGACCCGGCCTGCGCGCGCCGCTATGGTTGGCGCGACGGCCACGTTCGCCGTCGCGCTGCACAGCTTCGGGACTGACGCTCTCAGGGCAGCGACGTTGGACAAATAACGCCGCCCTATCGATCGATGCTTTGAACAGCGACCAGACGCGCAACACCTCCGACCAGCTGAGCCCGGGCCCCGGTGAGGGCCTGGCCAACGAGCGTGCTCTCTGGGAGCGGTTCGTGGAGGACCGCGACCCGGCGATCCGCGAGGAGCTGGTCCGCCGTTACCTGCCCTTTGCGAAGAACCTCGCCCTCCGCTACCGGGGCGCTAGCGAGTCCTTCGACGACCTGCTGCAGGTGGCCAGCCTCGGCCTCGTCAACGCGATCGACCGCTTCGACCCCGAGCGCGGTGCCCCCTTCACCGCCTTCGCCTCGCCGACGATCCTCGGTGAGCTGAAGCGCCACTTCCGCGACCGGGTCTGGACCGTGCGAGTCCCCCGCGGCCTACACGACCGGATGGCCGAAGTAGAGAAGGCGATCTCCGAGCTGACCGTCCAGCTGCAGCGCTCCCCCTCGGTCGGAGAGATCGCCGAGCGACTCGAAGTTGACCCGACCGAGGTGCTCGAGGTGCTGGAGGCGAACCACAACCGCCGCCCGCTCTCGCTCGACCGCCCGGTCGGCGGTGAGGATTCCGAAGAATCGCCGGCCTCGGAGTGGGTCGGCGACGAAGACGAGGGCTACGAGCTGGTCGAGGACAGGTTGGCGCTCGAGGGGGCCCTCCCCCACCTTGATGAGCGCGAGCGGCTGGTCCTTCAGTTGCGCTTCGTCGAGGACCTGACCCAGTCGCAGATCGCCGAGCGGATCGGCCACTCGCAGATGCACGTCTCGCGGATTCTGCGCCGCACCCTGGAGCGGATCAGGGCCGAGGTCGCCGAGCAGAGCGACGCCACCGCCGAAACCGAGTAGCGCCACCGGCAAAGCCGGCGTTTTTAGGTTGTCGAGAGCGAGGAAATTCCGACGACGAGGTACTCGCCTTCGTCGCCGTCCTCGACCCGCAGCTCGTCGGTTAGCTTCTCGAGCGAGCCCCCTACCTCGGGCAACTCGAAGCTTTGCCGCAGGCGCGCGGCGCCACCGTGGGTCATCGGACCCACCTTCAACTCGATTCCTTCCGGCCGCTCGGCGATGCTGAGCGAGACGTGGCCGTCGGTGAAGCCCTGCGGCGCCCGCGCCGAGATCGCGTCGCTGAGCAGCATCGTGTCCGAGAGCCGGTCGACGCTGATGTCCTGGCGGGCGGCAAGCGCCGATAGGGCACGGCTCAGCACCGGCCCGACGATCTCGGGAGGGCCGACCCGGATCCGGGTCTCCTCGTTGGCCGTCACCGCGAAGGTCGAACCCGAACTCGTGCCGCCCTCGCGAGCCTGGAGCGGCAGGTGCATGCGGATCTCGGTGCCTTTGTCGGCGCCGCCCTTGATCTCGAAGCTGCTCGAGAGGGCCGCGATCAGGGTCAGTCCGATCCGCAGGCTCGGGCGCTCGACGTCGGGGCGCGGTCGGATCCCCGTGCCGTGGTCGCGGACGACGACGGTGAGGCCTTCGAGATCGCTCTCCGCCTCGATCTCCAGAGGCCCCGGCTCGCTGCCAGCGTAGGCATGGACGACCACGTTCATGCAGGCCTCGGTGACGACGGTCTTCAGGTCGGCCAGCGAGACCTTGTCCATCCCCAGCCTTTCGGCCAGACCGGCGAGGGCATGGCGGACGACTGCGACGTTCTCCGCGCGAGCGGGAAGGGACATTTGAAGCCCCGAGCGATCATTGGTTGAGGTATTCAAAAAGTTCCAGCCTGCCCCCAGGAACGTCGAGGCTCGTCGTTGCGAGGCGCGAGCATAACTTGCCGCCTCTCTTCAAAGCCTGCTTACCCCTGCAGTGACAGGCCAAAACAGCGGGTGGCTACCGTGGCCCGCTGCGGTAGCATCGTGCCGTGAATCCAGCCCCGTTCGAGGTGAAGTTGGGAGAGATCGAGCACGGCATCCGGGCGATCTCCGTCCGCGGCGAGCTCGACCTCAGCACGGCGCCGCAGCTGGAGGGTCCGCTCGATCAGGCTCTGGACGGAGGCAACGGGTCCGTGCTGATTGACCTCTCGGAGTGTGAATTCATCGACTCCACCGGAATCGCCCTCATCGTCCGCGCCTGGCAGCGCCTCGACAGCGGCGAAAACGGTCGCGCCCTGGTGATCTGCAGCCAGAATGACCAGGTCCGGCGCGTGCTGGAAATCACCGGCCTCGAGCTCTCGATCCCGGTCCACCAGACCCGGGACGAGGCGCTGGCGGCCCTCAGCGCCTGACCGCGCCTGCGTAGGAGCCCCTTCGCCGGGGTATCTGAACCCGAATGTCCCCCTCGCCTCGCCGTCCCCGACTGCCGAAAGAGCTGTTCGAGACCCGCAGCCACGCCTGGCACTCGCTCGGCCTCGGCGACGAGCTGGCGCCGCGCTTCTCCAAACGCCAGTTCGGCGGTCTCCTGCTGGCCTTGCTGGTGATTGCCGGCACCCTGGTCGTCTACAGCCACCGCCACCAGATCGCGCCCGGCTACGGACAGTGGATCCGCTTCGGGACGGTGGCGATCCTCATTGTCGTCGGCTCCACCGCGGTCCACTGGCTGGTGCGCAGCCTCTCCCCCCGCCTCTACCGACGGCTCGACCCGGCGACGGCGGGGACCACGGGCTTCGTCGTCCGGCTGCTGGCGATCACCACGGTGGTCATCCTCGCCCTGCGGATCGCCGGCGTCAACGCCAGCACCCTTGCCGTCGGCGGCGCCTTCACCGCGGTGCTGCTCGGGCTAGCGGCGCAGCAGGCACTGGGCGGGATCTTCGCCGGCATCGTCCTGCAGAGCACCCGGCCCTTCCGAGTGGGAGAACGGGTGCGGTTGGTGGGCGGCGCGCTGGCCGGCTCGATCGAGGGGACGGTCACCTCACTCGGCCTCTTCTACACGACCCTCAGCCAGGGAGCCGATCGGCTACTGGTCCCCAACAACGTCCTCCTCAGCCTCGTCGTCGTGCCCCTGCGCGAGCCGGACAAAGTCGACGTCCGCGTCCGCTTCCCCGTCCAGTCGAGTCCGCGGGAGATCGAGGAGAAGCTGCTGCAGGCGATCACCGTCCCCACCCGCTACAAACCGAGCGTCTCGCTGGAGGAACTCGACGGTGACGGCGTCGTCTTCCGCGTCAACGCGACGCCGCTGCGCCCCGAAGACGGCTCGCAGCTGGCCGAGGAGGTGCTGGAGGCGCTGCGCCGCTCCGAACCGTCAACGGCGGAAACGCGGCACGCCTAGGCGAAGACCAGGATCGCCAGGTTGATGACAATCGCAAGCGGGGTCACCACCAAGGCGAGGGTGCGGAAGAACTTGGCGAAACCGCCGCGGTAGTGGATCGCCTCGAAGAGGGTCAAGCCGACCACGTGGGCGAGGTTGGCGAGTGCGATGCCGATCGCGATCAGGATCGCCGCCGCTTCCCAGCCGGTCTCGTGGCCGTCGCCAGCGGTGATCGCCGCGGCGAGGATGGCGACGACGATCGTCCCGGCGATCCCGGCGACCATTCCGGCGAAGTCGGAGCGGGTCATCCCCGGAACGTAGGCACCGCCGCCGACTTCCTTGCCGGCGAGTGGGTTGATCGTCCCGGCGCCGGTCTCCTCGACCCCGACCACGTGGTCGGGATGCTCGTCATCTCCGGTCTCCACCATCACCACCCGCAGCGGCAGCTCGATTTCCTCCTGGGCCCGCTCCAGCAGGCCGTTCTCGTACCACTTCGACTGCGCCTCGCAATGCTCGAAGATCAAGACCTCGTCGGCCGGCGCTTTCAGCAGGGCGTCCTGGGCGGCCTGAACCGGATCGGCGTCGCCAACCTCGCCGTTGACCTCGACTCCGCTCGCACGCAGCATCTCCAATGCCGCCGCCAAGCGCTCCTCGGCTTCGTGCTTGGGCTCGTCGACGTCGCCGAGCGTGTGCTGCAGGGCGCTCGTCTCGACTGCCGGGACCACGACCCTGAGATCGACTCCGGCACGGTCGGTGTTGGCGAGGATCTGCTCCACCGGCTCGGAGCCGTGGAGATTGTCGGTGAGGATCGCAATCACTCGGCGCGACATGGCAGACCTCCTACTCGTCGTCGGGAATCGCCTGGTCGGGTTCTCCGTAAGTGGCCTCGCTCGGCTCCTCCGAAGGCGGAGCGTCGCGATCGGGGAAGTGCTTCTGGTCGCCGTGGGAGGCGTTGTCGATCAACTCCTCCTCGGCGAGCTCGAATCCCTCCGCCTCGCCCTCGCCGCCCTCGACCAAGGGCCGCTGGGCTGGATCTGCATCCGGATACACGGGCGCCGGCCCGCCGATCTCAGCCGCTTCGGCGGCTGCGGCCTCGGCCTCTTCGTCGGCGACGGGGTCCTGCTCAGGGGGTTTCTCGTTCATGTCGGCAGGTTACCCCTGCCCCGCAGGCACGAAACAAGGGGGCGACCCGGGCTCGATGCCGCTATTTGCAGATTCCCCTGAAAATTAAGGTTGGCTGGCCCGTCCATTTAGGGGAGATTGCTCTGGTGGCAGGGGACGGGAAGCGCATCGACCAGCAACTGGTCAGGGCCCTATCGCACCCGACCCGGGTGGAGATCCTGGAAAAGCTGCAGGGCCGGATCGCCAGCCCGGCTGAGCTCTCCCAGGAACTGAACAAGAGCCCCAGCGTGATCTCCTACCACGCCTGCACGCTGCTTCAATGCGGCTGCCTGGAACTGATCAGCAGTGAGCCGCGCGCAGGCAGCCTCGAGAACGTCTTCGGGATCAGGATTTAGACCGCATGTAAGAGTGGTTCGCATGCAAGAGCCGCAGGAAACCGAGGCCGAACGCTTCCTCCTGCACCTGGCCGAGGTCGTGCGTGGGACCCAGGACGCGGTGCTCAGCAAGGACCTCGACGGCATCGTCACCAGCTGGAACCCGGCGGCCGCCCGCATCTATGGCTACAGCTCCGAGGAAGCGATCGGGCGGCACATCTCCTTTCTCGTCCCCCCTGACCGCAAAGGCGAGGAGATGGCGATCCTCGAGCGGATCAAATGCGGCGAGCGGATCGAGACCCACGAGACCGAGCGGGTCCGGGCCGACGGCACCCGGATCGCCGTCTCGCTGACGATCTCTCCGATCGACGGCTCGGAGGGTCTTGTTGGAGCCTCGGTCGTCGCCCGCGACATCACCTCCGAGCGACGGCGGCGACGCGCCCAGGACTTTCTCGTTACCGCCAGCCGGCTCCTCGACACCTCGCTCGACCCGACCGAGACGGCGCGGACGATTGTCTCCACCGCGGTGCCGGAGCTGGCCGAGCTCTGCCTGATCGACTTCCGCCGCGCTGACGGGTGGCTCGGCGACAGCGTCGTCGCCGGAGCCGACCCGGAGGTGGCGGCGCGGCTGGAAAACCTCCGCCGCGAGAAGCCACTCGACCCGGGCGGGGAGCACCCGGTTGCCCAAGTGCTGCGCCTGAACGAGCCGATGATCTGGCGCGACCTGAAGGCGCCGGAGGTCGTCGACAAGGTCTCACAGGGAGCAGAGCACCTGCAGCTGATGAACGACGCCGGCTACAACTCGGCCGCGGTGGTGCCGCTCCTCGCCCGTGGCCGCACCCTCGGCGCCCTCTCCTTTCTCCATGCCCACGGCGACATGCGCTACGACCCCGAGGACCTCGAATTTCTCGCCGAGCTGGGAGAACGAGCGGCGCTGGCGCTCGACAACGCCCGGCTCTACCGGGAGCGGGACCAGATCGCCAAGAACCTGCAGCGCGGCCTGCGTCCGCCGCGGCCGGCGGAGGTACCCGGGCTGGACATCTCCGTCGTCTTCGAGGCTGCCGGCGAGGGGATCGAGGTCGGTGGCGACCTCTACGACGTGATGCCGAGCGAGGACGGCTGCTGGGTCCTGATCGGCGACGTGGCCGGCAAGGGCAGCACCGCCGCCGGCGTCTCCGTCGCCGTCCGCCACTCGGTGCGCGGCCTGACGCGGGCCATCGAGGAACCCGACGAAGTGCTGCGGCGCGTCAACGAGCTGCTGGTCGACGGCGAGAGCCTCAACGAATTCGCGACCGCGATGCTCGCTCGGCTGCGCCGAGACGGGCCGCACTGGTGGGTGGTACTTGCCTCAGCAGGCCACCCGCCCGCTGTCCTCGCCACCGAGACCGAGGCACAGCTGCTCGGCGGGGGCACCGTCCTCGGCGCCTGGGAGAGCGGCAAGATCGAGCGGCACGAGCGGGCGCTGGGACCGACCGACACCCTGGTCCTCTGCACCGACGGCTGGCTTGAGGCCGGACCGGCAGCCTCGCATCAGGGACCGGAGACGTTCGCCGAGATGACCCAGTCCCTATCCGGACTGGAACTCGACGAGATGACCGACCGCCTCCGTGCCGATGCGGTCGGTCGCAGCTCGGGAAGGCCGCGCGACGACCTCGTCGTGCTGGCAGTTCGCCCGCGGGCCTCCTAGCGTTTCGCGGCGGTTTTTTTCGCCGCTTTTTTCCGGCCGGTTTTTTTGGCTTTCGGCCGTTTCGCTTTCGGGGCCGACCTTTTTGCCGCCGATCGTTTCGATGCTTTTTTCGCTTTCGGTTTGCGTGCGGCGGTAGAACCGCGACGCTGGGCGGCCGGGATCTCGTCCCGCGCGACCGCGCCGGTCAGCGACTTGATCTGCCCCTGGAGGAACTGCGCCATCCGCTCCTCCTCGCGGCGGATCGCCCGTGCCAGCTTCGCCGTCTCGGAGTCCTTAACCCGCTCGGCGAGGGTCTCGATCGCGAGGTAGGTGGCGATCTCCTCGTGCTCGTTGAAGTACTCGGTCTTGGCGTTCTTCAGCATCTTCTCCAGCTCGCTGCCGCCGCGCACCGCGTGCAGGGGACCCTTCGCCACCGCGGTCAGTTTGCCGACCGTGCTCTGCAGGGTCTGGCCGCCGCCGCCCAGCTGTTTGATCCGGCGCTCGACCTGTTTGGCGTGCGCTTTCGTCTCTTTCAGGTGCTGCTGAAGCCGTTTTTTGTACGGGCCTTTCGCGGTCATCGCGATGTGGGCCCCCAGGGCAGCCTCCAGCTCGCGCTCCTTGCCGTAGGCCTCGCTGAGGTACTGGACCAGCTTTCCGTCACGCTCGTTCAAATCCGACATAGCGCCTTTGCGCCTCCTCGTTCTCGATCCTTGGACCCGATTGAGCTACCCAGCGCTGAATGGGCGAAACTGAGTCGATGAGACTGGCGCTGATCGCGATCGCCGCCGCAGCCCTGATGCACCCGGCTCCCCCGCCGCCGCCGATCAAGGTCTGGTCGATCCCCTACGGGGCGAAACGCAAGCACGAGATGGCCGCCTACTCGGAGCGCCACTACGGCCACAGCGCCTGGCGCCTGCACCACCCGCACGTGATCGTCGAGCACATGGCGCAGGCCGGCAGCGTCGCCGCCGTCCACAACACCTTCGCCTCCGATCGTCCCGACCCCGAGCTGCACGAGCTGCCCAACGTCTGCTCGCATTTCGTCGTCTCCAGCTCGGGGCGGATCTACCGGCTCGTCAACCTGCGCACCCGCTGCCGCCACACGGTCGGCCTCAACTGGACGGCGATCGGGATCGAGCACGTCGGCTACGGCGACGGCGACGTGCTCGGCAACCGGCGGGCACTGCGGGCCTCGCTACACCTGACGCAGTGGCTGCGCTGTCGCTTCGGCATCGGTGTCCACGACGTGATCGGCCACGCCGAGAGCCTCAGCTCTCCCTACCACCACGAGCTGGTCCCGAGCCTGCGACATCAGACCCACGGCGACTGGCAACACTCTTCGATGAAGATCTACCGGAGCAAGCTGCGGCAGCTCGGCGCTTGCCCGGGCAAATAGACTGCAACAGATGAGCGACGACGCGATCGAGCACGGCTTCCGCGAGGGCGACAAGGTCTGGGTCCAGGACGGCGACGGCAAACGCCATCCCGGCATCTTCGTCGGCAACAACGAAGCCTCCGGCTGGTTCGGCGGCGGCCCCAGTGCCTACGTCGCCCACCCCGAGGCCCATCAGGCCGAGGTGGTCTCGGTCTTCCGCATCACCCCGCGCGACGAGTAGCTCCGAGCGGTTGTCGATTTCGCCGGCCGCCGTTCGTCGTCAGGTAAAAGGGCGGGAACGCCGCCCGCGACGAAGGAGGACCGGATGCGTTTCATGATGCTGATGTACCCGCAGATCGAGGAGGCGGATTGGAATCCGACCCCCGAGGCCGTGACGGCGATGGGCCGCTACAACGAGGAGCTGCAGAAGGCCGGGATGCTGCTCGCCCTCGATGGCCTGCGCCCGCCCAGCGACGGCGGCAGCGTCAGCTTCGACGGCGAGGGCACCGCGACGGTCACCGACGGGCCTTTCACCGAGGCGAAGGAGGTCGTCGGCGGCTACTGGCTGATCCAGGCGCGCTCGAAGGAGGAGGCGCTGGAGTGGGCGAGCCGCTGCCCCGACAGCAACTGCCGGATCGAGGTCCGCCGCGTCTTCGAGATGGAGGACTTCCCGCAGGAGGTGCAGGACGCCTACGAGGGTCCCTGAGGCAGGATCGGTGACCGAGGCCACGCGCGCGATCGAGGCGGTCTGGCGGATCGAGTCCGCCCGCCTGATCGCGGGCCTGGCACGGATGGTCGGCGACGTCGGCCTTGCCGAGGACATGGCACAGGACGCGCTGGTCGCGGCGATGGAGACCTGGCCCGACTCGGGCGTCCCCGACAACCCCGGCGCCTGGCTGATGGCGACGGCGAAGAACCGGGCGATCGACCGGATGCGGCGGGAGAAGGCCTATGAGCGCAAGCGCGAAGAGGTCGCCCACGACACCGGGGCGCTGTTCGCGATGGAGCGCTCCGACTTCGAGGCGGCGGCCGACGACGAGATCGGCGACGACCTGCTGACGCTGATCTTCACCTGCTGCCACCCGCTGCTCTCGCGCGAGGCGCGGGTGGCGCTGACGCTGCGGCTGCTCGGCGGGCTGACGACGACCGAGATTGCCAGCGCCTTCCTCAGCAGCGAGTCGACGGTGGCACAGCGGCTGGTGCGGGCGAAGCGGACGCTGCGCGATGCAAAGGTCCCCTTCGAGGTGCCGCGCGGGGCGGAGCTGGACGAACGCCTTCCCTCGGTGTTGGAAGTGATCTACCTCGTCTTCAACGAGGGCTATGCGGCGAGCGCCGGCGAGGTCTGGATCCGCACCGACCTCTGCGAGGAAGCGCTGCGGCTGGGCCGGATCCTCGCCGAGCTGGCGCCGCGCGAGCCGGAGGTGCACGGGCTGGTGGCGCTGATGGAGATCCAGGCCTCCCGCAACACTGCCCGCCGCGGCCCTGACGGCGAGCCGGTGCTGCTGCTCGAACAAGACCGCGGCCGCTGGGACCCGCTACTGATAGTCCGCGGCCGCCGCGCCCTGGAGCGGGCCGAAGAACTCCCCGGCCCACTAGGCCCCTACGGCCTACAAGCAGCGATCGCCGCCTGCCACACCAACGCAATCCATCCCGAAGAAACCGACTGGGTGCGGATAGCAGCCCTATACGACGCCCTATCCCAAATAGCCCCCTCCCCAATCGTCGACCTCAACCGAGCGGTAGCCCTAGGAATGGCCTTCGGCCCCGAAGCAGGCCTAGAACTACTAGACCAAATCGCCGACGAGCCCGAGCTGTCCAGCTACCACCTACTCCCAAGCGTCCGAGGCGACCTCTTGGAGAAAGCAGGCCGCCAAGAGGAGGCAGCCTCTGAATTCAAAAAGGCAGCCGAATTGACCCAGAACGACCGCGAGAGGGATCTGCTGCTTAGCCGGGCTGCTCGCCTTTAGCGAGGTGCTCGATTCCATCGCGCTCGAGGCGGAGCATTCGCCGGTCGTCGAGGCGCTGGGCACCAATCCCCTCATAAAACGTCAAAGCCGGCTCATTCCACTCCAGAGCACACCATTCAAGCCGAGCGTAATCCCGCTCCTCGGCGATCCTCGCCAAATGCTCCATCACCGCCAAGCCGATGCCCCCACGCCGATGCTCGGGCCGCACGTAGACGTCCTCGAGCCAGATCCCCGGCCGGCACTCGAAGGTCGAGAAGTTGGTGAAGAAGATCGCGTAGCCGACCGCTTCCCCGTCGGCGGTCTCAACCAGGAGCGCCTCGGCCGCCTTCTGCTCGAACAACGAGCGACGCAGAACCTCGGCGTCGCCGGCGACCGCGGTGCCCAGTTTCTCGTAGGCCGCCAGCTCGAGGATCAGGTCGAAGAGCAGCGGCACGTCCGCTTCGGCGGCGGCGCGGATCTGGATGTCGTTGACGGTCGCCATGCGACCCAGCCTAGGTGACGCCGGCTACGCCTTGCCCTCGACCTCGTACTCGCGCAGGAACCCCTCGAAGAGACGGCGGTGGCCCTGCTCGTCGCGGAGGATCGCGATCACCATGTCCTGGGTGACCGGGTCGACGCCGTCGGTCTCGGCGACGATCTGGGTGTAGAACTCGATCGCGCCGGACTCGGCCTCGATCACGCCGCGGATCACATGGATCACGTCGGTCTGCTCCGCGGGCGGCTGCAGGAAGCTCTGTTCGGCGCTGAAGTCCTCGGAGCCGGGGACGACGCCGTAGAGCTCCTTGATCCGGGTAGCGAACTGTTTCGCGTGGCCGAGCTCCTCTTCGACGTCTTCGGCGAGGGACTCGCGGATCTCCTGGGCCCGGACGCCGTCGAGGTTGGTGGAAGCGGAGATGTAGCTCATCACCGTCTCGATCTCCATCCAGTACGCCTTGTGCAGCAGGGCGACGATCTTCTCCCTGGTGTCGCCGGTGTCGCTGCCGAAGATTCCCTTGTCGGTGGTGCTCGACTCCATCGTTCTCGTTCTCCCTCGTTGGTCGTCTGCGGTGCCTGCCCCGCGGCTACCCCGGCGCGTGGGGGCGGAAACGCGCGCCGGCGACGGTCTCGGGCTAGGCTGCGGCGCCATGGACACGATCGACTCTCTGCTGGAGAACAACCAAGCCTTCGCCGCCGGGCTCGCCGAGCGGCACCTCGACGTCGAACCGCAGCGCCACCTGGCGATCGTCACCTGCATGGACTCGCGCCTCGACGTCTTCGCCGCGCTCGGCCTCGGCCAGGGCGAGGCGCACGTGCTGCGCAACGCCGGCGGCGTGATCACCGACGACGTGATCCGCTCGCTGGCGATTTCCCAGCGCCGGCTGGGTACCCGTGAGGTGATGCTGATTCACCACAACGACTGCGGGATGCAGAAGATCACCGACGACGGTTTCCGGATGGAGCTGCAGGAGACCACCGGCATCGCCCCCTCGTTCGCGATCGAGTCCTTCGGCGACGTCGAGGAGGACGTACGGCAGTCGATCCTGCGGGTGCGGCGCAGCCCCTTCCTCCCCCATCGCGACGTCGTGCGCGGCTTCGTCTACGACGTCGACACCCACCGGCTGGCCGAGGTCGAGGTCCCCGAGTAGTGGCGACGGTCGCCCCCTACGGCTCCTGGACCTCGCCGATCGAGGCGGCAACGGTGGCTCGGGCGGGGCGGCGCCTGGGGGCGGCGGCGATCGCTGTCGACGGTGCGGTCTGGTGGGCCGAGGGCCGGCCCGACGAGGGCGGCCGCGTGGTCTTGATGCGGCGGGCCCACGGGGGCGAGCCGGAAGCGGTGACCCCGGAGGGGATCAACGTGCGGACCCGCGTCCACGAGTACGGCGGCGGCGCCTGGTGCCTGATCGAGGCCCACCTCGTCGTCTTCGTCGACTTCGCCGACCAGCGGCTGTACCGGCTGCGGGTGGGAGAGGCGCCGGTGGCGATCTCCCCTGAGCCGGCCGCGCCAGGGGCGCTCCACTACGCCGACATGCGGCCGGCGCCCGACGGCGCCGGGCTGGTCTGCGTGCGCGAAACGCACGGCGAGGGGGAACCGGTGAACGAGATCGTCTCGCTGCCGCTCGACGGCTCGGCCGAGCCGCAGGTGCTGGCGAGCGGCCGCGACTTCTACTCGTTCCCGCGGATCAGCCCCGACGGAGAGTGGCTCGCCTGGACCTGCTGGGACCACCCGAACATGCCCTGGGACGGGACCGAGCTGTGGGTCGCGCCGCTCGCCGACAGCGGCGAGGAGCGACTGGTCGCCGGCGGCGCCGAGGAGTCGGTCTTCCAGCCCGAGTGGGGACCTGACGGGCGCCTGCACTTCGTCTCCGACCGCGACGGCTGGTGGAACCTCTACCGCGCCCGGGAGCCCGAGGCGGAGTTGAGTGGCGAGGAGGGGACGCTGGTCCAGCTGACCGAGGAGCAGGCCGATCTCGCCCACCCGCAGTGGCTCTTCGGCGGCGCCACCTACGCTTTCCTTGCCAGTGGCGCGATCGCCTGCGTGCGCTGCGCCGGCGGCGAAGAACGGCTCTTCCTGCTGCAGCCGGAGGGCTGGGAACCGGCCGACCTCGGGCTACCGTTCACCTCCTTCGGCTACCCGGTCCTCTCGGCCCGCGGCGCGACGGTCGCGTTCTCCGCCGCCAGCCCGGAGAGCGAAACGGCGGTCGTCATCCACGACTTCGAGCGCGGCGAGACGGAGATCGTCCGCACCTCGAGCGAGAAGCCGGTCGATCCGGCCTATGTCTCGCGACCGCGACCGGTCGAGTTCCCGACCGGCGAGGGCGAGGTCGCCCACGGCTTCTACTACCCGCCGACCAACCCCGACTTCGAGGCCCCGGAGGGCGAAGCGCCGCCGCTGATTGTCGAGAGCCACGGCGGGCCGACCTCCCACGCCACCCCCGCCCTCAGCCGCGAGTTCCTCTACTGGACCAGCCGCGGGATCGGCGTCGTCGACGTCAACTACCGAGGCAGCAGCGGCTACGGCCGCGCATACCGCAACAAGCTGCGCGGGACCTGGGGGGTCGTCGACACCGAGGACTGCGTCAACGCGGCGCGCTACCTGGCCGAGCAGGGCGAGGCCGACGGGGGCCGGCTGGCGATCCGCGGTGGCTCTGCCGGCGGTTACGCGACCCTCTGCGCGTTGACGTTCCACGACGTCTTTGCCGCCGGAGCGAGCTATTACGGCGTCGCCGACGCCGAGGCGCTGGCCCGCGACACCCACAAGTTCGAGTCGCGCTACCTCGATCGCCTGATCGGCCCGTATCCCGAGCGCGCCGACCTCTACCGCGAGCGCTCGCCGATCAACCACGTGGAGCAGCTGCGATCGCCGGTGATCCTCTTCCAGGGACTGGAGGACGAGGTGGTGCCGCCGAACCAGGCGGAAACGATGGCGGCGGCGCTGAAGGACAACGGCATCCCCTACGCCTACCTCCCCTTCGAGGGCGAGCAGCACGGCTTCCGCAAGGCCGAGACCAACATCCGCTGCCTCGAGGCCGAGCTCTACTTCTACGGCCGGATCATGGGTTTTTCCCCGGCCGGGGACCCCGAGCCGGTCGAGGTCGTCGGCCTCAGCTGACGACGCAGTTCTTGGAGCCGGCTTCGGTTTCGCCCTTTTCCGGGAAGGCGTGGGCGAGGGCGAGGGCGATCAGCTGGGCGCGGGCAGCGTAGCCGGGTGAGGTGAAGTGGATGCCGTCTTCGATGAACCAGTCGTCTTTGACGTCTGAGGCCCAGTCGTAGACGCGCATGTTCGGGTAAGAGGCGCAGGCAGTGACGAGTTCTTCGTCCCACTTCTGCATGTTTTCCTTCGAGTAGGGATCGCCCGGAGGAACGATCGAACGGACGTTGACCCAGAGCACCGGTTCGTCGCCGATGATGGTCATCATTTTGTCGATCCGTTCGCGCTCGCTGACGTTCGAACCGGCGGCGACGTTGGCCGCCTCGTTGGTGCCGAGAGCCAGGACCCAGCAGCCTTTGTAGCCTTCGGCCTTCCAGGCGGCGGCGACTTCCTGGGCGTTGGGATTGCCTTCGAACTGCTCTTCGATCGAGGTCGCCCCCTGCACCTCCATGTGGACTTCTTTGACCCCGACTTCGGCGTAGCGGGCGGGGATCCGCTGGCCTTCCTCGGGCAGGTATTCGGCGTTGTCGAGGCCCTCGGAGGTCGAATCGCCGATATGGACGATCGCTTTGCACTTCGATTTGGTCGAGTCTTCGGCCTGCGCTTTGGTCAACGGTGGCGGCTTCGTCGTCCCCTCCGCCCGGGCCTGTTCAACGCGGACGTCGTTGCCTTCGGCCGAGGTCGAGTTGATCCCCGCCATCCCCGCGGCGGCGACCACCAGGATCACGCCCATGCCGACGATCGCCACCCGCATCGGCGGCGCGAAGGTCTCCCAATTCCAGCCGACGGCGCGGCGGCGGGCGAAGAAGCGGCCGATTGCGCCGTGGCGGATCGGCTCCTCGACGAAGTACCAAGAGAGGGAGGCGACGGCGAAGATCGCCGCCACCTGGAGGAGGCTGCGGACGGCGCTGTCGCCGTGGATGCCCTGCGGCGTGGTGAGGACGATGATCGGGGTCTGCCAGAGGTAGATCCCGTAGGAGCGGACGCCGACCCAGCGCAGCGGCCGGAACCCGAGCCAGGTGCCGAGGCGGCAGGCAGGGTGGGTCAGCGGCATCAGCGCCATCACCGTCGCCAGCGAGAGGATCACGAAGCCGCCGCGGTAGAGGAAGGACGAGAGTTCGCCGGTCCGCCAGATCATCAGCGCGATGATCACCAGCCCGGCGATGCCGACCCCGTCGAGCATGTTGCGCGCCTGCGGGGTGATCTTGCGGCTCAGTTTGCGGCTCGGCCAGACCATCGCCAGCGCTGCGCCGAAGAGGAGCGCGGCGGCGCGGGTGTCGGTGCCGAAGTATAGGCGCGAGGGGTCGAGGCTGGGCTTGTAGAGGACGAACATCAGGATCGAGGAGGCGAGCGCGCCGGCGATCGTCAGCAGCGCCAAGCGGGGGCGGACGCCGGAGGGCAACGGCCGCTCGTGGACGAGCTTGACCCCTGCCAGCAGCAGGAACGGCCAGATGATGTAGAACTGCTCCTCGACCGAGAGCGACCAGAGGTGGTCGAGCGGGCCTTCGGCTTCGAAGCGGGCGAAGTAGGAGACGTTGGCGAAGATCTGCTGCCAGTTGTTGACGTAGAAGACCGCCGAGACGACGCCCTTGCGGAACTGGTCCGGCTGGGCGGGGCCGAAGATCGTCACCCAGGCGACGACGATCGCCAGCATCACGAACAGCGCCGGCAGCAGGCGGCGGGCGCGGGCGAGCCAGAAGGCGGTCAGCTTGATCCGGCCGCGAGCGTTCATCTGCGCCAAGAGGATGTCGCTGATTAGGTAGCCGCTGAGGGTGAAGAAGACGCCGACACCGAGCATGCCGCCGGGGGCCCAGTCGAGGCCGAGGTGGAAGGCAATTACGGCTAGGACGGCGATCGCGCGGAGCCCGTCCAACCCAGGCATGTAGCGCTGGTTGCGCTTGACGGGTTCTGGCATCGGTCGCCCGCATGCTACGGATCGGCGCTGATAGGTTTCCGGCGCAGTGGGTCCCGTCCGAGCCTCTCGCCGCCGCCTTGCCGCCACCCTCCTGCTGGCGCTCGTCGCCGCGCTCGCGACGCTGGCGCTGAGCGGCGCCGCATCGGCCAAGGCGGCGAGCTGCCCGAGCTTCAAGGTCCTGCACGACGACCGCATCGGGCCGGCGAGCTTCCCGGCCGGCAACTACGAAGTCACGGTCGACCCCGGGCTCAGCTGCCAGGCCGCCTCGCAGCTCTTCGCCCGCTTTCTTCAGGACTGGGACGGCAACCTGCCGAAACCGTGGACCGTGGTCGTCAAGGGCAGCGGCAAAGCCGCCTTTACCCGCGGTGGCTCCCCCGGCTTCTCGGTCGCCCGCACCGGCGGCGGCGAAGGCGGGAGCAACACCGAAATCGGCAAGCTCTGCCCCGGCTCCTTCACCGTCAACGCGGGCTCCGAGGTCGGTCCGCTCTACTTCGCCAGGGGTCAGTACCTGCTCTACATCCCGACCCGATCGGCAATCACCTGTCGCCGCGCCTCGGTCCTCTTCACCCGGTTCCTGGGGGCGCCCGGCGGGATGCTCCCCGACCTGTGGCAGGTGAAAACGCAGACGGCGACGTTCTACAAGCCGGCCCACCCGCTGCGCTCCGCTTTCCGGGTCGAGCCGGCTAACGGCGTTTCTTAAACACCGCCGAGACCGCAGAAATACGTCTCCACGACGCTTATTTGCGGTTTGGACCACACGACCTGCCCCAGCCTCCTTACTTGCTGGGTAGGGAGGCTGGGGCAGGTCGTGTCAGTAGGGCTCGCAGGTCTGCGGCGACCGTCTCGGGTTCGTCGTCGAGCTGGTTCCACGTCAGGCGGGTGACCGAGTAGCCGGCCACTCTTAGCTTGCGGTCGCGAGCGCGGTCTTCGCGGAAGGCGGTCCGCGTCTTGTGGCCCTCCCAGCCATCGAGTTCGACGATCTCGCCCGTGCCCGGCCAATGGCAGTCGACTTCGTAGCGCTTGGAGCCGAGGACGATCGAGTCATTGAAGCGGGGCTGCGGCAACCGATGGCGCCGGAGGAAGGGAGCGAATCGCTCCTCAAGCGGACTACGCTTGTGACCCACCGGCTCGTCCTTCAAGCGTTCGAGTGCAACACGAAGCCTTGCCACTCCGCGCCGTCGCGGATACCTCCTGACCAGATCCCAAAGCGAGAGCGGATCGCGCAATTCCCTGAATTCCATCTCCCGGATCAGGTTCTCAATGACGTCCGCCGACTCGGTCGCAGCAAGGTCGAAGATCGTCCGCGGCACCGTGGTAACCGGGATCCCATCCTCGACAGTGACCTCATCAGGCGGAAGCGCTTTGTGGTGCCGTCGGATTCCATCCCAGGATCGACTTTTGACGGGGTCGGTGACGTCAATCATCGAGCGGGAGTTTGGCCGGATCATCCAGAGCGCTGCCGCGGACCAGTGACTGAGGACCGCTTCGGTCCCCGAGGCGAGCACAGCGCCCATCCAGCGCCCCTCTCTCTGGACCAGACGGTGCCCAACCCGATACACACCAGCGTAGAGCGGGTGGAGTCGCCCACCCGAGACATGCTTCTTGATCGCTCCATCGCCCCACCCGGCTTCAAGCAACTGGCGCCGCCCGACCACCCCGTACTGGCGCCCCGCCAGCTCGGCCAGCCAACGATCGTCATCGCGAGACCGCAGAATTGGCTCTCCAGGAACCATTTCTGCGGTCTCGGCGGGCATGCTTTGGGATGAGGGTTTGGCGGATGGTTTCTCTCCCCTTGGGATCTCCTAATTTCGGGGATGGTTTTGCGTTTTTGCGTCGAAGGCAGGGGTATCGAGGACCGCATGGCGAGCCCAAACGTCAAATCCCTGCCGAAACCGGGTGAGGTGTGGCTCAGTTGCCCGCCTTTTCTGCTGATGGCCAAGATCGTCGATGTCGACGTCGTCGTCGAGCCGCCGGTGGTCAGTTACGAGCTGCACGACGACGATGGCTCGCTCCTCGAAGCGGTCCACCACGCCACACTTGACCGCGGCTGGTGGCGCACTTTCCAGCCCCTTCAGCCCCGCTTCGGCTGAACTTTTAAGCGGGCGCCGGGCCGCCGATTGCGGCGAGGGCCTCCTCGGCGCTGTCGAAGACGAGGCCGTTGCCGATCAGGCCGGTCATCGTGAATACCCGCAGGACCTGATCGGTCGGCGCGTAGACGGCGAGGCGGCGTCCAGCCTCCTCCATCCGGCCGTGAGCGCGGAGGATCACCGCGATCCCGGAGGAATCGATGAAGTCGCAGGCCCCTAGGCCGACAAGGACCCGGCTGTACTCGGCCGCCGCGCTGGAGAGAATCTCGCTGAGCTGCCCGGCAACCGCAAGATCCAGCTCTCCTTCGACCTGGACGTCCTTGCAATCCGGCTGCATCTCTCGCTCAGTGACTGTGAAGCGCTGCACTGGGCGAATCGTAATCGGTCCGCCCTGTGGCCAGGCAATCAGTAGCGCAGAACCGCAGCTACACCGTCGGCTGCGCTCAGCGGCGCCGCGACTTCGTCACGCACCACCGTCACCTGGGCGCCACCGGAGAGGGCCGCCCTGACCAGGGGCTCGGCCTCTCCATCGATCGCGGCATCGAAGACCAGGTGGTCGACGCGCCCTTCGGCGAGCGCCGCTGTCGTCTCCTGCGGGCCGAGGGCGCCACGGCTGCTCCCTTTCGCCTCGCCGAGCGCCCTGGAGACGACGGCGCGGTCGCGTTCCGCGTCATGGCGGGAGACGACTGCGGCGACCAGCTCGCTCAGGTGGTCCTTAGGAGTCGAGATCAACTCGGCGTCGTCGCCGACGACCAGCGATGCTCCGTCAGCACCGAACCCGGACTTGAAGCTCTCCAGGTCTCTGGCGGGGCCGAAGACGATCACCTCCTCGAGGCCATCGCCATTGGTCTTACTGGCGGCGAGACCACCGCACTCGGCCAGGAAGCGCTGGCGATTGTGCTCCAACCGCTCGTGGTGCTGGTCGTGTCCGGAGGCGCCGACTCCTTGGGCGCGGGCCGGATCGCTGGCGCTGTGTGACTTGCGCTCGCGCCAATCGAGACTGGTGATGCTGAGCTCCCAGTCAGCGAGATCCTCGAGCGCACCTTCCGCGCAGCGCAACAGCCGCACCCTCTCCGCGGAGAGCAAGGCCACGCCGCGGGCGCCGTTGTGGGCGCAGAGCGCGAGCAGCGGTGCCACCACCGGCTCGGAACCGAGCTCGACGCAGGCGCTCGCCTCGGGAGCGACGCTGACGCCGAACCAGTGCTCCGCCCCGGGCTTCTCCGCCACCTCGACGAAGCCGACTTCGCCCCGCGGCGGCGGTCGCAGCTCCCCGTCCTCGAAGCGCTCGGCCAACCGTTTGGCGGTTGCCCGCAGAGCCAGTCGGCGACCGTGCTCGTCCTCCTGGTGAGCGTGAAGAACGTCCTCGAGGCCGTTGCGCAACTCGGTCCGCCAGGCGCCGCTGCGGTCGGCCGGGTCGAAACCCAGATAGACGGTGAGAACACCCAAGGTGGGTCGCCATTCGCTCAGCGTGCGGGCATCCTCCAGCGTCGGTTGGGTCATCGACTGGTCTCCTCCTCGGTCGGGTGCGCTCCCGCTACCCCGGGGCCGGGTCAGGTAACCGTCAGGCGCCGGCGTAGCGCAGCGACCCCGGGGTGTCGAGGTCCTCGCCGGTCTCCAGCAGCGTCTTCAGGCCGGAGAGGATCATCGGCCAGCCGCCGAAGAGTTCGTTGTTGGCCTCGGCGTCGAGCTGGTCGTGGGTGACCCGCAACCGGCAGGAGGTGCCGACCGGCTCGATCTCCCAGGTCACCCGCGAGGTCCCCTCCTCCTGCACGTCCTCGCTCCAGAGTGCGTTGAAGCTCTGGACCAGGCGCCGCGGCGGGTCGACCTCAAGGTTCTCGCCGGAGGCGACCTCGATCACGCCCGGGACCGACGCCTTGTACTCCGAGCCGGCAGTCCAGTCGGAAACGGTCCCGGCTCCGAAGCTGTAGCGGGCCCGCATCTGCTCGCTGGTGATCGCCTCCCAGAGACGCTCCGGCGTGGTCTTGATGTAGATCTCGAACACGGTCATCGAACCGCGGTCGCCGACAACTGCGTAGGTCTGCTCGTCGTTCATCCTTCGTTCTCCTCGTTCTCGATGTCTTTCTTCAGCTCGCTGAGCGCCGAGACCCAGGGCTCTGCGTACTTGCTGACCCAGCGGTCGTGGATCAGCCAGATCGGGACGGGGTTGAGGAAGTGCAGCTTCTCGCGACCGCGCTTCTGCGTCGTCACCAGTCCCGCCTCCTCGAGTACCCGCAGGTGCTTCATCACGCCGAAGCGGGACATCGGCACCCCCTCTTCCAGGGCACTAAGCGACTGACCGTCCCGCTCCCGCAGGCGGTCGAGCAGCTCACGGCGGGTTGGATCCGCCAGCGCCTTGAAGACCTCGTCCATGGAACTGAGAATACGTTACCGAAAGGTCACATGTCAAACGGACTCAGAGAACAGCCTCTCCCTGGATCACGGTCTGGGTGGCGCCGCCGACCCAAACCGTCCCGTCAGCGTCCTGCGAGATGTGAATGCGACCGGCCCGCTCGATGGCCGTGCCCTGGGTGGCGAGGTATGGGGCGGTGAGCTGGCCATTGCCGAGTAGCCACTGGGCGACCGAGGCGTTGAGGCTGCCGGTGACGGGATCCTCGGAGGCGAGGCCGTTGACCGGCGCCCAGGCGCGGATCTCGATCGCCGCCTCCGAGCCCGGCGGGTGGAAACCGACGGCGCCGAGGTCGAAGTCCAGCGGGCCGGGACTCAGCTCCAACACCCGCTCGGAGCTCTCGAACAGAGCCGTGATCCAGCCGGGGCCGTTGTCGACCCACTCGACCGCGAGCATCTCCTCCGGGTCGACGCCGAGCGCCGCCGCCACCCGCGCCGCGTCTTCCTCGGAGGCCGGCCCCGAGCGGACCAGCGGCGGCGCGGCAAAGGCGAGGCCCGCCTCTTCACGGCGGATCCGCACCAGCCCGGCGTCGCACTCCTGGACGATCTCCTCCGGCCGGGCCGCTTCTCCCCCGGCCTCGAGCCAGGCG
Organism: uncultured Actinomycetes bacterium; assembly: GCA_963785175.1. Classification (GTDB taxonomy): domain Bacteria; phylum Actinomycetota; class Thermoleophilia; order Solirubrobacterales; family 70-9; genus VAYN01. The sequence goes on along the minus strand of CAWAUA010000002.1, from coordinate 255,220 downwards.
TGGCAGGTGCCGAGGGTCGGGTGGCCGGCGAAGGGCAGCTCGAGGACCGGGGTGAAGATCCGAACCCGGTAGTCGGCCTCCAGCTGCATCGGCAGCAAGACGAAAGTCGTCTCGGCAAGGTTGGTCCAGCACGCGAAGCGCTGCATTTCCTCCGCGGTCATCCCCTCGGCGTCGAGGACGACGGCAACGGGATTGCCCGAGCAGGGCCCGCTGCCGAAGACGTCAACCTGGGCGAAGGGAACGCTCATCCGGCGTCGGGGTCAGGCAGCGAGGTGCTCGCGCGTACCCGCGGGCACAAAGTGCTCGATCGGAACCTCACGCTCCAGTGCGAACGGGATCCCCTCTTCGGCGAGTTTCAGAACCTCTGCGTAACTCGCGCCCACAGCCGTCCAGCCCTTGACATCGGGGGACTCTGCCCACCATCCCTCGGGCTCGTGGTGATAAATGACTCGAATTGATTCCATCAAATTCCTCCGACTCAGAGTAGCTTCAGCGCTTCGTCTTCGCCAAGACCAACATCGCTCATCAGGATCTTGCTCACGGTCCAAGGTGGAACCGTCCGGTTGTCATGAAATGCGAAGGTCAGTGGCGGATAGCCCGGTGACCGTAGCCGACGATGCGAACCCGCTCGGCGCACCACGCGATAGCTGAGCGGCTTGCGTTCGAGAATTGCCAGGAGACGCCGGGCCTTGATGGACGGGAACTGCGTAGTCACCCTCCCCCAAGGGATGGCGGCGCTGAACTCTCCCCCCGGGGGAACTAACGACCGACGTGCAACTCCAGGGCGTGGATCTGACTCTGGCCGTAGGAGCCGGTCTGGACCGGGCCGGCGGCGCTGATCAGGTCGCCCGGGACGGGAAGCGGGTGCGGGCGCAGGCCGACGCGGACGTCGATCGCGGTCAGGCCCGGCAGGGTGATCCCCTGCGGGTCGCGGATGACGAAGTGCGCGTCGCCGTCGCCGTCCGAGTCGACCCGCTCGACGTAGACGATGCGGCCAACCGTGACGCGACAGGCGGGATGCCCGGCCGGACAGTGCGAGGGCTCAACCGCTTCGCCTGCCATCTCCTCGCCGAGTCCGCGAAAAGCGTTGCTATTCGACGTTTTCCGCGGACTCGCGGTCGTGCCATCGGTCGAGGGTCCGCTTGATCCCGATCCGCAGCCGTAGAGCGGAGCGGCGATCACGGCGGCCGCGGTCGCTGCTCCTAATAGGGCTCGCAGCCGGAGCCGTCGCCGTCCGCGTCGAGGCCGTAGTGGTCTTCGCCGACCACCGTCACCATCCCCGTGTACGCCGGGCCGTTGCCGCTGCCCCCTTCGCAGTCGTAATCCGAGGCGTAGGGGTCGAGGCAGGCGCCGGAGTAGTTGGGGTCGCATTCGCTTGCTTCTTCTTCGGCAGCGGCTTCTCCGGCGATTAGTTCTTCGGTTTCGGCTTCTTCGGCGGCCAGGGCTTCGGCCTCTTCAGCGGCCCTGCGCTGGGCTTCTTCGGCTCGCACCTGAGCCCGGTGTCGGCGAGCCGTGACTTGACGGCGATGGCGACGACTGGCGGCCCGAGCCTGCCGTCGCATCTTCGCACGGTGAACCCGCGGCGCGATGGAGTTTCACCTGCTCCCGGCGGGCCTGCTGGCTTCGCCCATCGCTCGTCTCTTCCCCCTCGCCGCAGCCAGCCAGAAGGACCACCGCAGCGACGAGAACCAGTGCCAGCTTGCTCACAGATTGCGAGCATATGTCTCAATTAAAGAACCGGCTTGTAGCGGTGTCTACATCCGGTAGACGGGCGCAGCGAGGTCCTCCAGCGGCGCACCGGCGCAGGCAGCTAGGGCCTGGGCGAGGACGACGCGGGTGTCGCGGGGGTCGATTACGCCGTCGTCCCAGAGGCGGGCGGTCGAGTAGAGGGGGCGGCCCTGGCGCTCGTACTGCTCGCCCAGTTCCTCGGCGGTCTCGGGCTGGCCCACCTCTTTCATCACCGCCGCGGCCATATCTCCTCCCATCACCGAGATGCGGGCGTTGGGCCACATGAAGAGGAAGCGGGGCGAATAAGCGCGGCCGCACATGCCGTAGTTGCCCGCCCCGAAGGAGCCGCCGACGATCACCGTCAGCTTCGGCACCCGGGCGGTGGAGACGGCGGCAACGAGCTTGGCACCGTCCTTGGCGATCCCGCCGGCCTCGTATTTGGCGCCGACCATGAAGCCGTTGACGTTCTGGACGAAGAGCAGCGGGATACGGCGGTGGTCACAGAGCTCAACGAAGTGGGCGCCCTTCAGCGCGCTCTCGGAGAAGAGGATGCCGTTGTTGGCGACGATCCCGACCGGGTGGCCGTCGATGTGGGCGAAGGCGCAGACCAGGGTCCTGCCGTACTTCTCCTTGAACTCGCGCAGCTGACCACCGTCGACGACGCGGCGCAGGACCTCGCGCACGTCCCAGGGCGCGCGCGAGCCGATCGGGACGACGTCGAGGATCTCCTCGGGATCGCCGGCCGGCGGCCGCGGCTCGATCCGCTCCCAGGGCGGCGTCGGCGTCGGCGGCAGGGTGGCGACGATTTCGCGCAGGATCTGGAGCGCCTCGGCGTCGTCTTTGGCGAGGTGGTCGGCGACGCCGGACTTGCGGGCGTGGACGTCGCCGCCGCCGAGCTCCTCCGCGGTCACCTCCTCCCCGGTCGCCGCCTTCACCAGCGGCGGGCCGCCGAGGAAGATCGTCCCCTGGTGGCGGACGATCACGGTCTCATCGCTCATCGCCGGCACGTAGGCGCCGCCGGCCGTGCAGGAGCCCATTACCGCAGCGAGCTGCGGGATCTCCCGCGCCGACATCGTCGCCTGGTTGAAGAAGATGCGGCCGAAGTGGTCGCGGTCGGGGAAGACTTCGTCCTGCAACGGCAGGAAGGCGCCGCCGGAGTCGACCAGGTAGATGCAGGGGAGGCGGTTCTGCAGGGCGACCTCCTGGGCGCGGAGGTGCTTCTTCACCGTCACCGGGTAGTAGGTGCCGCCTTTGACGGTGGCGTCGTTGGCGACGACGACGCAGCGACGGCCGCTGACGGTCCCGACCCCGGTGACGATCCCCGCCCCCGGCGCCGCGTCGTCGTACATCCCGTGCGCGGCCAGCGGCGAGAGCTCGAGGAACGGCGTCCCGGGATCGCAGAGCCGCTCGATCCGTTCGCGCGCGGTCAGCTTGCCGCGGCCGCGGTGGCGCTCGACCGTCTTCTCTCCACCACCCAGGTGGACCCGCTCCAGCTCCGCGTTCAGCTCAGCGATCAGCTCCAGGTGCTTCTCTCGCATGCCCTCGGCGACGGCGGTCATCGCGGCGGGTTCTCCTTGAAGGGGTCGCGCTCGGCGTGCCACTCGACCGGGCCGGCGACGAGAGTGTGGGATGCAAGCGGGCGGCCGAGCACGTCCTGGGCGGCGGCCGCCGCTTCGATCAGCTTGGCGAGGTCGATGCCGGTCTCGATCCCCATCTCGTGCAGCAGCGAGACCAGGTCCTCGCTGGCGACGTTGCCGGTCGCCCCGGGCGGGTACGGACAGCCGCCGAGCTGGCCGAAGCTCGACTCGAAGGAGTCGACGCCGACCTCGAGCGCGGCCAGCACGTTTGCCAGCGCCTGGCCGCGGGTGTCGTGGAAGTGGGCGGTGCGTTCGACCTCTCCCACCTCCTCGGCGGCGCGGCGGAAGAACTCGCCGACCTGAAGCGGGTTGGCCATCCCGGTGGTGTCGCCGAAGCCGATCTCCACCGCACCGGCAGCCGAGAGCCGGCGGGCGATCTCGAAGACGCGCTCGACCGGCACGTAGCCCTCGTAGGGACATCCGAAGCTGGTGCTGATCACGCCCTCGCAGCGCAGCCCCTCGCCGGTCGCCCGCGCCAGCACCTGCTCCAGCCCCGTCAGCGACTCCTCGACCGAGCGGTTGACGTTGTGGCGGTTGTGGGTCTCCGAGGCGGAGAGGAAGACGTTGACCTCGTCGATTCTGTCTCGCACCTCGAGCGCCGCCTCTAGGCCGCGCATGTTCGGGACCAGGACCGAGACCGAGACCTCGTCGGGGATCTCGGCCTGTTCCAGCACCTCGCGGGCGTCGGCCAGCTGCGGGACGACGTCGGCGCGAACGAAGCTCGTCACCTCCAGCCGCCGCACCCCCGTGCGGGCCAGCATCTCGACCAGCCGCACCTTCTCGGCGGTGGCGATCGTCTCCGGCTCGTTCTGGAAGCCATCGCGGGGACCGACCTCGCGGATGCTGACGGCCTTCGGGATCACGGGACTTATGCCCCCAGGGCGCGGGCGATGACCATCTGCTGGACCTCGTCGGTGCCCTCGCCGATCGTCAGGATCTTCGCGTCGCGGTAGAAGCGGCAGACCGGGTACTCCTCGATGAAGCCATAGCCGCCGTGGATCTGCACCGCCTCCTCGCAGCAGCGGACAGCGAGGCGGCCACTCTTCAACTTCGCCTGGGCGGCGGTGAGGCTGAAGTTTTCCCCCCTGTCCTTCATCCGCGCGGCTTTGTAGACGAGCAGCCGGGTGGCCTCGATCTCGGTCGCCATGTCTGCGAGCTTGGCCTGGATCGCCTGGAAGCGGGAGATCGGCTGGCCGAACGCCTGTCGCTCCTTGGCGTAGGCGAGCGCCTCGTCGAGCGCCCCCTGCGCCAGACCGACGCCCATCGCGGCGACGCCGATCCGGCCAATGTCGAGCACCTGGAGGAACTGGCGGAAGCCCATCCCCCGCGGGCCGAGCAGGTTCTCCTCCGGGACGCGGCATTGGGTGAAGGTCAGCGGGCGGGTGTCGGAGGCGTTCCAGCCCATCTTCCGGTAGGGCTCGCCCTGCTCGTAGCCGGGGGTGCCGTTGGCGACGACCAGGTTGGAGATCTCCTCCTCCCCGGTGCGGGCGGTGATGCAGACGACGCCGGAGATATCGGTGCCGGCGTTGGTGATGAACTGCTTGGCGCCGTCGATCACCCATTCGCCGCCGTCGAGGCGGGCCTTGGTGCGGACGTTGCCGGCATCGGAGCCGGCCTCCGGCTCGGTCAGACCGAAGGCGCCGAGTACCTCGCCGGCGCAGAGCCGCGGCATCCACTCGCGTTTCTGCTCCTCGGAGCCGAACAGCCAAATCGGCTGGGTGCCAAGCGAGGTGTGGGCGCAGAGGGTGATCGCCACCGAGGAGTCGATCCGGGTCAGCTCCTCGACGGCGAGCGCGTAGGCGAGCGAGTCGCCGCCCCCTCCCCCGTACTCCTGCGGAAACGGGATCCCCATCAGACCGAGCTCGCCGAGCTTGGCGACGATCTCGTAGGGGAACCGCTTCTCGCGGTCGAGCTCCTCCGCGACCGGCGCCACCTCCTGGGTGGCGAACTCGCGGACCGTGCGCTGGATCAGGCGATGCTCGTCGCCGAGGTTGAAGTCCATCCGCGCAGAATACCGAATTGGCGTTCGGTTTTTCGCTACCGTTGCCCGATGCCAGTTCCCACCCCTCCCACGCGGCCAGCGCTGCGCGCCCGCTACGACGCCCGCCGCCGCGAAGTCGTCGCCACCGCCGCCGCGCTCTTCGCCGAACGCGGCTACGACGGGACCTCGATCAGCGAGCTGACCGCGGCGACCGGCCTCGCCGCGGGCGGCCTTTACCACTACATCGAGGGCAAGGACGACCTCCTGATCGCGATCTGCGACGAGCTGTTGGAACCGCTGCTTACCCAGGCGCGGGAGATCGTCGCCGCCGGGGCGCCACCGGTCGAGCAGCTGCAGGCGCTGGTCAGCGCCTGGGTCGCCCACGTCGTCGAGCACCGCAACCACATGCTGGTCTTCACCCAGGAGCGCCAGGCGATCGAGAGCGAGCCGCGCTGGCGTCGCGTTCGCTCCCAGCGCAAGGCCTTCGAGAAGATCCTCGACGAAGTCCTCGCCCGCGGCGAGGCCGACGGCTCGATGCGATTCGAGGACCGCCGTCTCTCCCTGCTGGCTCTACTGGGGATGGTCAACTACACCCCGCAGTGGGTACGGCCGAGCGGGCGGCTATCGGCGCAGGAGATAGCCGACGGCTACTGCGCGATGGTGCTGGGCGCTTAGAACTGCTGCGGCGCACCGAGGACCGCCAGCGCGACGGCGACGGCGATCGCCAGCGTCAGCAGCGCGGTCTTCAGCGGTGCGGGTGGGGCTGCCTTGAACATGGGACGAAAGTTAGGCATTAGTCACCCGAACACCTGTGCGTGTGAGCACAGTCGGACATCACTCACATTGAGCAGGTTTTTCACACCCGGGACAATGCAGTGGTGCCCCTGCGGACGATCGGCGTTTACGGCTTCGACCTCGATTCCTTTCTGGCAGCGCTGACCGGCGGGGGGGTCGACCTGCTGCTCGACGTGCGACAGCGACGCGGCGTGCGCGGCAGCGAGTACGCCTGGGCCAACGCCAAACGCCTACAGGCGGCTCTGGGCGAAGCCGGCCTCGGCTACTCCCATCTCAGCGAGCTGGCGCCGACCACCGAGATGCGCCAGCTGCAGTACGCCGAGGACGAGAGGCGCGGCGAGGGCAAACGCAGCCGCAGCGTCCTTGCCCCCGGCTATATCGAGCGCTACACCGCCGAGGTGCTCGACCGGGTCGACCTCGAGCCGGTCCTCAAGTGGATCGGCAGCTCAAGCGCGGCGCTGCTCTGCGTCGAGCGCGACCCCGAGGCCTGCCACCGCTCGCTGGTCGCCGAGCGCCTCAGCCAGGAGTTCGGCTTAGAGGTCGAACACCTGCGCCCGCAGGACGATTAGCTCATCGAGCGGGCGATGACCACGCGCTGGATCTCGTTCGTGCCCTCGTAGATCTGGGTGATCTTGGCATCGCGCATCATCCGCTCGACCGGGTACTCGTTGACGTAGCCGTAGCCGCCGAGCACCTGGATCGCCTCGACCGTGACCTTCATCGCGTTGTCGGAGGCGAAGAGCTTGGCCATCGAGGTCCACTTGCCGAGGTCGGCCGGGCGCTGGGGCTTGTCGGCCATCGAGCAGGCTTTGTAGAGCAGCTCGCGGGCGGCGGCGGTGCCGGTCTCCATGTCGGCGAGCTTGAATTGGATCGCCTGCAGCTGGTTGATCGGCTTGCCGAAGGCGATCCGCTCCGCCGCGTAGCCGTTGGCGTAGTCGGTCGCTCCTTGGGCGATGCCGACCGCCTGGGCCGCGGCGCCGAGGCGGGTGCGCTCGAGCGTGCCGAGGGCGACGCCGAGGCCCTTGCCCTCCTCGCCGATCAGGTTCTCGTGCGGGACGCGGACGTCGGTGAAGGTAGGTGAGCCGGTCGGCGAGCCCTTGATCCCGAGCTTGTGCTCGAGCTTGCCGGGGTCGAAGCCGTCGCGGTCTTTCTCGACGACGAAGGCGCTGGTGCGGCGGTTCTCGCGGTCGGTGGTGGCGAATACGACGTAGAAGTCGGCGACCGTCGCGTTGGAGATCCAGGCCTTCTGGCCGTTGATCACCCACTCGTCGCCGTCGCGGACGGCGCTGGTCCGCATCGCAGCGGGGTCGGAACCGGCCTCGGGCTCAGAAAGGGCGAAAGCCGGCGACCACTCGCCGCTGGCGCACTTCGGCAGCCACGTCTGTTTCTGCTCCTCGGAGCCGAACAGCTGGATCGGCAACGTCCCCAGCTCCTGCACCATCAGCATCAGCGCCGAAGAGGCGCAGGCCTTGGCGATCTCCTCGACCGCCATCTGCAGGACCAGGGTGCCGGTCCCGGTGCCGCCGTACTCGGCGGCGAACGGCAGGCCGAGGATGTCGTGGGAGGCGAGCAGCTCGCGCAGGTCCCAGGGATATTCGCTGTTGCGGTCGATGTCGCCGGCCCGCGGCGCGATCTTCTCCTGCGACAGCCGGCGGACCATGTCGCGCAGGTCGAGCGCCTCCTGGGAGATCTCGTAGGCGGGGGTGACGGTTTCGACGCTCATTCGTTCCTTTCTCAATCGTCGTTTCCACCCTTTTGGCCCCTATAGGAACCCAAAGGGTGGAAACGATCCAACATCGGGGTTAGAAGACGGGTGACTCGGTGTAGGTGCCGAAGACCTCTTGCATCGCGGCGATCATCTCGCCCTCGGTCGCCTGGGTGCGGGCTGCCTCGACGATCGGCGGCATCAGGTTGCCCTCGCCGGCGGCGGCGCGCTTCAGCTCCGTAAGGGCGACCTCGACCGCGGCGCTGTCGCGGGCGGCACGGGTGGCGGCGAGGCGGTCGCGCTGCTTGCCTTCCAGCGACGGGTCGATCTTCAAGATCGGCATCGCCTCTTCGTCGTCTTCGACGAAGTCGTTGACGCCGACGACGATCCGGCGGCGTTCGTTCAGCTCCTGCTGGTACTGGAATGAGGACTCGGCGATCTCGCGCTGGGGGAAGTTGCGACGGATCGCCTCGACCATCCCCCCCAGCTCGTCGATCCGGGCGAAGTAGCCGTAGGCGGCCTGCTCCATCTCGTCGGTCAGCTTCTCGACGAAGTAGGAGCCGCCGAGCGGGTCGGCGGTGTTGGTGACCCCGGTCTCGGTGGCGATGATCTGCTGGGTGCGGAGCGCCACCCGCACCGCCTCCTCGGTCGGCAGCGCCAGCGCCTCGTCGAAGGAGTTGGTGTGCAGCGACTGCGTCCCTCCCATCACCGCGGCCAGCGCCTCGAGCGCCGTGCGGACGATGTTGTTCAGCGGCTGCTGGGCGGTGAGGCTGACGCCGGCGGTCTGGGTATGGAATCGCAGCCGCAGCGACTCCTCCTTGCGGGCGCCGTAGGTCTCCTTCATCTCCCGCGCCCAGATCCGGCGCGCCGCCCTGTACTTGGCGATCTCCTCGAAGAAGTCGATGTGGGAGTTGAAGAAGAAGGAGAGCCGCGGCGCGAAGTCGTCGACGTCGAGGCCGCGGTCGATCGCCCGCTCGACGTAGGTGAAGCCGTCCTTGAGGGTGAATGCCAGCTCCTGCTGGGCGGTCGAACCGGCCTCGCGGATGTGGTAGCCGGAGATCGAGACCGGATGCCAGCGCGGCATGTTCTCGGTGCACCACTCGATCATGTCGGTGACCAGCCGCATCGCCGGCTCGATCGGGAAGCACCACTCTTTCTGGGCGATGTACTCCTTGAGGATGTCGGTCTGGATCGTGCCGCCGAGCTTCTCTGCCGGCACCCCCTGTTTCTCGCCGACGAGGACGTAGAAGGCGAGCAGGATCGCCGCCGGGGCGTTGATCGTCATCGAGGTGGTGACGCCGCCGAGCGGGATCCCTTCGAACAGCCGCTCCATGTCGGCGAGGGTGTCGACGGCAACGCCCTCGCGGCCGACCTCGCCGAGGCTGCGCTCGTGGTCGGAGTCGTAGCCCATCAGGGTCGGCATGTCGAAGGCGGTCGAGAGCCCCGTCTGGCCGTGGTCAAGCAGATAGTGGAAGCGCTCGTTGGTCTCCTCGACGGTGCCGAAACCCGCGAACTGGCGCATCGTCCACAGCCGCCCCCGGTACATCGAGGGGTAGGGGCCGCGGGTGAAGGGATAGGCGCCGGGCTCGCCGAGCTTCACGTCGGCCTCGCCCTCGAGGTCCGCCTCGGTGTAGAGCGGCTTGATCTCCGCGCCGGAGATGGTCGAGAACTCGGCGTCGCGCTCGAGGCGCTTTTCGTCGGCGGTCTGGCTCACGAGCCAGTCAGTCTGACAGCGGATTCAGCGCGCCGCCACCGCGCGCAGCGGCGGGGTCCAGACTTCCTCGAGGAACTCGCTCAGCTCGTCGTTCAGTCGCTGCGGGTCGAGGCGCCACTCGAGGATCGAGTTCGCTTCGACCAGGCGCGCGTTCGGCAGCTCTTCGAGCAGCATTCCGGAGTCGCTAAAGGGGTGCAGGGGATCGCGCGGGTGGCCGACGACCAGGGTCTGGTGCTCGATCTTCACCCGCTCCTCGCGGTGCGGCGCCGTCTCCCCCAGCAGCAGTCCCTCGAGGACCGCCTGCGAGGGCCCCGGCCGCTGCCGGACCCAGTCGAGGCCGATGTCGAGCAGGTAGTTGGTGCGGGGAATCCCCCCGGTCAGCAGCGAAAGTCCCTCGAACAGCGGCCGGCCGACCTTCAGCCCCAGCAGGACCGGGGTGAACGCCGCGGCGACGAACGAGAGGGCGTTGTCGAGGACCGGCATCTCGATGAACAGAGCCCGGGCCCGGTCCGGGTGGTGGACCGCCAGCTCGAGGGCGATGTTGGCGCCGAGAGAGGTGCCGCCGATCACCGCGCTCTCCTCCTCCAGATGGTCGAGCAGCGCCACAACCTGGCGGGCGAAGAGCGGCATCGAGTAGAGCCGCAGATCCTCCGGCCGATCCGAGCGCCCGTGGCCGAGCATGTCGACGGTGACGACCCGGTTCCCCCGCTCCGCCAGCTCCGGCCCCAGCCGATCGAACATGTGCCGGTTCATCAACAGCCCGTGGACGAGGACGATCAGGCGTTTGCCTTCCCCGTAGCTGTCGTAGCCGATGCGGTGACCCTCGTAGCGGAACTCTCCCATGGCCTGGATGGTAGGGCTCACAGCGTCATCAGCGCTATCGGAACCGCGAGGCCGGCGCCGCGGCGGAGAGTGGCTATCTGGCGGCCGGGCTGGACGGCGGGGCGGATCTCGCTTACGCGGTCCGCGCCGAGATAGGCGACGGTCCGCTCCAGGTCGGGGGTGATGAGGGCGAGGCCCCAGAAGAACGCCGGGCGGTCGCCCCCGGCCCGCTCGGTCGCCTCGGGCGGCTCTTGGACGACCTCGAGGATCGTCGCGCCGAGACGGAAGAAAGCCTGGCGCGGGGCACCGGCGGGGGTCGGCTCCTCGCGGACCCGCCGCAGGTCGAGGCCAGCGTCGCTCAGCGCCGCGGCGGTGCGGTCGAGGTCGGAGGAGATCGCAACGACGTGGTCGATCGCGATGATTCCGTTCGGGTGCTCGGGCGCCTCGCCCGGCGACGGCCGATCGCTGACCGTCGTGGCCAGACCGTCGAGCTCAGTCGCCTCGCCCCCGCGCAGCGACCACCCGGCCAGGCCCTTCCCCTCCTCCGGCGCGAATCGGATTCGGACCTCGCCGACCACACAGACGTCGCTCTCGACCGCGAATCCGCACTGCCGCCAGGAGGCCGGCGGATCGGCAACCGTCAGCTCGTCAAGGGTCACGGCCATGAGCGAACCGTAGTAGCCCCGGGTATGGCGGGATCAGCCGGCGGCTACGGCGGCGTCGCGCTCGAGCGCCGGCACGACCTTCTCGGCGAAGGTCTTGACCAGGTCGGGGTCGAACTGGGTGCCGGCGCCGCGGCGCAGCTCCTCGATCGCCTCCTCGGTGCTCATCGCCGCCCGGTACGGGCGCCCTTCGGTCATCGCGTTGAAGGCGTCGCAGATCAGGATCGCCCGCGAGCCGAGGGGGATGTCCCGGCCCTCGAGCCGATCCGGGTAGCCGTCCCCGTCCCAGCGCTCGTGGGTCGAGCGGACCAGGCTGGCGACCGGCCCCAACGCAGGCGCGGCTTCGAGCACCCGCTCGCCGATCTTCGGGTGCTTGCGCATCAGCTCCCACTCCTGCTCGGTCAGGGCGCCGTCCTTGTGGAGGATCTCGTCGGGAATCGCGATCTTGCCGATGTCGTGCAGCTCGGCGGCGCGGACGAGGACGTCGACCTCCTCCGCATCGAGGTTGAGCTGGCGGCCGAACGCCGTGGCCAGTTGGGCGACGCCGTCGAGGTGGCGCTCCAGCTCGGGCTCGCGCTCCTGCAGCATCTGCCGCAGGACCCCCCGGGTCTGGCTGCGGGCGGAATCGGCCCGGCGGCCCTTTTTCGCGTACATGCGGCGGTCGGCGAGGCGCAGGGCATCGGTCGGGGTGACCACCTCGACCGGGAGCAGCACCTTGCCCCAGGAGGCGCTGATCGAAAAGCCGGTGCCGCGGTCGGTGAGCGCTTCCTCCGCCGCCTCGCAGATGTCTTCGGCGGGGCGGTCGCGGGTGGAGGCGAGGATGCAGAACTCGTCGCCGCCGAGGCGATAGCCACGGCCATGCGGCTCCGCCGAGGCCGCCAGCTGCCCGCCGAGACGGCGCAGGAGGTCGTCGCCGGCGGGGTGGCCGAAGCTGTCGTTGTAGACCTTGAAGCCGTCGAGGTCGAAGAGGGCGAGGACCATCGTCTCGGGGGGGCTGGCGGTGGCGACGCGCTCGAGGTCGGCCATCAGGGCGCGACGGTTGGCGAGACCGGTTAGAGCGTCGGTGACCGCCTCCTCTTCGCTCTCCTCCAACATCCTCGAGTTGAGGTCGAAGGTGAAGAGGAGTCGGGTCAGGACCGCGACGAGGCAGGCGGCCCCGAGAACGACGGCGGTGGCGCCGACCGCGACGAAACTGGCGCTGACGAGCAGGGCGATGCCGACCAGCGCCATCGCGATCGGGACGACGATCCGGTTGCCTCTGGTGCGGGCGACGGCCGCGGCCGACTCGGTCGCCGGCAGCCAGGAGGCGGTGGCGAGGAGGAGGAAGGCGAGCGGCCAGCCGACGCTGGCGAAGTTCAGCGCCGCGGTCGACTGTCCACCGACCGAGAGGTAGACGACGTCGCAGACGACGAACAGCAGCAGCGCCAGCGCGATCAGCAGCCAGGTCCCTCCCGACCGCCACTGCGAAGCAGCGAAGGCGCCGCTGAGCAGGCCGAGCAGGACCAGGTCCATGCACGGGTAGGCGAGGCTGACGGCGACCCCAAGGGGGCTGCCGCCGAGCGCGTCGAGGACCGGCGGGAAGATCAGCGCCGCGGCGACACCGGCGACCGCCAGCGCGCCGATCAGCCCGTCGACCCAGGCCAGCGGCTCGAGGTGCGCGACCCGCGCCCGCAGGAGCAGGACGATGGCGATGAAGCTGGCTGGATAGAAGGCGAGGAAGAGGACGTCGGCCGGCGAGGGGAACGGGGCCGGGCTGGCGTAGTAGAGGAAGACGGAGTAGTAGGTCTGGCCGAGGGCCCAGAGCAGCAGGCCGCAGCCGAGCCAGAGCCAGGCCCCCCGCTCAGCCTCGATCGTCAACGCCCGCCAGAGGACGATCGCCGCGGCGCCGAGGACGACGGCGTCGTAGACCCAGCGGCCGACAGCGTCCTGCAACGGATCGCCGCCGAGCTTCCAGAGGATGACGACGGCATAGAGCAAGAGCAGCCCCGCGAGGAGACCGATGAAGACAAAGGCGATTTTGCGCGACCGGACAGGCCACTTGGACGATTTGTCCACCGCGGCTACATCGGCGCTCTTTTCCAACTACTTGAGCCAAAAACGACTAGCCCGGCCGGGCGAATTCGTCCTTGCGCTTGATCAGCAGCCACTGCGGTTTCTCACCGCGCCGGGTGCGCTGCAGGGCGAAGCCGCCCTCGAGCTTCTCGCCATGGAGGACGAAGACGGCGTGGCCGCGCTCCAGCGCCTCGGGCCACGGCACCCTCCCGCCCTGCTCGTAGTTACCGCGGTCCCAGGTCTTCACCCAGCCTCCGTCGAGCTCGCCCTCGAAGTCGTTGTGCTCGAGTGAGTGGTCGGCAACCTCGATCGCCAGGCGCTTGACCGCCGGATCCATCGAGGGCCCTTTGGGCACCGCCCAGGAGCGCATCGCGCCGTCGACCTCGAGCCGCAGGTCGTAGTGGTGCGCGGTCGCCTGGTGCTCCTGGACGACGAAGACGCCGGCGCTGACCCCGCGCACCGCGAACTGCTCGTGGCCCTCGACCTTCGTCGCCTCCACCTCGACCGACCCGATCCGGGCGCCCGGCGGACCCTGCCGCAGGAACCCGACCAGCTCGTCGACCGCCGGCGCCGGACCCTCGGCGTGGACCGCCACGGTCCCGTCGTCGGCGTTGCGGACCCAGCCGAGGACGCCGAGCTCGCCCGCCCGCCGCACGACCGCGTCGCGGAAGCCGACGCCCTGCACATGTCCGCGCACGACTGCGCGCACCGCTGCCTTCGAATCGCTCACCGACCAAGAGTGCCAATTCCCGACCGAACAAGAAAGCTTAGGTGTCGCGACCTAGGAGGGATTGGCGAAACTCGCAGCGCGAGTAGCCAAGCGGGTTTGCAGGGTTGGTGATTTCACGGATACCTCGCTTTCCGGGGCGGTCTACCCCAAGCAGTTCTACATCGAGTACGTGGTGGGCAAGATTTCGCCCAACCGCTCGTGACTTTTGACGGTGTTTGCGGGAACGCCCAGAGATTTCTGCGTCAACGCCAACAGCTATAGAAGCGACCTGGCGGGGACGGTCGAAAAGCGCTTATCGGCAGGTCTGCCGGTTCGGCTCTGGGGGCGGGCTTGGAGCAAGATGCGACAAGTTGCATTTTGAACTTGGCTTTATAGAGCCAAAAAACGCGTATCGAAACACGGATTTGGCGGCCGGAACGGGCCTTATAGTCGTTCCTGTTCACGCTGCCTTCCGGCCTCTGGAAGGACTTACGCAAAGGGTCGCCAAGGCATCCGGCGGCCCTTTGCTCGTTCTGGCGCCGGAGTTGCCGCCGGACCAGCAACTACCGTCGCAGATGTAGAGACACCTGCCCATTCCGGCCCAGATTGGAGTCGGACCTGCGCACCGGCGTGAACAACCGCGCGCAGTTCAAGGAAAGGATGCCGAATCACCGCAGACTCGAACAAGTCTTCGCTGATGCCCGTTCCCCGGGAGGCATTCCCCTGCGCGGTGTCGAAGCGACTCAAGTTTGAGAGAGGGGAGCCTTGTGGCTCCCCTCTCTCGCTCATGGGCGAGTGGTGGAATTGGGTAGACACGCCCGTCTCTAAAACGGGTGGTCATTCGACCTTGCGGGTTCAAGTCCCGCCTCGCCCACTGGAGGGCACTCCCGGTGTGGTGTACCGGGCTGGGGTTTTCATCCCATGGAAACGCTGTGCGGCGTCTATCGGTTCGATCCCGATGCCCTCCGCTTTTGACCCTATCTCGGGTAGCTACGAGGGAGGGTAGAGAGTCCCTCCTATCGGCTGGCCAAATATTCGCGTTGGAATGCGTCCTGCGGGAGGTGACCAAGCCTTGCCAGAGTCGTTTTCCCGTCCGATCTAGACGCTAGAGTTTGGCTCTAGAAAGCGAAAAAATGACCCCCGCACTGGTGGAACAGTCGGGGGTCTGGACCCAGGAGATTGTGGCTCCTTGGCCTCAGACAGAGTAGCGGCACGGTCCCCCGTCGTCGTAATTTCAGAGCTACTTGAGATGCCGGAGTTTCGGCGGTTAATCGCCGAGCTGGAGGCCACGCGCTGGACCGGCAGGCCGGGGTTCTCGATCAGAACGATGCTCGGACTCTGCGTCGTCAAGCACGTCTACGCCCTGCCGACGTGGACCAAAGTCGTCGCCCTGGTCGGCGAGCACTGGAAGCTCCAGCGCGTCCTTGGCTGCGAGGGCGATCCGCCGTCGAAGTGGGCGGCCTACCGCTTCGCGAAGACGCTGCGCCAGCACGGCGACAAAGTGGAGCGCTGCATCGACGCCGTGGTCGAAGGGCTGAAGGCGAAGCTGCCGACCTACGGCCGCGACCTCGCCATCGACGCGAGCGACATGCCGGCGTATGCGAACGGCCAGCGCTACGTCTCCAAGGACAGCGAGGTCGAACGGAACTGGCACACCGATCCCGACGCCTCATGGGGGCACCGCTCGGCGGTCAGCACCCGACGCGGCGGCGGGTTTTTCGGCTACCGCCTCCATGCTGCGGTCTGCACCGCCACCGATCTTCCCGTCGCATGGACGGTGGAGACGGCGAAGGCCCACGAAACGCGGTTCGTCGCCGACTTGCTCGACACCGCCAAGCGGCGCGGCGCGATGGCGGCAACCGCTGCACTCGACAAGGGCTATGACATCGAGCGCATCCATACCGAGTGCATGGAGCGCGACTGCCTGCCGTTGATTCCGTTGAAGCAGACCCCGGACGTGAAGCGTGGTGACCATCGCCCGCCCGAGTGCCAGCACGGCGTCTGGACCTTCGCGGGTGCCGACCGGAAGAGGGGCGCGACCAAGTGGCGCTGCCCGACCGGAGAGTGCAAGCCCGCGTCAACGTGGATTGCCGCCGACCGCCTGCACCCGCTGATCCCGCGAGAGACGAAGCGGTTCAAAGCGGGCTACCGAAAGCGGGCGGCAGTCGAGCGCGAGTTCGGCCGCTTGAAGAACCAGTGGGGGTTGAAGCCCCTACGGGTCCGTGGCCTTGATCGCGTTCGACTGCACGCCGACCTGACGGTCTTGACGAAGTTGGCTTGCGCTCTACACCGAGCGCGAGCCGGGTAGCTACTCGATCCCGTAGAGGAGATCGCGGACCTGCACCCCGACCGCATCCGCCAGCTTCACGACGTAATCCAGCCGGGGACAACGCTCGCCAAGCTCCCAGCGCGCCACATCGGCCTGTCTCTTTGCGATGCGATGGGCAAGCTGCTTCTGAGAAAGCCCCTCCCAGCCGCGAGCCTCGGCGAGGTTCCGGCCGAACTGCGCCGCTACGGCCTGCGTGGTCAAAGCTCCCATCCCCGAACGTAAACCGCCGCCGGGGTCGGCAGGACGCACTCCCCTTGGCGGTGCAGCAGGCCAACTTTCGTCAGATCGCGCACCGCTTCGCTTACCGCGTCTCTGTGGGCGAACTCGCGGGGGTCGCTGGCGAGTTCACGGATCAGGTCACAGAGCCGCAGGATCGTCGGTTGCCAGGTGAGAACGTGCCGCAGCACGGCCTCCTCGTAGTCGCCTTCAGTAGTCGCTGACGTAGCCTTGTCGTGCAAGGGAGGTCACACTCCTTTGTCACGGCCGGGGGGCTGTTAGCGCAGTCGCCCCGGCCACTTTGATTCGGACCGGGCGAACCTAGGAGGAACTACCGATGCAGATCAAGACTTTCGCCAATCGTTTCGCCAAAGCCTCCTAGGGGGAGTAGCCTCGATGTAACCCTGCGATCGGCACACCGCGCCGGTCGGGGACCTCTCGGAAGGACCGCCGTTCCAATGAGGGTCGTGTTTCTCGGCCTCTCGATCTCCTCCTCCGGGGGGAACGGACCCGTGACCAGCTACCCGGCGCTGATCCGCGAACTAAGCGCCCGCGGCCACGAGGTTCTCTTCCTCGAGGGCGACGTTTCGCTTCAAGACCTCGCCTCCAGGCACTGCGACGAGGTCGCCGCCGCCGACCTCGTAGTCGCCAGTGCCCTCCCCGGCGGCGCAGCCGTCTGTCGGTGGATACTGGAGACCGTCAAGGGGAGCACCGCCTTCTACGACCTCGCCACTCCGGTGACGCTCGCCGAGCTGCGCCGCGGCGAGTGCGAGTACCTCTCCCCTGAGCTCATAAGCCGCTTCGACCTCTATCTCTCGTCCACCGGCGGTCCGACTCTGGAGGTGCTGGAAGAGGAGTTCGGCGCCCGCCGCGCAGTCGCCTTTTACTCCCTGGTCGACTCCGACACCTACGAGCCGGTCGCGGCGGAGATGCTTTGGGACCTCGGCTACCTCGGCGCCTATGAGCAGGGCAACCAGCTGGCGCTGGAGCGACTGCTGATCGAGACGGCACGGCGGGCGCCACTCCTCTCCTTCGCCGTCGCCGGGGCGCATTACCCGCCCGAGACCGAGTGGCCCGACAACGTCGAGCGGATCGAGCACGTCGCCCTCGACGAGGTTCCCGCCTTCTACGCCTCGCAGCGCTTCACGCTCAACGTCACCGGGCCCGAGATGCGGGCAGCCGGCTGGACGCCAAGCGCGCGTCTCATCGAGTCGGCCGCCTGCGAGACGCCGGTGATCAGCGACCGCTGGGAAGGCCTCGGCCAGATCTTCACCCCCGACGAGGAGATCCTGATCGCCGACTCCGCCGAAGACGTGATCGATTTCCTCAGCGAGTTCGGCGAAGACGAACGCGCTGCGCTCGGTGGACGCGCGCGACAACGTGTGCTTGCCGACCACACCGCCGAACGCCGCTGCGAACAGCTCGAAGAGGAGGTCGCCGGGACGAGAGCGGGATAAACGCCCAAACGGAGGGCAAATTGGCCCTGGTACGTATTCGGTCACAGTGAGATACTTCACTAGTGAGAGCGCACGGCTGCATCGACTCCGCAAGCGACCTCGGACCGCATGCACACGCCTGCTGGGCGTTCGACCAGGAGGGCGAATTTGTCGATGCGGCGCTTGAGTTCTTCAGCGACGGCCTCCGCCGCGACCAGCGGCTGATCTACGTCAGCAGCGAGCCAGTAGACACGCAGCGCGAACGCCTCGACCAGCTTGGCGACGTCAGCGGGATGCTCGACCGGGGCGCATTGCGGCTGGTCGAACTGGGGACGGTCTACCGACCGGGCGAGAGGATCGACGTCGAGACCCAGCTTGCGCTCTATGCCGGGGCAGCGGAAGCCGCCCGCACCGACGGCTTCGCCGGGCTGCGAGTCGCCTCGCAGGCAACGGACTTCCTCGCCGAGCCCGAGGCCTGGGCCGACCGCCTCCGCTGGGAGAGCGCCGCCGACCGAATCCTCGAGGCCAACGGAATCTCAGCCCTCTGCGGCTACCGGCGCGACGGCCTCCCCCCTTCCCTGCTGGGCGATCTAGCGGCGATCCACCCCACCACCAACTTCGATGCCAAGGCAGTCCCGTTTCGCCTCTTCGGCGAAGGCGAGGGGCTCGTCCTCAGCGGCGAAATCGACTCCTTCTCCAGCGAGGCGCTCGACCGTCTCCTTGGCCTCGCCTCCCGTTGCGGCGAGCCGGTCCGACTCGACCTGGGAGCGCTCCGTTTCGTCGACCATCGCGGCCTCGAAGTCCTCGCCGCCCATGCCAGCCAGCCCCCGGGTGACGGCGGCTACCGGCTCCACAACTGCCCCGCCATGGTCGGGAGGTTGTCCGACCTGCTGGAGCTGGACCTATGACGGCGAAGCCTGGGCTGTCCGCGACCGGCTTCCACCACGAGGCCTTCTTCTACGCCGGCGACGACGAGTTCATCGAGGGGGCGATTCCCTACCTGGAAGAGGGAGTGGCTGCCGGGGAAGCGGTACTGGTCGTCCTCCCGGAACCGCGCCTGCGACTGGTGCAGGAATCGATGGGTTCCGCCGCCCGAGGCGTGGAGTTCTGGCCGATGGGGGTGGTCGGTCGCAATCCCGGCCGGCTGATCACGGCCTGGCGGGACTATCTCTCCACCTGCGATCCAGAGAAGGGAGTCCGCGGGCTGGGGGAACCGATACCCCCTGGCCGAAGCTCGGCGGAGGTGGAGGAGTGCCTGCTGAACGAGCGCCTGTTCAACATCGCTTTCGGCGAGGAGAAAGACCTCACCGTGATGTGCCCTTACGACACCAGCACGCTTGACGACTCGGTCCTGGAGGGCGCCCAAATCAGTCACCCGATCTGCGCCGGGAGGCACGGCAAGGCACTCTCGCCGCGATACAACCTCAACACCCCCCTAGAAGGCGCGCTCTCGCCACTCGGCCGCCCGTCCGTCGCCCTTTCCTTCGGTAAGGCAGACTTGGCAATCGTGCGCCACTTCGTCGCCCAATGCGCTCGCACCGCCGGACTCGACACCCGCTGCAACGAGGACCTCGTCCTCGCGGTCTGCGAGGCGGCGACCAACAGCATCCAGCACGGCGGCGGCGAGGGCAGCCTCCACGTCTGGGACGAGGAGGGCTCCCTTGTCTGCTCCGTCCGCGATCGCGGACGGATCGAGGACCCGCTGGTGGGGCGCGAACGACCTCCGGCCGACCAGCCCAGCGGCCGCGGCCTCTGGATCGCGAACCAGCTCTGCGACCTGGTCCAGATCCGCTCCGGCGGGTGGGGGACCGAGGTGCGGCTGCGGATGAGCCTCAACGGGTGAGCGAGGGGCTCGAAACGCTCTCGGGGGATGCGTCCCTCGAGCTACCCGAGTTCGACGCGCCGCCCGATGATCCGCTGGCGCTGCTCGATAGTTGGCTGCAGGGCGCCGACACGCGCGGCGTTCGCGAGCCGCGGGCCCTGGCCTTAGCGACCGCCGACGCCGGCGGCAGTCCCTCGAACCGGATCGTCCTCCTCAAGCAGGTCACCCCGGCGATCGTCTTCGCCTTCAGCTCCAACAGCCGTAAGGGACGGGAGCTGGCGGCCAACCCGCGCGCGGCGGGGACGCTCTACTGGCGCGAGACGCTGCAGCAGGTCGTCTTCGAGGGGCCGGTCGAGCGGATGAGCCCAGAGGAGTCCGACCGGCTGTTTGCCGAGCGGCCGCCCGCGGGACAGGCGACCACCGTCGCCTCCAACCAGGGAGAAGCACTGGACGATCCGGAGCGCCTGCGGCGCGAGGCGGCCGGACTCGTCGGGGGCGAAGAAATCCTGCGGCGCCCTGAGGACTGGGGCGGCTACCGCCTCGATCCCGACCTGGTCGAGTTCTGGCACGGCAGCCCCAACCGCCTCCACCGTCGCCTGCTCTACATAAAGAGCGACGGCTCCTGGACCCACAAGCGCCTGCAGCCCTAGGCGTGTCGACTTAGTCCCCCACGTGGAGGACAAACTCGACACTCACCCTCGGGTTCCGCCGCCCGTCCCGTCGGGCGACCAGCCCGGGCCGCGGAAAAGGAAGCCGAGGCGATCACGCCAGTTCTTCGCCTGCCGCACGTCGTGGGCGATGGCGCGGAACTCGTGGAAGGCGACATGGGTCGGCCGGAAGGACCTGAGGTTCTTCGTCAGCCCGTAGCGGACCCGCTCGGTCTCACCCTGGAAGGTGCCGAAAATTCGGTCCCAGGCGATCAGGATGCCGCCGTAGTTGCGATCGAGGTAGACCTCGTTGGATCCGTGGTGGACGCGGTGGTGCGAGGGAGTGTTGAAGAAGAACTCGAACCAGGCGGGCATCTTCTTCACCCGCTCGGTGTGGATCCAGAACTGGTAGATGAGGCTGATCGCCTGCTGGGTGAGGATCATCCAGGGGGCGAAGCCGAGCAGCGCCAGCGGCGCCCAGAACGGCAGCGCGGTCATCGGCGTCCAGGTCTGGCGCAGCGCCGTCGAGAGGTTGTAGTGCTCGGAGGAGTGGTGGACGACGTGGCTGGCCCAGAAGACCCGCACCTCGTGGTGGATGCGGTGGAACCAGTAGTAGGCGAGGTCGTCGGCGAGGAAGAGGAGGACGTAGGTCCACCACTTGTCGGCCGGCATCCGCAGCGGCGTCAACTCGTAAAGACCAACGTAGACGGCGACAACGACCAGCTTCCAGACGGCGTTGATGACGACGTTGCCACCGCCCATCGTCAGGCTGGTGCGGGTGTCCCGCGCCTCGTAGCCGACGAGATCCTCGTCCCGCGCGCACTTGAACGAGAGCAACTCGACCACGAGCAGCAACACAAAAGCCGGAATCGCATAGAGGATCAGCTCCGCCACGCCGCGAAATCTAACCCCCTCCCCCGAACTGCATCAAATTTCACGTCCGCCTGGCGTGAAATTTGATGCGGTTCGGGCTGTTAGAGGTAGCCGAGGGGGTCGGTGGGGACGCCGTTGACGCGGACCTCGAAGTGGAGGTGGGGGCCGGTGCTGTGGCCGGTGTTGCCGCTGAGGCCGATCACGTCGCCCTGGCTGACGCTGGCGCCGACCGAGGTGGCGAAGCTCGACTGGTGGGCGTAGCAGGTGGAGAGCCCGCCGCCGTGGTCGATGCAGGTGTAGTTGCCGTAGCCGCCGCTTTCGGCTTCGGACTGCATCAGGATCACGGTGCCGTCAGCAGCGGCGCGGATCGGCGTCCCTTCCGGCACGGAGATGTCGATCCCCTCGTGCATCCGCCCCCAGCGGTAGCCGAAGGGGGAAGTGAGGGTGCCTTCGACCGGCCAGATGAAACCGGCAGCGCTGGCGCTCGGCAGCGGCCCAGCCGGCAGCGCCGTGCCACCGGTCGCTTCGGCGATTTCCTGGGCGATTTCGGAGCGCAGGCCGGCGGCGATTTCCTCGCGGTCGTCGCGTTCGCCCTGGACGCCGTTCAGCGCCTGGCGGCGTTTCGCCCGGGCCGAGAGCAGCGCCCCCTCGCGGGACTCGAGCGTCGAGCGGGTGTCCGCCAGCCGCTGCGCCTTGGCGGCGATCTGGTCGCGCGCCTTCTCGATCGTCAGCTTCGCGGTCTTCCGCACCCGCACCAGTTTCTTCGCTTCGTCGCGCAGGCTTCGCACCCGCTCCGCGAGGACCGAGTCGCTCTCGTTGATCGCGTCGAAGTACTCGGTCCGGGCGACCATGTCGCCGTAGTCTTCGGAGCTTAGAACGACCGAGGCGAGGTCGGAGGTGGCGCCGTAGGTGTAGATCGCGACCAGCCGCTCCCGCAGGTTGAGCAGCGCCCGCTTGAGGCGGCCGCGCAGGGTGTCGAGGCGTTTCAGCGCCTCCTGCAGTTCGTCTTCGGCCTTGCCCAACTCGGCTTCTTTGCCCGCGAGTTCTTCTTCGGCGGCGGCCTCGCGGGTGCGCAGAGCCGTCACCTGCCCTTCGAGGGCGGAGATTTCGTCCGCCATCGCTTCGATGTCGGAGGTCAGCACGCCTTCGCGTTCTTCGGCGGCGCCGATCTTCTCTTCGACCGCTTCCAGCTTCTCCGAGGCGCTCTTCGCCGGCGCGCTTGCAACCGCCACCAGGCAGCTGGCGAGCAGGGCAAGCGCCATCGCCGTAAGCGACAAAAGCCAGCGCCGGCGCGGATTTGCGGTCGGATTCGCCATGAAAGAAGAGGAAAGCCGGCATACGGCGCCGGCCCTCCGTAAACCGTAGGTGGGCCAATCGACTCGCGCCCCGCGGCAGACGAACCTGCAACCTCAGTTGCGCAGGTACTCGCAGCGGCGGGAGCGGTCGCCGCCGCGACCGCCGATGCAGCGATCCTGGCCGCCCCTGCCGTCGAGGCTGTCGGAGCCGCCCCGCCCAAGCAGCGTGTCGGCGTGCGCGCCGCCGAGGAGGACGTCGGGGCCAGGCGATCCCTCGATCTTCTCGGTGTCGGAGGAGATGCGCCCCGGCGTGCAGGCGGCGAGGTCGGGGTCGGTCACCGCGCCGCCGACCATCGCTTCGACGAAGACGCCTTCGTTGCGGACCCGAGCGAATGAGGCGCTGTCGTTGGCGCCGCGACCGCCGGCAAAGAGATCGCCGTCGCAGGGCTGACCGCCGATCAGGAGATCGTCGCCGGCGCCGCCGATCATCGTCGCGGCGCCGCCAGCGTGGCGGGGATGGAAGATGTTGACGCCGAAGAGTGCGTCGCCCCCACCGCCGCCTTCGAGCCGGTCGGGGACGTCGTCGTCGCCGGCGTAGATCGTGTCGCCCCCGCGGCCGCCGCGCAGCCAATCGCTCCCTGCCCCGCCCTCGATCGTCACCTCGACTTCCGGCGGCAGCGAGGGCGCGACCACGACCCGGTCGTCGCCGTCGCCGAGTGAGACGAGCAGCGAGCCGATGCGGCGGTCCCCGCCGACTTGAAGCACGGGTCCCGTCCCGGCGGAGATGACGAGCTGCTGGTTCTGAAGGTCGATCGCGAGGTTGTCGTCGCCGGGGCTGCCGGAGATGGCGATGCCGGTCGACCCGCACCAGCGAATCGCCAGGGAAAGTTCGAAGCAGCCGTCGTTGCCGGGCCCGCCGAGGACGTCCTCGATTCCCCTCAGTTGCTCGTTCTCGGCCCCGCTGACCCGCCCATAGCCGAGTTCGACCTCGATCGGCCCGCCGGCGCTGCGGTAGGAGGCGGTGTCGTGTCCTCCCGGCCCGCCGTCGATGCGGTCGCGGCCGATCCCGCCGGCGATGGCGTCGAAGCTGCCGCGCCCCCCGGTCACCGTGTCGTCCCCCATGCCTCCGTCGACGTCGTCACGAGCGCCGGGACCCCCGCGGACGAGGTCGTTGCCGCTGTCGCCGCGCACCCGGTCGCGACCGTTGCCGCCGAAGACTTCGTCGGAACCGCGGCCGCCATCTAGGAGATCGGCGCCCTGCTGGCCGTCGACAGTGTCCTTGCCCCGCCCGCCGTGAATCCGGTCGCGTCCACCGCGGCCGCAGATCAGGTCGTTGCCACCGGCGCCAAAAAGGACGTCCGCGCCGCGGCTGCCGACGATCACGTCGGGCCCGCGGGTCCCGTGGATCGTGCGGTGGTCCGAGGAGATCGTCGCCCGCTTTCCCTCACAGGAGAGAGCCCGGCCCTCGACCGAGGCGACGAAGGCGAGGGAGAGAGCGACGAAAGCTGCAACAACAATCGCCAAGCGACGAAACCCGACTGCGCTCGGCATGACCGCCCCCCTCCCACCTCGAATGCTCCCTTTCCTGACTCCTCTCAGCTACCCGTTCACGCTTCTTTGGCAACCGGCGAGCTTCGGGTCGGGGCGGCGCTCGGCCAGACCGCGCTGTTGCTATGAATGATTTCTCCCTGCACCTTTTCAGTCGTAAAGAATCCTTCACACGGAGGTAGCTCCGCATGACCCGTCGTCTCGCCCGTCTCGCCGACATCGCCTACCGCCGCCGCGGCCGCATGGTCCTCGCCTGGGTCGTCGCCACCGTCGTCATCATCGGCCTCGGAATCGCCCTCGCCGGCGAGTACGAAGCCGACTACAACACCCCCGGCTCGGACTCGAAGGCCGCCAGCGACCTGACCGAACGCGAGTTCGGCGGCTACTCGGGGCAGGAAATCTACGTCGTCTGGAAGGACCCGGCCGGGGTGGCGAGCCCTGCCTCGCGGGCGAAGATGAACGCCTTCTTCAAGCAGACCGAAGGCATCAAGGACGTCGAAAAACGGGACGCGATCCGGGTTTCCGACGACGGCGAGATCGCCACCACCACCCTGCCGCTGACCATCCCCGGCTGGCAGGTGAAGAAAGAGCAGGGCGAAGAACTGATCTCCGCCGCCGAAGACAACAGCGGCGACGGCCTGGAGATCAAGCTCGGCGGCGAACCGATCTACACCGCCCAGGAACAGACCAGCCCTGAGTTCTTCGGCTTCCTCGGCGCCGCGATCGTGCTGCTGATCGCCTTCGGCTCCCTGGTCGCCGCCGGCCTGCCGCTGGTGATCGCCCTCGTCGGCCTCGGCATCTCCTCCGGCGGCCTCATCGTGCTGCTCGCCAACGTGATCGACGTCCCCAACTGGACGACCGCGGTCTCGGGGCTGATCGGGATCGGCGTCGGGATCGACTACGCGCTGCTGGTCCTGACCCGCTTCCGCTCGGCGATGAAGGACGGCAAGGACCGCCACGACGCGGTCGTCGAGGCGGTCACCACCGCCGGGCGCAGCGTGATCATCGCCGGCTGCACCGTCGTCATCGCGATCCTCGGCCTCTTCCTCACCGGCCTCCCGTACATGTACGGGGTGGCGATCTCGGCCGCACTCGCGGTGCTGGTGGTGATGGTCGCCTCGATCACCCTGCTGCCGGCGCTCCTCTCCTACCTGGGGCCGAACGTCGACCGGCTGCGGATCCCGCTGCTCGGACGCAGCCTCGACGCGAAGGAAGACGGCGAATCCCCCGCCGCCCGCTGGAGCCACGCCGTGCAGCGTCGCCCCTGGACCGCCGCGATCGTCGCGACCGCGATCCTGCTCGCGCTCGCCGCGCCGGCGCTCGGCATGCGCCTCGGCTTCCCCGACGCCGGCAACGACCAGCCCGACACGATGACCCGCCAGGCCTACGACCTGATCAGCGAGGGCTTCGGGCCCGGCGCCAACGGACCGCTGGTGATCGCCGCCGAACTGCCGGACCCGGGTGCAAAGGCGACGGTCGACACCCTCGTCTCCGATCTGCGTGAAGAGAAGGGTGTCGCCTTCGTGCCGGCGGCCCGATTCAACTCCGACGGCACCGCGGCGATTATCACCGTCGTCCCGACCACCTCGCCGCAGGACGAGGCAACCTCCGAACTGGTCGACCGCCTGCGCGACAGCACGATCCCGGCCGCCGTCGGCGACTCCGGCGTCAACGCCCTGGTCGGCGGCGTCAACGCCGCGCTCGAGGACCAGAGCACCTACATCACCGGGCGCATGCCGTGGTTCATCGCCGGCGTCGTCGGGCTCTCGTTCCTGCTGCTGCTGGTCGCCTTCCACTCCCCCTTCATCTCGCTCAAGGCGGGGGTGATGAACCTGCTCTCGGTCAGCGCCGCGTACGGCGTGATGACCCTGGTCTCGCAGGGCGGAGCGGTCGGCGAACTGATCGGGATCGACCACGAAGTCCCGATCGCCCCGTTCATGCCGGTGATGATGTTCGCGATCCTCTTCGGGCTCTCGATGGACTACGAGGTCTTCCTGATCTCGCGGATCCGCGAGGAGTACCTGAAGGACGAAGACACCCGCCGCGCGGTCGCCGACGGCCTCGCCAAGACCGCCCGGGTGATCACCGCGGCGGCGGCGATCATGGTCGTCGTCTTCCTCGCCTTCGTCGCCTCGCCCGAAGTCTTCCTCAAGCTCTTCGGGATCGGCCTCGCCTCGGCGATCTTCCTCGACGCGACCCTGGTGCGGATGGTCCTGGTGCCGGCGGTGATGCAGCTGCTCGGCCCGCGCAACTGGTGGATTCCGGACTGGCTCGAGCGGATCCTCCCCCGCATCGAGGTCGAGCGCGAGTCGCCCGGGGTGGCGACGGAGAGCGGTAACTGAGCAGCTCCACTTGATCGATCCCCCACAAAGGCGTAGAAAAGGATCGTCAACCAATTGAAGGAGCCGCCGTGGATCTGCGACAGAAACACCGGGCGATGTGGGCGTCCGGCGATTACCCCTCGATGGTCGAGACCTTCCTCCTGCCGCTCGGGCCGCGCCTGGTCGAGGCCTGCGAGATCGGCCCCGGCCAGCGCGTCCTCGACGTCGCCGCCGGCACCGGCAACGCCTCGATCCCGGCGGCCAAGACCGGCGCCGACGTCGTCGCCAGCGACCTGACGCCGGAGCTCTTCGACGCCGGCCGCGCCCGCGCCGCCGCCGAGGGAGTCGAGCTCGAGTGGGCCGAGGCCGACGCCCACGACCTTCCCTTCGAGGACGGGAGCTTCGACGTCGTGATCTCCTCGATCGGGGTGATGTTCGCGCCCTTTCACCAGAAAGCAGCTGATGAGCTGGTCCGCATCTGCAAATCCGGCGGCAAGATCGGCCTGCTGAGCTGGACGCCGGAGGGGATGATCGGCGCCCTCTTCCGCGCCATGGGGCCGTTCATGCCGCCGCCGCCCGAGGGCGCCCAGCCGCCGCCGCTCTGGGGCGGCGAGGACCACCTCCGTGAGCTTCTCGGCGACCGGGTCGAGCTGGACAAGGTCGAGAAAGGCATCCTCGATGTGACCGCCTTCCAGCATCCCAACGACTACGGCGAGCACTTCAAGCAGCGCTACGGCCCGACGATCGCCGCCCGCGCCAACGCCGAGAAAGAGAACCGCGCCGACGAGTTCGACCGCACCCTGACCGAGTTCTGCACCGAGTGGAACCTCGGCAGCGACGATGACGCCCGCTTCGAGATGGAGTACCTGCTCACCGTCGGGAGGAAGCAGTCGTAAACGACGACCGAGGTGCCTGGACGATTAGTCGTCTAAACGCTTAGACGATTAATCGTCTAAGATGGGGTCGTGATCTTCCAGGCCCCTGCATTGAACAAGCCGCTTCGGGAACGCCTCGACGTGCTCGACGAGCTGCGCAAACAGCTTGGCGACGAGGTGTCCACCCGATCCCGATGGATCGGCTCGCTGCGTCGGCAGGTGCGCGCTTCGTCGATCGAGAGCTCTACCTCGATCGAGGGCTTCAGCGTCTCCCCAGATGAAGCGTTGGCCCTGACCAGCGGCCGCCGGGTCCCGGATAAGGGCGACGCGGACCAGCAGGCGGTCGCTTATTACGCGCGGGCGATGGACCACGTCGGGACGATGGCGATCGACCCGTCGTTCAGGTGGCTGGACCGGGTCATCCTCGACCTTCACTTCGAGGCCTGTTACTTCCAGCGCGACAAGGATCCGGGCTTGTGGAGGACCGGACCGATCGGCGTCACCGGGGCCGATGGGTCGCTCGAGTACCAGGGCCCCGACGCCGACCAGGTCGTTCCCCTGATGACCGAGATCGTGGACTGGCTGGCCGACGATCAGCCGGGAGTTGACGTCGTCGTGAAGGCGGCTATGGCGCACCTGAACCTCACCTCGGTTCATCCTTTCCGGGACGGCAACGGGCGGATCTCACGGATCGTCCAGTCGCTGGTCCTCGCCCGCGGCGGCCTCGGCTCGCCTGAGTTTTTCTCGATCGAGGAGTACCTCGGCGAGCACACCGGCGAGTACTACGCCGCCCTCCGCGAGGCCCAAGGCGGCAGCTATCAACCGGAGCGGGACGCGACCGGCTGGGTCTCCTTCTGCCTCGAGGCGCACATCGCCCAGGCCCGGCAGCGACTGGGCCAGATCGAGCAAGCGGCGGCGCGCTGGCAAAGGTTGGAAGACCTCGCCGGCGAGCGCGGCTGGCCGGACCGGATCGTGATCGCCCTCGAGCAGAGCTTGCTGGGCGGGACCGACCGCGGCAAGTACGCCGAGGATGCCGACGTCTCCCCCGCTACCGCGAGTGCCGACCTCCGGCGGTTGCTCGATGCCGGCTTGGTCGATCAGCTCGGGCGTGCCCGAGCTTCCAGCTATACCGCCGGCGACGCCCTTCGCTCGGCGATCACGCCAGGCGGTCCCGCCGCGGACTGAAGCCCCGCAGTCGCAACGAGTTGGTGACGACGAAGACGCTGGAGAGGGCCATTGCGGCGCCGGCGATGATCGGGTTGAGGAGGCCGGCGGCAGCGAGTGGGATGGCGGCGACGTTGTAGGCGAAGGCCCAGAAGAGGTTGCCCTTGATCGTCCTCAGGGTGCGGCGGGAGAGGCGGATCGCGTCGCCGACGGCGCGGGGGTCGCCGGAGGTCAGGGTTATGTCGGAGGCCTCGATCGCGACGTCGGTGCCGGTGCCGATCGCCAGGCCGAGGTCGGCCTGTGCCAGCGCGGGTGCGTCATTGACGCCATCGCCGACCATCGCCACGATCCGGCCTTCCGACTGCAGGCGCTCGACCGTCGCCGCCTTCTCCGCCGGCAGCACTTCGGCGATCACCTCATCGATCCCGACCTCGGCCGCCACAGCCTTCGCGGTCGCCTCGTTGTCGCCGGTCAGCAGCACCGGCCTCAGGCCCAGCTCACGCAGTTGCGCGATCGCCTCACGGCTCGACGGCCTCACGGTGTCGGCGACGACGATAAGGCCGCGAGCCTCGCCATCCCAACCGACCGCAATAGCCGTCTGACCAGCCGCTTCAGCTTCGGCGCGCAAGGTCGCGAGCTTCGGGGGCTGTCGAGTTCCTCTCGCTATGCGCCACCAACTCGACACTGAGCCGCCATCGGCGCGACCCAAGGCGACTGAATGGCCTTTGACCGTTCCCCGGACGCCTACCCCGGCCTCGCTAGCGAACTCCTCGACTGGGGGGAGCGGACCAACCTCTTCCCGGGCCCGGGTCACGATCGCCGCCGCGATCGGGTGCGCGGAGGCGTCCTCGACCGCGCCGGCCAGGCGCAACACCTCAGCCTCCTTGACGCCCGGCGCCGCGTGCACCCCGACCACTGACATCTCACCTCTGGTCACGGTCCCGGTCTTGTCGAGGGCGACGGTGTCGATCCGCTGGGTCGACTCCAGCACTTCCGGTCCCTTGATCAGTAGCCCCAGCTGGGCGCCGCGCCCGGTCCCGACCAGCAGCGCCGTCGGCGTCGCCAGGCCCAGCGCGCAGGGGCAGGCGATGATCAGCACCGCGACCGCGGCGGTGAAGGCGAAGGTCGCCCCCGCGCCGTCGGCGAGCCAGTAGACGAGGGTGGCGAGAGCGAGCGCGATCACCACCGGGACGAAGACGGCGCTGACCCGGTCGGCGAGGCGCTCCACCGGCGCCTTGCCCGTCTGCGCCTCGGTGACGAGGCGGGCGATCTGGGCCAGCGCCGTGTCCTCGCCGACGCGGGTCGCGCGGACGACGAGGCGGCCGCCGACGTTGATCGTCGCGCCGACCACCTCCTCCCCCGGTCCGACTTCGACCGGCACTGACTCGCCCGTGACCAGCGACTGGTCGACCGCCGAGGAGCCGCTCTCGACGACGCCGTCGGTCGCGACCTTCTCGCCCGGCCGGACGACGAAGCGGTCGCCGACCGCGAGTTCGGAGACCGGAACCCGGCGCTCGCTGCCGTCGGCCTCGAACAGCGCCACATCCTTTGCCCCGAGGTCGAGCAGCGCCTCCAGCGCCGCCCCGGCCCGCCGCTTCGCCCGTTCCTCGAAGTAGCGGCCGGCGAGGATGAAGGTGGTGACGACGGAGGCGACCTCAAGGTAGATCTGGTCCGCGCCGGCGTCGCGTTCTGCGACCAGCTCGAAGGGCATCTTCATCCCGTTCGTCCCGGCGTCGCCGAAGAAGAGTGCGTAGAGGGACCAGCTGAGCGCGGCGAGGGTCCCGAGCGAGATCAGGGTGTCCATCGTCACCGCGCCGTGGCGCAGGTTCTGCCAGGCGGCCTGGTGGAACGGCCACCCCGCCCAGAGCACCACCGGCGTCGCCAGCAGCAGCGAGAGCCACTGCCAGTTTTTGAACTGCAGTGGTTCGATCATCGCCAGCAGCAGCACCGGCAGCGAGAGGGCGGCGGCGAAGATCAGCCGCCGCCGCAAATCGGCGGTCGGGTCGACTTCGGCCGCCTCGCCTTCATCATCGCCGCCCGGCAGGGACGCCGTGTAGCCGACGTCGGCCACCGCGCCGAGCAGCTGCTCCGGCTCGACCCGCGCGGGATCGAATTCGACGCTCGCCCGCTCGGTCGCGAAGTTGACCGTCGCCTCGACCCCATCGAGCTTGTTGAGGCTCTTCTCGACCCGACCGGCGCAGGAGGAGCAGGTCATCCCCTCGATCGGCAGATCCAGTCGCTCCTCAGCCGGCGATGAGCTCTTCGCATACCCCATGGGGGTATAATAGCGAGATGACCAAACAAGACCCCGGATACATCGACAACAAAGAGAAGGTCAAGAACCGGTTGCGTCGGATCAGCGGCCAGATCGGCGGCATCGAACGGATGGTCGAGGAGGAGCGCTACTGCATCGACATCCTCACCCAGATCTCCGCCGCCCGGGCGGCGATCGACAAGGTCGCCCTCGCCCTGCTCGACGAACACACCCGCCACTGTGTCGTCGGCGCCGCAACCCCCGAGGCGCGCGAGGAGATGATGGAGGCCGTCGGCCGCCTGCTGAAATGCCGCTGAAATCACATAATGGAGCTAATTGAGCCCCCTTTTAGCTCGTTTATGCGATTATTAGCTCATTAAAAGCTTCATCGACATCGACCGGACCTTCGCTGCCCAGCCACGCGATCTGGGACCTGTCCTTGCCAGGATCGACACCGCAAAGGGCCGCCAGGGCCTCTTCGAAGACCAACTGCCAGAGCTTTTAGCCCAGCTGTCCGAGGACGCTCGCATTGCCTCGATCACGGCCTCCAACGCGATCGAGGGCGTGATCGTCGAGGGCGATCGGGCCGAGCAGATCGTTGAGGGCTCGCGCCGTTTTCGCAACCGCAACGAGCGCGAGTTCGCCGGCTACCGAGATGCCATCGACGAGTTGGTGCGGCAAGAGTCTCCTGAGCCTCTTGACGTGCCCTTCGTCCTGCATCTCCATCGCCTTCTCTTTGCCCACTCGGGCGGACGGGGCGGACACCTGAAGTCCGATCAGAACTTGATCGTCTCCTACGAGAGCGGCAGCCGGGAAACCGTCTTCGAGCCCACCCCGCCCGGCGAGACGGAATTTCAGCTCACCGAGCTCCTGGCTCGCTACGAAGCAGCCAAGCGGGAGCAGATCGCCCACCCGCTGGTCCTGACCGGCGCCTTTCTCATCGACTTCCTTGCGATCCACCCGGTGGCGGATGGAAACGGCCGACTCGCCCGATTGCTCACCACCCATGAGCTGTTGGGGCAGGGCTACCGGGTCGCGCGCTACATCAGCGTCGAGCAGCGCATCTATGAATCGAAACACAGCTACTACCAGGCTCTGTACGAATCCCAGCGCGGCTGGCACCAGGCCGAGCACACCATTTGGCCTTGGATCACTTACTTCAGCGCGATCCTCGCCTCCGCGTATGAGGATTTCGAGCAACGGGTCACGGCTGCTCGCTCGCAATCCGGCAGCAAGCGCGAACGCGTCCGCGAACACATCCTCGAACACGCTCCCGGCGAGTTCCGCCGCCGCGACGTCGAGCGCGCTCTGCCGGGGATAAGCGACGCCACGGTGAGGCTTGTTCTCGCCGAGCTGCGGGAGGAAGGAAAGATCGAGGCCCAAGGCGCAGGCCGGGGCGCCAGATGGCGGCGGCTGTCGTGAGCGAGAAGCCCATCAATCGAGGCAGCCGCTTTGCCGCTGCCGCGCAGCGCTTCAATCGCAACCCGAAGCTGGTCGGGTTTGCGCGGCGGGCGCGGGAGCAGACGCTTGGCGACGACGAGCTGATCGACAACCTCTCCACCGCCCGCGGCCGCCCGTCCGATCGCGCCGCCCGGCAGCTGGTCGCGTTGCGGGGCACCGAGCACGGCTTCTTCGGTGAGCTCGGCCT
Source organism: uncultured Actinomycetes bacterium (assembly GCA_963785175.1). Taxonomy (GTDB): domain Bacteria; phylum Actinomycetota; class Thermoleophilia; order Solirubrobacterales; family 70-9; genus VAYN01. Next base: position 222,987 of record CAWAUA010000002.1, on the reverse strand, counting down.
CAGCGCCCTGCAGGCCTGGCAGCGGCTGGCCGAGTCCCAGGACCGCGGCCGCGGCAAGGTCGACGTCGCGATCCTCTTCACCGACCTGGTCGGCTTCTCCAGCTGGGCGCTGGAGGCCGGCGACCGCTCGGCGGTGCGGCTGCTGCGTGAGGTCAGCGAGGCGATCGAGCCGCCGGTACTCGAGCGCCAGGGCGAGGTGGTGAAGCGGCTCGGCGACGGGCTGATGGCGGCGTTCTGGGACGCGCCCAGCGCTGTCGAGACCGCCTTCGCCGCGAGCGAGCGGGTGGCGCCGATCGAGGTCGACGGCTACCGACCGCGGCTGCGCACCGGCATCCACATCGGCCGCCCGCGCAAGCTCGGCGGCGATTACTTCGGCGTCGACGTCAACGTCGCCGCCCGCCTCGCCGACGCGGCGAAGCCCGGAGAGATCCTCGTCTCCGACCGTGCCCTGGATCAGCTCGCCCCCGGCACCGCGGAGGCGAAGAAGCGCCGCTTCAGCGCCAAGGGCGCTCCGAAGGGAATGGCCGCCTACGTCCTCAGCCGCGATCGAGCCGGGCGATGACCTCGAGCAGCTCGGCGTGGCTGTCGAGGACGAACTCGGCCTCCGCCCCGCCCTCGGGCTCGTCGTTCATCCCCCGATAGCGCGCGGTCCGCATCCCCAGCGCGGTGGCGCCGGCAATGTCGGTGCGCGGCAGGTCGCCGACGTGCATCGCGTCCCCCGGTGCCGTCCCAAGCGCCCCAAGCGCCGCTTCGAAGATCTGCGGGGCCGGCTTGTAGTGGCCGACTTCGTCGGAGAATCCCCAGCCGTCGAAGTGGCGCAGCAACCCCTCGGCGTCGAGCAGCTCTCGCAACAGCTCGCCGCCGCTGATGCCAACGTCGCAGACGATCCCGAGCCGGAGCTCCCGCTCCCGCAGCGCCGCCAGACAGGCACCGATGTCAGGTGCCAGCTCCAGTTCGACTTCCCGGCCCGCGCCGAGGAACGCCTCGGCGACCATCTCCCGCGCCGCCCCCTCCACCCCGAGCGCCCGGACCAGCGACTCCGCCGCTTCGCGCGGATGCAGGTGATGGCCCCTGGCCCACGACCGCTCCCAGCTCAGCCCAACCTCTTTCAGGCTCGCGAGCAGCAGCTCCGCCTCGACCCGCACATCATTGCTCTCACAAGCCGCAGTGACAGCCCGCTGCCTCGCATCGGTCATCGCCCCCGTCGGCACCCGGGCGATCGTGTTCCAGAAGTCGAAGGTGACGGCTTCGATCACGCCGTCAAGTCTCGCCGATCCGCACTGGACGCCTCCTTTACGAACTCCGGAGTGTTTGCTCGTCGGGCTCGCCGCCGCCAGACTCGGGCGATGGAAAACGTGGTTGAAATCGGTGGCTATGTCCTCGAACCCGGCAGCCCCGCCGGCACCTTGCTGCGGCCGGGCGAGGCCGCAGACGGCTCGGTCGAATCACTCCAGCGCGCCTTCGACGCAGAGAGCGAACAGGGCGCCGGGAAGGCCGAACCGGCGCTGGCGACCGAAGTCGCCGCAGCCTCGGAGGCGACCGCGAAGATCGAGCGGGCGGTCGCGCTCTGTAAAGGCATCGGCGAAGGCCAGGCGCTGGACCCCGCCCAGCTCGGCCTCGAGGTCGGCGCTCTGCTCGACTGCCTGGAGCGGCTGGACCGCAAGAAAGAGCACAAGAAATCGCTACAGATGGCGCGGGCGCTGGCGACGCTGCTGATGCTGCTGAAACGCTGGGTCGACCTGCTGCAGACGCTGCGGATCGCCCTGCGCGCCGGCGAGATGCTCGACGACCTGGACGCGGTCGCCTGGGCGAAGCACGAGCTCGGCACCCTCCACCTCGTGGCGGGCGACGTCGAGGGCGCCGATCGCGATCTGCGGCGAGCCCGGGAGATCCGAGAGCGGATCGGCGACCGCCGCGGCGTGGCGGCGACCGAGCGGAATACGGCGGTGCTCTGCAGACACCTGCGGACGATGCTGCGAGCCGAAGAACTGGTCCGGCGAACGCCGAGGGACCGGCTGACTCCGCGCCTGGCCCTAATTGCCTGCCTCTTCGCTTTCCTCTTCGCCGCGATGGGGTTCGCCGTCGGCTCGATGACCGGCAGCTCCGACGACAGCGGCAGCGCGAGCGCGGCACCGGACAGGTCGGAAGTCGTGACCGATCCGAGCGAAACCACGACCGGACCGGAAACGACGACGGAAACCACCACTGAAACGGAAACGACGACGGAATCGGAAATTACGGCCGAGCCGGAAACGACCACGGAAACCACGACCGAAACGCCCCCTATCACCGAACCGACGCCCGAACCGGCAGCGGCACCCGAAGAAGAAGCCTTCCGCGCACCCAGATAAGGAGACCGACCGCGAGCGGGCACCGCCGCGGGTTTGATCCGCCCGGGTCTTATGGCATCCGGAGGTGTCGCCGATACTGGGCGCGTGGAGGTGACCAGTCTTCCAGTCGACCCCGGCCCAAACCCCCGGCCCGTGCGGCTCGTCGTCGACGATGACCTGCAGCGCAGCCGTGGCACCGTCTTCTTCCGGCTGATCTTCGCCCTGCCGTTTCTGATCTGGCTCGGCCTCTGGGCGATCGCGGCGTTCTTCGCTGCCTTCGTCAACTGGATCGCGACCCTGTTCGAAGGCAAGTCGCCGAACGACATCCACGACTTCCTCGCCCGCTTCGTCCGCTTCGCGATCCACACCTTCGCCTACCTCAACCTCGCCAGCGAGACTCTGCCCGCCTTCGACGGCAAGCCGGGCTACGCGGTCGACGTCGAAATCGACCCGCCGGCGCGGCAGAACCGCTGGACGGTTGCCTTCCGGCTCGTCCTCGCCGTGCCGGCGCTGGCGATCGCCACGATCCTCGTCGGCTCCGGCGGATCGGTCTTCAACAACCTCGGCTCCAGCAGCGGCCTCAACAGCACCAGCGCGATCGGCACCGCCGCCCTCCTCGGCTGGTTCTACGCGATGTTCAAGACGCGGATGCCGCGCGGCCTGCGCGACCTGATCGCCTACGCGCTCTCCTACGGCGCCCAGACCTGGGCCTACCTGCTGCTGCTCACCGACCGCTACCCCTCGAGCGACCCGCTGACCGCGATCGGCCCGCTGCCGACCCGCTCCGACCCGGTGCGGATGGAGGTCCGCGACGAGCTGCGGCGCAGCCGCCTCACCGTCTTCTTCCGCCTCGTCCTCGCCGTCCCCCACCTCGTCTGGCTCAGCCTCTGGAGCGTCCTGGCCTTGCTGGTGGCGATCGTCAACTGGTTCGCGACGCTGTTCACGGCGACCTCGCCGCAGTGGGCGCAGCGCTTCCTCTCCGCCTACGTGCGCTACCAGATGCAGGTGAGCGCCTATCTCTACCTCGTCGGCAACCCCTTCCCGGGCTTCGTCGGGGCGCCTGGGAGCTACCCGATCGACCTCCACGTCGCCGACCGCGAGCGGCAGAACCGCTGGACGGTCGCCTTCCGCGGGGTCCTCGCCTTCCCGGCAATGCTGCTCGGGTCGGTCTTCGGCGGGCTCCTGCTCGTGATCGCCGTCCTCGGCTGGTTCGCCTCCCTGTTCACGGCCCGGATGCCGCTCGGGCTGCGGAACGCCGGCGCCTACGCGCTGCGCTACCTCGCCCAGCTCACCGCCTACCTCTTCCTGGTCACCCCCGCCTACCCGTACAGCGGGCCCTGCCACGAAAGCGCGCCGGTCCCCGCGACCGATGACTGAACGCCGACGTCTGCTGTCGGCCGTCGCGCTGGCGGCAGCCGTCGCAGTCTGGTTCCTGGCGGCGAAGCTGCTCTGGGACACGACGGCGGTGCCTCCCGTCTCCCTCCCCGACCTCGATCCCGACTCCTACTTCAGCGGCTACTTCCTCCATCGCGCCGCCAGCTACGAGCGCTTCCTCTCGGTCCTCTGGCTGCTCTCGGTCACCGTCCTGATCGCCGTGCTCGTTGTCTACTCGCAGCGCGGCCAGCGGTTGGTCCGCGAGTCCGCCGCCGGGCGGGTCGGCACCGGGATGCTGCTGGCGATGCTCGGCTTCGCCGTCGTCTGGCTCGCCGAGGCTCCTTTCTCGCTGGTGGCGCTCTGGTGGGAGCGGCGCCACGGCGTCTCCCATCAGGCCTACCTGCCCCACCTGCTCGCGAGCTTCCTCGGCCTCGGCTCGCAGTTCGTCTTCCTCTGCGTCGGCATCGGGATCACGATGGGCCTGGCCGGCGTCCTGCGGCGCTGGTGGTGGCTGGCGGCGGCCCCGGTCTTCGTCGCCCTGGCGCTCATCTTCACCTTCGTCAGCCCCTACCTCGTCCCCGACACCTCGCCGGTCAAGGACCCGGTCCTCAGCGCTGAAGCCCATGCACTCGAGCGGATCCAGGGGGTGAAGCCGGCGCGGCTCGAGGTCCAGCACATCCACGACTTCACCGCACCGAACGCGGTGACGACGGGCCTCGGCCCCAGTCGCACCGTGATCCTCTGGGACACGCTCCTCAATGGCGGCTTCAGTCGCGAGGAAATCCGCGTCGTGCTCGCCCACGAGATCGGCCATCTCGCCCACCACGACGTGATCAAGGGGGTCGGCTGGCTCGCCCTCGTCCTCTTCCCCACCCTGGGCCTGGTCGCCTTCGCGACCCGCCGCCGCGGCGGCCTCGCCCGGCCCGAGGCGGTCCCGATCGCGCTGCTTGTGTTTGTGGTCCTGCAGCTAGCCACCGCACCCCTGCTCAACATCGTCACCCGCCGTCAGGAGGCAGCGGCGGACTGGGCGGCGCTCGAAGCCACCCACGATCCGGCAGCCGACCGGGGCGCGATGCGCCGGCTGGCGAAGAAGAGCCTCAGCGACCCCGACCCGCCGGCCTGGGACTACGTCCTCTTCCAGACCCACCCGACGACGATGCAGCGGATCGCGCTGGCCGAAGCCTGGGAAGCCGAGCGGCGCTAGCGCGATTCCTAGCGTCGGAGAGGCCGAGGCCGGCGTCGCCTGACTTCAATGTGCCCCGAGTCGGGCCGAAGAGCGACACGGGGTCCCATCACTTGCGCATCGGTGCCCTCGGCCAGGAGCAAAAACCCACTGCGCTCAAGGGCGTTGCCGGGGAATACTGAAGTGAAAGACAACAGGCGTCGCATCTTCAAGGCCCCCCTTGCTGACGGCTTTGGCCTTGAAGGTGTGTCGGCCCGGCTTGAGCTTCCTGAAGGAGACGGCCGAGCCGCAGGGCGCGAAAGGGAGCGAATCGAGCTTGCAGAGAAAACGGGAGTCTGGATCGCTTGAGTCGAGATGGAACACGGCGACCCGATGCCGGCGGTTGACATGTCTTCTTGCGATGCTCGTTTGAGGATCGACGCCGCTGGGAGCCGTCCCTTTGACCGGGAGCCGATCCGTGCTCGTGTGCATCTGCAGAGAAAAGGTCCCCGAGGCACCTTCATATTCATCAACGGCTATCCAGTAGGTCGTCCCGGCGTCGACGTTGAATTCGACCTCGCCCGGGGATTCTCCGGTCAAGGTGCAGGCCGGGGCTTGTGGGTTGTCGCTCGCCGCGATTGGCGTGAGGGCACCGACTGCCGATCCGGTGTAGACGGCTAGCAGCGTCCGGAAGCTCGCTCCGCATGCGCTCAGCTGCGCTGACCCGTTTTCGGTCACCGTCGTGGTGAACCAGACAGATGATCCGCCGTGGTTCCCCGCGTGGTCGGGCTCTCCCGGTTGCTTGGTGGCGCCGATCGATCCGAGAAAGTTCATCCCGGCCGTTCCCCCGAGCGGACCTCTTGGAAGTGGCCATGCGTCCTGGAAGTCGTCGTTACCGGGGAACCTCGAAACCCACATCTCCGGCTGGTCCATGAACGGCGATTCAGTTGAGGGGTCGTACCGGCCGTCGATAGCAATCCGATAGGTCACTCCGGCGGAGACCGGGAAAACGAGGGTGGAGCTACCCCAGATTTCGCTTCCAGGCACCGGCACGAGCTGATCGACTGAGGTTCCCGTGTAGACGGCGATCAAGCTCTCGTGCCCGATCTGGCCGCTGGTCTGGATCAGGGCGCCACCCGTCCGGGACGCGGTGAACTTGAACCAGACCGACGCGCCCCCTTTGTCGCCACGGTGGTCGGGCTCGCCTGCCTCCTTCGTCGCTCCGAAGTTGGGGACGGGTCGCCCGAAGCCGTCGAGCTGGATCTCTGCCGCATCTGCGAAGTCGTCATTTGACGGCGGCGGCCGATGACGGATTTGAAGATTAATCGCCCCTTCGCCGCTGACGGGCGGCTGTGAAGGTTCGTGATAGGTGCTGCCGTCCACTTGGATCGAGTAGATATTTCCGGCGATGGCCTTGAAGGTCGCCTGGACGCCCTGTTCGGAGCTGCAGCCAGGCCAGTCCCACACGTTTTGTGCGACTTGGGTCAGCGCGCCGAGCGATTCGCCGGTGTAAACGCCAATGATCGTTGGGATTGCACTGCCGCAAGTGGCGACGGTGACCACTTCGGTATTGGTTGCTTCCCATCGAAACCAGATCGTGTGACCCCCCGAGGACCTGTGTTCTGGCTCCCCTGCCTGGTTGGTAGCCGCCAAGGTAGTACCAGCAACTTCGATCGGGAGAGGGCCGCTAAGTTGCTGAGCTCCCTGAAACCCGTCGTTGGCTGGAGGGGATGCAGATGCAGGCGCAGCACAGGCCAAGCACAGCATCAGTACCGCGAAGAACCCGATGATTGGCCTGAGTCTCGCCCCGCGCCTCATTGGCATCACTGGTCTGAATCCTACCGCACGATCAATAGACATCGGTGCCGACTTTGGTGCACTGCTCAGAACTGGGGGCATACTTTGGTGGCACCACTAAATACTTGCACTCCGTTCACATCAAAGGCCGCAACGCTGAGGACACACACGTCACGCTGGATCCCTATAGCTATATAGCGAAAGCCTTTCAGATGAGTCTTTACTTGTTGCTTCTCATTCAATAGCCGCGCGTATTTCGTCATGGTGCTGCCATCGGTAAGTTGGAGTTGCACCCTCCGGACGCTTTCAGAGAACGACATACCCATGACGGTTTCCCCGACCACGGGGCCGCCCGGCTTGTTTTGCCCTGACCCGCTTATCCCTACATACACCGGATCGCTTGATTCCGTACTTGGAACTGGCGACCCGCACCGGTTAGCGTTTCCGTAGCGACCAGAGTTGGTAATCCGGGCGACTGAGACACAGGGATTCCTGCGACTCAGCGCGTCGCTTCCTAAGCGCGAAGCAAACACACCCCACCGGGTGCCGTTGCGTAGCTTCCCCGTGGCCAAAGTGGCGTACGGACCACCGGGGACGTCCTTCGCCAAAGGAAAGCCGTCATAGGGCGATCCCGAACCCCCTATAGCCATTGATGGTACGACGACCATTCCTACGACGAGGAACAGAACGGCCCAGCCGAGACTGCGCCGATATCGAGTCGGGCCGGACTCATTCTCATTACCCTCAGGCATCCTCATAGTTCAATCATACTCCATCACTGAATTTTGCTCAAATGCTGCCAATCGCACTTGTCGTCTGGATTCTTGTATTCGTACGCGGTGTGAAAGGTGTCTTCAAGGAGGTGATGGCCTGGTTCTTCACCTTCCTGACGCACCCAATAATTCGGTAGCACCCCGTCTATCCGGTAGCACGACGCTGAGAACGGAGACCCGCTTCCGAACTTGCCAGGGCCGAATCGGTAAAAGCCCAGCACGTCCAACTTGGGACTATAGACCTGTCCCACAGCCGATCCGTCAGGGAAGCATCGTAGTTTCGCTGGCTTTTCTGGTCCCCACTTCTCGCATTCTGGCTTTACCGGAAGCCACAGCCACCCGTGAGGCTTATATTCGTACCTGCCATGAATGGATACCGCCCAAGATATCGTGTAGTACCCACCAGTTGGTTGAGACTCTTCTCCGTGGCACTTCTTGATGCCTTCGCGGTGGACGTTGCCCGGCGTTCCCGGCGGATTCTCGCCGTTGTATCCATTTGGATTGAATCGACAGTCATGAAAGTTATAGGTCCGTTCCTTTACAGGGCCGCCTTCTTGCCTGACAGCGAGCGGCGCAGTGCTCAGATGTCCCGGCTGCGGAGGTCCGATCGTCATTTCCCGGTACATGGAGTCGTCACCGGAACCTTCGTACACTTCCCCACCTTCAGCAGTTCCACTGCCGTTGGCAGTATTTGCTAGCGCAACTTCATAAGTTCGCACTCCCCCCTCCCAACCGGCGCCGCCGACCACTGGATAGACGAAGGATCCTGCTTTGTGTTTGACCGTCAAGGTCAGAGTGTCTCCGCTTACCGAAAGGGAGGTAGGCACGCTTGATCCGACTGCATCGCGTGCGGGAGTTGCCGTGATGGTGAACGCGACATGTTCGGTACCCGTGTAATGCACTTCCGCCGTTTGAGAATCGATCAATTTTAGTTCCTGATCGGTGTCCATCTGCACTTTCCACGAGAACGTGTCAGGGGCAGTGGCGTCCCGGATTGCAGCAAACGTCATACCTCCGTCGTAAAGGGGACGGGTCACCAAATCTACATTGGGGACCACGCTGCCCGCTACAACAGCTGCGCCGTTTTCGGAGAGCTGCGCGGTGCTGCCTGCGCTGGCACCAACTGGTTCCGCAGTGATCGGGACGTCGGCGGGGGCGACGGATCCTGGGAGCGCTTCAGTGCAAGTCACATTCAGGGCAAGCTGTTCCTCTTCGATCCCCGTCCGCTGAGCTTCAGATTCTTCTGCTGCGCTGTTAGGGCAATCGGTGTACGCCTGTTTTGGTGCCACTTCAACAGTAAATTCGCCGGGGGTGGCTTCCGGGATTATCAGCGGCGCGGCTGAGCCGGTCGCTACGAGGTTGCCTCCGGTTGATACCAGGCCGAGATTCTCAGCGGTTCCTTCGTACATCGCTTCACCTTTGGACTCGCCTACGGTATTCACGGGGCTCGTTTGGTCCAGAGCTTCAAGCGTGTCTTCAGCCTCAGAGGTCGATATATGCCCTGCCGGATCGACGTTGATCGTCCACTGTTCTTTGAAGGTGTTGCCCGCTCCGTCGGTGGCGACGATTTCGGCTGAATGCGCCCCGCCTGCGTAGCTCGCCATGCTGATCTGTTTGCTCAGGGTCTCGCTGCACCCTCCGTCCGGGCATGACTGGGAGACCGAAGTCACCTGTTTGCCGTCAATCTTGAGTTCGATCGAGGTCACGCCTGAGCCTGAATCGGTCGCGGTGGCATTGACGCCGTAGGTTTCCTGTTCGACCCAGCCCTCTGGAGCATTGACCAGTTCACCCCCTGCTTGGAGGCTCGGTTTGGTCGAGTCGGGAGTGATCTGGAAGGAGACGGTGCTTTCGGCGCTGCGACCCAATCCGTCGGTCGTCTTCACTTTGGCGCTGTGGGTCCCTGCGGACAGCGCTTTCGATTCTGCCGTCCACTGCGGTTCGATCGTGCAGCTGGCGGATTTGCAGGTACCGTGAAGGCCGCTCTGCTGGTTGCCGTCCAGCCAGAGGATGGTCGTGATTTCCGATCTCGGCGCTTCTTGGGTCCACTTCTGAACCTTGGAGTGGCCGGCATCAGTGACCCAGATCGAGCCGCCGGAGTCGACCGCGATCCCCATCGAGGCGCCGAAGCTGAATTTCCCGCTCCCTTCGGCCCCGAACTGCCCGAAGTATTTGCCGCCTTCTCCGAACTGCTCGATGCGATTGTTTTTCTGATCGCCGACCCAGATGTTGCCCGAGGAGTCTGCCTCGATCGCAGCCGGCCCTTTGAATTCGCCGCCGCCGCTCCCTTCTTTGCCGACTGCCCGGACGAAGGTGAGGCTCGAGTTCCACTGCTCGATCCGGTTGTTGCCGGTGTCGGCGACCCAGATCGAGCCGTCAGGGGCGACCGCGATCGCGGCCGGTTCTTTCAGTTTGCCGGGTTCGGTTCCCAGGCCGGAGACGTTGTTGAGCAGGCTGCCGGTGGGGGTGAACTTCTCGATCCGGCTGTTGGCGGTGTCGGCGACCCAGATGTTGCCGCCCGAGGTCACGGCGATCCCCTTGGGGGATTTCAGCTGCCCGGCGAGGCTGCCGGCGGTGGCCGCCTGGCAGACGTTGCCCGAGGCCGCGGTGCAGATGTTCTTTTCGGCTTCGGTGCCCGCCGCTTCGACTTTCGTTTTGTTGACGTTGGTGCCGAAGGTCTTGAGAAATTCACCGGTCGAGTTGAACTCGACGATGCGGTTGTTGGCGGTGTCGGCGATCCAGACGTTGCCGGAGGAGTCGAGCGCCAGCGCCGAGGGAGAGCTGAGTTTCCCCGCGCCCGTGCCGGCGGAGCCGGCGGTGCGCAGCCATTCGCCTTTTTCGTTGAACTTCTGCAGGTAGTTGTTTCCCTGGTCGAGCACCCACAGATTGCCACTGGTATCCGTGGCGACATCGGCAGGAGTGGTGAATTTGCCGTTGCCGGTTCCGGAGCTTCCGATCGAGGAGCTGTAGAGGGGGAAGCCGGGAATCAGCCAGCGCTGCATCTTGAAGTGACCGGGATCGGCGACCCAGATCGAGCCGAGGGAGTCGGTCGTCAGCCCCATTGAGGCGGTCCCGAAGCTGAACTGACCGCTGCCGCCTCCTGCCGAGCCGAACTGGCCCAGATAGACGCCGGTGTTGTCGAACTCCTCGACCCGGTTGTTTTTCTGGTCGCCGACCCAGATGTTGCCCGAGGAGTCTGCCTCGATTGCAGCCGGCGCTTTGAATTCCCCGCCGCCGCTGCCTTCTTTGCCGACCGCCCGGACGAAGGTGAGGCTCGAGTTCCACTGCTCGATCCGGTTGTTGCCGGTATCGGCGACCCAGATCGAGCCGTCGGGGGCGATGGTGATCGCGGCCGGTTCTTTCAGTTTGCCGGGTTCGCTTCCCAGGCCGGAGTTGTTGTTGAGCAGGCTGCCGGTGGGGCCGAACTTCTCGATCCGGCTGTTGGCGGTGTCGGCGACCCAGATGTTGCCGCCGGAGGTCACGGCGATCCCCTTCGGTGATTTCAGCTGCCCGGCGAGGCTGCCGGCGGTGGCCGCCTGACAGACGTTCCCCGAGGCCGCGGTGCAGAGGTTCTTTTCGGCTTCGGTGCCCGCCGCTTCGACTTTCGATTTGTTGACGTTGGTGCCGAAGGTCTCCACGAATTCGCCTTTTTCGTTGAACTCGACAACCCGGTTGTTGGCGGTGTCTGCGACCCAGACGTTGCCGGAGGAATCAAGCGCGAGCGCCGAGGGAGCGCTGAGTTTCCCGGCTCCGGTGCCGGCGGAGCCGGCGTTGAGGAGCCATTCGCCTTTTTCGTTGAACTTCTGCAAGCGGTTGTTCCCCTTGTCGAGCGCCCAGAGGTTGCCTTTGGCATCGACGGCGGCGTCGGCGGGAGCGTAGAACTGACCGTTGCCGGTGCCGAAGCTCCCGATCGAGGAGGAGTAGGTGGGGGTCGCGCCGAGGGTCGGCGCTTCAAAGCCCGCCGCCGTGGCGGTTGATTTGGCTTTGAGGACGTAGCGGGGGCGGGAGGTGCCGAGGGTGGCCTGTTCGGTCATCGAGCCGCTGAGCGCCAGCGTCGGAGGGGTCGCGCTATGGGTTTCGATCATCACAGTTTTGGTGGTCGAGATGCCGACGGCATCGGTGGCGATCACTTCGACCGTGTGGCTGCCTTCGGCAAGTCCGGCGGTGTTCAGCGTCCATTCGGCCGAGAGCCCACAGTTGCGGGTGGCGCATTTCGGCGACCATTCGGCCAGCTGGGCGCCTTCCATCGTCACGGCTTTGCCGTCGAGCTTGACTTCGGCTTTTGCGATCCCCGACTGCGGGTGTTCGGCATTGCCGTCGGAGCCCGTGGCTTTGAGGGAGTAGGTGGCGCGGCGGGTGCCGAGCTGTTCTTGTTCGGTGATCGAGCCGGTGAGGGCAAGGGTCGGTGCTTCGTGGTCGACCTTGATTCGCGATTCACCCGCAGGGGACCAGTGGCCGATCGGATCGACTGCATACACCTTCACCCAGTCTTCCCCTTGGGCAAGAGCATTTGAATCAAACCACAGAGGTTTGGTGGATGATGAACTCGTGCGGGGACAGGGGGAGCTGGCCGCACCCGTACAGCCGACCATGATCACCCCTTCGCCCTGTCCTCCGCCAGGGGCGGGATAGCGGATACGCAGATCATGAACTCCAAGACCTCGATCCGTAGCTTCGTAGGGGACATCGCCACCCTGGGTACCAACCCATTGCGGAACGCTTTTGACATTCGAAAGACCAGGACCATATTTGTCCGACACTTCTACCGTGGCTGAGCCAACATACAGCTGCCGAGGGTAGCTGGAAGATTCATAGCTCGCTAAGGCGATGCCGCCATTCTTCACATCTTCGACTTCATCGACATTGACAAATGCCGGCGGCGTGTAGTTAACCCACTGACCTTCGGCGCTGGAATGGCTGCCAACCGATGCCCAATTACCCGCTTTTTCATTCCACAGTCCCATGTATAGGAGCGGCTGGGGAGTGAAAGGCCCAGGCGGGCTTTCGTTTATGAAATAGACCTGCGACAGATTCATGCTTCGGATGTAGCTCTCGGGGCGTTCGCCTACTGCTTCCTGGTCGGTGAAATAGCGGGGCACGTAGTAGTTGAAGTTCGAAGAGCTTCCCGGGGTGATACCGCCGTTAAAGGACCGAAGCGCTAGCCCGGAGAAGAAGGAGCCACTCAATTCGCCAGCCCAGGTGGCCTCGAACCGCGCCGGATTCGGGGCATACTTACGCCAGTCGGAGAAGATTCCGTTCGTGGAGGCGGAGTTTTTCCACGAGTAGCTATCGAAGAGCGGATCTACAAGAATCGGATAGAGCGCCTGTGCAGACGGGTGCGCCTCAATCGAGATGGTTGACCCGTTGACCTGCAGGGACACAGGCACCGGTTCGCCGCTGGCGTCGATCGCGGTCGGGGGCGGCACCACCATGAGCACGTCGTCCTCGCGAGAGATGACGGCACCTCCGTCTTCGGCTCGTTCGACGGTTCCGTCGGCGGGAAGGCCCAGGTGGAAGTCTTGGGTAGTGGGCGCCTCTGGAGAGCGAAGTTGGGTCAGGGTCTCAACGCCGGTGGGGGTCGGGAGGATCGACAGGTCGCTTTCCGGGGCAACGTTCGGATAGAAGGCTGCGCCGTCGGATATAGCGGAGGCGGTTCGGTCGGCAGCGCTTCCAACGGTGATGCTCACGCCGTCGGCGGGGAGGTCAATCGCCTGGTCGAGCGTGGGCGGGATATTGACTTCGACGAGTGGGTTGATCGGCTGCAAGCCCTGGCCCGTGTCTTCTAGATCCAGATCGACGACTTCTTTTGATCCGTCCTCGGCCTCAGTCCGAAGGGGAAGAAGGGAGCTCAGAAGTCCAGGATCGCCACCTGGATCTTCCGGAGGCACTACGGCCACGTAATCGGAGCGGAATGCTTCGACATCGAGATCAGCGAAGACTCCGGCCTGTTCTTCCAGGGCGGCCGGAAAGACGGAGGTCAATAGTTCTTCGGCTTCGCTGCGCCCGAGATCAACATGAGGAAGTTCTTCGGCTGCCGCAAGATCGGTAGACGGCCCGGTGCTGACGGCCTGACTGGATTCGGTGAGGGATTCCAGCTCCTGCAAGTTTTCGGGCAGCGCCAGTGCGAAGGATTCCGGTCCCTCGCTTTAGCTTTCATCGCCAAAGGCGAGCCCGCAGGAGACGGTAAGGAGAAGGAGCACAACCGCGATGAGTGCCGCCACCGACCCACTTCCGCCATTGCTGCGCCTTTGACTCGTCTTCGTTCCGGACACTCGTCTCCCCTGTCTCACGTTTACAGAACCCAGGGGATTGGGAACCCCGCTGGTTGTCGGCGGGTACCCAACAGGAAACAAGCCGTGATCTCAAACTAAAATTAACCTTAAATCGATTTGACCTAAAGTCTTGCTGACCGAATCTGACGTACTGTCCAATTGACGGCCTAAGGAGTTTTCGGCAACAGAGTGCCAGGTCCCCCCAAAGTGCATGCCATCTTGGACAACATGCACACCTCCTTACGACGTTCTGCCGTCAACCCGCACCTCATCCGTTTCTCCGACTATTTTTGTGGTGCGCGGGTCGAAATCAATTCTTCAGGGCCGACCGCGGCATCTTGAAGAGCACGAGGTCGGATGAAACAGGAAATCGCGTTGCTGAGGAAGAGGTCGCCATGCGTTCCGAGCTTTCCGCCTCGATCTCCGTCATTTCCAAACGACACCGTTCGAATAGTTCCATTCCCTTCTGGAATCCCTCTTCGTCAAGAAACATGGGGGTGCGGGTGATGTGGAAGTTCCGGTCGGACCCCACGATCCCGGCTTTTCGGGAAGCGGCGAAGTCATCAAAGATCTTTCGCATGAAGTCACAGACGAGGTCGCCCGCAACCAGGGGATCTAGCTCCTCCCAATCATCGCCGTCGAGGAAGTGTGGCTCAAGCGGTCTATAGAAGTGCTCTAGCGCGCCACGGACCTTCCGCATCTGGACAAGTTCGGCGCACTCCAGCACCGCGAGCCTTCGCATGTGGTAGCTCACGTCTCCGAGGTTGGCGCCAAGCGCGCGGGTGAGTTCTGCCGGACTCGCTTCACCGCGCTCGATGAGCATCCGGAGCATCCTGGCCCGGAGCGGATGTTCCATTGCTTTCAGGCGGTTTCGCCGCGATCGCTCTCCTCGCTTGAGTTCCTGCGTCGTCGTAGCCATTCCCGCCCTTTCATCGAAGCGCTAAGAGTTGTTGAGCGGTCGATTCTACCCATTCACCGCAGGATTTTTAGACGAACCTGCGTGTTTCTTCCTGGAGCCGTCTCCACCAGTGAAGAAGCCTCTAGTAAAACGCTTCCGACCACGACGTTCGTCTTGAAAGGGGGTGAAGAGATGCAGCTCGTAGCGATGGGGTGCGGGATTCCGCTCAATCAGGTCGGCAAGGGCGCATAGGGAATCCGAGGGGACGGGAGGCTCCTTCCGGGAGCCTTCTGCTCCCTCGGGTCAAGCCGGCAAAAGCGTCTCGATCCACATCGAGACGCTTGATCGCTGGAATCGCCCCAAACGCGGGAGCGTTGACAAGCGGGACCGTCGTTCGGAAGGGTTCGCCCTCGTCCTTGACCAGGAACACCCTGAGTCACGGATACGCAAGAAACCAACGACGGGAGGCACGGAGATGGATAAGCCAGATCATCCGGACTCAAGGATGCTCCGGATACTGGGCCACCCCCTCCGCGTACAGATACTCAAGACCCTCGAAGAGGAAGTCACCAGTCCAACCCGGTTGGCTGCCCTCACCAAGGAGACCGTGGGAAAGATCTCCTACCACGTCGACGTCCTGCTCGCGGAGGACTGCATTGAGCTGGTCAGGACTGAGCCACGGCGCGGGACTTCAGAGCACTTCTATCGACTGAATCCACAGTCCGCCGTAGTTGCTTCGAGGAGCTGGGAGGGAGTGCCGCTATCTCTTCAAGGTCAGCTGGTAGGTGAGGCGTTGGACGGGTTCACCGCCCGGGCAATCTCAGCTCTGAGCAAGGGGACCTTTCAGGGGCGCGAGGGGTCGGTCCTGAAATGGCGGCCGGTAAGGGTCGATGAGGAGGGCTGGGATGAAATTCGCCTAGCCCTCCAAGCAGCAGACGACCGTCTCTCCTCGATTTCAGCCAAGAGCACTGAGCGGCTCGGCGAGAAAGACGGAATCGCTGTGGTTGTGTCATTCAGTGCTTTTGAGGCCACGTCCCCGCCTGAGGCGACGGACGATGACTGATGGAAGTGGTGCGGCGTGGGAGGCGTGTCTTCGACACCTCGTTCATCCCCTGAAGGTTTCCATCATCGAGGCGATTCTTTGGATCGAGCTGCCCCTCGCTCCGAAGTTCATCGACGAAATGGGTGACGGCGAGTTCGGGATTTCTCTGGCCTCCTACCACATGAGGACTCTGGCGGAAGCCGGAATCCTTGTGGAGGATCACCATCAACATGTGCGGGGGGCATTGCAGACCTTCTATCGACTCGCTGATCTGGGCGGCTGATGTAGGCAGGCACCCAAGCGGGAATCTCCGGCCGTACCCCTGAGAATGGCCCCCAGCAGCGTTAACGCGGCAGGCTGAAGCGGACGCTGGTCCCGTGCGCGGCCGGGGCCAGCCAGATGCGGCCGCCGTGGCGCTCGACGATCGCGCGGGAGACGGCGAGGCCGAGGCCGGCGCCGTCGGAGTGGCGGGAGGCGTCCTCGCCGCCGCGGAAGAAGGCGTCGAAGACGCGCTCGCGCTCGGCGGCAGGAATCCCCTCGCCGGTGTCGGCGACCTCGATCTCGACCTCCCCCCTGCCCGTCGTCGCTCGCACGGTGACGCTGCCGTCGGCGGGGGTGTGGCGGATCGCGTTGCGGATCAGGTTGAAGAGGACGCGCTGGATCTTCTCCGGGTCGGCCCGCGCCAGCAGCTCCGGCTCGCCCAGCTGGGTGTGGATCTCGACGCCCTTGGCGCCGGCTTCCGGCTGCATCGCGGCGACCGTCTCGTCGACCAGCATCCCCAGCTCGACCTGGCGGATCGACCACTCGATGTCGCCCGCCTCGATCCGCGAGAGCTCGAAGAGGTCGTCGATCAGGGTGCTCAGCGAGTCGATGTTGGTCCGCATCGTTGCCAGGTAGCGGCGGCGGGTCTGCTCGTCGACGATCTCGTCGTCGACCGCCTCGACCAGCAGCTGCAGCGAGGCGAGCGGGGTACGCAGGTCGTGGGAGACGGCGGCGACCATCTGCCGCCGGGTCGCCTCGGCGGCGTCGCGCGAGCGCTCGCGCTCGGCCAGCGCCGCGACCCGTAGGCCGACGACGCCGATCGCCAGCACCAGGACCGCGAAGAGCAGCGCGTCGCGGTCGGAGACGTACATCATCCGCGCGGCGAGGAAGATCGCGACGAGGACGGCGACGACGATCGCCACCATCAGCATCGCCTGGCGGCGCAGCGGGGTCACGGCTGGAACCGGTAGCCGACGCCCCAGACCGTCTGGATGAAGCGCGGGCGCTCGGGGTCGGGCTCGATCTTCGCCCGCAGGCGGCGGACGTGGACGGTGACGGTGCTGGTGTCCGAGAGGGCCGGCGCGCCCCAGACCCGGTCCAGCAGCTGGTCGCGGGAGAATGCCTGGCCCGGGTTGGAGGCGAAGAACTCGAGCAGGTCGAACTCGCGCTGGCTGAGCTGGACCTCGGTGCCGTCGCGGGTGACGCGGCGGGCGCGGCCGTCGATCTCGAGCCCGTCGAAGCGCAGCGGCTCGGCGTCTGCCCCCGGCGGGTTCGCGCGCCGCAGGACCGCGTCGACGCGGGCGACCAGCTCGCTGGGCGAGAAGGGCTTGACGACATAGTCGTCGGCGCCGTTCCGCAGCCCTGCGAGCTTGTCCTCCTGCTCGCCCTTCGCGGTCAGCAGGATCACCGGCGTCGGCCCGCCCTCGCGCTCGCGCAGGTGGCGCAGGACCTGGAGGCCGTCGACCTGCGGCAGCATCACGTCGAGGACGACGAGGTCGGGGCGCTCCGCGTCGGCGAGCCGGATCGCCTCCAGGCCGTCGGCGGCGGTCGTCGCCTCGTAGCCGGCCCGCTCCAGGTAGCGGGAGACGATCTCGCCGATCGTCGGCTCGTCGTCGACGACGAGCACGGTGCGACGGCGACCTTGCTGGTCTGCCATGGGCGCCATTGTCTCAGCGGCGATGGTCATCCGAAGGTGAAGGCGTAGCCGCTGATCCCGGGGGCAAATTCGAGGGTGAGGACGTGGCGCTGGGCGCTCGGCAGTTCGACCAGGCGGTACAGACGCTGGGCGTCGATCGTCGCCACTCCGTTGTGGACGTCGGTCCCGGCAAAGCGCTGCGGCAGCGGCTCGCCGTCGAGCAGGACCCGCAGCGGCCGCGGCGCTCCGCCGCGGGAGCCGAGCACGAGGAAAACCCGGCGGGCGCCGAAGTTGAGGTCGAGGCGCGCCCCGGCGACGGCGGTCGCGTCCTCCTGGCTTATCCGCCAGCGGCCCGCGTAGGCCAGGCCGTCGGGCGGCACTTCGTCGGCGGAAGCGGTGAAGTCCTGGGTGCCGGCCGCGATCGAGCCGTTGGCGAAGCGCAGGGCGCGGCCGGCGCCAAGGTAGCTCTCAGGCGTCGTCACCCCCGCCGCGGCGGTTTCGGCATCGACCTTGGCGCGGGCGCCGGGACGGTGACCGGCTTCGGCCAGCAGCTCGCGGATCGCCGCTTCGGTCTCGCCGTATTCGCCCTCGCCGAAGTGGACGTAGCGGACCCGACCCTGAGCGTCGATCAGGTACTTCGCCGGCCAGTACTGGTTTCCATAGGCTTCCCAGGTGCCGTATTCGTTGTCCTGGGCGACGGGGTATTCGATGTGGTTCTGGGCGATCGCGTCGGCGACGTTGCCGGCCTCACGCTCGAAGGGGAACTCGGGCGTGTGGACGCCGACCACAGTCAGCCCCTCGTCGCGGTAGCGCCGGTCCCAGGCGGTCACCTCGGGCAGGGTGCGGATGCAGTTGATGCAGGTGTAGGTCCAGAAGTCGACGAGGACGACCCGGCCGCGCAGGCCGTGCAGGGTCAGCGGCCGGTCGCCGGGCGTGTTGAACCACTGCTGGTTGTCGGTGAATTCGGGCGCTTTGCCGAGGACCGGCAGCTTGCCGCCGCCGTGGTCTTCCGAGACTGCGGCGCTGCTGCCGACGCCGTGGTGGACGGTGCGCAAGCGAGCCAGCTCTTCGCTGACGTTCTTGTTTTGCTCGAGGTCCTTGGTCGGGTTGACGAGGACGGCAGGCAGGTCGCTGGCGATCGCGGTCTGGAAGCGCGTGTCGTAGTTACCGGCCATCAGCAGGGCGACGATCACCATCACCGCGCCGGTCGCCATCTGCAGCCGCCCCGCCTGCGGGGCGAGCCGGGCGATCAACTTGCGACCGCCGAGCAGAAGGAAATAGAGGACGACGGCGCTGCCGGCCGCGTATGAGAGCGCAACGGCGAGCCGACCGGCGGTGAACGACTGCGAGGCCGAGACGGTGATCACGCCGGCGAGAATCGGACCCGCGCAGGGCGCGTAGACGAACCCGAGGCTGGCGCCGAGCAGCAGGCCCGAGCGGAACCCGTCGCCAGAACCGGCCCGCGGCGCCGGCGCGAGGCGACTGACCCAGGCCTCAAGCCGGGCGGAGACCGGCGGCACCAGCAGCGTGACCCCGAACCCGAACAGGACCAGGATCGCCAGGTTGCGCAGCAGGTCGCCGGGCAGGCCGAGCGCGTCGATCACGTAGACCAGCGCCACCGTTGCGAAGGCGAAGGAGAGAGCCAGCCCGGTCACCACCCCCAGCGGCCGCCGCCGTCCGCCGGTCACCCCGGCCGAGAGCGCCACCGGCAGCACCGGCAGGACACAGGGCGAGAGCGCCGTCGCGGCACCCGCCAGAAACGCAAAGAGCATCAGTGCGACCACACCAAGGACTCTGGCAGGCGCCGCTTACGAGTCCCTTACGTGGTCCCCGCCGAACCCCCTCGGGCGTCAGCCCAGGAACTCGAAGGTCGGCCCGGCGTTGAGGCCGCTGCCGTCGCCGAGCGGCTTCCTCAGCAGCACTTCGGCGGCGTCCTTCAAGGTGGGATTCATCGTTTCGTAAGCATCGAACAAAACCTTCGGCTGGCCGTCGATCCCTTCTTGAATCTGGCCCAGCAGGTGCGTATAGGTGGCGTTGAACGCATCGGCCTCTTCCCGCAATGCACCTGCCAATTCCTCCGCGCGCAGGTTGGGCTTCATCGGCAGGATCGCCGCGGAGTCGATGGCAATCGGCGGCCCGGTCGGTTTATCGGGCGAGTCGCCCTCGGTGTATTCGCAACCTTCGCTCAGCTCCTTGAAGAGGTAGAAGTGGGCCAACTGGCCTTCGGCGTCGAACTTTTCCCCCGGCCCAGGGTCCTTCACGTCACCCTCACCCTGGTCGACGATCTCTTCCAGCGCTTCCATCGCGGTGGTCAGATCATTGACCTTGATCATTTTCCCGCTGTGTGGATTGGGGAGGAAGATTTCCGGCCCGATCTGGCGTTCGGCATCCCCGGTGAAGAGGCCACCGGTCGCGTCGAGCGCCTGAATCCCCTTCTCGATCGCCCCGTAAAATTCACCGATCGTTTTGTAACCGTTTTCCGCAGCCAACTCGTACACCCGAGGCACCGCTGCCCCCGCGCTCGCGGGCGGCGGTTCGACCCCCGAATGGTTGGGATTCTCGATCGCCAGAAAAGTTTTCAAGGCTTCTGAGCCGTAAGGCAGCAGGCTGACCTGGAAGGTTTCCGGTTCGTGGAACGGGATCTTCGCCGGATAGCGCGGGACGTAGCCGCCGGTGGTCAATTTCGGTTCGCCGCCGACCGCGTTGAGGACATTAGCGGCGAGAGCCAGGTGCATCATCTCCTCCATCACCACCGAGCGAATGATTTTTTCGGCTTTTTTGTTTGCCCCTCCCAGCGAGTACAGCGCCGTCAGGTAGGGCGGGATCGTCAGCAGCTCCAGCTCGATCGCGGCCATCAGGTGTTCGTGGAGCTGCTCGATGGTCCATTTGGATGGTTCGGTCATCGCATTTCCTCCAGGGGATGAGACACGGTCAGAACTTGAGCAGGGTCGCGACCGAGATATGGGGCCAGTTGATCCCCTCGAATTGGAGGATCACCGTCTGCGTGTACTGCAGTTGCAGCTGGGTGCCGCCGCCTTCGAGCTGAACGGTCTCGATCCAGAAGATCGCGTTCATCGAGATCGCGTTGGCGTTGCCGACCAGGAACGGGATGTTCTCGATCCCGCCGCTCGGTTCGGTCGAAATGATCAGAACCACCGTCTCACTGATGTTCTGGCCCTCGATCGCTTTGGTGAGGACGAGGTTGGGGTCGGCGACCGACCCGTCCGGAATACCGGGTGGCGGCTGCGCGTTGAGGAACGGGTCGAGGTAACCGATCGCGGTGATCGGCCCCCCGTCTGCTTTGGTCGGGGTCGAGCTGACCGGGTCGATCTGCGGCCCACCCTGGACCGTGAAGGCCTGCCCCTGGGCTAAGAGCGAGTTGCCGTGTGGCACGTTACCGAGGCGGACGACGCTCGCTTCTGCCTGTGGCACGGCGGTGGGCGGGATGTTGAGCCAGATCCCCGGCTCGATATGCAGGCTTCCGTTCGTAAGCGCGTCGCTGACCCGTTGCAGATAGGTCAGGCCGAGGAAGGTGATGTCGTCCTGTTTGGAGCCGCGATTCGGGATCGGGCTCGAGATCGGGGTGAATTCGAGCGTCTCCTTGGTCGCGTCGAGCTCGAGGAAGAAGGGCAGGCCGCCCTTTTTGTCAGGGCGGGCGATCAGGTTGAACCCGCTTCCCACCCAGGTGCCGGGAAGCTTCGCAAGCGCCCCCAGTTCGGCCTCCAGGGCAACGCCGCCGGCCCGCGGGACCCCTTCCGCCGGTACTTCCACGGGCGCCGGTTCGATCACCTGCCCTAGGCCCTGGTTCGCCACCTCGGTCGCGAGGTACTCCGCTCCGGCCGTCATGTTTGCCGCGCTGGTATCTGCCATGCGCGGCATCCTAGCCTGAGTTATTGGCTACGTTTGAGTATTTAAATACGGCGCTTCAACCGCGTTTTTTCGACCCGGGCCAGCTTCCGTTTCAGCCGCTGGAACTGGGCCTCCTCGCGATCGGAGCGGTCGTAGCCTTCGTAGGCGAGGTTCTTCTTCTCCAGCGGGTCGGTCTTCAGGTCGTACATCTCCCACTGCGGCGGCTTCGGTTTCACTTTGCTGACGTCGTAGTAGCGGGCCAGCTTCCAACGCCCTTCGCGGATCGAGACGATGTGGTTCGGCGGTTTCGGGTATGGCGGGCTCGCCTGGCCGGACTGGAAGTCGTCGTAGGTGAAGACGACGTAATCCTGGACCGGCTTGGCGCTCTTCGGCTGCAGGACCAGCTTCGAGTAGTCCACCCCCTGCCAGTTGACGCGGGCCGATTTCGGCGCTTTCGCGAGGCTGGCCAGGGTCGGCAGGAAGTCGACGTGGGAGACCAGCGCGTCAGTCGACTGCGGGGTCGGGAACAGCTTCGGGTTGGAGTAGACGAGCGGGACCCGGGTCGCCTCCTCGTAGAAGTTGAAGTTCTTCTGCCGCATGCCGCCGTGGGTCAGGCCCATCTCGCCGTGGTCCGCCGTGCGGACGATCAGCGTGTCGTCGTAGAGGCCGGCCTCTTCGAGTTTGTTGAGGACGTTGACGATGTAGTTGTCGGAGGAGCGCATCAGGTTGCCGTAGTAGTTCAGGTAGGCGCGCTTTTCCTTATCGGTCTTCGGCTTGCCGGTGAGGTTGAAGATCCGCAGGAACTGTTCCTGGACCGTGGGCTTGGTCGAGAGGTCTTCTTCGTTGGTCTCCGGCACGCCGATGTTCCCCTGGATCCAGGAGTCGTCGTAACCGGCTTCTTCGAAGGTCTTGCTCGGGTAGAAGAGGACGTCGTGCGGGTTGACCAGGGAGATGACGAGGAAGAAGGGCTGCTGTTTGGCGGCCGCCGAGCTGAGGTACTGCATCACGCCCTCGTCGCCGGCCTCCGGTGAGCCGGTCGATTCCATGAAGCGGCCGTCGTTGTCGATGAAGCCGCCGCCGGCCTCGGGGACGCTCTGGTTGGCGCCGGCGTCGGGCGGGTTCCAGCGGGTGAAGCCGTAGCGCTCGAGGTCGGAAGGCTTGGCGTTTTCTTTTTCCGCCGGCTTCGAGCAGTGCCACTTGCCCTTGTAGATGACGTTGTATCCCGCCGCCCGCATCACCGTCGCCAGGTTCGGCATCTCCGGCGGCCGCGGCAGTTCCACCTGGTGCGGGTATTCCGGAAACGGCATGTCTTCCTCAAGCGTGTACTTGACCCCGTGCTGGGCGGGGAAGAAGCCGCTCATCAGGGTCGAGCGCGCAGGCGAGCACATGCAGGCGTTGGTGAAGGCGCGTTCGAAGCTGACCCCGTGCTGGCGCAGCCGTCGCATCCCCGGCAGGTTCTGGCGCAGCCAGTTGGGCGGGAAGTGCTGGATCGCCCGCTCCTGGTCGGTGAGGATGAGGACGATGTTCATCCCGGCGACGTCCTTGCGCCCGCCTTTGCCCGCGGCGAGCGCCCGCTCGACGCCGGAGCCCTGGGCGAGCAGCGCCGCCGCGGCCGCACCGGCTCCCGTTCCGAGCAGCTGTTTGCGGGTCAGCCCGTCCTGGCGTTCCCGATCCTGATCCGACCCACTCATTTATTCCTCCTGAAGACGTCGACCGCGTCGCTGTTGAACGAGGTCGAGTAGAGATAACGACCGTCGGGGCTGAGCGCGATCGAGCTGACGCCCTTCAGCGCCCGGCCGGCGGTACAGCCGGGAAGCGAGCGCGCCAGGCAGCCGGCGGCGCCGAGCTTTTGCGCCACCACGCCGGATTTGCCGCGGTCGAGGACGGCGATCGCGCCGGTCTTGAAGGCGGCGACGTAGACGTTCTTCCCGTTGGGCGAGAGCGCCAGGCCCTCCGGTGCGATCAGGGCGCGGCCGAACGAGCAACCGGCGGAGCGCAGGTAGATCAGGCAGCCGGCGGTCCCTTCCTTCTGCGCCAGCAGCCCGCTGGATGCCGTGCGCGCGAAGGTGGTGACGCTGTTGCTGAACAGGGAGGTGACGTAGACGTCGTCATCGTCGGGGCTGATCGCGACCGCGTTGGCGCCCGCGAGCTCGCGACCCAGGGTGCAGCCCGTCAGGGCGCTGTCGACGATGCAGCCGCTGCCGCTGCCGGCCTGGGTCAGCGCCCCGGTCGTCGGGTTGCGCTGCAGAGTCACCACGGCGTTGGAGAGCGCGGTGGCGGCGTAGACGGTGGCGCCGTCCCCGCTGATCGCCAGGCCCTCGACTGATTTCAGCGCGATCCCGGTGGCGCAGCCGGCGGTTTCCTCGGCGATGCAGGCGGCGTTGCCCGACAGCTGCGCCAGCGCCCCGTTCGACGGGTTGCGGGTGAAGGCGGTGATCGAGTTGCCGAAGAAGGAGCCGACGTAGACGTTGTTGCCGTCGGGGCTGACGACCACTACGTCGGGCGCGAGCAGAGCGAGGCCGGGGGCGCAGCCGGGCAGCGGCGCGCCGGAGATGCAACCGGCCAGCGGCGACGGCAGTTGCTTCAGCGCCCCCGTCTTCGGGTTGCGGGCGAAGGCGGTGATCGAGTTGGCGGCGCGCGAGGTGGCGTAGACGCTGCGGCCGTTGGGGCTGATCGCGATCGAGTTAGGTTCGTCGAGGCCGATCGCGACGGCGCAGCCGCCGGCGCCTTTGGCGGCGATGCATCCCGCGGTCTTCTTCGCCTGCGTGAGGACGCCGGTCTGGCGGTTGCGGATGAAGATCGCGATCGCGTCGCTGCCGGATGAGGTGACGTAGACCTGCTTGCCGTCGGGGCTGACCGCGATCGCCCGCGAGCCCATGAACGGCCCGGGGCCGTCGAGTGCCCGCACCCTGGCGCAGCCGCCGGTCTTCGCCGAGCGGTCGACCAGGCAGCCATGCGTGCCGGCGAGCTGGGTCAGCGTCCCCGGCTTCGGAGCAGCGAGGGCGCCCGAGGCCATCGCCAGCACAACGACCAGCAGGACAGTGAAGACTGCGAATGCGCGCGACGTGGCCGAACTCATGGCTGCAACCTATGCGCCGCGACGGACACCCATCCCAGGCGTTAGAGCAAACGTCCGGCGGAAACAGAGAGGATGTGCAGATGCCCCAACCCCGCAGCACCGGCAAACGCAAAGAACCCCAGGACTTCGGCTGGGTCATCTCCTTCGGCTGCAAAACGACCGGCACCCTCCGCCGCCTCAAAGTCGACACCGATCCCTCCTCCGACACCAGCCCGATCGAGGTCCCCTGCCCCTGCGGCGAAACCCACCGCGTAACTGTCTCCCCCTACCGGCGACGGCGAGCAGCCGATGAGCCCTTCGACCTCGAGGTCAAGAGTCTCGACGAGCTGCGCTGACTAGCCGCACCCCAGCTTCGACTTCGGCTTCATCGGCGCCTTCAGTGTTTAGGGCGATCCGCCGATTGATCTCATCGGTGAAGGCACCGTAGTAACTGACTGCGGTCCGCACTTGGGAGTAGGTGAGTCCGAGGAGTTCGGCAGCGGTAGAGATCGCGTCCTCCCCATGCGCATTCCCGCTCTTGATCGTCGCCACGACCTCCCAGACGTCAGGTCCGCACACCAAGCCAGCGCGGCGACCGGCCGGTCCGTCTCGAAAAACAATGCCGGGGTTGCTATCCCAGGGCTGCGGATGCTTCGTCATCCAGAGGACGATACGGGCGAACCAGGATGCAAGCTTTTGTCTTCGCTCTGCTAGTCGCGTTTGGGGTTCGACCGCTCCGCCCGGTGCTTGACGGCTGCGAGCAGTCGCATCGTGACCAGGACGTGACCGCGAGTGCCGATCACGGCGGCGCGGTAGAGGCGGCCACCCACACCGGGGAAACGGGCGCGGGTTTCGGCGCGCACCCGCGTCCCAGCGCCCTCGGGGTCGAGCCGGAAGACGAGCGCATACTCCGAGTAGCGATGCCGGCCGACGAGCGCCAGCTCACGTCCCGGCTTCGCGCGGGCGACGGAGAAACCGGGGAAGGTCGAGCCCTTGACGAGTGGCCGCGGTCCCGACGCCGTCGTCGCTTCGCAGCCGACCCAGCGAGCGAAGCGGGAGGCGAACGGCGAGGAGAACGACCCTTCGGCGACCCGGCAGAGCGACTCCCAGACCTCCTCGGGCGGCGCCGCGATCTCGACCCCGTGCTCGTCGACAAACGGCAGCGCGTCGGGATCAGGGGGCGAGGACGGAGTTGGCATCGCTCAACCGCCGGCGACGATCTGCCAGGAGTACCTCGACTCGTTGCCGAGCCAGATGCGATTGACGGCGCGCACGTGGAAGACCTTACGTCCCGGCCGCAGGTGGGTGTAGCGCTGCGGCGAGGAACAGTCATCCCACTTCTGCAGCTTCTTCGGCACGCGCTCACCGCTCAGCCGGCAGATGAAGGTGGCGCCCGCCATTCTCGAGCTGAAACGGAAGGAGGCGAAGCGCTTCGTCGTCCGTCGCCCGACCGCGGCGGAGAGGTGCGGGCGGGCGGGCGAGACGTCCCCCGGTCCGTCGTACCACTGGGTGACGAACTGCCCGTCGGCGGTGAATTTCTGCACCCTGGCGCGGCCTTCGTTCGGGTACGGTTCGGCCCGATCGGCGACGTAGACGTACCCGGCCGGGTCGGTGGCGACCGAGGTCGGGGTGAAGAAGCGACCGTGGGCGCGCCCGGCTTTGCCCCACGAGCCGAGGAAGTCTCCGCTGGAGCTGAACCTCTCGACGCGGTCATTGACCGTGTCGACGACGTAGACCTCGCCGGCGGCGTTGGTGGCGATCCCGTAGGGGTAGATGAACTGTCCCGGCCCCCTGCCGTAACTCCCCCATTTCGTCACGAAGGTGCCATCGGCCGTGAAGACCTCGATCCGGTTGCCGTAGGTGTCGGCGACGTAGACGAGGCCGGAGGGGCTGGTGTCGAGTCCCCAGACTTCCCCGAACTGCCCGGCGGCGCCGCCGCTCCCTCCCCACTTGGAGAGCAGGGTGCCGTCAGCGGAGAAGCGCTGGATTTCGTGGGACCCCGCGAGGTAGACGGACCCGTCGGGGCCGACGGCGAGATCCCGGCCGTTCGCCCCGATGCTCCACTTGCGGAGCGGGGCGCCGTCCGCCCCCGAGACGTAGATCGTCGCGCGGCTGCTGTCGGCGACGTAGAGCGAGCCGGCGGCGTCGGTGGCGATGTCGCGCGGCTGGAAGGGGTTGCCGGAGAGGGCAAAGCTGCCCACTTCCGCCAGCAGCGTCCCGTCACTGGAGTACTGCTGGACGGCACCGCTGCGCAGCGGGTTGGAGAGGTAGACGTGCCCGGCACCATCGGCCGCCACCGAGAGCGGAATCGGCTCGAAGCCAACCGAGGAGTGCGCCCGCTCGGCCGCGGGAGCGACACCCACCGGCCCAGCAAGAGCGGCGAGGATCAAGAGCCCGAAGATCGCAATCCGCGTAGCGGTAGCCATCACGCCAATGAGGATGCCGCAACAACAGAGACCTCGTCGTGCGCAACGGCCCCATGCTTCTGCGCCCGGGCCGTGACCAGCGCTGGCTTCCGGTTGGTCGGCGAGACGTCGAGCACGAACTCGATCCCAAGTTGGCGCACCGCATTGATGATCGTGTCGATCTCCGGGTTGTGCTCCCCGGACTCCAGCTTGACGATCCGCGGCTGAGAAACCCCAAGCCGGGTCGCCAAGGCCCGCTGGCTCAGTTTGTGTTCCGCCCGGAACCGCAACAGAGTCGCTGCGAACTCTCGCGCCGGAGCAAGTCGCTGCCACTCGGCCTTGAAGCTGGGGTCAGCCAGCTGCTCTTCCGCAACCAACGCATCGAAGTTCTTTCCGGAAGCCATGATTGATCTCATGATAATAGGTTTATTATCATGATCAACGATGGCGTCCCGACCGGCGAACTGCTTCTGCAACTGCTCGCTCGAAACCGTTCTTTTTTGCCGCTACGGCTAAAACGACGAAGCGCCTTCCAATTCGGAGGTAGATAGGTCGCGCCTCACAGGCGCCTTGCCGCGGACGCAGCTCGAACAGATCGGCCTCTCCCTTCAAAGACTTCATATGCGGGGACGGCAGGTCCGGCCCAAGATCCTTCAGCTTCTGCACCACGTTGAAGACCGCCTTCCGATCACCTCGCGACTTCACGTCCTCGAAGTCAATAACGGCATCGCTGTCGAACTCGACTACCCAGGATCCGGCGCGCCTTGCCATTCTGGCGACCATAGGGACAAACTCGGATGCAACTTTTTGTCGTCCTTGACATCAGGCCGCCTTCCGTGCTCCCCTGCTGGAGAATCGCTCGATGGCGCCCAAGCCCCAGTTCGACCTCAGCGCGACGCAGGCGCGGCGGCTGGCGATCGCCGCGCAAGGGCTGGCGCGGCCGCGACCGAGCGGGCGGGCGGATGCCAGGCACCTGCGGCGGGCGATCGACGACGTCGGTCTGCTGCAGCTGGACTCGGTCAATGTCTTCTGCCGCTCTCACTACATGCCGGTCTTCTCCCGCCTCGGTCCCTATCCGCGAGCGGCACTGGACCGGCTGGCGTGGCACGCGGACGGGGGCTCGAAGCCCGAGCGGGCGGGGCGCCGGGAGCTGATCGAGTACTG
Organism: uncultured Actinomycetes bacterium; assembly: GCA_963785175.1. Classification (GTDB taxonomy): domain Bacteria; phylum Actinomycetota; class Thermoleophilia; order Solirubrobacterales; family 70-9; genus VAYN01. The sequence continues at coordinate 194,969 of CAWAUA010000002.1, read as the reverse complement.
GGGGCACGAGGCCTCGCTGCTGCCGGTCGAGCTGCAGCCGCTGCTGCGCTGGCGGATGGCGCGGGCCGACGCGCTGGCCTGGAAGGGCGTGGCTCGGGTGGCGGCTGAGCAGCCGCAGCTGCTCGAGTTCGTCCTCGATGTGGTGCGGGAGCGCGGACCGATCCGGGCCTCGGACCTGGCGGCGAAGGGGCGCCGGCGGGAGCCGCGGGAGATGTGGAGCTGGAGCGAAGAGAAGACCGCGCTCGAGTACCTGTTCTTCGCCGGGCGGGTGTGCGCGGCGCGGCGGGTCAACTTTGAGCGGCTCTACGACCTGCCCGAGCGGGTGCTGCCGCGCCCGGTCCTCGAGGCGCCGACCCCCTCGCAGGACGAGGCGCAGCGGCAGCTGATCCTGATCGCGGCCAAACGGCTGGGAGTGGCGACCGAGGCCGACCTCGGCGACTACTTCCGCCTGCCCCGCACCGAGTCGAAGGCCCGCGTCGCCGAGCTAGCCGAGGACGGCGGCCTCGTCCCGGTCCGGGTCGAGGGCTGGAGGCAACCCGCCTACCTCTCGACCGAGCGACCCGCCGGCCTGCGCCGCGCCGCCTCAGCCCGAGCGCTGCTGACCCCGTTCGACTCCCTGGTCTGGGCCCGCGAGCGAACCGAGCGCCTCTTCGGCTTCCGCTACCGGATTGAGATCTACACCCCGGCCCCCAAGCGGGTCCACGGCTACTACGTCCTCCCCTTCCTGCTCGGCGACCGCCTGATCGCCCGGGTCGACCTCAAGAGCGACCGGCAAGCGGGTGTCCTCCGCGTGCGCGGCGCATTCGCCGAGCCCCACGCCGATCCCGCCCTCGTCGCCGCAGAGCTGGCCGACGAGCTGCGCCTGCTCAGAGCCTGGCTCGGACTCGACAGCGTCTCGGTAGCACGCAAAGGCGACCTCGCGGCGGTGCTGCGCAAAGCGCTCGCTTGAGCGGAGTTCCTGCTAGCACCAGGGTCGACAGTGACGTCGAGCAGAACCATGAACTAGAGACAACGCGGGACACTGTGGCGATGGCTGAGACCCCGACCTTGATCACGATCCCGATCAGCCATTACTGCGAGAAGGCTCGCTGGGCCCTGGACCGGGCCGGCATCGCGTATCGGGAGCGAGCGCACCTCCAGGTGATTCATTGGATCCCCGTCGCCCGTGCCGGCGGAAGGAAAACGGCGCCCGTGCTCATCTGGGGCAATCGGGTCTTCGCCGACTCGGCGGACATCGTCGAGGAGGCAAGTGCACAGGCGCCGCCCGATCGCGCCCTGTATCCCGACGACCCCGTCGGCGCAGCCGAAGTCCGGGCGCTGCAGCGGAACTTCGATGAGCTCCTCGGACCCGAGGGGCGCAGGTGGATGTACTTCGGCCTGCGCGGCCGGCGCGAGATCGCGATCGCCTACGCCTGCACCGGCGTACCGGCTTGGCAACGCAGGGGGCTGCCGCTGGTGTACCCGCTCGCCGCCCGGATCATCGACCGCTACCTCGACATCAACCCAGCCAGCGCCAAACGATCCGAGGTGGAAGTCCAAGCCGTCTTCGACAGCGTCGCCGAGGGGCTCGGCGACGGCCGTCCCTTTCTCTGCGGCGAGCGCTTCAGCGCCGCCGATCTCACCTTTGCCTCGTTGGCTGCGCCGCTGCTGATGCCACCCGAGTACGGCGTGCCCCTGCCGCAGCCCGGCGAGCTCCCCTCCGCCATGGCCGAAAAGGTCCAGGAGTTCCGCGCGCACCCCGCTGGCGCGCACGCCCTGAAGATGTTCCGCGAGGAGCGACGCTAGGCGAACTCGATCACGCGGTTGCTTTTCTCGGTTCGATCGGAGATGTTGAACCCGTCAGCTCCGAAGCACGCCTGAGGGGGAGTCTCGACCTCTTGCCGAACTCATCACAAACAAAGGAGCACAGATGGCAACCCTCCACTTCAACGCGACGACCACGGCGACGCCCGAGCAGTTCGTCGCGGCGCTGACCGACTTCGGTCCGGGCCGTGCGGAGCTCTTCGAAAACAGCACCGACGACGAACTGAAGGTTCACAGCCAGGGCGCGACCGAAGCCGACGTAACCGAGGGCTCGGCCGGCATCTGGGAGCGGCTCCACTACGACTGGTCCAACCCCGACCGGGTCGTGCTGACGACGACCGACTCCAACACTTGGAGCAACAAGTCGAGTCACACCTACACCTTCAAGCGCGAGACGAACGGGACGACCGATGTCGACTACGTCGTCGTCCGGGACGGCAAGACGTTCAAAGGCCGCTTCCTCGGTGCGATCCTCGGCACCGTCGGCAAGGGCCGGCTGAAGAAGGCCTTCGACGGTGCCGTGAAAGCGATCGAGGCCCGTGGCGACGAAGGCGCGCAAAGCGGCCCCGAGCCTGACTAAGCGAACTCGATGACGCTGATCGCGGCGCCGAGCTCGATGGAGAGCGCAGGCAAAAGCCGCACTGGGTTGCAGACAATAGCTTCCGATATATCTGCCATCCTGAGCCCGTGGATGAAAAGAGGAGCAAGACCGAGGCGCTGGAGTTGATTGTGGCACCCGCGATCGAGAAGAGGATCTTGGTCGTCCGGGGGCGGCAAGTGATGCTCGACGAAGACCTCGCGGACCTTTACGGGGTCGAGACCAAGAGGTTGGTCGAGCAGGTGAAGCGAAATCTAGACCGCTTCCCGGAGGACTTCATGCTCCAGCTCAACAAGGAGGAGGCGGCGGCTTTGAGGTCGCAGATTGCGACCTCAAACACCGGCCGTGGCGGACGACGCTACGCCCCTTACGTCTTCACCGAGCAGGGAGTGGCAATGCTCTCGTCGGTCCTCCGGAGCAAACGAGCCATCGCAGTCAACATCGAGATCATGCGGGCATTCGTCGAGTTGCGGCGCATCGCCGGCTCCTACGCAGCGATCGAGAAGCGGCTGGAGCAGATCGAACGAGGAGTGGGGCGAGCACGACGAGCAACTCGGGGAGATCTTCAACGCTCTTCGTCAGCTGATCGCCCCACCGCCCCAATCGAAGCACCCGATTGGCTTCAGGGTCCGGGAGCCTGACTAAGCGAACTCGATCACGCTGCGGATCCCGTCCTGGGCCTCCATCAGCTGGAAGCCGCGGTTGACCTCGTCTAGCCCAATCCGGTGGGTGACGAACGGGTCGAGGTCGATCTCCCCGGCGAGGTAGCGGTCGACGAGGACCGGGACCTGGTCGCGGCCCTTGACGCCGCCGAAGGAGGAGCCGGCGATGCGGCGGCCGGTGATCAGCAGGCGGGGGACGACGTCGAGGGTCTCTCCCTTGCCGGCGACTCCGGCGACGGTGCAGAGTCCCCAGCCCATCCGCGCCGCCTCGACCGCCTGGCGCATCACCCCGACGTTGCCGGTCGCCTCGAAGGTGTAGTCGGCGCCGAAGCCGCCGGTCAGCTCGAGGATCCGCTCGACCGTCCCCTCGCCGCCCTCGAGCAGGTCGGTCGCGCCCTGGCCGCGGGCCAGCTCCAGCCGCTGCGGCGAGAGGTCGACGCAGAAGATCCGCTCGGCCCCCTGCAGGCGGCAGCCGGCGACCGCCCCGAGGCCGACCATGCCGGCGCCGAAGACGGCGCAGGTGCTGCCGGGCCGCACGGCGGCGGTGTTGATCGCGGCGCCGAGCCCGGTCGAGAGCCCGCAGGCGAAGAGGCAGGCGTGCTCGAACGGTACCTCCGGACTCACCTTCGCCAGCGCAATCTCCGGCATCACCGTGTACTCGGCGAAGGTCGAGCAGCCCATGAAGCTGCGGACCTCCTCACCGTCGCGAGAGATCCGCGTCGTCCCGTCGGGCAGGTGTCCCTTGTTCTGCTCCTCGCGGATCGCCATACAGAGGTTGGTGCGCGGGTCGAGGCAGTGGACGCACTCGCGGCACTGGGGCGAGAAGAGGGTGACGACGTGGTCGCCCGGCGCCAGCGCGGCGACGTCCGGCCCGACCGCCTCGACGACGCCGGCGCCCTCGTGGCCGAGCACGGTCGGCGCATAGCCGGACGGGTCGGCGCCGGAGGCGGTGTAGAGGTCGGTGTGGCAGACGCCGCAGGCGTGCAGGCGGACCAGCACCTCCCCGGCCCGCGGCTCGGCCAGCTCGACCTCCTGCACCGCAAGCGGCTCCCCGAACTCCTCCAGCACAGCGGCCCGCATCCTCATCGGGTCAGGCTCCTGCCGCAGTCGACGATCGTCTCCTCGACCGGGCGCGGCTCCCAGCCCAGCGCCCTTGCCTTCGCGTTGGAGAGTTCGACCCGCGTGCCGAGCTGGCCGACGACCGAGTGCGCAGCGGGGTCGACCAGCGCCATCCCCCGCACCAGGAAGTTCGGAATCGAGCGCTTCGGCACCTTCGCCGCCTCCGGCCCAAGGCGCTCACGCAGGACCGCGGCGACATCGGCCATCCACTGGAAGCGGGCGACCGCGATGTAGCGCTCGCCCCCGGCCTCGGGGGCGGTCATCGCGAGGATGTGCAGATCGGCGACGTCGCGCACGTCGACGACGCTGAACCCGATCCGCGGCGTCCCCGGCATCCCCTTCAGCAGCCGCTCGACAAGCGCCAGGGAGCTGGAACTCTCGCCGCCGAGGACCGGGCCGAGGATCGCACCGGGGTTGACCACCACCAGCTTCTCCTCCTCGCCCCGCTCCCGCACCAGGTCCCAGGCGACAAGCTCGGCGCTCGTCTTCGAACGGGCGTAAGGAGTGAGCGCGAGGTCGTCGGGATCCGACCAGTCCGTCTCGGTCAGCGGCGCCGCAGCGGAGTGGGCGCTGCCGCGAAGCGCAGCCACCGAAGAAGTAACGACCACCCGCCGAACACCCGCATCCAGAGCCGCCCGCAGCACCCGCAGCGTCCCCTCCCTCGCCGGCACGATCAGCTCGTCGGGATCCTTCGGCTGAGCGGCCGGAAACGGCGAAGCGACATGCAGCACGTACTCGCAGCCGGCAACCGCCTCCGCCCAGCCCTCATCGGAGCGCAGATCCGCCGCCAGCACCGAGAGTCGATCGCCGGGATCAAGCTCAGTCCCAACCCGCGCCCGAACTTCCTCCTCCTTGCCAAGGTCGCGCACGGTCGTCCGCACCCCATAGCCGCGCCGCAGCAGCTCAACCACGCACCGCCCCCCAAGAAACCCCGACCCACCGCTGACCAGGACCGTCTCCATTAGGGCTCACCGTACATCGTCACCGCTGCGCCGCGACCTTCAGTCTGACCGGAGCGAAGTCTGGACTTTCTCGAGTAGAAAGTTCTGTCCAAGGCTTATTAGGGGGCTGGAACTTCGACACCCAGTCGCTTCAACATCCGGAGCGTGATCTCGAACCTCGGTTGGTCCGCCCACTCCTTTGAAAACTGCACGTCCGGTATTCCGAGTTCGTCTTCCGTGAGATCGGCTCCAAAGAGATGCAAGGCCATCTTTGCGTGCAAGGCAACCAGTGCTTCCAGATCGGAATCTGGGTTTTTGCGGGCTCGCTCAAACGCCGCCCGATATGACTTGATCGCATGCTGGTTCTTTCCGAGGCGCAATGCGACAAGCCCCGAAGTCGCTGCACACTGAGGCGAACCATCCTCCGGCACCAAGGACTCTGCCTCCTGCGCTCGATCAGCAAAAGCAAGGGCGTATGCAACGTTGTTGGCGAGGGCGTCAGCCGCAGGCATCTTCCGTAGCGAGGACAACCCAAGCTCGCTCGCAGCCTTTGCATCGCCTGCAACGTCGCCCAGGAGATACGTCGCTGCAAGCGCAGCAGTGGAATTCATGGGTTCGACCTTCGCCCAAGCAACGCTCTTGGCCGTAGCATCATCAAAGCGGTGCTCAAGGACGGCTAGGTGAACATCGAGGTAAGGCAGGGGGTAATCAGGATTAGCCTGGCTGGTGCTCACCACTACCTCTCGCAGGGTTTTTGCATCCGAGAAGCGGTCGAGGAGAGGTGGGAGCATCTCGGCCAAACGTGGGGTCGAAAACTCCACGCGGTTGAGCTCCTGCAGGATCTCCTCCGCAGCCTCTCGCTTGCTTCGCTTGCCAAGCCTCCAACGTACGAATGCGACATTTGCGGTGAGCTCGGCCTGCTGCGAAATCGAAAGGTGAGCCCAAAGAGAGGTTCGAATTCGCCGAAGAGTTCTGTCGGCATCCTCAGCGTTCCCGTGCGACAGGTGCAGATGGGCCTGTACAAACCAAAGATCGAGATCCCTTGGTGCCTCCTCTTGCAAAGATCGAAGGACCTTCATTGCGTCCTCGATTGCGCCTTCGGCAGCGTAGTACGCGACAAGATTGAGACCGACACGACTCCGATTCGCCGGCCGGAGAGAAAGCGCGTACCGCGTGTCGCGAATTGCGCGCTCTCGCTGGCCGAGCGCTGCATGGGCGTAACCGATGTTCGTTAGAACCTCCGGATCAGCCCTCCCCTTGTACAAGGCGCGCCTGTAGAAATTAATGGCGGCTGGGTAGTCGTGCTGTTCAAGCTTGATCCAGCCCTGAAGGCTCCAGCTTTCGGGTGACTCAATCCCAGTAACCAGCCTCAGGGCCTGCTCGTAGTCACGGCGCTGGGCGGCTAGCGCTGCGCGGAAAGTACGCAGGGGCGCTAGCGACCGAATCCCCTGAACGCCTTCTAGGCGCTGCAGGGCTGCCTCGGCCTGCTCTGCCCTTTCACAAGCGACCAGGACAATTGCCGCCGCAAGCGCTGGACCCCCATCCGCATCATCCATCTTCTTCAACGCGGTCAGGGCGGACCCAATTGCGGCATCACGGTCGCCAGAGATGAGCTCCGCCTGTGCAAGACGTGCCCAAGCCGCTGGGGAATTCGGGTTTCGCTCCGTCAGCTGGCGAGACTGCCGTAGATAGAAGTCATTCCGCTCCGGCTCCTGCTCAATCGGTTGCTGAGCCAGTCTAAGTACTGGCTTCCGACGAACCATCAGGTGCGGCGGCAAGAACTCCGTTCTCTTCGGGGCTGCAAGCTGCTGCTCCCGGCTGTCCATGACAACAGTCATCTTGCCGTCCTCGTTCTGCTTGAAGTTTGGTGCGTTGTACGGCGCTCGCGTTTCCTCTCCGCCTTATTACGTCGCCGCTCATCCACTGCCAAGAGGCGAAGCATGCTGTCGATTTTGCGCAAGAGCCACTGGAGATCCCAATCCAACGTGAGTGGCCGCCCGCTCATGGATTTCGGCTCCCTTTCTTCCGGCACGGTATTCGTTAGGAGGCGAAGCAACCCCATTGCCTGCTGTCGAATCGGACCGGGCAATTCAGCTTCAAACTGGGCGTACGCGACATCTAGAGACTGGCAAATCTGGGGAATGTTGGCTTCATACTCACGCTGACGGTCCGCTCCGTTTAGCGCGGCAACTGCATTACTGACGGCATGTGGATCCGCAACGGCCATCGCCGTTAGCCCTACTCCCGAGCCAAACTCGAAGAGCGCCGACCCAAGAAGGTAGAGGTCCGCTAGGCGGGCAGTATCTGGTCTGGCATTACCCAAGCCCCAGATCAGCTCTGGGGCACTGAATGCCGGGTCCCCTCTCATAAACTCGTAGCGACCGACGCTCACTCGGTTCGGCGTCTTGGTGTCACTGCTACGACCGAGATCAGCGATTTTGGCATCAGTCTGCCTCGCTGAGACGCTTAGAACAAGAACGTTGTCGGATTTGACGTCTCGGTTGACGACATAGCGCTGGTGCATCTGATGGACGCCCTTAACGACTTCTCGAAAAAGTGCAAGCCGGTCGGACCACGGAAGCTCATGTCGCCTGCTAATGAGGTCAGCGAGACATAGGTCGGCAAGCTCGAGGACGATGTAGGGAATTTCAAGCGGATAGGGCTGTGGTTTCCCGCTAGGTCCTTCAATCGTGGCTGTGATTGAGAAAGTCCCTCGATCAAGGAGATCGATGACATTGCTGCACCCGGCCAGCATTTGGAGCAGATCTCCCTCGATCCGGAAGTCCTCGAGAGCAGTGGCGTCTGAGATGCGCCCCGTCTTCAAGAGCTTTACCGCGCAAGTATCTCCGGTTGAAACACTGCGCCCTTCGTATACATGGCCGAAGTTGCTCGTGTTGATGTGCCTAGTGATCTCCCATTTTCCGTCCAGAATCTGGCCGATCATCGCCCCCGCTTCACCACTAGCCATAGCGCTTCCTCAGCTCCTCTATTGCCTCAGGATGGTCGGCAAGGATCCTGGCTACATCCGCCGGGAGACCACCTGACGCAACGTCGAGTTCATCCGGATCTGCGTCGTAGTAGTCACTCACAGCATCCTTGAGAGCTTCCGGGAGCGGCTTGTGTCCCCTCTCAACCTTCGAGAGATAGGAAGGGTCGACTCCCAGATCCCTAGCGGCCCCTCGAAGTGACTGCCCGCGCTCCGTTCTGAGTTGGCGTAGGAGGTGGCCCACTGCAGGGCTCGTATCTGCCATGCACCCGACTGTAGCAAAATGTGGACCACTGAGGTCCACATTCTTTGGCTTTCTGAGAGTGCCCGTTGGGCAGTAGCTCAAACAGGCAAGCTGGGCTGCAATGGGTCAAATGCGATGTCGCTCAATTTCACATCGCCGCAGGCGTTTCAAAAGGGGTGGCTGACGGGATTCGAACCCGCGACCGCCGCGACCACAACGCGGAGCTCTACCAGCTGAGCTACAGCCACCTCGCTGGCTCCAATTTAGCTTGCGGGGCCGGTGGTTGGGAGCCAGGCCGGTGGCGGCGAAATGTCCTTCAGGCGTTCTCGCCGGCAGCTGCCGGCGCGTAGCGATGGTGGATGGCCAGGGCATTGCCGTCCGGGTCGTTAAAGAAGGCCTGGTGGCAGACGCCGGAATCGAGGGGGTCGCCTTTGAACTCGACGCCGCGCGATTCCAGCTCCGCCTTGGCGGCCTCGAAGTCGTCGACGTGGAACTCGATCGGGTGGTTGTTGGAACGGAACTCGATGCCGAAGGCATCCGATTGCATCAGGGCGATCGTCAGGTTCCCGGTCTCGAACTCGCCCGCGGGCATGCTCCCCCAGCGCTTCGAGAACTCGAGGCCCAGCGTCTCGCCGTAGAACCTGGCGGCCCGCTCGTAATCCTGCGTCGCCACAGTGATGAAGTCGGTGCCGCTTATGACCTTGGTCTGAGTTGCCATCTGGCTCCCTTCCTTGGTTTCCCCATTGCTCGTCTCACTCGCTCCACGCTAACGGCTGAAGGAGCGCGGCGGCGGACACTCAGGTGCGGGAGCGGATCACCACGCGGGCGCCGTGACGGGGGATCATCGTCACGTTGCGGTGGAGGGCGCGCTCGGGCTCGGGATCGGCGGCTTCGAGGTCGAGGCGGCGGGCCATCGCCTCGAGGACTACACGCTGCTCGGCCATGGCCAGCGCTGCGCCGAGGCAGCGGCGGATGCCGCCGCCGAAGGGGAGCCACTCGTAGGTCCCCGGCTTGCGGTCGAGCCAGCGCTCGGGCTGGAAGGCGAAGGGCTCGGGGTAGAGGTCCTCGCGGTGGTGCAGCAGGAGGATGCTGATCAGGACCGGGGTCTCCGCCGGCACCGCGTAGTCACCCAGCTGCCAGGGCAGCTTGACGCGGCGGCCGACGATCGGCACCACCGGGCGGGAGCGCATCGTCTCGGTGATCGTCGCCTCGACCGCCTCCTCCGCCCCGTCGCCGGAACGGACCGCCGCGACCAGGCGCTCGTGCGCGTCCGGGGTGCGGACCAGGCGCTCCCAAGCCCAGGCGAGCGAATTGGCGGTCGTCTCGTGGCCGGCCAGCACCAGGGTGATCAGCTCATCGCGGATTTCGGCGTCGGTCAGCGGCTCGCCCTCCTCGCCGCGCGCCTGCAGCAGCAGCGAGAGGATGTCGTGGCGCTCGCCCAGGTCCTCCCGCCGCCGCGTCGCGATCACCGCGTCCATGCGCCGATCGAGCAGCGCCCGCCCGAGGCGGGTGATGCCGACCGGCTCCTCGCGGCGGACGTTCATCAGCTCGGCGACCTGGGCGATCGGCTTGGTCGAGAGCCAGACCAGGCTCTTGATCGTCGAGCGCAGCCGCCCCTCGCTGCTGCGTGGCGCCGGGTGGCCGTCGATTCCGAAGATGCCGGCCATGATCACGTCGAGGGTGATCGCCTGCATGCGAGGAGCCAGTGCGAAGGGCCGCCCCAGCGGCCAGCTGTCGATCTCCCGCTCGGCGGCCTCGGCGATCGCAGCCGTGTAGTGCTCAATCGCCTCGCCGTGGAACGGCGGCAGCAGCAGTTTGCGCTGGCGCATGTGGCGCTCGCCGAGCGAGGTCAGGACCGAGTCCGGCCCGACGATCGGCCGCAGCGGCGACTCGGCGGCCATCGACGGCGCCTGCTCGGGCTTCGCGGTGAAGAGCGAGCGCACGTCCTCGGGCAGGTTGGTGATCACCAGCGGCACCGGCTCGGGCGTGCGGATGGCGAAGACATCCCCCAGCCGCCGCCGCGCCCCGAAGACGAACTGGATCTGGCGCTGGTTAAAGCGCAGCAGCTGCGGGATCGGCGCCAGCTGGACCAGCGGCGGTGACGGCAGCCCGGCGGCGACCTCCGGGTCGAGGGGACCGCTGCGCAGCGTCTCGGTCTCCAGGACTCCCATCGCTTCGCCCCGTCCCTAGGCGACGGCCGCGACGCCGTCGCTCTGCTCGTCCGGGGCGGCCTTCGCAACCGGCCCGCGCGAGAGTTCCATCTCATCGTCGAGCGGCCCGTGTCTGAGCACGCGGATGTCGGCGGCGTAGTTCTGGTGCAGGCGCCAGGGGCGCTCGACGCCCTGTTTGGGTAGCTGGTCGAGGGAGCGGAGGACGTAGCCGGATTTGAGGTCGATGAAGGGTTCCGTCCCGACGGAGGCGTCCGGCGCCCGGGGGATCGCCACGCGGTAGCCGTTGGCGTCCATGTGGTTGAGCAGACGGCAGATGTATTCGGCGACCAGGTCGGCCTTGAGGGTGAAGGAGGCGTTGGTGTAGCCGAGGGCGAGGCTGAGGTTGGGAATGCCGCTGAACATCATCCCCTTGTAGGCGACGGTGTCGGCGACGTTCTTCTCCTCGCCGTCGATGAAGATCTTCAACCCGCCGAGGACGAGCAGGTTGAGCCCGGTCGCGGTGACGATCACGTCGGCCTCCAGCTCCTGGCCGGACTCGAGCCGGATCCCCTGCTCGGTGAAGGTCTCGATCCGGTCGGTGACGACCTCGGCCTTGCCGTTGCGGATCGCGGCGAAGAGGTCGCCTTTGGGGACGACGCAGAGGCGCTCGTCCCAGGGGTCGTACTTGGGGCTGAAGTGGCGGTCGACGTCGTAGCCCTCGGGCAGCTGCCGCTCCACCCCACGCCGCAGAACGCGGCGCATCTGCTTCGGCCAGCGGCGGAAGAGCTTGTAGCTGAGGGTCGCGATCGAGACGTTCTTCCAGCGGGTGATCGAGTAGACGGTCTTCTCCGGCAGGAAGCGACGGAGGAAGCCGGCGAGCGGCTCGACCCCGGGCAGGGAGACGACATAGGTGGGCGAGCGCTGCAGCATCGTCACCTTGGCGGCGCGCTGCGCCATCGCCGGCACCAGCGTGATCGCGGTCGCGCCGCTGCCGATCACCACGACCCGCTTGCCGGCGTAGTCGAGGTCCTCGGGCCAGTGCTGGGGGTGGACGATCTCCCCTGCGAAGCGCTCGGCCCCCTCGAACTTCGGCGAGAAGCCTTCGTCGTAGCGGTAGTAGCCGGTGCAGCCGTAGACCCAGTCGCAGGTGATCTCGACCGGCTCGCCGTCCCGCTCGGCCCGCACCCGCCAGCGGCTGTCGGCACTCGACCAGTCGGCGGAGACGACCTTGTGGCCGAAGCGGATCTTCCCCGTCACCCCGTACTCCCCCGCGGTCTCGCGGATGTAGTTGAGGATCGAGCCGCCGTCGGCGATCGACTCGCGCCGGGTCCACGGCTTGAACGAGTACCCGAGCGTGAACATGTCCGAGTCCGAGCGGATGCCGGGATAGCGGAAGAGGTCCCAGGTGCCGCCGATCGCCTCGCGGGACTCGAGGATCGCGTAGGTCTTCCCCGGGCAGTTGCGCTGCAGGTGGGCGGCGGCGCCGATGCCGGAGAGGCCGGCGCCGATGATCAGGACGTTTACGTGCTCGCAAGATTGGTCTGACATGAGGTCTCCTGCCTAGCGGTTGAGGCGAGCGATCAGGTCGCTCGTCATCGGGGTTGACTCGAGGGCGCCGCGCTTGGCCCCGGCGCGCACCTGGCGCCGGATCGCCCGCTCGACCAGGCCTTTGGGGACGAAACGGAGCGCCGCGTAGGCGCGGGCGCCACGCTTGGTCGTCGCCAGGTCGCGGGCCGGCTTGCCGTAGATCGCGCGGACGATGGTCGAGACCGCGGCGCCGAGCGGCTCGGCCGGGACCATCCCCTCGAGGCCGACGCCGGCGTTGCGGCTGGCGTCGTGGATCGGAGTGCGGATGTAGCCGGGATAGACGGTCGTGACTGTGACTTCGTCGCCGACCTCCGCGCGCAGCTGCTCGGAGTAGCCGACGACGCCGCGCTTGCTGGCGCCGTAGGCGGTCGCGAAAGGCACCGCGACGTGGGCGAGGCCGGAAGAGATGTTGACGACGCGGCCGTGGGAGGCCCGCAGCGCCGGCAGCGCCGAGGCGGACGTGCGCCAGGTGCCGAGCAGGTTGACGTCGATCACCCGCAGCGCGTCGGGGCCGGGACGTTCGACGGCGCTCTGCGGCAGGCCGATGCCGGCGCAGTTGACCAGCGCGTCGAGCCCGCCCCCCAGGCGCTGGACGGCGGCGGCGACGGCTTTGTCGACCGAGGCCTGGTCGGTGACGTTGCAGGCGATCAGGTCGTCCTCGCCCTTGATGTCCAGGCCGACGACCGCGGCACCGCGGTCGCGCAGGGCATTGGCGGTCGCCTCGCCGATCCCGCTGGCGGCGCCGGTGATGATTACGCGCTTCACAAGCCGAACTGTATCAACACTGTGTCGAGAAGTTCAACAACTTGTCGAAACTGTCGACGCAATGTAAGGTGGAGCGATGGAGGCAACTGCCAAACCCGGACAGACTCCGAAAGTCCGCGGCCGCCGCGGCGCCCGGGTCAGCGGCGACGATCGCGAGCGGGCGATCCTCGAGACGGCGGAGCGCCTGCTCGAGGAAAAGCCGCTGAGCGAGGTCTCGGTCGACGACCTCGCCAAAGGCGCCGGCATCTCCCGCTCCACCTTCTACTTCTACTTCCCCTCGCGCGACGCGGTGGTGATGACGATCATCGAACGGATGGTCCCGACGATCACCGCCGCCGGCCGCACCGAGGCGATGGCCCTGATGCTGGAAGACCCGCGCGCCGGCTTGACCCAGATCCTGCGGGAGATCTACGCCACCTTCCGGGATCGAAAAGCCGTCGTCCTCGCGGCCGGCGAGCTGCGGACCACGAACGAGGAAGCCCAGGAACTCTGGGGGACGATCATGGAGAGCTGGATCTCCGATGCCACCGCGATCATCGAGGGCGAGCGAGCCCGCGGCACCGCCCCCGAGGGTCTTCCCGCCCGAGACCTGGCGACCGCCCTGGTGCAGATGAACGAACGAGTCCAGCTCGCGACCTTCGTCTCCGAGAAACCCTCCCTCGACGAGGACAAGATGATCGACGTCTGCGTCGAGATCTGGCTGCGGGCGATCTACGGCTAGCCTCCGCGGGGTGAGGTTCGCCGCAATCAAGGCTGATGCCCGCGGCGCGGCCGCGATCGGTGCGCTTGCCGTCGGCGCTGCCGCGGTGGGCGGCTTCGCGATCGGCCGCCTCAGCGTCGGCCGCCTGGCGATCGGCAAGGCGACTATTGGGCGCCTCTCTATAAAAAGGCTCGAGGTCGAGGAGCTGGAGATCGGCCGGCTGACCGTGCGCGATTCCACCAGCGGTGGGACTTATGGCTCCTATAGCGGTTAAAAGTCCCACCGCTGTGGCACTCGGACTGGGGTCGGTGCTCGTCGCGCTCGTCCTACTCGTCACTTCCGCCTCTGCCGTCGGCCCGTACCCCGACCTCTCTCCCTGCCAGGTCTTCCCGGACCCGCCGGCGTCATTCTCCGCCCGCGCCCCGTCGCTCCCCACCGAGGCGGCCTGGAACCAGGACATCTCGAAGGCACCGCGGGATCCACGCTCGGACGCCTACATCGCCTACATCGACTCCCACGGTGGGACCCTCCTGCACCCCGACTTCGGCTCACCCCGCCCTTACGGCTTCCCCTACTCGGTCGTCTCCGCCGGGCAGAGCAAGCTGCCGATTCACTACACCGCCTACGGGGACGAGAGCGACCCGGGGCCGTTCCCGGTTCCGGCGGGAGCGCCGGTCGAGGGCGGCAACGGCAGCGACGGCGACCGCCACGTGCTCGTCGTCGACCGCGCCGCCTGCAAGCTCTACGAGCTCTACCGCGCCTTCTACGTCGCCAAGCCGCGCCCGCACTGGAACGCCGACGCGGGGACCGCCTGGGACCTGCGCTCCGCCGCCCGCCGCCCCGACGGCTGGACCTCGGCCGACGCCGCCGGGCTGCCGATCTTCCCCGGCCTCGTCCGCTATGACGAGGCCGCCTCCGGCCAGCTCGACCACGCGATCCGGGTCACCGTCGAGAGCACCCGCAACGCCTGGGTCCACCCCGCCTCCCACTGCGCCGGCGACACCTCCGACCCCGCCGCACCGCCGATGGGCCTGCGCCTGCGGCTCAAGGCCGGCTACGGCCTTGGCAACTTCAGCGGCCCGGCGAAGACGATCGCCCTGGCGATGAAGCGCTATGGCCTGATCGTCGCCGACAACGGCTCCAACTGGTACTTCTCGGGCAGCAGCGACCGCCGTTGGGACGACGAGAACCTGAACCAGCTCAAGCGCATCCCCGGCAGCGCCTTCGAGGTCGTGAAGAGCGCCGCAGCCATCCATTCCTGCTGATTTGCCTGCAATGGATCGGGTACCCAATCCATCAAGACCAGTCAGGGATGGAAACGGGACAAGCTCCGAGGAGAGAGAAACTATGGCTCAGACCAAAACCAAAGCGGCGAAAAAACGAACTGCGCCGAAACGCGCGAAAGCGACGTCGGCGAAACGCTCGAAACCGGCGTCGGCTACGTCGGCTAAATCGAGATCGAAAGCGTCGGCTACGTCGGCTAAATCGAGATCGAAACCGAAACCGAAATCGAAAGCGGCGAAAGTCAAATCGGCCGCCAAATCAGCCGCGAAATCGGTCGCCGACAAAGCGCCCGTCTCGAGCAACGGCGCCCACTCGAACGGCTCATCGAGCAAACACTCGAATGTCGAGGCCGTGAAACACGCGGTCGGCAAGGCGAAGGTGCCGCTGGTCGCCGGCGGAGCCGCACTGGCCGGGGCCGCCGGGGGCCTGGCCCTCGCCGCTTCGAAGAAGAGTGGCAAGAGCGCGCTCGGCAAGGCGATGACGCGGAGGCCGAAGATCAAGGTCAACTCCAAAGACGTCGCCAGGGCGGCCAAGGGAGTAGGGACCGTCAGCGCGCAGGTGAGCGAGATTGCAGGCGGTCTCGAGACCGCCGCATCGGGGAAAGACGGCAGGCACCGCTCCCCGGTCGAGGTCGTTCTACAGGGACTCACCGCGAGGCGCTAACGCCGGGCAGGCCCTGAGGACATGGCTGCGGCCGCGCGAACGGGACGCGCGGTCGCCGGCCGAATCAGCCGCCGCGGCGACCGATGCCGGTCACCAGGCGCCAGGCGCCGCCGACGACATAGATGACGCCGAAGGCGATCGCCAGGCCGATCGTCCCGAGGACGAGGAGGAAGAGGACGAAGGCGAGGATCGCCAGCGGGACCAGGAGGAGTTTCACGCCCGCGTAGTCTTTCAGCGACGATGGGTCCGACGGCAGCAGTCCTCCAGGTGACGATCGCCCTGATCGGCGTCAGTGGCGGCAACCACGCCGTCAACGCAGTCGGCGAGAGCCTCGCGATGGCCGAAGCCCGCCACCGGGTCGAAGCGGCGCCCGCGGTCCAGCCGCAACCCGCCGCGCAGAAGGCCGACCTGCCGACCGCGAAGGAAATCGCCGCCGACCCGTCGCTACTGCCGGCCGCCTCGGCGGGCAGCAACGGGACCCACGTCCCCCACAGCTCCTCCGGGATCAGCCGCGCCGAGATCTTCGCCCACCGCCGCGGCGGCAACCCCGACTCGACCGCGATCCTCCTCACCGGCGTCGCCCTCGCCCCGCCCAGCGCCCCCGAAGCCGTGCAGGGAGCGATCAACGCCGCCAACACGATCGTCGGCCGGCCCTACGTCTGGGGCGGCGGCCACGCCTCCTTCTACAGCAACTCCTACGACTGCTCGGGAGCTGTCAGCTTCGCCCTCTTCGGCGGCGGTCTGATCCCGCGCCCGCTCACCTCCGGCGACCTGATGCGCTGGGGCGCACCCGGACCGGGGAAGTGGATCACCGTCTACGCCAACGCCGACCACACCTTCGTCGAGATCGCCGGGCTGCGCTTCGATACCGTCGGCGCCGAACAGGGCACCGGCCCCCGCTGGCACCTCGCAACCGTCTCCACCAGCGGCTTCGTCGCCCGCCACCCGCCGGGCCTCTAAGACAAAGGGCCGACTCCCCAGGCGGGAGCCGGCCCCCTGTCGGTGGCTGGTGGCTAAGTCCCCTTCATGATCGAATCCAGGGGTACCACTCGCTCGGTGCGGAGATCCATCCAGTTCACCTCCTCCCCGGCTATGACTCTTTGCGCAAGAGACCGGAGTATTGGTGGAGCGCGTTCCACCAATAGATCGCAATCCAGCAATACGCGAAAAAAAATGAACACGATGTCCAGCTGAGCGGTTACGATCAAGCCCTCGCCAGTAATCAGCCCCAGACAAGGAAGAGCCGATGTCAACCAAAACGCAGCGACGCAAAGCAACCGAAAATCGGATCAAAGCGATGAATCACCCGCTGCGGGCTGCAGTCCTTCGCATCCTCGCGGAGCGAATCGCAAGCCCAGCTGAAATGGCGAGGGAGCTCGACGAGGAGCTGTCCAACGTCAGCTACCACACCAAACAACTCGTCGAGTTCGAATGCGCCGAGCTGGTCAGCACCCGACCGGTGCGCGGAGCGCTGGAGCACTTCTACCGGGCGACCGAGCGTCACCTGATCGACGTCGAAGAGTGGGAAGAGCTCGATCCGGTTCTGGCCGAGGAGTTCCTCTGCGAGACCATGCAGCAAATGCTCGACAACTTCATCACCTCAGCCCGGGCTGGGGTGATCGGCGCTGACGACAAGTTCCATCTCACCCGCACGCCGCTGGTGCTTGATCAGGAGGGACTAAAAGAAGCGCTTGCGGCACACGAACGCGCCAGGGAGGAGCTCCTCGAGATCGAGGTGCGCAGCGCCGCCCGGATGGTGAAGTCCGGCGAGCAGGGCACCAACGTCTCCAGCTCCCAGGGCTGCTTCAAGATGCCCGACCCGAAACGCTAGACCGCGTTTTTCCTGCCGCCGCCTTCCGGACTGAGAGGCGGCGGCCCCGACGCGGCCAGCACCTCCGCGATCAAAACTTAAGTCCTGTGGACGGATGGCCGATAGCGGCGTCATCCGGAGCGCTTCGTCCGCTCGCCCATAGAACGAAAGAGAACCCTATGCATCGCCTGACCAGTAAACGGGCAATCGTGGCGCTCAGCTGCCTCACCGCCCTCGGCATCGCCGCCGTCGCAGTCGCCTACTTCACGAGCACCGGTTCGGGAACGGCCACCGCCAAAGTCGGTACCGCCTCCGCCGTGACCCTGAAAGGAACCGTCTCGGGCAACCTCTACCCCGGCTCCTCCTCGCAGGTCAGCTTCACCGTCGACAACCCCTCGAGCGGGGCGCAGCGGGTCGGCACGATCAGCCTGACCGGCATCACCGTCGACGCGGGCCATTCGACCTGCAGCACGGTCATCACGGGCGGCAACCCGGACTTCTCGATGCCTGCTGTCGCGGTCAACGCCACCTTCGCCAGCGGCAACGGCCAGGCCGTGACGCCGAAAGGCACGCTGACGATGAACGACACCGGCGTCAACCAGAACGCCTGCCAGGGAGCCGAACTCACCCTCGCGCTCTCGAGCAACTAACCGGCGGCGGCAACTGCAGCGATGCCCGGGCATCGATACAACGGGCGCTCCCGCGCGACCAGGGCCCTCGTGGCCCTGGTCGTCGTTTGCGCCTGCCTGGGGAGCGTCGCCTACGCCGCCACCCGCCCCGAATTCAAACTGAATCAACTTGTCCATCCAGCAGATAGACAAGTTGATTCAGTTCGGGTGACCGGGGAACGATCGCGGATCGGCGCGACGAGGAAAACCCCGTCTGGGAGCAACCAGGGCCCGGCCCGGCCCGGGTTCATCGAAGTCCCGCCGGCGAGCGTCGTCGGCGACGGCTACCAGTTCCGCTTCCACGTCCCGCCGCCGGCGCAACCGGCCGGCAAAGGGACGCCCGTGCCGGCGGGCCCGCCGGCACGCAGGTGGCGTCGCTTCCTCTGCCGCCTCGACGGCGGCGAGTGGACCGACTGCTCCTCCCCCCTCGTCCTCCCGGATCTCGACCCCGGCGACCACGCGTTCGCCGTCCGGGCGCTGAGCCCCGGCGGCCGTCAGGGCGCGGCGGCTTACTACCGCTGGTCGCAGCTGCAGCCGATGGCCTTCACGGTCGCACCGCAGTCGAGCTCTCTCGAAGACCTGATGCCCGGCGCCTCGGCCCAGCCGCTGCCGGTCCGCGTCGGCAACCCAAACCCGGTGCCGATCGAAGTCACCGGCCTCACCGTCGCGGTCGCACCGGATCCGCCCGGCTGCCCGGCAGATCCCAACTTCGCAGTCACCCCCGCTGCGCTGACCCCTACTTCGCCGCTCGGCGTCCCGGCCGGCGGGTCCGCCGACGTGCCTCCAGCCACAGCGCCGACGCTGGAGCTGCGCGAACTGCCGAGCGACCAGAACGCCTGCCAGGGCGCCACCGTCCACCTCGTCTTCAGCGGTGAGGCGCGCGGATGAGGCGCCTGTGCGCAGGCCGCATCGCCGGCGTCCTCGTCACCGTGGCCGCGGTCGCGATGGCGGGCAACGCGCTCGCCTACTTCTCCGGCGACGGGACGGGCAACGCCGCCGCGGCGGTGACGAAACTGAACGCGCCGACGTTCACCGCGGCGACCCCGGCGGTCGGCGGCAAAGTCACCCTCACCTGGGGAGCGCTAACCCCACCGGGCGAAGGAACCGTCACCTATTACGTGACCCGGGACGGCAGCGAACCAGCCGGGACCTGCCCCAGAGAGGCGGCGCCGACGACGGTGAAAACCTGCGTCGACGAAAAAGTCCCGGTCGGCAAACACAGCTACGAAGTGACCGCGCTCTGGCACTCCTGGGAAGCGACGAGCGCTGTCAAAACGGTGGAAGTGACGGTCGGCGCAACCACGTACTTCACCGTCTCGGCGACCGCAACGAGCATCGTCGCCAACGGCACCAGCAACCTCTCGATCACCGCCAAGGACGAAAACGGCGCCACGGTCACCACCTACACCGGTTCGCACTCGATCGTCTTCTCCGGCGCCAACGCCTCCCCCGGCGGGACCAAACCGACCGTCACCAACAGCTCCGGCACCGCGACCAACTTCGGCACCGCGACCGCGATCACCTTCACCAGCGGGGTCTCGACGGTCAATAACACGACGAGGAACGGCCAGGCCAGGCTCTACCAGGCAGGGACGGCGAACATCGTCGCGACCGAGAGCTCGATCACGACCCCCGAACCGGTGACGATCGCGGTCAGCGCCACGACTGCCTCGAAATACGTCCTCGCGGCGGCGACCGCAACGCCGGTCGCCGGGGCCGCCGACGACCTGACGATCACCGCCCAGGACGCCTACGGCAACCTCGCCACCTCCTACAGCGGCCCCCATAGCCTCGTCTTCTCGACCACCGCCTCCGCCACCAGCCCGGCCGGCAACGTCCCGACGGCGAGCGACTCCAGCGGCTCCGATGTCGCCTTCGGCACGGCGACGACGATCGAATTCAGCGAAGGAGTCGCCAAAGCCAGCGAGGGCGATGGCGGCGAGATGACCCTCTACAAGAGCGGCTCGACCAGCATCAAGGCCGCCGAAGGCACCACCGTCACCACGCCGACCGCGGTGACGGTGGTCGCGGCGGCGGCCCCCGCAGGCAAACTCATTCTCACCTCTTCGACGCCGACGCCGGTGGCGGCGACCGGGTTCAACCTGACGACCACCGCCCAGGACACCTACGGCAACACCGCGACCTCCTACGCCGGCGCCAAGAACATCACCTTCGCCGGGGCGACCGCGAGCCCGGCCGGCACCCTGCCGTCGGTGGTCACCAGCGGCGGCGTCGCGACCAACTTCGGCACCGCCACCGGGCTCAACTTCGTCAGCGGCGTCGCCACCCCGGCCTCCTCGAAAAACGGCTACACGAAGCTGAACAAGGTGGAGACGGCGAGCGTCACCGCCACCGACGGGACGATCTCAACCGTGGGCCCGCTCGCCCTCCCCGTCTCGATCGGCGCCGCCAACCGCGTCGCCCTGCTCGAAGTGACCGCCACGCCGGGCACGGTCAGCACCGCCTGCTATTTCACCTGCCCGATCACCGGGCTCGGCAACTCGGGCATCGTCAAAGCCAAAGCGGCGATCACCGACAGCGTCGGCAACATCGTCTCCAACCTCGCCAAAACGATCACCGTCACCGCCACCACCGGCGGCACCGTCACCGGCTCGCCGCTCGCGACCCCCGAAACAGGCCCCGCGATCTCGACCACCGAATTCACCTACAAATCGCCGGCGACCGGCAGCTTCAGCCACACGATCACCGCCGCCTCGACCGGCTACACCAGCGCCACCTCGGCGGTCAGCAAATAACCGCCGGGCCTACTTGAACTGGAAGCTGGTCAGGTCCTGGTTGAAGGTCGGGTTGTAGATGACCTTGTCGAGGTCGATCGCCGAGGAGACGAAGGTCGGGACAGTGCCGTTGCCGTAGGGCGCCCACGGCGCCTGTTCCATGAATTCCTTGTCGAGGTCGGCGTATTCGGCTTCGACCTGGGCGTCTAGCGGCTGTTCGGCGAGGCGTTCGATTTTCGCGCTCAGCTTCGGGTCGGCGAGCCGCGAGAGGTTCGAGGTGTTGGTCGGGAAGATGCTTTCTTCGGAGAGCAGCGGCTGGAAGAAGGTGTTCGGGTGCGGGTAGTCCTGGAACCAGCTGGCCCAGCCGGTGTCGAGGTCCGGCGTCGAGGCGTTGCCGATCACGGTGAAGTAGTTGTCGGCGTTCAGCACCTGCAGCTTCACGTCGAAGCCGATGTCTTCGAGCACCGCTGCGTAGTAGGTGCCGGCTTCTTCCTGGGTGCGTTCGTTGTCGGTCCAGACGGTGATCTGGCGATCGGCGGGGTCGGCTTCGTCGATCATCCGCTTCGCCTTTTCGACGTCGTAGGGATACAGCTCGTATTTCTCGTACCCCGGCATCCCCGGCGGCAGGATCTGCTGGGTGCCGACGACCTGGCCGGCGTAGATGCGTTCCAGCGCCTCGGGGTCGACGGCGTAGTTGACGGCTTCGCGGACCTTCAAATCGTCGAACGGCGGCTCGGTGACGTTGATCCAGAAGAAGTAGGCGCTCTCGGTCGGCTCGACCCGGAACTGGGTGCCTTCGAACTTTTCCTTCACTGCCGCGTACATGTCTGGCGGCGGCGGGTTCTCCATCCAGTCGAAGCGACCGGATTCGACGTCCCGCACCTGGGTGGAGGGGTTGCGCAGCACCGTCACTTCGATCCGGTCGACATGGCCGCTGGGGATTTCCGGCATCCGCGCCTCGTTGGCCTTCTTCCAGAACGGGTTGCGGTCGTAGGACCAGCCCTTGCCCGGCTTCGAGGAAACGATCTCGTAGGGGCCGGTGGCGGGCGGCGGGTCGGCCGAGAGGTCCTTGGCCGGCGTCGAGGCGGGCAGCGGCGCGACGAAGGGCAGCGCCAGCTCCTGCGAGAAGGTGCCGCGCGGTTTCGAGAGCTTGATCGTGATCGCGCCGGTCTTGTCGTCGGTGGAGATGCCGGAGATGCCGCCCTGCTTCGTCTTCGCGAACTTGGGCGCGCCGACGATGTCCGTGTAATAGGTCGAGCCGCTCGAGTTGAGAAGGAAGACCCGTTCCACCGCGTGGGCGAAGTCCGAGGCCTTGACCGGAGAGCCGTCGGAGTAGCGCAGCCCGTCCCGCAGCTGCAGCTCATAGGTCTTGCCGTCGGCGCTGATCTTCGGCAGCGCCCGCGCCAGGCCCGGGATCACGACGCTCCCTTCTCTGCCGGAAGCGTGCTTGTAGGTGAGCAGCGGGATGTAGGTGTTGTAGATCGCGGTCCAGCCTTCCTCCGAATGCGAGAGGGCCGGATCGAGGTAGTCCGGGAACGACCCGAAAGTCGCCTTCAGCACCCCGGACTCCTTGCCGCCTTCACCAGAAGAACCGCAGGCGGAAAGCGCCAACGCGGCGATGGCGACAAGCAGCGTCGCGAGACTCCTCTGGCGCCTGGCCGACTTCACCGGTGCAACTTTCCCATCCAAGGCGGATGCAACCGGCGTCAGGCGGAGATCGCTGAGCTCCCACGACGCCGCAACCAGGCAACAAGACCCCAGATCGCGTAGACGATCGCCAAGGTCACGCAGACGAACTTCAAGCTCGCGCAGCCGGTGGCGAAGCCGGCCGCCAAGTCACCCCCGTGCCCACCGAGGAGCAGGAGCCAGGTGACGTTTTCGGCGGCATCGAGGAGCGGAGCCGCCACCGCGAGGTAAGGAGCCGCCAGCCCCGCAGCCGCAAGCGAGACCAGGTCGCGCTCGCGAGCGAAGTCCCGGATCGAGAGCGCCGCAAGCGCCAGAAAGGCCCCGTAGCTGACCATGAAGCCGAAGTCGATCCAAAGCGACCACCGCGCCAGATAGACCCCATGGCTCCCCCATTCCGCCGCGATCTCTTCAACCCGCCCCAAGCTCCCCGCGAACTCGAGCCCAACGATCCCCGGACCGCCGGTGTCCTGCAGGCTCCGATCGAGCAGCACCAGCGCGACGTAGAACGCCACCGTCGCGACCCCCGCGAGCAGCAGTCCCCGCTTCCTCGACTTCGTCCCCGAGCTCACTCGAAGTCAGGCAGTTGCCGCACCATCGCGGCGCGGAAGTCCGGGCCGGTCAGGCGAATGCTGCCAAGCCCCAGCAGCGGCGCGGTCAGCGAGCCGCTCCAGCGGTCGGGGCCATCGGGGCGGCGCGCATAGTGAGCGGAGCCGGCGAACGGGGCGGGAGGGTCGACGGTGGCCGTACCGCGGCGGTTGTCGAACGTGAAGTCGGCAGAGCGGGCAACGGAGTAGGTGAAACGGGAGATCGCAACCTTTTCGACGACTTCTTGATTGATGGCGAAGAAATAGGTGAAGGGGTGTTCGTTCTTCTGGCGAGCCCTGATCGCGGAGAACTGGATCCGATCGCGGTGTGAGGACGCGACCAAGGTCGCCTTTTCCTTGCCCGCATCGCCACCGCGAGCCCGGCTCGCCCCAGCGCGCCCGTAGTCGCACTTCCATTCGGGCTGCCGGACCAGCGTTCCCTTCGCCCTGGCCGCCTCGACATTGAAGTAGCCGTCCTCGCCGCGAAACCGCATCGTCCCCCGGAAGAACCCTTCCGTCGTAGTGATCGGTTCTCCCTCGCAATGGCGATTCGGGCCATGTTCCTCCAGCCTGCGGAAGGGCTCGTAGGCGACGACGAATTCGCCGAAAGCACCGAACTTCACCGCGATTCCCTCCGGCGTCACTTTCCCCGGTGCGAAATAGACGGCCTGCTGCCCCCGTTTGCTGACCTTCAGCTCGATTTCATCGTCGTCGGCTTCGAGCTTGACGGAAAGACCATGCTCGGCCTTGGAGGGAATAAAGAACGTCGTTTCCCCGTCGCCGTCGACAGCGAGAGCCGACGCAGGCTGAAGAACGAATGCGAACAGCACCAGCAGCATCCTTCTCGGCGCCCGTCGCATCGCATCAGATTATCCGGTAGCAGGGCCGCACTCCGCTCCGGCGGGACGGCGACCGGCTGCATTCGCCCTGCGATCAGTTTTACGGCAGGCTCTCAGCCACTTTCCGACCAACAGATTGACAGGAGGTGGCGCCCGTACAGCTCACGTCGATCAATTCTCCTCCGCTTGGGCTGGAGATGTCGTTGAGCGTCCATACGCTTCCATTCCAATTTGCAACCATGAAATTACCATCGGTGATGCTGGCTCCGACAGCGTAACAATTGGATGCCGACGTGCAAGAGATATCCTTGAAGTACGAAAATTCGGAAAAGGCAAGTCTCGGCGCCCCAGCAAGCTGCGCCCAAGAACTTCCATTCCAGTGACTAGCAAAGGGAAAGCCCCCTTCACCCCAGCCTGCGACCGTGCAGTCATTTTCGCCGTTACAAGAAACGCCGTTCAGGATACTTGCGTTAGAGGGAGTCGACAGAACCGACCAGCTCGAACCGTTCCACTGCTCCACCCGAGCACTCGCGCCAGCAGAATCACCAACCGCAAGGCATGAAGTAGAGGAGAAGCAGGAGATACCCTGAAGCTCCCTGCCGCCAACGGGCACGGTCTGCACCGACCAGCTAGAGCCATTCCACGCCACGATCAATATTCCGTCACCTTCAGTTTTGCTCGATCCGTGTTCGCCAACTGCTCTGCAAAGCGTCGTGCTCGTACAGGAGACGTCACGTAGATTGCCTCTAAACGTTTCCGCCGGCAAAGGAACCGATTGCACAGTCCACGTTCCCGAGGAATACCGAGCTGCGTAGGGCTTTTCGAAGCCTTCCGCATTGATGAACGTTCCGACGGCCGTGCAGGTCGTAGAGGAAGTGCATGATAAGTCTTCAAGTTCTGATTCTTTTGCTCCAGCTGGTATCGGTTCCCCGGATGAAGTCCATGAAGTTCCATTCCAAATCGCAGTCCTGGCTTTAGTTCCTTCAAGATTTGAGCCCACAGCCACGCAAGCCGAAGCACTAGTACAGGCGATTCCTACCAGCCCACTACCTTCCGGGATTGAGCGCTGAGTCCAAGAAGTAATAGATCGCACCTCCCCGAGCGTCTTGTTTTCAGCGCTTGCATTGGTATACCAGCCAACTGCTATGCATGTAATCCGGCAGGCAACTCCCTCAAGTAGGCCAAAAGTTGCCCCCGCAGGGTTTTCCGTCGTATCAAGAGACCACCCAGAGTTACTGTTCCAGTATTGCGCCATCGTTTGCCACGTTTTTCCGTTGAGCCAATCCCCGACACCTACGCAGCTATAGCGGTCTACGCAGGACACATTCTGCAACACCGTATTCGAAGATTTTTCGGGGTTCGGGCTCGTCTGCTGACTCCAAGTTGAGCCATTCCAACGCTCAACGAAAGACACCTGCACGCTACTTGCATTGTTGTAGCCCCCCACTGCCGTGCAGTGAGTGCTATCGCTACATGAGATATCAAGAAGCGTGCTCTTTTTCGCACCTTCCGGTTTCGGCACCGACTGGAGGGACCAGGACGTGCCGTTCCAGCTGGCAGCTAACGCCCAGTTTGCGCCGCCGCTCACCGTGTAGGCCCCAACCGCGATACACGAGGTCGAAGACGTGCAGTCGACCCCGTTTAGTTCACTTGCTAGCGCGCCTTCCGCACTTGGAACAGTCTGCAAAGACCAGGTGCCCGAATTTCCAAGCTCGGCCAATGAAGTTCTGGTACCGCTTTTTACGCTTGAACCGACCGCGATACACGCGGTGGCGACTTTGCAGGAGATACCTTTGAATATGGATTCGCTCGCTTCTGAAGGATTAGGCGTGGCTTGAATTGACCAATTCGTGCCGTTCCAAGACTCGACCAAGGAGAAGGTTCCAGACCCATTCGTATATGAGCCCGATGCCATGCAAGAGGTTTTCGAGAGACAATGAACCGACTGCAGTTCGCCGGCAGTAGCTTTTTCCGGAGCAATTGGAGTCTGATTCGACCAAGCGCTCCCATTCCAACCTTGCGCATAAGGGCTACTGACCCCGCTAGCAGTCTTCTTACCCACCGCGACACAGAGACTCGTAGAGGCAGGTTCACAAGCTATGTCATAAAGGGCGCTATGTTCCGCGCCAGAGGCATTTTGAGTGGATTGCAGCGACCAAGCCGTGGCCGCAGCAAAGGCGGGGGCCGCAATGAGAGACATGAGCGTCCATATGACAGCAAGCTTCCCCGTGAGGAGCAACCTGCTCGGAAGATGTCGTCGCACCGTGCCTCCCATCCGTTGCTACTGGATGGCGACCATAGCTCCTCCCGTCATATTGTCAAGAAGCATTAAGTAAACGGGGTAGTTTTTAGCCAGCTTGATCGGCGTCGTGGAGTTTCGTCCAGCTGCAAGCCAGACCTTTGATTTGTTCCACCGCCTTCGCCAGAGGCTTCCTCAACACCCCGACTGGATTCGAACCAGCGACCGTCGGAATAGCGGATCAATCGAACCTCGGCCGCCAATCCGTGACGCGAGACGGCCCGGGTCGGCGCTCCGCCGGCGGGCCGATTCCGGGAATCCGGAGAACGCCTCAGTCCGGTTCGGATGCCTCGGGTTCGGGCGCCTGCGGTCCGGGGACGATCCGGTCGTGCCCTGACCCGCCGATCAGGACGTCATGTCCGGGGCCACCGACGAGGATGTCATCACCCGGTCCGCCGATCAGGACATCGTCACCGGGTCCCCCTTCGAGTCTGTCCGCTTCTTCGGAGCCGACGAGCTTGTCGCGGCCGGGCCCGCCGTCCACGTCGAAGGGCCAGGTTTCCAGATAGTTCGGCGCTTGGATGCTGTCGTCTCCGGGTCCACCGAGGATGCGGCCGGTGTCCCGGATCGCAACATCGTCACCCGGCCCGAGCAGGATCGCTCCCTCGTAGCTCGACCGATCACGCACGCGGTCGTCGCCAGGTCCGGCGCAGACCGACCGACCGCCTTCGGCGATCACATCGTTCCCGGCGAACGTCGTCACCACACCCCAGGTGCTCACCGAGTCCGACCATGGGGTGCCCTGATAGTCCGCTCGCGCTCCGTCGCAGCGGGCGAAACTCCCGCCCGTGTCGTTAAGGCTGACGACGAACGGATTTTCTTCCTTGGTGGTCGCGGAGTAGGCGTGACCGGCCGCGACCAGGTTGCCGTCGGGCAGCAGGGCGACGCTGGTGAGCGATTCGGAGAGATCCCAATCCGGCGCCGACCGCCCGTCGAGGGCGACGCTCACCACGCTGCCGCCCCCGAAGCGCGGGTCCGAATTTCCGTTGGGGAGGAATCTGCGCACAGCGGGGCCTCCGTAGAGCCAGCCGACGACGACGATCCGGCCGTCCGCGTCGAGCAGGGCATCGCCACTCGAGCTCGGCCCGCCTTCCGGAGACAGCGACGTGAGGCCGAGGAAATTGCCGCTGCCCGGCGGGTCGAAGCCCGGGTCGGTGTGACCGTTCGGCCGCAGTCCGTAGATGAACCTGGCCCCGACGACGACGATCTGTCCGGTCGGCTTGACCAGGATCGACGTCGCCGATCCCAGGTTGAAGAGGTCACCGTCGTCTTCCTTGCCTTCGGTTTCTCTCGCGGTGAAGAAGACGCCCCGTTTGCCGAACGATCTGTCGACGGCGCCGGAGGCGGTGAGGCGGACGACCACGATCAGGCGGTAGTCGTTGCCGCCGATCAGGATCTTGCCGTCAGGCTGCACGACGAGGGCGAAGATTCGCCGCAGGACACCCTTGCCGTGCCCGGGCTCCGGACGCGGCGCCCGGGCGAGGAGGTCGTAGCCGCCTTCGCCGAAGGAGGTGTCGAGGACGCCGTCAGGGGTCAGCTTGATGACGGCGCCGGAGGTGCTGCGGCAAACCTTGGCGCAGGGGGTGGCCCAGCCGGCGCTGAGGAGGCTGCCATCCGGCAACACAACCAACTGCTCCAACGTCTCGTCGACGAGCCCTTCCAAAGCCGGTGGGCCGAGGTGGACGTGGGCGACGCCGAAGGTACCGAAGTTCGGGTCGAGGGCACCGTCCGGCGTCAGTCTCGCCACTGCCAGGTCTCCTTTGACCGAGCCGGCGAGGAGGATCCGGCCCTCGGGGTCGACCACGAGGTCGTTCCACCTCCCGCTCGGGGTGTCGAGCCGGCCGGCCTGCCCGAACTGTGGGTCGGCCGTCCCGTCGGCGAGAAGGCGGGTCAGGAAGCCTTCTTCTTCCTTGCCACGGGTCGACACCAGAACTCGACCAGCCGGGTCCACCGCGACCTGGGCACCTGAGGTCGGCCCGCCCTTCGGTGGCTCGAGCGGGACGCTGCCATCGTCGCCGAAGGCCGACACGGGAGCACCGGGCACCCAAGGCTGGAGGGTCGGTTGATAGGTCGCGCCATCAGCCTCGACGCACGCGGCCAACAGCACCGCGAACGAGATCAACAGGATCCGCCGCGATCGGATCATCAGGTCGTGCATGCTCAGAAAACTCCGGTCCCCCAAGAAGGATGCGGTGTTCCACGCTACCCGTTGGGCGATGACCGCCAAGGAGAAGCTGATCGAGCGGGTCGCCCATCGCCCCTTGCCGTTGCTCCGCTCGATTAGCGCCCCCGGCTGGATTCGAACCAGCGACCGTCGGATTAGAAGTCCGGTGCTCTGTCCACTGAGCTACGGGGGCGGGAGGTCAAGGTTAGGCGCTGGTCGGGCGGCTCGCTTAGGATCCAGCGATGGGAAAAGTCGAGGTCGCGGGCGGGGAGTTCCATTTCGAGCGGGGCGGGTCGGGTGAGCCGCTGCTGCTGATCCAGGGGATGAGCGGAACGCACGTCTCCTGGGGGGAGGCGTTCAAAGGGGTCTTGGAGGAGGGCTTCGACGTCGTCGCCTTCGACAACCGCGGGATCGGACTCTCGGGGCCGGTCGACGGGCCGTTCACGATCGACGAGATGGCGACGGACACCGCCGGCCTGCTCGACGCGCTCGGGCTCGAGAGCGCCCACGTGGTCGGCATCTCGATGGGCGGGATGATCGCCCAGGAGCTGGCGCTCGCCCCTCCCGAGCGACTGCGGTCGTTGACCCTCGGCTGCACCTACTGCGGCGGCCCCGGCTCGCTGTTGATGCCAGAGGAGAGCCTGCAGAAGCTGGTCGCCGCGATGGCCTCGGGCGACCGTGATAAGGCGATCCGGGCGGGCTACGAAGTCAACCTCTCCCCCGCGTTTCGTGCCGATGAGGCGCACTTCACCGCCTTCCATGAGATGGCAACCACCGTGCCGGCGGCTAAAGCGACGATCGAACTGCAGGCGCAGGCGATCTTCAGCCACGACACCAGCGGTCGGCTCGGCGAGATCTCGGTCCCGACGCTGATCGTCCACGGCACCGAGGACGGCGTCCTCCCCTTCCCCAACGGCGAGCTGATCGCCTCGCTGATGCCGAGCGCCCGCTTCGAGATCTTCGACGGCACCGGCCACATGTTCTGGTGGGAGCAGCCGCAGCGCTCGGCCGAGCTGATCGGCGAGCACGCGCTCGCCGCCAGCAGCGCCTGAGCGTGCGAAGCGGCATTTAGCCATCTACAGAGACGGGAACTGCCGCCTCGTCCCTATTCGATCGGTTCTTCGCCCGGGATCTCTGGCCGCTTTTCCGGCTTGCAAGCCGAGGGGTCGAGCTTGCCGGTGACCTTGAAGACGTAGTCCGGCTGCGGCGAGGCGAAGTTGTCGCGAACCACCAACTTCACCGCCGGGTCGTTTTTCACCCAGGCGTAGACGGGGAACTGGTACGGGTTCGGGACGCCGGTGTTGTAGGGGCCGGTGTCCTGCGTGAACTGGCTCATCACCAGGTAGTCGTAGTCGCCCTGGTTGATCAACGCCCGCAGCTGCGCACAGTTGGTCGGCAGGCGGTTGGCGCCGTGCGGGCCGTGGACGCCGATGTATTCGACGTGGTTGGAGGCGTCGTTGCCGTAGAACCCGTACTGGCCGAAAATGATCTGGCTGGAGCCGATGATCCCGATCCGCTGGTCCTTTAGCTTCTGGGTGTAGACATAGGCTTCCTTCGGCCCGCCTTCGCCGAGGAACGGGTCCGGGTTCACGTAATGCTGGTCGGCGTACTGCACCTGCTGGGCGCGGCCGAGCACCACCGCGAGCAGGACCAGCACCGCCGCGCCCAC
This sequence comes from uncultured Actinomycetes bacterium, assembly GCA_963785175.1. GTDB lineage: Bacteria > Actinomycetota > Thermoleophilia > Solirubrobacterales > 70-9 > VAYN01. The sequence continues at coordinate 165,013 of CAWAUA010000002.1, read as the reverse complement.
CGCGACGGCGCCGCGGCTGGCACTTCCCCGCGTCCGCGCCAGGGTCAACAGCGCGGGCGCCCAGACAAGACAGAGCGTCAGGAAGATCGTGCCGACGATGTAGCCGGTGAACCAGCGCGGCGTCGTCAGGACCGTGATCGCGAAGACCGCGGTCAGGAAGTAGAGCGTCTGCTGGGCGCGCCGGTCCGGCGCCCGGATCGGTCGCGCCAGCGGCAGCAGCGCCATCGCCAGAACCAGCCCCGGCACCAGGTAGCGGGTGTTGGTGAAGAAGCCCGTCGGCGAGCCTTCCTGCCCGGCGGCGGTCAGCGGCGTGAAGACGTAGACGACCGCGGTCAGCAGCGAGGCGACGGCGATCACCCGCAGGATCTTGTTGCGTGATTTCCAGGCGATGTAGACGGCGGCGCTGACGGCCACGATCAGGATCAGCGGCCAGAGCGGCCCGAAGGCGTTCTCCAGCTCGGGGAAGAACCAGCGCCGGTAGATCGTCGCGTTGGAGATGTAGTCGATGACGGCGAAGCGGGGCCGCGGGTCGAGCGGCATCTGGTCGGGCCTCGGCAGGTTGAGCGGCCCGAATTTGGTGATCGGGATCGGGTTGCCACCGGTCTTGATCGCCGCCCGCAGGTACCAGTAGCCGCCGACGACGAGCATCGGCAGGCCCATCACCCAGGCCGAGGTCCAGCGCCGGCCCCTGCCACTGAAGAGGACGACGCCGATCGTGATCGCGACGACCGGAACGAGGAAGGTGGTCTTGACCGAGCCAGCTAGCCCGGCCGCGATCCCGGCCATGATCAGCGGCCCTTTGTCGAGCAGCGGCGCGTCGCTCTCGGGCGCGTCCTGAACCGCCCCAGCCGCGGGCGCTCTTCGCTGGTGGCCGTTGATCAGGAAGGCGGCGAAGGCGAGCAGGAAGGCGAGGCCCATGATGTCGTTGCGCGCCTCGCCGGGCTGGGTTTCGATCATCACCCCCGCATCGAGGATGATCGCCGAGGCGACCAGCGTCGCCGGGCCGACCTTGTAGGGGCGGCCGATGCACCAGGCGGCCAGCAGCCCGATCGGCAGCCAGATCATGTTCTGCAGCGGCGCCAGCCAGTCGCTCTTGAAGAGGACGATCGTCGAGGCGTTGATCAACTCGGTGCTGGCGGGGTAGAACCAGGCGGCCAGCCGCAGCGGGTCGGTGTAGTGCAGATGGTTCGTCGAGTGTTCCTGGGCGATGAACGCCGAGAAGGGCATGTGGTACCAGGTGGTGTCGCCGCCGAACATGCCGAAGTCGAGGCTCGACTGGGTCGGGAAGGTCCACTCGGCGACGGTCCAGGAGGCGACCGCGAGCGCGATCACCAGCGCGATCGTCTCCACCCGCGGGGCCGCCACCCCGAGCCCGGTCCCTCCCGCCTTCCAGCGCCCGAGCCAGGCGGCGCCGAGACCGACGCCGATGCAAAGGACGACGATCCAGCCGAAGTACAGAGCGCTGAGCGTGCCAAGGATCTCGAGGCAGACGACGAGCATCGCCACCGCCAAAGTGATGTCGGCGAGCCGCGCCAGGGCGCCGGTGAATTCCGGCACGATCCAGCGGCGCAGCCAGTAGCCGCCGAGGCCGAGCGCCGCCACGATCCCGATCAGGGCGAGGCAGCCGGCTATGTAGGAGCCGAGGGAGGGTGCCACGAAGGCCGGGATGCTATTCGGCGCGCCCGGCGGGCACCGCCGCGCCCATTACGCGGCGGCGGGGATGCTGCAGGCGACGCCGGTGCCTTTCAGCCCGCAGTAGCCGTTGGGAACCTTGTGCAGGTACTGCTGGTGGTAGTCCTCGGCGTAGTAGAACGGCCCGGCGGGCTCGATCTCGGTCGTCACCGACTCCTTGCCGGCGGCGCGCAGCGACTTGTCGTAGGCGTCGCGGACCATCTCCGCGGTCGCCTTGTGGGCGTCGTTAACGAAGTAGATCCCCGAGCGGTACTGGGTCCCGACGTCGTTGCCCTGGCGCATGCCCTGGGTCGGGTCGTGCTCCTCGAAGAAGACCTTGAGTAGGTCGGCGTAGGAGATCTTCTCCGGGTCGAAGGCGACCATCACCGCCTCGGCGTGACCGGTCTTCGCCGAGCAGACCTCCTCGTAGGTCGGGTTCGGGGTCGTCCCGTTCTGGTAGCCGACCGCCGTCGAGTAGACGCCGTCGAGGCTCCAGAACAGCTGCTCCGCGCCCCAGAAGCAGCCGAGCGCGAAGTAGGCGACCTCGATCCCCTCCGGGAACGGCGGCTCGAGCGGGGTCCCGAGGACCGCGTGGGTGGCGGGAACGTCGAAGGCGCGCTCACTGCGCCCGGGCAGCGCCTCCTCCGGAGCGACCAGCTTGGTCTTCTCCGGGTTCATCATCGTCATCAGCTTTCCGAGTCTGTTCATTTGAACCTGTTCCTTGTCTTGGCGTCCTGCGGGAAACGTTACGCCAAGGAGATAACGAGTCGGTGAACTCGTGGACTCCCGGCCGGGCCAGGGGGTAGCGTCTGCGTATGCCCTGTCTCGTCGTCCTTCTCGCTTTCATCTCGCCGCGCTTGGCGCTGTTTGCGATCTTCCTCTTCTCAGATCTGCTCAGCCGCGCCTTCGACAGTTGGTTCGTGCCCCTGCTCGGGTTCTTCCTTCTGCCCTGGACGACGCTCGCTTACGCAGTCATGTGGTCGACCAGCTCCAACCAGGTCTCCGGCTTCGAGTGGTTCATCGTCATCCTCGCCTTCATCATCGACCTCGGCTCCTACGCCCGGGGCAGTCGCGAGCGCAGCGCCCGGACCGCCTGATAGGCCTCAGGCGTCGGTCGGGTAGGCGACCCGGATCTGGCCCTTGGCAAGGACCAGGAACGGCACCTGGGACACCTTGCCGTCGGCCAGCGAAGTTACCTGCACGTTGGTCAGTGGCACGAATTCGAAATCGCCGCGGTTGAGCGAGTCCGAGAAGCGGCTCTGATAGCCGGTCGGCGGCAGGGTCAGGTCGCCCTCGATCAGCTGCCGGTCGGTTTCGAACACCGCTCGCTCGACCCGGCGCCGATCTCGATTTTCCGCAGGTTGCTCCATCTCTCCCAATGAACTTCGGCCTTATGGGGGGAGAACTTGATGCCCCGTGGCCTTGGGTGGGAATGAAACCCCACACCCACCGCCCATCCGAGGGAATGGCCATTATAATGGCCATATGGCTAGACAAATGACCGCCACCGCCGCCAAGGCTTCATTCCTCCGCCTCCTCGACGAGACCGCCGCCGGTGAGGAGATCGAGATCACCCGACACGGTCGTCCCGTCGCCCGGTTGGTCCCTCCCAGTGGGCCAAGCTCATTGAAGGGCCTGTTCCAGGGACGTGCCAGGACGGCGGGCGACGAGGAGTCTCTGATCGCCACCGAAGAGATGTGGGACATCGACTAGATGGGTCCCGTCTTGCTGGACACTCATGTCGTCCACTGGTGGTCGGCGGAGCCGGATCGGATCAGCCGGCCGGCGCGGCGAGTTCTCGACGCTGCGGATGAGTTTCTGGTCGCCGCTATCACCTGGTACGAGCTCGCGTGGCTGGCAGAGCGAGAGCGCATCGCCATCGACATCCCGATCCGTACCTGGTTGGAAGGCCTCGGCGCGCAAATGCGGACCATCGGGATCACCCCTGCGATCGCCGACAGTGCGGCGGCCCTACCCAGTTCCTTTCCCCGCGACCCGACGGACAGGATCATCTACGCGACGGCGATCGAGCACGGGGTGAAGCTGGTGACCAGAGACGAGGCCATCGCGGCGCACGACAGGCCGCGCTCCCTCGTCGTCTGGTAACCGTCGGCTAGCCCTCGGCGTGCTCGGCGGCCCTCTCGCGCGCTTCGGACTTCTCCTCGAGGGTCATCGCCCCGGGGTGGCCGTCGCCGGGCCACGGTGAGAGCACCAGCAGCAGCCGCGCGTCGGAGCGGGCGACGATCGTCCGCCGCTCCCCCGGGGCAAACTCGAACAGATGCCCAGCGCTCGCACTTGCGGAGTCGGCGCCGTCCCCGGTGGTGACGGCGACCTCCCCGTCGACCACGATCACCCGCGCCCGCTCATGCACCTCGTGCTCCTGCATCTCCTCCCCAGCGGTCAGCCGCAGGACGATCGTCCTCGCGTCGTCCGCCGAAGCAAGGATCCGCGGCTGATGCGGCTCCACCTCCACCGTCTTCAGATCCCAACTCTCCATCTGCAACCTCCTCGATAACCCGGTGACGTCTGCCGGGTCCCTTACCCGGCGAGCAACAGGATCATCTCATCGGGGCGCCCGGATTCGAACCGGGGACCTCCGCCACCCAAAGGCGGCGCGCTACCAGGCTGCGCCACGCCCCGTCAGGGGCAAGTGTAGGTTCTTGGGGCGATGGCGGAGGTATTCCCGTTCAAGGCGCTGCACTACGACCTCGGGAAGGTCGGCACGCTGGATGCGGTTGCCGCTCCCCCCTACGACGTGATCGATGCCGCGCAGCGGCGGGCGCTGCTGGAGCGCTCTCCCCACAACGCAGTCGCGATCGACCTGCCGAAACCGTTCGACCCGGCCGACCCCGACAGCGACCCGAACGGCGATCCCTACGCGGAGGCGGCGGCGCGGATCGAGAGCTGGAAATCCGACGGGGCGCTGATCCAGGACTCCGAGCCCTCGCTCTGGGCGCTGGTCCAAGACTATGTCGCACCCGACGGCAACGCCTACAGCCGCAACGGAATCCTGGCGCGGCAGCGAGTCTGGGACTACGAGAACGGCACCGTCCGCCCGCATGAGCGCACCCACCCCGGCCCGCTGCTCGACCGCCTGGAACTGACCCGGGCCAGTGGCTACAACCTCTCACCGATCTTCTCGCTCTCGACCGAGGATGCCTGGCCACTGGTCGAGCCGGGCCTGCCGGACGAGCCCTGGGGCGAAGCTCGCGACGAAGACGGCACGGTCAACCGGCTCTGGAAGGTCGAGGACCCGGCCGTTCACGCTGCCGTCACCGATTGCCTCGCCGGCGCCCAGCTGCTGATCGCCGACGGCCACCACCGCTACGAGACCGCGCGCGCCTTCCGCGACGAGGTCGGCGGCGAGGGACCGCACAACTACACGTTGATGTCGATTACCGGACTCGACGACCCCGGCCTCACCGTCTTCCCCACCCACCGCCTCCTCTCCGGCTTCGCCGACGACTCCGAGCGCCAGCAGCGACTCGGCAACGGCCTGCGCGAGCTGTTCGAGGTGACCGAGGTCAGCCGCGAGGAGATCGACCCGGGCGGTGAGGACGGAGTCGGCGTCTTCGGTCTCTACGACGCCTTCCACAAGCGCGCCTTCCGCCTCCGCCTCAAGGACATCGGCGAGGTCGACCGCCGGCTCGAGGGCAAGCCCGAGGCCTACCGCCGGCTCGACTCGGCGATCCTCGAGACCCTCATCCTCAAGGGCCTCGCCGGGATGAGCGACCACGACATCGACGAGCGCAACGGCCTCGAATACGCGAAGAGCGTCGACGCCGCGCTGGCGATGGTCGACGAGGGCGACTACGACGTCGCCTTCATCCAGCGGCCGGTCCCCGTCGAGCAGGTCAAGGACATCGCCAACACCGACGCGGTGATGCCGCCGAAGTCGACCTTCTTCTACCCCAAGGTGATGACCGGATTCGCCTTCAACCCGGTGCGCTAAGTGAGTATCCGCCAACCCCCACGCACGTCTGGCGGCGCCGCACACACTTCGCGGGGCGTCGTCCTCGGTCGGCCAAATGGCGCTGCCATTAGGCCTCCCTGCGTCCTACCCCCGCTCGGTGCGGCCCTCGCCAGCCTCACGCGCGGGTTGGCGGATACTCACTAGCGTGGTCAAGATCTACACCAAGAAGGGCGACGACGGGACCACCTCCCTCTGGTACGGCGGCCGCATCCCCAAGCACCACGGGCGCACCGACGCCTACGGGACCCTCGACGAGGCCTGCTCGCAGCTCGGCGTCGCCCGCGCCCTCTGCGGTCCCGATCAGGCTGAGCTCGCCGCCGACATCCTCCGCCTCCAGGACGACATCTTCGTCGCCGGCGCCGAGCTGGCGACCGCGCCGGAGGCGGCCGAGCGCCTCGAAGACGGCATCAGCCGTGCCACCGAGGAGATGGTCGCCGAGCTGGAGGAGCTGATCGACCGCTACATGGCCCGGGTCGAGCTGCCGCCGAAGTTCGTCATCCCCGGCGGCAACCAGCTCTCGGCCCAACTCGACGTCGCCCGCACCGTCGTCCGCCGCGCCGAGCGCCGGGTCTCCGAACTGAACGAAGCCGGGGAGATCGCCAGCGAGACCGTGATCCACTTCGTCAACCGCGCCTCCGACGCAATCTACGCGATGGCCCGCTTCGCCGACGTCGACGACCCCGCCCTGTTCGAGGGCCGCGGCAAGGGCTGAGCATGCGGATCGTCGCCCGCCGGACCGAGGGCTACGCGCATGAGGTCGAGCTCGACGGCCGGCACGACCTGCGGGTCGACGAGCCGCCTGAGGCCGGCGGCACCGACACTGGCCCCCGCCCCACCGAACTGCTCGGCGCCAGCCTCGCCGGCTGCATCGCGATCACGATCGAGATGTACGCGGGGCGCAAAGGCTGGGACGTCGGCGCGGTCGAGGTCGACGTCGAAATCTCCTACGACGGTCCGGTCCCGAACAACTTCGAGGTCGGCGTCAAGCTGGCCGGCGAGCTGGACGACGAGCAACGGCAGCGCCTGATGGTCATCGCGACCAAGTGCCCCGTCCACAAGGTGCTCGCCGGCGAAGCCCGCGTCAACGTCATCGAGCGACTGGAGCCGGCCTAATGGACCTGGGTCTGAAGGGACGCGCCTGCGTCGTCACCGGCGCCAGCGCCGGAATCGGCCGCGAGACGGCGCTGCAGCTCTGCGCCGAGGGGGCGCGGGTGCTGCTGGTCGCGCGCGGCGAGGAGCGCCTGGCGGCGGCAACCGAGGAGGCGGCGCGGGCCGCGGAGCCGGCCAAGGGCGCGGCCGCCTCACTGGCGCTCGACGTCACCGACGAGAACGCGGGCAAGCGGATGCTCGCCGCCGCCGAGGAGCATTTCGGTCAGCTCGACGTCCTTGTCAACAACGCCGGCGCCGCCAAGTGGCGCGACCTCGACGAGGTCCCCGACGAGGACTGGCGGGCCCAGTACGAGCTGAACGTGATGGCGCCGCTGCGGGCGATGCGGGCGGCGATCCCACTGATGGCAGAGCGCGGCTGGGGCCGGGTCGTCAACGTCTGCTCGACCGCCGGCAAGCGGCCCTCGGCGGCGATGGCCGAGTACTCGGTCGCCAAGGCCGCCGAGCTCTCGCTCTCGCGCCTGTTCGCCGACCGCTACGCGAAGACCGGCGTACTCGTCAACGCGATCGCCCCCGGCCCGGTGGAAGCGGAGATGTGGATGGAACCGGGCGGCCTGCTCGACCAGTCGATGGCGATCTCCGGTGCCGAGAACCGGGAGGAGGCACTCGCCGAAGCGGGCTCCAAGCGCCCGATCGGCCGGCTCGCCCAGCCCGAGGAGATCGCCGCGACGATCGTCTTCCTCTGCAGCGAGCGCGCTTCCTACGTCGCCGGCGCCGCCTGGTCGGTCGACGGCGGCACGGTCCAGGTCATCATTTGATCGGCGGCACGGTCGAGGCGGCGGTGCTCCTGCCCCTCTACGGCTGGCCCGAGGACCCGGGCCTGATCTTCACCGAGCGCCGCGCCGACCTGCGGCGCCACGCCGGCGAGATCTCCTTCCCCGGTGGCCGGCGGGATCCCGAGGACGCCGACCTGCAGGCGACGGCGCTGCGGGAGGCGGAGGAGGAGATCGCCCTCGACCCCGCCCAAGTGAAGATCGGCGAGGCGCTGCCGGCGACCAGGACCTTCGTCACTAACTACGTCGTCCACCCCTTCGTCGGCTACGTCCCGCACCCGCGCGAGCTGGGCCTGCAGCCGAACCCGACCGAGGTCGAGACCGTCCTCACCTTCTCCCTCGAGTTGCTGCGCGAGGGCTACGAGATGCGCCGCCTGATCCGGCGCGGCGTCCCCATCCACACCCCGACCTACGAGGTCGAGGGACAGCTCATATGGGGAGCAACCGCGCGGATCTTGAGCGACCTGTTGGACCGCCTCGACTAACTCTTGTTCGGTTGCGGAACGATGCGGATGTATGGCTTCGGCTCGTCCCAACCGTCGGGGTAGGTCTCCTTCGCCTCGTCGTTGGAGACCGAGCCGGCGATGATCACGTCGTCGCCCTGTTGCCACTGGGCCGGGGTCGCGACTTTGTGGTTGGCGGTCAGCTGCAGCGAGTCGATCACCCGCAAGACCTCGTCGAAGTTGCGCCCGGTCGTCATCGGGTAGACGAGGATGAGTTTGATTTTCTTGTCGGGGCCGATGACGAAGACGTTGCGGACCGTCTGGTTGTCGGCCGGAGTGCGGTCGGCGGGGTCGCCGGAGACATCTGCCGACAGCATCCCGTAGGCCTTGGCGATCGAGAAGTCGGCGTCGCTGATGATCGGGTAACCGGGCCTCGCGCCCTGCGTCTCCTCGATGTCGTCAGCCCAGAGCTCGTGTTTGTCGATCGGGTCGATCGAGAGGCCGGCGATCTTGACGCCGCGCTTCTCGAACTCCGGCTCGATCCGCGCCATGTAGCCGAGCTCGGTCGTGCAAACCGGGGTGAAGTCCTTGGGGTGGGAGAAGAGGACGGCCCACGAGCCGTCGAGCCAGTCGTGGAACCTGATCGGCCCCTGGGTCGTGTCGGCCTCGAAATCTGGTGCTACGTCTCCGAGCTGCAGAGCCATGAAAAACGCTCCTCTCGCGCTTCTTCGTCTATTTACCTAAATTCCCATCGGAGTTTAGCTATTTAGGTTTGCCGGCCAAGCAGGGCCCGAACCTCCCCCGCGAGACCGTCTGCAGTACCACCATCGAGTACCTGAGACGGTTTCGATGGGAGGACGGTCACCGGAATGCGCCAGGTCCGCTCGGCGGCGCGAACGACCTCGGCGCCACCCTCTGTCCCCTCGTAGACCACCCCCCGCACCGGCGTTTCGACCAGGTGTTCCATCAGCCGCTCGAGGCGCGGCCCGTGGATCGCATCCAGTTCCTCGGCGCTCCCCTCCGTCCCACCGAGCAGGAGTACCAGCACCGCGACGTCGTCGACCAGCTCGAGGATCGTCCCCGGCCGCTCAGGATCGGCGAGCGCCGGCTCGATCCCCGCCGCCTCGATCGCCGCCAGCCCCTCCTCGCGACGGCTGGTCCCGCGCACCGCCCAGCCATCGGTCAGCAACCGCTCACCAAGCTCCCGGCCACGGCGACCGCAGCCGACGATCAGCGCCCGCGCCACCTACTCGGCCCCGAAGGGCCCGCGACCGCGCAACCGCATCCGCTCGTCCTCGGCGACGCTCGCCTGCAGTTCCTCTTCGGTCATCTCCGGGACCCCGCGCCGCCGCCGGATTTCGTTCTGCGCCTCCATCATCTGGCGGATGTCGTCGATCTCGTTCTGCGCCTCGACCTCGGGCGAACGGGTCGGAACCCAGTCGACGAGCTCGGCGGAGCTGCCGGGGTAGAAGTGGCCGACGAGCACCAGCACGCCGACCATGAAGGCGATGATTCCCAGAGTCCCCAGAATGAAGAGCACCTGGGAAGGATACGGTTCGGCCCATGGCTGAGGCATACGTGGTCGAACCGCTGCGCACTCCGATGGGTGCCTACCGCGGCGCCCTCTCCGGCGTCCGCCCGGACGACCTCGCCGCCCACGTGATCGCCGCCGTCGCCGAGCGTAGCGGCGTCGACCCCGAACGGATCACCGACGTCTACTTCGGCGCCGCCAACCAGTCGGGCGAGGACAACCGCGACGTCGCCCGGATGGCGGCACTGCTGGCCGGGCTGCCGCAGAGCGTGCCCGGCGCGACCGTCAACCGCCTCTGCGCCTCCGGCCTCGAGGCCGTCAACAACGCTGCCCGCGCGGTCAAGGCGGGCGAGGGCGACTTCTACCTCGCCGGCGGGGTCGAGTCGATGAGCCGGGCCCCGTGGGTGGTCGAGAAGCCCGAGCGCCCTCTCCCCCGCGGCCCGCAGACGATGCACGACACGACCCTGGGCTGGCGGATGATCAACCCGCGGATGCCCGAGCTCGGCGTCTCGACCGAATCGATGGGCGAGACCGGCGAGAACGTCGCCGAGCGCTACGGGGTCAGCCGCGAGGACCAGGACGCCTTCGCCCTGCGCAGCCACCAGCGCGCGGTCGCCGCCGCCGAGGCGGGCTGGCTGGCCGAGGAGATCGTCCCGATCGAGGCGCCGAAGGGCCGCGAGACGGTGCTGGTCGAGGCCGACGAGGGTCCGCGCCCCGACGCCTCGCTGGAGAAGCTGGCGAAGCTGCGGCCGGTCTTCCGCGAGGGCGGCACGGTCACCGCAGGCAACGCATCGACGCTGAACGACGGCGCCGCCTGCATGCTGATCGCCTCCGAGAACGGGGCCGAGGAAATCGGCGCCGAGCCGCTGGCGCGCGTCGTCGCCACCGGCGTCGCCGGAGTCGACCCCGCCTACATGGGCATCGGTCCCGTCAAAGCCGTCCCCCGCGCGCTCGAGAACGCCGGCCTGACGATCGACCAGATCGACCTGGTCGAGCTGAACGAGGCCTTCGCCTCGCAAGTCCTCGCCAGCGCCCGCGAGCTCGGGATCGAGGAGGAGCGGCTCAACGTCAACGGCGGCGCGATCGCCCTCGGCCACCCGCTCGGCTGCTCCGGCGCCCGCCTCACCGGCACCCTCGTCCGCGAGCTGCGCCGTCGCGGCGGCAACTACGGCATCGCCACGCTCTGCGTCGGCGTGGGCCAAGGTTTGTCCACCGTCTTTGAAGCGGTCTGAACGCTCAACTAGGGTGTTGAGGACTTTGATGCGGGGAGACCGGAGGCTGGCGGCGGTTCTCGGCGGCGCGATTTTGGCGCTGGCCCTTTGCCTGCCCGCGATCGCTTCCGCTTCCGGCGGCGCGCACGCCTCGGTCATCGGGGGTGCCCCGGCCACGATCGAGCAGCTCCCCTCGCTCGCCTACCTCGAGGGCGGCAGCGGCAGGCACGCCTTCTCCTGCACCGGCTCTGTGGTGGCGCCACGGGTGGTCCTCACCGCCGGGCACTGCGTCGAGGACATCGAAACCGGGGGGTTCTCGCAACCGGGCGAGTACAAAGTCGCGACCGGCATCGCCAGCCCGAAACTTGCCCAGCCCGAAAACGTCTTCGACGTCGTCGCGACCCACGTCTTCCCCGCCTTCGACCCGGGCGTGATCCACGGCGACGCTGCCCTGCTGATCCTCTCCCGGCCCACCACCGCCCCGCCGCTGGCGCTCGCCGGCCCGGCCGAGGCGGCGCTCTACGAAGGCGGCGCGCCGGTCGCGGTCGCCGGTTGGGGCCTGACCCTGCCGCAGAACCGCCAGACCCCGGCCAACCTGCAGACGGGCAGCATGGTCGTGCAGAAACCGAGCTCCTGCCGCAGTCGCGTGCGGAGCTATTACACGGAGTTCTCTCCGGCGGCACAGCTCTGCGTGCAGAGTCCGCCGGCAAACAAGACGGGGACCTGCTTCGGCGACAGCGGTGGCCCGGCAATCGGAACCCGCGCCGACGGAGTACCGGTCGAGCTCGGGGTGATCAGCGTCGTCGGGCCCGAATGCACGACGAAGACGCCAAACGTGATGACTCGGGTTGACTACGTCTCCTCCTGGGTGACGGGATGGATCGCGGCGACCGAAGCTGGGGCTGCGGCGCCCCTCGTCGCGGCCTCGCTGCCCTCGATGACGGAATCGGGCGCCGACCAGTTCGCGGTCTACACCCTGTTCGGCGCCTTCGGCAAGCGGTTCGGCTCGGCCAGCAAGCTCTCCGGCAACTGCCGGCGCACGAGCAAGAGCCGCTTCAGCTGCGAAATCGTCTGGATCGCCCGCCACACCGTCTACGCCGGCATCGTCACCCCGTTCTACGTCCTCCGCCAGCAGACCACCACCTGGGACAGTCACTTCCTGGTCCGCTGGGCGCCGGTCCGCTGCGTCAACAACAACTTCAGCGGCGGCGGCTGCCGCGTCCACAGCAAGCGCGGCTAACGGCGCCGTGGCCGAGTAGATAGCCTCGCCGCGTAATGGCAAGCTTCGAAGAGCTGGCGAGCGTCGATGGGTCGATCGGCCTCACCGCCGAGGCGATGATCGGGCTCAAGGACGACGGCCTCTACCGCGGCGACGGCGCCTTCGAGGTGATCCGCCTATATGAGGGGAAGCCTTTTGCCCTGGTCGACCATCTCGACCGGCTGGAGCGCTCCGCCGCCGCGATCGAGCTCAGCTTCGACCGCGGCGCACTGGAGAGCGAGATCGCCGCGCTGCTGGAGCGGGCCGCGGACGTGGAGGGCCAGCTGCGGCTGATCGTCACCCGCGGCGGCCACCGGATCGCGGCGACCGAGCCGATCCCCGAGCATCCCGAGACCCTCAGCCTCGCCACCGTCACCTACTGCCCGAGCGTGATCCTCAACGGGGTCAAGTCGCTCTCCTACGCGGCCAACATGCAGGCCACCCGCATCGCGAAAGGAAAAGGCGCTGACGAGGCGGTCTTGGTCCGCCCCGACGGGACCGTGCTCGAGCCGCCGACCTCGGCGGTCTTCTGGGTCTCCCCCGCAGGCGAGCTGCGAACCCCAGCGCTGACCGACGGCGTGCTGGAGTCGATCACCCGCGACCGTTTGATCAAGGCCCTCGACGTCACCGAGGGCAGCTGGAACGTCGACGACCTTCGCGCCGCAAGCGAGGCGTTCCTCGCCTCGACCACGCGTGAGATCCAGGCCGTCGCCTCGATTGACGGCCGCGACTTCGCCGCCGCCCCGGGCCCGCGCACGGTTGAGGCCCAGGAAGCCTTCGCCGACACCCTCGGCAAAGAGCTGCGGGAGCTGTAGATGGACTTTCAGCTGAGCGACGAGCAGAAGCTGATCCGCGAGGCGGCGCGGGAATTCGCCGAGCGCGAGATCCTCCCCAATGTCAAGGAGAACGACCGCGAGGGCCGCTTCGACCGCGAGCTGGCGCGGAAACTGGGCGAGGTCGGCTATCTGGGCGCCCCGATCGCCGAAGAGTACGGTGGCCGCGGCCTCGACTACATCGGCTACGGGCTGATCGCCGAGGAGATCGGCCGCGCCGACTCCTCCGCCCGCACCGTCGTCTCGGTCTGCACTTCGCTGGTCGGCGGCCCGATCGAGAAGTGGGGCACGGAGGAGCAGAAGCAGAAGTGGCTGCCGCGCCTCTGTTCGGGCGAGGGCCTCGGCTGCTTCGGGTTGACCGAGCCCGACACCGGCTCCGACGCCGCCAATCTCCGCACCCGCGCTACCAAGACCGAGAGCGGCTGGTCGATCAGCGGCCAGAAGATGTGGATCTCACTCGGCAACGTCTCGGACTTCGCCCTGATCTTTGCCCAGACCGACCCGACCCTGAAGCACCGCGGCCTCGCCTGCTTCATCGTCCCCACCGACTCCACGGGCTTCACGACCCAGGAGATCCACGGCAAGCTCGGCCTGCGCGCCTCCGACACGGCGGAGATCTCACTCGACGCGGTCGAGGTCGGCGACGATGCAATGCTCGGCGAGGTCGGGGACGGCTTCAAGGTGGCGATGAGCGCGCTCGAAAACGGCCGCTACAGCGTCGCCGCCGGCTGCGTCGGGATCTGCGAAGGCTGCGTCCAGTCCTCGGTCTCCTACGCGAAGGAGCGCAAGCAGTTCGGCGTCCCGCTCGCCCGCTTCCAGCTGGTTCAGGAGATGATCACCGACATGATCCTCAAGCGCGACGCCAGCCGGATGCTGGTCCTCCGCGCCGGGCTGCTGAAGGACGAAGGCAAACCGAACCTGGAGGAGACCTCGGTGGCAAAGCTGTTCGCGACCGAGTCGGCGGTCGAGTGCGCCAACCTGGCGATCCAGGTTCACGGCGGCTCCGGCTACGTCGACGACTACCCGGTCGAGCGCTACCTGCGCGACGCCCGCGTCACCACGCTCTACGAGGGCACCTCGCAGATCCAGAAGCTGATCATCGGCCGCCAGGCCACGGGCATCAGCGCGATGCTCCCCTTCGAGGAGTCCTGAACTTGGCCCAGGTCGAGGTCGCAATCGACGACTTCTACGTCGCCGTGCTGCGACTGAACCGGCCCGAGGCGCGAAACGCCCTCTCGGCGGAGATGCGCGAGGAGATCGCCACCGGCCTCGAGCGCCTCGACGCCGACCCGGACGTGCGCTGCATCGTGATCGCCGGCGCCGAGGAGTTCTTCGCCGCCGGCGCCGACATCCGGGCGATGGCCGAGCGGCCGCTCGACGCCCCGCCGGACCCGAAGGGAATCGAGTTCTGGAGCCGACTGACCGCGATCGCGACGCCGACGGTCGCCGCCGTCTCCGGCTACGCCTTCGGCGGCGGCTGCGAGCTGGCGCTGGCCTGCGACATGACCGTCTGCGACGAGAACACCCGCTTCGGCCAGCCGGAGATCACGCTCGGGATCATCCCCGGCGGTGGCGGCACCCAGCGACTTGCCCGGGCGATCGGCAAGCAGCGGGCGATGGAGTACGTCCTCACCGGCCGCCGCTGGGACGCGAAGACGGCCGAGCGCTGGGGCCTCGTCAACAAGGTCGCCGGCAACGGCGCCTGGCTGACCGAGGCGATCGAGCTGGCCCGGCTTGTCGCCGAGCGGCCGCCGCTGGCGACGCGGCTGGCGAAACGGGCGGTGCTGACGGCACAGGAGACGACGCTGGCCGACGGCCTGCGTGAGGAGCGGGCGCTGTTCGACGAAGCGATGGCGAGCGAGGACCGGGTCGAGGGGATGAACGCCTTCCTCGAGAAGCGCGAGCCGGACTTCAAGGGCCGATGAGCGTCGCCCGGGTCGGCGTCCTCGGCGCCGGGACGATGGGTCGCGGGATTGCCCAGCTGGCGGCTCTCGGCGGTTACGAGACGGTGCTCTACGACGCCGACCGCGAGGTCCTGGAAAACGTCGGCATGGCAATCGGAGACGAGCTCGGCAAAGGAGTGGGCCGGAACCGCTGGAGCGAGGAGGAAGCCGAAGCGGCGCTCGGCCGCTTCACGACAGCTCCGAACCTCGAAGGACTGCGCGGCTGCGGGCTGGTGATCGAGGCCGCCCCGGAGCGGCTCGAGCTGAAGCAGGAGGTCTTCCGCAGCCTGGACGGCGAACTCGGCTCCGAACCGATCTTCGCCACCAACACCTCCTCCCTGCGGGTCGGCGACATCGCCGCCGGCGTGCCCAGCCCGGAGCGGGTCGTCGGCATGCACTTCTTCAACCCGCCGACGCTGATGAAGCTGGTCGAGGTGGTCGCCGCCGAGTACTCCTCCGCGGAGGCCCTGGCGGCGACGACCGAAGTGGCCGAGCGGATGGGCCGTACCGCGATCCGTGCCAAGGACAGCCCCGGCTTCGTCGCCAACCGCCTCGCCCGCCCCTTCTCGCTGGAGTCGCTGCGGATGCTCGGCGATGGGATCGCTGACGCCGCGACGATCGACCGCATCGTCCGCCTCGGCGGCGGCTTCCGGATGGGCCCGTTCGAGCTACTCGACCTGATCGGCCTCGACGTCAACCTCGAGATCGCCCGCTCCTTCTTCACCCAGGGCGGCGAGCCCGAGCGCTGGCGCCCGAGCCCGATCCAGGAACAGCTCGTCGTCGAAGGGCGCTTCGGCCGCAAGAGCGGGCACGGCTACTACGAGTACGGCTTGGACGCCGCGCGCGAGTCCGACCCCGATCTCGGCATTGATGCCCCCACCCTCGATCCCGGGCAGCTGGCGAAGATCGACCCTGCCGCCGAGGCGATCCTGACCCGGCTCTTCGCCCAGATCGCCAACGAGGCCGCCTTCGCGCTCGAAGAGGAGATCGCCTCGCCCGCGGACATGGAGACGGCGATGCAGCTCGGCTTCAACTGGCCACTCGGCCCGCTGGCGATCACCGACCTGCTCGACCCCGCCCGAGCCGTCGAGCTGCTCGACCGATTGCGGGATGAGCGGGGCGAAGCCTACGCCGCCGCCCCAGGCCTGCGGGCGGCGGCCGAGGCGACATGAGCTCCCCCCGCAAACCGGCCTCCGAGGTCACCGCGCGCCGCAACCGCGAAGCCGCGTCGGCGCTGCCACCGGAGAGCGCCGAGGATCTGGCCGACGCCGAACGCGGCCTCGTCGCCCGTTTCGAGCCGGCCCGGGTCGAGAACGCCGACGGCAGGGTCGTCTGGGATCTCGAGTCTTACGCCTTCCTCGCCGAGGAGTGCCCCGACACCGCCAACCCCAGCCTCTGGCGGCAGAGCCGGCTCAACACGATCGCCGGCCTCTTCGAGATGGCGCCGGGCTACTACCAGCTGCGCGGGTTTGACCTCTCGAACATGCACGTGGTCGAGGGCGAGCGCGGGATCGTCGTCATCGACCCGCTGATCTCGGCCGAGACCGCGGCCGCCGCACTCGCCCTCTACCGCGAGCACCGTGGCGATCGCCCGGTCACCGGCCTTATCTACACCCACAGCCACATCGACCACTTCGGCGGCGCCGCCGGGATCGTCTCCTCCGAGGAGGTGGCGGAGCGCGAGATCCCGGTGCTGGCGCCGGAAGGCTTCCTCCACCACGCGGTCAGCGAGAACGTTTACGCCGGCACGGCGATGGCGCGACGTGCCGGCTACATGTACGGGGCGCGGCTGGGGCGCGGCCCCGACGGCGGCATCGGCTCCGGCCTCGGCCAGACGACCTCGCTGGGGACGCTGACCCTGATCCCGCCCAACGTCGAGGTGACGAATACCGGTCAGGAAGAGACGATCGACGGCGTGCGGATGGTCTTCCAGCTGACCCCGGGAACCGAGGCGCCAGCGGAGATGAACTTCCACTTCCCCGAGCATAGGGTGCTCTGCATCGCCGAGAACGCGACCCACACGATGCACAACGTCCTCACCCTGCGCGGCGCCCTGGTCCGCGACCCGCACGTCTGGGCCGCCTACCTCGACGAGGCGATCGAGCTGTTCGGCGCCGAGAGCGACGTCCTCTTCGCCGGCCACCACTGGCCGCGCTGGGGCAGCGAGCGGATCTGTGAGTACCTCGGCAAGCAGCGCGACCTCTACGGCTACCTGCACGACCAGACCCTGCGCTTGATCAATGCCGGGCTGACCGGTCCGGAGATCGCCGAGCAGATGGAGCTGCCGCCCGAGCTCGCCGACGAGTGGCACTGCCGCGGGTACTACGGCTCGGTCAGCCACAACGTGCGGGCGGTCTACCAGCTCTACATGGGCTGGTTCGACGCCAACCCGGCGCACCTCTGGGAGCACCCGCCGGTCGAGGCGGCCAAGCGCTACGTCGAGTTCATGGGCGGCGCCGAGCGGATGCTCGAGCAGGCCCGCGGCTCCTTCGCCGCCGGCGACTACCGTTGGGTCGCCGAGGTGGTCAACCACGTCGTCTTCGCCGAGCCCGGCAACGAGGAGGCCAGGCAGCTGCAGGCCGACGCCCTCGAGCAGCTCGGCTACGGCGCCGAGAACGCGACCTGGCGCAACTTCTACCTGGTCGGCGCCGAGGAGCTTCGGGGCGGCATCTCCGGAACCCCCAACGACACCCGCGCCCCGGCGATCCTTGCCGAGCTCTCGGTGGCGCAGATCCTCGACGGGATGAAGGTGCGACTGAATGGGCCGCGGGCCTGGGGCAAGCGCCTGAAGATCGGCTGGCAGGTGACCAAGCCCGACGAGCGCCACCTGCTGAGCCTCGAGAACGGCGTCCTCAACCACCGCCCCTGGAAGGACGGCATCGAGCCGGAGGCGACCCTGATCATCGAACGCCGCGCCCTCGACGAGATGCTCGGCGGCAGCGCCGACCTGGCGGATCTCGCCGGCTCGGAACGGCTGCGGGTCGAGGGGGACCCGGTGAAGCTGGGAGAGCTGCTCGGCCTGCTCGACGAGCCGGATACCGGCTTCGCGATCGTCACGCCGGAGGCGTAACCGCGCTCAGCCGCTCAGCCGCCCTCGGCGAGGCGCATCATCACCTCGTCGACGTAGCACCAGCTCCAGTCTTCGCCCGGCTCGGCCGAGCGGATGATCGGATGCCCCGTGTCCTCGTGGTGAGCGGTCGCGTGCTTGCCGATTGAGTTGTCGCAGCAGCCGATGTGGCCACAGGTCTGGCACATCCGCAGATGGACCCACTGCATCCCCAGCGCCAGGCACTCTTCGCAACCGGCAACCTCCCCCGGAATCTCCAGGTACGTCACGGAATCGAGATGGGTGCACTCGGTCGCCATTTCACCCCAAGATATACCTGGGCAGGATGCTCAGGAAACCTAAAGGTATTAGGAGCCGGTTGCGATCTCGGCGGGCTCGCCGCCGGGGAACCAGTGGGCCTCGACCGGGGGAGCCGCATCACGCAGATAGCGCTCGGCGTCGAGCGCGCCCATGCAGCCGGTGCCCGCCGCGGTCACGGCCTGGCGGTAGGTGTGGTCGACGACGTCGCCGACGGCGAGAACACCGGCGAGGTTGGTCCGGGTCGAGCCGGCCTCGGTGACGATGTAGCCGTCCTCGTCGGTGTTGACCTGGCCGACGACGATCTCCGACTTGGGGATGTGGCCGATCGCGACAAAGGCGCCCGTGGCCTCGATCTCCTCGGTCTCGCCGGTCTCGGCGTGGCGGAGGCGGATCTTTCCCAGCTTGCCGTCCTCGCCGGCGAGGAACTCCTCCGGAATGTAGGGCGTCTTGAGGGCGATGTTGTCCTTCTCGCGGGCGCGGTCGAACATGATCTTGGAGGCGCGGAACTCGTTGCGGCGGCCGACGATCGTCAGGTGCTCGGCGAATTTGGAGATGAAGATCGAGTCCTCCATCGCTGAGTCGCCCCCACCGATCACGATCACCTCATGGCCCTTGAAGAAGGCGCCGTCGCAGACACCGCAAGTTGAGACGCCACGGCCGGCCAACTCCATCTCGCCAGGGACGCCGAGCCGTTTCGGCTCCGCCCCCATCGCCAGGATCACGGTCTTGGCCCGGTGCTCCTCGTCGCCGAGGAAAACCTTCTGGACGCCACCGTCGGAGAGCTCGACCCGGTCGACGTCATCGGTGACGAAGCGGGTCCCGAAGCGCTCGGCCTGGGCGCGGAACTGGGCCATCATCTCCGGGCCCATGATCCCCTCGGGATAGCCGGGGTAGTTCTCGACGTCGGTCGTGTTCTGCAGCTGACCGCCCCACTGAAAGCCCTCGAAGACGAGTGGCTCCAAATTGGCGCGCGCGGTGTAGAGCGCCGCCGTGTAGCCGGCCGGCCCTCCACCGATGATGATTACGTCCTCAACCTTCTTCTGCTCTGCCATATCTGCCTCTGAAGTCTAATACTTTACTTTGTATAGTACTCCCTTGCTGGACTGCATCAGATTCTCCACCCAGCAGAGGGAAAATCTGATGCAGTTCAGTTGACGGCGGGCTCGAGGTCCGAGGTCGCCTTGCCGCCGCGGTCGATCGGCAACTCCCCCTCTTCCCAGTGGTGCACCGTGTTGCGGAGCTGGAAGAAGGCGAAGATGCCGGGTGGGATCGGCATCCAGAAGGAGACGAGGCGGAAGATCAGGATCGCCGGGAAGACCGTCTCCTCGGGGATGCCGAAGAGGACGAAGGCGCCGATCATCCCGGCATCGACCGCCCCCACCCCCGCCGGGGCAAGGGGAAAGAGGTTGGCGACCATGCCGAGGAAGTAGCCCTGGACGACGACCGCGAGCGGGACGTGGACCCCGAAGGCGTGGAACGAGGCCCAGAGGACACCGATGCTGAAGGCCCAGAAGCCGGCGGCGCCGACCACCGCCAGCCCGCCCTTCGAGGGGTGGCGGAAGAGCCCGAGCGCGAAGCGGAATCCCTCGGCCAGCGTGGCCGGGACTTTGCCGATGCTCTCGAGCATGTGACGAGAGCGTTCGGTGTGGGCGAAGTGGGCGAAGCGCCGGTCGGTGTCCGGCGGGATCAGCGTGATCAGGACGCCGATGATCAGCAGCGCCCCGGCGACGCCCGCCGGGATGATCGTCAGCTCGACCGAGCCCTTGCCGTTCATCACCCCGGTCCGCAGGAGGATGCCGAAGACGATCAGGGCGATGGGATAGAAGATGTAGTGGAGTGAGACGAAGGCGACCATCCGCCGGCCGACGTCCCGCCGCCGCATCCCCGCCTTGCGCAGCGCCCAGTAGGTGAGGGCGACGCCGCCGGCGCCGCCGGCCGAGAAGATCAGCGTCGCCGCAACCCCGGCCATGTTGATCTCGTAGGTCTCCTTCCAGGTCAGCCGCAGCGCGTCGCCGCCGACGACGGCTTTGAAGAGAGCGATGTAGGTCGCATAGGCGGCGACGTTGAAGCCGATCGCGATCGCGATCCAGAGCGGATCGGCTTCGTCGAGCTTGTCCAGCGCGTTGCCGAGCCCGACCAGCTTCGGGAACAGGAAGTAGATCCCGCCGAGCAGCAGAAGGACGACGACGACGGTCTGGACGATCCGCCGCGTGGTGAATATCGGCATTTCGGCGAGGCGGCCGTCGCCGTTCGCCGGGTCTTCCGGAGACACGCTCGGGAAACTACCCGCTTGCGATCTTCTCCAGACGCTGAAGGGCGCCGTTTACCCCGCGTATGAGGGGTTCTGCCAGCGGCTCGCCCTTTCGAACCGCGGCGACGAGCGCCGCCCCGGCGATCAGGTCGGTGACGTAGTGCTCGCCGAGGTAGACGAGGGCGAAGCCGAGCGTGCCCGCGTAGCTCCAGCCGACTGCCCCCTCGACCTTGCCCGCTTCGGCGAGCGAGAGCGCCGCGGCCAGCGAGGTGGCGAAATGGAGCGAGGGCATCGCCGCCCAGGGGTTGCCGCCGAGCGCGTCGTACATCCGCTCCCAGGCCCGCCCCCAGGTCGGTTCTCCCACCTCGACCATGATCCGCCGCACCTCTTCGCCGGTCAGGCCCTGCTCGGAGGACCACCACGGCGGCGCGGTCGGGACCGCGAAGTAGACGACGCAGCCAAGGTCGAAGACGGCCGCCATCTGCCGCGCGGCGCGCGGGAAGCGGTCGTTGTGGCGGACCAGGATCAATGCCAGCGAGGCGTAGGGGACGATGAACCAGAGCCAGTGGGTCCAGGCGAGGAATTTGTTCACCGCCCCGACCCGCGGCAGACGCGCCAGGCCGCGCTGCAGGCGGGCGTTGGGCAACCGGCCGGCGCCGATCAGCTTGTCGCTGTGGATCGGATAGCGGGCGCGGAGCCGCGATCGCAGCCGCTCGGGGTCGTCATAAGGGAGCTCGTGGGCGACGGTGAAGGCCCACATCTGCATCGCGAAGAGGACGACGTCGCGCCGCTTCGAGCGCGGCTTCAGCACCGCGAGCGCCAGCGGGCCGGCGGCAACGGCGACCACCGTGACCGGGATCGGGATCCGCAGGCGGCGCCGGAGTAGGGGCACCGCCACGGCCGCACCGACGGCGCTGAGGGCACCGGCGCTCACCGCCAGGCGGAGCGCATTCGATGGCCGGGAGCGCTTCCTCATAGGGGCGGCGAGTATAGGTCCGCTCCCGCATTCCGCTGTTCCTTTCCGTTGCCATGCACCGATAAGGAACAGAGGAAGTGGCCGGGAGGGCGTCGCGCCGCCTCGCGTGAATAGAATGGCCACGCTTTGGCGTCCCACTCCCCTGGCACGGACCAGATCGACACCCTGCTTTGGATCGGCTTCTTCGCCGCGGCGATCCTGATCGTCGCGATCGTCGGTGCCCTGCTCTACGTCGTCCGCCGTTATCGCGGCGAGCGCGGGGCAGAGCCGCGCCAGCTGCTCGGCGGCCGCGGCCTGCAGTTCCGGGTCGCCGGCGTCCTCACCGTCTTCGCGGCGCTGCTCTTCATCCTCGGAGTCGTCTTCACCGGCAACGCCCGCGAAAAGCCGACGACCGGCACGGCAGGCCTGACCTCGCTGAAATCGGAACCGCTGAAGATCAAGGCAACCGGCCAGCAGTGGCTGTGGCGCTACGACTACCCGAATGGCGCCTTCTCCTACTACAAGCTGGTGGTGCCGGTTGACACTGCGGTGCAGCTGGAACTGGTCTCGACCGACGTCGTCCACACCTGGAACGTCGAAGAACTGGCCCGCAAGGCGGATGCCGTTCCCGGCAAGACCAACGACGTCCTCTTCAGCACCGACGAAGAAGGCACCTACCTCGGTGACTCGGCCACGCTCTCGGGCCAGTCCTACGCGGCGATGCGGACCGAAGTCGAGGTCGTCTCGCCCGAGGAATACGAAGAATTCATCGAAACCCAGAAGGAAGAGATCGAGGCCGCCCAGGAAAAGGTCGTCGGCCAGATCGAACACGGAGAAACCCCATGAGCCCCAGCCCGCGTCCCGAGCTCGTCGCCGACGGCTACAGCCCCAAGCGCCCCCGCTGGGCGCAGTTGGCGACCTCGGCCGACCACAAGGACATCGGCCAGATCCTGATCTGCGGCGCCCTCGGCTTCCTCTTCCTCGCCCTGGTCGAGCTGGTGCTGATGCGGATCCAGCTACTGGTCCCGGAGAACAGCTTTCTCTCCCCCGTCGGCTTCAACCGGATGCTCTCCCTCTACGGCGCCAGCGCGATCTTCCTCTTCGCCCTGCCGCTGCTGTTCGGCCTCTTCTACTACGTGACGCCGCTGCAGATCGGTGCCCGCGGGACGGCGCTGCCGCGCCTCGGCCAGGTCGGCCTCGCCCTCTGGGTAGCAGGCGGCACCGCGCTCTACGCGACCTTCCTCTTCACCCCGTCGGAGGCCGGCGTCAACCCGCTGGCGCCGCTGACCGAGGTCGCCTTCCTCTCCAACAACGGCGTCGACGCCTGGGTCACCTCCACCGGCCTGGCGACGCTCGGCTTCGTCTTCCTCTCGATCAACCTGATCGCGACGCTGCGGACGATGCGCGCCCCGGGCCTGGCCTGGCGCCGCGTCCCCGTCTTCGCCTGGGCGACCGCGGTCGGCTCCTGGCTGATGATCGTGATCGGCCCGGTGCTGCTGGCGGCGCTGACGATGCTGATGATCGACCGCCAATACGACGGCATCTTCTTCGCCGACGGCTCCGGCGGCGCGCCGCTCCTCTGGCAGCACCTGAGCTGGATCTTCTACACCGGCGCCTACATGCTGATCCTGATCTTCGCCTTCGGCACGATCGCCGAAATCTTCGCGACCTTCTCCCGCAAACCGCTCTTCAACCGCACCGTGGTGATGGTCTCGCTGGCCGTAATCGCCGTGATCGGGACCCTCGCCTGGATGCAGAACATGCTGACCGCACCGATCGGCATCGGCTGGATGTACTTCGGGATGCTGATGGCGCTGGCGCTGATCGTCCCCTTCGGCCTCGTCCTCTTCAACCTGATCGCGACCCTGGCCGGCGGCACCCTGCGGATGCGGGCGCCGTTGCTGTTCGCGATCGGCGCCGTTTTCGCGATCACGATCGGGCTCGCCTCCGAGCTCTGCCACTCGCTGGTCGCCGCCGCCTGGCAGCTGAAGAACACGACCGACTCGACCGCCGCCACCCACTTCGCGCTGATCGGCGGTTCGGTCTTCGGCGGCTTCGCCGCGCTCCACTACTGGTTCCCGAAGATGACCGGGCGGACGATGGGCGAGAACATGGCCCGGATCTCCTTCTGGACGATCATGGCCGGCCTGCTGCTCGGCTTCGTGCCGCTGTTCTTCGCCGGCGCCGAGCAGGGACAGGTGATCGACGCCTACAAGTACTTCGCCGGCACCGGCGTGACGACCTACAACGTGATCGCCTCGATCGGCATCTTCATCCTCTCCGTCGGGATCCTGCTGACGATCGTCAACGCACTGCTCAGTCGCAACGGAGGTGCCGAGGCCGGGCATGACCCCTGGGGCGGCGACTCGCTCGAGTGGTTCGCGCTCTCGCCGCCGGAGCCGCACAACTTCGACGTCCTTCCCGACGTCCGCAGCCCCCGCCCGCTGCGCGACATCCGCGATGCGATCGCCCATCGCACCCGCCGCTCCGAGCAGGCGGCATCGCGCGAATCGCAGCCGGTAGCCTGAGCGCCATGCAATCCGGTGCCGGCGCGCAGACCGCGCCCAATCCGACGACGGCCACCCGCTCCGTACTGCCCACCGTCGTCCGCGACTACCTGACGCTGACCAAGCCGAAGGTGCAGTCGTTGCTGCTCTTCACCACGGTGACGACGATGTACGTGGCCGGCGATCCCTCGCTCGGCCTGATCCTCCTCACCTGCCTCGGCGGCGCCCTCTCGGCCGGCGGCGCCGGGGCGATCAACCACGCCGTCGACCGCGACATCGACCGCACGATGGCCCGCACCGCCGACCGTCCCGTCGCCGCAGGCCGGATCTCGCCCCAGGCGGCGGTCGCCTTCGGGATCGCCCTGGCGACGGCCTCGTTCCTGCTGCTCTCGCTGACCGTCAATCCACTCGCAGCCACGCTCTCGCTCAGCGGCTTCGTCGGCTACGTCGGGGTCTACACCCTCTGGCTGAAGCGGAGAACGCCGCAGAACATCGTCATCGGCGGCGCCGCGGGTGCAGTGCCTCCCCTCGTCGCCTGGGCGGCCGTCACCGGCGGGCTCGACGGCATGGCCTTCTACATGTTCGCGATCGTCTTCTTCTGGACCCCGCCCCACTTCTGGGCGCTCTCGCTGCTGATGAAGGACGAGTACGCGAAGGCGGGGATCCCGATGCTGCCGGTCGTCCGCGGCGAGGACGAGACCCGCCGCCAGATCCTCCTCTACACCGTCCTCCTCTACGCGGTAACCCAGCTCCCCTTCTGCGCCGGCGGCCTGGGAGTCGCCTACCTCGTCCCCTCGATCCTCCTCGGCGCCGGCTTCATCTTCTTCGCCGTACGCCTCCTCCAAACCAAAGACCGCCGCTGGGCCCTCCGCACCTACCTCTTCTCGCTGGCATACCTGGCGCTGCTCTTCCTCTCGATGGCCATCGCGGCCAACGTCTGACCGGCGGCACCGGACCCGCGCATATCGGCGTCCTCGGTCGGTCGTGTGCAGAGCACACTTCCCTCCCTGCGTCCTTGATCTGCTTGGTCCGGCACTCGCCGGGGCGGACTGATAGAAATCCATCCTCATGGACCGCGAGACCGCACGTCGGCAGATGAAAGCGGGGCTGGTTGCAGGTGGCATAGCCGCCGGCATTTTCGCCCTCAGCTTCGTCGCCGCCTTCCTCTACATCGCCGCCTAGGAACGATTCATGGCTGAGCACAGACAAGTCCCCGAGCCCGGCGAGACGATCTACGCGCCGCGTCCCTCCTGGGGCCCGGTCTTCTTCGCGATGGGCGCCCTCGGGCTGATCTGCGGCACCTTCGCCGGCGGCTTCATCTTCGCCCCGAAAGTCTGGGGCATCCTCGGCCTGATCTTCTTCATCGCCGCCTTCCGCAACATCGTCCGCGGCTCGATCCGCGACTACTACCGGCTTCCCCGCCAGCAGGAGACCCGTGGCGCGGCGTTGCCGGTAGAAACGATTTCAGGGCCTCCCCAGCCTTAGATCCTTAGCTCGGCAGCGGCATTTCAGAGGTAGCTCCGTCGGACGTCCAGCAGCGGACTATGTCTCGCATCGAGAGGACGCCGATTGCATCGCCCTCGGCGAAGACGACCAGGTGGCGGACGCCGCGGCGGGACATCTCGGCAGCGGCCCGCTCGAGGCTCCAGTCGGGGGCGGCGGCGAGGACGCCTTCGCTCATGTGGTCGGCAACCTGCTCGCGGTCGGGGTCCTGACCCCGCGCCACAGAGATCAAAAGGTCGCGCTCGGTGACGATCGAAGGGGTGGGCAGCTCGTGGTCGATCACCAGCGCCGCACCGGTCCCTTTCTCGACCATCTTCGCGGCCGCCTCGCGCAGCGTGTGGGACGGCCCCACGGTCAGCGTGATCTCCGACATTCCGTCCTTCACCTGCATCTGAGACCTCCCGTTGCCGTGTTTCCTAAGTTAGTGCGGATCGACTCAAAGACTACCGCCCAGCGTGCCTGACGGCACGCTTCCCGGCAGCCCCGACATATAGACTCCGCCCCGCATTAGACCCCATGGCTCGCCTTTCGAAACTCATCACGCCGCTGCTCGCCGTCCTGGCCCTGACCGCCCTCGCGGTGGCCGCCTCAGGATGCGGCACCACCAACGCAGACCCACAGCGCGGCCGCGTGCTGTTCAAGGCGAAGTGCGGCACCTGCCACACGCTGGCGCAAGCCGGAACCACCGGCGTTCAGGGTCCCAACCTCGACGACGCCTTTGCCGCCGCCCGTGCGAACGGCAACGACAGCGACACGATCGAGGGCGTCGTCAAAGCGCAGGTCGACTACCCACGTCCTGACAACGGCAACGCCTCCGTCTCGATGCCGGCCGAGATCGTCACCGGCCAGGATCTCGACGATGTCGCCGCCTACGTCGGCGAATGGGCCGGCGTCCCCGGCGCCGAACCGCCCAAGGTCGCCGGCGGCCCCGGGGCCCAGGTCTTCGCCAACAACGGCTGCGGCACCTGCCACACCTTCGCCGCCGCCGAATCCGGTGGCGTGACGGGTCCGAACCTCGACGAAGTGCTACCCGGACAGACGGATGCGATGGTCGAAGAATCGATCGTCAAACCCAATGCCCAGATCGCCAAGGGCTACCCGCCGAACGTGATGCCGGGGAACTTCGGCGAAGAACTCAGCCCCGAAGAACTCGAAGACCTCGTTCAATACCTGCTCGGAAGCTCGCCGGCCGGCGGCAAATCAAAAGGCTGAGCGACGGCGGCCGCGTGGCCGCTGCGATGATTGCGGGTAGATGCGGGAACGCCTGAAAAGCCGTCTCGAGATCTCTCCCCCCCGCTACGCCCAGGTCACCCTCGTCGCCCTCGCGGCGCTGGCGCTGATCGTGCTCACCGGCGCCGCGGTGCGTTTGACGGGGTCCGGCCTTGGCTGCCCGGACTGGCCGAAATGCTACGGCGGCTCCACCCCCCCGCTCGAATCCCACGCGGTGATCGAGTACGGGAACCGGCTGCTGACCGGGTTCGTCGGTTTCGCGGTGATCGCCGCCAGCGTCCTCGCCTTCTTCCGGCGCCCCTATCGCTGGCACCTGGCCCTCTTCGGCGCCCTGTTGCCGCTCGGGGTGATCGGGCAGGCGATCCTCGGCGCCCTCGTCGTCAAGTACCACCTGGCGCCGGGGCTGGTGATGTCCCACTTCATCCTCTCGATGATGCTGCTCGACGCGGCCTTCGCCCTCGCCTGGTGCTCGCGCTACGAACCCTGGGAGCGGCGACGCTCGCGTGACCGGCTCGGCGTCTGGGCCGTGCGGGCGCTGATCCCGCTCGGGCAGCTGACGATCCTCGCGGGCACCATCGCCACCGCTTCCGGCCCCCACGCCGGCGCCCACGAAGGCCAACTGGTCCACCGCTTCGACTTCGAGGGCACCGGAACCCTGGAATGGATCGTCCAGCGGCACGCGGTGCTCGCGACGACCTACGGCCTCTCTGCGATCGGCGTGTGGTTCCTGCTGCGCCGCCCTGGAGCCGACGGGCGGGCCCTGAAGCCGCTGACGCTGGTGCTGGCCCTCCTGGCCCTTCAGGGCGCCGTAGGAGGCCTGCAGTGGTGGCTGGAACTTCCGGCGGGCATCGTCTGGGTCCACGTGGCGATCGCGACCGGCAACTGGCTGGCGATGCTTTGGACCGTGGCGGCGGCGGGGCGGCTGGAGCCCCGTGGCGCGCCCGCGCCGAGTCGCTCCGCAGGGGACAAGCGGCCCGCCGCGGCCGGCGTGGGACCCGCCTGAGGGTTGCTCCCCTTCTGGCTCTCGATCGGCGCCCTCAGCCTGGTCCAGGCACTCCTCGTCGCGCTTCCGAAGGCGCCCTCGACGACCATTCTGCGCCGGCTGCGCAGCAACTGGTGGGCGCTGGTGCTGCCGCTCTCGATCGTCGTCGTCATCTCGGCAGTTGCGCTGGAATCGGCCAGTGCCCGATTCCTCACCTACCTGGCGCTAGTCGCCGTTCCGCCGTTGGCGGCCGGGGCGCTCGCCTGGCTCGTGCGGGGGGCTCGGCCGCCGCTGACGCTCCTCGCCATACCCCTCTTCGTGATCGCCTGGGCCGCCGAGGGGACGCTCAGCGGCCAGACGGCTGCCCTCGCCCTCTCGGCCCTTGCCTGCGTCAGCCTCGGCTGGCTGGTCGCCTGCCTGGTTCCACCGCGGTGGCTGAAGCTCGGGATCTACGTGATGGCGGCGATTGACGCCTGGCTGGTCGGCACCAACCTCCTCCAAGAACCCAACTCCGTCCTCAACGCCGCCGCCCCCGCCGCCAACCTCCCCCGCCTCCAGTTTGCCTCCTTCGGCTCGGCGGTGATGGGCTTCGGCGACCTTTTCATCGCCGCCACTCTCGGCGCCCTCCTCGCCTCCGATCGCCGCCTACAGCTGCGGGGAGCCGTCCTCGCGGCCATCATCTGCCCCACCTTCGACCTGCTCTTCTTCTGGGTCGACCAGACCCCGGCAACCGTCCCGATCGCCCTGACGCTGGCTGCACTGGAGCTCACGAGCTCGAGGCGTACCCCTACCCGGCCAGGATAAGGGCGACAAAACCGGCCATCACCGCAGCGAACATGCCCACGATCGAATAGAGGATCGAGTACTGCAGGGTGTCGAAACGCCTTTCCATCATGCTCTGCATCGCTTTGAATCGAGCGTCCATCCGATCCAATCGTTTGTCGATCTCGGCGAACCGCTGATCGGCCTCCTCA
Organism: uncultured Actinomycetes bacterium; assembly: GCA_963785175.1. Taxonomy (GTDB): domain Bacteria; phylum Actinomycetota; class Thermoleophilia; order Solirubrobacterales; family 70-9; genus VAYN01. The sequence goes on along the minus strand of CAWAUA010000002.1, from coordinate 136,441 downwards.
CGGGTCAGGACCTTCGCTTCCAACCGATCGAACCTCTGGTCGACCTTGTCGAAGCGCTTATCGACTTGCTCGAAGCCGTCATCGACCGTTTTGTTCAGGTCGTCCAGCCGCTCGTCGGTCCACCTCTCCCTGACCATGGTCTCCATATTGCCAGCCTACAGAGCTAAATGCAACTTTTTGTCATAGTTCGTAAATTCTCTGTGCCAACTCAGCCAAATCTCTCTCGCGCCCACAGGTAGCCATAGACGCACCCGGCAATCACGAGCGCCAAACCCAGCAGCGCCCCAACCAACGGCCGCGTCAGCAAGGTGACAGCGATCACCACGGCCGCGGCGAAACCGACGATCAATACCCATTTGAAAACCGCCGCCTCATTGAGTTTCACCGGGAACTCCTGAGGCGGCGAAAATCAAGCCTGGGTAGGACGCAGGGAGGGAAGTGTGCTCTGCACACGACCGACCGAGGACACCCCCAGGCGCAGATTTGCAGCCGCCTCAGAGGATGTAGACCGTGAGGTAGACCACAATCCACATGATGTCGACGAAGTGCCAGTAGATCCCTGGCACCTCTACACCTAGATGGTCTTTCTCCTCGGGGCCAAAGTGGCCGCGGAAGGCGCGGATCGTCGCGAAGGTGAGCAGCATCAGGCCGACGAAGACGTGGGCTCCGTGCAGGCCGGTGAGGCTGTAGAAGATCGAGCCGAAGCTGAGGTCGCGGGCGCTGAAGCCGATGTGTACGTACTCGTTGATCTGGATGAAGAGGAAGGTCGCGCCAAGCAGCCAGGTAGCGACGAGGCCGAGTTTGAGGCCGGCGCGGTTGCCGCGGCGGATCGACTCCAGCGCATAGTGGACCGTGAAGCTGGAGGAGACGAGGATCGCCGTGTTCATCCCCGCGATCGCGACCGGCAGGTGGTAGGGGTGCGGCGGCCAGCTCGGCGGGTCGACGACGACCCGAAGGAAGAAGTAGGAGGCGAAGAACGCTCCGAAGAGCATCACCTCGGAAACGATGAAGAGGAGGATCCCCAGCGTCTGGCGGTCCATGCGCGAACTCTGGTTGGCCTCCGGCGGGCCGTGATGGTGCTCGGCCTGACCGTGGCCGACAGCTACCGACGCGCTCTCCATCAGCTTGCCTCCCCTTCGGCGACGGCGGCGGCGACTGCTGCCGCCGGCCGGCCGACCTCGATGTGCTCAACCGTCTTCCCGGAGATCGCCCGTACCTGGCCGATCAGATCCCCCTCGAGCCACTTCGAGTCTTCGCCCGCAAAGGTCGAGATCAGGATGTCGTCGATCCGGTAGTGCTCGATCGCGTTCTTCACCGCGAGGAAGGGATCGGGGCTCATCGGCTGGCCAGTGGCATCGACGTCGGAGCGGTAGAGCTCCGCCAGGGTCGACGCGAGGTCGCGGACGACCTGGCCCTCGCTGACGTCCTCGGCCCGGGGGCAGATGATCGTGAAGCGGTGGGGACGGATCCCGGCGCGCTCTTTCAGCCGCGTGACCAGGTCCGGGGTGGCGACGGTCTTGGTCGCCACGACCAGGGTGTGGTTGAGGTCCCAGCGGACCGCGTCGTCTTCGATCCGGACGGGAATGTGGGTCAGCTTCACCTCGGGCTCGACCCGCTCACGCGCCCACTCGACCAGGTCGCGGCGCATGAAGCCGAAGCGGGTGTCGGCGAGACAGGAGAGCAGCACCTCGCCGGGACGGTGGGCCCGGACGGCATCGTCGAGCGCCAGCGAGGGCTCGGGGTCCATCACCTCGCCGATCGACTCGACGCCGAATTCGCTCAGCACCGCCATCGTCACCTCGACCCGGGCGCGAGCGGCTTCGCGCACCTCGCCGGCGTCGATTAGCTGGCCGACGGAAGGCTGGTTCTGGGGCGCCGCGACGACGACGCCGGAAATCTGGTCCTGGCGCTCGCGTACCGCCTGCAGCAACTTGCGGCCACCGGCGACCTCGTTGAGGAAGACCAGCAGCGGCTTGCGATCATCAGGTTGCGAAGCGTTTTTTGTGCTCATGAGCTGCTGCCCACGACGCTTTTCTCACCGGCGGGCACCTCGGCGCCTTCGCCGGCCATGATCGCGTGTTTGGCACCCGGAATCCCATACTCGTAGGGTCCGCCGACGACCCGCGGGATCTCGTCGAAGTTGAAGATCGGCGGCGGCGAGGAGACCTGCCACTCGATCGAGTTTGCTCGCCAGGGGTTGGCGTCGGCCTTCGGACCGAAGCGCCAGCTGACGATCATGTTGTAGAGGAAGACGAGCTGGATCGCGCCGAGCATGAAGGCGAAGCAGCTGATCAGAAGGTTCCAGTTGCCGAACTGATCAGCGTAGTCGGCGACGCGACGCGGCATCCCGTCCATCCCCACCCAGTGCATCGGGATGAAGGTGCCCCAGGTGCCGATCAGGGTCCCCCAGAAGTGGACGCGGCCGAGTTTCTCGTCGTACATCCGCCCGGTCATCTTCGGGAACCAGTGATAGACGCCGGCGAAGATCGTGAAGACCGAGCCGCCGAAAAGGACGAAGTGGATGTGGGCGACGATGAAGTAGGTGTCGGAGACGTGGATGTCGATCGGCACCATGCCGAGCATCACGCCTGAGATCCCACCGATGGTGAAGGTGACGATGAAGGCGAGCGCGAACAGCATCGACGTCGAGTAGGTGTGGATTTTGCCGAAGTAAAGGGTGCCTAGCCAGGAGAAGATCTTGATCCCGGTCGGCACCGCGATCAGCAGCGTGGTGATCATCATCGGCACCCGCAGCCAGGAGAACATCCCGGCGACGAACATGTGGTGGGCCCAGACCGAGTAGCTGAGGACGACGATCCCGATTAGCGCCAGGGCCATCAGCCGGTAGCCGAAGATCGGCTTGCGGGCATGGGTCGATATCACCTCGGAGACGATCCCGAACCCGGGCAGCATCATGATGTAGACCGCCGGGTGGGAGTAGAACCAGAAGATGTGCTGGTAACTGATGACGTCGCCGCCGGCCGCGTAATCGAAGAAGTTGGTGTGGAGGATGCGGTCGAAGAGGACCATGAACTGGACTCCGGCGATGAACGGGGTCGCGGCGACGACCAGCAGGGAGGTCGAGAGGTTCGCCCAGACCAGCAGCGGCATCCGCCAGAAGGTCATTCCCGGCGCCCGCATGGTGATGATCGTGACCAGGAAGTTGAGCGCCGTCGCGATCGACGAGGCACCGGCGAACTGGACGCCGAGGTTGAAGAACGACTGCCCCAATGGGGCCCCGGTGGAGAGTGGCGCGTATCCCGTCCAGCCGGCGTCGAAGGCGCCGCCGGGGGCGAGGAAGCTGCCGATGAAGAGGAGCCCGGCCAGCGGCAGCATCCAGAAGCTGAGCGCATTGAGGCGCGGGAAGGCCATGTCCGGGGCGCCGATCATCAGCGGCAGGACGTAGTTCGCGAGCCCGGCGAAGACCGGGATCACGAAGACGAAGATCATCAGCACCGCGTGGGTCGAGAAGAGGCTGTTGTAGGTCGAGGCTTCGACGATCTGGGTGCCCGGCTGGGCGAGCTCGGCCCGGATCAGCATCGCCATCAGACCGCCGATGAAGAAGAAGATGAAGGTGGTGACGACGTACTGGACACCGATCACCTTGTGGTCGGTGTTGAATTTGAAGTAGTCCTTCCAGCTCTTGGCGCCGTGCTGGGAGTGGTCGTCGGGAATCGTCGGCAGGCCGGCGGCCCAGCGCAGCCAGTAGTCGAAACAGCCGAAGCCGGCGAGGAACCCGAGCGGCGCCAGGATCGCCGGCACGATCACGTGCGGATACCCGGTCTGTTCGGTCTGGTAGAGCGGCAGGTCGGAGATCGCCCGCAGGGCGATGACGAGGCCGAAGCCGAAGGCGCCGAAAGCGATGGCTCCGATCAGGCCACGCCACCAGCCGGGTCTCTTGATCGCGGCAACCATCAGCTATCTCCCATTATGCCCCGCCGGCGTCCAGCGCCGGTGGGTTGGATGACGAGTTCTCTTCGACCAGTTCCATCAGAGCTTTCGGAGTTTTCTGTTTCAGCCCGTCGGCCCATTCGTTGAACTTGGCAGGGGACTCGACGACGACCTTGGCCCGCATCGTCGCGTGGCCGAAACCGCAGAGCTCGGTGCAGACGAGCTGGTAGGTGCCGACCTTGTCCGGGGTGACGATCGCCGTGGTGGTGATCCCGGGGACGTTGTCTTTCTTGATCCTCCACTCCGGGACCCAGAAGGAGTGGATCACGTCCATCGCGTGCATCTTGAACTGGACCTGCCGGCCGACCGGGACGTGGAATTCCCCCTCCGAGTAGGCGTAGTCCCTGCCCGGGTAGGCGAAGCTCCAGGCGTACTGCTGCGAGAAGACCGAGACCGTCAGGTGTTTCGCGTTCGGCTCTTCGATTTCATCGAGCACCTTCCAGCTGTAGCCGCCGGCGAAGAGGACGATGACCGTCGGGATCAGGGTCCAGGCGATCTCCAGGCGGGTGTTGCCGTGGATCGGCTCGCCGTCGGATTCGTCGCCGGGCTTCGCTTTGAATTTCCAAAGCGCGTAGAAGAGCATCACTATCACCAGCGAGAAGACGAAAGACGAGAGGACGATCATCACGTTGAGCAGGTGATCGATCTTCGGCGCGGCGGTCGAAGCCTGCTGGCCGTCCCAGTTGATCTGGACCATCACGGCCGAGATGACCACCGTCGAGGCGATCGTCACCAGCAGCATCTTCACTATGGGCAGGCGGCCGTACATTGGGGCGGCGGGCATTCTATTGAAGCGGCGGCGGGAGGCTTTGCGGCCCCAGGTGACGCTTCGCACTAGCTCCCGGGGCGAGGTAGGCCCTCGAGCTCTCCAGCGGCGGCGGCGAGGACCCCGCGCGCCACTCCCTCCCAGCTCCAGAGCCGGGTCACGGTCTCGACCAGGATGTCCCGGGCGCGCTCCCGCTCGGCCTCCGGCAGGGCGAGCCAACCATTGATCCGCGCGGCGATCGCCTCGACCGCGCCGGCCCCAACCGGGAACGAGGTCAGCGCTCCAACCTCCGCGGGCAGCTCCGCCTGCAGCTGCCGCGCGACCTCGAGCATCCCGGAGTGCCCCGCCGAGATCGGCAGCGTCCCGCAGGCGGCGGCCTCGACGGCGACCATGCCGAATGCCTCGGGGAAGGTGCTCGACATCACCATCGCCTCGGCGCGGGGGAAGAAGGAGGCAACCTCGCTGTGCTCGAGGCGGCCAACGAACTCGACCGAGCCGGCGGCGGCGCGGGACATCTCGGCGTAGCCGGACGGGGGCTCGGCGAGGAAGGCCGAGAGGATCGGCAGCGAGCGCTCCTCACCGCCCTCGAGTGCCCAGCCGAGCTTGGCGACCTCGCGCGCGTCGTCGACGTCGCCGCCCTCCAAGGCCGCGAGCAGTCGGCGCAGACCATCCTCGTAGGCGCCGTAGCCGGCGATCTCGAGCCGGGCGCCTGGGTGCGCGGCCCGGACCAGCGGCCAGGCGGCGAGCAGCAGATCTACCCCCTTGGAGACGATCAGCTTGCCGACGTAGGCGACGAGTTCCTCGCGCTCGCCCCGGGGGCGGAACTCCTCTACATCGACGCCGGGCGGTCCCAGCCGTGACTTCTCCCGCAGGCCGGGGACGTCAGGCAGGGTCGCCCAGAGGGATTCGGCGGTGTGGGCGGAGCCGATCAGGACCCCGCGGGCGGCCTCCATCCCTTCGCGGGCATAGGGCAGGAACCGGGGGTGCGGTTTGACCGTGTACTCGAGGGCGGAGCCGTGGATCTTGGCGGCGAAGGGGGCGACGTCGGCGCTGGCGAGGATCGCCGGCCCCATCACCAGATGGTTGGCGAGGGCGACGTCGACGCCTCCCACCTCGGCGGCGACCTCGCGCACCGAAGCGACGTTGGCCTCGATGTAGCGATCGAGCTCGGCCTCACTCAGCTCGGGAAAGGTCTTGACCTCGAACCCCTCATAGGGGTCCTTCACGTAGACGGGAAGCAGGCCGCCGATGTCGGGGTTGTGGATCCGCACCCCCTCGATCCGCACCTCGCGGTCCTGGCAGAGCAGGTGCACCTCGTGCCCGAGCCGGGCCAGCGCCCGCGCCAGGTTGACGTTGTAGATGTTGCTGCCGGTACCCCGCAGCATGTAGCCGTGAAAGATGAGGACGCGCATCGCTGCCGCCCAACCTAATAATCTCTCCGGCGATGAACGAGAAGCAGCTCTACCGCATGCGCGCCGCGGCCTCCGGTCGTGAGGCCCTCTCCGCCGCCGAGCCGGGCTCGGTCTACGTCGATCGCGAGACCGGCGAGGAGATGGCACCGGTCGCCAAGGTCCTACCCCTGGCCCCCTCCGCCTCCTCCCTACCGCGAAGCCCCGAGAACCTCCGCGCCTGCCGCCGCTGCGACCAGCTCATCGGGCTGGACGTCAGCGACTGCCCGTACTGCGGGCTACGTCAAGAAGCTCTGTAGCCCCGGCGCGCATACAGCAAGGTTCCTTCAGCCTCTCTCCTGGAGGGTTGATACAGATACATCTTTCGATGTAAAGGTTCCTGAACGAGCGAGAAAATGCAACTTTCCCATAAAGACCTGGCCAAGCTCGCGGAAATCCGTCCCGAGGAACGGGATTACCGGCTGGAACTCGAGGCGCCCGACTGGGGAAGGGATCTCGATTCCCCCTGGACCCCTCTTAGCGAGCCGGCCCGCCACTTCAGCCGCCAATTTTCAGTGCACGGACGCAGCGAATTGGTCGAGCACATCGTTCCGCTCCCGTCGGCTCCGATCTTCGGGATCAATCGCAAGGCGGAGTACGGAATGGCACTGAAGGACCGCGCCAACATTCGGACCATCCGTGTCCTGCAACGCCCCCAGCGGATCGAGAACGAAAAACCCATCAAACGCATCTTCGTGCTCCATAACGGGCTCAATGAGCGCGACTCCCTGCGCTTCTACTACAGGCTGGCCGACTGGATCCTGAGGGCGCACTTTGTCGGCTCCCAGGGGGCTGCTGCCTGCGTGATCATGCCCTTCCCTGGACACCTCACCCATTACAACTTCCACAGCCCGTTTTCGGAGACCCCCCTGACCCGATACCTCAGCGACGCGGGAGAGCTGTTCAGGCAGTTCCTTCGGTACATGGTTGAGATGCGATGGCTGCTGAGCATGGTCCTCGACAGCGACGCCGAGCCGTGGATGGTGGGGGGCAAGATGCTCGACGGGGATTCGCTAGCGGACGATCTCCAAAAGGAGTCGGATGGCCTCTATCGGGCTAGCGCGACCAGGCTGAAGACGGCGAGAGCGATCCGGGCCAAGGGGGTCGCGCCCAGCGAGCCGACTCTGGCTCCAGGACTCCAGACCACCAGGGAGCAGATAGGCGCCTCGATCGACATCCTCCGCAAGGTCCTCGGCCGCGACGTGAAAGAGCGAGCGCCTCTGCGCGCCCATGTGGTCGGTTACAGCCTCGGCGGCTTTCTCGCACAATCGATCTTCTTCGCCTGGCCACAAGCGGTGTCGAGCTGCACCACCATCTGCTCTGGGGGTGCGATCAAATCCCTCTCGCCCACCGCCTTCGCCCATCCCGAGGAGTGGCAGTCGGTACTGCACTCGCTGCGCCCCGAGCTAAACAACTCGATGCTGCAGGGCCGACTCGCAGATCCCAGAAGCCGGCCGGATCTGCCAACCATCAAGGCCGCCGGGATGCCGCTGGAGGACTTCGGATACTTCGAGCGGATTTTCGACCAAGTGTTCATGCAAGAGGATCGCGGCTCCTACAAAGAGCGCCTGTCGGAGTACGGGGGCCGAATGCTGTTCGTGAGCGGCGGGGACGATCCGATCGTCCGACCTGCCGAGGTCCTGGACGCCAGCCCGGAAAAAGGCATCACGATGCTGTCGGTCGCCAGCATGAGCCACTTTCTGGATCTCGATCCCGATCCAGACGATCCGGAGAAAGACCAGCGTGACTTTTGGCTGCCCGAAGTGGGACGACTGCTAACCCGGGCCGCAATCCACGCAGAGGAAATCCACACCAAGGAGCGCAGGGTCGCGATCGAGCTGAGGCTCGACACAGAGCTCCCAGAAACTGAGCCGGGGGAGCGCAAGGTGGCGCTACCGAAATCGCTCGAAAGCGACAAGACCTTCGAGCGCGCGCTCGACTGGGTCCTGAAGGTCCTGGAGGATGACCAGGGGTGGCTGTTCGTCTGCCGCAACGCACTCCCTCCGGCCTTCGTCCCCGCGGCGTACTTCGATCGCTGGGGCATGGCCCTCCATCACCATGACGTGCCGGTCCAGGAATATTCCGCGGGGCTTCGCCATCGGGCGGCGGCGCTCACGAAAGCGAAGGATCGGATCACCCTGATAGTCCCGGAGCACCTGCAGCACTGGTTCATCGACCTGAGCGCCCGTTTCGACCCCCACAGTGACGCCCCCTCCGGTCGCATGACCGATGCTGCCGAGAGGCGGCGGATCTGGTCGGGGTTCGAAAAGCTCTGGCTGCCTTCGGTGCGGAAGTTCGAAGCCGGCAACGTGGAGACGCCGCTTGGCGACGACGACTTCAAGGTGGGCCCGCTGGCCAAAGGAATCACCGAATCCCAAGGGGTCGACCCGAAGTACATCCAGGTAACGGATCTCCCCGATGTCTGGATCGGACTGCGACCGAACAAACGACTGATGGCGGATTCCCTACTGGAGAGGGAGTTCAAGCATTCGACCTTCATCAATGGGGTGACCAATCTGCTCTCGATGGAGGCGAAGAAAAGGAATCGGGCTCTGGAGGAGCTGGTCGAGGATGGGGACCTGCGGGTACTGAGCGTCTCCGGGGCCGAGTTCAACCCTCGCTACCGGGGAAAGATCGTGCAGAGGCCGGGTGCAATGGCCGATCTTCTCGCCTGGACCGCGGCGAGCCTGGTTCGCTCGCGCGGCGCGGACGAAGCTACGGCTTCTTGACCAGGGTGGCCGTGTAGAGCAGGCGGGCTTTGGAGTAGTAGCAGCCGTAGGTCTTGATCTTGCCCACCCCCTGCTGGGGATGGCCGCCCTGGACGTCTTCCCTGGAGATGCAGTGTTCGGGGAGGCGGCTGCCGCGCCAGGTGTTTTCTTCGGAGAGGTTGAGGGCGAACATCGGCGCCCAGGTCGGGACCGTCAGGGCGACGATCTGGCCCTGGAGGACGGTGAGGGGATGGTCGAGGGCGAAGACCGGGGTGCTGCCGAAGTAGGGGTTGAGGACCTCGACCGGGCTCTGGCGCACCAGCGTGTATTTCGGCGGTTTCGAGCCTTCGACCGGGCGCAGGACGCCGATCCGGGCCTCGGACGGGGTGCCGAAGAAGTCGTTGAAGAAGCCCACCTCGTCGGTGGTGGTTTTCGTTTCCACCGCCGAAGGCTTGGCCAGGGTGATCGACCAGGCGACGATTTTTCCTTCGAAGGGCGCCTCGAAGGGACGGGCGACGCCGTCGGCGATCGACTGGAAGCCGGTGATGTGACCCTCGACCCGGCATTCGACTTCCGGGGCGCCGTTGACGGTTTTGCCGGGGCAGGAGGCCGGCGGCGTTTCCGAGGTCTGGCCGAGGATGACGACGCGCAGCGGCGCCGAGTCCGCCTGGCGCGGGATCGCGATCGCGACCAGCGCCGCGAGCAGGCAGGCGCCGGCGACCAGCGCCCAGATGCGGCGGAACGGGGTTTTGGCTTCTGCGTGTGGCATCGATCAGGCAAACACCGGGCTTGACGCCCAGTTGCGGCGCCAATCTTGCCGTTCGCCGCGGCTGGATGCGGCGCTGCAGAGGCCGCTGCACGATCCCGGCCAAGTCGCAGGGTAGGGTTCGCGGCGCGAATGGAGGCTCCGAACCAAGGCGACGACTTCATCCCGGCGGCCCTCGCCGCCTATGGAATCGAGGCCGACGAGATCGAGCTGGCAGTGATCGGCGCCGCCCATCAGACGCTCTGGCCGCCGATCCTCGAGCTGCTCGACCTCGATACCAGCGAGGTCCCGGTCGACCGCGATCCCGACCTCTCGCAGGCGCCGCCGAGCCGATGAGCGACCCGCTCGACCTCTCGCTGCTGGGACAGGCGGCGGCGATCGCCGGCGGCGAGCTCGACCCGGCTGAGCTGCTGGAGGCGACGCTGGGCCGGATCGAGGAGCGCAACCCTGCTCTCAACGCGGTCGTCGAGACCTTCCCCGAGCACTCGCGCGAGATGCTCGCCAACGCCCCCCGAGGGCCGCTGTACGGCGTCCCGATCGTGATCAAGGACGAGTGGCCGCTGCCCTGGCGGGCGCAGCGATTCGGCGCGGCGGAGATGCTGGCGCCGGCGGCGCCGGGCGAGTCCGGCCCCTACCGCGCCCTGCGCGACGCCGGCGCGGTCGTCGTCGGGGTCGGCAACATGCACGAGCTCGGCGCCAGCAGCACCGGCAACATCTCTGTCTACGGGGCCGCGCACAACCCGTGGAACGTCGACCGCTGCCCTGGGGGCTCCTCCAGCGGCCCCGCCGCTTCCGTCGCCGGGCGGCTGGTCGCCGGCGCGGTCGGAGCGGACGGGGTCGGCTCGATCCGCTACCCGGCCGCCTACTGCGGCCTCACCGGGCTGAAGCCGACCTTCGGCCGCTCGGCGATGGCGGGACACCACATGGCCGAGATCTCGACCACGATCGTCTCCGGCGCCCTTTGCGCCGACGCCGCCGACAGCCGGGCGCTCGACTCGGCCCTCTTCGGCGAAGAGCTGGCGGCGGGCGAGCCGCAGGGACTGCGAATCGGCGTCATCGGCGGCGAGGTCTCCGGGGACGTCGCCCCGGAGGTGCGCGAGGCCTGCGAGAGCGCGATCGAGGACCTGCGCCTGCAGACCGGCGGCGAGGTGCGCGAGATCGAGCTGCCGAACTGGCCGCGGCGACCCTGGCGACGGTCCTGATCGCCAACAGCGAGAGCCTCGGCGGCATCACTCCCGAGCAGCTCAACCACCTCGACCCGGAGCTGAGCCCGCTCGGCCGCGGCCTGCTCAAGTACCGGCTGCTGGTGCCGGCGATCGCGACGATCAAGGCGGGACGGCTGCGGACGATGGCGCGGCAGACGCTGGCCAGGGTCTTCGAGGAAGTCGACGTCCTCGCCTGCCCGACCGTGCCGGCCGTGGCGCCGCCGCTGGAGGCGCCGATGGTCGAGCTGCCGAGCGGCGTCGTCACCGCCGACGAAGCCAACGTCCGCGCCGGCGCCCTTGCCAACCTGACCGGCATCCCCGCGATCAGCGTCCCGGTCGGCTCCTCCGACGGGCTGCCGATCGCCCTGCAGCTTCAAGCCGCCTGGGGGCGCGACGAGCTGCTGCTCGATGCCGCCGAGGCGATCGAGCGCGCCAACGGGCGACACTGGGTCGAGGCGACCCCGCCCGCCCTCGGCGCCGAGCCGCTGGAGGCCTAGGGTGCAGGCGATCACGGTCGAGGGACTCGAGCGCGCCTTCGGCGAGGTTCTCGCCGTCCAGGGCATCGACCTGGCCGTCGAGGAGGGCGAGATCTACGGCTTCCTCGGCCCCAACGGCGCCGGCAAGACGACGACGGTGCGAATGCTGACCACGCTGCTGCTGCCGACCGGCGGTCGCGCCACCGTCGCCGGCCACGACGTCGTCGCCGGAGCACGCCAGGTGCGCGGCTCGATCGGCGTCGCCCTGCAGGAAGCGGCGCTCGACCCGCTGATGACCGGCCGCGAGCTGATCCGCCTGCAGGCGACGCTGCAGGGTCTGCCGCCCGCCGCCGGGCGCGAGCGCGCCGACGCGCTGCTGGAACGGGTCGACCTCGCCGCCGCCGCCGACCGCCGGGTCGGCACCTACTCGGGCGGGATGAAGCGTCGTCTCGACCTGGCTGCCGCTCTCGTCCATGAACCGAGCGTCCTCTTCCTCGACGAGCCGACCACCGGCCTCGACCCGGTCAGCCGCAAAACGATCTGGGAGGAGGTGCGGGCGCTGAACGAAGACGGCACCACCGTCTTCCTCACCACCCAGTACCTGGAGGAGGCCGACCAGCTGGCCGACAACGTCGGGATCATCGACAGCGGTCGGATCGTCGCCGAGGGCACCCCAGAGTCGCTGAAGGACGAAATCGGCGACCCCCACGTCGAGCTGCTGATCAGCGAAGGCGAGGTCGCCGAGGCCGAGCGCGTCTGCGCCGGGATCGGCCGGCTGCTGCCGCCGAAGGACGGCAAACGGGTCCTGGTCGAGGTCGAGAACGGCGCCGCCGACATCCCCCGCGTCGTTCGCGCCCTCGACGAGGCCGGAATCGCGGTCGAGTCGCTGGAGCTGGTGCGCCCGACCCTCGACGACGTCTTCGTTGATAAGACCGGCCACCACCTCGAAAAGGAGGAGAGCGGGGACGGCGGCGAGGAGCCCGTGCCGGCGTGAGCGACCTGGCGACGAGCGCGCGGGTGGTGCGGGCGCTGGGCGCGCGCTCGATCCGCCAGACCTTTCGCCGGCCACAGCTGCTGGCGCCGATCGTCGTCTTCCCCACTCTGCTGCTGGCGATCCAGACCGGCGGTGCCGGCGCCAGCATCGAACTGCCCGGCTTCCCGCCGGTTCAGAGCTTCCTCCAGTTCATGCTCGCCGGCGCGATGATGCAGTCGATGATGCTGGCCGGCAACAGCGGCGGCATCGCCTTCGCGGTCGACATCGAGATGGGTTTCACCGACCGCCTCTTCACGGCCCCGATCCCCCGCTTCGCGATCGTCCTCGGGCGCCTAGCGGGGACCGCGGCGCTGGGCCTCTTCGGCTCCCTCTGGTTCCTGGCGATCGGCCTGATCTTCGGTGCCGACATCGAGGGCGGCGTGCCCGGCGCGCTGCTGGCGATCCTGCTTGTAACGGCTTCGGCCCTGGCGGTCGGCGGAATCGGCGCCGCGATCGCCCTGCGCACCGGCAGCGCCAGCGTCGTCCAGGGCCTCTTCCCGCTGGTGCTCGTCGTCCTCTTCCTCTCCACGGCCTTCTTCCCCCAGGAACTGATGATCGAGCCGGCGAAGACGATCGCCCAGTACAACCCGCTGAGCTTCATCGTCGAAGGGGTGCGGGAACCGATCATCTCCGGCATCGACGCCACCGTGACCCTGGAGGCGATCGCGGCGATCGCCGGCATCATCATCCTCGGACTGGTGCTGAGCGCCCGCGCCCTCAAGCACCGGCTGCGGGTGGGGTGATGGAACTCGTTGCGGCGCCGGCCTGGCGCACCAACCTGGCGACGATCGGCGCCCTGATGGCGCGGGCGAAGAACGAGCTGATACGGGTGCCGGGGGCGGCGATCCCCGGGGTGCTGGCGCCGACGATCTTCTTCCTCGGCCTGAACGGCGTCTTCGGCGCCCTGACCCAGCTGCAGGGGTTCGAAACGGGCTCGTATGAGAGCTTCATCGTCCCGGTCAGCATGCTGCAGGGGGCCGGCTTCACCGGCGCCGCAGCCGGCGTCAACCTCGCCCGTGACTACGAACAGGGATGGGTCGACCGGCTACTCGTCTCCCCTGCCCCTCGCTGGGTACTGCTCGCCGGCAACGTGCTGGCAGCGAGCGCCCGGGCGCTGATCCCGGCGACCTTCGTGCTCTCGATCGCCTTCGTGATCGGCGCCGAATGGCCCGGCCTCGACGGCCTGCTGATCTGTTACCTGATGGTCGCCGCGACGGCCGCGGTCGCCGCCTGCTGGGGGTCGATGCTGGCGCTCCGCTACCGGAGCCAGTCGGCGGCACCGCTGATGCAGGCCGGGACGATGGCGCTGATCCTCTTCACCCCCGCCTACGCGCCCCTTGCCCTGCTGCAGCCCTGGCTCGAGAAGGTCGCCAACGTCAACCCGATGACCCAGGTGCTGGAAGCCGCCCGGCAGGGATTCGTCGGCAGCGTCACCTGGGCCGACACCTGGCCCGGCATCGTCGCCCTGGCGGGGCTGCTCGTGGTTCTGGGGTCGCTGGCGCTACGCGAGATGCGCCGCACCAATGTGTAAAAGCGCCTTCGGCAGCGCCCCCTCCGGGGGCGAGACCGTCCTCGCCGAGGCCGAGCGGGTTCTGCGGCAGAACTGGGTCGAGGGCAACCGCGGCGAGACCGCTTTCAGCTACACCGAGCCGAGCCCGGGTCGCTACCCGTGGCAGTGGTATTGGGACTCCTGCTTCGCGGCGATCGTCTGGCGTCGCTTCGAGCCGGCGCGTGCCCGCGCCGAGCTGGAGAGCCTGTTGGCGGCACAGCGGCCCGACGGGTTCGTCGGCCACACGATCTTCTGGCGCAGCCACGTCTCCTGGCTGCGGCTGCTCTTCTACAACGTCGCCCGGCGCAGCGCCGAGGAGACCGAGACGATCCAGCCGCCGCTGCTGGCCTGGGCCTGGCGGATCGCCGTCGGCGACCCGAACGAGGAGCCGCGGATCGCCCGGCACATGGACTGGCTGCGCCGCAACCGCGACCTCGAGGGCGACGGTCTGCTCTGGATCGTCCAACCCGACGAGTCCGGCCTCGACGCCTCACCGAAGTTCGAAGAGGTCTGGGGCCGGCGGGCGAATGGGCGGATCGGCTTCCCGCTGCTCGTTCATCGCAACCGCCGCCTGGGCTGGGACGCGCGGTGTGTCCGCGAGGCGGGCGGGCCGGTCCTCTGCGAACCCCTCGTCAACACCTTCTGGTCGCTCTCGCTGCAGGCGATGGGTCGGCCGTCGGCGACGCCGGCGCTGGTCGACCGCCTCTGGGACGAGCGGCGCGGCCTCTTTCTCGACGAAGCGCAGCCGGGAGGCATCCGGCCGCAGACGCTGACCTGGGCCTCGCTGGCGCCCCTGGCGCTGCCCGATCTGCCGGAGGAGGTCGGCCGGCGCCTGGTCGAGGAGCACCTGCTGAACGTGGACGAGTTCCTCACCCCGGTCGCACCGCCCTCGGTCGCGGTCGGCGAGCGCGGCTACGAACCCGACGGAGGCCACGGCCCGATCCGCCGCTACTGGCGCGGCCCGACCTGGATCAACTCCGCCTGGATGGTCTGGCTCGGCTTACGCCGACTCGGCTACGAAGCCGAGGCGCAGAAGCTGGCGGACAGCGTGATCGGCGCCGCGGCACGAGAAGGCTTACGCGAGTACTACGATCCGCGCAACGGCAAGGGCCTGGGAGCCAATGACTTCGCCTGGTCGACGCTGGTCGCCGAGCTAGCGGATCCAGAGCCGCTTTGAAGCTGACCTATTTGTAGCGGTAGGTAATTCGCCCGCGGTCTAGGTCATACGGCGAAAGCTCGATCTTGACCCGGTCGCCAGGGAGGATGCGGATGTAGTGGCGCCGCATCTTTCCCGAGATGTGGCCGAGGACGTCGTGACCGTTGTCCAGTTTGACCCGGAACATGGTGTTGGGGAGAGCCTCGGTGATCTCCCCCTCCATTTCGATCTTTTCCTCTTTGGCCATTCGCGGCGGAGCGTATCTAACGGCGCAGGTGTTGGAGCGCACCCATGCGATCAGTCACTTCCCCTGCAAATTGCGCAGCCTCGAGCTCGGCGAGGGCCGAGCCCAACTCAGGCCCCGGCTCGATCCCCAGCTCGGCGGAAATCTCGTCGCCGCGCAGCAACGGCGTCGGCGGCCCCTCGCGCCGCCAGTCGAGCCCGGCGGCGATCATCTCGCGCGCCAGGGCGAGGTGGGCGGAGACCATCTCGGGGCTGGCGATCGGCCCCACCCCGCGGGCCGAAAGACGGTCGGCGACGGTCAGCAGGGTGACGTCGACGGTGACCGGATCGGTCGCGCGCAGATAAGCGTGGACCCGGCGCGGCGGCAGCGGCATCTCCGGGATCAGGAAGCCGAGCCGCAGGTGATGTCGGGCCAGCCCCTGCAGGTGCTGGGTGAGCTTGCGGCTGGCGCGCAGGCGCCGGCAGATCTCGCCGATCGTCTCCGCCCCCACCTCGTCGTGGCCGCGGAAGCCGACGAAACCGTCACGCTCGGCCTTCGTCGCCGGCTTGGCGATGTCGTGGAACAGGGAGCCGAAGCGGAGCGCCGTGCGGCGGGTCATCTCGTCGGCGAGCGGCTCGTCGAGCAGCGCCGCCACCTCGGGGGCGCGATCGTCGGCGAAGCGCTCGAGGTCTCCCTCGACCTCCAGCGTGTGCTCCAGTACCGCGATCGTGTGGTCGTAGACGTCGAGGTGGTGATTGGGCCCCTGCTCGACCCCCCGCAGCTGCTCCACCTCGGGAAGCACGACGGCGGTGACTCCCAGCTCGCCGAGCAGTTCGAGACCCCGCAGCGGGTCGGGCCCGCCGATCAGCTGACGCAGCTCGGCGAGCTGCCGCTCACCGGCCGGTTCGCCGGCGCTCGGCGCTGCAGCCCGGGCGAGGGAGATCGTCTGCGGCTCGATCTCCAGGGCCAGCTCCGCGGCCAGCCGCGGCGCCCGCAGCAACCGCAGCGGGTCGGCGGTGAAGCTCTGCTCGGAGACAGCGCGCAGGCGCTTGTCGGCCAGATCCGGGAGCCCGCCGAAGGGATCGATCGGCGCGACCAAGTCGAGGCGGACCGCCACCGCGCCGATCGTGAAATCACGCTCGCCGAGATCGGCCTCGATCGTCTCGCCACGCAGGGCGGTGACGTCCACCTGCCAGCCGCCGTCCCTCGAGATCACCCGCCAGGTGCCGAACTCGGCCGAGAGCTCGAAGACGCTCTCCCCCGGCCCGCGACCGATTGCCCGCGCCACCTCGCCGGGGTCGCCGGAAACGGCGAGGTCGAGGTCGGCGACCTCGCGGCCCAGGGCGGCGTCGCGGACGGCGCCGCCGACGATCCAGACGCCCTCGGCGTCCGGCACCGCGCTCCGGGCTGCGACAACCACCGGCGCCGCGGTCAGTCGCTCCAGCGAGCTCATGCAGGCCGGCGCGGCACCCGCGGCGAGATCGCGCAGGTGACCTCGTAGTTGATCGTCTCCAGGCGCTGGGCGACCTCCTCGGCGAGGATCGACTCCTCGCCCTGGCCGCCGATCAGGACCACCTCGTCGCCAAGGGCGACGTCGGTCTCCGGCCCGAGGTCGATCGTGATGTTGTCCATCGAGACCGCTCCGACCAGGGGGCGCCGGACGCCGCCGACGATGACGTCGGCGTTGTTGGTCAGGGCGCGGCGGACGCCGTCGCCGTAGCCGAGCGGAATCACAGCCACCCAGGTGTCGACCGGGGCTTTCCATTTGCGGCCGTAGCCGACGCTCTCCCCGGCGGAGAAGCGCTTGACGTCGGCGACGTAGGAGCAGAGCGAGAGCGCGGGCCGGAGGCCGTGCTCGCCAGGATCGCGCTGGAACGGGTCGAGGCCGTAGAGGGCGACGCCGCAGCGGGCCATGTCGTAGTGGGAACGCTTGTCGCGAAGGACGGCGGCGCTGTTGGCAGCGTGGGCGATCACGTTGGGGTGCTCGGCCTTGACCGTCGTGGCGACCTCGTCGAAGCGATTCAGCTGCTCGTCGAAGTAGTCCGAGTCGAGTTCGTCGGCGGTGGCGAGATGGGTCCAGATGCCGGTCAGCTGGAGGTTGGGGTCCTCGGCGCAGGCGCGGGCCAGCGCAATCGCCTCCTCGGGACTGCGGCTCCCGAGCCTCCCCATACCGCTGTCGAACTTGACGTGGACGCGGGCGGGATATCCATGGGCTTGGGCTCGTTCGGCGACCAGGCGCAGGAAGTCCTCCCGCCAGACCGCCAGCTCCGAGCCGGCCGAGGTTGCGACGTCGACCTCCTCGGCGCTCAGCGCTCCCATGGTCAGCAGCGGCACGTGCTGGAAGCGACGGCCGATCTGCTCGGCCTCGCCCGCCGTCACCACCGCGAGGCGGGTCGCACCTCCTGCCAGGGCTGCGTTCGCGCAGATGTCGGCACCATGCCCGTAGCCGTCGGCCTTGACCACCGCGCACAGCTCCGCCCCACCGGCCAGCTCCGAAGCGAGCCGCGCGCAGTTGGCGCGCACGGCCTCGGCATCGATCCGGGCAACCGCCCGCTCCATGGCCTAGTCGCCGTCGACCAGGGCGGCAAGCGCGTCGGCCCTGGTGACCATGCCGACGAGGTGCCCGTCAGCGTCGACCACCGGCAAGTGATTGTGGTGCTTGTCGGCGATTTTCTTCGCCACCCGGTCCGCCGCCTCGTAGTCGTGGGCGACGATCGGGTCGGCCGTCATCAACTCCGAGACCTCGGTGGCAAACGCTTTTTCCAGCCGCTCCTCGAAGCCCTTCATCGAGCCGACGAAGACGATCCCGCCCATGATGTTGAGGTAGTGCGGCAGGTGCAGATCCGATTCCTCCTCGCTGAGGACGAGGTCGGACTCGCTGACGATGCCAACGACCTTGTTCTCCTCGTCGACCACCGGGATCGCGCCGAGATCAGTCTTGGCCAGCAGGTCGATCGCGGTGCGGGCGTCGTCTTTGGGACTGACGCTGGGCACGTCGCGGTCGAGAATCTCTCCGGCGGTCTTCATGGGCCGAGGTTATTCGACGGCCCCGTCGGGACGTATCCCCACGGGGATCGAGTCGATCACGTCGGTCGCGATCACCGACTCCGCCGCGCCGACCCGGGCCGCTGCGTCACGGCCGGCGCGGGCGTGGGCGACGACCGCGGCGCAGGCGGCGACGAAGGGCTCCAGCCCGCGCGCCAGCAGGGCGGCCGTGATCCCGGAGAGAACGTCGCCGCTGCCGGCGGTGGCGAGCGCCGGCGCCGAGATCGCGTTGACCGCGGTACGGGACCCGTCGGTGACGATCGTGTCGTCGCCCTTGAGGACGACGACGGCGCCGGCCGCCGTGGCCGCCTCGCGCGCGCAGGCGAGCCGGTGCGCCTCGATCTCCGAGGAGTCGCGCTCGAGCAGGCGGCCGAGCTCCCCCGCGTGCGGGGTGAGGATCGTCGGCGCCTGCCGCGCCCGTAGGTCTTCCAGCCGGCCGGCGAAGGCGTTGAGCCCATCGGCATCGAGGACGAGCGGCACGTCGATCTTCGCGACGACCTCCCGTGCCAGTTCGAATGAACCGGGATCGCGCCCCAGGCCGGGGCCGAACACTCCGGCGGCGGCCCCCGCGAAGGTCCGCAGCACCGCCTTTGCCGAGGCCGGAACGAGGCAGCCGTCACCCCCTGGGCAACCGACCGACATCACCTCCGGCTGGGCAAGCTCGTAAATCATCTCCAGGTCCGCGGGCACGGCGACGGTCGCGTAACCGGCCCCGCCCCGGATCGCAGCCAGCGAGGCCATCCGCACCGCCCCCGTCAACCCGCGCGAGCCACCGGCGATCGCCACCTGACCGGAGCTGAACTTGGTCGAACGGGGCCCGCGGCGCGGCGCCAGAGCAAGGACCGCAGCATCGATCTCACCACCCACCGCCTCGCCAGGCGCCCCGGCGGGAATCCCGATAGCCACAACCCGCAGTTCCCCCGTGCATCCCTTGCCGGGAGCGATCCGCTGTCCCAGCTTGCCGGCGTGGAAGCTGACGGTGACGTCGGCCTCAACCGCTTCGCCGGCCACCTCCCCACTAGAGGCGTCGACCCCGGAAGCGATGTCACAGGCGACAACCGGCGCCCCGCAACTGTTGATCTCCCGAATCGCAGCAGCCGCCGGCTCCCGCGGCGCACCCTCGAACCCGGTCCCGAAGATCGCATCGACTACTGCCCCCGACCCAGCAAGCCGCCCCATCGGATCGCCCTCGAGCAGGGTCCCCCCAAAACGCTCGAAGTTCACCGCCGCGTCACCACGCAGATCC
Organism: uncultured Actinomycetes bacterium; assembly: GCA_963785175.1. Lineage (GTDB taxonomy): Bacteria > Actinomycetota > Thermoleophilia > Solirubrobacterales > 70-9 > VAYN01. Next base: position 116,869 of record CAWAUA010000002.1, on the reverse strand, counting down.
TCTCCAGGCCACAACAGAAGCACCTCAACCGCAAACCCCATCTCCCGCAACAACCGAGCGGCCACGAACCCATCCCCCCCGTTGTTGCCTTTGCCGCACACGACCCGCACAGGCCCTTCGGGCGCGAGTTCTGCCACAGCCTCAGCAACGGCCCTACCCGCAGCCTCCATTAGCTCCAGCGAGGGCACGCCTCGCTCCTCGATCGCCCACCGATCAACAGCCCGCATGCCATCAGCGTCAAAAAGAGGCGTCAGCCAGGACTCCATGCGACCAGCCTAAACAGCGCGCATCCGAAAACGAGCGGTCACTTCGACACCGTATGGGTGCTCAACTGCCCACTGGATTTCTTGAGCGGTAGATGAAGTCCCGACCCACGTAGCCGACTTATGACCCACCCGGGTGTGCTCAAACTCGGATGCGCCGCAGATCCTCAAGGCGCGAGGTCTAACTCGCTCGCGGATAGCGCCGGTGATCGCCGAAACCGCGCCAGACCGCCTATATCGCGGTCTCTCGCGGTTTCGTGGGGAGGCGTCAGACGAGGCTCGCTTGCTGGAGGGTGCCGGTGTCCCTCGGAGGAATGTTCGGCGATATGCAATCTGGTTCTTGCGCGGCGGAGCCGCGCAGCATGTTCTCCCCGGAGCGCAGCGGAGGGAAGGTCAATTCCGGAGAGGGATACCGGCACCCTCCCCCGCGAGAATCGCTACTTGAGCCCGACGATCAGCTTGGCGGTGGCGAGGCCGTCAGAGGCTTCGGAGCCGAGCGCCAGGTATTCGATCTTCTGCAGGTAGGGCTTGGCTTCTTCGAAGCCTTCTTCGCCGGCCGGAACCATCGCCGAAGCAAGATTGAGAGCCGAAGTCCCGTTGACGTAGATCGCAATCGGGGTATCTCCAAGAGCGTCCAGCGCGTCCTGGTAGGCCGGGACGTCAGAGAGGGTCTTGTTCGCTTCCTGGAAGCTCGAGAGCGTCGGCGCCAGGCCGTAGCCGATCGCGATCCGGCTGCCTTTGGCGACGACGACCACCGGCTGGCGGCCCAGTTCAGGGCTGCGGATCGAGAAGCCGCTCGCGCCTTCGCTGATCTTGGTGATCCCGGGGGTGCCGGTCGAACGGAGGAGGAGGCCGATGTTGGAGACCGTGGCCGTCGCTTCCTTGGCGCTGTCGCTTTCGAGCACCACGGCCCCGCCGAGGGTCCGTTCGCTGTTGCCGGTCACGTAGGCGCCGACGTCGCCGATCGAGGAGGCGATCGCTTCGATGTCGATCCCTTCCTGCTTCAAACCCTTCTTCAGCTGGTTCGGTCCAAGCTCGCCGCCAGGGAGGCCGTTTTCGTCGATCCGGTCGATGCTTTCGTTGAACCGCTTGCCGAATTCGGCCGAGGCCAAGGCCGCGACCGAGGTGGCGGGCAGCGAGCCGAGCAGCTCCGACGCGTCGCCCGACGGCGGGTTGTCGCCGCTGAGATCGGAGCTGAGGTCGATCTCAACCTGCTTGGAGCCGGGGACGAGGCTGGCGACCGCGGTCGCTCCTTCCGGTTCGATCCCGCCGCTGTCGAGGAAGGCTTCGGTTTCGGAGTCGATCTCGCCACCCGATTCTTCGATCAGGGTGCCGACGTCGACGTAGACGTTGGCCGCGCTGTCGCCGGGGACGTTGGCGACGGCGTCGGTGTAATTGGCTTCCCCGCCGAGGTTTTCGCCGTTGGAAGCGTCGACCATCGACTTGAAGATCTTTTCGTCTTCGGCGATGACGACGAGGCCGTCAAAGACGCCGATCGTGGTGCCGTCGTCTGCTTGGACCTTGAAGTCCACACCTTCGTGGGAGCCTTCTTTCGGCGCTTCGTCTTCGGAGGCCAGCTGCTTGTCGAGGAAGCTCTGAGTGGCCTCTTCGTCAGTGGTCTGGAAGGCGGCGCCGAAGCCTTCGAAGTCTTCGTCTTCGAATTCCTGCAGGAAGAGGCCGCCCCGGTCGCCCAGCCACGGCTCGACTTCCTTTTTGAAGTCGAGCTCTTCACCTTCGTCGTTGGCGGACTTTTCGAGTTCAGTGACGATCAGTTTGCCTAGGTTGTCGACCCCGGCGATTTCCTTGGCCAGCGCGTCGATGCTTTCCTTCGTTTCGCCTTCCGGACGTACCGTGAAGTCGATGAAGAGCGGGGCCTTCGCCGGGGCGACGTCGGCCGGATCGGTGCCGCTGCCGCTATCGCTGCCGCCACCACCGCAGCCCAAGGCGAACAGGGCAGCAAGGGCCACCAGAAGCGCTGGGAGGACGAGGCGGAGCTTCACGGAGCGGGCACTCTAGCGGCCCGTTTGGACAACTTCAGCCGACCGCACGCTGGCCAGACAGATGACTACTCGACGGTGACGGTCTTCGCCAGGTTCCGCGGCTGGTCGACGTTGAGCCCGCGCTTGCGGGCGATGTCGTAGGCCAGCAGCTGCAGCGGCAGGATCGCCAGGATCGGCTGCAGGATCCAGTCGCTGGCAGCGACCTCGATCGTCTCCTCGGTGACCTCGGCCACCCTGCCGTTGCCGGCGGTGGCGATCCCGATGGTCTGGGCGCCGCGGGCGCGCACCTCCTCGACGTTGGAGAGAACTTTCTCCAGAATCGGGCTGTCGGTGGCGACGCAGATCACCGGCGTCGACTCGTCGAGCAGGGCGATCGGGCCGTGCTTCATCTCGCCGGCGGCGTAGGCGTCGGTCGGGATGTAGCTGATCTCCTTCAGCTTCAGCGCCCCCTCGAGGCAGACCGGGAGGCCGATGTGGCGCCCGAGGTAGAGGAAGAACTCCTGCTCGCTGTGGCGTGCGGCGACCTCGGTCACGATCTCTTCGGTCGCCGCCAGCGTTTCCTCCATCTTCGAGGGCAGTGCCTTCAGCTGCGCGACCAGCTCGGTGATCCGCTCCGGCGGCAGCGTCCCCCGCAGCTCGGCCAGCCGCAGGCCCAGCAGGTACATCGCTGCCACCTGGGCGACGAAGGTCTTGGTCGCGGCGACGCTGATCTCCATCCCGGCGCGGATGTAGAGGACGGCGTCGGCGTCGCGGGTCGCCTGGCTGCCCATGATGTTGGTGATCGCCAGCACCGTGGCGCCGGCCTCGCGGGCGAGGCGCATCGCCGCCAGGGTGTCGGCGGTCTCCCCCGACTGGGTCATCCCGATCACCAGGTCGTCGGAGCCGACGACCGGGTTGCGGTAGCGGTACTCGGAGGCGACGTCCATCTCGACCGGCACCCGCGCCCACTCCTCGATCGCGTAACGACCGACCAGACCGGCGTGGTAGGAGGTGCCGCAGGCGACGATCACGATCCGCCGCACCCCGCGCAGCAGTTCGTCGGAGAGCTCGACGTCGGAGAGGTCGACCCCGTCGTCGCCGGGGAGGCGATCGGTGATCGTCTCGGCGACCGCGTCGGCCTGTTCGTGGATCTCCTTCAGCATAAAAGTCTCGTAGCCGCCTTTCTCGGCGGCGTCGGCGTCCCAGGTGACCTCTTCGGTCCCGCGCGCGACGGGGTTGCCCTCGAGGTCGGTGACCCGCACGGCGCCGGCTTCGATTTCGACGATCTCGCCGTTCTCGATCGCCATCGCGGTGCGGGTGTCGGCGAGGAAGGCGGGGATCGCGGAGGCGAGGAAGGTCTCCCCCTCGCCGACGCCGGCGACCAGCGGGCACTCCTTGCGGGCGCCAACCAGGCGCTGCGGCTCGTCGGCGTGCATGGCGACGAAGGCGTAGTGGCCGCGCAGGTCGGCATAGGCGGCGCGGACGGCAACGGCGAGGTCGCCCTCGTAGTGGCGGGCGATCAGGTGGGCGACGACCTCGGCGTCGGTCTCGGAGGTGAAGACCTGTCCGTCCTCCTGCAGGCGCCGTCGCAACTCGGTGTGGTTCTCGACGATCCCGTTGAGGACGATGTGCACCTGGCCGGAGCTGTCGTCGTGCGGGTGGGCGTTCTCCTCGGTGACGCGGCCATGGGTGGCCCAGCGGGTGTGGGCGATCCCGGTCGCCGAGGGCGGCAGCGCCCCGGCGCCGTTGTTGGCACGCGCGTCGACCGCGGCCCGCAGGTTGGCGAGATTGCCGACCGCGTGGACGCTCTCAACCTCGCCGTCGGCGAGCACGGAGAGGCCGGCCGAGTCATAGCCCCGGTATTCGAGTTTTTCCAGACCGGAGAGGAGCAGCTCCTCGCAGGGCCTGGCGCCCACGTATCCGACGATGCCGCACATGAAGGCGAGTAAGGGTAGACGCCTGGAGCGGTGAGCCTCTCAGGCGAGCTCTTGGCGCACGAGACCAGCCAGCCGCTCGCCGACCGTCTCGGCCTCCTCGGCGCTCGGCGCCTCGACCATCACCCGGACCAGCGGCTCGGTCCCGGAGGGACGCAGGAGGACGCGGCCGCGTCCCTCAAGGCCCTCGCTCTCGCGCTCGACCGCCTCCCAGACGCCGGCGGCGCTGGCGATCGCCTCGCGGTCGGCGACCTTGACGTTGATCAGGACCTGGGGCAGTTTCTGCATCGGCACCGCGTCCTCGAGGCGGACCGTGCCCAGCTCCCGCATCGTCATCAGCGCCGCCGCAATCCCGTCGCCGGTGGAAACGAAGTCGGAGGCGATGATGTGGCCGGACTGCTCGCCGCCCAGGGGCCATTCGCGGCGGCGCATCTCGTCGATCACGTAGCGGTCGCCGACCTGGGTCACCGCCACCTCGATCTCCGACTCCTCCATCGCCTGGTGGAAGCCGAAGTTGCTCATCACGGTGACGACGACGCCGCCGTCCAACTCTCCTCGCGCCGAGAGTCCGCGGGCGGCTAGGGCGATCAGCTCATCGCCGTCGTGGACGCGGCCGGACCCGTCGACGGCGAGGACACGGTCGCCATCGCCGTCGAAGGCGAACCCGATCTCCGCCTCAGAGGCGGCGACCCGCTCGGAGAGGAGCTCCATGTGGGTGGAGCCGCAACCGGCGTTGATGTTGCGCCCGTCGGGCTCGACCCCGATCGCCTCGACCTCGGCGCCGAGAAGTTCGAAGATTGTTGGGGCGGCGCGGAAAGTGGCGCCGTTGGCGCAGTCGAGGACGACCTTGCGACCGGCCAGGTCAATGGAAAAGGAGGACTCGAGCTCCCGCAGGTAGTCGTCGAGGCCGCCGTTCAGCTCGCGCACGTGGCCGCTGTGCTCGGCCACCGGAGCCTGGTCGATCAGGGCCTCGACACGGGCCTCGACCTCGTCGCCGAGCTTGACGCCCTGACCATCGAAGAACTTGATCCCGTTGTCGTGGAAGGGATTGTGGGAGGCGGAGACGACGGCGGCGAGATCGAGCCCGAGACGCTTGACCAGGATCGCCGCCGCCGGGGTCGGCAGCACGCCGCCCAGCAACGCATCGCCGCCGGCCGCGGCAATACCGGCGGCCAGAGCCTCCTCCAGCATCGGACCCGACTCGCGGGTGTCGCGGACGATCAGAACCTGGGGCCGCTCGGCCTCCAGAGATGCAGCCGCCGCCCGACCCAACGAGGTCGCCAGCTCGGCGGTAAGGAAGGTGCCGGCCTCTCCCCGAACCCCGTCGGTGCCAAAGAGTTTTCTAGTCATATGAGGCGAGCGAAAATCAAGACTGGGTAGGACGCAGCGGCTGGTGAGGGAGCGCACAAGTTAGTGCGTGATCGAATCAGCCGACCGAGGACGACGCCAGGCGCAGATTTGCAGCCGCCTCAGCGCTTGCTGAACTGGGGCCGCTTGCGGGCCTTCTTAAGCCCGGCCTTGCGACGCTCCTTGACGCGTGCGTCGCGGGTGAGGAAGCCCCTGCGCTTGAGGTCGCCGCGCAACTCGGCGTCGATCTCGGTCAGCGCCCGGGCGACCCCGTGGCGGACCGCGCCGGCCTGGCCGCTGATCCCGCCGCCGTGGACGCGGACGCGGATGTCGACGTTGCCCTCGTAGCCGGAGACCACGAGTGGCTGCTTGACCATCGTCTGATGCAACGGGCGCGGGAAGAACTCCTCGATGCTGCGCTTGTTGATCTCGATCTTGCCGTTGCCCGGCAGGACGGTGACGCGAGCGATCGCGCTCTTGCGTTTGCCGGTGGCGAGGAAGCGAGCGCCTTTCTCCATTTTCGCCGGAGCCCGGCTGGCAGCAGCATCGGTCTCCTCGGTGGCAACCAGCTCAGCTTCACGACGAGCCTTCTCTTCTTCCTCAGCTTCCAGCCGCGCCTTCTCCTCAGCGCTGAGTTCCGGCTTGTCAGCCTCAACCAGGATCGGCTCCAGGTCGGCCCCAGGAATAACGTCCTTCTTCTTCTCCTCAGCGGGCTTCTCGGCTACAGGCTCCTCAACAACCTCCTCAGCCGGCTCCTCCTCTGAAGCCTCCTCGGACGGCTCCTCAGCAACCGCCTCCTCGGACGGCTGCTCCTCAGCGGCATCCTCGGACGGCTCGACCTGATCCGACTCTGCCGCGGGTGGCGACGATTCCGAGGACTCCCCCGGCAGGGGGAGCCCGGAATCGGAGACAGGACCCGCGGCCTCAGCGCCCTCGTCCTGAGTGTCGTCCTGCTCCGGCGTTTTCTGCTCGTCGTCCATCAAGTCAGTTCGTCTCCATAGTCTTAGGCTGCTGCGCCGCATGCGGATGATCAGGCCCGGCGTACACCTTCAGCTTCGTAAGCTGCTGGCGAGCCAGCCGGTTGCGCGGCAGCATCCCCTTCACGGCCTTGCGAATCACTTCCTCGGGCTTGCGCTCGAGCATCTCGCCGAGCGTCCGGGACTTGATCCCGCCGGGGTAGCCACTGTGGCGGTAGTAGGTCTTCTGCGCCAGCTTGTCGCCGGTGACGTGGATTTTCTCCGCGTTGATGACGACGACGAAATCTCCGGTGTCGATGTGCGGCGTGTACTCCGGCTTGCGCTTGCCGCGCAGCATGTCGGCGAGCTGGGTCGCGAGACGGCCCAGGGTCTTACCCTCGGCATCGACGACGTACCAGTCGCGCTGGCGGTTGGCTGGAGTGGCTACAAAGGTCTTCATCGCGCAAAAACCGCGCGGTCCTTCCCACGCGGCCGGGGGATGATAGCCATCTCGCGGCCTCCGGGGGTCTCCGGACGGTTGCTTATACTGCCGCCCGAGCAATAGCCGAATCCCGTGCAGGCCACTGTGCGGGAGCGGAGGAACCGAAGAGACCGATGCAGGTCTCAGGGGCGAATCGGACGAAAACGTCCGTAGCGCGACTCTTTCAGCGCGAGCCCGTCAGCTAACTCCGCAGGCGATGGAAAGAGAGGGCTTAGCGGTTTGAACAGCAAAGGGTTCGTCCGATCCGCGTGGATCGGCCAGATAGGCATAGCGGCGATCGTCGCCCTGCTCGCCTGCTTCGTCGGCAGCGCAGTCGCGGCCTCCGGCGGCGCCGGCACCCCGGAGGCCTCGCCGAGCGCCAAGGGCAGTCCCTCCGGCGCCCCCGCCGCCTCTCCCAGCGCCGGCGCGATCAGCATCGCCGCCGCGACGACCAGCCCGCGGAAGTCCTTCTACTTCGGCTACCGCTACCCCCGCCTCAGCTACACGATCGCCAGCACCCAGCCCGAAAACGACCTCCAGATCGACGTCCTCGACAGCGCCGGCGAAGTCGTCAAGACCTTCTACCGGGAAAACGTCGCTCCCGACGTCGAAAACAAAGTCCGCTGGGACGGGACGACGAACGAAGGCCGCCCCGCCCGGAACGGCCGCTACAGCTTCCGGATCAGCCCCCAGTCGGCGACCGCGCCGGCGCCGGCCGCCCGCAAGGCGTCGAGCTCGACCTCGCTCAGCCTCGGCTTCGACTTCTACGGCTACGCCTTCCCGATCCTCGGCGCCCACGAATACGGGATGGGCGCCGGCCGCTTCGGGGCGGCGCGCACCGGCCACACCCACCAGGGCCAGGACGTGATGGCCGCCTGCGGCACGCCGCTGGTCGCCGCCCGCGGCGGCATCGTCCAGTACTCCGGCTACCAGGGCGCCGCCGGCAACTACGTCGTCATCGACGGCCGCGGCACCAGCAACGACTTCATGTACGCCCACCTCGCCGAACCCTCGCCCCTGCAGACCGGCGACACCGTCCGCACCGGCCAGCCGATCGGGATCGTCGGCGATACCGGCGACGCCCAGGGCTGCCACCTCCACTTCGAGATGTGGGGCGCGCCCGGCTGGTACGAGGGCGGCTCCCCCTTCGATCCACTTCCTTATCTCGAAAAATGGGACGCATACAGCTGAGGCTGCACCAGCTCGAGTGAAATAAGAATGGGTCTCATTTTCATGTAGGCTTCGCTCCGTGGGCTGGAGCGAACAGGCGACAGGGCGGCTTAACGAGGCAGGATTTCGCGCCGGGGCGGCTCGGCGACAGGTGATCGAGCTGCTCGAGGGCGAGTCCTGCGCGATCACCGCACTGGAGATCGACCGGCGACTGCCGGCGGTCGGCAGGGCATCCGTCTACCGCACGCTCGAGCAGCTGGAGCGGCTCGACCTCGTCTACCGGGTCGACGTCGGCGGAGAGAGCGCTGCCTACGAGCGCAACGACCCCGGCGAGCACCACCACCACATGGTCTGCGTGCGCTGCGGCCGGCTCGTCCCATTCGAGGACCCCTCGCTGGAGCGGGCAATCCATCGGGTCGGAGAGGAGGCCGAGTTCGAGGTGACCTCCCACGACATCCTCCTGCGCGGCGTCTGCCCGCGCTGCCAGGGGAAGGGCTGAGATGTCGATCGCGATCCCGCTCGCCGGCCTGACCGTGTTCGCGACGCTGATCGGCGGCCGCGTCGGCCTGCGCTTCTCCGACCGGCTGCCGACGCTCCTCGCCCTGACCGGGGGCGTCGTCGTCGCCGTCGCCCTGCTCGACGTGCTGCCCGAGGGCATCGAAGGAGTCGCCGACGTCAACCTCGCCACCGCCCTGGTCGCCGCCGGGTTCCTCGGCTTCTTCTTCGCCGAGCGGATGCTGGTCCTGCACGACCGTGAGGAGGCGGTGGAGACGCTCTCCTCCGAGCGGGTCGGCGTCCTCGGCGCCGCCGGCCTCTCCGCCCACAGCTTCCTCGACGGCCTCGGCATCGGCCTCGCCTTCGGCGTCGACTCGGCGACCGGCCTGCTCGTCTTTCTCGCGGTGATCAGCCACGACTTCGCCGACGGGCTGAACACCGTCAGCTACGTCCTGCGCCGCTCCGGCAACCGCCAGGTGGCGGTCAGGTGGCTGACGATCGATGCCCTCGCCCCACTGGTCGGGGCGATCGTCGGCTCCCAGGTCGCGATCTCCGATCACACCCTCGGTTCAGCCCTCTGCGTGTACTGCGGGATCTTCCTCTACATCGGCGCCAGCGACCTGCTGCCCGAGGCGCACTCGCAGGGATCCTGGGGGCGGGTCGCGCTCACCGCCCTCGGCTTTGGGCTGATCTTCGCGGTCACCCGCCTCGCCGGCATCTGATCCCGCACTTAGCGGTTAACACGACTTTTGTAGAACTCGCGTGTTCTGGATTGATATAGCTGAATGGTCTATACGTATTAAGTAGATGACGAACGAGGCAGTACCGCCCCCCACTCAGCGCCCAAGGAGAGAATCATGAAGGAGCCATTCCCCGAAGCCATCGACCAGCGGCTCGTACGGTCCCTCGCACACCCACTGCGAATTCAGATCCTGGAGTTGTTGACGGATCACGTGGCGAGCCCGAACGTGCTGGCCAGCCAGCTTGAGACCAGCCTCAGCGACGTCGCGTACCACACGCGTGCCTTGGACCGCTACGGAGCACTGGAACTCGTCGACACCGCCCAGCGCCGCGGCGCCACCGAGCACTTCTACAAGGCGACCCCCGGTGCCTTCATGGGCGGCCCGCCCTGGCGGAAAGTGCCGCACTCGATGCGGGGTGGGGTCTCGGCCGCGACCCTGCAGACCTTCCTCGACAAGGCGATCGCCGCGCTCGAAGCAGGCACCCTCGACGGTCGCGACGACACCGTCTTCCGCTGGATGCCGCTCTCGCTCGACGAGGAGGGCTGGAAAGAGGTGGTCTCGATCCTCGAAGAGGCGACGAAACTGATGCTCGCCGCACACGTGCGCAGCCAGGACCGGCTCAGCGAGAAGGGCGGCGAGGGTGTGGTCTCGACCGTGGTCGGGATGGCATCCTTCGAGACCGCCGGCTCCTTGGAGGCTGCGTAGCGGGGCGCTACTCCCACTCGATCGTGGCCGGGGGCTTTGAGGAGATGTCTAGGGCGACGCGGTTTACGTCGCGGATCTCGTTGATGATGCGATTCGAGACCCGCTCCAGCAGGTCGTAGGGGAGGCGGGCCCAGTCGGCGGTCATTGCGTCGTCGGAGGTGACGGCGCGGATCACGATCGGGTAGGCGTAGGTGCGGCCGTCCCCCTGGACTCCCACCGAGCGGACCACCGGGAGCACGCAAAAGGATTGCCAGAGCTGACGGTAGAGCTCGGCCGAGCGGATCTCCTCCTGCAGGATCGCGTCGGCCGCGCGGAGGATGTCGAGGCGCTCTTTGTTGACCTCGCCGCCGACGATCCGGATCCCGAGGCCGGGGCCCGGGAAGGGCTGGCGCCAAACCATCCGCTCCGGCAGACCGAGCTCGGCGCCGACCGCGCGCACCTCGTCCTTAAACAGCATCCGCAGCGGCTCGACCAGCTCGAACTCGAGGTCGTCGGGAAGGCCGCCGACGTTGTGGTGGGACTTGATCGTCGCCGCGTGGTCGGAGCCGCCCGACTCGATCACGTCCGAGTAGAGCGTGCCCTGGACCAGATAGCTGACGTCCTCGAGCTTGTCCGCCTCCTCCTCGAAGACGCGGATGAACTCGGCGCCGATGATCTTCCGCTTCTCCTCCGGGTCGTCTTTGCCCGCCAGCTTGGCGAGGAAGCGTTCTTCGGCGTCGACGTGGACGAGCGGGATCCCGAACTGACCGAAGGCCTCGACCACCTGCTCGGCCTCGTTCATCCGCATCAGCCCGTGGTCGACGAAGACGCAGGTCAGCTTGTCGCCGACCGCCTTGTAGACGAGCATCGCCGCGACCGAGGAGTCGACCCCGCCGGAGAGGCCGCAGATCACCTTCCCCTCTCCCACCTGGGCCTGGATCTTCTCCACCTGCTCGGCGATCACCGACTGCGGCGACCACTGCTCCTCGCAGCCGGCGACGTCGCGGAGGAAGCGGGTGAGGATCTCGGTCCCATAGGGCGTGTGGACGACCTCGGGATGGAACTGGATCCCGTAGAGACCGCGATCGGGGAACTCGCAGGCGGCAACCGGCGAACTGGGACTCGAGGCCAACGCCGTAAACCCATCCGGCGCCTCGAAGACGGCATCGCGATGACTCATCCAACAACTCTGCTCCTCGGGCAGCCCACCAAGCAGCCGACCGCCCCCATCCCGCAAGACAAGATCAGTACGCCCAAACTCCCCCGTCTCCGCCGACTCCACCTTGCCGCCAAGCGCCAAAACCATCGCCTGCATCCCGTAACAGATCCCCAGCATCGGAATCCCAAGGTCAAGCAGCTGAGTAGGAAACTCAGGCGCCCCCGACTCATAAACCGAAGCCGGCCCACCAGAGAGGATCAAAGCTTTCGGCTTCCGCGCCCGAATCTTCTCCACAGAGGTACTAGCCGGCAAGAGCTCAGCAAACACGCCACATTCCCGAATCCGACGAGCAATCAACTGCGAATACTGCCCCCCGAAATCAAGGACAAGCACCTCCTCGACCGCAGCCGCCTCTCCGGCGGGTGGCGACGATATTGAGGACTCTCCCGAAAGGGAGAGCCCAATATCGGAGACAGGACCCGCCGGCCGAGACGCCCCCGTCCCACTAGTCATCCGAAACGGCAACCCCAGTAGACACAGCAGCCCGCCCATTCGAGCCCATGCCAACCGACTGCTCATTCTGCAACTTCTTCCCCTCGCTCATCAAGGCAGGAGCAACCATCACCTCGGCCCGCTGGAAAGAGCGAATGTCCTCGTAGCCACAAGTGGCCATCGAGGTTTTCAGCGCCCCCATCAGGTTGAAGGTGCCGTCGTTCTCCTGGGCGGGGCCGAGGACAATCTCCTCCATCGTCCCGTCCTGCTTGGTCGAGACCCGGGTGCCGCGCGGCAGCGAGGAGTGGAACGTCGCCATCCCCCAGTGGAAGCCGCGGCCGGGAGCCTCTTTGGCGCGGGCCAGCGGGGAACCGACCATCACCGAGTCGGCACCGCAGGCGATCGCCTTGGAGATGTCGCCGCCGGTGCGCATGCCGCCGTCGGCGATCACGTTGACGTACTCGCCGGTCTCCAGCATGTGCTGCGAGCGGGCAGCGGCGACGTCGGCGATTGCGGTCGCCTGCGGGACGCCGATGCCGAGCACGCCGCGGGTGGTGCAGGCGGCGCCGGGACCGACGCCGACGAGGACGCCGACCGCGCCAGTCCGCATCAGGTGCAGGCCGGTCGAGTAGGAGGCGCAGCCGCCGACCACGGTCGGGACCGGGACCTCGGCGATGAACTCCTTCAGGTTCAGCGGCTCGACCGTGGTCGAGACGTGTTCGGCCGAGATCACCGTGCCCTGGATGACGAGAATGTCGAGGCCGGCCTCGACCGCCACCTCGTAGTGCTCGCGCACCTTCTGCGGCGTCAGCGAGGCGCAGACGACGGCGCCGCGGGCCTTGATTTCGGCCACCCGCTTGCCGATCAGCTCGGACTTGACCGGCTCAGCGTAGATCTCCTGCATCAGCCGGGTGGCCACGTGCTTGGGCGCGGCGGCAATCTGCTCGAGCCGCTCCTCGGCATCCTCGAAGCGGGCCCAGATCCCCTCCAGGTTCAGAACTCCGAGGCCGCCCAGCTCGTTGACCAGCACGGCGGTGTCCGGGCTCACGACCCCGTCCATCGCCGAGGCGACCAGGGGCAGCTCGAAGCGATAGGGGCCGAGGGTCCAGCTGATGTCGATGTCGTCGGGGTCGCGCGTCCTGCGGGAAGGAACGATCGCAATATCGTCGAATCCGTAAGCGCGGCGACCCTTCTTGCCGCGGCCGATTTCGATTTCCAAGTTAGTCCTCCAAGGGCTGGCGTTGAACTAGCCAGCCTACACTTCTGCGGGGACCTCCAAATCGTGCACCGAGACCTCGCCGAGCAGTCGCTCGACCTGGTTGCGGTCGACGGTGCCGGCGCCGAAGTGCTGGGTCGACTCCGCCCCGCAGGCCACCCCATAGGCGAGGCAGTCCTCCGGCGAGCGACCCTCATAGCGGGCGGCGACGTAGCCGGCGAGGAAGGCGTCCCCGGAGCCGACCGTGGAAACCGGCTCCAGCGGCTCGGTGTGGACCTCGAACAGCCGCCGCGAGCTGCCCTCCCCGACCGCCGCGACGCAGCCTTCGGGGCGGGTAATCGCCGCCTCGCTCGCCCCCAGGCGGACCAGGTCCAGCAGGCCCTGGGCGAGGTCGGAGCGATCGGCGAACTCCTGCCCGACCAGCTCCTCGGCCTCGGTCTCGTTCGGGGTGACCATCGAGGCCCCCGCCCTCACCCCCGCCAGCATCGCCTCACCCTCGGCGTCGAGGACGACCGGGACGCCGCGCCGCGAGAGGTCGTCGATCAGCCGGGCGTAGAGGTCGTCGCCGGCGCCCGGAGGGACCGAGCCGGCGAGGACGCAGATCTGCGCTCCGCTCGCCAGGTAGGAGATCCGGTCGAAGAGCTTCTTGACCTCCTCGGGGCTGACCGCCGGCCCGCGCTCGTTGATCTCGGTCTGGTCGCCGGAGGTGGGGTCGATCACCGCCAGGTTGATCCGAGTCTCGGCGGCGATCCGGGTGAAGTCGGTCAACACCGATTCCTCGTGCAGACCTTCCAACACGCGGGTCCCGGTCGGGCCGCCGACGAAGCCGGTCGCGATCACGGGGCGGCCGAGCAGGCTCAGGGCGCGGGCGACGTTGATCCCCTTGCCGCCGGCGACGGTGCGGCTCTCGACCGCGCGGTGGCGTCGCCCGAGGCGGAAACTGGGAACAGCGACCGTGCGATCGATCGCCGCGTTCAAGGTCACCGTGAGGATCACTTGGGCTTCACCCGAATCAGCTCCCTTTGTTTCTGCGGGCCAGCCGGCGCAGCAGCATTACGGCGATCATGAGTATCACGAACGCCGCGATTCCGATAGGGAGCAAGTTGTCCGCGACGGTCGCCCGGGCGCGGTCGAAGAGGCTGGCCTGCGGGACCTGGCGGCTGGCCTCCAGGGCCACTGACCCAACCTTGCGAGCGTCGACGAAGACACTCGCCCGGCCCAGCTTGGCGCCCCGCTGCAGCGGTCCCTCGACCTCCTGCGGAGCTTGCACCCGCAGGTCGAGCTGCTGGCCGCGGCGGATCCCGACCTCGAGCGAGTGTTCGGCCCGCAGCGGCAGCCTGCCGCCGGAGTAGCGGATCTCCGGTTCGGCCAGGTTCTGCTCGCGCCGGACCGGGAGCCGTTGGCGGTACTGAGAGAAACCCCATTCGAGCAGCGCGAGGCTGTCGTCGAAGCGTTCTTCGTCGGTCCAGGTGCCGACCACGGCCGAGATCAGGCTGGCGCCGCGGCGCTGGCCGGAGCCGACGAGGACGTAGAGGGCGCCGAAGGTGTGCCCGGTCTTCACTCCCGTCACCCAGGGCGCCCTCAACAGCAGTTCGTTGATCGTCGCGATCCGCCGCTGCGGGTGGACGCTGCGCAGCACGGCGCTGCGCGAGTCGGCGATCTTGGCGAAGGCCGGTTCGTCCAGCAGGTGCCGGGTCAGCGCCATCAGGTCGAAGGCGCTTGAGTAGTTGCCCTTCTCGTCGAGCCCGACCGGGTTGGCGTAGTGCGTGTGGGAGAGCCCCAGCGCCGCGGCGTAGCGGTTCATCTCGGCGACGAAGCGCTGTTCTGACCCGGCGGCGGCGATCGCCAGCGTGTGGGCGGCGTCGTTGCCGCTGCGCAGGATCAAGCCGTAGAGGAGATCGCGAACGCTGATCCGCTCCCCCACCCGCAGCCCCATAAGCGACTCGCCGTATTCAGCGCTGTAGGGCCGGGCGCGAACGATCCGGTCGAGCGGCATCTCGCGCATCGCCACGTAGGCGGTCATCAGCTTGGTGGTGCTGGCGATCGGCAGCTCCCGGTTGCCGGCGTGGGAGGTGAGGACGTCGCCGGTGCGGGCGTCGATCACTCCCCACGCCCGCGCCGCCAGCTGCGGCCCTGGCTGCTGCGCTTGGGCCTGGGGCTGCGTCGGCGCCGCCGATGCGGCGGCGGGCAGCGACAGGAAGGCCAGCACCGCTGCCAGCAGGATGGCGCCTCGGCGGCGGCCGCTCACTTGAGCTTCAGCGTCTGCCCGGCGATCAGGATCTGGGGGTCGACTTCGGGGTTCAGCGCCAGGATCTCGGCGACCGGAACCCCGGTCTTGTGGGCGATCGCAGTCAGGGTGTCGCCCGATTCGACGGTGTAGGTCGCGGCCTTGGTCCGGTGCTTCGTTTCCTTCTGCGTCTGCTGCTTGCCGTGGTGCTTGGTCGAGGAGGAGTCCCCGTTCATCGCGCTGGTGGCGACGATGACCACGACGAGGACGGCCACCACGAGAGCCAGAAGGGCGGCGATGCGGGTGGCGGCGCTGGAGCGTTTTTCCATTGGACGGGGAAGGGCGGATCGGTGGGGGCCGGCTGATCGTAATCGCGTCGGGCGTTCTCAGGCGGTCGATATGTCCCAAACCGCCACTCGCAGACGCTCGGCGGCGGCGGCCGGGTCGGGGTCGGCGGCGATGCCGCGGGAGGCGGCGACGAGACCGGCGGCTCGGCCGGCCGAGAAAGCGGCGCCGAGCAGCTCCGGCTTACCCCCCTGGGCGCCGACGCCGGGGATGAGGAAGATCGCCCGCGGCATCAGCTCGCGCATGCGGGCGAAGTGACGCGGCTCGGTGGCACCGATGACCGCGCCCATGCCGCTCAGCCCGGACTCGCCCGGCAGGCGCTCGGCGAGCTCGGCGACGATTGAGGCGAGGCGCTCATGCAGCGGCGCCTGCGGCGCGGGCAGGTCCTGGATGTCAGCGGCGCCCGGGTTGCTGGTGCGGACGAGGGCGAAGATCCCGGCTCCAGTCTCGGCCGCAGCGGCGACCAGCGGCTCGAGCGCGTCGCGCCCGAGCAGGGGGTTGGCGGTGAAGGCATCGGCGCCGAGACCCTGCACGGGGCCCCAGGGGGTCGGCGTCTCTCCGACCAGCGCCTGCGCGTAGGCGCTGGCGGTGACCGGAACGTCACCCCGCTTGCCGTCGGCGACGACCAGCAGGCCGGCTTCCTTGGCCGCGGCGCATACCTCTTCCAGCGCCGACCAACCGGGCGCGCCGAGCCGCTCGAAGCAGGCCAGCTGCGGCTTCACCGCGACGCAGGAGGGGCCGGCCCGGTCGATCAGGTCGCGGCAGTGCTCGGCGACCGCGGCGGCTGCCAGCTCTGCGGCCGGCGCCTCGGGATCGCCTGCGCTCGCCCCCTCCCCGGCCAGCTTGGCCGGGTCGGGGTCGAGGCCGAGGCAGATCTGGCTGCGGCGCTCTTCGACGAGCGCCGCGAGCCGATCGGAAAAGCCAGTCAGCGAATCAGCCGCCCTTGACTTTGGTCTTCAGGGCCGAGCCGGCGGAGAAGCGGGGAACCTTGCCGCCCGGGATGGTGATCCTTTCGCCGGTGCGCGGGTTGACACCCTGCCGCGGGCCGCGCTCGGCGACGTGGAATTTGCCGAAGCCGGTGAAGGCGACCTCCTCGCCCTTGCTCAGGGCACCGGTGATTGCCTCAAGAACTGCGTCGAGCGCATCGCTGGCAGCTTTTTTGCTGCCGAGCCGCTCGTCGCCTGCAAGTTGATCCAGAAACTCAGCCTTGGTCACGTCGTTAATCCTCCTCGGGGTTTGAAGATCGGCGCAATCTAACAGCGGCTACGGCGTAAGAACTCGCGCTATAGAGCAGAGGGGCTGCCCACAAACCCCCACGCCCGTCTGGCGGCACCGGACACTGCGCGGGGCGGCGTCCTCAGTCGGCCAAATGGCGGTGCCATTCGGCCTCCCTGCGTCCTACCCCCGCTTGGTCCGGCACTCGCCAGCCGAACGCGCGGGTTTCCGGACAGCCCCTAACGTCACGAACCGCTGATCGCCATGTCGGCGACCAGCAGCGGCGGGGTGCTGACCGAGCCGCCGAATGGAACCCAGCGGGTCTCCGCTCCGGCGGCGCTGACGGCACCCAACATCGCCACCAGCTCGCCGGCGATCGTGAACTCCCGGACGGGCTCGGCGAGCGCTCCGTCGCGGATGATCCGGCCCGAGGCGCCGACCGAGAAAACGCCGGTAACAGGGTTGACGCCCGAGTGCAGGCCGGCGACGTCGGTGACGTAGACGCCGTCCCCCGCCGCAGCCAGCAGCGCCTCGAAGGAGAGCTCGCCCGGGGCGACCGCGAGGTTCGAGGGCGAGACCGAGGGCAGCGAGCGGTAGCCCTGGCGCGAGGCCGAGCCGGTCGAGGCGACCCCCTCGCGATTGGCGCTGTAGGTGTCGTAGAGGTAGGAGCCGAGCCGGCCACCCTCGATCAGCGCGGTGCGCCGGCGCGGCACCCCCTCGGCGTCGAACGGTCCCGAAACCGGGCCCTGCGGGTCGCGGCCGTCGTCGTGGAGGGCGAAGGCCTCGCTCGCGACGACCTCGCCGAGGCGACCGGCGAAAGGAGAGCGCCCACGCTGCACGGCTTTGGCGCCGAGGCCACCGCCGATCAGGCCGGCGAAGCTGGCGGCAACGGTCTCGTCGAGGACGACGGGGCAGGAGCGCGAGGCGGGCTTGCCGGCGCCGATCATGGCCAGCGCCCGCGCCGCGGCCTCGGCGCCGATCGCCTCGGGATCGAGTCCGTGCGGGCCGCGGGCGAGCCCGAAGCCGAGGCCGGTCTCGCGCGCGCCTTCCCCTTCGGCCAGCGCCGAGAGGTAGGCGTAACAGCTGGAGGACTCGTACTCCCCGGCGACTCCGGCAGAGGAGGCGATCGCCACCTGCTCGTCAGAATCGGCGTAGACGGCGACCTCGACCCCGACCAGGCGGGCGTCGGACTCCAGCGCGGTGCGCTCGACGGCGAGCGCCAGGTCGACTACCCGCGGCGTCTCCCATTCGGCGATCGAAGGGTCGCTCAATCCCGGCAGCGCCTCCACCTCGGCGGGAGCCGGCGGCGCCGCGAACTCGTCTGCGTCGGCGACCGCGGCCGCTTCCGCGGCCCTTCCCGCAATCGCCTCCACCCCACCCTCGGAGAGGTCGGTGCCGTAGGCGTAGCCGACCCGGTGTCCGCTCCAGGCGCGGATTCCCACCCCCGTCTGCGTCGCCGCAGTGAGACTCTCGACCTCGCCGCCGTGGACGCGAACCTCGCGGCCGGCATCGCGGGAGACGTAGGCCTCGGCGTCGCTTGCCCCGGCGCCGGTCGCGGCCTCGACCGCGCGGCGGGCGACCGCGCTGAGGTCGCTCACCGCTCGGTCCCGCCGACCGTCATCGCCCGCACCCGGACGTGGCCCTGGCCGGTTCCGACCGGGACTTTCTGGCCCCCCTTGCCGCACATCCCCGTCTTCATGAAGAAGTCGTCGCCGACCGCGTCGATCGCCGCGAGGGCATCGAGGCAGTTGCCGATCAGGGTGGCGCCGCGGCAGGGGCTGGTCACCTTGCCGTCCTCGATCAGGTAGCCCTCGGAGACGCCGAAGACGAAGTCGCCGGTGGCGGGGTCGACCTGGCCGCCTCCGAAGGAGACCGCGTAGAAGCCGTGGGGAACGCCCGCGATCAGCCCCTCCGGGGTGGCGTCGCCCGGGGCGATGTAGGTGTTGGTCATCCGCGGGATCGGCAGGTCGCGGAAGCTCTCGCGGCGGCCGTTGCCGGTCGAGGTGGCGCCGTCGCGCTCGGCGGTCAGGTGGTCATAGAGATAGGAGGTCAGACGCCCGGCCTCGATCACCTGGGTCTTCTGCGTCGGCTGCCCCTCGTCGTCGATCGCGTCGCTCCCCCACTCGCCCGGCAGGCGACCGTCGTCATAGGCATTCAGCAGCGGCGCGGCGACCTGCTCGCCGAGCTTGCCAACGTAGACGCTGGCGCCCTTCTGGATGTGGTCGGCCTCGAGCCCGTGGCCGGTCATCTCGTGGAAGAGGACGCCGCCGAAACCGCCGCCGACGACGACCGGCATCGAGCCCGACGGAGCCGGGATCGCGTCCAGCAGCGTCAGCGCCTTGGTCGCGGCCTGCTCGGCGATCTGGCCCGGGTCGTCTTCGAGCAGCTCGAAGCCGCGGTGGGCGCCGAGGGTCTCGGCGCCGGTCTCGACGGTGGCGTCGCGGCGGGCGACCGCCTGGACGCCGATCCGGACCCGGGTGCGGTCGTCGCCGGTGAAGAGGCCGTCGGAGTTGGCGATCGCGACCTCGCGGCGCGCCTCCGCGTAGGAGGCGTTCAGCTGGGCGATCCCGGCGCCCTTGGCGCGGGCCCGCTCGTCGAGCTCGCGCAGCAGCTCGGCCTTGCGCTCGGCCGGGACGTCTTCGGGGCGATTCTCGATCGGCAGCGGCGGTGTCTCCCGTGCCTGCAGCGGTCGCGGCTCCCGGCGCGCGGAACCAAGTGCGGCGGCGGCTTCGTCGGCAGCGCGTTCGACATCGGCAGGGTCGAGGCCGTCGACGTGGGCGAAGTAGGTGGTGTTGCCGTCGACGACGCGGACGCCTGCGCCCTCCTCAGCACCGGACTGGACCGACTCGATCCGCCGCTCGTCGATTGCCAGCGTCTGGCCGCGGCGGCGTTCGGCGAAGACCTCGGCGAAGCGACCGCCGTTGGCCAGGGCCCGGGCAATTGCCCTCTCGGCCAGCGTCTGGTCGATCAACCCGCTCATCGCTTCGGCTTCTTTCCCGCGACCTCGATCAGCCGCCCGGCGGCGACGAACAGCTCGGCGCCGCTGCGCGAGTCCTGGGCGTGGTCGGCGCTGCGTCCGTGCTGGTAGTAAAGGCGGGCGAAGGGGCGGCGGGCGACGCGGCGGCGGCGCATGAAGGCGGCGGCTTCGTCGGCGTAGACGGAGACGCGGTCGAGGAGGATCCGGTGGGGCTTGGGGGGCATCAGTCCTCCCCGCTCCGAGATTTGGGGGGTTCTGACCCCCCGAAGCTCGGAGTCGCGAGCTGGCGCAGGGCCGAGCGCAGGTCGAAGAGCATCAGCGAGGCGAGGGCGAAGCGGTCGGTGACGGAGATCGCCGCCAGGCCCGCGTTGCGGATCGCGAAGACCTCGCCCTGCTCGGTCGCGATGTGGATCTGCTCGACCGGGGCCCCCTCGGCCTCGTCGGCGGCCGCGAACAGCGCCGCGGCGTCGTCGCGCCAGCGCTCGGGATCTCCCTCGGTCGCGGCCAGCGCCTGGCCGTCGGGGCCGAGGATCGCCGCGCCGCGCAGGTCGGGGGACATCTCGGCGAGAAACTCCAGCGCGGCCTCCGCGGACTCCCCGGTTGGAGGGGCGGCTGCGGCAGCGTCAGGCATGTCGGCGAAGATACCGACCGTGACCCTTGCCCGAGCATCCTGGATCACCACCGTCGCCATCTGCGCGATCGCCGCGATCCTCTTCGCCTTCAGCGGCTACACCGGCTACGCGATCACCCTGGTCGCGATCGGGCTGGCGGCGAGCGTCAACCTGCTGCCGCCTCCGTAGCCCCTCGCTCAGCCAGAGCGGTAGGGGCCGCCTTCGCGCTCGCGGTAAGAGGTCTCGGGCTCGACGTGGATCAGGACCTCGGCCTCGGAGATCTCGGCCTCGATCGAGTCCCGCATCTGGTGGGCGAGCTCGTGGGCGCGCTCGAGGCTGGTCCCGGAGCGGTACTGGACGTGGAAGTCGATGTGGCGGCGGCGGCCGGCCCGGCGGGCGCGGAGCTTGTGGTACCCGGCCACCTCGGGGGTGCGGGCGGCGGCGATCGCCTGCTCGATCCGGTCCATCTCCGCGTCGGGCAGGACCTCGTCGACGAGCGCGCCGGAGGAGCGGCGGATGATGTTGATCCCGGCCGAGACGATCGCCGCGGCGACGATCAGGGCGGTGATCGAGTCGAAGGCGGCGACGCCGGTGATCTGGACCAGGGCGAGGCCGACGAGCACGCCGGCCGAGGTCAGAGCGTCGGCGCGAAGGTGGGCAGCGTCGCCTTCCAGGGCCGGCGATTCGTGGACCCGCGCCTGGCGGTAGAGAACGCCGGAGACGACGAGGTTAGCGAGGACCGAGAAGCCCATCACGGCGATGCCGACGCCGAGGGATTCGACCGAGGAGCCGACCACGAGGCGGTGCGTCGCCTCGTAGACGATCAGCGCCGCGCCGATCAGGATCAGGACGCCCTCGAAGTTGGCGGCGAGGTTCTCGACCTTCTCGTGGCCGTAGGGATGCTCCTCGTCGGCGGGCTCGTCGGCTTTGCGGACGGAGATGAAGGCGATCACCGAGGCGACGAGGTCGATCAGCGAGTGGATCGCCTCGGTGATGATCGCGATCGAGCCGGTGATCGCGCCGGCGGCCAGCTTCAGCGCGATCAAGATCGAGTTGGAGGCGATCGAGAGCGCAGCGGCGCCGCTTTTGGTGCGGATCATGGCCCCGCCCCGGCCTCCAGACCGAGGTGGCGCGCCAGCATCCGCACGGCCTTGCCGCGGTGGCTGATCGCGTTCTTCTCCTCGGGGCTGAGCTCGCTCATCGTGCGCTGGTCGCTGTGGCCGGTCTCGTCGGGGACGAAGGCGGGGTCGTAGCCGAAGCCGCCGCTGCCGCGGCCCTCCCGTAACAGCGTCCCCTCGCAGCGCGCCTCGAAAACGTACTCGTGGCCCTGCTCGTCGACCAGCGCCAGCGCGCAGACGTAGGCGGTACGGCGCTCGCCCCCGGCGGCGTCGACTTCGCGCAGCAGCTTCTCGAGGTTGGTCTCGTCGCTTGCACCCTCACCGGCATAGCGGGCGGAGAAAATCCCGGGGGCGCCGCCGAGGTCCGCCGCTTCGATCCCGGAGTCGTCGGCGATCGTCGCCTCGCCGCTGGCGGCGTGGGCGGAGCGCGCCTTGATCAGCGCGTTGGCCTCGAAGCTCTCGCCGGTCTCCGGCGGCGAGGCGATCTCGTCAGGGAGCGGGCGCAGCTCGACTCCCGGCAGCAGCTCGGCCATCTCCCGCACCTTGTGCTGGTTGCGGGTGGCCAGAACAAACACCTGTTTCGCCGTCACTTCGCGAGGCTTCACGAAGCGACGCGCTCCTGCACCTCCCGCAGGCGCCCGATCCCCAGCTCGGCGAGGCCGAGCAGCTCGTCGAGCGAGGCCCGCGAGAGCGGCGTCCGCTCCGCCGTCGCCTGCACCTCGACCAGGCCGCCATCGCCGGTCATCACCACGTTGGCGTCGACTTCGGCGTTGGAGTCCTCGCCGTAGTCGAGGTCGCAGAGGGCTCGGCCGTTGACCATGCCGACGCTGACCGCGGCAATCGAGCCGGTCAGCGGCAGCGCGTCGAGGGCTTTCTTGTCGACCAGCTTCTGGAAAGCCTGGCGCAGGGCTACGAAGCCGCCGGTGATCGCCGCGCAGCGGGTGCCGCCGTCGGCTTCGAGCACGTCGCAGTCGACGTAGACGCTGCGCTCGCCCATCGCCTTGAAGTCGACAACGACCCGCAGCGAGCGGCCGATCAGGCGCTGGATCTCGACCCCGCGGCCGTCCTGCTTGCCCTTCGAGATGTCCCGCTGCTTGCGGTCCCCGGTCGAGGCCGGCAGCATCGCGTACTCGGCCGTCACCCAGCCTTTCCCCTTGCCCGCCATCCAGCGCGGCACCTGCTCCTGGATCGAGGCGGTGCAGATCACCCTGGTTTTGCCGATCGAGATCAGCGCCGAACCGTCGGCGCTGCCCACGAACCCGGCGTCGATCGTCACCGGCCGGATGTCGGCCGGCGCCCTGTCGTAACTACGTGAAGCTGGCATCGCGCGAGTCTCTCATGCGGAGGCAACCAAGCGGCGAGTGGTGCTCTTGTTGATCCAGAAATTCTAGTCAGCGGATATCTACCGCTACCTCCATCATTAGACCACCCACCCTGCCGTAGATCTTAGACTGATCGCTGCCTGGACCTCAGGGCAAATTGCGAAGAAGTGGATCCCGCATGGACTTGGAGTACATAGTGATCGGCTCGCTGGTCGTGTGAAAAATGTCTAGCCATGGAATGGAGTTCTCTCCACCCAACAATATCGTACCGTTAACACCCTTACTGTTACGAAAGCTGCGCTTAGACCCATGGACCCACCCAATCGTAGATGAAGTAAGCGTTGAACTAAATGAGCCGTTCAATTCATCTATTGATTGCGCGCTGCTCCACATCGTGCCTCCGTCGAACCCGAAGAGTTTCTTAAATACGGTCGCCAACCCACTCACACTACTCAAAGCCCCCACTTGGCCAGCAGCCTTCCAAGTATTGGCAATATCACAAAGCCCTTCAAGCCACTCGTGCACGTTGCTCCACATACTGACTCCGTTAGAAAAACCGGTTATGCCAATATTGCGGCCATCCATCTCAACGCATGCCGTAGCGCCGACAATACCTATCCCACTCACCGAGCCACAGATGCCAGCAACCCATAGGCCACTCGGATCGCTTGCATTGACAGGGTTGCCCCCTGCATAGCCGTAGGTTTCTCCCGTCGACGCCACCGCCGGATCCACGCTGAGGAACTGAGCCGTCACCGGATCGTAGGTCCGGGCCCGCAAATAGATCAGCTGATTTTCCGTGCGCATCCGGCGCTGTCCGGCGAACCCCATCAGGGTGCTGCCGGTTCCGGTGTGTTCCGTGAACGCCCCACTGGGGCCATACCGGTAAGTGCCCGTCACGGTTCCCGTCGAGCCCGTCAGGAGACGGGTCGACCCCAGTTGGTCGTGGTGCAGATAGGTCGTCGAGCCCGAGGTGATCTGCTCGAGCGGGAGGCCGTCCGGACCATAGATGAAGTAGTCGTTTCCTGCGCGAAGCAAGAGCGGAAGTTCCGGCGTCGGATCCCATGCCATCGGATAAGTGGTGGCGTTTTTGGTTTCCTTCGTTCGCAGCCCAGTGCCGTCGTATTGGAAGGTGTTTTCGATTTCCGGGCCTTTGCTTTCGACCAGGTTCCCGGCCTGATCATAGGAAAAAGTGGTGGCCGATCCGCCGGTAGGCGTTTCTTTGATCCGCTGACCGATTTTGTTGTATTCGAAGGTCCCGGTGCTTGCCGTGGCGATCTGGTCGGCTTTGTCATAGGTGTAGGTCGCCGGGGCGATTTTGGTCACGTTGTTGGCTTTGTCATATCCGAACAGCGTGCCGTTGCTTTTGGTCAGGCGGTTGGCAGCGTCATATTCGTATTTGTATTCGGGAACTTTGGGGAAGGCGGTCTCGACGGCTTTTTCGATCTGCCCGATTTTGTCGCGGGTGTAGGACATCGAGGCCAAGACTTCGGCTTTCTTCTTCATCGAGATTTCCGTAAGTTGGCCCGCTTTGTCGTAGGCATATTCGTCGACGTTGGTGGTTTCGGCAGGGAAGGTCGTCGCTTTCAGTTGCGAGTCGCGGTTGTAGGTGAACGTAGTTTCCTTACCGAGCCAGTCGGTGATCTTCTTCAAGCGCCCATCTTTGTCGAATTCGCGTTTGACCGTTTCGCCGTTGGGATAGGTGATTTCACTCTGCTGATTGCCGAGGTCGTATTTGTATTTGACGACTTCTTTGGCCCCGTTTTTAACTTCCGTCAGCCGGCCGAGCTGGTCATATTCCCTGGTCGTCGTCCCCGTCCCATCGACCATTTTCGTCACGTTGCCATCTTTGTCGTATTCGTAGGTGACGTCGTGGGTGGCTTCTTCGGAGTAGTTGACTTCTTTGGGCCGGTTGGCGGCGTCGTAGCTGTAAGCGACCGTGCGGCCGAGCGCGTCTTCGGTTTCTTTTAGGTTGCCGGCTGCGTCGTAATTGCCGACGGTTTTACGTTCCAGCGGATCGATCGTTTCGGTCCCCTGCCCGAGCGCGTTGTGTTCGTATTTGGTGGTGTAGCCGTTGCCGGTCGTGCGGCTTTTGACCTGACCCATGCTGTCGTAGGCGGTTTCGGTGGTGTTTCCGTTTGCCAATTCGACTTTGGTCTGCTCGTTCTCAGCGTCGTAGGTGTATTTGGTCGTATGTCCAAGGGCGTCGGTCAACGATTCGAGGTTGCCATTTTTGTCGTAGGCGGATTTGGTTTCATGGCCGAGCGGATCGGTGACCTTGATCGGGCGACCCTGGGCGTCGAGTTCCGTTTTGGTTTCGAATTCTTCGGCTTTGGCGCCTTCTTCGTTGCCCCGCGGGCTGACTGCGGTGATCGCGTGGCCGTCTTTGTCGTAGGTCCAGGTCGTCTTGTTCCCTTCGGGGTCGGTTTCGGCTTTCTTATTGCCGTAGGCGTCATATTCGAATTTGGTTTCGCGGCCGAGCGGGTCGGTCTCTGATTCCAGGTCGCTGTTTTCGGCGTATTTGAAGCTCGTTTTCTGGGTCGTTCCCCCCGGTGCGGGGCGTTCGATCGCTTCCACGTTGCCATGGGCGCCGCGTATGTAGGTGGTTTTCTCGCCCTTCGGCGTGGTTTCGGTTTCGATCTCGTGGTCTGCGTTGTAGGTCCGTGTCGATTCGTTGCCTTCGGCGTCTTTCTCGAGCGTTAGGTCCCCGGCGGCGCTGTATTCGAAGGTGGTTGAGTGGCCGAGAGCATCGGTCGTTTTGACGAGCTCGTAGGCTTCGTCGTATTCGTTGGTGGTTTTCTTTTCGAGGCCGGTGCCTGTGGCCTTGATCACTTCCAGCGGCTCGCCTGCTTCGTTGAACATCTCGAAGGTCGTCGATCCGTTCGGCTCGGTGATCGTCGTCGTCGTGTAGCCTTCGGATTCGCCGTATTCGAATTTGGTCACCCGTTCTGCCGCGTCGGTCTGTTTGATGACCCGATTCTGTCCGTCGTATTCGGTTTTGGTCGCGCCACCGCGCCCGTCGGTCATTTCGGTCAGCTGATGGGAGGCGTCATATTTGAATTTCCAGCGTGCGGTTTCTTCACCGGGCATCGTCACCGAGGCGAGGTTGCCTGATTCGTAGGTGTATTTGTATTTGTGGCCCATCGGATCTTCGACGCTCGTCACCTGGGCGCCCGTATAGGCGAAGATCAGTTCCCGCCCGGCGGCGTCTTTGACTTTGGTCAACTTGCCGGATTCGTAGCTGAGCGTGATCGCGTTGCCGTTGCGATCCCTGACCTCGGTCAGCTTGCCTTCGGAGTTGAACTTGAGCTCTTCCTGGGTGGGAAGGGTGAAGACGTAGATTTCTTTGCCTTCGACGATTTCCTTGACCAGGGTGGCCTGGATCCATTCACCGGGGATGTATTCGCTTTCATAGAGGACGAAGGCCGCGGTGGCGCCGTTTTCCTGGACGACGGTGACCACGCCGGATTCTTCGTTGAATTCCAAATGGGCGCTGTAAGGGCCAGACCAGCCGTAGCCCCAGGGACCTGCTTCTTCGGCTTCGGCGGCGGCTTGGGAGTTGTAGGAGCGGGTGATGGCAAGGGCGGGCCCGCGGCCGCCCAAAGCAAAATCGGTCTGTCCCTCGGTCTGGTTGCCGCTGGCGCAGTTGACCGGCTTGGCCTTGAAGCAGTTCGGCATGTTTGGGGCGGATGGATTCGGAAACGTTGGGCCGACTGGAATTCCGCCGCCGCCGCTGATTGGTGGGGGAGGTGGGGGTCCGCCGTATTTATTCGGCGGTGGGACCGGCGGCTGGCTCGGGCAGGCGAAGCTGTAGGTGGTGGCGAGCAGAGCCGGGACGAGGAAGGCCAAGAGGCAGACAGCAAGTGCTCTGGCCCGGAGGGTCATTCGATCAACCTGTGTCGAATGGGTTTGAATCCTTGACCATTGGGGTACTATGCCATACCTTTTTTGGAATGCAAGGGTTGAGGGAAGACAAGCTGAGCTATCTCCCCCTTGCGCTGGCGGTGCCCGTGGCTGTCATTGCGGTGATCGTGGCTACCAGCGGTGGACCGTCGGTGGCCGAGAGCAAATCGTTCTCTGCCACTGAAGAGGCCGCGATCAGCCGGACCGAAAATCTGCTGGCCGGCATCCCCCAGCGCGGGGCTGCCCTGGGGGATCCCAAGGCACCGGTCACGCTTCAGTTCTTCGGCGACCTCCAGTGCTCGCAGTCGCGGCAGGTGATGCTGGGAGCCCTTCCCTTCCTGATCCGCCATTGGGTCCGCGGCGGCAAGCTGCGCATCGTCTATCGCTCGACAGAGACCGACACGCCCAGTTCCTCGGAATTCTTCCATCAGCACATTGCGGCATTGGCGGCTGGACAGCAGGGAAAGATGTGGACCTTCGTCAACCTCTTCTACCGCGAACAACGCCCCGAGTTCAGCCGCTACGCGGACGATGACTTCCTCGAAGGAATCGCCGAACAGGCGGGGGTCGACCTGTGGCAGTGGGCAGAAGAACGCGAATCCGATCACTGGGCTCGGAAGATCGGAGCCGATGAACTGCTGGCCTGGCACAAGGAATTACCTGGGCGCAGCACGCCGTCGTTTCTGATCGGGCCGACGGGGGGACAAGCCCGCCCCCTTCGCCACTTCTCGCTTGAAGAACCCACGGTCTTCGACGAAGCGATCAGGGAACTGCTGTAAGAGCGACGAATGGGAATGGCGCTTTTGTCCCCTCATGGGAGACAAAAGCGCCACGGGTCCTATTTGAAGGCGACCTTGTCGACCGCCTCCTTGATCTTGTTGACGATCACGTCGGCGAGCTCGGTTCCCTGTTTGCCGTTGAAACCTTTCATCGCCGCGACCATCCCGACCATCAGCAGCGAGACGAGCAGGATCAAGCCGACGTACTCGACCGTCCCCTGCCCCGTCTCCCCCGCCAGCCGCCGGATCTCCCAGACCCGCCGCGACACCCTGGCGTGGAAGAAACCCATCAGCGCGTAGACCATCGTTGCCTCCCTTCGTTAGTAGGAGACGGGATGCTCAGACGGTCGGGCGCACGGAACAAGACGCGGGAGCGCCAACTGCCGCGCGTCTCCGCGACGGCTTCGTGACTTCAGCTCCTCTGGATCTCGCCGCGGTCGAGGGCCTTGACTACGGCCTCGGTCCGGGTCCGGGCGTCGAGACGTTCCATCGCGTTGCGGACGTGGGTGCGGACGGTCTCCGGCGAGAGGACGAGGCGGCGGGCGATCTGCTCTCCGGTCATCCCTTCGGCGAGGAAGGTGAGGACCTCGGCCTCTCGCCGGCTCAATGCCTTCTCCTCCGATGCTCCGTCGCCGTCCTCTTGGACGAAGCTGCGGTCGAAGTAGCGGCCACCGCGCCCGACCTCCTGGAGGGCGTCGACGAGTTCCTCGAACGTCGCCGGCTTGGCGACGAGGCCGCGGGCACCGCTGCGGTAGGCGGCCTCCAGCAGGTCGGGGTCTTCGAGGCCGGTGTAGATGAGGAACTTCGGGCAGGGCGGGTGATCGCTCATCCGCCGCACCAGCTCGGTGCCGCGCTCGTCGGGCAGGTCGACGCCGACCACAGCGACATCGGGATGGCGCTCGGCGATCACCTCCTCGCCACTCGCCGCCGTTGTCGCACAGCCGCGCACCTCGAACCCACGCTGCTCGAGCAGCACCGCGAGACCGTCCCGCAGAACCTCGTGCTGCTCGACCAAGACCAACGACGGACTGCCGGTCTCCCCCATCTCTTCCTCCCACCTCGGGTGCCGTTCGCTTATCGCCGAACGGTCAAATACCCAAGACCCGTTGGGGAGAAACGCGGCCGCTAACGAAACGCCTGGATCCCCGTCACCGCACCGCCGATCACCAGCGCGTGGACGTCGGCGGTCCCCTCGTAGGTGACCACCGACTCGAGGTTGTTCATGTGGCGGATCACCGGATACTCGAGCGTGACCCCGTTGGCGCCGAGCACCTGGCGGGCGCTGCGCGCCACCTCCAGCGCCCCGTTGACGTTGCCGAGCTTACCGAGGCTGACGTGCTCGGGCCGCAGCATGCCGGCGTCCTTCATCCGCCCCAGGTGCATCGCCACCAGCGTCGCCCGGTTCACCTCCAGCACCATCTCGGCCAGCTTCTGCTGCTGGATCTGGAAGGAGGCGATCGGGCGGTCGAACTGCGTCCGCTCGAGCGCGTACTCCAGCGCCGCTTCGTAGCAAGAGCGCCCTGCCCCGGCTGCCCCCCAGACGATCCCGTAGCGGGCCTCGTTGAGGCAGGAGAGCGGACCTTTCAGCGAGCTCACCTCCGGCAGCACCGCGTCGGCCGGCAGCCGCACGTCGTCGAGCAGCAGCTCCGAGGTGACCGAGGCCCGCAAGGAGAGCTTCTTGTGGATGTCCTGGGTGGTGAACCCCTTGGTCCCTTTCGGAACCAGGAAGCCGCGGACCCCCTCGTCGGTATGCGCCCAGACGACCGCCACCTCGGAGGCCGAGCCGTTGGTTATCCACATCTTCTGCCCGTGCAGGATCCAATCGCTGCCGTCGCGCCGCGCCCGCGTCCGCATCGAGCCGGGGTCCGAGCCGGCGTCGGGCTCGGTCAGGCCGAAGCAGCCGAGCGCCTCGCCGGCAGCCATCCGCGGCAGCCACTCCTGCTTCTGCTCCTCCGAGCCCCAGCGCCAGATCGCGTACATCGCCAGCGAGCCCTGGACCGAGACGAGGCTGCGGATGCCGCTGTCACCCGCCTCCAGCTCCATGCAGGCGAGCCCGTAGCCGGTCGCCGAGGCGCCGGCGCACCCGTAGCCCTCGAGGTGCATCCCGAGGACGCCGAGCTTGCCCAGTTCCGGCGCCAGCTCGTCGAGCGGAACCGTCGCCTGCTCGAACCAGTCACCGACGTTCGGCACCACCTTGTCGCGGACGAAGGCGCGGACCGTGTCGCGGATGTCGCGCTCCTCGTCCGAAAGCAGAGCGTCGAGGGCGAGGTAGTCGCTGGGGCGGATCGGCGGCGCGGCGGTAGTGGTCGATGACATGAGCGTCCTTGGCGTCGGTGGCGGGTCCCTAGGATCGTGACCTAATGGCCGACTCGGCGCTAGGGCGATTGCGGATCCTCGACTTCTCGCGCGTCCTCGCCGGCCCGCTGGCGACGATGACCCTGGCCGACCTCGGCGCCGAGGTGACCAAGGTCGAGCGGCCGGGGAGCGGCGACGACACCCGCTCCTGGGGGCCGCCCCACGACGCCGCCGGCGAGGCGACCTACTTCCAGGCGGTCAACCGCAACAAGCGCAGCGTCGCCCTCGACCTCCGCGGCCCCGAGGACCTGGCCGAGGCCCGCCGCCTCGCCCTCGCTGCCGACGTCGTCGTCGAGAACTTCCGCCCCGGGCTGATGGCGGAGCTCGGCCTCGGCTACGAGGAGCTGGTGCGGGAGAACCCGCGGCTCGTCTTCTGTTCGATCACCGGCTTCGGCGGCAGCGGCGCCGGCGCCGAGCTGCCGGGATACGACCTCCTGGTCCAGGCCCTGGGCGGCCTGATGAGCGTCACCGGCGAGCCCGACGGCGAGCCGCTGAAGGTCGGGGTCGCCCTCGTCGACGTGATCGCCGGCCTCTACGCGGCGGTCGGAATCCTCGCCGCGCTCGAGCATCGCCGCGAGAGCGGCGAGGGACAGCTGGTCGAGGTCGACCTGCTCTCGACGCTGCTGGCCGCGCTCGTCAACCAGAGCTCCGCCTACACCGTCGCCGGGGTTGTGCCCGGCCGGATGGGCAACCGCCACCCCAGCATCGCCCCCTACGAACTGCTGCGCTGCGGTGAGGGTGAGATCGTCCTCGCAGTCGGCAACGACCGCCAGTTCATTGCCCTCTGCGCGGTGCTCGGGGACGACACCCTCGCCGACGACGCGCGCTTCGCGACCAACCCGGCGCGGGTCGAGCACCGCGACGAGCTGCGGGCGCTGCTCGAGGAGGCATTCGCGGGCAAGACGGCAGCGGAGTGGGTCGAGCTGCTGCGGGCGCAGCGGGTACCTGCGGGCGAGGTCAACGACGTCGGCGCCGCCTTCGAGTTCGCCGCCCAGATCGGCCTCGACCCGATCGTCGAGATCCCCGGCGAGGATGGCCCGCCGGTCCGCCTCCCCCGCAACCCGATCAAGCTCTCGAAGACGCCGGCCACCTATCGGCTACCTCCGCCGCGGTTACCCTGACGCCGGTGCGGGTCCTCGTCGTCACCAACTTTATGCCCGACCCCTCGGCCCCGCAGCGCGGGCGCTGGGTCCGCGACCAGGTCGACGAGATCCGCCGGCACGGCATCGATGTCGACGTCTTCGAATTCGCCCGCGGTCGCAACGAGTACATCCCGGCGACCCGGCGCCTGCGCTCGCTGCTGCGGCGCGAGCGCTTCGACCTCGTCCACGCCCACTACGGGCTCGCCGGCTGGGTGGCGCAGCTCGCCGGCGCCGATCCCCTGATCGTCACCTTCCACGGCACCGACGTCCGCCACCACATCGTCGGCCCCCTCTCGCGGCGGCTGGCCTGGCGTGTCGACCTGGTCGCCGGGGTCTCGCGGGCGCTGTTCGAGCCCGAGGACGGGCGGCCGGGACTGCCCGCGGTGCCGGGCTCGGCGGTGCTCCCCTGCGGCCCCGATCTACGGCGCTTCGAGGCGATGCCCCGGGCGCAGGCGCGGCGCGAGCTTGGGCTCGACCCCGACCGCTCCTACCTCTTCTTCCCCGCCAACCCGAACCGGCCCGAGAAGCGCCATGACCGCGCCGCCGAGGTGGCAGCCGCCTGCGGAGCCGACCTGCTCACCGGCGGCTCGATCGACCCGGAGCAGATGCCACTTTGGATCAACGCCGCCAACGCCGTGCTCGTGACCTCCGATTACGAGGGCTTCGGGATGGCGACGGTCGAGGCACTCGCCTGCGACGTCCCCGTCCTCTCGACCAACGTCGGCATCGCCCCCTACGCCCTAGGCGGGATCGAGGGCTGCCTCTGCGCGCCCTTCGACGCCGCTGCCTGGGCGACGGTCGCGCGGCGCCACCTGCAGGCAGAGGACCCGCGCGTCGCCGGCGCCTCCCGCGCGGCGACCCTCTCAGCCGCCGGGATGGCGGAGCGGGTAATCGTGGCCTATCGCGCGGTGTTGGAAGACGCGGGCGCCGGGGCGGTAATAGATTGAGTCACGTGAACGCTGAAACGGGTGCGACCGGCGAGGGCGTTGAGAGCCAGATCCGCGAGGCCGAGCAGCGGCTGGAGGAGGCCGCAAGGCTGGCCGCGGAGGCCGAGAAGCGGGCCGAAGAAGAGGTCCAGGCGCTGGAAGCCGACCTCGAGCGCGAGCGCAAGGAGAAGGAGCAGGCGCTGACGGGTGCCGAGGAGCGGCTGGGCGAGATCGAGTCCCAGGTCGAGGAGGCCGAGAAGCGCGTCGAGGCCGCCGAGCAGCGGGCCGCCGCTGCCGAGGAATCGGTCGCCGACGAGCTGGCCCGCGCCCGCGAGAGCGCGGCGCGCTGGCTGCAGTCGCAACTCGACTCGATCAGGCGAGAGGCTGAAGGCCGATAGCCGCAGTCGGTGAGTTCGACGTCGCCGTCGTCGGCGGCGGCGCCGCCGGTCTCTGGAGCGCGCTGCGGGCCGCCGAGCTGGGGGCGAGCACCGTCCTCGTATCGCGCACGCCGCTCTCCCAGAGCGCCAGCTACTGGGCCCAGGGCGGCTTGGCGGCGGCGCTGGAACCCGCGGACTCGCCCGACCTGCACGCCGCCGACACGATCGCCGCCGGCCGCGGCCTCTGCCGCACCGAGGCGGTCCGGGTACTGGTCGAGGAGGCGCCGGCGATGGTCCGCGAGCTGATCGACCGCGGCGTCGTCTTCGACCTCGACCAGGAGGGACGGCTGACGCTCGGGCTCGAGGGCGGCCACGCCCACCGCCGCATCGTCCACGCCGGCGGCAGCCAGACCGGCTACGAGCTGACCTCGAAGCTGGCGGCGATGGTCGCCGCCGAGGACCGGATCGAGGTGCTGGAGCGGACCTCGGCGCTGGCGCTGTGGAGCGACGGCGAGCGCTGCCATGGGGTGATCACCAGCGAGGGAACGGTCGCGGCGCCGGCGACGATCCTCGCGACCGGCGGCGCCGCGGCGCTGTGGCGGCGGACGACCAACCCGCGCGGCGCGATCGGCGCCGGCCCGGTGCTCGCCTCGCTGGCCGGCGCCGAGCTCGCCGACCTCGAGTTCTGCCAGTTCCACCCGACCGCGCTGGCGCTGCCGGGGATGCCGCACGACGGCGACCTGATCACCGAGGCGATCCGCGGCGAGGGCGCGAAGCTGCTTGGCGCCGACGGCGAGCGCTTCACCGAGGAGCTGGCGCCGCGCGACGAAGTCACGGCGGCGATCCTCGAACAGATGCGCAGCGAGGGATCGACCGCGGTCGGCCTCGACCTGCGCGAGATCGACCCGGCCCGCTTCCCCAACGTCTTCGCCTCGCTGGCCAAAGCCGGGCTCGACCCGCGGGCCGAACCGGTGCCCGTCGCCCCCGCCGCCCACTACACGATGGGCGGCGTCGCGGTGGACGTCGATTGCCGCTCCTCCCTGCCCGGCCTCTACGCCGTCGGCGAGTGCTCCTGCACGGGGCTGCACGGGGCCAACCGGCTCGCCTCCAACTCGCTCAGCGAGTGCTTCGTCTTCGGCGAGCGGGCCGCCTCGGCGGCGATCGCGGAGGAGGCGGGTGGTCCGCGTCCGGCACCGCCGGCGCGGCGCTTCGAGCCGCCCACTGACGAGACCCGCGACTCGGTCTGGCGCTACGCCGGCCCGACCCGCAACCCCGACGACCTCGCCCGGCTGATCTCCAACCCCTATCCGCTGGCCCGGGCGATCGGCGCCAGCGCCCTCGCCCGCCGCGAGTCCCGCGGCGGCCACCTGCGCCGCGACTGCCCCGAGACCGATCCGGCCTTGGACGGGATTCATTTCGTCGTCTCTGCCGACGGAAACGTCCGTCAAGAGGAGTGGCGGTAGCGTCGAGCACATGTTGCTCGGCGTAGACGTCGGCGGGACCTTCACCGACGCGGTTCTGCTCGACGGCGGTGACGTCCACACCGCCAAGGTGCCGACGACGCCGCGCGAAGAGTCGGCCGGGGTGATGCAGGCGGTCGCGGCAGTGCTGGAGCGCGCCGGCGCCGCTGCCGCCGAGGTCGAGGCCTTCGCCCACGGGATGACGGTCGGCACCAACGCCCTGCTCGAGGAAAGCGGGGCGCGGACGGCGCTGATCGCCACCCGCGGCTTCGGCGACCTGCTCGAGATCGGCCGCCAGGACCGACCGCAGCTCTACCGCCTCTGCGCTCCGAAGCCGGCGCCGCTGGTCGAGCGGGAGCTGCGCTTCGAGGCGCGCGAGCGGGTCGGCCCGGAGGGAGTCGTCGAACCGCTCGAAGACGCCGAGCCCGAGCGGCTCGCCGCGGCAATCGAGGCGAGTGGCGCCGAAGCGGTTGCGATCTGTCTGCTCTTCTCCTACCTCGACCCGAACCACGAGCAGCGACTCGCCGAACACCTGCGTCGCCGGCTCCCGAACGTCCACGTCTCCGCCTCGCACGAGGTCCTGCCCCGCTTCCGCGAGTACGAGCGCTGCTCGACGACGGTGATCGACGCCTACCTCAGCCCGCTGCTCGGCCGCTATCTGGGCGAGCTCGGCGAGGCATCGACGGCGGCCGGACTGCCGCAGCCGCTGGTGATGCGCTCCTCCGGCGGCGTCGCCCCGGCCGAGGAGGCGGCGCGGGCGGGCGCCTGGAGTGTCCTCTCCGGCCCGGCCGGGGGCGCGGTCGGCGCTGGCCTCCTCGCCGAGCTGAGCGGCGACGGCGACGCGCTCGGCTTCGACATGGGAGGCACCTCCTGCGACGTCTGCGTCGTCGAGGGCGGTCAGGTGCGGCGCACCGACTCACGCGAGATCGGCGGCCGCCCGATCCAGCTGCCGATGGTCGACGTCCACACGGTGGGTGCCGGCGGCGGCTCGATCGGCTGGCGCGACGCCGGCGGGGCGCTGCGGGTCGGGCCGCAGTCGGCCGGCGCCGATCCCGGAGCGGCCTGTTACGGCCGCGGCGGCAACGAGCCGACGGTCACCGACGCCAACCTCCTGCTCGGCCACCTCGCCGGCGACTCGCAGCTTGCCGGCGGGGTCGGCCTCGACGCCGAGGCCGCCGAGCGGGCGATCGGCAAGCTGGCCCGCTCCCTCGGCCTCGACCCGCTCGAGACCGCCGCCGGGATCCTCCGCGTCGCCAACCAGGAGATGGTGCGAGCGCTGCGGGTGGTCACCGTCGAGCGCGGCGTCGACCCGCGCCGCTTCGCGCTGCTCCCCTTCGGCGGCGCCGGCCCGATGCACGCGGCGGCGATCGCCGCCGAGCTGGGAATCGAGACGATCCTCTGCCCCCGCGCCGGCGGCGTCCTCTCCGCCCTCGGCCTCTGCGCCTCCGAGCGCCGCCGCGACACGGCGCGGACGGTGATGCTGAGCGGTACGGATCTCAGCGCCGAACGGATCGCGGCCGAAGTCGCGGCGATGATCGAGGAGATCGGCGCCGGGCTCGAAGAGGCCGAGGCGCAGGTGACCTACAAGCTCCGCTACGCCGGCCAGGCCTTCGAGCTGCCGGTGCCGGGACCAATCGATCCCGATCCGGCCGACCTGGCGAGCGGATTCGAACGCGCCCACGAAGAGCGCTACGGCCACCGCGACCCCGATGGCGAAGTCGTTCTCGTCGACATCGACCTAGCGCTGGTCGTTCCCGGCCCGGCACCGCGGCCGGTCGCGGCCGGCGAGGAAGCCCTCGAGCGCAGCTCGCGGCGCGTCTACTTCGACGGCGAGTGGGTCGAGACGCCGGTTCTCCGTGGCGAGCCCGCCGCCGGCAGCGAGTCCGACGGGCCGGTCGTCTTCGAGCTCCCGGAGGCGACCTTCGTCGTCCCGCCCGGCTGGCAAACGCGGGTAGACGACCACGGCACCATCATTGCCCTGTTCCTTTCCGGTCCACGGCAACGAAAAGGAGCAGACGAATGAGTGGACTCGATCCGATCGCGCTCCAGGTCCTAGTCGGCGGGCTGCGCGCCGCCTGCGATGAGATGGGGGCGACGCTGATCCGCTCCGCCTACTCGGCCAACATCAAGGAGCGTCACGACTGCTCGACCGCGCTCTTCGATGCCGCCGGCGAGCTGGTGATGCAGGCCGAGCACATCCCGGTCCACCTCGGCTCGATGCCCGACGCGGTCGCCGCCGTGATCGGCGAGGAGCAGCGGCCCGGCCGCGACTGGATCCTCAACGACCCCTACCGCGGCGGCACCCACCTGCCGGACATCACCCTCGTCTCTCCCGTCTTCGCCGCCGACGAGCTGCTCGGCTTCGCCGCCGCCCGCGCCCACCACGCCGACGTCGGCGGCCCGACGCCGGGGTCGATGCCTGCATTCTCGCGCACGCTGGAGGAAGAGGGCGTGGTGATCCCGCCGACCGTCGCCACTCCCGAAACGCTCGAGCGGCTCGCGGCACAAATGCGCTCGCCGCGCCAGCGGCTCGCCGACCTGCGCGCGCAGCAGGCGGCGAACCGGGTCGGCACCCACCGCCTCGAGGAGCTGCGCAAGCGCCTGGGGACGGAGGCGCTGCGCGCCGGGATGAGCGAGATCCTCGCCTACACCGAGCGCCGCACCCGCGCCGCCCTCGCCGATCTCCCCGACGGCAGCTACCGCGCCGAGGACGTGCTCGAGGCCGACTGGAACGGCTCCGAGCGCGACCTGCACCTGCGGCTGGAGGCGAGGGTCGCCGGCGACACGCTGCGCCTCGATTTCAGCGGCAGCGAGGAGCAGGTCGACGGCAACCTCAACTGCCCCCTCTCGGTGACGAAATCGGCAGCCTTCTTCGCCGTCCGCGTCCTCACCGACCCCGACGCCCCGCCTTCAGCCGGCGCCCACCGGCCGATCGAGGTCATCGCCCCTGCCGGCTCGCTCCTCAACGCCCGCTACCCCGCCGCGGTCGCCGCCGGCAACGTCGAGACCTCGAGCCGCGTCGCCGACCTCGTCCTCGCCGCCCTCTCGCAGGCGCGGCCGGGCCCGGCGCAGGGCCAGGGGACGATGAACAACCTGACCCTCGCGGGCGAGGGCTTCACCTACTACGAGACGCTCGGCGGCGGCCAGGGTGCCTGCTCCGACGCCGACGGCCCCAGCGCGATCCACGTCGCGATGTCGAACACCCTCAACACCCCGACCGAGGCGCTGGAGACCGAATTCCCACTGCGGGTCCGGCAGCTCGCGCTGCGCGCCGGCAGCGGCGGCGCGGGCACCCACCGCGGCGGCGACGGGATTGTCCGCGAGATCGAAGCGCTGGCGCCGATGCGCTTCAGCCTGATCACCGAGCGCCGCCGCCACCGCCCACGCGGCGCCGGCGAAGGCGAAGACGGGGCCACCGGGGTCAACCTCCTGAACGGATCGCCACTGCCCGGCAAGGCGGCCGGGGATCTGGCTCCCGGCGACCGTCTGAGGCTCGAAACTCCGGGCGGCGGCGGGTGGAGGTAGGTCACATTTCGCAAATTTCGCGGTTTTTTAGTTGAGTTTTCGCAGCACTCCTCTAGAATGCGCGCCTCTGGGTGAGCGCAATTGGCCCTAAGCAGGCCCAGTCCACACGCGCTCACCCCACTCTGGAATCAACGAATCTTCGCTGGGATACTTCAATGCCGATCGCTCTAAAGGAATGGGCCGTAACGGTCCGCGCTCTCTCTGAGGGCGAGCAGCTACTGACCCTGCGTAAGGGAGGCATCCGCGAGGAGAACAAGCACTTCGAGCTCGAGCACGAGCGGTTCTTCCTCTACCCGACCTTCGACCACCAGCAGAACAACCTGGTCCGCGAATCGCACCACCCGGAGCTGCGCCGCGCGCTCGAGGAGGGTGTCTGGCCCGACGAAGAGCCGCCGCCGAAAGCGCTGCTCCAGGACGGCGGCATCCCCCAGCCCGACCGCGTCCGCCTGCGCGCCTGGGCCGAAGTCGTCGACCACGTGACGATCAACGACCGTCGCAGCCTCGACGCGCTCTCGCCTTATTACATCTGGACCCCGGACTACGCCGAAAAGCGGCTGACCTGGAAGCACCGTCACCCCCTCCACGTCCTGCTGCTGCGGGTCCATCGGATCCCGCGCCCGGTCACGGTGCGCGTCCGCGATGAGTACCACGGCTGCCGCTCCTGGGTCGAGATCGACCGCGAACTGCCCTTCGAGGGCACCCCGGTGATGGCCGATGAAGAGTTCGACCGCGCCCGCGAAGAGATACGCTCGCGCGCCGGCGCAGCCGAACCTGCGCTCGTTTAGCCAACTTCTCCTCTCGCTACCCTCGCCTCGATGAGTTGGGTCGAGACTGAGAGCCTGAGCTTCACTGCGCGGCACGACTCCGACGATTCCGCCTTCGCCGAGCGCACGCTCGACCGGCTGGAGGAACTGCGACTGCGGCTCGAAGACCGCTTCGAGACAGTGCCGGAGGAGGCGACGATCGTCGTCCACACCAACCCGCTCTGGCTGACCGCCGCCCATCCCTTTCTCCCCGCCGCCCGCTGGGCATCGGCGCCGGCCGGTCGTCGCTATCTCGCCGGCTGGCCGATGTCTACCGAGCTGCACGTCCTCAACGACTTCCACATGGAGCGCCGCGCCGCGGGGGACGACTCCTACGAAGCCCTGCGCGGCACCGCCGAGCGGCTCTACGCGCAGATGGTGATCGCCGACAACAACACCGCCCTCCCCCCCTCCTGGACGCCGCGCCGCTTCGCCCGCTACCTGCGCTGGGCCTGGCTGGTCGAAGGCGGCGCCCAATACTTCTCCCGCCAGGTCGGCCTCTACCGCGCCGCCGTGATCCGCCGCCTGCGCGAGAGCTCCCGTCCCTCCTTCCCGCCCTCGCGCCGCGACGCGGTGATCCTCGGCGGCACGATCTTCGACCTGCTCGAGAACGAGCGCGGCCCCGAGGCCTGCGAGCGCCTCGTCGCCAAACTCCTCCCCCAGGGCCCCGAGGTCCAACTCGAAGACGCCTTCGACGCCCGCTTCCGCGAGATCGAAGACGCCTGGCGCGACTACCTGCGTGAGATGGTCCGCGGCCCGGTCGCGGTCAGGTGAGCCCGAGCGCGCGGAGCAGCCACCAGACGCCGAAGAACGCGGCCATCGCTAGAAGCGACCAGAACGTCGCCCGCGCGTAACCGCCGATCACCCCGTAGTTGCGTGGCTTGTGCCCGCCCTGGGCGTCTTCGAGATATTCGGCGTTGACCGGTTCGGGAAGGGATTCGGCCGTCGTCGCTTCGATCAAGGTCCGCGCTCGATCCGCCCGCTCGGGATGCACCATCACCCGGTGAGCCCCGCCGCCGGGGTTCATCAGGCCATAGCCCAACTGTGGCCCGGCGGGGGTCACCCGCTGGTGGATGCTTGGGATCCCATTTTCCTCGAGCAGGGCACGGATCATCTCCGCCTCGAACTCGTCGCCCACGAAGGCAACCTCGACCAGATCTCCCATCGATCCTCCTAGTAGGTGAGTTCGTAGAGCAGCCACAGCAGGAGGAACCCGCCCGCGGCGACGGCGAGGATCCAGAATGCGAGGCGGCCGGGCGAGGGACCTCCGGTTTCGCCCCGGGCGAGGCGCCGTTCGCCTTCCAGCTCGGCGACCTCGTCGCCCTCGTCCTCGATCATCGTTTCGGCGAGGAGGTCGGTGGCCCGCTGGGCGTCGCCGGCGTTGACCATCACGTCGCGGGGCCCGCTGGAGAGGAAGTCGGGATTGTCGAAGCCGAAGCTGCGCTTCAAAACGCTCGGGATGCTGGCCTCGGACAGCAGCCCCTGCAACATCTCCGCCTCTGCCTGGTTGCGGGCGAAAGCCACCTTGACGAGGTCGCCACCTCCGCCGCCGCCACCTCCACCACCGCTGTCGTCGCCACCCGAGCCGCTACCGCCGCCGCCCTGGGCGCCACGCTCGTGCTCGCGGGAGCGGGGTTTATGTGACGTCGAGCTCGACATCGGCGATCTTCAGGTCCGCCAGGTCGTAGGCCTTCACGTCCGGGGCGTCATCGTGCTCCAGCGAGACGATCACGTAGATCTGTTCGGGCCAGGCGACGGCCTGGTTGACATCGGTCTGCGAGGGATATGCGGCACTGCGGGTGTGGGAGTGGTAGATCCCGATCAGCTCATCGCCGGTGCCTTCGATCGCTTTCAGCGCGTCGAACTGCGCCTGCGGGTCCATCTCGTAGCGCAGAGGGCTGGCGGCGGAGTTCTCGACTCGGACCACGGTGCTCGCCTCGCCGTCGCGGCCGCCGATCATCCCGCAGCACTCGTTCGGCAGATCCTCGCGCGCGTGCGCGACCATCTCGTCGATCAGGGCCTGGGAGATCTTCATAGCCAAGACCCTAAGGCCGACCTACCACCAGACGGTGGTATCCAAGTTTTCGATCTCCTCGATCGGCTTGGTGTAGACGCCCGAGGAGAGATACTTCCAGCCGTCGTCGGGGATCAGGAAGACGACGTTGCCGGACGTCGAGCTCGCCGCCGATGCGGTGGGCGATCGCGGCGATCGCGCCGGCCGAGACGCCGGCGAAGACGCCCTCCTCCTCGAGCAGTTTCTTGGTCCAAACGATCGCGTCGCGGTTGTCGACCATGATCTTCCGGTCGAACAGGGAGATGTCGATGATCGGTGGGATGAAGCCGTCGTCGAGCGAGCGCAGGCCCTGGACCAGCTCCCCCTGTTTGGGCTCGGCGGCGACGATCAGCGTCTCCGGGTTGACCTCCTTAAAGCGACGGCCGTTGCCCATCAGGGTGCCGCCGGTGCCGAGGCCGCCGACGAAGGCGGTCACCTCGTCGAGCTCTTCGAGGATCTCGACTGCGGTGCCGTTGTAGTGGGCGAGCGGGTTGGCCTCGTTGCCGTACTGGTAGGGCATGTAGAAGCTCGGGTCCTGCGACATCTCCAGCGCCACCTCGACCGCGCCGTTGGAGCCCTTGGCGCCCTCGGAGTAGACGATCTCCGCCCCGTACATGCGCAGCAGCTGGGTCCGCTCCTCGGTGACGTTGTCGGGCATCACCACCTTCAGCGGGTATCCCTTGCGGCGGCAGATCATCGCCAGGGCGATGCCGGTGTTGCCCGAGGTCGGTTCGAGGATCGTCTGCCCGGGCTCGATCGCGCCCTCGGCCTCGGCCGCCTCGATCATCGATTTGGCGACGCGGTCCTTGACCGAGCCGGTCGGGTTGTGCCCCTCGAGCTTGGCGTAGATGCGGACGCCCGGCTTCGGCGAGAAACGCGGCAGCTCCACCAACGGGGTGTTGCCGATCGACTCGACGATGTTGCCGAAGCGACCTCCACAGGGTTTGTTGAGTAGTTGCTCGTGCGCCATCGGCCGACCCTTTACTTCAGAAAGTGTAGCGACGGAATAAGGCCCAGCCTGTATACCTATTCCGGCCTGTCCAACTCGAACGGAGGATTTCGATGAGATCGACCCGGCTGACCGCCATATTCGCGGTCTTCCTTCTGGCAATCACCTCGCTGGTCGTGGTGGGCTGCGGCAGCAGCAGCGACACCACCGGCGCCACCAGCAGCAGCGGTGGAAGCGGCGGCGAACCCCTGACCGTCGGCTCCGACATCCCCTATCCGCCGTTCGAGCAGGGGAAACCGGGTGACTACACCGGCTTCGACATCGAACTGATGGAAGCGATCGGCGAAAAGATCGGCCGCTCGCCGGAATTCCAGGACACCTCGTTCGAAACGATCTTCCGCGACGTCGCCCAGGGCAAGTTCGAAGCCGTGGCCTCCGCGGCAACGATCACCGAAGAACGCGAAAAGGAAGTCGCCTTCTCCGATCCCTACTACCTCTCCGAACAGGCGATCCTGGTCAAAGAAGGCAGCGACGTGGGCGGCATCGAAGATCTCGAAGGCAAGACCGTCGGCGCCCAGCAGGGCACCACGGGGCTCGAACTCGGCAAGGAAAAAGCCAATGCCGGCGAACTCCGTCCCTATCCCGAAGGTCCTGATGCGATCAACGCCCTCAAGGCGGGCACGGTCGAAGCCGTGATCATCGACGCACCGGTGGCGCAGAACGCGATCGAAGAAGAAGGCGGCGTCGAAATCTCCGAAAAAGTCCCGACCGAAGAAAGCTACGGAATCGCGCTCGCCAAGGACAACACGGAGCTGCTGAAGGAAGTCAACGAAGGTCTGGCGGAAGTGATCTCCGACGGCACCTACAAAACGATCTACGAAAAGTGGTTTCACCTCGAACCGCCGAAGCAGTTCCTCGGCTAGACCCGACCTTGAGCGAGGGGGCGCCGACGACGGCGCCCCCTTTGCGTTCGCAGGCCCAAGCGGGAAACTGATGCCATGAGTCAGTTCTTCAACCAGTACTTCAACTTCGACGTGATGCGGGAACACTTCGGAGAAGTACTCGTCGGCTTCCTGCAGAACCTCCTCGTCTTCGCGGTGGCGGCTGTGCTGGCGCTCGCCCTTGGCCTGTTCCTGGCGCTGCTGCGACAGCTGCCGGGGAAGAAACTGATGCCGATCCGGTTCCTGACGATCGCCTACATCGACTTCTTCCGCGCGGTGCCGATCCTGATCATCATCCTGATGATCTCCGGCGGGGTCCCGTTTCTCAGCTTCCTCCCGCAGGAAGTCCGCATCCCCCACTGGTTCGGCCGGCCCGACCCGTTCTGGTACGGCGTCGCCGCCCTGGTGATCGTCTACGGGGCGTTCTCGGCAGAGGTCTACCGGGCCGGGATCGAAGCGGTGCCCCGCGGCCAGATGGAGGCGGCCCGCTCGCTTGGCATGAGCCACTTCCAGGCGATGCGCTACGTCGTCGTGCCGCAGGGGGTGACCAAGATCCCGGCGCCGATGCTGAACGAACTCATCTCTCTGCTCAAGGACACGACCCTGGTCAGCGTGATCGCGCTGAGCGAGTCGGTGCTGGTCAGCCGCGAAGTGCTCTCCGAACGACTGAACAGCTCCTCGCTGACGCTGACCGCGATCTTCTTCGTGATCATCATCCTGCCCCTGGCCCGGGTGGTCGACAAACTGATCGCCCGCCAGCAGCTGAAAGTCACCCGCGGATCGCACATCGAGGTGGCCTGAGCCGTGGCCGAGCCGATGCTGAAGCTGCGCGGGGTCTGCAAGCGCTTCGGCAGCCTCGAGGTCCTGAAGGGGATCGACCTCGACGTGCAGAAAGGCGAAGTCATCTGCATCCTCGGGCCCAGCGGGTCGGGCAAGAGCACGCTGCTGCGCTGCGTCAACCTGCTCGAGCCACCGGAGGAAGGCGAGATCCTGCTCGAGGGTCAGGACATCTGCAGGGGACCCGGCTCGGGTACCGGCGAGCAGAGCTGGAACCTCGACTTCGTCCGCCAGCGGGTCGGGATGGTCTTCCAGCAGTTCAACCTCTTCCCGCACAAGAGCGTGCTGGAAAACGTGACGATGGCACCGGAAAGGGTGCTCGGCCGCTCGAAGGGTGAGGCCCGGGAGAAAGGCACGGCGCTGCTGGAGCGCGTCGGCCTTGCCGACAAACTCGCCCAGTACCCCGAACGGTTATCCGGCGGTCAGCAGCAGCGGGTCGCGATCGCCAGGGCGCTGGCGATGGAACCGCACGTGATGCTCTTCGACGAGGTGACCAGCGCGCTGGATCCCGAGCTGGTCAAAGAGGTGCTCGACACGATCCGCGAACTCGCCTCGGAAGGGATGACGATGCTCGTCGTCACCCACGAGATCGGCTTCGCCAAAGAGGTCGGCGACCAGGTCGTCTTCATGGACGGCGGCGTGATCGTCGAGCAGGGCAAGCCGATCGAGGTCTTGGAGAACCCCCGCGAGGAGCGGACCAAGCAGTTCCTCGGCTTGGTCCTGGACCGCTGAAGAACTAAGCGGCGCCGCCGGCCATCGCCGGCAGGATGACTACGTTGTCGCCGTCTTTTACGGCGGTTCCGAGCCCGTCCAAAACTCGCACGTCCTCGTCGTTGAGATAGACGTTGACGTAGCGGTTGAGCTCGCCGTCCTCGCCGAAGAGCTGCGCCCCGGTGTCGGGGAACTCGGCGGTCAGCGCCCGCAGAACCTCGCCGACGTCGGAGCCGGCGGCCTCGACCTCGGCCTGCCCACCCGTTTTCGGGCGCAGGACCGGTGGGATGCGAACGGTTGCCATGAGATCGGTGATCCTACTAAGCCGCGAAGATCAAGCAGCTCAAGGACGCAGGGAGGGAAGTGTGCTCTGCACACGACCGACCGAGGACGCCGAGATGCGCCGGTATTCGCGGCTTAGCGGTCGCCGCCGGCTCCGGCGCAGAACTGCTCGTAGTCGGGGAACTGCCCCATCTCCGACTCCGGGATCTCCTCGGCGTTCTCGCCGCAGATCGGGCAGTCGGGGTCGCGGCGGACCTTCAACTCGGTAAAGGTGGTGCCGAGCGCCTCGTAGAGAAGCAGGCGGCCGATCAGCGGGTTGCCGGCGCCGAGGATCAGCTTGATCACCTCGTTGGCCTGCAGCGTGCCCATCGTCCCGGCCATCACCCCGAGCACTCCGTTGGCGGAGCAGCTCGGCGCCAGCTCGGCCGGCGGCGGGGTCGGGTAGAGGCAGCGGTAGCAGGGCCCCTCGAAGGGAACGAAGGTCGAGATCTGGCCGTCGAAGCCGAGGATCGAGGCGGAGACGACCGGCTTGCGCAGCCGCACCGAGGCGTCGTTCAGCAGGTAGCGGG
The DNA here is from genome assembly GCA_963785175.1 of uncultured Actinomycetes bacterium. GTDB lineage: Bacteria > Actinomycetota > Thermoleophilia > Solirubrobacterales > 70-9 > VAYN01. The sequence goes on along the minus strand of CAWAUA010000002.1, from coordinate 72,523 downwards.
TGGGGAAGTTGTCGGCGCCGTCGACGACGATGTCGTAGTCCTCCATCACCTCGAGGATGTTGCTCGCGTCGAGGCGGCCGTTGTGCTCGACGACGTTGACGTCGGGGTTCAGCCCTTCGATGAAGATCCGGGCCGAGGCGGTCTTCGCCATCCCGATCCGCTCGGTGTTGTGGATCACCTGGCGCTGCAGGTTGGAGGCGTCGACCACGTCGTCGTCGACGAGGCCGATCGTCCCGACGCCGGCGGCGGCGAGATAGAGCGCGGTCGGGGCGCCGAGCCCGCCGGCGCCGAGCAGCAGCACCTTCGCGTTCAGCAGCTTCACCTGGCCGTCGACCCCAACCTCGGGCAGCAGCGTGTGGCGCGAGTAGCGCTCGCGCTGCTCGGGGGTCATCCCATGCGCGGCGACGACCGGCAGCCCCTGCTCCTGCCAAAGAAGGATGCCGCCGCTCATCGAGGCGACGTTCTCATAGCCCAGCCGCTGCAGCTGCGCGGCGGCGATCGCCGAGCGGTTGCCGGAGCGGCAGTAGAGGATCGTGCGGGCCGACTTGTCGGGCGCCGCAGTGGCGATTTCGTCGCCGAGCAGCCCCGGCGGCACCAGCTTGCCGCCCTCGAGGTGGGCCTCCTGGTACTCGTGCGGCTCGCGCGTGTCGATCAGGACGACGTCGCCGCCGTTGATCTCCTCGGCAGCCTCAAAAGGTTCGATCTCCTCGATCGTCTGAACGCGCGTCGTGTCGATGGCCATGGCTCGAAATCCCCTAATCCGGATCAGCTTTACTTCAAAAAGTATAGCGAGAGTCCGCTGAGGCACTGGGTCAGTTTGAAAACTTGGCTCTTGAGCTAATGGGAAACTCCCGCCCGATTGATCCCCGAGAAGGGACCCCGGAAGCGATAAAAGGCCGATTTGCAGGGGCTCATCTCAAGGGTCATCGCGTTAATACGCGGAATCAACTCCAGTGATATCTTGCCGTACCACAAGGGGTCGGTACGCCGCTCTTAACGGCGTCATAGAGCTTCAGCTCGCCGGCCCCTTTCCTCTTCAGCCGACTCGACGCACGCTCCTGTGGCGGCGTTGCTGTCGGCCGCTTCGAAACTCATATGCCATGTCCTTCATTTGCTCAACATAGGGCGCTAGCTCTGGTCGCTCAGTCGAATCGGCAAGGTGGGGACCCAGATAGACCATTAGGTCTGCGGCTTGGAGTCCAGGGCTAATCGAGCTTGCCGTGAAGTTAGGTATCTGCGTGAACCTCTTAGCCCAATCGCCGCGCGCGCGGAAGAGGTAATTGCTTATGGCGCACGCGGCAGCCTCATCGTCTCGATGCTGACGCTGATCGAAGGTCAGCGCTCCGCGGTTTTTCGGAGCCTCGGCCCGCATCCATGCGCGCATGTCAAAAAGAAGCTGCTTATAGGGCTTTGACAGTTCGCGGGAGTTGGGATTGTTGAGCAGAGATAGCGTGGGATCGTGGGTCCAAATCAGGAAGACTTTCCCTTTGTGCGTCTGGATGGACTTGATCATCTTGTCTGCGCTTTCGAGCAGCCTGGATCGCCCCGTTGCATCTCGCTTCCGAAATGCGCTCTTGGCAAAGCACGAATTGCCCTTCAGCTCGCTGTCCATTAGCTCTGTCGCACCGAGAACATCGCGCTTAAAGGCGAAAACTTCACGACAAAAGTTGTTGTATCGAGGCTCGGGGATCACTACCCCACCGAGGGCACCGATTTCTCGACCAGCGACTTTTTGCCAGGACTCATCAATAAAGAACAGCACCAGTGCCCTCCCGAGCTAGGCACAAGACGATATCTGCCTTGATACGCGCAAGGCATTCATCAATCGAGCAAGGCCGCGATCTCCTCCAGCGACCAGATGTGATCGGTGACCCCCGCCGCCATCGCAGGCGTGCGCGGGTAGCGCTCCTTCAGCGTCCTGTGAGGCCGGGCAAAGTTGTAGTGCATGAAGTGGAGGGAGACGGCATGCGACAAGTTCTCAACCTTTTTCGAGAATCCGTTCGTCAGCCGAGTGAAGCGCCGCATCCCGATTCGCATGGTCAAGTTCTGGCGCTCCACGTAGCTGGTTGAGATCCGGTCGGGGTCGGGATCTCCCTTCATAGCCCGCCGCTTGGTCCCGGTGCAGACAGGAGGGCTGTATTTGCCACCTTGGCTCGGGTCTGAGGCGTAGTTCTTCTGGATCACGGCCCAATCAACATCGACGCCGAACGCCTGCCGCACCGACGATTCATACATCGAGTGCCCGTCCGTCGATAGCTGGATGCGACCGGCCATCCGGCTCGCCAGGTCTTCGAGGAAGTAGGTCGCGTCGTATTTGGTGCGCTCGCCGACCAGCCAAGAGGGGACCAGCTTGGTATCCGCGCAGATCGCCGTGAAGGTCCATACGTCGCCGTAGCCCGGCGTCCCTTTGAACTGCTCGGGCACGTTCTTGGCCTTCGCGTAGCAGTAGCTCCAGATCTCGTCAGCCTCCACCACCGAGCAGGGGAGGTCTTGGAAGACACCGTCCTGATACTCAGCACAGGCTTCGCCAAGGTCGGCCAGGAGCTTGACGATGGTGTTCTTGGCCGCGCCGGTCATTCGGACGGTGGCGCGGATGCTGTTGCCCTCAACTAGGCAGCCGATGATCTGCGCCCGCTTCTCGGTGCTCAGCCTGTTCATTCTGACCATTATGCGTAAGCGATCAGACGGAAAAACAGGATGGACCTACCGGGCAGAATCAATACCGACGATCTATCTGACGACGCGCAGCGTCACCCGACGCGGCGGCTCAGCCTCGGCCTCGGCCGTGAAGTTTTCGGGGAGGAGGTCGGCCAACTGTTTAAGCGGCAGGCCGGCGACCTCCGAGAACTGCTTATCGGTCCATCCCGCCTGGCCCCGCAAAACAGAGACCGCTTCAGGGAAAATGCTGGGCTGCTCGACTGACTGTTCTCCCCCCGGCTCGTGTTTCCAGTGGCCGCGTGAACGGCGCTCGATGTTGATTGATTTGTAGGCGGAGGCATTCAGAAGCTTGAGGTCATGCGCCCGCCGTGCCAGCGCGGCGGCAGAGATCCCCCACTTATCCCGTAGTCGCAGAAAGTCATCCCACTTGCGACGGGTATGGGCGATGTCGAGGATGAAATCCTCCGCAGGAACCATCAGCGAGAGTGCGAACCGGTACGCCTGCACCTCCCGACCACGCTCATCCGGAACGTTGAAGGCGTCCCAATGATGTAGCGCGGCATGACCAAGCTCGTGCGCGAGGCTGAGGCGATATCGCGCGGCATCGGTCATGAAGGTGTTCATGAGAATCCACCGCTTAGCCTCTCGGCGAGGGTGGGCGTATGCAGCTTCGACTTTGGGATGGCCAAAGTTCACCCGCAGGATGACCGCGCCAGCCGACTCGATATAGGTCGTGAGGTCCGCGACCGGACCACTCGGGATTCGCCAGACGCGCCGCAGTGCGGCAGCGGCCTCTTCGGGATCGTCGCCGAGAGGATCTTCCTCAGACGGCCAAGCAAGGGTGGGGGCAACGTCGACTTCTTCCAGAATCCGAGCGGCCGCTACCCGTGCAAGCTCGGTACGGCCTTCGATCTTTCGCTCGTCCTTTTTTTTGTTGACGCCGGTCGCCCTGAACATGGGCGAGGTCGTAGCGATCGACTCATCGGTAAGAGTGAGAGGCAGAACATCCAGCTCGGCCGCGAGGCGGTTCAAGACCTCAGGCTCAGGCACTCGAAGACCTCTCTCCCAGTGGGACACGGAAGCCTGCGTTACGCCAAGAGCATTCGCAAGGTCCACCTGCATCATGCCCTTAGCGCGCCGCGCAAGGGTCACGGCGTATGGGTTGAAGCTGTCGGGCATGTGACTACCCCGTTTCGGTGGCGCGGCGGGTTCCCGGCAACGTGACGCTCGTTTTGACTGGCGCTTTGCCGGGGAATCGCTCGGTTTGCGCCTTCGCAATGGCTGCCAGCGAAACCGCCGCAGACCGAACGCCTTTCCTGCCCACGCAGACGATGTCAACGGTCGGGTCTTTGAGCGGGTCGCCCATCAGGCGGATCAGGATTTCTTCGCGCAGACCAGCTGGCGGCGGCGGGGGCACGATCAACTCCTCCTGAATGCCCTGGAAGGACTTCGCTGCCTCGAGCTTGCGGGATTCCGGGGTGGTCTTCGAAAGGCGGATGAACTCCCCCCGAGGCCCCTGCCACTCGTATGCGCCATTGGCAAGGTTGTCTTCGATCAACGTCCAGCCAGCTTCGGGCGCGATATCGCGCCGCATGTCCGTGGCTACGAGTGCTCGCCTTTCGCTAGCCCTGGCGACTGCAGCAGGCTGGGGATCGAGACCGGCATAGATTCCCTTCCGCTCCTCGACTCGCTCTATCGCCCTAGCGTCAGACGCGACGATGCCAGCGGCGACAGGGACGAAAATGTCGATGTGGCGCTTGGTGATGACCATGCCGAAAATATAACACCATTTTTATAACAGGGTCAAGCAGGCCCTTATTTGGCTTTCCAGCGCGCCTTAGCGGCCCTTCTCGCTGACTCTGAGCGTTCCTCGGCGCTCATTCTGGAGGCGCGAACCTTCCCGCCCTTCTGGCCGCCAGCGCGTCCAGCGCGCGCCTGCTGGCTCTCCGGCTTCTGCGGCGTCTCATCGGTCGCCTCGCCAACGATGGCGGCGGCAAGGCGGTTGAGATCGGCGGGCTTCTTTGACTGCTTCGCCATTGCTCAGAGCCTACGGCAGCTTCAGGCGCTCCATGTGGGCCACAGCCTTGGTTGGCCGGACAGCCGAGCCGTGGCTTTCGAGCAGGCCGAGGGTGATCAACTCCAGCGTGGCGCGCGTGAGCGCCCCGCTGCCGCCGATCTCGCGCGCCAGTTCGGGGATCGTTCGCCAGTGCGGATAGACCTCCAGCGCCAAGGCCATTACCGGACGCTGGAGGGGAATCCGATGGGCAGGCCAGTGTTTGCGCTTGTCGCTCGGAGCCATCGCCTACTCGATCCCGTAGAGCAGATCCCGGACCTGGACCCCGACCGCATCGGCAAGCTTCACGACGTAATCCAGCCGGGGACACCGCTCGCCAAGCTCCCAGCGCGCCACATCGGCCTGGCTCTTTGCGATGCGCTGGGCGAGCTGCGTCTGAGAAAGCCCCTCCCAGCCGCGAGCCTCGGCGAGGTTGCGACCGAACTGCGCCGCTACGGCCTGCGTGGTCAAAGCTCCCACCCCCGGACATAGACGGCTGCCGGGGTCGGCAGCACGCACTCGCCTTGGCGGTGGAGCAGGCCGACTTTCGTCAGATCGCGCACCGCTTCGCTTACCGCGTCTTGGTGGGCGAACTCGCGGGGGTCTCTGGCGAGTTCGCGGATCAGGTCGCAGAGCCGCAGGATCGTCGGTTGCCAGTTGAGGACGTGCCGCAGCACGGCCTCCTCATAGTCGCCTTCAGTAGTCGCTGACGTAGCCTTGTCGTGCAAGGGAGGTCACACTCCTTTGTCACGGCCCCGGGGGCGTTCCACCGCTCGCCGGGGCCACTTTCTCGATTGCGGCGGCGACGGTAGCGCGGAATCAAGCTCTTATGGGCTTCATTTCAAACTGACCCAGTGCCTCCGCTGACCGCACAAAAACGGCCCCGGATAAGGGTTCCGGGGCCGTTTTGCTGCTGGGAAGGTGCGCTGTCAGTCGAAGCTGGGGCGCATCTGGCGAAGGCGGCGGACCCGCTCCTCGATCGGCGGGTGGGTCGAGAAGAGGCCGGCGATACCCTTGCCCTTGAAGGGACGGACGATGTAGAGGGGCTCGGCCGCCTGGTTGACCTGCATCGGCATCGCGTCCGCTCCCTGCTCGAGGCGGAGCAACGCGCTTGCCAGCGACTCGGGGTTGCCGCAGATTTCCGCCCCGCCGGCGTCGGCCGCGTACTCGCGCTGGCGCGAGATCGAGAGCTGGATGATGCTCGCCGCGATCGGAGCGAGGATGACCATCGCCAGCGCGGAGACGAGGCTCAGCGGCGAGTTGTCGTCGTTGCCGAACCACATCAGCATGTAGGCGAGATAGGTGATCGCGGCGCCGATCGCCGAGGCGACCGACTGGATCAGGATGTCGCGGTTGCGGATGTGGGTGAGCTCGTGGGCGAGGACGCCGCGCAGCTCGTCCTCGGAGAGCAGCTTGGTGATCCCGCGGGTTACCGCCACGGCAGAGTGCTTCGGGTTGCGGCCGGTGGCGAAGGCGTTCGGCTGGTCCTGGGGGATCATGTAGAGGCGCGGCATCGGCAGGCCGGCACGCGTCGTCAGTTCGCGGACGATCTGGTAGAGCCGCGGCGCCTCCGACTCCTCGATCGGCTGCGCCCGGCTCATTTTCAGCGCCATTTTGTCGCTGAAGAAATAGGCGAAGAAGTTGATCGCCAGGGCCATGAGAAGGAAGAGGCCGGCGGTGCTGGGGCCGCCGATCAGGGCGCCGATCACGACGAGCAGACCGCCGAGCGAGGCCATCAGGATCGTGGTCCGCAGGGTCGCGCCCCAGGTGGATTGCTTGGTGGTGGTCATCGAGTGGTCGCTCCTGAGAGTCGAGGGTGTCGGAGAAGTATGCGGCGAAAGCGCGGATTCGCCTATAGGTGGAATCCCCCTACCGGCTCGGGGAAGACCCCTAGGCTTGCGCCATGACCTTGCTGGTGATCGGGCTCGTGCTGGTCGTCGTCGCGCTGTCCCTGGCCCTGACCCGGGAGCGGCGGCGGCTGCGGCCGCTCGAGGACCTGATCGAGGCGATGGAGAAGGTCGACCTTTCCTCCCCCGGCTCCACCTCCCCGTCTCGATCGACGGGGTCGGCGAGACCGAGGAGGTGGAGCGGATCGAGCTCGCCTTCCTGCGGATGATGCGGCGGCTTGAGGCCGAGCGGCGGCGGGCGGGCTCGGCCGCATTGCACGCACAGGAGGAGGAGCGGGCGCGGGTGGCGCGCGACCTCCACGACGAGGTGAACCAGTCACTGACCGGGCTGCTGCTGCGGCTGGAGGCCGCGCGCGAGGCGGCGCCGCCGGAGCTCGAAGCCGAAATCGCCGAGACCAAAGCGCTGGCCAACCAGGCGATGACCGAGCTCCTTTCTCTCGCCCGCCAACTGCGGCCGACTGCCCTCGACGACCTCGGCCTGGCGGCGGCGATCGGCGGCCAGGTCGAGCAGCTCGCCCGCGGCGAGATCGAGGCGAAGCTCGAAGTCGACGGCGACTTCTCCGACCTCGGCGACGACGCCCAGCTGGTCGTCTACCGGGTCGCCCAGGAGGCGCTCAACAACGCCGCCCGCCACAGCGGCGCGAAGCGGGTCGTAGTGCTGCTGCGGCGCGACAAGGACGGCGGCGTCGCCCTCGAGGTCGCCGACGACGGCCGCGGCTTCGCCTTCGACGAGTCCGAGAGCGGCCTCGGGATCGGCGGCATGCGCGAGCGAGCTCTGCTGGTCGGCGGCGAGCTGACGATCGAGTCCCGCCCCGACGCCGGCACCACCGTCCGACTCGGCGTGCCGGGAGACTCGGCGCGATGAGAGTGCTGATTGCCGATGACCATGGGATCGTCCGCTCAGGGTTGCGACTGCTGCTGGAGCGGCAACCCGACATCGAGGTCGTTGCCGAGGCCGGGGACGGGGCCGAGGCCCGCGACCTTGCCGTTAGGGAGCGGCCTGACCTGGCGATCCTCGACGTGAAAATGCCGAAGCTGACCGGGCTGCAGGCGACGCGGGAGATCAAGAAACAGGCGCCCGAGGTCTCGGTCCTGATCCTCTCGATGCACGACGACGAGCGGTACCTGTTCGAGGCGCTGAAAGCCGGCGCCTCCGGCTACGTGCTGAAGGCGCAGGCCGACACCGACCTGCTGGCGGCGATCCGGGCGGTCGAGCGCGGCGAGCCGTTCCTCACCCCCGAGGCGCAGCGGACGCTAATCAAGGACGTGCTCGAGCGCGGCTCCAGCGGCGAAGAGGAGCTGACCCCGCGCGAGGAGGAGATCGTCAAGCTGGTCGCCGAGGCGCACACGACGAAACAGATCGCCGAGGTCCTCCACCTCTCCGAGAAGACGGTCGAGAACCACCGCGCCAACGCGATGCGAAAGCTCGGCATGCGCGACCGGGTCGAGCTGGTCCGCTACGCGATCCGCCGTGGGCTGATCGAGCCATAACCGACCGCTTCAGTAGGATTTAGGTCAGATGCTGTTCTCGACCAAAGCCGAGTACGGAGTTCGCCTGATGGTCGAGCTGGGCCGCCAGCCCGGCTCGCAGCCCGTCAGCCTGGGCTCCGTCGCCGAAGCGGAGAACCTGCCGCTCTCCTATCTGGAGCACCTGGTGGCGAAACTGCGCAAGGCCGGCTTGGTCACCTCCACCCGCGGTGCCCACGGTGGCTACCGCCTGGCGAAGCCGGCGGCGGAGATCAGGATGGACGCGGTGGTCGAGGCGCTGGAAGGGCAGATCGCGCCGATGGAGTGCTTCCACGACGCCCCCGAAGGCAAAGTCCTTTGCTCGCACGAGTCAGACGGCGACCAGGCCTGTTCGACGAAGCTGCTGTGGATGCGGGTGCAGGGCGGCGTCACCAAGGCGCTGGCCGGCACCACGCTGGCCGAGCTGGTCGAGTTCTCCGACCACAGTGCCCCCAAGCGCGCCGCCGTCATCGGCAGCGCCGCGTAAGAACTTCGATTAACCCCCAGAAACGGAGCGAAATTGGCTGAGCTGGAGATACGCAACCTGCACGTGGAGGTCGAGGACAAGAAGATCCTCAAAGGCCTCGACCTCGACGTCGAGAAGGGCAAGGTGCACGCCCTGATGGGGCCGAACGGCTCCGGCAAGTCGACCCTCGCCAACGTGATCATGGGCCACCCGGCGCTCGAGGTGACCGAGGGCACGATCACCTTCAAGGGCGAGGACATCACCGAGGCCGCCCCCGAGGACCGCTCGCAGGCCGGACTGTTCATGGCCTTTCAGTACCCCGTCGCGATCCCGGGCGTCTCGGTCAGCAAGTACCTGCGGATGATCATCAACGCCCAGCGCGAGAACCGCGGCGAAGACCAGATCAAGATCAAAGACTTCGCCCGCACCGCCCAGGAGGCGATGGAGCTGGCGAACATCCCGAAAGACTTCTCCAGCCGCTACCTCAACGACGGCTTCTCCGGCGGCGAGAAGAAGCGGATGGAGCTGCTGCAGCTGGCGCTGCTGCGGCCGGAGATCGCCGTCCTCGACGAGACCGACTCGGGCCTCGACATCGACGCCCTGCGCACGGTCGCCGAGGGCGTCAACAAGTTCGCCGGCCCCGACATGGGCGTCCTGATCATCACCCACTACCAGCGCATCCTCCACATGGTCAAACCGGATGCGGTCCACGTCATGTACCAAGGGCGGATCGTCAAAGAAGGCGGCCCGGAGCTGGTCGGCGTGCTCGAGGAGAAGGGCTACGGCTGGATCGCAGAGGAGGTCGAGGCAGGCGCTGCCGCCTGACCTCGTCGAAATGGAGCCGGTGAGCGCCAAGAGCCCCGCAGCAACGGTGGCGCCGTTCTCCATCGAGAAGATCCGGGCCGCCTTCCCGGCACTGGAGCGCGAGGTCAACGGCCAGCCGGTCGCCTACCTCGACAGCGGCGCCAGCTCCCAGCGGGTGCTGGCCTCGATCCAGGCGGTCGATCGCTACGAGCGGCGCCACCACTCCAACGTCCACCGCGGCTCCCACACCCTCTCGGCCGAGGCGACCGAAGCCTACGAGGGGGCGCGGGCCACGGTCGCCGACCACATCGGCGCCGCCGACCGGCGCGAGGTCGTCTTCGTCCGCAACGCGACCGAGGCGATCAACCTGGTGGCGCGCGCCTGGGGTGACGCCAACGTCGGGGCGGGCGACCGCATCGTGCTGACCGAGATGGAGCACCACTCGAACATCGTCCCCTGGCAGCAGCTGGCCGAGCGGGTCGGGGCCGAGATCGAGTGGGCGCCGATCGACGACGAGGGCCTGCTCGACATGGACGCCTTCGCGACGCTGCTGGAGCGCGGCCCGAAGCTGGTCGCCGTCGCCCACGTCTCCAACGTCCTGGGAACCGAGAACCCGATCGCCGAGATCGCCCGGCTGAGTCACGCCGCCGGCGCCAAGCTGCTGGTCGACGGCGCTCAGTCGGCGCCGAAGATGCCACTCGATATGGCCGATCTAGGCGCCGACTTCTACGCGATCACCGGCCACAAGCTCTATGCGCCGACGGGGATCGGCGTCCTCTGGACCAGGCTGGACCTGCTGCGCGAGATGCCGCCCTTCCTCGGCGGCGGCTCGATGATCCGCAAGGTGACCCGCGAGGGCACGACCTACGCCGACCCGCCGGCGCGCTTCGAGGCGGGGACGCCGGCGATCGCCCAGGCGATCGGGATGGCATCCGCCTTCCGCTGGCTCGACATGGTCGGGATGGATGCGGTGCGCGAGCACGAGGAGCAGATCGCCGACCACGCGCTCGAGCGAGTCGCCGAGGTGCCGGGCCTGCGCGTCTTCGGCCCGCCCCGCGGCGAGGGCCGCCTCGGCCCGGTCTCCTTCGAGATCGAGGGCATCCACGCCCACGACGTCTCCGAGATCCTCGACCGCCACGGCGTCGCCGTCCGCGCCGGCCACCACTGCGCCCAGGTGCTGATGGACCGGCTGGAGATCGCCGCCACCGCCCGCGCCAGCTTCGGCGTCTACACGACGACCGAGGAGATCGACCGCCTGGTCGACGGGCTCGAAGATGCGCGCCGGGTCTTCGGGCTCTAGCCGACCGCCGGCAGGTAGCGAACCGCGCGGAAGGTGAGGGGGCCGTTTACGCACCGGCGAACCGGCTTCCCCTTGGACTTCGTCCTGCGGATGCGAAGGTAGGTACCGGCGACTGCATCCTCCGCAACGGTCCCGGTGAGCGAAATCTTTTCCTTGTAGTGAGCCCCGGAGCGCAGCCACCCTTCTTCAACGTCTTTCGTCTCGAAGCTGCCGTCCTCGCCCAGCTTGGTGAAGGCGGAGGGACCGTCGAAGAGCGTGCGCCTGGGGGGAACCTTCGTCGACCTGGCGACCCGACACCGCGGCACAAAGGTTCCCCGGATTCCGCCCGCCTGCCCGTTGATCACGCGCAGGAAGACCTCGGTCGAGGCGTCGCTCCCGTAGTAGACGGGCCTTTCGCCGCTCACCGGAGCCCCTCCGCTTCCGACAGGTTCGTAGCGTGGAGCCTCGAACGGCTTCGGCGTGAAGCCGGTGTCGCAGTGGTAGCTGAGTTCGCTTTCCGAGTATTCGAAATCGCCGCGCACCACTTCGCCCTCGAGTTTCCCCCGGACCCGGGAAGAGCCGCGGCCGGAGCCGTATGCACGCGGGCCTTCCCCTTCGCTGGTCAACAACGTCGGCGCCGCGAAGGCACTGAAGCCGCCCGAGCCAAGTGCTTCGAATGGTTCGGTGTAGTAGCAGCTGGTCGTGCCGGCGAGCTCGATGACGAAGAGTCGCGCTTCTTCGCTTTTGAAGGCGATTGCGTAGTCCTTCGTGTCGCCGACGTAGAGCGTGGTTTCCGCCCGCGCCGATCCGGCGGCAAGGAGCAGTGCGGCTGCAATCAGTATCGACGCGACAATCCTCATCCTCTACCCCTTCCCCGTTGGCCGCTTCGCTAGCCTCGAAGCATGGACGAGCTCTACCGCGACCAGATCCTCGAGCACTACAAGCGGCCGCACAACTTCGGCCGCGTCGAGCAACCCGATCTCGAGTTCGAGGACACCAATCCGTTTTGCGGAGATGAGCAGCACGTGACGATCAAACTCGACGCGGACGAAAAAGTCGCGGCGATCGCCTTCGAGGGCAAAGGCTGCGCGATCTCCACCGCTGCCACCTCGCTGCTGACCGACGAGCTGGTCGGGATGAGTCGCGACGAGCTGCTGAAGCTGCCGAAAGACTTCGTCCTCGAGTTGCTCGGGATCGAGATCTCTGCGACCCGGATGAAGTGCGCGATGCTGGGCCTGAAGATCGTCAAGAGCGCCTCCCTCGGGCAGTCGGCCGAATGGGAGGACGAGGGCGAGACCGGCGACCCCTCGGAAGCGGTCGCCGACCTCCGCCAGATTTAGCGAGTCCGCAAAAAAGCAACTTGAAGATGCTTTTTTGCGGACTCGGTGAAGCCTAGGCGGTCTCGTTCAGGCGGATCACGGAGAAGATCGCGCCCCAGGGGTCGTGGACGACCGCGATGCGGCCGACCTCGACGTCCATCGGGCCCATGACATTGTCGCCGCCACCCGCCTTGACCTGCTCGATCGCCGCCTCGGTGTCCTCGACGGTGAAGTAGGTGTTCCAGTGCGGCGGCACCTCGCTGGGGACCCGGCCGGACATCTCCAGCATCCCGGCGACGCGGTCGCCGTCGACCATGCAGATCACGTAGCTGTCGGCGTTCTCGCTCTCCCGGTCTTCGAACTCCCAGCCGAAGACGCTGCCGTAGAAGCTCTTCGCCGCCTCGGCGCTGCCGGTGTTGAGCTCGTTCCAGGAGAACGCCCCCGGCTCGTTGACCAGCTCGGCGCCGGCGAACGTCCCCGGCTGCCAGATCCCGAAGACACCGCCCTCCGGGTCGGCGAAGACCGCCATCCGCCCGAGGCCCATCACGTCCATCGGCTCGGAGATCACCGACCCCCCGGCCTCCTTCACGGCCGCCGCGGTGGCGTCTGCATCGGCGACCGCGATGTAGGTGCTCCAGGCTGGCGGCTGTCCCTCCTGCATCAGCGGCATCGCCCCGGCGACATCCTTGCCGTTCTTTTTCGCCCGCCGGTAGCCGCCCATTTCGGCCGAGTTCGGCAGCTCGGGAATCTCCCAGCCCAGCAGCGGGCCGTAGAACTTCTCCGCCGCATCCAAGTCCGGCGTCGCCAGGTCCACCCAGCAGGGCGTCCCCGGTGCGTAGCTGGTCCTCTCGCTCATCTCTCGTTCCTCTCTTCGAAGGGTCTGCTGCAGATAAGACCACAGTTCCGTCACGAACTCATCGCTTCCTTGTGAAAGCCCAGGACGTGTCTGACTTCGGCCCTCGTATACGGGCCCTGAAGTCAGACGCCCCCCTGCCGGTCGGGGCGTCCCGCTAAAATCCGACCTTGTAAGTAGGATTAAGTCTCGATCCGCACTAGCCACTGCCGCATCGCGGCGACTGGAGCACCCCTCTCTTGACCGACACCGCTGGAACCAAGATCCCCGTCTGCCCGGCGACCGAGCTGTCGCCCGGGGAGATGCGCCTGGTCGAGCACGACGGTCAGAAGATCGGGGTCTTCAACTGCGACGGCACGCTTTACGCGATCGAGGACCGCTGCTCGCACGACAACGGGCCGCTGGCCGAGGGTGAGTTCGACCCGGCCACCTGCACGGTCGAGTGCCCCCGCCACGGTTCCCTCTTCGACCTCAGCACCGGTAGGCCGAAGACGCTCCCAGCTTTCCAGCCGGTACAAACGTTCCCGGTAGCGATCGAGGACGACACCATCACTCTGGAGGTCGACTGAAATGGCAACGCCCGAGGTACTCGCCGAGAAACGCGAGCTGGCCGGCATCAACGCCGACTACAAAGAGAAGTTCGGCTTCCACGACTCGGAGTCCGGCTACGCCTACAAAGCCCCGAAGGGCCTCTCCCGCGAGGTCGTCGAAACGATCTCCGACTTCAAGGAAGAGCCGAAGTGGATGCGTGACTTCCGGCTGAAGGCGCTGGAGCACTTCGAAAGCCGCCCGACTCCGCAATGGGGCGGCGACCTCGACCAGATCGACTTCGACGACATCCACTACTTCGTCCGCGCCTCGGAGAAGAACAGCCGCGACTGGAGCGAGGTCCCCGAGGACATCAAAAACACCTTCGACCGCCTCGGGATCCCCGAGGCCGAGCGCAAATTCCTCTCCGGCGTCGGCGCCCAGTACGAGTCCGAGGTCGTCTACCACCAGGTGAACGAGAAGCTCGAGGCCCAGGGCGTGATCTTCACCGACATGGACACCGCCCTGCGTGAGCACGAGGACCTGGTGCGCGAGCACTGGGCGACGATCATCCCGCCGAACGACAACAAACTGGCGGCGCTGAACAGCGCGGTCTGGTCGGGCGGCTCGTTCGTCTACGTCCCTGCCGGGGTCAAAGTCGAGATGCCGCTGCAGGCCTACTTCCGGATCAACACCGAGAACATGGGCCAGTTCGAGCGCACGCTGATCATCTGCGAGGAGGGCGCCGATGTCCACTACATCGAGGGATGCACGGCGCCGGTCTACTCCAGCGACTCGCTGCACTCGGCCGTGGTCGAGATCGTCGCCAACAAGAGCTCGCGAGTTCGTTACACGACCGTCCAGAACTGGTCGCAGAACGTCTTCAACCTCGTCACCAAGCGCGCGGTCGCGCACGAGAAGGCGACGATGGAGTGGGTCGACTGCAACCTCGGCTCGAAACTGACGATGAAGTACCCGTCGATCTACCTGCTCGGGCCCGAAGCCCACGGCGAGATCCTCTCGATCGCCTTTGCCGGTGAGGGCCAGCATCAGGACGCCGGCGGCAAGATCATCCATGCGGCGCCGCGGACCTCGTCCTCGATCTTCTCCAAGTCGATCTCCAAAGACGGCGGCCGGGCGACCTACCGCGGCCTGCTCGAAGTCGCCGACGGGGCGAGCGAATCGCGCTCGAAGGTGGTCTGCGACGCGCTGCTCCTCGACGAGGACTCGCGCTCGGACACCTACCCGACGATCCGGATCGACGAGAACGACGCCGACATCGGCCACGAGGCGACCGTCTCCAAAATCGGCGACGAGCAGCTCTTCTACCTGCAGAGCCGCGGGCTCGACGAGGAGGAGGCCTCGAAGATGATCGTCAACGGCTTCATCGAGCCGGTGACCAAGGAGCTGCCGATGGAGTACGCGGTCGAGCTCAACCGGCTCATAGAGCTTCAAATGGAGGGCTCAATTGGCTGAGCTCGCGACGCAACCGGCCTGGCTAGAGGAGAGGCGCCGGAAGGGCGCCTCTCTCGCGCAGGAGCTCCCCCTTCCCGACCAGAAGGCGAAGGGCTGGGAATTCACCGACCTCTCCGGGCTCGACCTGGAGGCCTACGAGGAGGCGAGCGCGTCGCCGGTGGTCTCCGGGGCCGAGGCTGCGACCGTCCTGCCGCTGAGCGAGGCGCTCGGCAGCCACGGCGATCTGCTGCACGAGCGGCTCGGCTCACTGGTGCCGGTCGAAGACCCGTTCGTCGCCCGCAACGAGGCGAGCTGGCGCGACGGCGTGCTGATCCATGTCCCCAAAGGCGTGCGACTGAACGAGCCGATCCAGATCGAGCTGCCTGTCGACGCGACGGGCTCGGCGATCAACTGGCGGACGCTGATCGTGCTCGAGGAGGGCGCCGAAGCGGAGGTCTGGGAGCACTGGTCTTCGCCTTCGGACGACATCGACGCGGTACTGAACACCGTGGTCGAGTTGGCCCTCGGCCAGGCCGCGACCCTGCGCTACGTCAACACCCAGGACATCTCCGAGCGGGCCTGGATCTTCGCCACCCAGCGCGCCGAGGTGCAGCGCGACGGCCGCCTCGACTGGGCCGCCCTCGGCTTCGGCTCGGCCCGCGGCAAGGTGCGGATGGAGACCAAGCTCGCCGGACCGGGCTCCGAGGCCCGCGTTACCGGCGGCTACGCCGGCGGCCCCGGCCAGCACCTCGACTTCGACACCCTGCAGGAGCACGCGGCGCCGAACACCAACTCCGACCTCGCTTTCCGCGGCGTCCTCGCCGCCGGCTCGACGGCGGTCTGGCGCGGGATGATCAAGGTCGATCCCGGCGCCCAGCAGACCGACGCCTTCCAGGAGAGCCGCAACCTGCTGCTCTCCCCCGAGGCCCACGCCGACGCGATCCCGGGCCTCGAGATCCTCGCCGACGACGTCCGCTGCACCCACGCCGCGGCGATCGCTCAGGTTGACAAGGAGCAGCTCTTCTACCTCACCTCCCGCGGCCTCGATGACGAGGCGGCCAAGGCTTTGATCATCGAAGGCTTTCTCGAGTCCCTGGTTGAACGGTTGGCTGAGGGGACGGTGCGGGACAGCATCTCCGAGGCACTTGAGACTCGCCTCGCCGAGATTCTCTAGCTCCTCCTAGATCAGGTCGCCACGCCCGTGGCGGACCTTCTCGCAGTCACGGCCACGATCGCGGCCGTGAGCGTCGAGGAGATCGCTGCCGGGGCCGCAACGGATCACGTCCGGGAACCCGTTGTCGTCCTGGATCACGTCGGCGCCGGGACCCGCGAAGAGCCGGTCCGCCGCGTCGCGGTGTCCACCAGCGACTTCAAGCGGCGAGGTATAAACGAGCCCGTCGTCCCCCCTGCCCCCGTAGACGGTGTCGTGTCCGGGGCCGAACTCGACCTGGTCGTCGCCCCCGCCTGCGCGGATGAGGTCGTCTCCGGGGCCGTCGTACAACCCCTCTGCCTCGCGGCCTCCGAGGAGCCCGTCTCGTCCGGGTCCGCCGTTGAGGCGGATGACCGGAAACCCGATGTGGTTGTCGGGGATCCCGGTCAGCCGCCGGGCGTCGATCAAGTCGTCTCCCCCTTCAGCGAACACCTTGAACCTCCGCAGTTCGGCTTTCGACATCAACACGTCGGCATCGCCCCGGCGGCCGTCACCCGCGGGGTTCAAGTTGAAGGCGACGGTGTCATCGGCACCCACCCCGATCCGGGTCACGCTGTCACGAGGGCCGCGGTACAGGCTAAAAACATCTACTTCGCTTACATCGATCTCGATCTCCGCACCACTCCTCTCAGGAGTCGCGCCCGGACCGAAGCGCCCGCCGCGCTCGTCGATGGCGACGTTTCCGCCTTCGGCCTTGATCACAACACGATCGACCGAGTCAACCGGGACCCGCGTCCGGCCGCAGCCGATCGGACCTTCGCGCACAACCAGGGCATCGCCGCTGCGACGCAGCTGGGGTTCGCCGTATCCAACCACCAGCAGCCGGTTTCCCTTCGGGCCAGGCGGCCCCGCCTCGACGTACTCGCAGCCTTCGCCGAAGGAGATTTCCCCGGAAGCAGCCCCGGTGGACAGGCTGAGCGCCGTAAGCAAGCATGCCGCAGCGACGGCGAAGCGCAACGGCGGGTTCACCGTCGGCCCGCCCCACGGCCCCTGCGGCGCTCTGAAATCGCAGTTTTCGCTATTCCCACTACCACGATCATCACAGGCAAAACGTAGAGGATCCATAGGTAGTGGCCTACGTGGGCTAGGGGGAGCATCTCGGCTGCTTTTACCCGTTGGCTACCGAGAGTAGGTAGAGGCCGAAGCAGGTGAAGGCGACCATTACTGCGAGCATCCAGTACTGGGAGGCGGTGGCCTTGCGGTAGTCGGGCCAGTAGACGAGGGCGCGGTCGTGGGCGAGCATCAAGCCGATCACGTGGCCGATGACGAGGGCGCCGACCTGGACGTACCAGATCGCGTTGGCGCTGAGGACGTTGTAGTCGACACCGGCGCCTGCGGTGCCGAAGAGGTCGGTGTGCCCCGTGCCTAGGGGGTCCGAGAGCAGGTAGGCGAACTGGGCCTGCTCCTGGAAGACGAAGAGGCTGAAGTAGTGCGCGACAAGGTAGGCGAGGGCGATCGGGATCAAGGTGTGGGAGAAACCGACGCGGAGCTTGGCGAAGGAGGGGGCGCCGGGGACGGTGCGCATTCCGCGCACGCCGAGCAGGTAGATCAACCCGACCCCGGCGAAGGTAAGCAGCAGAAAGATCGTGTCGGTGGCCCGGACCGCGGCGAGGGAGGTGCCGGCTTCCGCGAACCAACCGGTCACCCTTTCGATCAGGTCTTGGTAGGCGCCGTCTTTGGCGCCGTCGAAGCTGGTGCTAGCAATCGAGGCGAGGACGACGGCCGCCGAGCCCGGGATGACTGCCCAGCTCGTCGCCGCGGAGAAGGGCCGCCGGCGGACCAGCCTTCCCGAGTCGTCGCTGCCGAAGATCCCCAGCCGGCCGAACATCCCGAAATAGACGGAGAAGATCTCGCCACGCTGGCACCAGGTCTCGACCCCGAAGGCGGCCATCATCGCCAACGTGTAGGCGCTGTAGAGGAGGGCGGCGATGGCGACGGGTTCGGGCGAGAGGCCGACGGCGACGCCGGCGCCACCGCCGTAGACGACCTCGAGCCAGACGACGGCGAGCAGGCCAATCGCCGCCGGCCAGCGGCCGAGCCGCTCGGGATAGCGCAGGTGCGCGGGAGCCTCACCGGCGATCGCCTCAAAGGCGCCGCCGACCGTGCGGCCGATCGCCCGCCAAGGGCTGAAGGGCCGGAAGAGGTTGCCGAAGATCGCCGAGAAGAAGGGAAAGCCCAGCCAGGAGGTGACGTAGAAGAAGGTGAGAGCGAAGTTGCGGTCGGGGGCTTCGGTGCCGCGCAGGCCGGCGTAGATCGCGAAGCCGAGGAGGAAGACCCCGATCGCGCCGCAGAGGGCCTGGACCGGGAGGCTCAGCAGCGCCTGCGAGAGCCGGTCGCCGAACGGTCGCCTCTGTTCGTCCTCGAACTTCGGCTCGCGCCAGGCGGCGGAGAGCGCGAAGAACGAGACGATGAGGACGATCGAGGCCGCCCACGCGAACAGCCAGGCAGGGACCGGAAGGTCCTGCCTGGATGCCAGCGCGTGGGCGAAAGGGATGAAGCTCACGGTTCGACTTTGAGTTCGATGATCTGTTCCTTGTGACCCTCGAGCTCTGCCTCGAATACCCCTTCGATGGTTGCCGGGAGGTCGTAGGTGACGGTGCCGCCGCCCTTCGGAACCTCCTTCGCCACGTCGTATCCGTGGAGGTGGACCTCTTCTTCGAACGGGACTTCGACCTTGAAGTGGATCTGGTCGCCCTTCTTGTAGACGAGTTCCTGGATGCCTCCGACCGGGTGTCCTTCCTTGTCAACGACGACGGTCGGCACCTTGCCGGCGTCGCTGGTGCTGCTGGAGTCGCTGCCGCCGCCACCGAGGACGATGAAGAGGACGACGGCCGCTATGACCAGGCCGGCGCCGACTAGTGCGGTTCTCGTATTCATTTCGTGCTCCTTTGCTCGCACAATCTCGTCGCGTGGTTCCTTTCGGTCTCTGTGCGTCCGAATGGAACCACGCAACCGCTCTGGTTGGGCTAGAGCGCGAGGGGAGGCGGGCGCTGGGCGAGGCTGAGGGCGATCAGGAGGCCGCCGGCGGGAGCAAACGAGCGCGGAGGCTTCGGCTGCGAGTCCCTCCGGGGCATGCCTTGGCTCGCCTCGGAGCGCCGCGCCACCCGCTCGGAGAGGCGGACGATCGCCTCGCAGCCGGGGTAGTGGCCGAGCAGCAGCGTCATCAACAGGGCCAGCAGCGGCAGCGCCGGCAGCAGGAATGTGAGGAGCCCGGACACGCGGCCAGGATACTGTCCCGCCTCAAGCTCCCCTAAATGCTTCCCGGACGCGACAACATCGCCGCCCCCGACCTCCCCCCCGGCCTCGCCTGGGTCGGAGCCGAACCCGAGTCGATGCCGGCCCTTACGGCCGGTGGCCCGGCGTTGGTCCACTTCGTTGAATACGCGCAGCTGAACAGCGTCCGCACCCTCCCCTACCTGGCCGAGTGGCAGCGCCGCTACCGCGAGGCGGGCCTGAGCGTGATCGGGGTGCAGGCGCCGCGCTTCCCCTTCGCCGCCGAGCCTGAGCAGGTGGCCGCGGGCCTCGCGCGCCTCGGGGTCGAGATCCCGGTCGCGATCGATGCCGACCACGAGCTCTGGAGTGCCTACGGCTGCGACGGCTGGCCGAGCCTCTTCCTCTGGAGCCTCGGCGGCTCGCTCGCCTGGGCCCACTTCGGCGAGGGCGAATACCGGGCGACCGAGGAAGCGATCCAGGCCGAGCTGCGGGAGATGGATGCGCTGCAGGATCTGCCCGAGCCGATGGCGCCGCTGCGGGCGACCGACGGGCCAGGCGCCCGAGTCATCCCTCCCACCCCCGAGTTCTTTCCCGGCGGCACCTACGAGCGGCCCTGGGTGGCCGGCGAGGACGGTGAGGACCTGGCGCTCGACTACCAGGCCGGCGGCGCCTTCGCGACGGTCGAGGGCGAGGGCGAGATCGCGGTCGAGATCGACGGCGAGTGGACCACGCTCCCCTCAGATCCCGTGCCCGGCCTGCGCGCCCTCGCCGAACACCCGAACCACGAGGCCCACAGCCTGATACTCCGCCCCGCCCCGGGTATAAGGGTCTGGTCGCTCAGCTTTGCCGCCGGCGTACCGTAAAGCGCGGCTTCGCCGCGAACCAAAGGAGAACCCCATGATCACCAAGACCGACTTCATCGGCGTCCCGTCAACCGACGCCGAGCGCAGCCGCACCTTCTATATCGAGACCCTGGGCCTGAGGCCCGACGAGAACGGCCGCTTCGAGTGCTGGGCGGGCGACACCTGCTTCGGCATCTGGGAACCGGCCAAAATGGGGATGGAGTTCGCGCCGCAGAAAAACGCGCACCCGGCGCTCCACGTCGAAGACGTCGCAGCCGCCCGTGCCGAGCTGGAGGCCAAAGGCGTCGAGTTCAACGGCGAGACCTTCGACACCGGTGTCTGCCACATGGCGCTCTTCACCGATCCCGACGGCAACGACCTGATGCTGCACAACCGCTACGCGCCGTACGAGTGAGCAGTTGGTGAGTTATGGGCGCTATAGCGCCCATAACTCACCAGTCGTCAGGCGCGGGCGGCAACCTCGTCGCGGATCTCCTTCGGGAGCATGAAGCGGACGTCCTCGTGGACGGTCCGCAGCTCGGAGACGTCGTCGGCGCCGCGATCGCGGAAGAGAGTGACGAGGCTCTCGACCAGCTCCTCGGGGGCGGAGGCGCCGGAGGTGATGCCGACCGTCTCGACTCCCTCCAGCCACTGCTCCTCGACCTGGGAGTGGTTGTCG
Organism: uncultured Actinomycetes bacterium; assembly: GCA_963785175.1. Taxonomy (GTDB): domain Bacteria; phylum Actinomycetota; class Thermoleophilia; order Solirubrobacterales; family 70-9; genus VAYN01. The sequence continues at coordinate 51,751 of CAWAUA010000002.1, read as the reverse complement.
ATCAAGTGAGAGGCGGCGCCGTGTTCGCGGGCGACCTCGACCAGGCGGTTGGAGTTAGAGGAGTTGGTCGAGCCGATCACCAGGACCAGGTCGCACTCGCGGGCCAGTTGCTTGACGGCGATCTGCCGGTTGGTGGTCGCGTAACAGATGTCGTCGGACTTGCTGCTGACGATGCTGGGGAACTTGGCCCGCAGGGCGGCGATCACCTCGGCGGTCTCGTCAACCGAGAGCGTCGTCTGGGTGATGAAGGCAACTTTGCCGGGGTCGGGAACCTGGAGGCTCTCGACTTCGTCGGCGGTTTCGATCAGGACGATGCTCTCGGGCGCCTCGCCGGTCGTCCCTTCGACCTCCTCGTGGCCCTGGTGGCCGATCATGATGATCGTGTAGCCCTCGGCGGCGAAGCGGCGGGCGGAGACGTGGACCTTGGTCACCAGCGGGCAGGTCGCGTCGATCGTCCGCAGCCCGCGGGCGGCGGCGTTCTCGTGCACGCTAGGGGCGACGCCATGGGCGGAGAAGACGACCATCGCGCCCTCGGGCACCTCGGTCTCCTCCTCGACGAAGATCGCCCCGCGCTCGGCCAGCTCCTCGACCACATGCTTGTTGTGGACGATCTCCTTGCGCACGTAGACGGGGGCGCCGTAGAACTCGAGCGCGCGCTCGACCGTCTGCACGGCGCGGTCGACGCCGGCGCAGTAGCCGCGCGGCGCAGCGAGCAGGACCCGTTTCGGGCCGGTGACGGTGGCAGGCATTCCTTCAGGGTACAAGGCTTGGAGCCCCGCAAACTCGGGCATAAGTAGCCTTGACCGATGGCCACCTCCGGACGCCACCTCGACCGACTCACCGCCGTCGACGCCTCGTTCCTGACCAACGAGAGCTCGAGCAGCCACATGCACGTCGGCGCGATCCTGATCTTCGAGGGGCCGCCGCCGAAGTACACCGACCTGGTCGAGCACGTCCGCACCCGCCTGCCATTGGTGCCGCGCTTCCGCCAGAAGCTGGTGGTGCCGCCGCTGGAGGCCGGCCGGCCGCTCTGGGCCGACGACGTCAACTTTAACCTGACCTACCACATCCGCCACACCGCGCTGCCCGAACCGGGCGGCGAAGCGCAGCTGAAACAGCTTGCGGGGCGGATCTTCTCCCAGCAGCTCGACCGCTCGAAGCCGCTCTGGGAGCTGTGGCTGGCACAGAACCTGGAGCGCAACCGCTTCGCGATCATGACCAAGACCCACCACGCGATGGTCGACGGGGTCTCCGGCGTCGACATCGGCACCGTCCTCTTCGACCTCGAGCGCGACCCGCCGCCGACGGAGCTGCAGGACGACTGGGTGCCGCAGCCCGAACCGGGCACGACCGAGCTGGTGGCGCGCGGGGTTGCCGACCTCGTCGCCGCCCCGGTGAAGCTCGCCGAGCGCGCGGTCGACGTCGTCCGCAACCCGGAGACGACGGCTCGCAGGGCGGTCGAGGCGCTGGAGGGGGTCGGCGAGATCGTCAGCGCCTTCGCCGACCCGGCGCCGGACGTGCCGCTGAACGAGGAGATTGGGCCGCACCGCCGCTACGTCTGGACCCGCTCGGAGCTGGACACCTTCAAAGGGATCAAAAACGCCCTCGGCGGCACCGTCAACGACGTCGTCCTCGCGGTCGTTACCGGCGCCCTGCGCAAGTGGCTGCACGCCCGTGGGATCCGCACCGAGGGGCTGGAGATGCGGGCGCTGGTCCCGGTGTCGATCCGCAGCGAGGACGAGCGCGGCGACCTCGGCAACCGGATCGCGCTGATGCGGGGGCCGCTGCCGGTCTACATCGAGGACCCGGTGCGGCGGCTGCGGACGATCAGCGACGCGATGGCCGGCCTGAAGCGCTCCAAACAGGCGCTGGGCGCGGAAGTGATCTCCCGCTTCAACGACTTCGCGCCGCCGACCCTGCTCGCCCAGGCCTCGCGGATCAACTTCTCCACCCGCCTCTTCAACCTGATCGTCACCAACGTCCCGGGACCGCAGCTGCCGCTCTACGTGCTGGGGAGGGAGCTGGAGGAGGTCTACCCGGTCGCCTTCCTGCCGCAGAACCACTCGCTGGCGGTGGCGATCATGAGCTACAACGGCAAGGTCGGCTTCGGGCTGCTCGCCGACTACGACCGCATGGAGGACATCGAGGTCGTCAGCAACGGGCTCGAGGAATCGCTGGCCGAGCTCGAGGCGGCAGCCGGCAAGGCCGCCAAAGTGGCTTAGTGTCGAGTTCCTCTCGGATAGAAAGAGCAAGTCGACACTCGCACCTCCCTAGGCTTTCCCTATGGCCCTGCTGCTGATCGCCGTCTTCATCGTCGTCCCGATCGCGGAGCTCTACGTGATCATCCAGGTGGGGCAGCTGATCGGCATCTGGCCGACCCTGCTCCTACTGCTGGCCGACGCGGTGCTGGGATCGATGCTGCTCAAACACCAGGGCCGGAGCGCCTGGCGGCGGTTCAACGGGGCGCTGGCGGCGCGGCGCTTCCCCGGCCGCGAGGTGGCCGACGGGGCGCTGGTCATCGTCGGCGGCACCCTGCTGCTGACCCCCGGCTTCATCACCGACGTCTTCGGGGTGTTCTTCCTCCTGCCGCCGACCCGGGCGATCTCGCGGCGGATCCTGAAACGACTGACGATCGGCCGCTTCGCGGTGGTCGGGGTCTCCGGCGGAGGGTTCGGTCCGTTCGGCAGTCCCGGCGACGGCAACGGGGCGCCGCCCAGTCGCGACTACGACTTCGAGGGAAGCGCCGAAGAGGTGCCGCCGCAGAGCAACGGCGATCCCCGCCTGCCGCGCAGCGACCGGGATTGAGCTTGGCCGGGGAGCGGCAGACCGAGCGGCTCCTCCTTCGCCGGCCGGCCCCCGAGGACCGCGCCCTCTACCACGCCCACTTCACCCAACCGGGGATCGAGCGCTGGCTCCGCCCCCCTCCCCTGCCGCCCTTCAACTCAGGCGCGCTCGACGAACTGGCCGAGGGTGATCTGGCGCACTGGGTCGACCACGGCTTCGGCCCCTGGCTCCTGTTCGAGGAGCGGACGGGCGCCTTCGCCGGCCGAGGCGGCCTGCACTGGACCACGGTTGACGAGACGGCGATGATCGAGGTCGCCTGGAGCGTGGAGCCGACCCTGCACGGGAACGGCTACGCGACCGAGATGGCCACGGCGGCGGTCGAGTGGGCACGGGAGCTCGAATTCGAGGAGCTCGTGGCGCTCGTTCTACCCGCCAACCACGCCTCGCGACGGGTCGCCGAAAAGGTCGGATGCAAGCGGGACGGCGAGGTCGAGCACGCCGGGCTTCCGCACCTGCTGTTCAGATTGCGACTGGCGAGTTGACCGTCCCCTGGCGAGGCTAACTCGCCAGTCGTCAGAACCCGAGTGCGAACTTGGCGTCATCGGTCATCAGCTCCGGGCTCCAGGCGGGGTCGAAGACCATCTTGGGATGGACTGCGTCGACGCCGGGGAGGTCGCCTACGAACTCCTTCATCTGTTCGGAGACCTGGGGGCCAATCGGGCAGGCCGGGGTCGTCAGGGTGAAGGTGACGTAGACCTCGGAGCCCTCGATGTTGACGTCGTAGACGAGACCAAGGGAGACGAAGTCGAGGCCGAGCTCGGGATCGATTACCTCCTCGAGCGCCTCGTAGACGTCCTCCTCGGTGAGGGCTTCGTCGCTGGCGGCGTCGGTCGGTGCGGTGTTATCGCTCATTGGTGAATGGTAGCCGGGGGTCGCTCAGGCCGGCAAACGCGCCTCTAGCATGCGTCGCACGTGGGTGCGAGCCTGCTCCTCGAGCGGCAGATCGTCGACCCTGGCGAGCAGCTCGGGCAGGGTGACGATGCCGGCCGACAGCGCATCCTCTGCGAACTCCCAGTCGCGATCCCTCCCGGCGGCGCATTTCGCCAGCACCAGGTCGTGGGCCTCGAGGCAGAGTGCCACCGCCCCCTGCTCGGAACCAGGGCGGGGCTTGACCTCGATCTCGACCAGGCGCCCCTCCCACCCGGCAGGAGCCTTCGCCGTCTCCGGTCCCACCCCGTGCGCGTAATAGCCGTAGGTCCGGTGGAACTGCGAGCCGTCGCCCAGCGAGCCGTCGATCGCCTCCGCCTTCTCCGGGGCGCGGCGGGGATACAGGTCCGCCTCCATGGAGCGCAACATGCCCGGCGGCGGCCCCTCGGCGGCGAGGATCGCCTGGCTGCCGATGACGACGAACTCGACCTCGTCGGAGATTTGGGCGGCCGCACCGATCACGTGCTCCAGGTCGACCCGCCTCATTCGATCCCTCCGATGATGATTCCCCGCTCCGCCTCGCTGAGGACGCCGGCGAATGGAGAGTTCTGACGCAGGTCCCTGGCCTCTTCCCCTTCATCTTCGAGCACCTTCCTGATATCTGGAAGCGGGCCCTGGAGGAGCTTTTCCCAAGCCTGCGCATAGCGAGGGTCGATCGTCCCTCTGCTCCTCCAATGTCGCACCAACGCAAGCGCCATGTCGGCCATCGACCTGTCCAGGCGACGGGCGACCGCCCGGTGGTAGGCAAGACCGCGGAGATCGGCGGAGCGATGCCCACCTTCGTCCTGTCCATGCGGGATGGAGAGATCGCGGGGCATCCGCTGCGCTCGCTGGTGGGTCGCGAGGACAGCCGCCTCGAGCGCATGCTTGCGGCCTGCAAGTCGCTCCTGCTCGACCGTCTCGCTCAACTCCAGTAAGGCAGCGAGGGGAATCAAGCGGGTCCCGTCGATCCCGATCACCGCTGGGACGTCACCCTTTTCGACCCAGCGTCGCAGCGCGGGAGGGCTGACGCGGAGGACGCGAGCCGCAAATGACAGCCTGACCGCAGGGCCCAGCATCTCTTCCAGATGGATGCGGACGGTCGCGATATCCGAGTTGCCCGCAGACTCTCTCTGGGCCCGGCGCAGTCGCCTCAAGTCCTCGAACAGACCCTCGTGCTCAGTCCTTTTCATCGCTTTATTTTATCAAAAGTTTCTATTTTTGATTGGATTTAGAATTTTTGGGATTACTGCATGGCGCTCTGAATCGCTTCGGCGGGTCCAATCGGCAGCGTGATCAGGATTCGGCCGTCGGCATCGTAACGGTAGTCCCACATCGGCTCTAGGCGGCCGTAGCGGTTGACGCAGCGACGCCCGAAGGCCCCCAGCATGCCGGCGACGGTATTCCAGCCGAACTTGGCTTCGATCGCATCTGCAAGTTCGTAGGAGGAAACCTCCCGGTTGGGATGCCGAGCCAGAAACTCCAGCAAGTGCCGCATCTGATCGGCGCTTTCCTTGTATGCGCGCTGGACGAGGGACCGATTCCAGCCATGGACGAACCCCGCCTCCTCCTCGGAAGCGGGGGAGGACCCTCCGGGCAGCGAAGCCGTCTCTTGTCGTTCCAAGAAGGCGGTGACGACTGGCACCAGCTCCGCGGGGATAGCCATCATCACATATGCCATGTCCAAGCTCCTTTAAAGGCGATTACATGTCGTAGTATGCGCCTAAGTCGCCTTTTGTCAAGAGAAATACCAATTGGCATCGATTAGTTTATCCCTGCTGCTCCGGCGGCGGGCCGTCAGGCGCGGGCGCCAACTGCAGTTGGAACCAGCCAACGTCGCGCCAGGCTCCCTGCTTCCAGCCGATTTCGCGGTTGAGGCCGGTCTGCTCGAAGCCGAGGCTCTCGTGCAGGCCGACGCTCGCCTCGTTGGGCAGGGTGATGCCCGCGCAGGCCATGCGGAAGCCGCTTTCGCGGAGCCGCTCGAGGAGGGCCTCGTAGAGGGCGCGGCCGACGCCGCTGCCGCGGGCGCCCTCGCCGACGTAGACCGAGACGCTGGCGCTCCAGCGGTAGGCCGGGCGCTGGTTGAAGGCGGTTGCGTAGGCGTAGCCGACGACCCCTCCCTCCCGCTCCGCGACGAGCCAGGCATGACTGGCGCCGTAGCGCTCGATCCGCGCCGCCATCTCCGCGGCATCCGGCGCCTCCTCCTCGAAGGAGACGGGGCTGCCCTCGACGTGCGGCGCGTAGATCTCCGCGCAGTCTCCCGCGTCGCGGGCAGGGTCGGCGTCTCGGATCCGCAGCTCATCCATGAGGACCGGCAATCTAGAGTGCCGGGCATGAGCGAGAGCGGCCCAGTGGTGCGGCGGTCGATCGGGATCGTCTTCTCCGACGGCGGCCTGCTGGCGCTCAGCTCCAGCCTCCCGGCCGGCGCCGAGGCGCACGGCGAAGAGGAGGTCACCGCCGTCCTCTGCGACCCCGACGGCGCCCCGCTGCAGTTCGAGGAATCGCTGCTCTCGACCGAGTACGGCGCCGACGGCGTCCAGCGCCGGGCGACGCTGGAGCTGTGGCCCGACGTCGAGGAGATGCGGCCGCTGCGCGGCGCCGGCACCCTGATCAGTAGCGTCCGCGTGCCTCGCGCCGGCCTCGACGCCGAGATCGCCTTCTTCCGCTGGACGGTAGAGGGCCGCGAGGGTCTCGGCACCTACGAGGTCGCCCGCGGCGCCGATGACTGAGATCGAGGCGATCGTCTGCGATTTCGGCGGCGTGCTGACGACGCCGCTGCTGGCCGCCTTCGCCGCCTTTCAGGACGACAGCGGGATCACTCCCGAACAACTTGGCCTAGCCATGCGCGCGGGGCTCGAGGAGGGTGAGGAGATCCCGCTCTTCAAGCTCGAGCGCGGCGAGATCAGCGAGGACGACTTCATCGCCCGGCTCAGCGACGGGCTGGAGCCGATCCTCGGCCATCCCCCTCACATGCACCACTTCCGGCAGAAGTTCTGGGGCGCGCTCGAACCGAACGCGGAGATGATCGCGCTGATGCGGGAGCTGAAGGCGAGGGGGCTGAAGATGGCGATGCTGACCAACAATGTGCGCGAGTGGGAGCCGCTCTGGCGCGCGATGCTGCCGGTCGACGAGATCTTCGAGGAGATCGTCGACTCGGCCTTCGTCGGCTGCCGCAAGCCGGAAGCGCGGATCCACGAGCTGACCCTGGAGCGGATCGGGATGCCGGCCGGGGCATGTCTTTTCATCGACGACCTGCAGCCGAACATCGAGGGCGCCGAAGCGGCCGGGATGAACGCGGTCCACTTCCGCAACAACGAGCAGGCGATCGCCGCGATCCGCGCCGCGCTCGGTTAGGTCCGCTCCGGCCCGACCGGGGCGCCGTTTCCGGGCGCTTCGCGCCAGCGCCGGGCGAACGGCAGCCGCCAGCTGTGGGGCGCGATCAGGGCGCCGATCTCGGCCGGGCCCCAGGAGCCCTGCGGGTAGGGCTTGACCGGCGGCGGATTCTGCAGCAGCGGTTCGGAGACGTCCCAGAGACGCTCGATGCCCTCCGCCGTGGTGAACAGCGTGCGGTCGCCGATCATCGCGTCGCGGATCAGCCGCTCGTAGGCCTCGACCGTCTCGGCGTGGTAGCTCGTTTCCTCCAGCGAGAACTGCATGCTCGCCTTGTCGAGCACCATCCCCATCCCCGGCCGCTTGCCGTAGAAGGAGAGCGAGACGCGCGAGGACTCGTCGAGGTCGAAGGTGAGGTGGTCGGGGCCGTAGCGGCCGACCCGCGAGTCCTCCGGGAACATCGCCTGCGGCGGCTCGCGGAAGGCGATCGAGATGATCCGCGCGCTTTCGCCCATCCGCTTGCCGGTGCGCAGGTAGAACGGGACCCCGTTCCAGCGCCAGTTGTCGAGTTCGCAGCGCAGGGCGATGAAGGTCTCGGTGCTGGATTCGGGGTCGACGCCGGGCTCCTCGCGGTAGCCCTCGTACTGGCCGCGGACGACCAGCTCGGGCTTCAGCGGCTGCAGGCTGCGGAATACCTTGTTCTTCTCGTCGGTGATCGGCCCCGGTGCCAGCGCCGTCGGCGGCTCCATCGCGACGAAGGCGAGGATCTGGAATAGGTGGGTGACGACCATGTCGCGGAAGGCACCGGTTTTCTCGTAGAAGGCGGCGCGCGAGCCGACGCCGAGCGTCTCCGGCACGTCGATCTGGATGTGGTCGATGTGGCTGCGGTTCCAGATCGGCTCGAAGAGGCCGTTGGCAAAGCGCAGCGCGAGGATGTTCTGGGCCGCCTCTTTGCCGAGAAAGTGGTCGATGCGGAAGACCCGGTCCTCGTCGATCACCTCGTGGACCATCGCGTTCAGCTTGCGGGCGCTGGCGAGGTCGGTCCCGAACGGCTTCTCCATGATCACCCGCGAGCGCTGCGACAGCCCGCAGGCGTGCAGCGTCTGGATCACGTCGGGGGCAGCGACCGGCGGGACGCTGAGGTAGTGGAGCAGTTGCATCTCCGGCCCGAGATCGGCTTCGGCCCGGCCGACCGCCTCCTGCAGGCCCTCCGCGCCCCGCGCATGCGGCACGTAGGAGAGGCGACTGGAGAACTCGTGCCACTCCTCGCCGCCGAAGGCGTGGCGGGCGTGCTCGCGGCAGGCCTCTTCGGCGATCCCGCGGAACTGCGCATCGCCGATCTCCTCCATCGAGACGCCGATGATCCGGAACTCCGGCATCAGCCCCGCCTGAAAGAGGCGCAGCAGCCCCGGCAGCAGCTTGCGCCGGGCGAGGTCGCCGGTGGCGCCGAAGATGACTATCGCTTGCGGGGGGACGTCCAAACTAGTTGTCGCTACCCGCCCGGTCCCAGACGTAAAGCTCGAGCGCCTCTGCCGCGAGCTCCATCAGGCGGGGCGGGCCGAGGAGACCGAGGACCAGCTCCAGGGCGTCCTCCTCGGTGACGCCGGAGTCGACCGCCTCCTCGCCGCGGAAGCCGGCGGCGAGCTTGAGCGCCTCGCGGCGGTTGTCGCCGAGTGAGCTGAAGGCGGCCATCAGGAAGTCCCGGTTGGGGACCGGCTGGCCGGCCTCGAGCGATCCGTGCCAGGCGGCGAGCATCGAGAGGTCGTGCTCGTCGAGCTCGGAGATCGCCTTCGCGTAGTGGACTTCGAGCTCTGACTCGGGGATCTCGTCGACCCAGGCGCGGACCGCCTCGCCGAGCAGCTGGCGGCGGGCCTCGCGGCCGACGGAGTCGGCGATCGCGCGGATGGCGTCGGCTGGGTCTACGAAGCAGAGGGACATCGTCTGCTGAGGAATGTAGAGACGGCTGACGACGCCAAAAGATGCCGTCCAAGTCCCCAGTTTGCGGGGTGGCGGAAGGCGGCCGAAAGCGTACGCCGGGCGCGTGCGTAGGCTCGGGCGGGTGCCTCTGAAACTGATCCACGGGCCGCCCAACTCGGGCCGCGCGGGCGTCGTCCGCCGCGCCTTCCTCGCCCGCCTGGAGCGCGACCCGGTGCTGGTCGTCCCGACCGTCGACGACGTCTTCGCCTTCGAGCGCGAGTTCTGCGCCGCCGGGGCGGTCCTCGGGGGCGCGGCACTGACGTTCGGCGCCTTCTTCCGCACCGTCGCCACCGCCGCCGGGGCGCCTCCCGGGGCCGAGCTCTCCGCCGCCCAGCGGCTGCGCGCGGTCGCGGTGGCGATCGCCGAGAGGCAGGTCCGCCTCGGGCCGCTGCGGCGCTCGGCGGCGCGCCCCCGCTTCGCCGCCGCGCTGGAGCGGCTGATCGACGAGCTGCAGGCGGCCGGAGTCGCGCCGCAGGAGGTCGAGGCCAGCGCCGCGACCCTGGAGGGCTCCGCCTACCTCAGCGACCTCGCCACCCTCTACGGCGGCTACGAGGAGGTGCGGCAGCGCAGCGGCCGCACCGACGCCCACGCCATCGCCCGCGAGGCGATCGCCCAGCTGCGCCGTGACGGCTCCTTCTGGGGCGAGCGGCCGGTGCTCCTCTACGGCTTCGACGACCTGACCGAGAACCAGTTCGCGCTGGTCGCGGCGCTGGCGGAGCAGACCGAGGTCACCGTCGCCCTCCCCTATGAGGAGGGAAGCGCCGCGCTGGAGGCGCGCGGTCGACTGCTGGGACAACTGCGGGAGCGGATCGGGGCCGCCGAGGAGGTCCTGACCGAGGCCGACCCTGGCAACACCGGCAGCACGCTGCTCTTCCACCTCACCCGCTCCTTCGGCGCCCCGCGGCCGCCGCGACTGGAGCCCGACGGCAGCCTCACCCTGCTGCGCTCGGCTGGCACCCGCGCAGAGGCCGAGGCGATAGCCGCCCGCGTCTCCCGCCTCGTCCACGACGGTGCCGAGCCAGCCGAGATTGCGATTGCCCTGCGCGATCCCTCCCGTCGCGGGCCGGAGATCGCCGCCGCGCTGGAGGCAAACGGTGTCGCTGTCGCCCTCGAGGCCGAGCTGCCGGTCACCGGCACCGGCGTCGGCGGGGCGCTGCTTGCCCTGCTCGAAGCCGAGTTCGGAACCGGCCGCGCCACCGACTTCCTCCGCTACCTGCGCGGCCCTTCGGGCTTCTCGCTGCGTCGCATCGACTGGTTCGAGCGGGCGATCCGGCGGCGCCGTGTGCGCGACGCCGAGACGGCGCTGCTGCACTGGCAGGGCGAGGACGGCGAACCGCCGCGAGACCTCCTGCGCCTGCGCGCGGCGGCGGCACGCTCGCCGCTGGAGCTGGCCGGCGAGGTGGGAGCGCTGGCGGCGACGATGGCCTCGCGGCCGTTGCGCGACGAGGAGGACGGACCCTCGCTCCAGCCCGGCGACGGGCTCGAGCTGCGCGCCGCCGGCGCGATCGCCGCGGCCCTGGCCGAGCTGGCCGAACTAGGCGAGCTGGCGCCGCGGCCCGAGGAGTTGGCGGCAGTTGTCGCCGAGCTGCGCTTCCGCGCCTGGTCGGGGCCGGTCGAAGGCCGGGTGCGAATCGCCGACCCCTACAGGTTGCGCGCCGCTCGTTTCGACCACGTTGTCGTCGGTTCGTTGCAGGACGGCGAGTTCCCGCGCCGCGATCGCGGCGGCGACCCCTTCCTCTCCGACGCCCAGCGGGAGACGCTGGGACTGGATCCGCGCCGCGACAGCGAAGCCGAGGAGCGCTACCTCTTCCACGCCTGCCTGGCGCTGCCCCGGCGCAGCCTCGCCCTCTCCTACCGCGCCAGCGACGAGGACGGCGCCGCGACGGCGCGCTCGCCCCTGCTCGACGACGTGCGGGCGCTGCTGGCGCCGGCGCCGGAGCAGACGGGCCCCGACCCGGTCGAGGAGGCGATCACCGTCAGCCGCGACCTCGCCCGGGTAGTGGCGCCGCTGGCCGAGGCACCCTCGGAGGACGAGCTGGCGCGGGCGCTCGCCGCCCACGGTCCCAAGGCGGACGCGGCGGCGCTGCTGGGCGAGGTGGGAATCGGCGGCGAGCCGGCGACACGGCTGCTCGCCCGGCTGGCCTCGGCGCGCCGCGCCGAGGCCGCCTCGCGCGCACCCGGTCCGCTGACCAACCCCGCAGCCCTGGAATCGCTGGCCGCCGTCCCGGCCTACGGCGGCACCACGCTGGAGGAGTTCGACGTCTGCTCCTACCGCTGGTTCGCCGGTCACGAGCTCGATCCGCAGCTGCTCGACCCGGTCCCCGACCCGCTGGTCCAGGGCGGGCTGATGCACGAGGCGCTCGACCGCCTCTACAAGGAGCGGCCCGGTGGCGATCCGCTGCCGCGGCCCGGGAGCCTCGCGGCCTGGCACGAGCGCGGCCGCGAGCTGGTTGCCGCGGTCGTCGCCGAGCGCGAGCTGGGGGACCATCCGGCGGAGCGGGCGATGGCGCGGCGGATCGAGCGCCTGCTCGAGCGCTTCCTCGCCGAAGAGGCCGAGCGCGAGACCGGCGGCTTCGAGCCCTGGCTGCTGGAGGCGCGTTTCGGCGAGCATCCCGACGCCGAGCGGCCGGTCCTCGACCTCGGCGGCTGGGGTCTGCACGGCGCCGTCGACCGGGTCGACCGCGTCCGCGACGGCCGTGCCGTCGTCATCGACTACAAGCTCGCCGGAGCGGTCACCCCGCGCGAGAAGTTCGAGGAGCGGGCGAAGCTGCAACTGCCGCTCTACCTTCTGGCGGTCGCCGAGCACTGGGGGGCGGAGCCGGTCGGCGCCCTCTACCACCCGCTGCGCGGGACCTCGGTGCGCCGCCCGCGCGGCGTCGTCTCCAGCGAGGCGGCCGGCGAGCTCTCGGGCTACAACCTCTACAACAGCGACATCGTCGACCCCGAGGGGCTGGAGGAGCTGCTGGAGGAGTCCCGCGAGCGCGGCACGGCGATCGTCGCCCGCATGCGCACCGGGGAGATCCGCCGCGACCCCGGGCCCCGCCCCGGCCTCCGCGGACACGACATCTGCCCCGCCTGGTGCACCTTCGCCTCGATCTGCCGGCGCGACCGCTCGCCGCGCTACGAGGAAGACGACGAAGGGGACGAGCGGTGAGCGCCGAGCAGGTAGACGCCGCGCCGCCGCGGGAGCCGACGCCCGAGCAGGCCGCCGCGATCGCCGTCCGCGGCGAGGACGTGCTGCTGGAAGCGGGCGCGGGCACCGGCAAGACCGGGGTGATGGTCGAGCGCTACTGCCGGCTGGTCTGCGACAGCGGCCTCTCCCCCGACGCGGTCCTCGCCTTCACCTTCACCGACAAGGCCGCGGCGGAGCTGCGGCAGCGGATCCGGGCCGAGCTGGCGCGGCGAGCCGAGCGCGGCTCGGAGCGAGCGGCGGGCGTGCTGGCCGGGATCGGCGGCGCCTGGGTGACGACGATCCACGGCTTCTGCAACCGCGTCCTCGGCGCACATCCGGTCGCCGCCGGGGTCGATCCCGGCTTCCGCGTCCTCGACGCTCCGGAGACGGCGCGCGCCGCCCGCGAGGCCTTCGACGACGCCCTGGTCGAGTTCCTGAAAGCGGACAGGACCGCCGAGGGCGCTCCTGTCCAGGGCGATCCGGCGCGCGAGGAGACGGTCGCCGCCTTCGATGTCGAAGGGCTGCGGGGGATGATCGTCGGCGTCCACGCCGAGCTCCGCAGCCGCGGCGTCGCCGCGCCGAAGCTGCCGCAGCCGCCGCGTCCAGACCCCGAGGCGGCGATCGCCGGCGCGATCGAGGCCGCCGGCGAGTGTCTGGCCGGGCTCGAGGACAAGAACGGCAAGCGGACCGAGGCCGAACGCGAGCTGCTCGAGCGAGCGCTTGCGCGGCTCACGTCCCCGGGGCCGATGCCCGGCCTCGACGAGCTGCGCGCGCTCACGACCAGCAGCCGGGCGAAGACTCTCGCCCCCTACCGGGAGGCGATCGAGGCGGCGATCTCCCGCGTCGCCGAGGCGGGAGAGGGCACCCTCGCCTACGGCCACCTGGCCGAGCTGCTGGAGCTGTTCTCGGCGCGTTTCGCGGCGGCGAAGGAGCGCCGTGCCGGGATCGACTTCGAGGACCTGCAGGTGCTCGCCGCGCGGCTGCTGGAGCGAGCCGAGATCGGCGAGAGCTACCGCGGCCGCTTTCGCCAGATCCTCGTCGACGAGTTCCAGGACACCAACCGGCTGCAGCTGCGGCTGATCGAGGCGCTGCAGGGGCCGAAGACCGAGCTGGTCGCGGTCGGCGACGAGCTGCAGTCGATCTACGGCTTCCGCCATGCCGACCTCGAGGTCTTCCGCCGCCGGCGCGAGGAGGTCGAGCGCCGCGCCGACGCCGAGCTGATGCGCCTCAGCGGCAATTTCCGCTCGCAGCCGGAGGTGGTCGGCGCCGTCAACCTCCTCGGCGATGCGCTGCTGGGTGACGCATACCGGCCGCTGCGGGTCGGCGCCGTTCCCGCCGAGCCGCTTGGAGCGGATCCAACCGTCGAGCTTCTGCTCACCGCCCGCGACGGCTGGGACGGCGAGGGGATCGAGCTGGAGCCGGCGATCGACGGCGCCACCCCACTCAACTGCCTGGCCGAGGCGCGCTTCGTCGCCGAGCGGCTGCGCGAACTCGCCGAGGTGGGGGTGCCGCGCGGAGAGATGGTCGTGCTGCTGCGCGCCTTCACCCACCTCGATGCCTACGAGGACTCGCTGGAACGGGCCGGCCTACGCCCCTACGTTGTCGGCGGCCGCGGCTACTGGTCCCAGCAGCAGGTGGCCGACGTCGGCGCCCTGCTGGCGACGATCGCCAACCCGCTCGACGACCAGGCGCTGTTCGGCGCCCTCGCCTCGCCCGCCTGCGGCTCCGCCCCGGACACGCTCTGGCTGCTGCGGGCGGCGGCGGGGAAGCGGCGCCACATTTGGCCGACGGTGGAACGGGTTGCCGGCCTGGGCGATTCGGAGCTGACCGAGCCCGAGCGGCTGGAGGCGATCCCGGAGGACGAGCGCGAGCTGCTGCGGACCTTCGCCGGGCGGATCGCGGCGCTGCGCGAGCGCGGATCGCGGATCTCACTGGCGGCGCTGATCGAGGCGGCGGTGACCGAGACCGGCTACGACCTGGCGGTGCTCTCACGGCCGACCGGCGAAGCGCGCTTCGCCAACGTCCGCAAGATGGCCCGCCTGGCGGCCGAGTTCGAGGCACGCGAGGGACGCGACCTGCGCGGCTTCCTCGACTTCCTCGCCGCCCGCGCCGAGGGTGAAGCCGAGGCGCCGGCGGCAACTGCCGCCGAGGGGCATGACGGGGTGCGGATCATGACCGTCCACAACGCGAAGGGACTCGAGTTCGAGGTCGTCGCCGTCCCCGATCTCGCCCGCAGCCTGCTCGCCGGCGGCCGGGCGCCGCTGCTGGTCGTCGGGCGCGAGGACGAGCCGCGGGTGGGACTGCAGCTGCGCCGGCTCGGGACCGCGGCGATCAACCTCTACGACTACGGGGCGCTCTGCGAGGAGGCGCGCGAGCGGGACTCCGAGGAGGGTCTGCGACTCTTCCACGTCGCTGCCACCCGCGCCAAGCAGCGGCTGATCCTCAGCGGGGTGGTCAAACCCGAGCCCGGCAAGGAGACGAAGCCGAGCACCCCCGTCGTCGAGCGCCTGGTCGAGGCGCTGGGCGTCCCGCGCGACGCCGACGCGAGCGTGCCGGTGGCGCCGCCGGAACCTCGCCCGGGCCTTGAGGCCGCGTTCGAACCCTCGGAGATCGCCGTTCGAACGAACCTGCCCTCGCCCGAGCGTGCTGCGGAGCTGCGGGCGCTGCGTCGTCGCGAGGCGAGCGAGCGCGATCTCGGCGAAGGCCCACCACCGCTGGTCGAGCGCGATCCGCCAGTGGTCCCCAGCCGCCCCCTCTCCTACACCGCAATCTCCGCCTACAAGGAGTGCCCCTACCGCTTCTACCTCGAGCGGGTGCTGGGCTTGGCGAGAAGCGAGCAAGGACCTGGCGTGGAGGGCGAGCCTTCATCACGGGAAGAAAGAACGGCTCGAGGCGCCGCCGTCCACGCATTGCTCGAATGGAGTCAGGCGAACGGGTGGAGCCTTCCGACTGAGGATCTAGTGCTTCGTCATGCGGTGTCGGCTGGGGTGGGGATGGGGACTCCCCCGCCAGGCACATCTCGCCAATGGCTCGATGTTAAGTGCCTGGAGGGGGAGTCCCCATCCCCACTGCTCGCGAAAGAGTTGCTTGATCCCGTTCGGCAGTGGCTTGATTCACCGCTGCGGGAGCGGATTGGGATCGAAGCTGCTCGGACGCGGGCGGAGGTTCCGCTTCTGCTGGGAATTGGCGGAACCGTGTTGCGCGGTTCGATCGACCTGCTTGTGGAGCGTGAGGGCACGGCTCCATTGGTCGTCGATTACAAGACCGACCGGCTTGGCGGCGCCGACCCCGCCGAGTGTGCCGGCCGCTATGAGGTGCAGCGCTCTATCTATGCACTGGCGGTCGCTGAGGCGCTGGAGGTGCCGGAGGTCGAGGTGGCGTATGTCTTCCTCGAGCGTCCGGACGAGCCGGTGGTGACGACCGTTGGGCCGGCGGAGATGATGGCCGCACGGGAGGCTTTGGAGGTGGCGATCGCTCAGATCAGCCGTGGTGAGTTTCCGGTGGCGCCGCCGGAGCGGCGCGACTGGTCGCTTTGCCGGGGCTGTCCGGCCCTCCGTGGCCTTTGCTCTGGCCCGGAGTCAGCCGACGTCTGAGGCGGAGTCGAGCCTGGCCGCCAGATCGTCGAGGTTGAGCTCCTTCAGCCCGGCGCCGACCTCGTCCAGCTCTGCGGCGCAGTAGGTGACCAGTTGCTTTCCCTCGGTGCAGAGGTCGAGGGTCTCGCGCAGGCCGGACTGGCCGGAGTCGAGCCGGTCGATGATCTCCTCCAGCCGCTCGACCGCGGCCTCGTAGGAGTCAGGCTGCGTCGTCGGGCTCGGGTTTCGCTCGGACTCGTCCATCGCTGAAGCGAAGGCTAATGCGCTCCGCGGCGCCCGCCTCCGCGGCGCTGGTCAGGGGCTCCCCCGCCGGGTCCTCGACCAGGGCGTAGCCCCGCTCCAGGGTGCGCTCGGGTTCGTGAGCGCGCAGGGCGACCGCGGCCCGGTGCAAGGCGTCGCGGCGTTTGTCCATGTCGGCGCCGACCGCCCGCGCCCGCGCCCGCTCCAGGACCACGGTGCCGATCCGCCGCTGCGAATCGGCGCGGCCGCCCAAGCCGCGTTCGGCGGCGGCGCGGATCTCGCGGATCTTCTGGTTCAGCTTGCCGCGCTCGCGCTGCAACGCCCGGGCCGGGCCCCGCGCCAGGGCGCCGAGATGACGGGAACGGGCGCCGATCGCCCCCTCCCCCGCCCGCCGCAGAGCGACGACCGAGCGCTCCAGTCCCTCGCGCGCGGCCAGGCAGTCGAGCGGCACCGCGGCCTCGGCCGCGTGGGTCGGGGTCGAGCAGGCGACCGCGGCGACGTCGTCGATCAGGGTGCTGTCGCGCTCGTGGCCGACGGCGCTGATCACCGGCACCCGCAGCATCGCCACGGTGCGGCAGAGGGTCTCGTCGCAGAAGGCCCAGAGGTCGGCGAGGCTGCCGCCGCCGCGGGTGACGACGATCGCCTCGACCTCCGGCCGTGCCGCCAGATCCTGCAGCGCCATCCCGATCGCCGGCGCCGCGTGGCGGTCCTGGACCGGCGCGAAGCCCCAGACGACGGTTCCGCCCCAGCCGCGCCGCTCGAGGCCGGCGAGGAGGTCGCGCCGCGCCGCGCCGCGCTCGGCGGTGACGACGCCGATCGCCTTCGGCAGGGCCGGACGGGCGAGCTGCTTCTGCAGCTCGAAGAGCCCCTCGGCCCGCATCTGCTTGCGCAGCGCCTCCAGCCGCGCGATCAGGTCGCCTTCGCCGGCCAGCCGCACGTGGGTGGCACGGAAGCAGAAGTTGGGCGAGGCCTGGCCGCCGCCGGGGTAGTAGTCGAGCCCGCCGGAGATCACCACTTCGGCGCCGTCGCGCAGGCTGCTGCCGTCCAGCCCCGCCTTCTCCAGGTCGTTGAGCCAGATCGCGCAGGGAACCGCGCCCTCTCCGTCGCGCAGCTCGAAATAAGCCTGGACTTTGCTCCGGCCGACCCCCGTCACCTCGCCGATCAGCTGCACCCGAGCCCGCTCGCGCATCCACCCCTGCAGCTTGCGCGCGTAGGTGCCAACGGCAAACGGCCCGGGGAGGTCAGGACCTGCCCGGAGCTCCGGGACTAGCTGGTTTTCTTCCAACGCCTCGCCCAAACCTTGAGGCCGCTGAGAACCGGATCGAGCTGCTGCCCCGCCTCGGTCAGGGAGTAGGTGACCCGCACCGGCGTCCCAGCTTCGACAAGACGTTCGACCAACCCCTCTTCCTCCAACTCCCGCAACCGCTGCGAAAGCAGCCGATCCGAAAGCCCGGGAATCGCCTTACCCAGCTCCCCATAACGCATCGGCCGCTCCGTAAGAGCACAAACAATCGCCCCGGTCCAGCGCTTCCCAATCAACTCAATCGCATGGTGAAAGTGAGGACAAACCGCCCCACTTCTCTCCCCTTGGACCTCAGCTGAAGTGACCTGCTCCATCACAAATCGAGCTTACACAACGTAAGTGACGGGCAAAATCGGCGCTGGCAGTGGGGTCGGGTGGTCCTCTTCCAGACACTCAACATCGAGCCAAAGGCGAGATGTGTCTGGAGGGGGACCACCCGACCCCACCCCTAACCCGTACAAGGCCCCGTTTCCGACTCTTCGACCGTGTGCTTGAGCGCCTCCCGAACCTGCTCAGCAGGAATCGCAAACCCCCCGCGAGGCCCACTGGTCGTAGCGGCAAAGACCGTCCCGACCACATTCCCCCGCGGATCGACCAGCGGCCCACCGGAGTTACCGCTGCGCACGCTGCCGCTCATCGCCACAATCGTCCGCTCGATCGGCCCGTTCCCGTAGGAATCCTCGCTGATCGTCTCCCGGGTTTCGCCGATCCGCGCCGGCGCCAGCGAGTAGGGACCGTTTTCGGGGAAGCCGAGGACGGCACCGTCCTCCCCCTCGCGGCGTTCGGAGCTGATCGGCAGCGGCGGCAGCGCCGAGCCGACCCGCAACAGCGCCAGGTCCTGGCGCGGTTCGTAGTAGATCGGCGTCGCTTCCAGCTCGGTCCCGTCCTGGGTGGTGACGGTGGTGTCGTCGGAGCCGGCGACAACGTGCGCGTTGGTGACGACGACGTCCGGTTCGACCGCCCAGCCCGAGCCCTCGATCCCCAGCCCGCAGGCGGTGCTGAGCACACGGACGACCGAGTCGCCGTCGTGCAGGACGTCGGGGTCGGAGGCGATCTTCGTACTGGGCTGGGCGACCGGGGCCGCCGGGCCGAGCACGGTCGGAGCCGGGTCGACGCGATCGAGCGCGTTCAGCAGCGGCCCGGAGGGCGGCAGGACGTCGTTAAGGCTGCGCAGGATCACCGACTGCTGGATGTCGGCGCGCAGCCTCGCCGTCGAGGGTGCATGAAGGAGGACGGCGCCGAAGACCCAGGCGAGGCCGAGGGCGACCGAGGCGATCAGAGCGGCACCCCCGGCCCCGTCGGCAGCGCTGAGGAACGGCTTGCGGACGAGTTTTTCCCGCAGGCCAAGGGCGAAGCTCTCCACCGTCACCGCCATCAGCGCTCCGAACAGCAGCGCACCGAGCGCGGCGCAGAGCGGTGCGTAGGGCGAATGCGAGCCCTTGCTCAGCAGCAGCGGGCCGACCCGGCTGCCGAGAAAGGCGCCGACGCCGAAGCCGAGCAGGGTCAGGGCACCGACGATCAGGCCCTGCCGGTAACCCCAGAGGGCCAGGGCCAAAGTGAAGGCCAGGATCGACCAATCCAAGACGGTCACGCCTGAAATAGAAGCATGCCGGGAACCGCTCGTTTACCTTTCGCTCGTGAGTTCATCCTCGAACGAGGCGGAGCGCCGCCGCCGCCTCATCACCCGCAGCTTGCCGCTGGCGCTCGTCGCCCTGGTCGCTTTCGTGATCGGAATCGCCGCCGGCGCCCCCGGCTCGCCGGAGAAGGACGCCGCCAACCGCTTCGTCAAGGCTTGGGAAGCCGATGACTTCAAGACGATGTACGGGGAACTGAACGAAGCCTCGCGGGCGCAGGTCGATCGCAAGGAATTTGAAGCCGCCTACCACGAAGTCGAGCAGGTGGCGACGGCGCGGATGCTGCGCGCGGACTCCGCCGGCGACCCGCAGCAGACCGACGCCGGGACGACGGTCCCGGTCGAGATCACGGTCGACACGGTCGCCTTCGGCAGCCTCGAAGCCGAGCTCGACCTGCCGTTCGCCGACGGCGGCGTCGAATGGGACAAGAGCCTCGCCTTTCCGGGCCTGAAGAGCGGCGAGGAACTTGCCGCCGACGTCGAACTGGCCGAACGGGCGCCGATCCTCGCCCGCGATGGCACCGTGCTCGCCGAAGGCCCCGCCGAAGAACGCGAACATCCGCTCGGCAGCGCCGCGATCGACGTCACCGGCGAAGTCGGCGAAGCCTCCGAAGAAGAACTGGCGCGGCTCGCCCGCCACGGCTTCCCGCCCGAAACCCCGGTCGGGATCAGCGGCCTCGAGCGCGCCTTCAACGACCGGCTCGCCGGCAAGCCCGGCGGATCGCTGCTGGCCGTCGCCAGCGACGGCACCTCGGTCCGCACCTTCGCCAAGTCGAAACCGCAGCCCGGCGCGCCGGTGAAGACGACGATCGACCCCGAGCTGCAGGAAACCGCGGTCGCGGCCCTGGCCGGGCGCTCGGGCGGGGTCACCGTCCTCGACACCCGCACCGGCGACGTGCGGGCGCTGGCCGGCCAAGCCTTTTCGGCTCCACAGGCCCCGGGCTCGACCTTCAAGGTGGTGACCACGACGGCGGCGCTGGAAGCCGGCGCGGTGAGCCTCGACGACGAATTCGAAATCAGCGACGGGATCAACGTCGGCGGCCGCTTCCTCAACAACGCCAACGGCGAGTTCTGCGGCGGCACCTTCCGCGAATCCTTCGCCGAGTCCTGCAACGCGGTCTTCGCCCCGCTCGGGCCGGCGGTCGGCAACGACAAGCTGGTCGGGACGGCGGAAGCCTTCGGCTTCAACTCGCCGCCGAGCCTGTACTCGGCGCGGATCCTCGGCGAAGTCGAACCCGAGGAATCGACGATCCCGACCGAGATCGGCGAAGAAATCGACCTCGGCGTCTCGGCGATCGGCCAGGGGGAAGTGCTGGCCACGCCGCTGGAGATGGCGAGTGTCTCACAGACCGTCGCCAACGGCGGCGTGAGACTGCCGAACTCGATCGTCCTCAACAAGAAGCTGCGGCCCGACCCCGAACCGGTGCCGGTAATGACGGAGAAGACGGCCGGCGAGCTGACCGAACTGATGATCGGCGTCGTCACCGAAGGGACCGGCACCGCCGGAGCGATCCCCCAGGCCCAGGTGGCCGGCAAGACCGGGACCGCCGAGCTCGGCCCGAAACCCGGCGAAGAGGAATCCGAAAACCCGGTCCAGATCAAGGACGCCTGGTTCACCGCCTTCGCGCCGGCCGAAAAGCCGCGGCTCGCGGTCGGTGTGCTGCTGATCGAAGCGGAAGCAGCCGGTGGCGAAGTCGCCGCGCCGATCGCCTCGGAAATCCTCTCGGCCGGGATCTGAGAGATCCAGCGCTAGAGGAGCGAAGGACTTAGAGGTCGAGCTTCACTTCGGCGCCCTCTTCACCGGCGCCGCCGGGGATGTGGAGGGTCAGCGGCCGGTTCTCGGACGCTTCTTCGGGCAGCAGGAAGATCGTCAGGGCGCCCTCGATCGGGCCCTGCTGGGCGGCGGTGTCGAGGCGCGGCACCTGTTCTTCGGATTCGACTTCGCCGCCGAAGTCGAGGGCGAAGATGCTTTCGCTCTCCAGCACCTCGTATTCGTTGTCGTCGACGTCGGTGATCGTCAGCGTCGAGGGCAGCGTCTGCGGCTCTTCGCTTTCGTTCTGGACTTCGAGGAAGACGCCGAAGTAGCTTTCGCCTTTCGGCGGGTCTTCCTGGCCGACCAGGTAGGCCTCGTCTTCGGTGTCGGCGGGGTTGAGGTAGCGCGAGAAGGTGACGTTGTACTTCAGCTCGCCGAGCTCGACCGACTCACCCTCGACCACACTCTTGGAGTCGCTCGAATAGCCGCAGGCCGAGACCGCGACGGCGAGCAGGAGCAGCGCCAGGAGCGCGAGCAGCAACAGCAGTGGGCGGCGGTGCGGGGACATCGGCGGCGCGGAGTCTATATATCGGCGAAGCGCTTTTAGGGGATGCCCGTCGCGTACCGGTTGCCACCGGCGATGGCGATGCGCTCGGAGGCGGGCTGGCCGGCCTCGAGGTTGTCGCGCAGGCGACGCAGGGCCTGGCGCCATCCGCGGGCCTGGAAGAGCGATCCGGCGCTCAGGAGCTCGAGGCCGCGGTCGAGCGGGCGGGGCTCGGTCCAGTGCGAGACGCGCACCGCGGTCAGGCCGCCAGCCGCCTCGGTCAGCTCCCAGACGGTGTGGGTGGGGATCCGGTTGACGCGGCCGCCGCGGCCTTCCTCGACGACCCGGAACGGCGCCTCGAGGGCGACGATCGTGGTGTCCATCCAGACCTTGCGCAAAGGCGCGCTGACGCGGAACCGCGCGCCCGCCCCGACTCCCTCGGCGTCGATGCGGGTGAGGTGGAAGTCGGTGAGGAAGTGGTCGGTGAAGGTGGGTCGTGCCGCGAGGTCGGCGAGCGCCGCGAATGCCTCCTCGCGGGGAACGTCGATCTCGATCTCAGTGCTGAGTGGGCCCATCGGGGCGCCGATTCTAGTTGTCCCCGTCGGGGTATCACCACGTTGAGATATTTGAGTGCTATTTCGCCGAGGCAGGACTAGTATCGAACAACCGGCCAGGGAAGTGGCCGGTCCAGTCAGAGAGGGAGTGAGTCCGATTCTCAACAGCGCCATCGCCCCCGCCGGCGAGGCAAATGCCACCGGCTCGATGCCCGGGGAGGGCACGTACTTCTGCCTCGTCTGCGGCACCCAGGTTTCGCTCCGCGAGACCGATCCGCTGCCCGCCTGCGACCGCTGCGGCGCCTCCAGCTTCCGCCGCGATTCGATTTTCTCCTCGCTGCAGGAGCACGGCTCCACCACTGTCGAATTCGCCGTCAGCGAAGAGCGGGAGCCACCCTTCTGGCTGGACGATGCGCAGCGACAGCTGAGCGAGCCAGGATACCATCTGGCACTGCGCGAGCGGGACGAGATCGCGACCTTCCCGCTGCCGCGCGGCTGGATCCGGATCGGCCGCTGCTCGACGGCGGAGATCTGCCTCGACGACCCGAGCGTCTCCCGCCGCCACGCGATCGTCAACAGCAAGGAGGGACGCAACCCGCGCGTGCTCGACGACCGCAGCCTCAACGGAGTAGTCGTCAACGGGCGCAAAGTAGAAGTAGCCGAATTAGAACCGGGCGACGAGCTGACCATCGGCCACCACCGCCTCTACCTCCTCCACGCCTAAATCGCCGAGACCGCAAAAACGGTCCTTGAGGAGCCATTTTTGCGGTCTCGGCGTATTCAAGCCGCGAAGTTCCGGCCACCGCCGTCCCTACGATGCGAGCGGTGAGCGCTGCGCCTCCGGACGATCCCAACCTTCCCTCGGGCGAGGAGTCGATCTCAGTCTCGGCCGAAAGGGCCCGGGCCGAGCTCCACGCAGAGATCGAGCGCGTCCGCCGCGGCGTCGAGCAGATGCTTGACGAGCAGAACACGCCCCTCAATTCCGACCTCCGCCAAGAGCTCGACACGATGCAGGAGGACCTGCGCCGCTACGTCAAGACCCGCATCCGCAAGTCGCAGAAGCAGACCAACCGCCGCTTCAACCGCCTAGAGGACCGCACCGAGACCCTCGAGAAGCGCCTCGACAGCATCGACGCCGAGCGCCGGATGACCGAATGGCGCATCCACTCCGACACCGAGCGAATGCTCGACGGCCTCCTGCAAGAGGTAAGGGCAATCGCAGATCGACTTGAGGGCAGCTCAGGCATCCACTAAAGCAGGCAGTTCTCTACAAGAACGACTGTTACCTATACAGTTCCGCCTCCTTACGATTGGAGGTACCGATGCGGCTCGCCCGGGTCCACGTTCAGGGATACCGATGTATTGCAGATCTCTCCATAGAATTTGATGACCTGACCGCCCTCGTGGGCAGCGGCGGGGTCGGCAAGTCAGCATTTTTACGTGCAATCAAATGGTTCTTTGACGGCGGCGCGCTGGAGGAGGACGATCTCCATATATCTGTTGGACAAACTAGTTCTTCTGCCAAGGAAGTTTCGGTTGCGGTCACCTTCTCAGAACTCAATGACGCAGATCGCGGTGCACTGGGACGCTACGCAACCGGAGACACCACGACTCTAACCCGCACGTGGAATGCGGAAACAGGAGACAAGCTCTCTGGAACCGCCTTGGTTTATTCCGGTTTTGACTCTGTGCGAGATGGTGAAGGCGCAGCTGAGAAGAAAAAGCTCTACCAAGAGCTTTTCAAGAAACTTGGAGAGGAACTCGCGCTTCCTGCGCCCCCCACCAAAATTGCTGACCTCGAAGCAGCTATGGCAGCTTGGGAGCGAGAGAATCCAACCCTCTGTGAACTTCGGCCCGAGGAGGCAACCCATCTTCGTGGGTATGTCGGCACCCCAGTTCTCAATGATCGGTTTGCCTATGTTTTTGTAGAAGCTACGACGGAGGCTTCTGACGTAGTTGACGGAGGCAAAGGCTCTCCCCTCGCACAGCTTCTCTCGGCGATCGAGAAGCTCGATGAAGCGACTGAGATCCAAGTTTCGGCAGTCCAAGACCAAGCCCAGAAAAAGATGCAGAAGCTGATTTCTACTTCGAGGGAAGTAGAGCTGAATCGGATTGCGAACGGGATCACGGTCAGAGTCCAGGATTACGTTCCCGGTGTCGAAGTTACCCTCAGCGATGAAATCGCTCCTCTTCGAGTACCTGCGATTTCGGTCCATGCTCAAGTTCGCGATGGAAACGGGCACGCCACGAACGTTGACAAGCAAGGTCACGGACTACAGAGAGCACTTGTAATCGCAGTACTGCACGAGCTGGCCGAATCGCTGGCGCTGCGGAAATCAGAGGCAGGAGAAGCTGCAGACGCGAGCGCGCTGATGCTGGCAATCGAGGAGCCAGAGCTCTATCAACACCCCCTTCAGGCTCGGGCCCTCGCAGCAACCTTAAGCACCCTTGCGAGGCCAAGCGATGGCTCGGAGAGGGGAGTACAGGTTGCCTACAGCACCCACTCCGCTCATTTTGTGAAGCCAACTCTTTTTGAGGATCTGCGTCTATATAGACGGAATTCCCAAGGTCAGACCACGGGGGTTGCCCCTCAACATCAAGATGTCGAGAAGGCCTTGGCTTCCGCAGGATTTCAGAATGAGATCGGCGGAAAGGTTGAACAAACGCTAGCCGCGAGCCTCGGGGAGGCTGTCTTCGCGCGAGCGGTGTTGTTATGCGAGGGAAAGACCGATGCCGCCCTTGTCGAAGCGCTGGCAGATCGCGAGGGAGGGTTTGAGAAGGATGGAATAGCCGTGGCCGTCTGCTGGGGGAAGTCCATCATCCCCGTGGCTCTAGCAATCTTGGAGCAGCTGAAAATCCCAACCTATGTTCTTTTTGATGCTGATAAGAACGCCAAGGATGAGGACAAGCCCGCTTTGGCTGCCAAGAACAAGGAGCTTCTTGCTCTCTGCCGCGAGACTCCAGAGGACTTCCCGATCAGAGCGGTACGGAAACGCTGCGCCAACTTTGGCGGGAAACTTGAGTCTGACCTACAGGAGATTTGGCCTGACCTACTAAAGGCCAGAAATGAAATCGCACAGGACCTAGGGATGCCTGCTAAATCAGAGGAGTCCTACCGACGAGCAGTAGAGAAGGCAGGGGATCCACCACCATTCTTCTCAGATCTACTCGAACGAATTCGACAAATTGATCATGAATAGACAACGGGTGTCCTCATCGGACGTAGCAAGCGTCGGGTATGACAATTTGTCTTCGACGCTTGAGGTCGAGTTTCACAGCGGCGGCATCTACAGGTATTTCAATGTGCCGGAACGGCACTACCTGAAGCTGACCAGCGGCGCTGGCTCGGTAGGTCGATATCTCAATGCCGAGATAAAGAACGTATATAGATACCAGCGAGTGGGCTAGCCCGGAAGGAGCTGAAGCCTTCTCAGCCCTAAATCACTCGGTGCTGATGCTCGGGTCCGCCTGGACCTTGAGCGGGACGATCATCAGGAAGTTGCTGGTCGCGTCGGCGGCCAGGTCGAGGACGCGGTCGGCCTCTTCTTCCTGGCCGGTGGCGCGGAGCTCCTCGGTGTAGCCGTTGAGCAGATCGTCGATGTCGATCAAGGCCTCGGCGTCGAGGTCTTTGAGTTCGACTTTGGCGCCTCGGCCTAGGCGGCGTTCGATCGCGGCGCGGTCGATGCCGAAGGCGTTCTGGCGGACGTAGACGCGGCCGCCGGTCATGCCCGCGCAGGCCCAGGGGCCGATGTCGCCGAGGACGACGGCACGGCCGCTGGTCATGTACTCGAAGGCGAAGCCCTTGATGTTGGCGCGATTGGCGAGCGAGCCGCGGCTGTCGTCGATCGGGCCCTCGGGCTCGCCGGCGATCACCACGTCGGCCCCCGAGAGGCGGATGCAGAAGCGCGAGTCGGCCGAGCCCTGGACGTAGAGCTTGCCGCGCTGGGCGCCGTAGGCGAAGGACTTGCCGACCGAGCCGTTGACCCGCTTGCCGCGCGCGCCCTTGCCCTTGAGGATCGAGATCCTCCCGCCCAGCATCGTCTTGCCGACGCCGTCCTGAGCGCCGCCCTCGACGCGGATGTTGACCCCGTAGGAGTTGAAGGCGCCGAGCCCCTGCCCGGCGACCGAGCCGCCGTTGAACTCGAGGCTGGCGAGGACGTCGTCTTCGCTCCCCTCGGCGCCGCCGTCGAAGATCCGCGAGCGGGCGAGCGCCCCCGCCAGCTCGGTCCCGAGCACGCGGTCGTTGGCGTCGGTCGCCCGCGGGAACTGGCTGCGGATGGTGCTGCCGGAGCAGACTTCCGGCGCCAGCGCGGCGATCTGGCTCGAGGCCTCCTTGGCCTCCATCCGGATCGGCCGGGCGACGACGAGGCCGGCTTCCGCCCGCGCCTCGGACTCAGCGGCCACCGGCAGGTCGAGCGGTTCGAGGTCGAGGTGCTCCTCCAGCGGTTCGATCAGGGGCGTCAGGTCGACCGTGTCCTTGGCCGCCACCTGTTCGAGCAGGTCGTAGCGGCCGACCAGGTCCTGGGCGCGTTCGTAGCCGAGCGAGGCGACCACCTCTTTGACCTCCTCGCCCATCGCCGAGAAGAAGCGGGCGCAGCTCTCGGCGGCGCGGTCGACCTCCTGCGGGGTGAACTTCTTCAGCCCGTGGGCCTCCGCTTCGGCGGGGGTCTCGATCTGGGTCGCGATCCCGACGTGGCAGGTATCCAGCTGGCAGCCGCGGCAGATCGTGCAGCCGAGGCTGACCATCGCCAGGGTGCCGAAGCCGACGCGGTTGGCGCCGAGGCAGTGCAATTTGACGATGTCGTGGCCGGTCCGGTAGCCGCCGTCGGCCCAGATCTCGACCCGGTTCCGCAGCCCGGCCTCCATCAGCGCCCGGTGCACGGCGCGGGTGCCGATGTCGCTCGGCAGGCCGACGTGGCGCAGCGCGTGCTGGCGCGCCGCGCCGGTCCCCCCCTCGAAGCCCGAGAGGGTGATGATGTCGGCGCCCGCCTTGGCGATCCCGAGCCCGATCGTGCCGATGTTCGGCACCACCGGGACCTTGACTGAGACCCGCACGTCGGGGTTGACGGTCTTCAGCTCGTCGATCAGCTCGGCCAGGTCCTCGATCGAGTAGAGGTCGTGGTTGTTGGAGGGCGAGATCAGGTCGGTTCCGGGCGCGGCGTTACGCGCGGCGGCGACCTTCTCGGAGACCTTCTTGCCGGGCAGGTGGCCGCCCTCGCCGGGCTTGGCGCCCTGGCCGATCTTGATCTCGGCGACGTAGGAGCTGTTCAGCATCTCCGCCGAGACGCCGAAGCGGCCGGAGGCGACCTGCTGGCCGCGCCAGTTGCGGTACTGGCCGTACATGTCGCGGATCTCGCCACCCTCGCCGTTGATGCAGAGGATGTTGGTCGCTTTCGCCGCGTCCGCGTAGGCACGGAAGGCCGGCTCGGACTGCGAGCCGAAGCTCATCGAGGAGATCACGATCGGGTAGTCGTGGTGGCCGACCCCGGCGTCGACGTCGGCCGGGTCGACGGCCGGGCGATCGCCCTTCAGCGCCATGATGTGGCGCATCGAGATCGGGCTCTGCTTCTCCAGGTCGCGGACTTTCTGCGAGTACTCCTCGTAGGTCCCGGACCCATTCGCAGTCGCGATCGCCGCCTTGTAGACCTTGGGATAGAAGCGGAACGTCTTCGCCGGTTTCGCCGCCGCGTCGTCGCCGCTGAGGGCATGGGCGCGGGCGTTGGTGCTCTCGTCGAGCTCGGCGAAGCCGGTGCCCGCCTTCTCCGAGGCAGCGTAGAACTCGGTCTGGAAGATCTCCGCCAGCTCCGGTTTGATCCCGATCGAGCTGAACTGGCGCGCGTAGCCGCGCACCTCGTGGATGCCGATCGTCGAGATCACTTTCTCGATCCCTTTGCGCAAGGCCGCGCAGAGGTTGGCGACGTCGGACTCGTAGTCCTCGACGCAGATCACCTCGACCATCGTGTACGGACAGACGCCGTTGGCGCCGAGCCCGAGGGTCAGCATCACGTCGTGGACGTTGCGGATCGCCGCCGAGCGCAGGACGATGCCGCAGCGCCGCCGCAGGTTGACTTCGCCGCGCTCGACCTTGAACTGCTTCAGCGCCTGGTCGATCGCCGAGGTCGCCAGGTGCGGGTCGAGGTAGCGCCGCTCGGCGTCGTAGACGGTGCGGTCGGTGAGGATCAGCAGCTCGCAGCCGTTGCGGACCTTCTTCACCGCCTCCTGCTTGATCCGGTCGATCGCGCCGCGGGTCGTCTCCGACTCCAGCAGGGAGATGTCGACGGCGTCGGCGCGGCCGCGGAACTCCTCCCAGAGGTCCTCCAGCAGGTAGGTGTCGTGGTCGCGGGCGATCTCCCGGTAGGTCTTGTCGGCGAGCGGGGCAAGCTCGTGGTGGCCGCCGAGGATCACCGGGAACCCGGTTTCGACGGTGCCGGTGTCGGCGCTGGCGTTGTCGAGCGAGGGACGGCGTCCGAACAGGGTCCGGGTCGAGAAGTGCTCCATCTCGCGTTCGCGGTCGATCGCCGGGTTGGTGACGACGGCGACCGTCTCCTTGAAGTAGTCGGCGAGGTTCTGGCGCTCGGGCGAGAGCGCCGCCAGCGGCCCGTCGTAGCCGAGCGAGCCGACCGGCTCGGCCCCGTTGGAGGCCATCTGCTGGACGAGTTTGACGTCGTCGCGCTGCCAGCCGAAGCCGGCGAGGACGCGGTCGGAGACCTTGACCGGCTCCTCGGGCCCGGCGTCGGAGTAGCCGGGGACATCCTTGCCCTCGAGCGGGCCGCCGGTCTCCAGGGCGCGGTCGTAGGCGGCGACGGCCTCGACGCCGTTCCGCGCCAGCCAGCGGTCGCTGACGATCCTCAGCATCTCGTCGTGCGCGTGCCGGGTCGACTGGCGCGCGCCGCGGTCAATCAGAACCAGCGCCTTCTCACCCGGGGCGAGCGGCTTCGGCTCCGAGCACATCTTCGCCACCGAGACGACGCCGGGCTCGGAGCTGAAGACGAAGTCGTCCTCGGTCTCGACCTGCCAGAGCGGACGCAGGCCCATCGCGTCGGCGGAGAAGACGCACTCGTCGGTGTGACGGGCGATCAGCGCGACCGGGCCCTGGGCGAACGGGCCCATCGTCTGGTGCAGGTACAGGTAGAAGGCGTGCAGGTCCTCGGGCAGGCCGCGGACCTCCTCGATGATCGGCGGCACGACCATCTCCATCGCCTCGGCGAGGCTGAACTTCTCGCGGCTGACGAGGGTGTCGATCGTGCGGTTGAGGTCCTGCGAATCCGAAGAGTCGGGCTGGATCGGGACCGACAGCATCTTCGCCTCCTGGCGCAGCTGCTGGATCGTGTTGATCTCGCCGTTGTGGCCGAGGACCGAGAACGGCTGGACCCGTTTGAACGAGGGCCAGGTGTTGGTCGAGTAGCGGTTGTGGCCGAAGCAGCCGATCGTCTCGAAGCGGGGGTCGCGCAGGTCCGGGTAGTACTCGCCGAGGACCTTCGGCGCGCCCATCACCTTGTAGACGCAGGTGGTGGCGGAGAAGGAGGGGACGTGAACGCCGAGCTCTTTCTCGAGGCAGATCATCAGCTCGAAGAGGACCGCGTCGCGGCTCTCCGCGTCGGGGACGAGGCCGGCGAGCTGCCAGAAGATCGGCTCCTCCTCGCGGGCGGTCGGGCCGAGAGCGGGAGAGTCGACGACGCCGACCCGCTCGGCGAGGACGCGGAAGCCGCCTTCGTCCATCAGCTCGCGGGCATCGTGCATGATCTTCTCGACGTCCTGGGAGCGCTCGATGAAGACGTGGGCGACCGCGAAGGCTTCGTCGGTCGCCAGCGACGGGTCATGGCCGCCGCTGCGGACCTCCTCGGCCCAGATCTTGCGCGGGATGTCGAGCAGGAGGCCGCAGCCGTCCCCCTCGCCGTCGACGTTGCCGGCGCGGTGGAGCATCTTCTGCAGGGCGGGAATCGCCAGCTCGATCGGCTCGTGGCTGGGAGTCGCGTCTTTGCGGACCGACGCGTAGATGGCGCAGGCGTCCTTGTCCTCGACGCTGGGCGGCGAAACGAGGGGGCGGTAAGGGCGCTCTGGGGAATAGCGCTCGACCGGAGCGCCGTGATCTGACTGGGTCTTCAATGTGACCTCCCGGGTTCCACGCCTTCTCCGAGAGGGCGCGCGACGGGTTGACGAGTTACGGGATTATAGAGACGATCCGCTGCCCCACCCCGCGATTTCGGCTTTTACTGCGTTATGCGGGAAAAGGCGTATCGGGTCAAGCCCAGGACATCGGCTCATAGCCGCCGTCGGGCTCGACCCCGATCAGCAGCGCCGTCACCTTGCCGTCGGAGCGGTTGAGGATCGTGCGGGTCGCGGCGGGCTCGATCGAGGCGAAGGTGCCGGCGGGCGCCGGGTGGTCCTCCCCGTCGAGCCGCATCACCGCCTCGCCCTCGAGGATCACGTAGAGCTCGACCTGGCCGCTGCCGGACTCGTCGTGCTCGGGGATCTGCCCCCCGGGCGCGATCTCGACCAGGTTGTAGCCGAAGGCGGTGGTGCCGAGCGCTTTGCGCGCCAGCAGCCAAGTCGAATCCCCGGACCCCTCCATCCGCTCGAATTCGTCCCGGTGCTTGATCGTGTAGTTGGCCATGGCACGAGCCTAACCCGCTCCCTCCCGAACTGCATCAGATTCTCCATCTGCCAGGTGGAAAATCTGATGCAGTTCGGAGATGATCGGCTGCATGGGAACCAACGATGCACCAGAGGCGCTGCGCGGAGCGATCGACCGCTACAACGCGGCCTGGAATGCCCATGACCTCGACGCGATCATGGCGATGCACGCTCCGGACATGGTCTTCGAGAACCACACGGCGGGAGAGTCGGCGGTCGGCGAGGAGGCCCGCGCCCACATCGGCTCGATCTTCGAGACCTGGCCCGACATCGCCTTCACCACCCGGCGCCTCTACCTGCGCGAGGGGCTGGTGGTCCAGGAATGGACCGCGACGGCCACCCACGCCAAGACGATGCGCCGTGGCGACCTCGTCGCCGAGCCGACCGGCAAGCGGGTCGAGTGGGACGGCCTCGACGTGATCCCCTTCGAGGATGGCCTCGTCAAGCGCAAGGACGTCTACTCCGACAGCGTCTCGATTCTGCGCCAGGTGGGGTTGCTCGATTAGCCGTGTCGATTTAAGTGCCCAGGGGGGTCAATAAATCGACAGTCACCGGCTCCAGCTCGGTTCGATCGCTTCCTTGACCAGCGTCTTCGGCTTGCCGCCGGAGGAAGGCACGGTCTGGACCTTGTGGTTGCGCAGGCCTGGGTCGAAGCCGCCGTTGAAGCCGAGGACGAGGGAGCCGTCGCTGGAGAGGTCGGTGCCGACGAAGCCCTGCTCGCCGGTCCCCGCGACCGCCCGCTGCGCCCCGGTCTTCGGGTTGACGAGGACCGCATAGCTGGTGTCCTGACCCTCGAACTCCGCCAGTAGGCGAGAACCGTCGGCTGACCACTCGGTCGGAAAGAGGCCCTGGAGGAGCGGGTCGACCTTGGTGTGGGTGAGGCGCTTGACCCCCTTGCCCAAGGGGTTCATCAAGAAGAGCTCGTTCTTCGGCCCGTACTTGCGCTTCTGGCCTTCGACGGTCTTGACGAAGACGATCTTTTGCGGACCCCAGAGCGGCTGCGAGGAGTTGTGATCGCCGGTCAGCTGCATCGGTGGGAGCAACAAGGAGAGTCCACCCGGGATCGGCACCGGGAAGCGGAAGACGTCGCTGCGCGGCGGGTACTTTTCCTTCGGGGCCAGCGCGTAGGCGATTTCGGTCCCGTCGGGCGAGAAGCTGAAGCCGCTGAAGAAGCCGCTGGCGACGACGCTCTGCAGGCCGGTCGCGACGTCGATCAGGACCAGCTTGCGCTTGCCGATTTCGGGTCCGCGCAGGGCCGCGATCGTCTTCGAGTCGGACGACCAGATGATGTAGAAGGCTTCGCGCAGGTTCGTCATCAGAGTCTTGCCGCGCCCGCCGGTAGCCGGAGAGACCTTCAGTTCCTGCGCGTTCTTCGGCCCTTCGTGCAGGTAGGCGACGGAGAGGCCGTCGGGTGCGACGCGCGGGTCGTGCCCGGTCTCAACCTTGCGCGCGCCGCTGCCGTCGTCGTTGGCGACGAAGACGGTGGCGTTGAACGGGTACTTCACATAGCTCAACGTCGCACCCGCGGTGGCGGGCAGCGCCAGCAGCGCGGCGAGAACAAGGACGGACAGAAGCTTTTTGGTCGGCATGGCGGCGATCCTAATCGCGCCACCGGAGGATCTATCCCGGCCCGACGACGGCGGCGACAACCAGGCCGCCGCTGACGCCGAGGAAGGATACGACCGCCAGCAGGCGGTACCAGAGCCGCTTCTCCGCGTCCGGGTCCCAGGCGAGCGGGACGAAGAGGAACGGGTTGACGAAGGTGCCGAAGACGAGCGCCGCGGCGACCGCGGTCGGCAGGTCCGGCACCGCCAGCCCGACCCCGATCAGGATCAGGCCCATCATCACGTAGTCGAGGTGGACCTGGCGGATGCGTTGCGGGGCGACGATGCCGATCCGCCGCAGCCACTCGGGCCGCTCACCACGGATCACCATCGCCCAGCCCAAGAGCCCACCGATCGCCAGCTCGACCAGCCCTATCCGCACCACCCAGTCCATCGCGCTCAGAGCTCGGGGACGTCGGCGCCGAGGGGGCTGAACGGCAGCCGCTTGACCTCGGCCCAGTCGGCGCAGCGCTCCGTCAGCGCCGTGGCGACGTTGCCGGCGTCCTGCCAGGTCGTCCAGACCAGCACGGTCGGGCCGGCGCCGGAGATCGTCGCCCCCAGCGCACCCAGGTCGCGGGCCGCGTCGACAATCTCCATCGAGCGCGGGTAGAGCCCGCGGCGGCGGTCCTGGTGGATGTGGTCGCGGAGGCCGCGGGCGAGCAGGTCGAGGTCGGCGCTGCGCAGGCCGAGGACCAGCATCGCCGCGGCGGAGACGTTGGCGACGGCATCGGCGAGCGGCACCTCCGCCGGGATCGCCTCCCGTGCCCGCTCGGTCGAGACCTCCTCAGGCGGGATCACGACGATCCCCTCCAGCCCCTCGGGCGGGTCGAAGCGCGCCGCGGTCGGGCTGTCCTCGCCGCTGCCGCAGACCACGAACCCCCCGTAGATCGCCGCCGCGACGTTGTCGGGGTGCCCCTCGATCGCGGCCGCCCGCGCCAGCATCTCCTCCTTCGAGAGCGCCAGCTCGTAGAGGTGGTCGGCGGCGAACAGCCCGGCGACGATCGCCGCCGCACTCGACCCCAGCCCCCGCGCCAGCGGGATCTCGCTGCGCAGCCGGAAGGCGATCCCGTCCGCCGGCCGCAGGCTCTCGAACGCCCGCACGATCAGGTTGTCGCGCCCGGTCGAGACCTCGAGGCCGCCCGGGTCGAAGGAGAACTCTCCCGCCTCTTCGACCTCCAGCTCCAGGTGCAGCGCCATCGCCGCCGCCATCGCGTCGTAGCCGGGCCCGAGGTTGGCCGAGGAGGCGGGAACGCGGACGAGCCGGTGGCGCGCGGTCACGGCATCAATCAAACACGGCGCGCTCGACGGCGCTGAGGTTGTTCTCGCAGTTGATCACCTGGGGGGCTTTGGAGAGCGCGGTGTCGGGATCCTTGAGGCCGTGGCCGGTAAGGACGCAGACGACGGTCTCGGGACGGGCGCTGCCCTCGACGACCGGCAGGCCGTGGGCGAGGAGGCCCGCGACCGAGGCGGCGCTGGCGGGCTCACAGAAGACACCTTCGTTGTCGGCGAGCCAGCGGTAGGCGTTCAAGATCTGCTCGTCGGAGACGGCGGCGACGCGGCCGCGGGAGGCGGTGAAGGCGGCCATCGCCTCCTCCCAGCGGGCGGGGTTGCCGATCCGGATCGCCGAGGCGACGGTCTCGGGGTTGGCCACCGGTTCGCCGGAGACCAGCGGCGCCGCCCCCTCGGCCTGGAAGCCGTAGAGGATCGGCTTCTGGGCCTCCAGCTTGCCGAGCTCCGGATCGCCCGCCGAGGCGGCCTCGCGGAACCCGCGCCAGTAGGCGGTGACGTTGCCGGCGTTGCCGACCGGGATCGCCAACGCGCCGGGCATTCCGCCGAGATCCTCGACCACCTCGAAGGCCGCCGTCTTCTGGCCTTCGATCCGGTGCGGGTTGACCGAGTTGACGAGCTCGATCGGGTGCTTCTGCGAGAGCTCGCGGACGATCCGCAGAGCGTCGTCGAAGTTCCCCTGAAGGGCAACGACGCGAGCCCCGTGCATCAGTGCCTGGGCGAGCTTGCCGATCGCGATCTTGCCCTCGGGGACGATCACCGCTCCCCGCATCCCTGCCCGCGCCGCGTACGCAGCGCAGCTGGCGGCGGTGTTGCCGGTCGAGGCGCAGATGATCGCCTCGGCCCCGCGGCCCTTCGCCCGCGAGACCGCCACCGTCATTCCCCGGTCCTTGAACGACCCGGTCGGGTTCAGCCCCTCGAACTTGAAGTAGGCCTTCGCCTCGATCCGCTCCGAGAGCCGCGGCGCTTCGATCAGCGGCGTCGCGCCCTCGTTCAGCGTCACCACCGGATCCCCCGGCTCGAGCGACAGCCGGTCGCGGTAGCGGTCGATCAACCCCGCCGCCACTTAGTACTGCTCCTCGATGACGCGGATCGAGCGCGGCGGCGAGCGCAGGTCCTCGAGCCTGCCCAGCTCCTCGACCCCGGCGGCGAACTTCGACTCGAGGCACTCGTGGACGACCATCACCAGCCGCGCGTCGGAGCCGCTGCCGCGCTGGACGAAGCTCTTGACCGAGATCCCGTGATCGCCGAGGACGGTCGCGACCCGCGCCAGCACGCCCGGCCGGTCGGCGACCTCGAGGTGCAGGTAGAAGGATGAGTCGACGTCGGTGACGATGGGCAGCTCGACCCGGGTCTCGTGGACCGGCGCGTCGCCGGCGAGGATCGAGACGACGTCGCCGAGCACCGCCGAGGCGGTCTGCAGGCCACCCGCGCCCGGGCCCGACATCGTCACCTCGGTGATCTCCGGCGCCTCGACCATCACCGCGTTGAACGGCCCTTCGATCGGCGCCAGCGGGTGGCCGGAATAGAGGAAGCAGGGGAAGACGCGGACGCTGACCCCGCCGTCGCGCCGTTCGGCGACCCCGAGCAGCTTCAGCGACAGTCCCAGCTCCTTCGCGTAGGCGAGATCGTCGGGTTGGATCGCCTCGATCCCCTCGTAGGAGACCTCCGAGAGGGTGACCGGCGTGTGGAAGGCGAGGCGGGCGAGGATCGCCATCTTCGCCGCGGCGTCGGCGCCGTTGACGTCGTCGGAGGGGTCGGCCTCTGCGTAGCCCAGCTCCTGGGCTTGCGCCAGCACCTCGTCGTAGCTGGCGCCGGTTGCCGCCATCTCGCTGAGGATGAAGTTGGTGGTGCCGTTGACGATCCCGAAGACCTTCGCGATCTCGGTGACGCCGAAGCTCTCCTGGATCGTGCGGACGATCGGGATCACCGCCGCGACCGCCGCCTCGAAGCGCAGCTGCACCCCTGCCTCGCGGGCGACGGCGAAGAGCTCGTCGCCGTACTGGGCGAGCAGCTGCTTGTTGGCGGTGACGACCGGCTTGCCCGCCCGCAGCGCCTCCAGCACGTAGGTGCGCGCCGGGTCGGTCCCCCCCATCAGCTCGACGATCAGGTCCGAGCCGGCGAGGATCTGCGCGAAGTCCCCTTCGTCGCGGGTCAGCGCCCCGGCGATCTCCGGCCGCCGCCCGGTCGCCGCCTCGACCGCATCCGCCCGCTCGGCCAGCAGCTCGGCGAAGGCGGCGCCGACCGTGCCGCGTCCCAGCAGCCCGATGCGCACAGGTTTGGAACCCTCCGAGGACACGACTAGATATCCCTCGCCGTCAGGTCCTCGTAGGTCTCGCGCCGCACGACCACCCGCGCCTCGCCGTCGCGGCAGAAGACGACCGGCGGCCGCGGCACGCCGTTGTAGTTGTTGGCCATCGCGTAACCGTAGGCGCCGGTGGCCGGGGTGACGAGGACGTCGCCGACGGCGGGCTCGGCCGTCATCGTGTCGCGGACGATCACGTCGCCGGACTCGCAGTGCTTGCCCGCGATCGTCACCAGCGTCTCGGCCGGAGCGGCGGCGCGGTCGGCGATCAGCGCTTCATACTTCGAGCCGTAGAGCATCGGCCGCAGGTTGTCGGACATCCCGCCGTCGACGGCGACGTAGGTGCGGACGCCGGGGATCTCCTTGACGGTTCCGACGCGGTAGGCGGTGATCCCGGCGTTGGCGACCAGCGAGCGGCCGGGCTCGACCAGAATCCGGACGCCGGGGCCGAAGACCTCGGCGACGCCGCGGACCTTGACGTCAACGTAGGACTCGATCGAGGGTGGTTCGTCCTCGGCGGTGTAGGCGACGCCGAGGCCGCCGCCGACGTTGACGACCTTGCACCACTCGCCGGCCAGGTCACCGAGCGCCCGGATCGCCAGCGTGTAGGGCTCCAGCTCGAAGATCTGCGAGCCGATGTGGGCGTGCAGCCCGACCAGCTCCAGCTTGTCGGAGGCGAGCACCCGCTCGATCGCCCGCGCCGCCAGCCCGTCCTCGAGGCCGAAGCCGAACTTGGAGTCGAGCTGGCCGGTGGTGATGTAGTCGTGGGTCGAGGGCTTGATCCCGGGGGTGACCCGGATCAGCACCCGCTGCGGTTCGTCCAGCAGCCGCTCGCAGCGCTCGATCTCGTCGAAGGAGTCGAGGATCAGGTGGCGGATGCCGGAGCGCGCCGCGAAGAGGATCTCCTCGTCGGACTTGTTGTTGCCGTGTATGTGGATCCGGCCGGGATCGAAACCGGCGCGCAGCGCCATGTGCAGCTCACCGCCGGAGGCGACGTCGACCGAGAGTCCCTCCTCGGCGAAGAGCCGGTAGGCAGCGGTGCAGGGCAGCGACTTGCTGGCGAAGAGAACCTCGTACTCGGCGCCGCGGGCCTCGAACGCGTCACGGTAGGCGCGGGCGCGGGCGCGAATGTCGTCCTCGGCGTAGATGTAGGCCGGGGTGCCGAACTCCTCGGCCAGCGCGACGACGTCGCAACCGGCCACCTCGAGATGGCCCTCGGCGTCGACGCGACTTCCGATCGGAAAGACCGCCGATCCCGCTATCGGATCGCTTGCCACCGACCCCGCCTGTCCTCGCTCCGCCATAGGACGGGCATTTTGACGATTAGTCGGGCTTGACGGAGCCCCCGCACGCGCCTGGTGGCGGCGGACGCTTCGCGGTGCAGCGTCCTCAGTCGGCCAAATAGCGCTGCTATTCGGCCTCCCTGCGTCCTTGCCCCGCTTGGTCCGGCGCCCACCAGTCACGCACGCTGGCTCCGCCAATCCCTCCCGGAGGGGGCTTTATTTCTTGCCGCCGAGGATGCCTTCGACGGCACCGACGGTTTCGTCGACGACTTTGCCGACCGGCGATTCGGGGCCGGCGACGCCGTTGACGACTTCTTCGGTCACCTGGGTGACGCCGGTTTCCTGGAGGGCGCCGCCGGTGACCGTTTCGTCCACCCCGTTGACGGTTTCATTGACCGTGCCGGTGACTTTCCCGGAGGTCGAGGTGGTGGTCGTTTCGCCGCCGGCGCTGCCGCCTCCGCTGCCGGACCCGCCACCCGAGCCACCGGAGCCGGAGGCCGTGCCGGTGTCGCCGGAGGAACCGCCGGGCGCCTGGTTCGGCGTCGAGCCGCCGGCGCCCGCACCCGGCGCTTCTCCGCCTTCGCCACCGCTCCCTCCGGATCCACTACCGGTGTCGCCCGGCTGCTGGCCGGTTGCCCCGATGCCCTGCTGGCCGGACCCGCCGGGTCCGGCGCCCCTACCAGCGCTGCCTTTGCTCGGGACGCCGACGCCGTTTGCGCTGTTCCCACCAGCGGCGCCGGCACCGGCGGAGCCCGCTGCTGCATCCGCGGTCTCAGCGGCCGAAACGGCCACCCCATCTCCTCCTCCGATCAACCCTGGGATCGGGAAGTCCTCGAAGACCTGGGCCGAGACGAGGAGGACGAAGGCGACGACGGCGACCGCGATCAGACCCGCGCCCGAAGCCGCTCCCAGCAGATAGTTCCTCGTCTGCCTGATCATTCGAAGGATGGCTTACCCCATCAGAGGCGCCCACCTAACGGATCGGACTTCTGAACTACTAAAATTAAGTAGTGATTGGCGCGGAAATCAGGCACGGCCTCAGCCGCTGGGTACGTTTTCGACGCGGAGGAGCTCCTGGCTCGCCTCCTCCTCCATCTGCAGGGTCGTGTGCTCGATCCCGTAACTCTCGCGCAGGATCAGCTCGAGGCGGCGGCGGATCAAGTCGCGATCGGCGCCCTGGGCGACGACGACGTGGGCCGCGATCGCCCCGAAGCCGGAGGTGACGGTCCAGACGTGGAGGTCGTGGACCGAGCGCACCCCCTGCTCGCGGCAGATCTCCGCTCCCACCCCGTCGACGTCGACCCCCGCCGGCGCCGCCTCCATCAACACGTCGAACGGCTCCTTGATCAGGCGCCAGGAGGAGGCGAAGATCAGGACCGCGATCAGCAGGCCGACGATCGGGTCGATCACCGGCGAGCCGCCGAGCAGGACGAAGGCGCCGGCGACGACCACCCCGATCGAGCCGAGGGCGTCGGCGGCCGAGTGACGCAGCACCCCCTCGAGGTTGATGTCGTCCCGCTGGCCGCGGGCGAGAACGACGGTGGCGGCGACGTTGCCGGCGAGGCCGAGGAGTCCGAGGGCGAGCACGCCCCAGCCGTCGATCGCGGGCGGGTCGGAGAAGCGGCCGAGGGCGGCGACCGCGACGGCGATGCTGACGACGACGAGGAGCAGGCCGTTGACCAGCGCCGCCAGTACCTCCGAACGCTGGTAGCCGAAGGTACGCTGCCCGGCCGCCGGCATCGACGCCAGCCGCGCCGCGATCAGGGCGAGGACGATCGAGCCGACGTCGGAGAGCAGGTGCCCGGCGTCGGCGAGCACCGCCAGCGAGCCGGTGAGGATCCCACCGATCGCCTCGGCCGCCAGCAGGCCGACGTTGATCCACAGCGCCCACCACATCCGGCGCCGGCTGTCCGCGCGGCGGGCGTCGAGGGCGTGGCTGTGGCTATGGCCGGGACCGTGCACGGTCCCGAGCTTACGCCGCCACCGGCTCCTTTTTCATCGTCTCCTCGGCGATTTCGGCGGCGTAGCCGAGGCGCTCGGCGTACTCGCGCGACTGCATCCGCGAGATGACCATCCGCTGGATCTCGGCCGTGCCCTCGAACAGCTGATAGATCTTCGCGTCGCGGAACCACTTCTCCAGCGGGCAATCGGTGCTCTGCGCGTAGGGGCCGACGAGATCCATCAGCGTCGTCGTCGCCCACATCGTCACGTCGCCGGCCTTGAGCTTCGACATCGAGCCCTGGCCGCCGGTCATCGGCACGCCGTTGCGTCCCATCCAGGCGGCCCGCTGGACCAGCAGCCGCGCCGATTCGATCTCGGTGGCGACGTCGGCCAGCGTCTGCTGGATCCGCTGCGCTTTCAGCATCGGCACCCCGCCTTCGCTCTGACCGTCGAGGTACTCGAGAGTCCACTCGTAGGAGGCCTGGGCGATTCCGAGCGCCGAGGCGCCGACCAGCGGCCGGGTGATCTCGAAGGTCGCCAGGGCGTCGGCGCCGCGGGATTTCTTCCCTTCGCGGCCCAGCTGCAACTTCTTTTCAAGCTTCTCCTCGCCGCCGAGCAGGTAGTCGACCGGGATCCGGCAGTCCTCGAGGACGATCTCGGCGGTGTGCGAGGCGCGGATCCCGAGCTTGGTCTCCTTCTTGCCCTGGGAGAGACCCGGGGTGCCTTTGGGGACGACGAAGGAGGCCTGGCCGCGGGTGCCGAGCTCGGGGTCGACAGTGGCGACGACGACGTGGACGTCGGCGATGCCACCGTTGGTGATGAAAACCTTGGTCCCGTTGAGAACCCACTCGTCGCCGTCGCGCTTGGCAGTCGTCTTCAGGCTCTTGACGTCGGAGCCGGCCTGCGGCTCGGTCACGGCGTAGGCGCCGAGCTTGATCTCTTCTCCGCTGCCGAAGCACTCGGGGACCCACTGCGCCATCTGCTCTGGGGTGCCGGAGGCGGCGATGCCCGCGGCGGCGAGCCCCGAACCGCTGATCGCCAAAGCGATCCCGGCGCAGCCCCAGTGGAACTCTTCGGCGGAGATGACCTGCATCTGGCCCTCGGGGTCCGACGCGTTCCGCCGAATCGACTCGAGGCCGCCGAAGCCCTGCTTCCGCGCCTCTTTGATCGCCTCCCAGGGGATGCTCTCCTCCTGGTCGTGCTTGCGCGCGACCGGCCGGATCACCTCGCTGGAGAACTTCCGGCACCGCGCTTTGAACTCCTGCTGCTCTTCGTTGAGTGCGAAATCCATCCTCTTCCTCTCTTCTGCCGCCTCCGCCTACCTGATTGACTGGTCAGTCAGCCAGTCCGGGAACCTTACTCCTCCCGGGAGGCCATCGGTACGTTTCCCCGGTGACCCCGAAGCGGCCGATCAACGCCGACGTCGAGCCGGAGGCGAAAGCGGAGTCGGCGGCAACGCCGACGGCAGAAGCGAAGTCAAAGGCGGAGCCGGAGAAGAAGTCGAAGCCGGACAAGCCCGCAAAGGTGAAGCCGCCCCGTGGACCCGGCGCGCCGAAAATGCTGGTTGCGCTGGTCGTCCTCGCCGTCGTCTTCATCGTCGCCGCGATCGTCTGGGGCACCGGCGGCGGCGACTCCGGCACCAGCGAGACGCCCGCGCCCACTCCGGCCCCCACGTCCCGGAAGAAGCCGGCCGAAACTGCCGCCGGCCAGACCGCCGAATCGCTCGGCTATCCCGGCTTCGCGACCAACAACACGACCCGCATCGGCGGCTCCGATCCGGCCGCGAACGCCGCTGGCGCCGCCCTCGCCGTCTTCCCCTCGACCACCCCGGAGCAGCGTCCCGCCGCCGTCACCGTGGTCGGCGAAGAAGACTGGGCCGGGGCAATCGCCGCCGCCGTCCTGATGGCTGCGCCTGTTCGCGCGCCAACCCTCTTCTCCGGGCCCGACGAGATGCCCGCGGTGAGCGAAGAAGCGCTCGCGGCGCTCGACCCACAGGGCAGCAAGGCAACCGGCCAGGCATCGCTCTTCGCGATCGGAACCGTCGCCTATCCCGGCAAGGCCGCTCCGATCGACTCCGGCGACCCGGCCGCCACCGCCGCCCAAATCGCCACCCTGCGCGAACGCCTCGCGGGCGAACCGCCGCAGCACTTCGTCGTCGCCTCCGAAACCCGTCCCGACTTCGCCGTGCCGGCCGCCGCCTGGGCCGCCCGCTCCGGCGACCCGGTCCTCTTCTCGAGACCGAAGCAGCTGCCGGCGCCGACCACCTCGATCCTCAAAGCCCACCCGAAGGTGCCGGTCTACGTGCTCGGCCCCTCCTCGGAGATCTCCTCCGAGGTCGTGCGCGAAATCGCCAAGATCTCCAAGCAGGTGAAGCGCGTCGCCGGCGAGGACCCGGTCGCCAACGCCCTTGCCCTCGCCCGCTACGGCGACGGCGACTTCGGCTGGAACGTCAACGATCCCGGCCACGGTTTCGTTCTCGCCCGCAGCGACTCGCCCGCCGATGCCGCCGCCGCGGCACCGCTCTCGGCCTCGGGAACCTGGGGCCCGCTGCTGCTCACCGACAACGCCGGCGAGCTGCCGGACGAAGTCCGCAGCTACCTGCTCGACGTCAAGCCGGGCTACACCACCGACCCCACCCGCGCTTTCTACAACCACGTCTGGGTGATCGGCGACCAGGACGCGATCGGCGTCGACCAGCAGGCGGAAGTCAACGAACTGGCCGAGCTTGCGAAGATCGGAGAAGAAGAATGAGCGAGTCGGAGAACCCCCAGCTGCTCGGCAGCGCCAAGGAGATCACGGTCGAGGACATCCGCGCCCTCGCCGGCCCGGTCACCCCCCACTTCGCGCTGCAGGTCCGCAACCGCATCCGCCGCCTGATCGAGCCGCTGCCGGCCGGCCACCCGGCGCGGGCCGAAGGCGAGCGGCAGATCGCCCGCCTCGAAGCGCTCGCCCAGCACAGCGGCGAGCCGCGCGACACGCTCGGGATCTCGCATTGAAGTACCTCGCCCCCGGCGTCTGGCGTCTGAAGGAGGCGCCGCGCCCGCTGATCAACGTCTACCTCGCCGAGGACGTCCTGATCGACGCCGGCCGGCGCTGGGACAAGCGGCGGATCTTCGCCGAGCTCGAGGGGCGCGAGATCTCGATGCTGGCGCTGACCCACGTCCACCCCGACCACCAGGGCTGCGCCAAGGCAGTCTGCGAGGCGCGCAACGTGCCGCTCGCCTGCCACGCCGACGACATCGACGCGATGGAGGGACGGCGGCCGGTGGCCGCGACCGCCAACCCCGGCGCCAAATTCTTCGCCCGGATGTGGGAAGGGCCGCCGCACGAGGTCGACCGCGTCCTCAGCGAGGGTGACGAGGTCGCCGGCTTCCGCGTCGTCCACGCCCCCGGCCACGCCCCGGGAGAGGTGATCTTCTTCCGCGAGTCCGACCGGGTCGCGATCTGCGGCGACGTGATCCGCAACATCAGCTACGTGACGATGCGGACCCGCCTCGCCGAGCCACCGGCCGAACTCACCCCCGACCCGGCCGAGAACCGCAACTCGATCCGCAAGCTCGCCGCGCTGAACCCCTCCCTGATCCTCCCCGGCCACGGCCCCGCCGTAACCGACATCGGCGCCTTCGAGCGCTTCGCCGCCGGCCTTCCCGGGTAGAGCGACCGCAGCGACTCGCCCCCGGGCGGGTTACTCAATTTGAGGTACTCGTTCGCTACCGGAAGGGAGTCCAGGATGAAACGACTTTTGAAGCAGCGTCCGTCGCCGGCGATGGTGGTGGCACTGATCGCGCTCGTCGCCGCGCTCGGCGGGACGGCCTACGCGGCGCAGTCGATCAACGGCGGCGCGATCAAGAAGCAGACGATCGGTGGCGGCAAGCTGAAGCAGAAGACCCTCACCGGGTTCCAGATCAACACCAACAAGCTCGGCACGGTCCCACTCGCGAAGGTTGCCACCCACACCTTCTGGGCCGTGGTCAACAACCCGGCCAGCCCCGGCAACGCGGTGCTGGCGCGCGCCAGCGGCTCTGACATCACCGCGACCGAGGGCGGTGGGGCTGTGACGGTCACCTTCCCCTTCAACGTCTCCGGCTGCGCCAACGTCGCTGGCCGCAACAACGCCGGCACCTCGGTACCGAACCCGGGCTACGCGCAGACCAACACCTCCGCCGCCAACCCGAACGCGATCGAGGTGCGGACCAAAGACAAAGACGGCAACAACGAGGACGCCGACTTCCACCTGATCGTCATCTGCCCTTAGTCCAGCTCGCGAGTCCGCGT
Organism: uncultured Actinomycetes bacterium; assembly: GCA_963785175.1. Lineage (GTDB taxonomy): Bacteria > Actinomycetota > Thermoleophilia > Solirubrobacterales > 70-9 > VAYN01. The sequence continues at coordinate 8,573 of CAWAUA010000002.1, read as the reverse complement.
GGGACCGCCTATATCGCGGTCGCGCGCGGACTCGACGCTCAGGCGCCGGGGCCGAAGGCGTCGATGATGCGGTTCTGGAACTCGCTCAGCTCCTCGGGCGAGATGAAGTAGGTCGGTGGGGTGAGGAAGAGGCCGTCGGCCCGCTCAGCCGTGGCTTCGACCCGGGCGCGGACCTTGTCGATCGGGCCGGCGGCGCAGTAGGCCTCGACCATCTCGTCGCTGATCGCGGCCGGCACGGCGGCAAGGTCGCCACGGCGGAAGGCCTCGCCCGCGGCGACGGCGTTGTCGGCGAAGCCGTGCAGCTCCCAGAGCGGCATGTAGGTCTTGACGGTCGCATAGAAGGAGATCGTGCGGCGGGCCATCTCGATCGCCCGGCCCTCGTCGTCGTCGATCGCGCAGCAGACAGTCGGTAGATAGTCGAAGTCCTTGCGCTCGCGCCCGGATCGCCGCAGCCCCTCTTCGAAAGCGTCGACCACGACCTCGTCGATCCAGCGCAGGCTCTGGATCGGGTGGCCGATCAGCCCGTCGGCGACGTCGCCGGCCATCCGCGCCATCCCCGCCTGCACGGCGGCGGTGTAGATCGGCACCGCCTCGCGCGGCGCCGGATGCGGCCGGATCCAGCCCTTGATGTCGATGTCGTAGTAGGAGCCCTCGTAGCGGATCGGCTCGCCGGCGCTCGCCTGGCGCATGATCAGCCGCGTCGCCTCGATCGCCTCGCGCAGGTGCGGCGCCGGTTTGCCGTAGGCGGCGTTGTGCCAGGTTTCGTTCAGGCGTTTTACCCCGGCGCCCATCCCGAGGCGGAAGCGGCCGCCCGACATCTCGTCGACGTCGAGGGCGCTGATCGCGTGGATGAAGGGACTGCGGGTGAAGGCCCAGACGATCCCGGTGGCGACGCCGATCCGCTCGGTCTTCGCCGCCAGGTAGGAGGCTTGGGTGACCGCGCTGCGGAACAGCTCCGGTGCCCAGACGCACTCGACGCCGGCGGCCTCGGCCCGCAGGGTCTCCGCCTCGAGGTCGGCGATCGAGGTCCCGATCGCGGCGACGGAGATGCGGTCGAGCGCGCTCATCGGATTCGGGATCAGATCGCGGCCGGGACGTCGGCGCTGGCCAGCACCGCGTCGGCCACCCGCTCGCGGTGCCACTTGGAGTCGCCGAAGATCGCCGCGTTGGAGCGGCCGCGCTTGAGGAAGAAGTGGAGGTCGTGCTCCCAGGTGAAGCCGATCCCGCCGTGGACCTGGATCGAGGCGTCGGGCACGCGCCAGCCGGCGTCACCGGCGTAGGCCTTCGCCATCGAGGCGGCAAGGTGCAGCGCCTCGGGCTCGGCGTCGGCGGCCCAGGCGGCGCCGTAGACGGCGGAGCGTGCGTTCTCGGTCTCCAGCAGCATCTGGGCGCAGCGGTGGGAGACCGCCTGGTAGGCGCCGATCGGTCGCCCGAACTGCTGGCGGTCTTTGGCGTACTCAACCGCCATCTCCAGGGTCCGCTGGGCGATCCCGGTCGACTCGGCGGCCAAGGCGACGCAGACGCGGTGGAAGACGGGGTAATAGTCGGCGCTCGCGCCGGGCAGGCTGTCGGCGGCCGCAACCCTGACGCCGTCGAACCGGACCGAGGAGAAGCGGCGAGTCGGGTCGATCCCGGTTTCGGCGCTGACGACGACACCGTCCGCCCCGCTCTCGACCAGGTGGCGCCTGCCGTCGCTGGTGGCGACGAGGAAGAAGTCGGCGCCGGCGGCGTCCATGACCAGGGTCTTCTCGCCGTCGAGGACGACCCCGTCGCCGTCGGACTTAGCCTCCATCCTGAAGCCGCCGACAGTCGCCGGCGAGCCTGCGTCCCAGAGCGCCGGCGTGCCCCGCTTCTCGCCGGCGGCCAGCGGTTGCAGGTAGCGCTCGCGCAGGTCGTCGGAGCCGCAGAGGCTCAACGCCAGGCCGGCGATCGTGTTCGAGAGCAGCGGCGAGGGGGCGAGCGCGTAGCCCATCTCCTCGAAGAGGATCGCCAGCTCGACGATGCCGAGGCCCTGGCCGCCCCACTCCTCGGGCAGCGCCAGGCCGGCCCAGCCGAGCTCGGCCATCTGCTTCCAGCCGTCGGGGTCGGTGCCGTCCTCGCTGGCCGCGATCTCCCGCATCAGCTCCGATTTGAAGCGCGAGGCGAGGAAGTCGTGGGCGGTCGACTTGATCGCCTGCTGCTCGTCGGTGAGGTCGAAGTACATCGGTTCTCCGCAGGCCTAGCGCAGCCTCGGCAGGCCGAGCACGCGCTCGGCGATGATGTTCTTGAGGATGTCGGTCGTTCCGCCCTCGATCGAGTTGGCTCGGGAGCGGAGGAAACCGTACTGCCAGGCGCCGTTGTCGATCGCGTGCGCGGCGCCGCGGGAGAGCGGCGCGTAGGCACCCTCGATCTCCAGCGCCAGCTCGGTCAGGTCCTGGTTGATGTCGGCCCACTGCCACTTGCCGAGCGACCCCTCGGGGCCCGGGATGCCCGACTGCATCGTCTTGGTCAGGCCGCGGTAGGCGTTCAGCCGCATCGTCTCCGCCTCGATGTGGAGCTGGGCGATGCGCTGGCGGTAGTAGCTGTCGTCGGCCGCCGAGCCGCCGTTGACCTTGACCTCGTTGGCCAGCTTCGAGAGGCGGCCGAGGCTGTTCTGGATCTGGGCGATCGCGCCGAAGGCGAGCCCGGCGCGCTCGTTCATCAGGGTCGTGATCGCCACTCCCCAGCCGGCCGCCGACCTCGCCGACGACGTTCTCGGCGGGGATCCGCGCTTCGTCCATGAAGACCTCGTTGAACTCGCCCTCGCCGGTGATCTGCACCAGCGGTTTCGCTTCGACCCCCTCCTGCTCCATGTCCATCAGGAAGTAGGTGAGACCCTGGTGCTTGGGCGCGTCGGAGTCGGTGCGGGCGACCAGCATGCACCACTTCGCGTACTGGGCGAAGGTGGTCCAGACCTTCTGGCCGCTGACCACCCATTCGTCGCCGTCCTTGACCGCGCGCGTCTTCAGCGAGGCGAGGTCGGAGCCGGACTCGGGCTCGGAGAAGCCCTGGCACCAGATCTCCTCGCCGGTCAGGATCGGCTCCAGGTAGCGCTGCTTCTGCGGCGTCGGTGCCGTGAGCGATCACCACCGGCCCGCCCATCGCCAGTCCCAGCACGTTGGCCGGGCTCGGCGCTTCCTGCCGCGCCGCCTCGCCGACGAAGATCGCCTGCTCGATCATCGTCGCGCCGCGGCCGCCGTACTCCTTCGGCCAGGAGATCCCGGCCCAGCCCGCCGCGTGCAGCTTCAGCTGCCACTCGCGCGCGGAAGGCCATCACCTCGTCGAGGCCGGCCTCGGGCTCAGGGCCGGGATGGTTCTCCTGCAGCCAGGTGCGAACCTCTTCGCGGAACTCCTCCTCCGATGGCGACAGCGTCAGATCCATCGGCGCCAGCATATAGAGATCGCTGGCCGGCAGGCCAGGTCATGCGCCGCAGACCTGAGCCGTAGTCCTGAGCCAGTTCGCCCGGCTGCACTTCGAGCAGCTGCCGCCTTGAACGACGACAGCTCGGGTCGCTCTTCGATTTCGTTCCGTCGCGCCTTCGCGAGCGAGTCGATGATCTCTTCGACCTGCTCCTCGTTCGCCCTCGGGCGGCGCCGAGCGCATCGATTTCTTCGGCCTGCTGCGCGCAGGTTCGGGACGAGCACGTCGGCAGACCGCTCCTTCGTGGACGTTGCTCGCTTCGCTCGCCTTTTCGAGGTCGAAGCTGTCGTCTTTAGCCTCGGCGAACTTCTTCGCAGCTTCGCTTTCCGCTTCTTCGACCGTTCGCCTTCTTGCAGATCGCGTCGCCCTGCTTTGATGAACTCCGCCTTGGTCAGGGTCACCGGTGCTCGTCGCCGGTGCGTGTCCCCGCCGCCGCCGCACCCGGCGACGACGAGCTGCCAGTCGCCACCAGGCGACAGCCGCGGCGAGCATGCCTTGTTCACAGTTGTCTCCTTGATGATCGGAAGCGTCAGAGCGAGCGCCAGGCAAGTACCTCCTGCCCGCGACCTCAGACCCGCTGGATCAGGGTGCCGGTGCCGAGGCCGCCGCCGCAGCACATCGTCACCAGGCCCATCTCCTTGTCGGAGCGCTCCATCTCGTGCAGCAGGGTGGTGATCAGGCGGGCGCCGGTCGAGCCGAGCGGGTGGCCGAGGGCGATCGCGCCGCCGTTGACGTTGACCCGGTCCATGTCCGGTTCCAGCTCGCGCCGCCAGGCGCCGACGACCGAGGCGAAGGCCTCGTTGATCTCGACCAGGTCGATGTCGTCCATCGTCATCCCGTTGCGCTCGAGCAGCTTCTGGGTCGCCGGGATCGGGCCGGTCAGCATGATCACCGGGTCGACGCCGACGGTGGTCTGGTCGAAGATCCGCGCCCGCGGCTTCAGCCCCAGCGCGTCGGCCTTCTCGCGGCTCATCAGCAGCACCGCGGCGGCGCCGTCGGAGACCTGCGAGGAGTTGCCGGCGGTGATCTTGCCGTCCTCCTTGAAGGCCGGCTTCAGCGCCGAGAGGCCCTCGATCGTCGTCTCGCGCAGGCCCTGGTCGGTGACGTAGGTGTCGCCGTTGACCTGCATCGGGATGATCTCGCGCTCGAAGCGACCCTCGTCGGTCGCCTGCTCGGCGAGCTGCTGGGAGCGCAGCGCCGATCTCGTCGAGCTCGGAGCGGGGGATCTCCCACTTGTCGGCGATCATCTCCGCCGAGAGGCCCTGCGGGATCAGGTCGTAGCGCTCCATCAGCTCGGGCGAGAAGGCCAGCCGTGCTCCTCCATGCACCTTGTAGGAGTCGGCGAAGGAGATGTGGCCCATGTGCTCGACCCCGCCGCCGATCGCGACGTCGTGGACGCCGGAGGCGACCAGGGCCGCGGCGAAGTTGACCGCCTGCTGGGCGGAGCCGCACTGGCGGTCGACCGTGGTCGCCGGGACCTCCTGCGGCAGGCCGGCCTCGAGCCAGGCGTTGCGGCCGATGTTGAGCCCCTGCTCGCCGAACTGCTGGACGCAGCCGGCGATCACGTCGCCGACCTCGTCCGGGTCGACCCCGGCGCGCTCGATCAGCTCCGCGTAGGTGCGGGCGAGGAGGTTGGAGGGATGCAGGTCCTTGTAGTAGCCCTTCTCCGGGTGGCCGCGGCCGATCGGGGTCCGCGCCGCCTCGACGATGACCACTTCGCGGCCGCCGAACTTGCCGTTGCCGTTGTCCATCGCCAGCCTCCGTTCCTGAAGAATCTCGGCGCGCACCGCGCGGCCTCTCTATTGAGGGTAGCCGATTGACTGGTCAGTCAGCCAGGGTTGAGGGCGCTGCGCGGGCGCGCGTCACCGGGGCAGGGCGGCGTGATAGGAACCCGGCCAATGAGCGCTAACCAGGGGTACGCGAGTCCGGGGATCGCGGGCAGCGGGGCAATCGCCACCGGTCTTGCCGCGGTCTCAACCACCACCGCCGACACGATCCTGCTGGCCCGCAGCGAGGCTTCGGCCTGGCGCGCCGAGGAGAAAGTGGTCGCCGCCTGCGCCAAGATCGAGGGCGCCGAGCCCTCGCGGCTGCGGGTCACCACCGACCCGAAGGACCTCGCCGACTGCGACGTGATCGTCGAGGCGATCGTCGAGGAGGTCGGCCGAAGGCCGAGCTGCTGAGCACGATCGCCGAAGCCTGCCCCGAACGCCGACCTCGGCACCACCACCTCCTCGCTCAGCATCGCCGAGATCGCCGCAGGCGGCCGGCACCGAGAAGCTCTTCGGCCTCCACGTCTTCAACCCGGTGCCGCGGATGAAGCTGGTCGAGGTCTGCATCCCCGACGGCGCCGCCGACGTCGCGCGAGAAGGTCCTCGCCTGGTGCGCGGCGCTCGGCAAGACCGCGGTCGAGGTCCCCGACCAGGCCGGCTTCGTCGTCAACCGCCTGCTCTTCCCCTTCCTCTTCGAAGCCGTCCGCCTGATGGAGCGGACCGGCATGGAGGCCGGCGAGGTCGACACCTGCATGAAGCTCGGCGCCGGCCACCCGATGGGCCCGCTGGCGCTGCTCGACTTCGTCGGCCTCGACGTCTCCGAGGCGATCGGCGACGCCCTCTACGCCGAAAACGGCGAGGCCGCCAGCAAGCCGCCCGGGCTGATGGTCGAGATGGTCGGCGAAGGCAAGCTGGGCCGCAAGTCCGGCGCGGGCTTCTACAGCTACGACTGAAGCCGGACGTTGGAGGGTGCCGGTGGGGGTGTCCCGGGCGCACCTCCGCCGGGCGGATCGGCCTTCCGCTGACGCCTCCAGGGATTGCTGCCCGGCTCCGTGCTGAGTGCCCGGAACACCCCCGACCGGCACCCTCTCTCCGACAGTCCCTGGCAGACGCTGAACCCTGAGCCGTCAACTGAGAGCCGTTGCGGGGGAGGGACGAGGTCCCCTGATCGGCGCTCAGCATGAGCCGAGGCAGAAACCTTCGCGGTCAGCCGGTGGCGCTTCACTCGGCGGAGGTGCGCCGGGCAGGGGTCACCTCGTCCCTCCCTACCGGATAGCTCTCGTCCTAAGCCGCTTTTCTGTCCTACCGCTGAGGTCCCAGATCACGTCGGCCTCGGAGATGCCCTGGCGGCGGGCGACGGTCTCGATCTCGCCCCAGGGAAGCTCGGCCTCGGGCAGGTCGTCCCAGCGGGCCAGGTCGAGGGCCTCGATCGAGCCTTTGAGCGCGGGGCCGAGGTGCTCCTCGGAGCGCAGCAAGCGCCCTCAGGACCTCGAGCTGCTTGTCGGTCAGGCGTACAACCCACATGCGGTACCTCCAAGATTCGAGCGGGCGCGGGTTGCCCGATGAAGTTAGGCGGCCGAGCGGACGGAATCGCCGCTGCCGCCGCTGATCCGCACCGCCTCGATCCGGTTCTCCCGCACCGCCTCGACCCGGATCGTGTAGCCGTTGGTGACGATCGAGTCGCCGCGCTTGGGCAGCCGGCCGAGCTCGCCGAAGACGTAGCCGCCGACCGAGTTGTAGGCGTTCGGAGTCGACCGGCAGCTCGATCCCGGCGTCCTCGAGGTCGCCGAGCGAGACGTGACCGCGGACGAACCAGTCGCCGTTGGCGAGCCTGCGGCACGGCGGCGGCGCGGGGGTCGGTCTCGTCCTCGATCTCCCCCACCACCTCCTCGAGGATGTCCTCGACGGTGACGATCCCGACCGTGCGCCCGTACTCGTCGACGACCACCGAGAGCGAGGTGCGCTGCACCTGCAGGTCGTGCAGGAGGTCGTCGAGCGGGCGCGTCTCCGGGACGATCAGGGCGTCGCGGATCACCGTCTCGAGCGTGGCCTCGGGGCCCTCGCTCATGTAGAGCCGGGCGAGGCTGTTGTTGTGGACGACCCCCTTGACCCGGTCGGGGTTGTCGTCTTCGATCACCACCAGCCGGGTGTGGCCGGAGGTGACGCAGCGCCGCAGCGCCGCCTCGACCGTCTCCGAGGCGTCGACGGTGATGACCGCCGGGATCGGCGTCATCACCTCGCGCGCCTCCTGCTCGTGCAGGTGGAAGACGCCGCCGAGCATGCCCGCCTCGCCGGGGTCGAGGCGCCCGCGCTGGGCGCCGCGGGAGATCAGCAGGCGCAGCTCCTCGGGCGAGGTCTCCTCGCCGTCCTCGACCTGGACCCGCAGCACCCGGTGGACGAGGAAGTTGGCGGGGACGTTGGTGGCGACGATCAGCGGGTGCAGGACCGTGCGGAAGAAGCGCAGCGGCCCGGCGACCCGCAGCAGCACCGGCTCGGCCCGGCCGATCGCCAGCATCTTCGGCGCCTGCTCGCCGAGGATCACGTGGAGGAAGGTGACGATCGTGAAGGCGATCGCGATCGAGATCCCGACCGCCACCGCGTGGGAGATGAAGTCGCCGAAGATCGGCTCCAGCAGCACCGGCCAGGGCCGGCTCGCCGAGGAAGCCGATGCCGAGCGAGGCGAGCGTGATCCCGACCTGCGAGGTGGCGACGTACTGGTCGACGTGGTCGATCTGGTTGAGCGCCGAGCGGCGCCGCGGGCGCCCTCGTCGCGCAGCTGCTCGAGCCGCGAGCGGCGCGAGCGCACGATCGCGAACTCGGCCGCGACGAAGAAGCCGTTGACCGCGATCAACAGCAGCAGCAAGACGAGCAGCAGGACGCTCATCGGCTATGCGGCCCGGTACTTCGGGCTGGGACGTCGTCGGCCATTCGGCATCGTGAATATAGCTACCCGTCCCGGCGGCGAGGCATGCGTCGCCACCGCAACTTGAGATATTGAGCGAACGATGAGAGTCGCGACGCTCAGCGAGATGCTCGAAGAGATCGTGCGGCTGGGCGAGGCGACGGGCATGGAGGACCACGCCCACGAGCTGCGCGGCGAGCTCGAGGGACGCCTGGCGACGGTGCAGGCGGCGGTCGCGGGAGCCGCGCCCCGCGGGTGATCGCCCTGCAGCGGCTCGACCCGGTCCGCGTCGCCGGCTTCTGGGTCCCGGAGATGATCTCGATCGCCGGCGGCGAGGACGTCGCCGGCGACCCCGGCCTCAACCCGCCGGGGTCGGCTGGGGGGAGCTCGCCAGCCTCGGCGCCGACGTCGTCCTGGTGATGCCCGAGGCCGCGGCGGACAACGTGCAGGCGCAGGCGATGGA
>CAWAUA010000001.1:0-146166 GCA_963785175.1 uncultured Actinomycetes bacterium | reverse complement strand
GAGATCGTCGCCGAAGCCTTCCCGCTCTACGAGAAGCGGATGCGCGAGGCCAACGCGATGGACTTCGACGACCTTCTCGTCCGCACGGTCAACGTATTGGAGCTGTTCGAGGACGTCCGCGAGCGCTGGCAACGCATCTTCCGCCACGTCCTCGTCGACGAGTACCAGGACACCAACCACGCCCAGTACCGGCTACTGCAGCTGCTGGCCGGCGAGCAGAAGAACCTGATGGTGGTCGGCGACGACTCGCAGTCGATTTACGGCTTCCGCCACGCCGACGTCCGCAACATCCTCGACTTCGAACACGACTTCGAGGACGCGGCGACGGTCAAGCTCGAGCAGAACTACCGTTCGACGCAGACGATCCTCTCGGCCGCCAACGCGGTGATCGAACGCAACCGCGAGGGGCTGAAGAAGGAACTTTGGACCGAAGACGAGGGCGGTGAGCTGGTCCAGCTGAACGAGCTGACCGACGAGCACCAAGAGGCGCGCTGGGTCGCCGGCGAGATCGAACGGCTGGAAGAGGAGGAGGGCGTCGCCCGCTCCGGGGTCGCGGTCTTCTACCGGACCAACGCGATGAGCCGGGTGCTGGAGGACACGCTGCAGCGCTTCGACGTCTCCTACCAGGTGATCGGCGGCACCAAGTTCTACGAACGGGCCGAGATCAAGGACGCGATCGCCTACCTCCAGCTGCTAGCCAACCCTGCCGACCTCGTCTCCTTCGGCCGCGTCGTCAATTCGCCGCGGCGGGGGATCGGCGACACCAGCCAGGGCCGGATCGCCTCCCACGTCAACACCACCGGCCAGACGGTCTGGGAGGTGATCGAGCGGGTCGAGGAGGTGCCGGGATTGAGCGGCGCCGCGATCAAGTCGGTCGGCCGCTTCTACGAGACGATGGCCGGCCTGCGCGAACGCGCCGAGGAAGGCGGGCCGGTGGCGACGCTGCTGGAGGCGGTCCTGCACGAGAGCGGCTATCTGGAATCGCTGGCGGCGGAGCGGACGATCGAGGCCGAAGGCCGGGCGGAAAACCTGGAAACGCTGATCGGGGGCGCCGCCGAGTTCGACATCGAGCGCGAACGCGAGGGCGAGAGCGAAGTCACGCCACTGGAGGAGTACCTGCAGCAGATCTCCCTCTACACCGAGCAGGACGGCCTCCGCGACGAGGGCGAGCTGGTGACGCTGATGACCCTGCACAACGCCAAGGGGCTGGAGTACGACACGGTCTTCATCGTCGGCTGCGAGGAGGGGGCCTTCCCGCACATGCGCGCGCTCGAAGAGGGGGGCGAAGAAGAGGAGCGGCGCCTCTGTTACGTCGGCATCACCCGCGCCCGCAAACGCCTCTACATGACCTGGACGCGCGAGCGGCGACTCTTCGGGCGGCCCGAGCACAACCTGCCCTCGCGCTTCGTCGACGAGCTGCCGAGCGATCTGACCGAGAGCCACTCGACCGCCGCCCGCAGCCTCGGCACCAGTTGGAGCAACTCGGTCGCCGACGAAGTCTCCCCGGCGCAGCCGCTCGATCCCGGCCCGACCCTGGAACTGCAGACGGGCGACGACGTCGTCCACGCCAGCTTCGGCGACGGCGTCGTCACCGCGGTCGAGCCGGGCGGGGTCGTCGTCGTCCGCTTCTCCGGTGACGGCACCGAGCGCAAGCTGATGGCCGACTACGCCCCGATCCGGAGGCGCTGAGCGGTGGCCGCCCGGGTGATCGACGGCAAAGCGGTCGCCGCCGCGGTCCGCGAGCGGGTCAAGGCCGACGTCGCCGCCTACACGGAGGAGACGGGACGCGTGCCCGGACTGGCGACGGTGCTGGTCGGGGAGGACGCGGCTTCGAAGGTCTACGTGGGGATGAAGCGGCGCAACTCCGAGGAGGCCGGGATGCGCTCGATCCACCACGAACCCGACGCCTCGATCGGCGAAGAGGAGCTGCTTGGCCTGGTGCGGGAGCTGAACGAGGACGACGAGGTCGACGGCATCCTCGTCCAGCTGCCGTTGCCGGCCCATATCGACGAGAACGCGGTCGTCGCCGCGATCGACCCGCGCAAGGACGTCGACGGGCTGACCCCGGTCAACGCCGGGCTGCTCGCCCACGGAGCGCCGGGGCTCGTGTCCTGCACGCCGGCCGGGGTGATGGAGCTGCTGTCTCACGAGGGGATCGAGCTAGAGGGGGCAGAGGCGGTGGTGGTCGGCCGCTCCAAGTTGGTCGGCGTTCCGGTCGCCCGCTTGTTGCTGCATGCCAACGCGACTGTGACGATCTGCCACTCGCGCACCCGCGAACTTGACGCCACCTGTCGGCGGGCCGACGTTCTCGTCGCCGCCGTCGGGGTGCCACGCCTCCTCGGCGTCGCTGCGATCAAGCCCGGGGCGGTGGTGATCGACGTCGGCGTCAACCGCCTCGAGGAGGGTCTCGTCGGCGACGTCGACTACGAGGCCGCGGCCGAGGTCGCAGCGGCGATCACGCCTGTGCCGGGCGGGGTCGGCCCGATGACGATCGCGATGCTTCTCTCCAACACGATCCAAGCAGCCCGCACGAGAACTACCAGTCGGTAGGAAACTCGGCCATCCCCCCGAATCCCTGTCTGACCCACGTTTAGGGTCGACTTAACCCCGATTCGAGGAGGACGAGATGGATTTGGACAGGCTCAGCACGGGGGAGAAGGTCGCCGGCGGGTCCGCGGTCCTTCTCTTCATCTTCATGTTCTTCGACTGGTTCAAGGTCGAAGTCTCAGGCGCCGGTGGTTTCGTCGGCGGCAGCGCCGGCGGCAACGCCTGGGAATGGTTCACCTGGATCGACCTGCTGATGCTGCTGACGGTGATCGTCGCCCTCGCAGTGGTGGTGATCCGGCTCAGCGACGCGATGGTCGAGCCGCCGATTTCCCTCAACGCGATCGTCGCGATCCTCGGCGGGCTCTCGGTCATCTGCGTCCTCTTCCGGATCATCGATCCGCCGGGGGCGAGCGAAAACTTCGGCGGCGTCAGCGTCGACGTCGGCCGCCAGATCGGCGTCTTCCTCGGCCTGATCGCCACCGCGGGCATCACCTACGGCGGCTACCGGGCGATGCAGGAAGAGGGAACCTCCTTCGGTGAGCTCGGCGACAAACTCTCCAGCCGCGGCGGTCCCTCGGACCCCCCGCAGCAGCCGCCGTCGGCTACGCCCCCACCGCCGCCGCCCCCGAGTAGCTGAGCGGGGCGCCGTCGGCGATACCCCCTGAGACCTGCTTCGCGAAAGCGATGATGGTCATCATCGGGTTGACGCCGACTGCAGTCGGGAAGAGCGAGGCGTCGGCGACGTAGAGCCCTGGCGTCCCGTTCACCGACCCGTCAGGCGCGCAGACCCCACGGCGCGGATCGGCCGAGATCCGCGCCGTCGCCATCGGGTGGAAGGCCTCGAGCCGCAGCTCGGAGGGCTTGAAGCGGGTCGTCTCGAAGGTCGCCAGATCGGCGGGCCGCAGGACGCCGGCGCGGGCGATGTTGGGATAGACCTCGGTGGCGCCGGCGGCGAAGTGGATTTCGGCCGCCCGGGCGATGCCGAAGGTGACCTTGCGTGCGTCCTCGTCGTTGAGCCGGTAGCGGGCCCGCAGGGCGCCGTCGTTGGCGAGCCCGACCATGCCGACCGAGCTGTCGCGCAGCTGTACCCCGATCGAGCCGACGCGGCCGAAGTTGAGCATTGCCTGCTGGTGCTCGGCGCCGGTGCCGACCAGCCAGGCGCCGCCGAAGGCCAGGGGGGTGAAGGTCGCCTCGAGCAGGACTCCCTGCTTCTCCTCCCACTGGTCGACGTAGTAGCTCTGCATGACGCCGTCCCAGCCGCGCACCTCCTCCTCGTAGCGGGCGCCGACCCAGCAGGCCGGGTGGATCTGGAGATTGCGGCCGACCTGGGAGCCGCCGAGGCCGGAGCGCAGCAGCAGCTCCGGCGTGCCGAGCGAGCCGCCGGCGGCGATCACGGCCCGCTTTGCCCGCACCGTGAACTCGCAGTGGCGCCCGTTCGCGTCGCGAGCCGAGCAGACGACGCCGACCGCGCGGCCGTCCTCGATCAGGACCCGCTGCGCCTCGACCCCCGTCCGCAACCGCGCCCCGGCCGCCACGGCGCGCGGCAGGTAGCTGACGTGCATCCCACGCTTGGCGTCGATCGCGCAGCCGTAGGGGCAGGAGCTGCACTGCACGCAGTTGCCGGCGTTGCGATGGATCGGCCCGCCGCTGAGGCCGAGCGCCGCCGCACCCTCCATCGCCAGCTGGCCATTGCGCCCCATCCGGTTCGGGTCGAGCTGGGTGACGCGGAGGAAGTCCTCGGCCTCAGCGTAGTCCTCGTCGAGATCGTGCGCCCAGGAGAGACCGAACTCGCCGCGCCACTTCTCGAGGACCGAGTCGGGGGCGCGGAAGCAGGTGCCGGAGTTGATCACCGTGGTGCCGCCGACGACTTTCGCCACCGGCACCGGAATCGGCGGACTGCCTTCGGCGATCGTCAGGCCGGCTTCGCGGTAGAGGGTCTGGATCGCCTGCAGCCGGTCGGCCGGGTAGTTGTCGCGGTTGTAGTGGTCGCCCGCCTCGAGCACGAGGACGTCGACCCCGGCCTCGGCCAGGGTCGCGGCGGCGACGGCGCCGCCGGCCCCCGAGCCGACGATCACCACCTCGCATTCCTCGCCTTCGCCGCGCGGCTCGGTGTCGCCCAGGGACCCCGCGGGCTCGGGCAGGGTGCCGTCGGCAAGGGCGCAGGCGGTGACGGTCCCGATCCGCGCCTCCACCTCCGGCGCCACCGCGTAGCCGAGGGTCGAGAAGAGCTTCCCCATCAGCAGCAGGTCGTGGTGGAGGGGGAAGCGCGAGGAGTCGAGCTTGCGGAGGAAGTCCTCGGCCGCTTCGGGGTCCAGGCGGCTGAAACGCCAGGGGAAGGGAAGCCACTCGAAGGCGCGCAGGCCGAGGCGCAGGCGCAGCAGCAGTCGCGGCGAGAGCGAGCCGATGAAGGCCGTCACCGGGCCGGAGACGTCGATCTCGCGCTCGGCCGCGGGCAGGCCGTCGAGCCCCGGCGCCATCGCCGCGCAGATCGCGCTCAGGGTGCGCTGCTCAGCGGCCGAGAGCCCTGGCGGGCGCTGTCAACCGGGGGCGGCGGGGCGGCCGACCCGTCCTGCCAGCACCCAGAGCCAGAGCGCGAGCAGCGCCAGGAAGCCGTCGACGAGGAAGTTCAGCAGGTAGATGAAGACCTGGTCCTGGATGACGAAGAAGGCGAGCGAGCCGAGTGAGGAGGCGGTCTTGCCGGCGGCGAGGACCAGCAGCAGCGGCCGGTAGCGGATGACGTCGGCCTGGGCGACCAGGCAGATACCGGTGATCACGACCATGTAGGCGAAGGACAGCGCCAGCCAGAGGTACTCCTGGGTGTGCGGCGCCCGGTTGTCGTTGCCGAACCATTCGCCGACGTCGGAGATCACGTCGAGGACGCCGCTGGGGACGGCGATGAAGAGGATGCCTACGACCGCGAAGCTGACCGCGAGCAGGCGCAGGTTGAAGACGACGAATCTCTCGGCGGCAGGTCCCTGCATGCGCAAGGACAATACTGGCTAGCTGGCCAGTTTGGCGCGGCGGGCCCTGTCTCCGATTTTGGGCTCTCCCTTCCGGGAGTCCTCAAAATCGTCGCCACCCCCCGCGAGGAACGGGTTTGGCTGACGGCCTAGACTTCGCCGCCATGATTGAGCGGGAGCAGGTACTTCACGTGGCGAGGCTGGCTCGCCTTCGGCTTTCTGAGGGGGAGGTGGAGACGATGGTGGGGGAGCTGTCGGGGATTCTCGAGCACGTTGATCGGATCGGGAATCTGGATCTGGAGGGGGTCGAGCCGACCTCGCATGTGGTGGCTTTGGAGAACGTTTTGCGGGCTGACGAGCCTTGGGCGAGTTTGCCTCGTGACGTTGCTCTTGCTTCGGCTCCGGAACCTCAGGATGGGGCCTTCCGCGTTCCTTCGCCTCAGGCCGAATGAAGATGCCTGGCTCCGCGACCACGCACGCCTGGATGTCGCCCACGGCACTTCGCATCTCTGCGTCCTCGGTCTTGCCTTTGCCTCCAGCAAAGGCTGCGCCCTGCGTCCTTGACCTGCTCGGCCGTGCGCGCCCCCAGTCGCACGTGGCCACGAAGCCAGGCATCTGATGACCGACATTCTCGATCTCTCGGTCCTCGAGGCCCATAACGCCAAAACAGCCGGCGAGCTCTCGCCCAAGGAGCACGTCGAGGCCTGGGTCGAGGCGGCCGCCGCCGACGAGCTGAACGCCTACCTCTGGCGCAACGACCGTGGCGCCGAGGCCTCTGCGATCGAGGTCGAGCAGGACTGGAACGCCCCGATCGCGGTCAAGGACATCTTCTGCACCGAGGGGGTCCCGACCACGGCCGCCTCACGGATCCTCGAGGGCTACCGCCCGCCCTACACGGCGACCGCGGTGCAGCAGCTGATCGGGGCCGGACTGCCGATTCTCGGCAAGACCAACATGGACGAGTTCGCGATGGGCTCCTCGAATGAGAATTCGGCCTACGGGCCGGTGCTGAACCCGTGGGATCGCGAGCGGGTTCCCGGCGGCTCCTCGGGCGGCTCGGCGGCGGTCGTCGCCGGCGGCCTCGCGCCCTGGGCGATCGGCACCGACACCGGCGGCTCGATCCGCCAGCCCGCCGCCTTCTGCGGGATCGTCGGCCTCAAGCCCACTTACGGTGCGATCTCCCGCTACGGGATGATCGCCTTCGCCTCATCGCTCGACCAATGTGGTCCGCTCACCCGCACTGTCAGCGACGCCGCCCTGCTGCTGGCAATGCTGCAGGGGCGCGACCCGCTCGACTCGACCTCGGTCGGGATCGAGGGCGGGGTCTCCCTGCCCGACCGCGAGGATCTGAGCGGGCTCCACTTCGGCGTGCCAGCTGAGCTGGCCCGCGACTCGGTCGACGCAGGCGTGCGCGAGGTCTTCGAGCGGACTCTTAAGAAGATCGAGGAGTTGGGCGGCGAGATCGCCGAGGTCTCGCTGCCGAACGCTGAGCACGGGATCTCCGCCTACTACGTGATCGCCCCTGCCGAGGCTTCCTCCAACCTCGCCCGCTACGACGGTGTCCGCTACGGGGTGCGCGCCGGCGGCGACGGCGACCTAGTCGAGATGTACGAGACGACCCGCTCGGAAGGTTTCGGGCCCGAGGTGAAGCGGCGGATCATGCTCGGCACCTACGCGCTCTCCTCCGGTTACTACGACGCCTACTACGGCCAGGCGCAGAAGGTCCGCACCCGGATTGCCGAAGACTTCTCCGGCGCTTTCGACGCGGTCGACTTCGTCGTCACCCCGACCGCGCCCTCGGTCGCCTTCAAGCTCGGCGAGAAGACCGCCGACCCGCTGGCGATGTACCTGAACGACTTCTTCACCGTGCCGATGAGCCTTGCCGGGATCCCGGCGATCTCGATCCCGGCCGGCCTCGCCGAGCCGGAGGGCGGCGGTCCGCAGTTGCCGGTCGGCTTCCAGATCGCGGCGCCGGCGTTCGCCGAGCAGCGCCTGCTCGACGCCGCCTACGCGCTCGAACAGGGAATCGGCTTCGACGCCCGACCGGGAGGCACCGGTGGCTGAGCTGGAGGCGGTGATCGGGCTGGAGATCCACGTCCAGCTGGCGACGAAGACGAAGATGTTCTGCGGCTGCGAACTCTCCTTCGGCGACGAGCCGAACGTCCACACCTGCCCGATCTGCCTTGCCCATCCCGGCGTCTTGCCGGTGCCGAACGAGCAGGCGATCCTCTATGCGCTGCAGATCGGCCTAGCGCTGGAGTGCGAGATCGCTCCGCGCTCGATCTTCCACCGCAAGAACTACTTCTATCCCGACAGCCCGAAGGCCTACCAGATCAGTCAGTACGACATTCCGATCTGCGGCCCCGGACGGCTCGGCGACGTCCGCATCCATCGCGCCCACCTCGAGGAGGACGCGGCGAAGATGATCCACGTCGGCGAGTCGGGGCGGATCCACGGCTCCGGCGCCTCGCTGGTCGACTTCAACCGCGGCGGCACGCCGCTGGTCGAGATCGTCACCGAGCCCGACCTGCGCGGCGCCGCCGAAGCGGCCGAGTGGGCCCGCCTCCTGCGCGAGACGGTCCGCCAATTGGGCGTCTCCGACGTCAATATGGAGGAGGGGAGCCTGCGCGTCGACGCCAACGTCTCGGTCCGGCCGGCCGGCAGCGAAGAGCTTGGGACCAAGACCGAGCTCAAGAACATGAACAGCTTTCGCTTCCTCCAGCGCGGGGTCGAAGCCGAGCTCGCCCGCCAGCGCGAGCTGGTCGAGGCTGGGAGGACGGTCGAGCAGGAGACGCTCCACTTCGATCCGGCAAGCGGCACCCTTACCTCGCTGCGCTCGAAGGAGGAAGCCCACGACTACCGCTACTTCCCCGAGCCCGACCTGGTGCCGATAGCACCGACCGAGGAGATGTTGCGCGAGGCGCAGGAGGCGCTGCCGGAGCTGCCGGTGGCGCGGATCGCGCGCTACGAGGAGATGGGTCTCGCGAACGATGTAGCCAAGACTTTGGCGACGGACCCCGAGACGGCGGACTACTTCGAGCGCACGGCGGCGGCTGCCGCGGGGGCGGACCCGAAGGTGGTCGGCAACTGGGTCACCGGCGATCTGGCCGCGGCCCTGCGTCAGGCCGACGCCGAGGGAGGCGCTGCCTCATCCAAGGTCTCACCCGCGGACCTGGCCGCCCTTGTCGACCTGGTCCAAGAGAAGAAGATCTCCCACGGCAGCGCTAAGACTGTGCTCGGGATCATGGTCGCCGAGGGGGGAGAGCCCGCCCCCATAGTCGAGCGTGAGGGCCTCGCCCAGATGTCCGACTCCGGCGAGCTCGAGGCGATCGTCGAGAAAGCGATGGCCGAAAACACCGACGCCGTAGCCAAGATCCGCGAAGGCAACAACAAGGCGATCGGGGCCATAGTCGGCGCCATCATGCGAGAGACCAAAGGCCGCGCCGACGGCGGCGAGGTCAACCGGTTGATTCAAGAGCGGATCAACTCGTAGCGGCGAAGCCTCCTGCAGCATCAGGCCACGTCACCTCGATGTTCTGGCTCTTGGCGAGGTCGAGTAGGTCAGGTCGAGGTTTCTCCGGCACGAGGATTCGTCTCCTGCGCGGGGCCTCGTCCATCATTCGGGCGTAGTCGGCCAGCTGCCCAATTGCCATCCGGATCGAGGGACGCGCGACGCTGCTCTTGGCCTCGACAACGGCCTTGTCGGTCTTGTCGAAGAGATCGCAGCGGAACGAATTCGCCTCTCCCTTCGCGTGCAAGATCAGACTGCAGACTCTGTGCCCGGCAGCAGTCAGCCACTCCTCGTAGTCCTTGACCAGCTTCTGCTCTCGGCGTTTGGCTTTGTAGGAGTTGGGATTGACCTCAAACTCATCGGTCGTCATGTGTTCTTCGACTGGGACCTCCTTGACCCAGGAGCCGCTGCTCTCGAGGGCGACTTCAGCATGCGGGAGGGGAGTGGTTCCCGAGAGCCGGCGTAAAACGAAGACGATGACCTTGCGGTTCCCACCACCGCCGCGCGGCGGTGCATCAGCGTCGTAGTGGCGGACGTACTCAAACTCACCGAGGTAGTGCGCCACGCCCTTTTTGACATCAAAGACATGGATCGGGCGTTTTTCCTTCCGATGGTCGCGGATCGCCCGGTTCCCCTGAACCATCCGCTGATCGCCCTGTTGGCCCTCGCCGGTGTAGTGAAGGTGTTTGCCCTTGTGTAAGCCGTCGTAGATGTAGCCGTTCTCCGCGCCGCGACGCTTGTCCATGAAGAGAAAGACATTGGAGGTTTGCCCGGAGGGGCTAATGCCGCCCTGTTCCCGGCCCCCGTACCGTTTGTGCAGAAGTTTGCGCTTGATCGAACCGCCTGGTTTCACGTGAATGGCCACGCTCTGACAGTACGCGTCGAAGCAGCGGATTCGTAACTACTGGCACTTTGTAACAACGTGTTACAAGCCTGCTAGGTTGGATACATGGCCTGGAACGTGGTGATCGCGGGTGGTGGCTTCGGTGGCGCTGCTGCGGCTCGGGAGTTGGAGAAGGTGATGCCGAAGCAGTCGGCGCGGCTGACGCTGGTCAACGAGACGAACTTCGCGCTGTACACGCCTTTTCTGCCCGAGGCGGCCGCCGGGACCTTGGAGCCGCGGCACGTGGTGACGCCGCTGCGGGAGATCCTCAAACGGACTTACCTGCGGCTCGGTTCGATCGTGGCCCACGACTCCGAGGCGAAGACGGTGACGCTGCGGGCCAAGTACGGCGAAACCGAGCAGCTTCCCTACGACCAGCTGCTGCTTTCGCTCGGCTCGGTTTCCAGGGTGCTGCCGGTGCCGGGCCTGGCCGAGCATGCGGTCGGGTTCAAGAGCCTGGCCGACGCGATCTACCTTCGCAACCACGTGATCGAGACGTTGGAGGAAGCCAACGCGACCGAGGACCCGGCCCGGCGCGAAGAACTGCTCACCTACGTCTTCGTCGGCGGCGGCTACGCCGGACTCGAGGCGCTGGCCGAGCTGCAGGACTTCGCCGCCGATGCGATGGACAACTACCCCCGCGCCCGCCTCCACGGGATGCGCTGGGTGCTGGTCGAGGCGACCGATCGGGTGCTGCCGGAGATCGACCGGGATCTGGGCGAATACGCCCTGCGGGAGCTGCGCGGCCGCGGCATCGACATCCGCATGGAGACGACCCTTGAGGAGGTCGAAGCGAACACCGCCCGCCTCTCCAGCGGCGAGGTGCTGCCGACGCGGACCGTCGTCTGGACCGCCGGCGTCGCGCCGCAGCCGATCCTCAAGGAGCTGAGCCTGCCGCTCGACGAGCGCGGCCGCGTTCCGGTCGACTCCCACCTGCGGGTTCAGGGCATGGACTCGGTCTGGGCGATCGGCGACTGTGCGGCGGTCCCGGACCCGAGCGGCGGTACCTCGCCGCCGACCGCCCAGACCGCGGTGCGGCAGGGCCCGGTCGCCGCGCGGAATATCGCCGCCGAGCTCGGGATCGGCAGCCCGCGGCCCTACGAGTACCGCTCCGAAGCCGCCTTCGTCAACCTCGGTCGCTACAAGGCGGTCGGCAAGATCGGAGGCCGCACCTTCCGCGGCTTCCCCGCCTGGTGGCTGGCCCGGACTTACCACATGAGCCAGATCCCGGGCTCGGCCCGCAAGGTCCGCGCCGTCCTCGACTGGACTGCCGGGCTGCCGTTCCGCCGCGACATCTCCGAGGTCGGCTCAATCGGCCACCCGAAGCCGCTGATCTAAACGAGTCCGCAAAAAATCATCTTGAGGATGACTTTTCGCGGACTCGGCACTGTGGCTCGACGCTATTCGACCCGCAGGGTCGTTTCCATCCCTTTTTCCTCGTGTTCAGGGAGGGAGCACCAGAGGCGGTATTTGCCCGGCGGGAGGTCGAAGTTGGCGACGCTCTGTTCCAGCGAGTCCGTTTCCGGGATTAGCAGCGGTTCTGCTCCGCTTCCCTCCAGCTGTAGGTTGAGGTTGTGTGGGTCCTCGCCCTGGTTGTTGAGTTCGATCGTCACTGCGCCGGGTTTGATCGTGGGACGGGAGAGGGTGAAGTAGTACTCGGCGCTTTTCACCGCCAGCCGGTTGGCTTCCGGCTCCGGCTCCGGCTCGGGGGCCGGGCTGGGTGGGGGTGTGGAGGGAGCGGTCGTCGTCGAGCCTCCGGTTCGCGGCTCGCAGGTCCACCAGTGCCTGTGCCGCACCACCCTGCGCACCTTGCCGTGGCTCCGCACCCGCTTCACCACCCGCTTCGAGTGGCGCTGCCAGGTGCATTCGCTCGCGCCCGTCGTCCCTGAAGCCGCCTCCGAGGCTGCGGTCGGCCTTGCCGCCATACCCGCAAGCAGAATGGCGGCAAGGCCGACCGCCACCGATCCCCACCTCACGCCTTCACCAGCGTCGGCCGGGCGAAGCCGGAGGCGCCGGGGATGATGGCTTCGGCGTCGTATCCGAGCCATTGCTCCAGCAGCGAGCAGTACATGCCACGGAAGTCGCTCGTCACTTTCAGGTTGTCGTCGGTGTCGAGGTTGGTCAGCCCCGGGAATTCGCCGACCATCTCGCCTTTGGCTTTCGAGCCGATCACGAAGGCGCAGCCGGCGGCGCCGTGGTCGGTACCGAGCGAGCCGTTCTCCTCCGGCCGCCGCCCGAACTCGCTCCACATCTCGACCAGCACTCGGTCGGCGAGGCCGCGCGCTTCGAGGTCCCGCTGGAAGGCGAGGATCCCCTCGCAGGTCCGTTTGAGATTGTCCTGGAGGTCGGTCGCCTGGTCGGCGTGGGTGTCGTAGCCTCCGGGTGCGCGGATCGTCACCACCCGCATCGGCAGGCCGACCGCGATATAGGCGGCGAGGCCGGCGAGCTTGTGGGCGAACCACTCGTCGGGGTAGGTAACCGGGCTCGAGAAGTCGCCGACGCCGGCCAGGTCCTGGCGCAGCTTGTCGGTCTGCGAGGTGGCTCGGCGCACCTGGGTGAGGCCGGGAGAGTCGGAGGGCAGCGAGCCGAAGCGGGCAAAGCTGCGGAACATCTCCGCTTCGATCGGGTCGCTGACCCGCGACCAGAGGTCGTAGCCGTCGACGCTTTCGATTGCCGCCACCGGCTTTTCTGCGGTCGCGATCATCGGCGAGAGCGAGCCGTCGAGCGAGAGGCCCTGCAGCGGGTTTTCGTCGTCGCCGACCGCGTCGAGGTAGCGGCCGAGCCAGCCGGTCCGGTAGCCGACCTGCAGCTCGCCGATCTCGTAGTAGTGGCGGGAGGTGAAGTGGGACTGGTCGGGATGGTCGTAGCCGATCGCCGGGAAGGCGCTGACTTTGCCCTCACCGTGCAGGGTGGCGAGCGCCGCCGCTGAGGGGTGCCACTGCAGGCTCGGGTCCTCGCCGAAGGTCGCCCCGGCGCCAGGCGGCAGCGCGAGGTTGGGCCGCAACTGCGCGTAGCGGGAGTCGCCGACCGGGGCCAGCACACTGAGCGCGTCGATGCCTCCGTCGAAGAAGACCGAGACGAGGATCTTGTCGCCCTGCGCCGCCTGCGCGATCCCGGTTTCGAACGCCGAGAGGGGGATTTTCGAGGCCCCGTAGACCGCCAGCGCCATCCCGGCGCTGCGGGAGAGGAACTTGCGGCGCGAGAGACCGGTGCCGGCCGGCTCGGGCATCCCCGGCTCGATCGCCGGCAGCCCCTTGCCGGCTTCGGCGGCGGCGGAGCGCAACAGCTGCGAGCGGGTGTAGCCGCTGCAGCAGGAGTGGCTTTGGCGAGGGTCGCTCATTGCAGGACCAGGTCCGGGCTGACGCCGATCAGCTGCAGGAGGGCGTTCTGGCGCAGTGCCCGGTAGGGCCCTTTCTGCCAGCCGGCGACGATAAGTTTCTCGCTGCGGCCGGCGAGGTCGAGCAGCTCTTCTCGATGCTCTTGGCGCAGTTCGGGTGAGCCCCAGGCGGTGACTGCCCGCGCCAGCGCTTCGTCGGGGGTCTCGGCGGTGTCGTACGGGTCGCTCCACGGGTCGACCGAGAGCTCCTCGAGCGCGTAGGTGACCATGTTCCAGCGCGCCCGCATCCGCGAGGTGTCGAGCCAGCGGTTGTCGTCCCAACCGGAGACGTTGGGCGGCCAGAAGAGCCGCTGGCCGGCTTCTTCGCAGAGCCCGACCCAGGCGCCCGTATCGACGTAGCGCCCGAGCGCCCGCAGCATCGTCGCCAGCTGGACGACGGGCGGCTTCACCATCGGCGGCCCTTCGTAGAAGTCCGGGCTCATCAGGATCGCCTCCAGCACGGGCCGGATCTGCCAGCCGGAGGAGACGTAGGTCCCTTCCAGTCCTTCCCGGACCGGGGTCGAGGGCGGCGTCGGGACGAAGTAGCTCCACAGCTTGGCGACGAAGAAGGAGGGGTGGAGGGGGTTCTCGACGCAGAGTCGGCAGGCGTCTTCCCAGTTCCAGTTGCCGGTGCGGCCGAACACCGTCTTGCTCTTTTTGTCGTGCCAATTCGGTTCGAAGCGGAAGTTGTAGGCGCCTTCTTCGCCCGACCAGTCGTTGCGCCAGCCGGTCAATGCCCGCGCCTGTTCGCGGATGTCGTCCTCGGTGTAGGCGCCGCGGTCGGCGCCGAGCGAGAACAGCTCCATCATCTCCCGGCCGTAGTTCTCGTTCGGCGCCGACTCGTAGTTTTCGTTGCCGTTCAGCCACTGCAGCATCGCCGGGTCGACCGTCACTGCCCGGAAGAGATCGAGGAAGGAGCCGAAGCAGCGGCCGCGGAAGAGGTTCGACTGGTCGATCATCTGCTGGGTTTTGGAGACGTTGGCGTTCGAGGTCGCGAACCAGTCGTGGAGGATCAGCGTCATCCGCTCGACCAGGGGCTGGTTGGTGCGGACCATGCGATCGAGCCACCAGAGGTGGTCGTGGCCCCAGGCGTCGGCGGGGGCGAGCGGATTGCCGTCGTCGTCGTGGGGCGGCGGGCCGCTGAGAACGGCGGCGCCGCTGGGACGGGTCAGCGACTGGACCGCGCCGACGAGCCCGAGCGAGACCAGCTGGTCGGCCTGGCCGGGGGTTGGGCCGAAGCCGGCGCGTTGCAGCAGGCGCACCGCCTGCGCGTGGCCGAAGGCGCCCTGGAAGGCGCCGGGCGGGCGCTGGTCGAAGGCCGGGGCGGTGGGTGCCGCGGTTGCGCGCCGCGGCGGTTTCTTGCCCGGGCCCCGGTAGTGCCCGCGCTTCGGTTTGTGGTGGTGGCGGAAGATGTAGCCCTGGACACGCCAGTCGCCATTGCCGTCGGGGACCCAGCGATAGTGCTTGTCCTTCCAGACGTGGCGTCGTTTGCGCTGCCGCTTGTTCGGCTTCGCTGTGACTGGTTTCTGCTGCGGGATCGCCATGTGCGGATAGGCCCTCTAGGGGGCCTCAACCCGTTCTCGGCACTTGGATCGACCCTCTTTAGCGGCGGGGCCGCCTCGCTGGACGTTAGGTCTAGGGCCCGAGGCGCAAGAATGAGGACATGGAGTACCTCGTCATCGCCTTCTTCTTCGGCCTCGGCACCGGCATCGTCGGCCGCGGCAAGGGCAGCTCGTTCTTCATCTGGTTCCTCGTCGGCGCCGTGATCCCGATGCTCGGCCTGATCGCGGCGATCCTCTACCGGGTCGACAAAGACGAACCCGAACGCCAGTGCCCCAACTGTCACAAGGCGCTGAAGCTCTACGTCCAGGTCTGCCCGCGCTGCGGCACCGACCTCTACCTGCCCGACCCGGCCGCCGTGCGGCACCCAGGCGTCAGGTAAATCGTTTGACGAACTCCAAGGCGCGGTCGCAGACCTCGCGCCAGCCGCTGTCGATCGTCAGCGAGTGGCCGCGGTTGGGGTTTTCTCGATCTCGGTCACCGCCGCGTTGCGGCTCTGCCGCTTGTAGGAGGCGTTGGCGATCGCCCAGGGGACCGTGTGGTCCTTCTCGCCGTCGATGATCAGCAGCGGCCCGCGGGCGGGATTCTTCAGATCGATCTTCGCCTCGGTGAAGGGATTGAGGTTCGATCGCCACAGTCGCGGCCGAGAGCCCGCGGTCGGCGATGATCTGCGCCAGCAGGCCGCCGGTCGAGTGGCCCATCACCGCCGGCTTCTTGTCGAGTCCCTCGATCACGTCCTGGGTGTGGTCGGCGATCGTCCCCAGCGTTCGAACCGTCTCTCCGTGTCGAGTGCTGCTGGGTTGTCCGCGCAGCCTCTCACGCACAGCCGGAAAGCCAAAGGGCTGGAGTCGGGGGTCAGTCGCTTCGCGGTGGCGGCGAAGCGGTGTAGGCGAGATGCCGGCCGTCGGGCGCCCAGAGGAGGTTCCTCGGCTCTTCGCCGGGGATCTTGGCGATTAGCTGCCTGCTCTGCCCGTCGGGGTGGACGCGCCAGATCTTGCCGTCGTAGGTCGAGTAGGCGAGCCAGCGCCCATCGGGGGACCAGACGGGTCCGTCGAGGATCTCCTCGTCGACGATCCGGCGCAGCCTACCGCCGTCGGTTGGGACGACGTAGACGTGCTGGCGGCGATCGCCTTTGGCCGTGTAGGCGCCGAGGGCGATCGTGTTGCCGTCCGGGGACCACTCGACCGCGAAGGCGCTCACCAGCCCTTGCACCAGCGGTTCGGGGTTGGACCCGTCCGTGCCGATCGTCCAGATGTTGAGTCCGTGTCCCTTCCAGCGCTTGTAGGCGATCTTCTTACCGTCGGGGGAGAGCGCGGGCTCGGTGATGCCGTCTTCGCCGACCGGGTGCTTGATCTGGACGATCCTCCGGGGCGCCGCGGCCAGATCGTCGACTACGTAGAGCGAGGGCTTCGGCCCGATCGGACCTTTTTCGAAGTCCAGGGCGTAAGGGCCGGTCGCAAAGGCGAGGGGCCACCCCTGCGGCGCCCAGTCGGTGGACAGGGCCCGAACGCCGAGCGTCCCCTGACGGACGCCGGAGCTGTCCACCTGGGCCTCGGTTAGCCAGGAAGCGTTGCCGGTGCCCGTGTGGGGAATCGAGGTTGCGTAGGCGATCGTCTTCCCGTCGCGCGACCAGCCGAGGCGGCCCGGGCGTTCGGGGAAGCCCTGGTAGGCGGGGGCATGAACCTTGCGGATCTCGCCGCTACCGACGTTGCGGAGCCGCAGTCCGATCCGAGCCGGTTCGGCGATCCATTTGCCGTCGGGCGACCAGGCCGCATACCCACCCACGCGGTCGGAGAGCCGGATGCCGACCACCCCGTGGTGAAAGGAAGCCCCTCCGGCGCAGGCGCTGAGCGGGAAGCAGGCGAAGAACGCCGCCAGGACGAGCAGAGTGCACTTGGCGGCCTTCACGGTCATCGCAGCCAGGTGCGGACGATCGCGTTGGCGAATCCCGCCCCGTAGCGGAAGGCGGCGGGCTTCTTCGAGTGGCCGTGGAGGCGCTGGTCGACGGTGATCGGGACCTCGGTGGCGGGGATGCCGCGCTTGATCGCCTCGATCATGAACTCGGAGGTGTGGAACTGCTCCTGGCGCAGGACCAGCTGCGGCAGGACGGTGGTGCGGACGGCGCGGTAGCCGTTGGAGCAGTCGGTGACGTGGGTGCGGGTGATGAAGGAGACGAGGCGGTTGAAGAAGACGATCCCCAGCTCGCGGGCGAAGTGGTTGCGGTCGGCGTGGCCGAGGACGCGGGAGCCGTGGGCCATGTCGACCTCGCCGTCGACGATTGGTTTGACCAGGCGCTCCATCTCGTCGGGACGGTGCTGGCCGTCGGCGTCGAGGGTGACGACGATCTCGGCGCCGGATTCGGCCATCAGCCGGTAGCCGGTGCGCAGCGCCGCGCCGCCGCCGCGATTGGTGACGTGGCGGGCGACCGCGGCGCCGTGCTCGGCGGCGACCTCGCTGGTTGCGTCGCGGGAGCCGTCGTCGAGAACCAGGACCTCGGTCGGGAGGCCGCAGACCGCCGGCGGGATCTGGTCGAGGACGGTGGCGATGTTCTCGGCCTCGTTGTAGGCCGGGATCAGGATCGCGACCTTGTCGCGGAAGCGCTCGGGCAGTTTCGCCTGGCGGAACTCCTCCCAGGCCAGCCCCTCGAGCGCGGCGGCGAGCTGGCGGCTGTTGCGCGACGTCTGCGAGAGCGCCCGCAGGATCAGCCCGAAGAGGATGAAGATCGCGAACACGGCGAGGCCGAGGATGCGGCCCCCGTTGCCTTTCTCGAAGGAGAAGGCGGAGAGCAGCCCGTCGACGATTTCGGTGCCGGAGACCAGCGCCAGGCCGAGCCCGGCGGCGATCAGGATCAACACGTCGGCGTTGCGCAGCGCGCGTCGGCGCACGACGGCGTAGGCGACCATGAAGATCGCGATCAGCAGCCCGACGCTGCGCAGCGCCGTCAGCTCGGCGGGGAAGATGCCTGCTCTGGGGACCATTCGCGAGCGGAGGATATGCGGGCGATGGCCGATGCGAGGGCGAGCCCGGCGAGCGGAAACACAAGCGTCATCAGCACCTCGTTGCGCCGCGGCGCCGCCAGCGAGACTGCGCCGACCGTGGTGACGAGGACGATCGGCGTCGCCAGCACGATCAGATCCCACCAGCTCCGGCGCAGGCCGAGGAGGAGGAAACCGGCCAGGCCGAGCGCCACCAGGAGGATCTGGAC
Source organism: uncultured Actinomycetes bacterium (assembly GCA_963785175.1). Lineage (GTDB taxonomy): Bacteria > Actinomycetota > Thermoleophilia > Solirubrobacterales > 70-9 > VAYN01. The sequence continues at coordinate 128,124 of CAWAUA010000001.1, read as the reverse complement.
GGCGCGCCCGACCGTGCTGCTCATCGCTTCGCCGACGCCGCTGCTCCACATCCGCCCGGCCTTGCGGGCGGTCATCGCTGCGTACCCCCACGGGTCTTCGCCGAAGTACTGGGAGAAGTTTTCCTTGCCGGCCTTGCCAAGCGCTTCGTCGCGGGTCAGGTCGGGATGGTCCTTCTGGACTTCTCTGGCGACTTCGTCGAAGAGGTCGGTCGGGTTGACGGCATCGAGGGCGGCCGAGTTCGGTTCCAGTTCACGCCCCAGGTAGCGCTCGGCGAGGAGCGCCTTGACCCGCTGGTATTCGCCGTCGGCGGGCAGGTAGGTGCCGACGTAGAGCGCCTTACCGCCGCCGGTAGAGATCGGCACGACGCGTTCGAGGACGACGACGTTGCGGACGGTCCAGGGCAGGATCGGCAGGACCAGGGCGACGAGGAGGACAACGGCCCCGGCGAGGCCAAGTCGCCAGCCGCGCTGCTGCCACTCACGGATCGCGGCAAGGACGACGAAGGCGGCGCCGACCAGTAGGTACTCAGGCCGGAACATCGCCGTCAGGCCGAAAAGGAAACCGGGTACAAGCCACGGCCAGGTGCCTTCGCGATCCGAGGCCCATAAGAAGGCGAGGATCGCCGCCGGCAGGGTCAGCATCGCCGCCGGCTCGCTCATCAGCTCGCCGGTCGTGTGGATGAACGGGGGATAGACGGCGATGGCGAAGGCGGCGAAAAGGCCGACCCAGCGGCCGAGTTCACGACCTCCCAATCGCCAGCCGAGGGCGAAGACGACGAGGATCGTCGCGATCCCCAGCAGCGCCTCGACGATCCGCGCCGTCCCTTCCCGCGCCCCGCCGGTCGCGTAGTAGGAGGCGGCATAGAGGAAGGGGGCGCCCGGGGACCAGTCGCTCGAGTCGCCGAATTCGGGTCCGCCGAAGCTCTGTTCCGTGTACAGCGCCTTCGAGATCGCGTAATAGGCGTGCGAGTCGTCAGCCGGATTCTCGACCGGGTTGACGACCACATAGGCGCGCACCACCAGCCCTAGCAACGCGATCAGCCCCAGCGCAACTAGCGTCCGCGTCCCATAGCGCTGCGGCAGCGCGCGAAACCAGTCGGCGAGAGCGGTCAAGAGGCGCTCAGGCTATCCCCACTCACGGCCGCCCTTGGCGAGTTATGGGCGCTATGACGCCCATAACTCGCCAATCGCCCGCTGGCCCAGGTGATGCTGAGTGCGGCTAGGGGTGCCAAGAGCGGGATGAGGACGAGGACGCGGCGGGGGGAGGCGACGAGCAGGGCGCTGAGCAGGGTGATCGCAAGGAAGATCGTGCCGAGCAGCAGTGCCTCCCAGCGGCGGTGCCAGGCGAGGATGCCCAATCCGAGCAGGCCGAGGGCGACCAGGAGCCAGTGCACGATCTCCCAGACTGGCTCGCGCATCACGTCGCGCGGTCCGTGCGACCAGATCCGGCCGACCTTGGTGGCGACGAAGCCGGCGTATTCGACCGGCTCTTCGCTGACGTCGTCCCAGAGCTGGGCCTTGCCCATCTTCGAGAGCGCCTTGTCCGTTTCCATCCCGGGATGTTCCGCCGCGGCGAGGCGGGCGAGGATCTGCTCGAGCCGCAGGCGCTGCGCATCCTGCGGCGCGAACAGGTCCGGGTTTTCGGCCACTACCTCGGCGCCGACCTTTTCCGGGTCGCCGTCGGAGGGGAGGTAGGTGCCGGCAAACAGCACCTGCCCGCCACCGGTCGAGATCGGGACGACGCGGTCGAGCGCAATCGCGTTGCGCAACGTCCAGGGGGCGATGATCACCAGAGCCGCAGCGAAGAAAACAGCAGCAGGTAAGAGGGAGGAGCGCCAATCGCGTGGCAGCGAACGAACCGCCACCGTGATCGCAGCCAGCACCGCCACGCCCAGGTACTCGGGGCGCACCAGCGCCAGCGCCCCGAACAGCGCTCCGGGCAGCAGCCATCGCCACCACGCGCCGTCCCAAGACCAAAGCACCGCCAGCACCCCGCCCGACAACAGCGACGCCGCCAGCGGCTCGCTCATCAACATCCCCTGGTACTCGAGCAACGCCGGGTACACGGCAACTACCAGCGCCCCCACCAGCGCCGGCCAGACGCCTGGTGAATCTTCCACCCCCCAGTGTGGATTTTTCACCGAAGGCGCTCCGCGGGCGGGCACTACACCGACCTCACCTGCTCGGGGTCGGTGTAGTGCCCGCCCCAGCCGCCTCCCAATCAAATAAGCGAACAGCACCGAGAGCGACCCGACGAGCGCCAGCACGACCCGCGCCAAACGCTCATGCACCCCGCCCGAAACCTCGTACAACCCCGCCACGAACAGCGGCAACCCCGGCGAGTAATTGCTAGACGGCTGCGTCGCGCCCGCCCCCACCGTGAACCCCTCACCGCGCTCCAAGTTCCCCGCGATCGCCGCGTACGCCTTCGCGTCATACGCCGGCGCCCGCCCGTCCCAGGCCTCGTTCAGCCGCAGCCCCAACCCCAGCAGGAGGATCGCCACCAGCGCGGCGAGGCCTACTCGGCCTCCGTGTCGCGCCGCCAGTCCCTTTTCCATCGCCCGGATTCAACTAGGACGCCTGGTCGGCTGTCGGTCCCGCGCGCCGCCCGAGCGTTTAAAGTGCCGCCCTCATGCGAATCCTCATCCTTGGGGGCGACGGTTACCTCGGCTGGCCGACCGCGCTCCGCTTCTCGGCCCGCGGGCACGAAGTCTCGGTCGTCGACAACTTCTCCCGCCGCCGCTGGCACACCGAACACGGCACCGCCTCGCTGACCCCGATCGGCGACCTCGACGCGCGCATCGCCGCCTGGCGCGAGGTCTCCGGCGAGCAGATCCGGAGCTACGTCGGCGCGGTCGAGGACGGCGAGTTCCTCGACGAGGTCGTCGCCGAGACCAGGCCCGAGGTGGTCGTCCACTACGGCCAGCAGGCCTCGGCGCCGTTCTCGATGCTCTCCCGCGAGCGCGCGGTCGAAACCCAGCAGGCCAACGTGATCGGCAACCTCAACCTGCTCTTCGCGATGCGCGACCACGTCCCCGACGCCCACCTGGTCAAGCTCGGGACGATGGGCGAGTACGGCCAGCCCGACATCGACATCGAGGAGGGCTACATCGAGATCGAGCACAAGGGCCGCAAGGACACGCTCCCGTATCCGAAGCTGCCGGGCTCGCTCTACCACTGCTCCAAGGTCCACGACTCGACCAACATCCACTTCGCCTGCCGCACCTGGGGCCTGCGCGCGACCGACCTCAACCAGGGCGTCGTCTACGGCGTCGAGACCGAGGAGACCGCCCGCGACGAGCGCCTCGTCACCCGCTTCGACTACGACGAGCTCTTCGGCACCGTCCTCAACCGCTTCTGCGTCCAGGCGGTGATCGGCCACCCGCTGACCGTCTACGGCGCCGGCCAGCAGACCCGCGGCTTCCTCAACATCCGCGACACCCTCGCCTGCGTCGAACTGGCGGCACTGAACCCGGCCGAGCGCGGCGATTTCCGCGTCTTCAACCAGTTCACCGAGCAGTTCTCGGTCCTCGAGCTGGCCGGGCTGGTCAAGGAAGCCGGCGAACACCTTGGCTACAGCGTCGAGATCCAGCACTACGAGAACCCGCGGGTCGAGAAGGAAGAGCACTACTACAACGCGATCCACACCAAGCTGCTCGACCTCGGCCTCGAGCCGACCCTGCTGGAGGAGGAGCTGGTTGAGTCGATCATCCACGCGATCGAGCGCCACAAAGGCCGCGTGATCGAGACCGCGATCGACCCCCAGACCCGCTGGAACCCGGCGAAATCGCCTGCAGGCCAGGCGTAGCGCCGCTGCTACCATCGCCAGTTCTTATGCGGGCTGCCGACACGTTGATGGAATCCCTCAAGGCCGAGGGCGTCAAGGACGTCTTCGGGATCCCCGGTGGGGCGAACCTGCCGACCTACGACGCGATGGTCGACGCCGAGTTCCGCCACGTCCAGGTGCGCCACGAGCAGGGCGGCGGCCACGCCGCCGAGGGTTACGCCCAGGCCTCGGGCCGCGTCGGCGTCGCCTTCGCCACCTCCGGCCCCGGGGCCACCAACCTCGTCACCGCGATCGCCGACGCGATGATGGACTCGGTCCCGACCGTCTTCATCACCGGGCAGGTCCGCACCGAGCTGATCGGCACCGACGGCTTCCAGGAGGCCGACATCCTCGGCGCCACGCTGCCGTTCGTGAAGCACTCCTTCGCGGTCACCGACCCGCGCCAGATTCCTGAGTACGTCCACCAGGCCTTCCACGTCGCCTCGACCGGGCGGCCGGGACCGGTGCTGCTCGACATCCCGATGGACCTCTCGCGCGCCGACATCGACTACGAGCCGCGCACCGAGCCGGTCGAGCTGCCCGGGTACAAGCCCTCGACCGAGGGCAACATCAAACAGATCCGGATCGCCGCCAAAGCGCTGGCGACCGCCCGCCGGCCGATCTTCTACACCGGCGGCGGTGTGATCAACGCCAATGCCTCCGAGGAGCTGCGCGAGCTGGCCGCCTCCGACCGCTTCCCGGTCACCTCGACCCTGATGGGGCTGGGCGGTTATCCCGCCTCCGACGAGAACTGGCTGGGGATGCTGGGGATGCACGGCACCTGGGCCGCCAACCACGCGATGGACAAGGCCGACCTGATCGTCGCCATCGGCGCCCGCTTCGACGATCGCATCACCGGCAAACTCGATCAGTTCGCGCCGCACGCCAAGGTCATCCACATCGACATCGACCCGGCTGAGATTTCGAAGAACGTCGGCGCCCACATCCCGATCGTCGGTGACGTCAAGCTGGTGCTGCCGAAACTGACCCGCGAGTACCGGGCGCTGCAGACCGACTCCGCCCGCCTCGACGAGTGGTGGACGACGCTGCGCGGCTGGCAGCAGGAGCACCCGCTCTTCTACGACGAATCGAGCGATCAGGGTGGGGAGATCAAACCCCAGTTCATGATCCGGGCGATGCACCGCGCCACCCAGGGCGACGCGATCATCACCTCCGACGTCGGCCAGCACCAGATGTGGGCGGCGCAGTACTACGGCTTCGACAAGCCCCGGCGCTGGATCAACTCTGGCGGTCTCGGGACGATGGGCTTCGGCCTGCCGAGCGCGGTTGGCGCCAAGGTCGCCTGCCCCGACGAGCAGGTCGTCTGTCTCGGCGGCGACGGCAGCCTGATCATGAACATCCAGGAGCTCGCCACCTGCGTGACCGAGGACATCCCGGTGAAGATCTTCCTGATGAACAATGGCTACATGGGCATGGTCCGCCAGTGGCAGGAGCTGTTCTGGGACCGCCGCTACAGCTCGGTCGACATGGGCTCGAGCCCCGACTGGGTGAAGCTGGCTGAGGCCTTCGGCGCCAAAGGGATGCGGGCGGAAAACTCCGCCGACCTCGAGGAGCAGATGGTCGCGGCGCTGGAGCACGACGGCCCGGTCCTGCTCGACGTCCGCGTCGCCCGCGAAGAGAACTGCTACCCGATGATCCCGCCGGGCAGCGCCGCCCGCGACATGGTTGAGTCCCCGCAGAAGAAAGCGGTGGGCTGATGGAGGCGGGTACTCCCCAGACCGTCAAGCTCGATGATCTGCACATGCCGGGACAGCTCACCGGCCGCAAGCACATTCTCTCGATCCTGGTCGAGAACAAGCCGGGCGTACTGGCCCGCGTCGCCGGGCTCTTCTCCCGTCGCGGCTTCAACATCGACACGCTCGCCGTCGGGCCGACCGACGACCCCAGCGTCTCCCGCGTCACCCTGACGCTCGACGGCGCCGTCCACCCGATCGACCAGGTGACCAAGCAGCTGCACAAGCTCGTCAACGTGCTGAAGATCCGCGACATGGAGCCGGAAGAGACGGTCGCCCGCGAGATGGCCCTTTTCAAGGTCTCCTCGGCGGTCGAGAACCGGGCCGAGATCATCCAGTTCGCGGAGATCTTCCGGGCGAAAATCGTCGACGTGGCGCGGCGGACGATGACGATCGAGGTGACCGGCTCCGCCGACAAGATCGAGGCCTTCGAGCGAATGGTCCGCCCGCACGGGCTGGTCGAAATGGTCCGCACGGGCGAGATAGCCATCGGCCGAGGCCACGACTGAAATGACGGCCCAGGGCGTCCTCAGACGGCGTCCTCGGTCGCTTGTGTGCAGAGCACACGGCGCTCCCTGTGTCCTTGTCTGAGAACGTCCTGACCTCGTCATTGGCCGCGGCTTTGGACAAGGCCGCTGGGCGGGGACGACGCACCCTTGTAAGCGTCACCAGTGAGATCGACGCGGCCGATCCCTGCGCGGCAGTCTTCGCCTCGCGGTTGGCGAGCGATCGCTGGTTCTGCTGGGAGCAGCCCGATCGTGGGTTCGCGTTGGCCGGGCTTGGGGTGGCGCACGAGGCGAGCTCGCGTGGAGAGAACCGCTTCGGCGACGTTGCCGAGGAGTGCCTGCGGATCGGCGGCGGGGCGGTGCTCGACGAGCCTCGCGGCCTGCCCGCCGGCGCCGGCCCGGTCTGGCTCGGAGGCTTCGCCTTCGACCCCGACGGCGGCTCGACGCCGACCTGGTCTTCGCTCTCGCCCGCCTCCCTGGTCCTGCCGGAGCTCTCGATCTGCCGCAGCGGACACCGCTCGTTCCTCACCGTCAACGCGGTGGTGAAGCCGGGGGAGGACGCCGAGCGGTTGGGGGAGGGGATCGCGGCTCGGTTTGCCTCCCTGCGCCTCGAGACGCCGCTACCGCTGATCGACCCGCATCCGACCGCCCACGCCGGGATCCGCAGCGCCCGTCCGCCGCGCGAGTTCGAAGCCGCGGTCGAGGGCGCCACATCCCGGATCGCCGCCGGTGAGTTCAGCAAGGTCGTCCTCGCCCGCGAGGTGATCATCAGCGCCGCTGCCGCTCATGATCCGTCCGCCCTCTTCGGCGCGATGCGCGAGCAGTTCCCGGCCTGCTTCTGCTTCTGCGTCGGGACGCCCGAGACGGCGTTCCTCGGCGCCAGCCCCGAGCTGCTCGTCCGCCGCGCCGGCGCCGGGGTCTCGACCGTCGCCCTCGCCGGCTCGACCCGGCGCAGCTCCGACCCCGCCGTCGACGACCACCTCGGTGAGCAGCTGCTGCGCAGCGACAAGGACCGCCGCGAGCAGCGGATCGTCGCCGAGCGGATCGTCCGCGCCCTGCGCCCCCACGCCGTCTGGGTCGAGGCGGCGCCCGAGCCGGAGATCGTCAAGGTCGCCAACATCCAGCACCTGGCGACCCCGGTGATCGCCCAGCTCGCCGAACCCCACTCGGCGATCGAGCTGGCCGGGCTCCTGCACCCGACCCCGGCGGTCGGCGGCGAGCCCTGGCCGGCAGCTGCGAGCGCAATCGCCGACCTCGAGGGCATGGACCGCGGCTGGTACGCCGCCCCGGTCGGCTGGATGGACGCCACCGAGGACGGCGAATTCTGCGTCGCCCTGCGCAGCGCCCTGCTCCGCGACCGCGAGGCCCATCTCTTCGCCGGCGTCGGCGTCGTCGCGGGATCGGACCCGGAGGCGGAGCTGGCCGAGACCGAGGTCAAGCTTGGAGCGCTCTTGCCGCTGCTGGCTGAGTAAGGTCTCGGCGGTGAAACTCCGCGTAAGCGCTCTGGTACTGGCTATTGCCTTCTTGGGATTTGCGGTGCCTGCCGGCGCTGCGGCGCCTGATGGTCCGCGACTGGCCGTCGTCGTCCACGACTTCGAACATGGCATGAGGGTGGTCTCAGTCGGACCCTCGGGCGATGATCTCGGGGTGCTCGTCACCGACCCGAATTATTGGGGCATCGGCGATCGCGTCTCATGGTCGGCCGACGGCGGCACCCTCGCATTTTCCGTGTCCGGCCCGTTCCAGGCCCACCCCGGTGGCCGTTATGGAAACGGATGGCCGCTGCTCGGAGTAGTCACGCCAAGCACCGGCTCGAAGGTTTTTCCTGGTGCCTTTCTCAATGCGGGAGATCCCATTCTTTCTCCCGATGGGCAGACTGCCTACTTCGCTCGCGCGAAGCTCGTCAAGGTGCTGCCGGGCCGGGAGAACCTCCTCTTCAGGGGCTCGGTCTGGTCATTCGATCTCCCCGACGGTCCCGCAAGGCAGCGGACTAAATGGCAGATTGGCTTTCCCTTGGTGTTGAGTTCGTTGTCACCCGACGGGCTCCACCTGGCCGCGACCCGTTACGGGCGGCATGGTTTCGAAGCGGTCGCAGTCGACCTTCGCGGCGGGCGAACCAAGGTGCTCGCACGAGAAGCATCCGAACCGACCTACTCGCCCGACGGCTCTCAAGTGGCCTTCATCCGCTGGAAGAACTGGCGCGCGAGCGGGGTCGACGACGGGTCGCCGCCGGTCAACGAGCTGCGCGTCGCGCCGGTCGGGGGATTTCCCCACTTGCGCCTGCTGTTGCGCAGGAAAAAGCTCCTCGGCTGGCCGAGCTGGGACCCGTCCGGGAGCCGTTTGACCTTCACCAGCTCTCAAGTCGTCGAAAACGGCTATTCGGATCCGCAAAAGGGAGACGAGCTGCTGGAGGTCAACGCTGACGGCACCTGTTTGATTCGCGTGCTCAGCAACCCGAAGGTGACGATTTCCGGGGGCGCCTGGCAACCGGGTTCCGGGCGCGAGGCCGGTCCGATCAGCTGCTGATCGCCGCCTGCACTGCGGCAGCCAGGCGCTGGTGCAACTCGGGGTTGGTCTGCCGGCTGGTCTTGACCTCAATCAGGCTGGTGCCCGCAGCGAGGGCGTCGGGAAGCTCGTCGAGCGACCCGAGTCGCCGATGGGGCAGGTCGAAGAGCGCTGCGGCTTTGGCGACGTCGACGCCGCGGGGGGTACCGAGCAGGGCCTCGAACTCGTCGTTGCCCAGGGCCGACTCCTGCGGCAGGAAGTGGAAGATGCCGCCGCCGTCGTTGTCGATGACGACGATGCGGATTGGGGTCTCGACCTCGCGGAGCGCCGCAAGGCCGCCGATGTCGTGGAGAAAACCGAGGTCGCCGGTGACGATCGTCGTCGGCCTGCCGCTGGCCTGGGCGGCGCCGATCCCGGAGGAGACGAGGCCGTCGATCCCATTGGCGCCGCGGTTGGAGAGGAAGAGGACGTCGGCGTCGCCGGCGGCGAGGAAGGCCTCCTGATCTCGGATCGGCATGCTCGAGCCGGTGTAGACGAGGTCGCCGTCGCGGTGCGCGGCGCCGAGGGCGCGGTGCAGGGCGGGCTCGGAGATCTCGACGTCCGCCCCGGAGCCGAACGCATCGTCGAGCGCAGCCTGGGCGGCCGTCTCCGCCTCGAGCCAGCGCTCCGGCAGCGGCCGTTCCCGTCCCTCCAAACCTTCCAGCCGCGCCGCCCACCCAGACGCCAACTCCGTCGGATCGGCGCGGAGAATTGCCGCCGCCTGGTTGGTCGGCTCGTTCCAGCCCCCGTAGGGGTCGACGACGATCTGGTCGGCGCCGCTCGCCGCGATCCAGCTCCGCAGCGGCTTACTGGTCGGCATCGCGCCGAAGCGCAGGATCAGGTCCGGGACGACCGTGCGGGCGAAGTGCTCTTCGCGCAGCAGCAGGTCGTAGGCGGCGACGACGTGGGAGCGGTCGTGGGGGCCGCAGCGGACCTGCGAGGTCGGGTCCGCGAGGATCGGAAATCCGGCGACCCGCGCCAGGTGGGCGAGCGGCTCGCGCAGCTCGGGGTCGAGCTGGCGGCCGGCGACGATCACCCCGGAGATCGCGTTGCCGATGTGGCCCGCGACCTCGTCAAGAAGGAAGGTCGAAGGCTCGAGGTCGATGTGCGTCACCGCTGTCAGCGGCCGCCCGTCGCGCCCCTCCAGCGCCAGCGGGTCGGTGGCGGTCACCGCGCCGTCGACCGGGACCGGCGCCAGCGGCTCGCGCCAGGGCAGGTTGAGGTGGACGGGGCCGGGACGGGTCTCGCCCCGCGCCACCGCCAGCGCCCGGCAGGCGACCGAGCGGTAGTGGAGGAGGCCGCCGTCGTCGGCCACGTGGGTTCCGACTTCGCAGAACCAGCGCACCGAGGAGCCGAAGGGCTTGATCTGGTCGATCGTCTGCCCGGCGCCGATCCCCCGCAGCTCCGGAGGGCGGTCGGCGCTCAGCACGACCAGCGGGACCCCGGATTCGTCGGCCTCGACCACCGCCGGGTGGTAGTTGACAACCGCCGTTCCCGAGGTGCAGAGCAGCGCCACCGGCGCGCCGCTCGCCTGCGCCGCTCCGAGGGCGAAGAAGCCGGCCGAGCGCTCGTCGACGATCACCTTCACCTCGATCTCCGGCTGCCGCCACAGCGCCACCGCCAGAGGGGTCGAGCGCGACCCCGGCGAAATCACCGCCAGTCGCAAGCCCCCACGCGCCAACTCCTCGGCGAAGGCCGAGGCGAGAGCGGTGTTGGCATTGGTCGGGTCCATGGGTGGCGTGTCGACTTATGCGTCCATATGGATGCAAAAGTCGACAGGTGCAGGCTAGATGCGGTGGGCCTGCAATGCCTCCTCGTCGATCTCGACCCCGAGGCCGGGGCCCGGCGGCAGGTGAAGCATGCCGTCGCGCAACACGCACTCGACCGCAGCGATCGTCGAGGCGAAGAGGCGCTGGGTCGCAAGGCCGTGTGCCAGGTGCAGTCGTTCCGGGTGCTCGGTCTCGGCGAGGCTGAGTGCGACCTGGGCCGCGGCCGCGATCCCCACCGGCCCGTCGAGGGCGCTGGCGACATAGGCGGGAAGAACGTCGGCGATCGCCAGTGCTTCCTCCGGCCCACCGACCTTGGAGAGCTTGATCCCGGTATAGGCGCAGGCACCGAGCGCCACCGCCTCCTCGGCCTCGGCGAGCGTAGCCACGCTCTCGTCGGCGGCAAGCGGAATCGAGGTGCTCGCCGCGAGCGCCGCCATCGCCTCCAACCCCGCCACAGGCTGCTCCGCCAATTCGATCTCGAGCGGCTCCAAAGCCGCCAGCGTCGCCTTGGCGGTCTCGAGATCCCAGGCCTCGTTCGCATCGACCCGAATCCGCACCTCAGCACCAAGCGCCTCCCGCACCGCCCGCACTTGTTCCACGTCTCCAGAACAGCGAGTCCGCGAAAAGTCATCCTCAAGATGACTTTTTGCGGACTCGGCACCCAGCTTCAGCTTGAAGGTCGTAAAGCCCTCCCGGGCCCATCGTTCGGCCTCGGCCGCCACAGCGTCCGGCGGTCCCGCGACCAACGTCGCGTTGCACTCGACGGCTTCGTCCCGCTCCCCCTCACCTGCGTCTTTTCCGATTCGCCGACCTCTTAAATCCATCAGGGCGGTCTCTATGGCGCACCGAGCTGGCGCTGATAGCGCCTGAGTCTCCCGATGCTCCCCCCAATCCTCCAGCTCGCGCACAACCTCCGTCAGAGACACCCCGCCCCGCAACGCCAGCGGAACCGCTTCCCCAAGCCCCACAACACCGTCCCCATCCCGCACCCGCAGCAGAACCATCTCCCGCCGCAGCAGCACGCCGCGCGCGGTCACGTACGGCTCCTTGAACGGAAGCGCATAGGGGATGACCTCGACCGAGTTGAGGCGCACGCCCCGAGTCTCTCAGGCGGAGATCAGCAGCCCGACGGTGACCAGCAGGCTGAAGACGCCGAGCACGGCTCCCGTTTGCGCCAGCACCGCGTTCAGCGCCGGCCCGTCGCGGCGCTCGGCCAGCGTTTTGGTCGGTTTGATCGCCAGCGGCGCCGCAAGCCACCCGATCATCGGCAGCAGGCTCGCGTCGCCGGCGACCAGGGCGATCGGCAGGACGAGGAAGCCGCCCGCGACCAGCAGCCGGTACAGGTTGACCGCGCTCTCGCGGCCGATCCGCACCGCCAGGGTGTTCTTGCCCGCCCGCCGATCGGTCTCGACATCGCGAACGTTGTTGACGACGATGATCGCGGTGGCGAGGAAGCCGATCGAGATCGAGAGGCCGAGCGGCAGCGCGTCGAGCTGCTCGAGCTGGACGTAGTAGGAGCCGTTGACGGCGACCAGGCCGAAGAAAAGGAAGACGAAGACCTCGCCGAAGCCGGCGTAGCCGTAGGGGCGCGGGCCGCCGGTGTAGAGGACCCCGGCGGCGATCGAGAGCGCGCCGATGACCAGGATCACCGGCCCCGCCACCGCCGTCAGGTAGATGCCACAGGCGACCGCGACCGCGAAGGCAACCCACGTCGCGCGCATCACCCGCTGCGGCGTCACCATGCCGCTGGCGGTCACCCGCACCGGGCCGAGCCGGTCGGCGGTGTCGGCGCCGCGCTTGGCGTCGGAGTAGTCGTTGGCGAGGTTGGTCCCGATCTGGATGAAGATCGAGCCGACCAGCGCCGCGAAGAACGCCCCCCAGCGCGGCAGCGAGCCGTACCACTGCACCGCCGCCGCGGTCCCGACCAGGACCGGGGCGACCGCCGCCGGCAGCGTCCGCGGCCGCGCCGCCATCAGCCAGATTCTCATGCGCGCCTCGGGAACCGCGAGAAGTCGGGCTGCCGTTTCTGCTTGAACGCCTCGCGCCCCTCGGCCGCCTCGTCGGAGCCGTAGAAGAGGAGGTTGGCGTCGTGCGCCAGCTGCTGGATCCCGGCGTAGCCGTCCTCGTGGGCGTTGAAGCTGGCCTTGACCAGGCGCAGGGCGAAGGGGGAGAGGGCGAGCATCTCGCGGCACCAGGCGACGGTCTCGCGCTCCAGCTCGGCGAGTGGCACGACGGCGTTGATCAAGCCCATCTCCAGCACCTCGTCGGCGTCGTACTGGCGACAGAGCATCCAGAACTCCTTCGCCTTCTTGGTCCCGACCAGGTCGCGCAGCAGCGAGGCGCCGTAGCCGCCGTCCCAGGACCCGACCCGTGGCCCGGTCTGGCCGAAGACGGCGTTGTCGGCGGCGATCGTCAGGTCGCAGCAGAGGTGGAGGATGTGGCCGCCGCCGATTGCGTAACCGGCAACCATCGCGACGATCGGCTTCGGCAGCCGCCGCATCTGGATTTGCAGGTCGGTGACGTGGAAGCGCCCAACCGCAGCGCCCTCGGCGATGTAGCCGGTGTCGCCGCGCACGGTTTGGTCGCCACCGGAGCAGAAGGCGCGCTCACCGGCGCCGGTGAAGACGATCACCCCGACCTCGGCGTCCTCCCGCGCCAGCTCCATCGCCCGCGAGACCTCGACCAGCGTCTGCGGCCGGAAGGCGTTCAGCACCTCGGGCCGGTCGATCGTCACCTTGGCGATCCCGCCGCCGGTCTCGTAGCGGATGTCCTCGTAGTCCCCGGGCCCCGCTTCCCACTCAATTGGGGCGTACAGCTGTTCCTCGGGCGGGGCTCCTTTGTGGCGTTTGGGCATGATGGGGACGATATCCCGATGAAGCTCGACGACTGGCTCTCGCAGAGATCACAGAGTTGTCCCGACCGGACGGCCTTGGTCGCCGACGGGGCGGAGATGACCTACGCCGAGCTCGAGGCGGAGGCGACCTGGGTCGCGAGGCGGCTGGCGGCGCATGGCGTACGCCGTGGATCGATCGCTGCCCTGACCATGCACCCGCGTCGCGAGCAGGTCGTCCTCATGCACGCGCTGATGAAGCTGGGGGCGGAGCTGCTGCCGCTGGGGCCGCGCCTGACGCCGGCCGAGCGGGAGGCGATCGTCGCCGCCGAGGAGCCGATCATCGACCTCGATGACCCCGGCCAGCTGACCCAGACCGAGGCCGACATGCCGCTGCTCGGCGAGCACGACATGGACGCGATCTGCTGCCGCGTCCTCACCAGCGGCAGTACCGGCACACCGCGTCCGGTCCCGCTCAGCTTCGGCAACTTCCTCTGGAACGCGGTCGGCTCCGGCTTCAACATCGGCGTCGAGCCGAGCGACCGCTGGCTCTGCTGCCTCCCGCTCAGCCACATCGCCGGCCTCGGGATCGTCATGCGCTCTGTCATCTACGGCACCGCGGCGGTCGTCCATGACGGCTTCGACGTCGACCGGGTGGGGGAGTCGCTGGAGCGCGACGGGATCTCCCAGGTCTCGCTGGTGGCGACGATGCTGACCCGGCTGCTCGATGCCGGCGTCGACCTCTCCGGCCCGCGGGCGATCCTCGTCGGCGGCGGCCCGGTCCCGGCCGAGCCGCTGGAAGAGGCGATCGCCAAGGGCGCCACCGTCGTCCAGACCTACGGCCTGACCGAGACCTGCTCGCAGGTGACGACCCTCGCCCCGGCCGACGCCCAGCGCAAGCTCGGCTCGGCCGGACGGCCGCTGCTGACCACGCACCTGCGGATCCGCGAGGGGGAGATCCTCGTCCAGGGCCCGACCATCGCCCCCGGCAGCGCCGACGCCGACGGCTGGCTGCACACCGGCGACCTCGGCCACATCGACGAGGAAGGCTTCCTCTACGTCCGCGACCGGATCGACGACATGATCGTCAGCGGCGGCGAGAACGTCGTCCCGGCCGAGGTAGAGGAGGTGCTGCTGCGCCACCCGCAGGTGGCCGAGGCGGCGGTGATCGGCCGCGAGGACCCCGAGTGGCAGCAGGCGGTGACCGCCGTCGTCGTGCTCGAGAGCGACGCCGAGGTAAGCCCCGACGAACTGCGCCGCCACTGCGCCGAATCGTTGGCCGGGTTCAAAGTGCCGAAGCGGGTGGAGCTCGCCTCGGCGCTGCCACGCACGCCCTCGGGCAAGCTGATGCGTAGGGCGCTTCGGTAGCCTGCCGCGTCATGCGAACCGACGACATCTTCACCGACAAAGACGCTGACCTGAGCAAGCTCGACGGCAAGACCGTCGCCATCCTCGGTTACGGCTCGCAGGGTCACGCGCACGCTCTCAACCTCAAGGACTCCGGCGTCGAGGTGGTCGTCGGCCTGCGGCCCGACTCCTCCAGCCGCGCCAAGGCCGAAGCGGCCGGCCTCGAGGTGCTCGACGTCGCCGAAGCCGCCAGTCGCGGCGACCTGGTGATGATCCTGCTGCCGGACGAGAAGCAGGCCGAGGTCTGGCGCGAGGAGATCGCCGACGGCATCGCCCCCGGCAACCTGCTGCTCTTCGCCCACGGCTTCGCGATCCACTTCGGCGAGATCGAGCCGCCCCCGGGCGTCGACGTCGGCATGGTCGCGCCGAAGGGCCCGGGCCACCTGGTCCGCCGCCAGTACGAGGAAGGCAGCGGCGTCCCCTGTCTGATGGCCGTCCACCAGGACGCCTCCGGCGAGGCTCACGACCTCGTCCTCGCCTACGCCTCCGGGATCGGCGGCGGCCGCGCCGCGGTGATCGAGACGAGCTTCAAAGACGAGTGCGAGACCGACCTCTTCGGCGAGCAGGCCGTCCTCTGCGGCGGCGCCTCGGAGCTCGTCCGCGCCGGCTACGAGACCCTGGTCGAGGCCGGCTACGACCCGCGCCTCGCCTACTTCGAGTGCCTCCACGAGCTGAAGCTGATCGCCGACCTGATGTACGAAAAGGGCATTCAGGGGATGCGCTACTCGATCTCAAACACCGCCGAGTACGGAGACATGACCCGCGGCAAACGGGTGATCGGCGAGGAGTCCCGCGCGGCGATGAAGCAGATCCTCAAGGAGATCCAGGACGGCGACTTCGCCCGCGAGTTCATCGCCGAGAATCGCGCCGGGAACGAGAACTTCGACCGGATGCGCAAAGAGGGCGAGGGGCACGAAATCGAGGAGATCGGCCACGACCTCCGCGACATGATGCCCTGGATCGATCAGGGATTTAAGGACACCAAGTAGGGGCGATTCAGTCCTGGATCGGTCCTCTGGGGCTGGTCTCGCCCTCGGGCAGCCGTCCGTCGCGGCCTACGTAGCCGTCTTTGCCGCCGACGCAGATGTAGATCGCGTCTTCGTCGGAGCTGAGGTTTTTTAGGCTTCGGACTACGTGGGCGTCTACCCAGGCGAAGCCTCCTGGGCCGAGTTGGTGCCTGGTTCCGTCGAGGTCGATCTCCATCTGGCCCTGGTGGACGAAGTAGAGCTCCTCCTGCTCGTCGTGGAAGTGCTTGCCGGACTCGTAGTTGGGCGGCATCACGATCGCGTTGACGCCGAAGGCGGTCACTCCCAGCTCCTTGCGGACCTTGCGGAAGCCCCAGCCCTCGCCGAGGTCGTCGAGGTTGGCGACCGCGTAGCCGTCGCCCTTGGCCACGTTCGTCATCGGGAAACGGCTTCGTAGTTGACTGGATACATCGTGCTCCCCTCGTGGTGGACAGTGCCAAAACGGCGCTGTCGAGCCTAACCTCGGACCCGGCGGCAGCCGCCGGTCGCGGTCAATAACCTGTCGATCCGGATGGCGCCTCAGACGACCGTGGAGATACCCAGCGAGATCAAGCCCGCCGACGGCCACTTCGGCTGCGGGCCCTCGAAGGTGCGCCCGGAGGCGCTGGAGCGCCTCGCCGAGCGCTCCGACCTGATGGGAACCTCGCATCGCCAGGCGCCGGTGCGCGACCTCGTGCGCGAGGTGCGAACCGGCCTCGCGGAGCTGTTCTCGCTCCCCGACGGCTACGAGATCGCCCTCGGCAACGGCGGCACCACCGCTTTCTGGGAGGCGGCCTGCGCCTGGCTCGTGCGCGAGCGGGCGCTGCACCTCACCTACGGCGAGTTCTCCTCCAAGTTCGCCAAGTCGACCGCGGCGGCACCGTTCCTCCAGGATCCGATCCTCGTCGAGGCCGCACCTGGCGACGCTCCCGACCCGGTCGCCGACCCCGCCGCCGACGTCATCGCCTGGGCCCACAACGAGACCTCGACCGGCGTCATGGTCGATGTCCGCCGCCCGGCCGACGCGGGCGATGCCCTGGTCCTCGTCGACGCCACTTCCGGCGCCGGCGGCCTGCCCCTGGACGCGTCCCAGGCGGACGTCTACTACTTCGCCCCGCAGAAGGGCTTCGCCGCCGACGGCGGCCTCTGGCTCGCCGCCCTCAGCCCCGCCGCGATCGCCCGCATCGAGGAGCTCGACGGCGCCGGCGACCGCTGGCAGCCCGCCTTCCTCTCGCTGCAGACCGCGCTCGAGAACTCGCGCAAGGAGCAGACCTGCAACACGCCGGCGCTGGCGACCCTGTTTTTGCTGAACGACCAAGTCCAGTGGATGCTGGGACTGGGGGGCCTAGCCGGCTGCGTCGAGCGCACCTCCGACTCCTCCGGTCGCCTCTACGGCTGGGCCGAGCGCAGCGATTTCGCCTCCACCTTCGTCGCCGACCCCGCCAAGCGCTCGCTTGTCGTCGGCACGATCGACTTCGACGACTCCATCGACGCCGCAGCGCTCGCAGCCGCCCTGCGCGCCAACGGGATCGTCGACGTCGAGCCCTACCGCAAGCTCGGCCGCAACCAGCTGCGGATCGGGATGTTCCCGGCGGTCGATCCCGATGACGTCGAGGCGCTCACCGTCTGCATCGACTGGGTCGTCGCTAACGTGGACGGCGTCACCTCATGAAGGTTCTGGTCAAGGAGAAGATCGCCGACTCGGGGGTCGATCTGCTGCGCTCGCAGTTCGACGTCGACCTCGGCCTTGAGATGTCCGACGCGGAGCTGCGCGAGAAGATCGGCGGCTATGACGCGATCCTGATCCGCTCGGCGACGCAGATGACGCCGGAGCTGATCGAGCTGGCCACCAACCTGAAGGTGATCGGCCGCGCCGGCACCGGCGTCGACAACGTCGACATCCCGGCCGCGACCCGCCGCGGGATCATCGTTGCCAACGCGCCGGAATCGAACTCGGTCGCCGCCGCCGAGCACACCCTCGCCCTGGCGCTCGCCCTCTTTCGCAACGTCCCGCAGGCGCACGGCTCGCTGGTCGAGGGCCGCTGGGACCGGGCCAAGTACAAGGGCGCCGAGCTCTACGGCAAGACCCTCGGCGTGATCGGCTTCGGCCGTATCGGCCAGCTGGTCGCCAAGCGCGCCCAGAGCTTCGATATGGACGTCGTCGCCTTCGACAAGTTCGTCTCCGCCGAGCGCTTCCGCGAGCTCGGGGTCGAGGGGCTGGACAGCATCGAGGAGGTGCTGGGCCGCTGCCGACCTGATCACCTTGCACACTCCGAAGACCCCGGAGACGATCGGGATGATTAACGCCGAGACGATCGCCGCGGCCGAAGGACGGCGCCCGGATCGTCAACTGCGCCCGCGGCGAGCTGGTCGACCTCGACGCGCTGGTGGCGGGCCTGGAGTCGGGCAAGCTCGGCGGCGCCGCGCTCGACGTCTTCCCCTCCGAGCCGTTCACCGAGCACCCGGTCTTCTCCCGCTCCGACGTCGTCGTCACCCCGCATCTCGGCGCCTCGACTGCGGAGGCGCAGGACCGGGCCGGGGTCGTCACCGCCGAGCAGGTCACCGCCGCCCTGACCGGTGGCGTCGTCACCAACGCGGTCAACATCGCCGCCGTGCGGCCCGAGGCGATGGAGGCGCTGGCGCCGTTCGTCCCGCTCTGCGAAAAGCTCGGCCGCCTCGCCCAGGGCCTGGCCGACGGCTCGGTCGAGAAGGTGAGCGCCGAATTCCGCGGCCGCATCGCCTCCCACGACACCCGCCTTCTCGGGATCGCGGTGATGGCCGGGATCCTCTCCGGCAACACCGAGGAGCCGGTCAACCTGGTCAACGCACCGCAGATGGCCGAGGAGCGCGGGATCGAGCTCGCCGAGACGACCGACGCCAGCGCCGAGGACTTCACCGAGCTGGTCAAGGTCCGCGTCCACACCGCAGACGGCGAGGTCGAGGTCGCCGGGACCAGCGTCGGCCCGCGCAACGAGCCCTACCTCGTCTCCGCCTGGGGCGAGAGCTTCTACCTGCCCTTCGACGAGCACATCGCCGTCCTCCGCTACGCCGACCAGCCGGGGATGATCGGCCGGGTCGGCACCCTCTTCGGCGAAGAGGGGGTCAACATCGTCTCCGCCGCCGTCGGCGCCGAAAGCGGGGGAGAGCGGGCGGTGATGGCGCTGACCACCGACGCGCCGGTCCGCTCCGAGGCGATCGAGAAGATCCTCGGACTCGACGGCTTCTCCAACGGCCGCTCGGTCGACCTTTAGGCCTTCGGGGCTCCGGCAGTGCGCTCCCAGACGGGGAGCGCAACGTCCGCCCCTACACGTTGTTCCCTTGAGATGGGCTCCGGCCCGTGGCCAGGGACTATCGATGAAGAAGGCGATCCTCATCGTGTTGGCGATCCTCGCCGCGCTGCTCGGCGCGGCCTTGCCGATGCCGAAGCCGGTCCCGTCAACCTGCTGATCAGCGGCGGCAGGGAAAACAACGCCTTCCACATCGCGCTCAGCGCCGACGGCCGCAGCTACGTGATCCTCTCGACCGATCGCGCTCGAAGTCGGCGGCGACATCTGCACGCACCCGGAAGAAATCCCGACGAACTGTCCTGCAAGGCGACGGCGATCGCCGGCTTCGAAGTCAACGCCGGCGCCGGCAACGACACCGTCTTCTTCACCAGCGACATCCCGGTCCCGGTCACGATCCGCGGCGGGTCGGGACGCGACAACCTCTACCGGCGGCGGCGCGGCCGACAAGATCATCGGCGGCCCCGACGACGACACGCTGATCGGCCGGCGGGGGGACGACTGGATCATGGGTGGTCCGGGGCACGACCACCTGATCGGCGGCCCGGGCAACGATCAGCTGATCGGCGGCCCCGGCAAGGACACGCTGAGCGGCGGGCCGGGCGAAAACGGAGTGATTCCAGTAGCGGTCAGGTGGCTTCCGGCGCCGTCTTGGCGGAGCCTACGATCCGGCCGCCGACGAAGGCGATCGCGACCAGCAGGCCGACCAGCGAGAGCGCGGCGTCGAGCCGGAACCCCGCCTGGATCCCGTCGACGAACGGCGGCACCGCGGCGGAGAAGACGGTGGTCGTCAGGCCGAGGCCGATCGAGCCGCCGGCGATCTGGAACATGTAGACGATGCCGCCGGCGAGGCTGGTCTGCGATTCGTCGACCGAGGTGACCCCGGCGGTCGTCGCGGTCGGGTAGAAGCTGCCGATCCCGATCCCGAGGACGAGCATCCCCGGGACCAGCGAGCCGAAGCCGGAGCCGCCGTCCGACCTGCGAGAAGAGGAACGGGGCGACGGTGATGCAGGCGGCGCCGAAGCACCGCCAGGACCTTGGCCCCGAGCCGGTTGTAGAGCGGGCCGGCGATGAACGAGACGAGGCGCGAAAGTGGCGAGGAAGGGCAGCATCCCGACGCCCGCTTCCAGCGGCGAGTAGCCGAGCTGCTTCTCCATGAACTGCGGCAGATAGAGCAGCGAGGCGAAGAAGGTCGCCGACATGAAGAGGATCGCGATGCAGGAGCCGGTGAAGCTCTCGTTGCGCATCACCTCCCGAGGGACCAGCGCATGGGTGCTCGGCGCGGCGCTCGAGCGGCACGAAGGCGACCAGCATCGCCGCGGCCAGCGCCAGCAGGCCGATCACCCGCGGGTCGCCCCAGCCCCAGTCGGCGACCTGGTCGAGGGCGATCAGCAGCGAGACGAGGCCGACCGAGATCGCCGCGATCCCGGGGTAGTCGATCCGCCGCTCGCCCAGCGTCGGGCTCCTTGACGTGGACCAGGAGCCAGGTGACCGCCGACGGCGAAGACGGCGATCGGGACGTTGAGGAAGAAGATCCAGCGCCAGCTCAGCTCCTGGGTGAGGACGCCGCCGATCAGCGGCCCGATCGCGTTGCCGAGCCCGGCGGCGCCGATGATGATCCCGCCCGCCAGGCCGGCCTTCTCTTCCGGCAGCAGCTCGTAGGTCATGCCGAGGATCGCCGGCCACATCAGCGCCCCGCCGATCCCCATCAGCACCCGCGCGGCGATCAGCCAGGTCTCCGTTCTGAGCGGCGCCGCCGAGCGCCGACATCGAGGCGAAGATCGCCGCGCCGAGGAAGAAGGCGTTGCGGCGGCCGAACATGTCGGCGAGGCGGCCGCCGGTGACGATCAGCACCCCGAAGGTCAGCGCGTAGGCGTTGACCACCCACTGGATCGTGTTGACGTTGGTTTCGAAGTCCTGCTCCATCGTCGGCAGGGCGACGTTGATCGCCGAGAAGTCGTTGGCGATGACGACGACCGCCAGCCCATCGCGAAGAGCGCGAGCCAGGATGTCTGCTGGGCCGAGGAGTTCGGCTCCGGGGTTGCGATTCGCGCAGCCTACGCTAAGGTTCGGAAGCGAATGGACCGCCGGCTCGACAGCCTCGCGCTACTCCTTCTCCTCCCCCCTCGGGGGGAATAGCGCTGGGCGGCGCGATAGCCGCGAGAGACAGAAGGCCATTCGAATCACAGAGAGAAGGAGAGGTCCCATGGGACCGCAAACTGAAGGACATACCGACGCAAACCGCGTCCACATCTTCGACACCACGCTGCGAGACGGCGAGCAGTCGCCCGGCATCTCGCTGAACACCGCCGAGAAGGTGGAGATCGCCCAGCAGCTCTCCCGCCTGGGGGTCGACGTGATCGAGGCCGGCTTTCCGATCACCTCGCCCGGCGACTTCGAGGCCGTCCAGAAGATCTCGCGGGTGGTCGAGGGCCCGGTGATCTGCGGTCTCGCCCGCACCCACAAGGCCGACATCGACGCCGCCTGGGGGGCGATCAAGGAGGCCGCGCGTCCGCGCATCCACACCTTCATCTCGACCTCCGACATCCACATCGAGCACCAGCTGCAGACCGACCGCGAGGACGTCAAGGGCCAGGCCCGGGCGGCGGTCGCGCTGGCCAAGTCCTACTGCGAGGACGTCGAGTTCTCGCCGATGGACGCGACCCGCGCCGACATCGAGTTCACCGCCGAAGTCTGCGCGATCGCGGTCGAGGAGGGCGCGACCGTCGTCAACATCCCCGACACCGTCGGCTACACGACGCCCGAGGAGTACGCGGACTACTTCCGGCGGCTGTACGAGTTGGTGCCCGGCGCTGCAGCGACGTCGAGACTCTCGGTCCACTGCCACGACGACCTGGGCATGGCCGTCGCCAACTCCTACGCCGGAGTGCTGGCGGGGGCGCGGCAGGTCGAGTGCGCGGTCAACGGGATCGGCGAGCGGGCGGGTAACTGCTCGCTGGAGGAGATCGCGATGCTGATCGGCGTCCGCGAGGACGTCCACGGCCTCTGACGACCGGGATCAACACCCGCGAGATCGCCCGCACCAGCCGCATGGTCAGCCGCCTGACCGGCTACCCGGTGCAGCCGAACAAGGCGATCGTCGGCCGCAACGCCTTCGCCCACGAGTCCGGGATCCACCAGGACGGCGTCCTGAAGGAGCGCAGCACCTACGAGATCATGGACGCGACCGAAGTCGGCCTGGAGTCGAACTCGATCGTGCTGGGCAAGCACTCCGGGCGCCACGCGCTGAAAGACGCGCTGGAGCAGCTGGGCTTCAAGGTCGAGGGCAAGGCGCTGAACAACGCCTTCAAGGCCTTCAAGGAGGTCGCCGACCGCAAGAAGCAGGTGACCGCGCTCGACCTGGAGGCGATCGTCTCCGACGAGATGCGCGAGCGCTCCGAAGCCCACGAGCTGGCCTGGTTCGAGGTCGAGGCCGGCACCCGCCAGTCCGCCGCTGGCGAAAGTCGCCGTCACCCTGCCCTCGGGCGAGGAGTCGGTCGGCGAATCGAGCGGCGACGGCCCGGTCGACGCCATCTTCCACGCGATCCAGAACGCGGCCGAGACCGAGTGCGAGCTGGCCCAGTACACGGTCGAGGCGGTGACCGGGGGAGAGGACGCCCTCGGAGAGGTGACGGTGATGCTGCGAGCGGCCGGCCGCCTGGCGACGGGCCAAGGCGTAGCGACGGACATCCTGGAGGCAAGCGCGCGCGCTTACGTGAGGGCTCTGTCGAACGCGCTGGAAGGCGCGGCGACGCGTGAGGCCGAGGCGGCAACTGCCGAGGCCGTGGTTGAGCGGACGCCCGGGCCGTAGTGTTCGGGGCGAGGGGACGAGGGGTGTCCCTCTCCCAGAGCCCGTCGCGCAGCTGGTCGAACTTGAGGGTTCGGGCGTGACTTCTTGAGCCTCTAGGAGAGGGACACCCTCGTCCCTGGCCGGGCCTGTAACGGCCCAAGCGCAAGAAACGTGTGAGAACTGGCACGAAGCGCGTCCCACATTTGCGCCCGCACCCGCCACGCTAGGCGGGTGCCCACCGAGTCTGCGAAAAGCGTCGCATATCGACGCTCAGCGCAGTCTCGCGAATGGGATGCGCGCGATCGCCGCGCTTGCGGACCGGCAACACGGGGTGGTGGCGCGAAGATCAATTGGTGCGCTCGGCTTCGAAGGCCAGGAGTCGATAGGCAGGCGAGTACGCGCCGGGCGCCTTCACCCCCTCTATCCCAGCGTCTATCGCGGTGGGTCGCCGGGCGGTCATCTCAGCGAGAGGGACGGTGGATGGGTGCGGTTCTCGCCTCAGGGACCTGAGCCGTCCTCAGTCACTGGTCCGCCGCGCCCTCTGGAGCTCCGGCCGAACTCGCGGACGGGATCGATGTGACCGCTCCCCGCGTAAGACCACCTCCTCGAAGCCGATCTGGCGTCATCATCTCGCCTCGTTCCTCCCGACGAGCGCACCGTCGAGGAAGGCATCCCGGTCACCACGGTCCCGCGCACGATCCTCGACCTCGCGGCGACCGAGTCCGCCGATGTCGTGAAGACCTCCTGCGCGAGAGCTGAATTCCGGCAGCTCTCTGACCGCCTCTCGCTACCGGACCTCGTTGAGCGCTACCCCGGCAGTCGCGGCACCCGCAAGGTGAAGGTCGCCCTTGATCGCCTGAAGGAAGGCCCGGTAGGCCGCAAACGCCAGAGCTGCTTCGAGGAGCGCTTTGATCCCTTCTCCCCCGTCGGTGCCGCCTCCCCTTACCCCGCTTCAACGACTGGATCGTTCGTGGGAGACAAGCGCTTCCAAGTCGACTGCCACTGGCCCGACCTGCGCCAGATCGTCGAGCTGGACGGCTGGGACGGCCACTCGACCCGCACCGCCTTCCGAGAAGACCGTGCTCGCGATCGCCGTCTTGCTGCCGCCGGTTACTCGGTCACCCACCTCACCTGGAACCAGTTGGATGACGAACCCGAGGCGAGATCGCCGCCGACCTGCGGGAGCTGCTGGGCTGAATACAAACGTCCGTGATAACGTACAGGACCATGGCAACCGCTCACCGCACCTACGACCGCCGACCCCGCCCCCACCGTCGGCCCGCGCATCCGCGCTCTGCGCGACGCCATGGGCCTCTCGCTCCGTGACCTCGCCCAGCGCTCTGGCGTCAGCGCGCCGATGCTTTCGCAGGTCGAGCGGGGGGAGACGAGCCCCACCCTGGTCGTCGCCGGCAAGATCGCCGCCGGCTTGGAGTTGACGCTCTCGCAGCTGCTGCGCCTCGACGAGGGCCAGCACGTCGCGATCAGCCGGGCCGCCGGCCGCCGCCACTCCGAGCGCGGCGGGCACCGCTTCGAGGAGCTGACCCCGCCGCTGCCCGGCCAGCGCGCCGACGTCTCCCTGCACGTGCTGGAGCCCGGCGCCACCACCGGCGGCCGCGCCGACCCGCCGATGCACGAGCCCGGCAGCCGCGAGACCGCCGTCGTCCTCGCCGGCACCCTGGCGCTGGTCGTCGACGGCAGCCGCCACGAGCTTCAGGCGGGGGACGGCGTCACCTTCGACGCCGACCTTCCGCACCATTTCGAGAACGAAGGCCAGGAGGCGACCCGCTTCCTGGCCGTGATCGCCGCCGGCCTCAGGAGGTCCTGAGCAAATGCCCAAGACCATGTTCGACAAGATCTGGGAGGCCCACGAGGTCGCGCCGGGGCTGATCTACATCGACCTGCACCTGGTCCACGAGGTCACCTCGCCGCAGGCCTTCGACGGTCTCCGCCTGGCCAACCGCAAGGTCCGCCGCCCGGACAAGACCCTGGCCACCGCCGACCACAACACCCCGACCGACGGGACGATGGCCGCGCGCCTGATCGCCGACCAGCTCTCCCGCGTCCAGGTCGAAACCCTGGAGCGCAACTGCGAGGAGTTCGGCGTGCCGATCTACTCGCTGGGCTCCGACCGCCAGGGCATCGTCCACGTGATCGGCCCGGAGCTGGGCGTCACCCAGCCGGGGATGACGATCGTCTGCGGCGACAGCCACACCTCCACCCACGGCGCCTTCGGCGCGCTGGCCTTCGGCATCGGCACCTCCGAGGTCGAGCACGTGCTCGCCACCCAGTGCCTGGTCCAGAAACGGCCGAAGACGATGCGGATCAACTACTCCGGCGAGCTGCGCCACGGGGTCACGCCGAAGGACCTGATCCTGGCGACGATCGGCCGCCTCGGCACCGGCGGCATGACCGGCTACGCGGTCGAGTACGCCGGGCCGGCGATCGAGGCGCTCTCGATGCCCGGCCGGATGACGATCTGCAACATGACGATCGAGGGCGGCGGCCGCGCCGGAATGATCGCCCCCGACGAGACCACCTTCGAGTGGGTCAAGGGACGCCCCGCCGCGCCCGGCCGACTTCGAGGCGGCGATGGCCCGCTGGCGCGAGCTGCCGACCGACCCCGAGGCCAGCTTCGATACCGAGATCGAGGTCGACGCCTCCGGCGATCTCGCCGATGGTCACCTGGGGCACCAACCCGGGCCAGGTCGTCGAGGTCACCGACCGCGTCCCCGACCCGGCCCGCTGAGACTCCCGGCCGACCGCGAAGCGGCAGAGCGCGCCCTCGCCTACATGGGCCTGGAGGCGGGCACGCCGATGACCGAGATCGCGCCCGAACGCGTCTTCATCGGCTCCTGCACCAACTCGCGGATCGAGGACCTGCGCGAGGCCGCCGCGATCGTCGACGGCCGCAAGGTCGCCAGCGGTGTCAGCGCGATGGTCGTCCCCGGCTCCCAGCAGGTGAAGAAGGCCGCCGAGGAAGAGGGCCTCGACGAGGTCTTCAAGAGCGCCGGCTTCGACTGGCGCGTGGCGGGCTGCTCGATGTGCCTGGGGATGAACCCCGACACCCTCGACGAAGGCGAGCGCTGCGCCTCGACCTCGAACCGCAACTTCGAGGGGCGCCAGGGCAAGGGCGGCCGCACCCACCTGGTCAGCCCGAAAATGGCCGCCGCCGCGGCCGTCGAGGGCCACTTCGTCGACATCAGGGATTGGAGCTGAAGATGAGACCGATAGACGTGATCGAGGGCAAGGTGTCGGTCCTGGACCGCAGCGACGTCGACACCGACCAGATCATCCCCAAGCAGTTCCTCAAGCGGGTCGAGCGGACCGGCTTCGGCGAGTTCCTCTTCTACGACTGGATCCGCGACGGCGAGATCGAGCTGGAGCCGAACCCGATCCTCGTCACCGGCGCCAACTTCGGCTGCGGCTCCTCCCGCGAGCACGCCCCCTGGGCGCTGGAGGACTTCGGCTTCCAGGCGATCCTGGCGCCGTCCTTCGCCGACATCTTCTACTCGAACTGCACCAAGATCGGGCTGCTGCCGGTGATCCTCGACGAGGAGCATTGCAGGGCCGTCGCCGAGGCGGGAGAGGCCCGCATCGACCTCGACGACGAGACCGTCAACTGCGCCGCCGGCGTCTTCCAGTTCCAGATCGAGCACGAGGTCAAGACACCGCCTCGCCGAACGGCCTTGACGAGATCGGGATCACGCTCGAAAACGACGGCGCGATCGACAAGTTCGAGGCCGGACCGGCCGCCTCGCTGGGCCCGGTCACGACCAGCTCTGTAGATGCGGAAGGGAGGCCATCATGGCCGACGAGTTCAAAGAGCCGATGAACACCGGCGCCCGCGAGTGGGACGCCGAGACCTACGACGCCGTCTCCGACCCGCAGTTCGAGTGGGGGATGGAGGTGCTGGAGCGGCTCGAGCTGCGCGGCGACGAGGTCGCGGTCGACGCCGGCTGCGGCTCGGGCCGCGTCACCGCCGAGCTGGTCGAGCGCCTGCCGGACGGCCGCGTGATCGCCGTCGACGGCTCCGACGGCGATGGTCGAGAAGGCGAAGGAGCGGCTCGGCGACCGCGCCGACTACCTCGTCTCCGACCTGGTCGAGCTGGAGCTCCCCGAGCCGGTCGACCTCGTCTTCTCGACCGCGACCTTCCACTGGATTCCGCGACCACGACCCGCTCTTCCGGCGGCTGCGCGCCGCGCTGAAGCCGGGCGGCCGCCTCGTCGCCCAGTGCGGCGGGCACGGCAACGTCGCCGCCCATACCCAGGCGATCGCCGCCGTCGCCTCCGACCCGGAGTACGGCCAGCACCTGAGCGAGGCCAAAGGCGCTCTGGAACTTCGCCACGCCGGAGGAGACCGAGCCGCGCCTGCGCCGCTGCCGGCTTCGCCGAGGCCCGCTGCTGGCTGCAGCCGAAGCCGGTGCAGCCGGCAAGCGCCCGCTGGAGTTCATCTCCACCGTCACCCTCGGCCCGATCCTCGACCAGCTGCCGGAGGAGAAGCGCCGGCCCTTCGCCGAGGCGGTCCTGGCGCAGGAGGGAGAGCCGCTCGTCCTCGACTACGTCCGCCTCAACATCGAGGCGCTCGCTGCCTGATGACGCGTAGAGTGGCGGCCCCGTGAGCGATGCACGCCCCGCATAGTCGTCCTTCCCGGCGACGGGATCGGCCCCGAGATCGTCGCCGCCGCGCGCGAGGTGCTCGCCGCCCTCGGCGAGTTCTCCTACGACGAGCGCCTGATGGGTGGCTGCTCGATCGACGAGCACGGCATCGCCCTCACCGACGAGGTCCTCGAGGCCTGCAAGGGCGCCGACGCGGTCCTGCTTGGCGCCGTCGGCGGCCCGAAGTGGGACACCACCGACCCGAGCGCGCCGCGCCCCGAGCAGGGCCTGCTCGGGCTGCGCAAGGGGATGGGCCTCTACGC
The DNA here is from genome assembly GCA_963785175.1 of uncultured Actinomycetes bacterium. Lineage (GTDB taxonomy): Bacteria > Actinomycetota > Thermoleophilia > Solirubrobacterales > 70-9 > VAYN01. Next base: position 100,491 of record CAWAUA010000001.1, on the reverse strand, counting down.
CAACCTGCGCCCGGTCCGGCCCAGCCCGGCCCTGGTCGGCGCCAGCCCGCTGCGCGAGGAGCGGATCGCCGGCACCGACCTGCTCGTCGTCCGCGAGCTGACCGGCGGCATCTACTTCGGCGACTCCGGACGCGAGGGCGACGTCGCCCACGACACCTGCGAGTACTCGGTCGCGGAGATCGACCGGATCGCCCGCACCGCCTTCGACGCCGCCCGCCGCCGCGCCGAGAGCTCTGGCCGCAAGCCCGAAAGTCACCTCGGTCGACAAGGCCAACGTGCTCGAGACCTCCCGCCTCTGGCGCGAGGTGGTCGGCAACGTCGCCGCCGATTACGCCGACGTCGAGCTCGAACACCTGCTCGTCGACAACGCGGCGATGCAGCTGGTCTCGCGGCCGGCCGACTTCGACGTCGTCCTCGCCGAGAACCTCTTCGGCGACATCCTCAGCGACGAGGCGGCGATGCTGACCGGCTCGCTGGGAATGCTGCCCTCCGCCAGCCTCGGCGCGGAGGGCGCCCCCGGACTCTTCGAGCCGGTCCACGGCTCCGCCCCCGACATCGCCGGCCAGGGGTCGGCCAACCCGCTCGCGACCTTCCTCTCGGCGGCGATGATGCTGCGCCACGGCCTCGGCCGCGGCGAGGACGCCGCCCGGATCGAGACCGCGGTCGACGCCGTGCTCGAGCAGCGGCCTCCGCACCCCCGACCTCGCCTCCGGCACCGTGGTCCAGCCGCCGATGGTCGACGTGCCGCAGGAGGCCGAGGTCGGGACCGCGGAGATGACCGCGGCGGTCCTAGAAGAGCTCGGCTAGCTGCCGAGACCGCAAAAAAGCCCCTTGAGGGTGCCTTTTTGCGGTCTCGCGAATGGTGCGGCTAGGGAGCGGTGACTGCCCACTGGCCGGAGACGTAGCATTCGCCGGATCGGTGTTCTGGATTCCGGCGAGAAGGCCGAAGCCGAGCCGATTGGTCGCGCCGCCGATGAATGGCGCCGGCCTTCGAGATCTTTCCGATTTCGAGTGATGTAGACGCAGAGCTGGCCGGGAGCGGCCAGCGGCGTCGCGGCCGCCGGCGAGGCCCGCGGCAGTCCGTGCTCGTTTTGCCGGCTTCGAGGACGTTCTCTTTCGGCGACGCAGGCGGGTTCAGCAGCGGGAACTGGTAGCTGACCGACCTCGGGCAGATCTCCGGCGCATCGCCGCCGACGCAGAACACGCCGCGCAGGGTCTGGCCGCTTTTCAGCGTCCCCAGCAGCGGCGCGACGCCGTCGGCAAGCTTGCCGAGCGTCACCGAGCTTGTCGCCGAGCTTCGCCGTGGTCACGGCGCCGTTGTTCAGTTTGTTGGTGGTGATGACGCTGTTCTTGATCTTCGAGGCGATCACCGCGCTGTCGGAGAGCTTGTTGGTGGTGATGATCCCGTTGCCGAGGTTGCCGGGCAGGACGGCGTTGGCGCCGAGCTTGCCGGCGACGACCGCCTTCGGGGCGATCTTGCCGGCTGGTGACGGCGCCGCGCTTCAGCTTCGCCGCGGAGACGGCGCTGCGCTTGAGCTGGTTGGTGCCGACGCTGTTCTTCGGCAGCCCGGCGGCGACCGCGGCACCGCCGAGGGCGACGAACAACGCGATCGTCGCGATCACGTTCGCGTAGCTGAGCCGGGGGCGGGGAATTCGCATGAATTTGCTCCTCTCGTTCGGGTTCTGGGGCACCATTCGCGCCCGCAGCGCTGAAGCCCTTCGTTTGATCGGGCATAATTCCGCAACATGGATCCGGTCGATTTGATTTGGCGGAACGGCGAGTTCGTTCCCTGGGAGGACGCGCAGACCCACGTGCTCAGCCACGGGCTGCACTACGGGACCGGCGTCTTCGAGGGTATCCGCTGCTACGAAACCGCCCGCGGTCCAGCGGTTTTCCGCCACCAGGACCACCTCGACCGGCTGCAGAAGTCGGCTGAGCTCTACTACCTGGAACTGCCCTACTCGGCCGAGGAGATCCGCCAGGCGACGCACGAGCTGCTGCGCCGTAACGACCTCAAGTCCGCCTACATCCGGCCGCTCGCCTACCGCGGTTACGGCAGCCTCGGCCTTTACGCCAAAGACGCCCCGGTCGACGTGATCATCGCCGCCTTCCCCTGGGGTGCCTACCTCGGCGAGGAGAGCAAGAACGGCGGCATCCGCGCCAAGGTCTCGAGCTGGCGGCGGATCAGCCCCGGCGGCTCGATCCCGCACGCCAAGGCCTCGGGCTCCTACCTCAACTCGATCCTCGCCAAGACCGAGTCGACCAACGCCGGCTACGACGAGGCGATCCTGCTCGACGAACGCGGCTTCGTCTGCGAGGGCTCGGGCGAGAACATCTTCGTCGTCCGCGACGGCCAGATCGTCACCCCGCCGCAGGTCGCCTCGATCCTCGACGGGATCAACCGCAAGTCGGTGATCCAGATCGCCCGCGACCTCGGCTACACCGTGGTCGAGCGCGACATCGCCCGCGCCGAGCTCTACCTGGCCGAGGAGGTCTTCCTCACCGGCACCGCCGCCGAGCTGGTCCCGGTGCGCGAGATCGACGACCACCCGCTCGGCGGACCGGGCGAGATCACCCGCCACGTGCAAGCGAAGTTCGAAGACGCGCTCTGTGGCAAGGCCGAGGAGTACCTGGAGTGGCTCGACTTCGTCGAGGCCCCTGCTGCCGAGTCCGAGTCCGGCTCGGAGTCGATCGGGCGAATTACCCCTGCCGCCTAGCGGCAGGCGCGGCACTGTCCGCGCATGCGGGCCCTCGGCCCACCCGATCTTCTTCGAATCGAAAGGCAGTAAGCAGATGGAACAGGTGAAGCTCTACGACACCACCTTGCGCGACGGGATGGGCGGCCGCGGCATGTCGCTCTCGGTGGGCGAGAAGCTGAAAGTCGCGCAGGCGCCTCGACGCCCTCGGCGTGGATTTCATCGAGGCCGGCTTCCCGAGCAGCAACCCGAAGGAAGCCGAGCTCTTCGAGCGGCTCGCCGGGGTCGAGCTGGAGAACGCGACGATCGCCGCCTTCGGCATGACCCGCAGGCGCGACCGCGCCGCCGCCGAGGACGAGGCGCTGAGGGTCCTGACCTCGTCCTTCGCCCCCGCGGTCTGCCTCGTCGGCAAGAGCTCGCCGCTCCACGTCGAGAAGGTGATCCGCGTCAGCCGCGAGGAGAACCTGGCGATGATCGCCGACTCGATCGCCTTCTGTCGCGAGCAGGGCAAGCGCCCGATCTTCGACGCCGAGCACTTTTTCGACGGCTACCGCGAAGACAGCGGCTACGCGCTCGAATGCGTCGCGGCAGCCGCCGATGCCGGGGCGGAGAACGTCACCCTCTGCGACACCAACGGCGGCAGCCTGCCGAGCTTCGCCGCCGAGGCGACGGCGGCCGTCGTCGCCCGCTTCGGGAATGCCGTCGAGGTCGGGATCCACGCCCACGACGACTCCGGCTGCGGGGTGGCCAACTCGCTGGCGGCGGTGGAAGCCGGCGCCCGCCTCGTCCAGGGCTGCGTCAACGGCTACGGCGAGCGCTGCGGCAACGCCAACCTGGCCTCGATCCTGCCGGCGCTGCAGCTGAAGATGGGCTTCGAGGTGGTCACCGCCGAGCAGCTGGCGAGCCTGACCATGACCGCCCACCTCCTCGACGAGATCTGCAACCTCTCCTCTGACCCGGACCGGCCCTACGTTGGCCGCAACGCCTTCGCCCACAAGGCGGGCATGCACGCCGCCGGGGTCGCCGCCGATGCGAGCACCTTCGAGCACCTCGACCCGGCCGCGGTCGGCAACGAGCGCGACATCGTCGCCTCCGAGCTGGCCGGCAAGGCGACCATCCGTGCCCAGGCCGAGCACGCGGGCATCGAGCTCGACGACGAGGCGGCGACCCGGGCCATGCAGAGCCTGAAGGAGCAGGAGCACCACGGCTACCACTACGAGGCCGCGCCGGCCTCCTTCGAGCTGCTGCTGCGCCGTGAGGCCGGCACCTACAAGCCGCTGTTCAAGCTCGAGAGCTTCCGCGTCGTCACCGAGAAACGGGCCGACGGCGAGATCGAGACCGAGGCGACGATCAAGGTCGAGGTCGACGGCGAGCGCTACGTCCGGGTCGCCGAGGGCAATGGACCGGTCGACGCTCTGAACCGAGCCCTGCGGGTCGCGATCACCGACCGCTACCCGCATCTGGCCGACATCGAGCTGACCAACTACAAGGTCCGTATCCTCGACGAAGCCCACGGCACCGGTGCCGCCACCCGCGTCCTCCTCGACTCCTCCGACGGCGCCCGCGAGTGGGGCACGATCGGCGTCTCGGTCAACATCATCGAGGCCTCCTGGGAGGCGCTGGTCGATTCGCTGGAGTACGCCTTCCAGTGACCGACAATCAACAGACCCACAATCAACAGATTCCTCTCGCCAAGCCGGATCTTGGTTCGCGTGAGGAGGAGCTGGTGTTGGAGGTCCTGCGCTCGGGTCAGCTCTCGCTTGGCCCGATGGGCGAGCGCTTCGAGCGTGAGTTCGCCGCCTGGCTCGGAGTGGATGACGCGGTGATGGTCTCCAGCGGGACCACGGCGCTCCACCTCGGGGTGCGGATGCTCGGCTGGAGCGAGGGGGAGGAGGTGGTAACGAGCCCGTTCAGCTTCGTCGCCTCGGCCAACTGCCTGCTCTACGAGGGGGCGCGCCCGATCTTCGCCGACGTCGAGGAGGAGACGCTCGACCTCGACCCGGCCGCCGCAGCCGACGCGATCGGCGAGCGCACCGTCGGCCTGCTGCCGGTCCACATCTTCGGCTACCCGGCGGCGATGCCGGCGCTGGAGGCGCTGGCCGGCAAACACGATCTCGGCATCCTCGAGGACGCCTGCGAGGCGCTCGGCGCCGTCGACTCGGACGGCCGCAAGGTCGGCGCCCGCGGCAACCTCGCCACTTTCGCCTTCTACGCCAACAAGCAGATGACGACGGGGGAGGGGGGCATGATCGTCCCCCGCGACTCCGATGAGGCCGCCCGCCTGCGCTCCGAGCGCAACCAGGGCCGCGCCGTCGACATGGGCTGGCTCGACCACGACCGGCTCGGCTTCAACTACCGGCTCTCCGACCTCGCCGCCGCGCTCGGCGTCGCCCAGGTCGAGAAGCTCGACTCACTGCTCGAGCGGCGGGCAGGCGTGGCGCGGATGTACGCGGAGCGGCTGGGGGGGATCGGGGGATTGCGCACGCCGATGCCGTCCCGAGGCGCCGAGCTGCGCAGCTGGTTCGTCTACACGGTGCGGCTGCCGCGCGGCTCCGACCGCGATGCGACGATCGGCCGCCTCGCCGAGCGCGGGATCGCCTCCAAGGCCTACCTGCCCTGCATCCACCTCTTCCCGCACCTGCGTCAGCTCGGCTACCGCGAGGGTCAGTTCCCGGTCGCCGAAGCCGCCGCGGCCGACTCGCTGGCGCTGCCGTTCTTCCCGGCGATGGGCGAGGTGCAGGTGGAGCGCGTCTGCCAGGAGCTGGCCGCGGCCCTCGGCCAGGGCGACTGAAGGCATAATCGCCCGCCCATGGGACGCTTCCGCAAAGAGCCCGATCCGCGCTTCTGGCGCCTCAACCGCTCGCTGCCCTTCGACTGGCAGCTGGCGATCTACGACATCGACCAGTCGATCGCCCACGCCCGCGGCCTGCGTGGGATCGGCGTCCTCGACGAGGCCGAGCTCGGCCAGATCGAAGCGGGCCTGGAGCGGGTCCGCGTCCGCATGGCCGCCCACGGCTTCGAGTTCGAGGGGGCCGACGAGGACATCCATATGGCGATCGAGCGCCTGCTCGGCGAGGAGATCGGCCCACTCGCCGGCAAGCTCCACACCGGCCGCTCGCGCAACGACCAGGTCGCCACCGACGTCGCGATGGTGGTCCAGAACCACTCGCTCGAGGCAATCGAGCGCTGCGGCGAGGCGATGGAGCGGCTTCTGGCCCTGGCCGAGTCCCACAAGGACTGGACGATGCCCGGCTACACCCACCTGCAGCGCGCCCAGCCGGTCTACCTCGGCCACCACCTCCTCGCCTACTTCTGGATGCTCGCCCGCGACGTGCTGCGCTTCCAGTTCGCCCTCGACAGCGCCAGCGTGATGCCGCTCGGGTCCGGCGCGCTGGCCGGCGTCAACTGGGAGATCGACCGTGACTCGGTCGCCGCCGACCTCGGCTTCGCCCATGTCAGCCACAACTCGATCGACGGTGCCTCGAATCGCGACTTCGTCCTCGACTACCTGTCGGCCGCCTCGACCTGCGCGATGCACCTCTCGCGCCTGGGTTCGGAAATCGTCATCTGGTCGAGCAGCGAGTTCGGCTTCTGCGAGCTCGACGAGTCCTTCTCCTCGGGCTCCTCGATCATGCCGCAGAAGAAGAACCCCGACTCGGCCGAGCTGCTGCGGGCGAAGAGCCCGCGCGTCGCCGCCTCGCTCCAGACCCTCCTCGGGGTGATGCACGCGCTGCCGCTCACCTACGGCAAGGACATGCAGGAGGACAAGGAGCCGCTCTTCGACGCGATCGACACGATCGAGGCCTGCCTCGACGTCACCGCGGGCCTGCTCGAGGGGATTGAGTTCGACCGCGAGCGGATGGAGGCGGCCTCCGGCGACGAGATGCTGGCCGCGACCGAGGTTGCTGACCTGCTGGTCCGCCGCGGCGTCCCCTTCCGCGAGGCGCACGGCATCGTCGGCGGCCTGGTCCGCGACGCGGTTGAGCGCGGTAAATCCCTCTCCGAACTGACGCCGGAGGAGCTGCGCGAGCGCTCCGACCACCTCGACGACTCCTACTACGAGGTGCTGCGGCGAAGCAGCTGGCTGGAGTCGAAGCGGATCGCCGGCGGCACCGGCTCGGCCCCGCTCGGCCGCCAGATCGAGGAGGCACGCGAGACCCTGGCGGCGGTCCGGGCCCGCGTCCAGGAGGAGCGTTCCTGAAGCGCCTGCAGCGCGAGTTCTTCGACCGGTCCGTCCACGACGTTGCCCGCGACCTGGTCGGCTGCACCCTCCTCTACGAAGGCCGCGGCGGAGTCATCGTCGAGACCGAGAGCTACGAGGCCGACGACCCCGCCTGCCACGCCTACGTAGGCCTGACCGAGCGCACCCAAGTCCTCTTCGGCCCGCCCGGCTACGCCTACGTCTACCTCTCCTACGGAATCCACAGCCTCCTTAACGCAGTCGCCGAACCCGAGGGCGACGCCGCAGCAGTCCTGATCCGAGCGCTCGAACCGACCCACGGGATGGAGGAGATGCGAACCGCCGAGGCCACAAGCCAGACCACGACCTCTGCAACGGCCCCGGTAAGCTGACCGAGGCCCTAGGCATCGACCTCTCAGACAACGAAGCCGACCTCAGCAAAGAGCCCTTCCAAATCACTGCACCGCCGGAGCCGCCCAAGATCGTCACCGGCCCTCGAATTGGCATCACCAAAGCAGTAGACCGCCCCTGGCGCTTCTCAGCCGCCGGCAACCCGTACGTCTCCCGGCCAAGGCCGACTAACGCCCAAGCCGGATGGGGTGCCCCTCCTCCAGACACTTAACATCGAGCCATAGCGAGATGTGTCTGGCGGAGGGGCACCCCATCCGGCTCACCCCGCAGTAATCCCACCGCCAGCGCCGCCCGATTCAGGCGCAGCTTCCGGAGCCGCTTCGGGAGCACCTTCTTCAGGCGCCGCTTCAGGAGTAACTTCGGTTTCCGGCGCCGGTTCGACCACTTCGGGTTCCGGGGTCGATTCGTATTCGCCTTCGGGCGCCACGTAGCCTTCGGTTTCGCCCGCTTCGTAGTCTTCGCCAGCTTCCTTGGCGGCCTTGCGCGCCGCCCGTTCTGCCGCGTGTTCGGCCTGGATGTCCTGCCAGGCGGAGATCACCCGCGCCCAGATCAGGGCCGGGAAGGTGCCGCCCATTACCGGGCCGCCGTTGTAGAGGGTCGCCATCGGCGTCGTCGTGTCGGGGTAGCCGACCCAGACGCAGGCGGTGACTTCGTCGCCGATGCCGCCGCAGAACCAGGCGTCGCCGTTTTCCTCGGTCGTCCCGGTCTTGCCCCACTGCCCTTCGGCGCCGATCTGGGCATTGGTGCCGGTGCCGCTGGAGACGACGGTTTCGAGGATGCCCTTCTCCGTTTCCACGTTTCCCTGATCGAAGACCTGGTCGTGGTTGGAGTCGTTGTCGCCGCCCTTGATCGTCTCGCCGTCGTCGTTGGTCACCTGGGTGTAGGCGACGGGGCTGTCGCCGGGGCGCGGAGCCAGGGTGCCGCTGACGCGGTCGCCGTCGTTGCCGATCGTGCTGTAGGCGTAGGCCCAGCCGAGCGGGGTGACGCCTTCGGTGAGGCCGCCGAGCACCATCGCCGGGTTGGTCGAGATCGGGTCGTCGTAGCCGGCCTTGTGGATGGTGCCGGCGATCGCGCCGGTCTTGTCGCGGACGTTCTTGCCTTCCAGCCCTTCCAGCGCCAGTGCCGCGTAGATCGAGTTGTCCGAGTAGGTCGTCGCGCAGACGATGCTCGCAGGAGCCGAGGTAGGAGTCCTCGTCGTTGGTGACGCGGAAGGTTTCCTGGTCGTTCTTGCCGAAGTGGAAGAAGCGCTCTTCGGAGGGGTAGACCGTTTACGGCGAGATCCCCTGTTCGAGCGCGGTGAGCAGCGTGAACGGCTTGATCGAGGAGCCCGGCTGGCGGTGGCCCTGGGTCGCCAGGTTGAACGGCTTGGTGTCGAAGTCCGGGCCGCCGACCATCGCCTTGATCCCGGCGTTGTGGTTGTCGATCACGACCACCGAGGCGGTCGCCGGCGAGTAGCCGAGGTAGGAGTTGACCGCTTCTTCGGCCGCTTCCTGCAGGCGCAGGTCGAGCGTCGACTTCACCGTCAGCCCGCCGAAGAAGGCCTTCGCGGCGCCGTAGCGTTCGACCAGCTGCTGGCGCAGGTAGGCGGTGAAGTAGGGGGCCTTGGAGTCGAGGGTCGGCGGCTCGATGCTGGCTGGGGGAGGGAAGAGCCTGTTCCTGGCCTTCGCTGCACCTGTTCGTCGGTGATGTAGCCCTGTTCGCCCATCTTTTCCAGCACCAGGTTGCGGCGAACCAGCGTGTTTTCGGGGTAGACCTTGGGGTCGTAGGCCGAGGGCGACTGGATGATCCCGGCCAGCATCGCCGCCTCCCAGGGCTCGAGCACCGAGGCGCAGGGTTCGGTTTCGGTGCCGCAGCCGGGGTGGGCGGCGCCGAAGTAGGTCCGCGCCGCGGCCTCGATCCCGTAGGCGCCCTCGCCGAAGTAGATCGTGTTGAGGTACTCGGTGAGGATCTTGTCCTTGCTCCAGTGCCGCTCCAGCCGGTAGGCGAGCGCCGCCTCCTTGAACTTCACGAAGAGCGTGCGGTCGCCCTGGGCTTCCAGCGCGTTCTTGACGAACTGCTGGGTGATCGTCGAGGCGCCCTGGGCGGCGCTCATGCTGAGGACGTCTTTGACGAGGGCGCGGCCGATGCCCTGGAAGTCGACGCCGTTGTGTTCGTAGAAGCGGGCGTCCTCGATCGAGACCACCGCGTTCTTGATGTTGGGGGAGATCTGGCCGGAGTTGAGGAGGATTTTGTTCTGGTCGCTGCTCAGCGTGCCGATCGTCTTCGCCGTTGGCGTCGACGACGACGCTGTTCTTCGAGGCCTTGTACTGGGCGAAGTTGTAGATCGCCGGCAGGTCCTGGGAGACCGCGGCCATCATCCCGAAGACCATCGAGACGACGGCGAGGATGCCGAGGCCCGAGCAGGACGAAGAGGACGCGCAGCTTCTTCAGGCGCGGTTTGCGTTCCGAGCGAGGCCATCTACAAGAGGGCAAAAACCGGCTCGACAACCGGCTCGGACCCGCCGAGCGAAGGCGGCAGTCTAGCATTGCGCCGATGCCGGATCTGACGCGTAACGCGGTCGACGTGCTGCCCGAGGGGCGGCTCGCGGAGCAGCTGGAGGGGGCCGGCCGCTGCGGGTCAAGCTCGGGATCGACCCGACCACGGCCGACATCCACCTCGGCCACACGGTCGTGCTCGAGAAGCTGGCCGAGTTCCAGCGCGCGGGCCACCAGGTCGTCCTGATCATCGGCGACTTCACCGCCCAGGTCGGCGATCCCGAGCGGGCGCTCGGCGACCCGGCCGGTGCCGACGGCCGAGGAGATCGAGGCCAACGCCGCCACCTACCAGGAGCAGGCCTTCAAGATCCTCGACCGCGAGAAGACCGAGGTGCGGCGCAACAGCGAGTGGCTGCGGATGGAGCCGGAGGCGCTGCTCGGCCTGCTGGCGCAGACGACGGTGGCGCGCCTGCTCGAGCGCGACGACTTCCAGAAGCGGATGGGCGCCGGGCCAGCCGATCGCGGCGCTGGAGCTGCTCTACCCGCTGCTGCAGGGCTACGACTCGGTCGCGTCGAGGCCGACGTCGAGCTCGGCGGCACCGACCAGAAGTTCAACCTGCTCTTCGGCCGCGACATCCAGACCGCCTACGGCCAGCAGCCGCAGTCGATCATGACCCTGCCGATCCTGGTCGGCACCGACGGCGTCCAGAAGATGAGCAAGTCGCTCGGCAACTACGTCGGCGTCACCGACCCGCCGGAGGAGATGTTCGGCAAGCTGATGAGCATCCCCGACGAGGCGATGGACGAGTACTACCGGCTGCTGCTCGGCCAGGAGCGCCCCGAGGCGCCGCCGAACCAGGCCAAGCGCGAGCTGGGGCGGCGGATCGTCGACCGCTTCCACGGCGAGGGGGCCGGGGCCACGGCGGCCGAGGAGCACTTCAACCGCGTCTTCGTCCAGCACGCGGTGCCCGAGGACATCCCCGAGGTCGAGCTCGGCGCCTACCGCGCCGACGGCAACGGGCGTGGTCCACCTGCCGCGCCTGATCGCCGGCGCCTTCGGCGTCAGCACCAGCGAGGGCCGGCGCCTGATCCAGCAGGGAGGGGTCAAGCTCGACGGCGAGCCGGTGCCCGCGCAGCCTCTCGACGTCGCCCCGCGTCACGAGTCTTGCCGGTACGGTGCTGCAGGTCGGGAAGCGGCGCTTCTGTCGGCCTGTAGACGGTTCTGCCTAGACCTTCGCGAGGGGGCTAGGCAAACCGCCGGCCAGCGCGCTATACTCCTTCGTCCTTCTGGGGCTGCCCTGGGCAGCCCCGAGCGTCGAGAGCGGCGAGTCCCGCCGCAGAGGCGCAGCGGTCTTTGAAAACTGAGCAGCGTGCATCTCCGCGGACCAGCAATCGGTCTGCGGAATGTTCAGCCCGACCCATTCGGTGCGCCAGCGTGCCGGATGGTTTTGATTTACCTCGTCATGTCGGCCGCCGTACTTGTGTACTCGGCGGCCACTGAGATATGACAGGCTCTCTGTAGAAGTACATTTCACGGAGAGTTTGATCCTGGCTCAGGACGAACGCTGGCGGCGTGCTTAACACATGCAAGTGGTGCGACGAACCAGGGCTTGCCCTGGGGCAAAGCCGCGAACGGGTGAGTAACACGTGAGTAACCTGCCCCGATGACCGGGACAACCCGAGGAAACTCGGGCTAATACCGGATGTGGCGCACAGGCGTAAGCCTGTTCGCTAAAGGAAGCTTCGGCCTCCGCATTGGGAGGGGCTCGCGGCCCATTAGCTTGTTGGTGGGGTAACGGCCTACCAAGGCAACGATGGGTAGCTGGTCTGAGAGGACGATCAGCCACACTGGGACTGAGACACGGCCCAGACTCCTACGGGAGGCAGCAGTGGGGAATCTTGCGCAATGCGCGAAAGCGTGACGCAGCAACGCCGCGTGGGGGAAGACGGCCTTCGGGTTGTAAACCCCTTTCAGGAGGGACGAAGGTTCGCCGGTGAATAGCCGTGCGGATTGACGGTACCTCCACAAGAAGCTCCGGCTAACTACGTGCCAGCAGCCGCGGTAATACGTAGGGAGCAAGCGTTGTCCGGAATCATTGGGCGTAAAGCGCGCGTAGGTGGCCTCATAAGTCCGCTGTGAAAGTCAAAGGCTCAACCTTTGAAAGCCGGTGGATACTGTGGAGGCTAGAGTACGGAAGAGGCGAGTGGAATTCCTGGTGTAGCGGTGGAATGCGCAGATATCAGGAGGAACACCAATAGCGAAGGCAGCTCGCTGGGACGTTACTGACACTGAGGCGCGAAAGCGTGGGGAGCGAACAGGATTAGATACCCTGGTAGTCCACGCCGTAAACGATGGGTACTAGGTGTGGGAGGTGTCGACTCCTCCCGTGCCGTCGCTAACGCACTAAGTACCCCGCCTGGGGAGTACGGCCGCAAGGCTAAAACTCAAAGGAATTGACGGGGGCCCGCACAAGCAGCGGAGCATGTGGTTTAATTCGACGCAACGCGAAGAACCTTACCTGGGCTTGACATGTTGGTGACCGCCGTGGAAACACGGTTTTCCTTCGGGACACCATCACAGGTGGTGCATGGCTGTCGTCAGCTCGTGTCGTGAGATGTTGGGTTAAGTCCCGCAACGAGCGCAACCCCCGTCCCATGTTGCCAGCATTCAGTTGGGGACTCATAGGAGACTGCCGGTGACAAACCGGAGGAAGGTGGGGATGACGTCAAGTCATCATGCCCCTTATGTCCAGGGCTACACACGTGCTACATTGGCGCATACAAAGGGCAGCAATACCGCGAGGTGGAGCAAATCCCATAAAGTGCGCCTCGGTTCGGATTGGAGGCTGAAACTCGCCTCCATGAAGGTGGAGTTGCTAGTAATCGCGGATCAGCAATGCCGCGGTGAATACGTTCCCGGGCCTTGTACACACCGCCCGTCACACCACGAAAGCGAGCAACACCCGAAGCCGGTGGCCTAACCGCAAGGAGGGAGCCGTCGAAGGTGGGGCCCGTGATTGGGGTGAAGTCGTAACAAGGTAGCCGTAGCGGAAGCTGCGGCTGGATCACCTCCTTTCTAGGGAGATTTCTCTAGAACGTCGACCGGGCTTTGCTCATCAACTTCGGTTGGTGAGGTAACGCTGCTCAGTTTTGAGAGACCTCCTCCGGAGACCCCGGAGGTGCGCCTCGGTGGACCTTGAAAACTGCACAAGGCCAATAATTCGAGAATCCGCTCGACGCGGATTCTCGTGGGTATTTAATTACGATTCACACACTTTGAGTGAGTGAATCGCTCACCGTCAAGATAGTAAGAGTTTACGGTGGATGCCTTGGCACCAGGAGTCGAAGAAGGACGTGGACGGCTGCGATAAGCCGCGGTAAGGCGCTGAACAGCCATTGACCCGCGGATCTCCGAATGGGAAAACCCGGCGCCGGTAATGCGGCGTCATCCGGCAGTGAATACATAGCTGCCGGAGGGTAACCGGGCGAACTGAAACATCTAAGTAGCCCGAGGAAAAGAAATCAACCGAGACTCCCTTAGTAGTGGCGAGCGAAAAGGGATCAGCCCAAACTGGATGAGATGTAAGCGGCACGCGTTGTCTATCCGGGGTTGTAGGACGTTATGTCCAGGCCGTGCCGGTCTGGCGGCAGTTACAAAATCAGGTGTTAGCCGAAGCGAGTGGAACCTCGCACCACAGAGGGCAATCGTCCCGTAGGCGAAAACGCACTGATCTGTCGATTGACGTTCCTGAGTAAGACCACACCCGTGAAACGTGGTCTGAATCTGGGGGGACCACCCTCCAAGGCTAAGTACTACCTGGTGACCGATAGTGAACTAGTACCGTGAGGGAAAGGTGAAAAGCACCCCAGAAGGGGAGTGAAATAGTACCTGAAACCGTAGACTTACAAGTGGTCGGAGCACCTTCGGGTGTGACGGCGTGCTTTTTGCATCACGAGCCGGCGAGTTACTCGTCAGTGGCAAGGTTAAGCGATGAGCGGAGCCGTAGCGAAAGCGAGTCTGAATAGGGCGACATCAGTCACTGGCGGTAGACCCGAAACTGAGCGAGCTATCCATGGGCAGGCTGAAGCGGGGGTAAGACCTCGTGGAGGGCCGAACCGACCTAGGTTGAAAACTGGGCGGATGACCTGTGGATCGGAGTGAAAGGCTAATCAAGCTCAGAGATATCTGGTTCTCTCCGAAATATATTTAGGTATAGCCTCGAGTGATTGTGTTGCGGCCGTAGAGCACTGTTTGGATTAGGGGCCCTACCAGGTTACCGACTTCAGGCAAACTCCGAAGACCGTTACATTTAACTCGGGAGTCAGTGTGCGGGGGATAAACTTCGTACGCGAGAGGGAAACAACCCAGACCATCAGCTAAGGACCCTAAGTGCTAGCTAAGTGGCAAACGATGTCCGAATGCAGAGACAACCAAGAGGTTGGCTTAGAAGCAGCCACCCTTGAAAGAGTGCGTAACAGCTCACTGGTCAAGTGTTCGGGCGCGGATAATTCAACGGGGCTCAAGCTAGCCTCCGAAGCTATGGGTGTACAGGCCTGCGGGCTCTGTACGCGGTAGGAGAGCGTTCCAGTTGCGTGAAGCGGCGTCGTAAGGCTCCGTGGAGTGGCTGGAAGTGAGAATGCCGGCATGAGTAACGAAAGTGGGGTGAGACTCCCCACCACCGATTGTCCAAGGTTTCCTGAGTAAAGTTCGTCTGCTCAGGGTTAGTCGGGACCTAAGGCGAGGCCGAAAGGCGTAGCCGATGGCCAACAGGTTGATATTCCTGTACCACGTTGCTTCCGTTATGACCGATGGGGGGACGGGGAAGGGTAAGGGAACCCAGGCGATGGTCGTCCTGGGGCAAGCACGTAGCTAGTCGCTGTAGGAAAATCCGCAGCGGCGTTTTGACGCGAGGTGCGATGCCAGCTGGCTTACCGCCGGCGAGTCCCCGATCCCATGCCTCCAAGAAAAGCCTCTAGGCAGGATTCGCGTGCCCGTACCGATAACCGACACAGGTGGACAAGTAGAACATACTGAGGTGAGCGAGCTAACTCTCGTTAAGGAACTCGGCAAAATCGTCCCGTAACTTCGGGAGAAGGGACGCCCCGTTAGGGTGAACTCCATACGGAGGGAGCCTGAGGGGGCCGCAGTGAATTGGTCCAACCGACTGTTTACCAAAAACACAGGCCTCTGCTAAGTCGTAAGACGACGTATAGGGGCTGACGCCTGCCCGGTGCCGGAAGGTTACGCGGACTTGTTAGCGCTTCGGCGCGAAGCAATGAAGCTAAGCCCCGGTAAACGGCGGCCGTAACTATAACGGTCCTAAGGTAGCGAAATTCCTTGTCGGGTAAGTTCCGACCTGCACGAATGGCGTAACGAGTTGGACGCTGTCTCAACGAGAGGCTCGGTGAAATTAAAGTCTCGGTGAAGATGCCGAGTACCCGCAGCTAGACGGAAAGACCCCGTGAACCTTTACTGCAACTTGATATTGGAGTCTGGGGTATCTCGCTCAGGATAGGTGGGAGACTATGAACCAGTGGCTTTGGCCGCTGGGGAGTCACCCTTGAGATACCACCCTTGGTGCTCTGGGCTTCTAACACCGCGCCGTGATCCGGGTGGTGAACAGTGTCAGGTGGGCAGTTTGACTGGGGCGGTCGCCTCCTAAAGAGTAACGGAGGCGCCCAAAGGTTCCCTCAGCACGGTTGGAAATCGTGCGTAGAGTGTAAAGGCAACAAGGGAGCTTGACTGCGAGACCGACGGGTCGAGCAGGAACGAAAGTTGGGCTTAGTGATCCGGCGGTAGCAAGTGGAAGCGCCGTCGCTCAACGGATAAAAGGTACTCCGGGGATAACAGGCTTATCGGTTCCAAGAGTCCACATCGACGAACCGGTTTGGCACCTCGATGTCGGCTCGTCGCATCCTGGGGCTGGAGTAGGTCCCAAGGGTTGGGCTGTTCGCCCATTAAAGCGGTACGCGAGCTGGGTTCAGAACGTCGTGAGACAGTTCGGTCCCTATCTGCTGTGGGCGTTGGAGAGTTGAGAGGAGTCATCCCTAGTACGAGAGGACCGGGATGAACGTGCCTCTGGTGTATCTGTTGTCCTGCCAAGGGCATCGCAGATTAGCTACGCACGGAACGGATAACCGCTGAAAGCATCTAAGCGGGAAGCCGTCCTCGAGATGAGCTCTCCCATCCCCTTGAGGGAGTAAGACCCCTGGTAGACCACCAGGTTGATAGGCCGGCGGTGGAAGCGCAGTAATGTGCTCAGCCGACCGGTACTAATGGGTCGAGGGCTTGACGGATATTTATTACTTACTTTGCGGTCTTGTGCGGTTTTCAAGCTCCACCGGGCGTTGCGTCTCGCAAAATTCCGGTGGCGCATAGCGAGTGGGAAACACCTCTTCCCATTCCGAACAGAGCAGTTAAGCCACTCTGCGCCGATGGTACTTGGGGGGCAACCCCCTGGGAGAGTAGGTCGCCGCCGGTTCTTTATTGCGGTCCGCGCCAGGGATTGGCGCGGGCTGCGGCGCCCGATAGGCGGCGCGTTACGCCCCCGGCCGTCGGCTTGCGTAGCGCTGCTACGCGGCGCCGCCGGCCGAGAACGTACTGCTTGCCTCTCGGGCCCCTCGCTTCCGCGCCAATCCCTGGCGCGGACCGCGGAACAACCCTGATTCCTCTATGAGGTTGCAGTGCTCGCTCCTGGCGCTCGCTCGGGTGGTCGGAGCCGGTCGACGGCTCGCGACTGGATCTGCGCAACCCTGGCTTGTTCTCCCAACGGGCTCCAGCCCGTACTCGCCTAGGGTTGCGAAGTCGATTAGAAGGTCGGTGGCGTCGGTCAGCCGGTTGGTGATTTTGGTCTTTGAATCGAACATGAGTTCGTAAGGTACGGGGGCCTTCGGACGCTACTCGGGTTCTGCAATATGGATTGCAAGGTGCGGTCGGAAACCGCTCTGGAGAGGCAAATCAGGGTTCCTCGGCGAAGCGACGGACGAGTTCCGCGGTCAGCGCCGGGCGCTCCACGTTGGGCGAGTGGCCGGCTCCAGCGATCAGATGGGTCTGGGCGGTGGGGTTGTCGCTCTTGTACTGGTCGAGGGCGCGCTGCGGGTCGTTGATTATCTGCTCCTCGGCGCCCATCAGGACCATCAGCGGCTGGCCGGTTGCCGCCATGCGCTTGTCGAGTGACTCTTCATCGAGGAAGTCCTCGATGCCGCTCGGGGTTTCGTCGTAGGAGGTGTAGGTCATCCGCTTCACGTCTTCGACGAAGGCGTCCGGAACGTCGTAGCCAGGGGCGAACGCCACCCCCAGGCCCTTGCGGATTGAGAAATCGGGCTTGATCCGCCATAGCGCGGGTCCGATCAGCGGCTGGAAGGCGAGCCCGGCGATGAAGCCGAGATCTCCGTAAGAGTTGTCGGGTGGCATGTCGATGATCACCGCCCGGCGGACTAGCTGCGGGTCCTGCTCGGAGAGGGCGACGGTCACCGAGCCGCCAAGCGAATGGCCAACGACCGTCGCTTCCTGCACGTCGAGCCGTTCCAGCGCCTCGGCGACGACTTTGGCCTGGTTCGGTGGGTTGTAGCCCGAACTCGGCTTTTCCGAGCCGCCGTGGCCGAGCAGGTCGACGGTGATCACCCGGTGGTCGTTGTCGAGTAGCGGCACCATCCCGTCCCACCAGTTCATCGCGCAGCTGAAGCAGTGGATGAGGACTATCGGGGAGCCGCCTCGCGGGCCATGTTCGGCCACCTGGAGCTCGCCGTCGGCGAGCTTGAAGATGCGCCCGTCAGGTTCGGTGATCGCGGCGCCCTTGGTTTCGCCGCCGGTGACGAGGGCGTTGACGATCAGCAGAGCGAGCAGCGCCGCGACCACGCCGATGCCTACCTTCAGCCGCCTCCCCATGACGGTCGTTACCCTAGCCGGAACGATGGAGAAGTTCGTAATCCAGGGCGGCGTTCCCCTCTCCGGGGATCTGACCGTCGCCGGCAACAAGAATGCGGCCCTGCCGATCCTCGCGGCCTGCCTTTTGACCGAGGAGGAGGTGCTGCTGCACCGGCTGCCGCGGATCCGCGACACCGAAGCACAGATCGCCCTGCTCGAGCAGCTCGGGGTCGAGGTCGCCTGGGTCGGCGACAACAGCGTCCGGCTCTGCGCCCGGGACGTCGCCGGCGGGACGGTCGACGAGGAGCTCTCCGGCGCGATCCGCGCCTCTTTTCTGCTCGCCGGGCCGCTGCTCGCCCGCTTCGGCGAGGCGAAGATGCCGCCACCCGGTGGGGACTTCATCGGCCGCCGCCGTCTTGACGCCCACCTCGATGCCTTCAAGGACCTCGGCGCCAGGGTCGACGGCAGCCGCTGGATCGAGCTCTCCGCTCCCACCGGGCTCTGTGCGAGCGAGATCTTCATGGATGAGCCCTCGGTGATGGGGACCGAGAACGCGCTGATGGCGGCGGCGCTCTGCCCGGGGCCGACTCAGATTTCCAATGCCGCCTCCGAGCCCCACGTCCAGGACCTGGCGCGGCTGCTGACGAAGATGGGTGCCCGCGTCGATGGGATCGGCTCCAACGTGATGACCGTCAACGGCGCCGAGAGCCTTGGCGGCGCCGAGCACACGATCTCCGCCGACCACATCGAGGTCGGCAGCTTTATGGCCCTGGCCGCGGCGACCGGGGGGGAGCTGCGGATCCGCGACGTCGAGCCGGCCGACCTGACCAACATCAGGCGGCAGTTCAAGCGACTGGGCCTGAAGACGGAGTTCGAAGGCAACGACATGCTGGTCCCCGCGGGGCAACATCTGCAGGTCGAATCCGACCTCGGCGACGCGATCCCGAAGATCGAGGATGGCCCCTGGCCAGCCTTCCCGGCCGACCTCACCTCGATCGCCCTGGCGCTTGCGACCCAGGCCGAGGGGGAGATCCTGATCTTCGAGAAGATGTTCGAGAACCGTCTCTTCTTCGTCGACAAGCTTGTCGCGATGGGCGCTCGGATCACGCTTTGCGATCCCCACAGGGCGATCGTCAGCGGTCCGGGCCGGCTTCACGGCGAGCGCGTCGAGAGCCCCGACATCCGCGCCGGGATGGCGATGCTCATCGCGGCCTGTGCGGCCGAGGGCGTCTCGGAGATCGGCAACATCCGCCAGATCGATCGTGGCTACGAGCAGATCGACGAGCGCCTGCGCGGCCTCGGCGCCCAGATCGAACGGGTTTCTGCGGAGATCCCTGCCTAGCAGGGAAATCCCCGCCGTCCGCGTAAGGTCAGGCCGATGATCCACCCGATTCCACCGGGAACGCGCGACGTGCTGCCCGACGAGATGCGCGAGCTGCGCAGGCTCAAGCAGGCGCTGATCGAGGTCTTCGAGGCGCGCGGCTACGGCGAGGTGGCGACGCCGGCGATCGAGTACGACGAGGTCTTGGCTGAGGGAGACGGCCTTGCCGCGAGTTCCGCCTACCGCTTCTTCGACGAGAGCGGCGGTCTGCTGGCGCTGCGCTCGGAAATGACGGTGCCGATCGCCCGCCTGGTCGCGAGCCGTTATGCCGGCGCCCAAGAGCCGCCCTATCGACTCTGTTACCTAGCCGGGACCTACCGCGAGGTGCGCCCGCAGAGCGGCCAGATGCGCGAGATGGTCCACGCCGGGGTCGAGCTGATCGGCGCCTCGGCGGCGGAGGGGACGGTCGAGGTGATCGAGGTGCTGGAGGCGGCGCTCGACGCCGCCGGGCTCGATCGCGCCGTGATCGGCCTCGGAGACGCCGACCTCTACCGCCAGCTGCTCGAGGAGCTGGGCGTTGAGGGGGAGGCGCGGGATTCGGTGCTCAAGAGCCTTGCGACACACGATCTTGTCGGGCTCGAGGCGAAGCTCTCCGAGGCCGGGATCGGCGCCGAGCGGGTGGCGTCCTGCGTGGCGCTGACCCAGCTGCGCGGCGGCAGCGAGGTGCTCGACCAGGCTCATGGCCTGGGCGGCGCGGCGATCGAGCGCGCGATCGCCCGGATCAGCGAGACCTATGAGGAGTTGGAGCGCCGCGGTGCCGCCGAGCGGGTGCAGATCGACCTCGGTCTGCTGCGCGACCTCGGCTACTACAGCGGCGCGATCCTCGAGGTCTACGACCCGGCGCTGGGCCACGTGCTCGGCGGCGGTGGCCGCTACGACGGGCTGATGAAGCGCTTCGGGACCGATCTCACCGCGGCGGGCTTCGCGCTCTACCTCGAGCGCGTCCACACCGCCCAGCTGGAGGAGCAGCGCCGTGGCTGAGCCGCTGAAGATCGCGGTGCCGCGCGGCGCCCTGTTCACGGAAACGCTCGACGTCCTCGAGGGCGCCGGGATCGACACCGCCGAGCTGCGCGGCGACTCGCGCTCGCTGATCTTCGAGGCCTCGGGAATGACGCTGGTGACGATGCGGCCCTCCGACGTCCCCACCTACGTCGAGAGCGGCGCCGCCGACGTCGGCATCACCGGCAAGGACGTCCTGCTGGAGCAGGCCGACCGGGTCGTCTACGAGCTGCTTGACCTCGGCTTCGGCGCCTGCCGCATGGTCCTGGCCGCGCGGACCGGCAACGACCGCCTCGCCGAAGCGCAGCGGCGGCTGGGGATGATGCGGATCGCGACCAAGTACCCGCGGATCGCCGAGCGCTACTTCGAGTCGACCGGCCGCCAGGTCGAAATGGTCGAAGTCAAGGGGTCGGTCGAGCTGGCGCCGCTGGTCGGCCTCGCCGACGGCATCGTCGACCTCGTCGCCACGGGCCGCACCCTGGAAGAGAACGAACTCGAGGTGCGCGAGGAGATCATCGGGTGCACCGCCCGCTTCGTCGCCAACCGCGTCGCCCACAAACTGCGGGCTGCGGAGATCGACGAGCTGACCGCGAAGCTGCGGGGGGCGAGCAGCGGATGAGGACCAGCAGGTTCGAGTGGGAGGGGGCTGAGGAGACTGCCTGGCGGATACGCGACTGGGCCTTTGAGAAGTCCGACCACACGGCAATGGTCGCTGCCGTCCGCGAGATTGCCGGGGAGGTCTTCGATCACCGCGACGCAGCCTTGGTTGACCTGACCAAGAAGTACGACGGCATCACCCTGACGCCTGAGCAGATGCGGGTCGACCCCGCCGATGCAGAGAGTGCCCTACGAGGTCTTCAACCGGCACAGCGCGAAGCACTGGAGGTCGCCTCCGCGAATATCCGCGCGGTTGCCGAGGCTCAGATTCCTGCCGAGATACCGCCTATCGAGTTGCCGCAAGGTCAAAAGGTGGGAGTGCGTGAGGTTCCAGTGAAGGCAGCCGGTATTTACGCTCCGGGCGGGCGTGCGACTTATCCTTCGAGCGTGCTGATGTGCGCGATCCCAGCTCAGGTGGCAGGTGTCGAGCGGGTTGTTCTGGTCTCACCGCCAAGCGTGAGCGGCATGCCTTCCGAGCCCATTCTGGCAGCGGCGGCTCTCTGTGAAATCGATGAGATTTATTCGGTTGGCGGAGCGCAGGCGATTTTCGGTCTCGTCTACGGGACCCAGACGATTTCACGTGTCGACGTTGTTGTTGGTCCGGGTAATGCCTGGGTGCAGGAGGCCAAGCGGCGTGCATTTGGCGAAGTCGGCATCGAGTCGTTCGCTGGCCCATCGGAGTTGATGGTCATCGCCGGACACGACGCCGATGCGGAGTGGATCGCACTCGACCTTTGCGCCCAAGCGGAGCATGGCCCAGATAGTCCACTTGTGGTCGCCTCAGTCGAGGAACGTGTGCTCGATGCGATTGACGGCGCTGTTTCCTCTGCGGCAAGCTCACGAGGAAGCGTCACCGACGCGCGACTTGCGCTTGTTCGTGTTCCCGATACGGAGACGGCGATCGACCTCGCGAACGCGTATGCGCCCGAGCATCTCGAGTTGGTGGAGGAGGACGCGGCCCTTCTCGCTGGTCGAGTGAGGACGGCAGGTTGCGTGTTCGTGGGTCGATACGGTGCCACCGCCTTCGGCGACTACGTTGCTGGCTCCAATCACGTCCTGCCTACCCGCAGCACCGGGAAGTTTGTTGGGCCGCTTAGCCCCGCGGCTTTCCGTCGCAAAATCTCGACGGTGGAGATTTCAGCCGATGCCGCCGCGAGGCTTGCGCCATATGTCAGCACCCTTTCTCAATCCGAGGGGCTACCCGTTCACGGCGAGTCAGCGATGATTAGGAGCAAGCAATGAGCCGCACTTCCGAAAAGCAGCGCGACACGGCCGAGACCCAGATCCGGCTCTCACTCGACCTCGACGGGGGAGAGGCGGGCGCCGAGACCGGGGTCGGCTTCCTCGACCACATGCTCGATCTGCTGGCGCGGCACGGCCGCCTCGGGTTGAAGGTCGAGGCCAAGGGTGATCTCGAGACCGGCGCCCACCACACGGTCGAGGACGTCGGCATCGTCTTCGGGCAGGCGCTCGACGAGGCCCTCGGCGACCGCGCCGGGATCCGCCGCTACGGCTCGGCTCTGGTGCCGATGGACGAGTCCCTGGCCGAGTGCGCGATCGACATCTCCGGCCGGCCCTACTGCGACTTCGCCGCCGATCTGCCGGTGGTCTCGATTGCCGGCTTCGACAGCGAGCTGGCCGAGGAGTTTTTCCGCGCCGTCGCCAACAGCGCCAAGCTGACCCTGCACATCTCGGTTCGCTCGGGGACCAACGCCCACCACATGATCGAGGCCGCATTCAAGGCTTTCGCCCGCGCCCTGCGGGTGGCCGTCTCGATCGATCCGCAGGAGAGCGGCGTGCCGTCGACCAAGGGGACGCTGAGCTCATGAGCGCGCGGATCGCGATTCTCGACTACGGGATGGGCAACCTGCGCTCGGCCGAGAAGGCGCTCGAGCACGTGGGCGTCACCGCCTCGATAACCGGCGATCCGGTCGAGGTGCAGGCGGCGGACGGCGTCATCCTGCCGGGAGTCGGCGCGATGCCGCGGGCGATGGAGCGGATCCGCGAGCTGGGCCTGGAGGAGCTGATCGCCGAGCGCCGCGATGCGGGGGTGCCGATCCTCGGGATCTGCCTCGGCCTGCAGCTGCTCTTCGACTCGACCACCGAGTTCGGCGGCGCCGACGGCCTGGGCCTGCTCGAGGGTCCCGTAGCCGAGCTCGAGGCCGATGGCCTCAAGGTCCCGCACATCGGCTGGTCGCCGGTGAGCTGGGAGCGCGAGTCGCGGCTCACCGAGGGCCTTCCCTCGGGGACGCCGTTCTACTTCGTCCACTCCTTCGCGCCGAGCCCGAGCGCCGGCGACCTGCTGGGGACCGCCGAGTACGGCAGCCGCTTCGCCTGCGCCGCCGAGCGTGAGAACGTCTACGGCGTCCAGTTCCACCCCGAGAAGTCGAGCACGGCCGGGCTGCGGCTGCTCTCCAACTTCGCCGGCATCTGCGCCAAAGCGCCGATCGCGGCGTGATCCTCTACCCGGCGATCGACATCCGCGGCGGCCAGGCGGTGCGCCTGCTGCAGGGCGACTACGAGCGAGAGACGACGTATGACGCCGACCCGGTCGACGCGGCCAAGCGCTGGGCGGAGGAAGGCGCGGAGTTCCTCCACGTCGTCGACCTCGACGGCGCCAAGGCGGGCGAGCCGCGCAATCTCGACGCTGTGCGCCGGATCGCCGGTGCGGTCGAGTGTCCGATTCAGGTCGGCGGGGGACTGCGCGACGCCGAGTCGGTTGCGGCGGTCCTCGCGGCAGGTGCCCAGTGTGTGGTGATCGGTACCGCTGCTCTACGCGACCCAAAGTTCCTCGACGCAGCCATCGCGGCTCACGGTGACGCGGTCGTCGTCTCCGTCGATACCCGCGGCAGCAAGGTCTCTCTTTCCGGCTGGACCGAGACCAGCGACGTGAAGGCCCCGGAAGCAGTTGCCGACCTCAGCACTCGCGGCGTCAAGCGCTTCCTCTGCACCGCGATCGAGGTCGACGGCACGATGGAGGGCCCGGCGATCGACCAGCTGAACGAGATCGCAGCAGCAACTACGGCACAGGTGATCGCCTCCGGCGGTGTCGGCGACCTCTCTCATCTCGAGCAGCTGGCTCGTGAGGCGGCGCCGAACATCGAAGGGGCGATCGTCGGCAAGGCTCTCTACGAGCGCAACTTCACCGTCGCCGAGGGCATCGCCGCCCTAACCTGAGGCCATGTCGCTGAAGCGGGTCATTCCATGCCTGGACGTGAACGCGGGCCGCGTAGTCAAGGGCACCAACTTCGTCGGGCTGCGCGATGCCGGCGATCCGGTCGAGCTGGCCGAGCGCTACGACGCCGAGGGGGCGGATGAGCTGGTCTTCCTCGACATCACCGCCTCGCACGAGCAGCGGGAGACGATTGTGGAGCTGGCACGTAGAACCGCGGACAACGTCTTCATCCCGTTCACGATCGGCGGCGGGATTCGGTCGGTGGAGGATGCGCAGGCGGTGCTGGACGCGGGGGCGGACAAGGTTTCGGTCAATTCGGCGGCGCTGGCTCGGCCCGAGCTGCTCAGCGAGCTGGGCGACCATTTCGGTGCCCAGTGCGTGGTGATCGCGATCGACGCCAAGCGCGAGGAGGACGGCTGGGGCGTCTACGTCAACGGCGGGCGCAAGCGGGTCGAGGGACGCGACGCCGTCAACTGGGCCGAAGAGGCGGTCGCGCTTGGGGCGGGGGAGGTGCTCTTGACCAGCATGGACCGCGACGGGACCAACGACGGCTACGACCTCGAGCTGACCCGTGCCGTTGCCGAGGCGGTCAGCGTGCCGGTGATCGCTTCCGGCGGGGCCGGCGAGCTCTCGCACCTCAGCGAGGCGATCACCGGTGGTGGGGCCGACGCGGTGCTCTGCGCCTCGATCTTCCACTACGGCCATTACCGGGTCCGTGAGGCGAAGGAGCGGATGGCGGCCGACGGGATTCCTGTGAGGTTGTGATGGTTGACCCGGATATCCCTCGCCCTGACAAAAGCCGGCCAAATTAGGCCGGCTTTTTGAGTATCCGCCAGTTCGAGGGATATCCGGGTCAACCTCGCAGCGCGGCGGCGAAGTCACTGAGCATCCAGCTCCCGAGTACCTCGATCCGTGCCAATTCGTAGGGATGGTCCTTGGTCGCAAAGCCGGGGATCTCGGTCGTCGCTCCGACGTAGCCCGCGGCTTCGACCGCGGCGATCACGGTTTCGTCGAAGCGGCCCGCTGGATAACAGAAGTTCTTTACGGGGACGCCGTAATCGCGCTGAAGGATCTTGCGAGACCCGGCTACTTCTTCTTCCAGTGCTTCCCCTTCCAGCGTGGTCAGGTCGGAGTGGTCGATCGTGTGCGCGGCGAGCTCCCAGCCCGCGTCGATCATCGCCTTGACGTTGCTTTCGTAGAGGTCCGAGCCTTCGGCCTTGAGGTTGAGGACGCCGGGCCAGCCCCGCTTGCTCAGCTGCGGCAGGGCGAAGGTGAACTGCGGCCGGTAACCGTCGTCGAAGGAGATCACCACCGGTTTCCTCGGCAGGGTGCCGCCGTGGTACCAGGCGGCCTCGACCTCTTCCAGCGTCACGGCGTCGTATCCCTGCCCCGCCAGCCAGGCCATCTCCTTGCGGAAGCTGGCCCGCGGTGCGTAGAGGTCCGGGTAGGGGACTTCGGTCTCCGGCTGGCCAAGGACGTGGTACTCGAGGATCGGCACCGGACCGGTGTATGGCCGCCATCCCTGTTTCCTCGTGTTGGCGCTTTCTCCGGTGGTCGAAGCGGCGGATGCGGAGTGTTTGGGAGTGGAGGCGGGACTGCTGTCGCCGCTCCCGCTGCGCAGCTCTACGGTGACCGCAGCCACGGCCGCGATGACGAAGAGGAGGGCGCCGGAGGCGAGAATGCGCTGCCGGCGCAGGCGGCGCCATTGTTCCGCCCTGAGGCGCCCGCGCTCAGCTGCGCGCGCCTGGGCTTCGTCCTGCTCTCCGTAGTTGCCGGCCATCCGCGAGAGCGGTCATCGTAGGCGGTCGATGACCGACCTGGCGGCAGCGCTTAAACAGGCCCACCCGGAGCTGGACGCCGTCCGAGATGCGGCGGTGGAGCCGGTCTATCTGGTCGGCGGCGCGGTGCGCGACCTGATCCTGGGGCGACCGCGGGCTGACGTCGACCTGGTCGTCGAGGGCGATGCCGCCGCGCTGGCGGCTCGGCTGGGAGGCGCGGAGAAGGAGCACGAACGCTTCGGCACCGTCGCGGTCGAGGTCCAGGGGCATGAGCTGGACATCGCGACGGCGCGGACCGAGAGCTACCCCGAGCCCGGGGCGCTGCCGGTGGTCGCTCCCGCCGCCGCCGTCGAAGCCGACCTCGGCCGCCGTGACTTCACCGTCAATGCGATGGCGATTCCGTTAGCGGGCGAGTCGCGGGTGATCGATCCCCACGGGGGGCGCGAGGATCTCGAGGAGGGCCAGCTCCGGGTTCTCCACCCACGCTCTTTCGAGGACGACCCGACGCGGGCGATTCGCGCCGCGCGCTACGGGTCGCGCTTCGGCTTCGCGATCGAGCCCGAGACTTTCGAGCTTCTGCGCCGGGCGGACCTCTCGACCGTCTCCGCCGACCGCCGCCGGGCCGAGCTGGAGCGGCTCGCCGCTGAACCGACCGGCCGCGTCGGCCTGGCCCTGTTGGCAGGCTGGGGCCTGATCGACCTGCGCGAGGGGGGCGCGGAGCTGATGAGGTCGGTCGAGGCGCTGCTGAGAGAGCCTCACTGGACGGAGTTCGTCCCGCGCGAGCAGGTGCTGATCGCGGCGGCGCTGGGTCCGGAAGGGTCCGAGCGGGCCCTGGCCTCGATGCCGACGCCGAGGCCCGGAGAGGCGGTCGAGATCGCCGAGCGCCGCGATCCCGTCGAGTTGACCCTCGGCCGCGCGCTTGGGGCGAACTGGCTCGACCGCTACCTGACCCAGTGGAGCAAGGTCGAGCTGGAGATCGATGGCGGCGACCTGATCGCCGCCGGGATCCCGCAGGGGCCGGCGGTAGGACGCGGTCTGCGGGCGGCGAAGAGTCGGCGCCTGGAAGGCGAGATCGCGGGGCGCGAGCAGGAGCTCAAGGCGGCGCTGGAGGCGGCACGTGGAGTGGCGTGAGAAAGATGGAGTTCGCTGGCTGGAGGCGCAGCTAGACGGAGCCGTCGTCGCCTTCTCCACCCGCCTCGGCGGGGTCAGCGCGCCGCCCTTCGACAGCCTCAACCTGGGCCTGCTCACCGACGACGCCCAGGAGGCGGTCGAGGAGAACCGCCACCGCCTCGCCGCAGCCCTCGGCTTCGAGCCCGAACAGGTCGCCTTCGCCCGCCAGGTCCATGGAACCCGCCTGCTCGAGCAACCCGTTGAGCTCACCGAGGCTGACGGACACGTCCTGCGTGAGCTGGGACTGGCGGCGCTGGTCTTCACTGCGGATTGCCTGCCGGTTGCAGTCGCAGGACCGAAGGGCGTCGCGATGCTGCATGCGGGTTGGCGCGGGCTTGCCGGGGGAATCCTCGCCGCGGGAGCCGCGGCCGTTGAAGCGACTTCGGCGGCGATCGGTCCCGGAATCGGGCCCTGTTGCTACCAGGTTGGCGACGAGGTGCTTGCCGCCTTCTCCGACCTCGGCGAAGGGATCGCCGACGGGCCGATGCTGGACTTGCCGGAGGTGGCGCGTCGACAGCTCGCCGCTGCCGGGGTCGCGCGGGTCGAATCGGCCGGGCTCTGCACGAGTTGCGAGGCGGAGCTCTTCTTCTCGCACCGCCGCGACGAGGGCCGCACCGGCAGGCAGGGCGGAATCGCCTGGGTCGAGGAGTATTAGATGGCGGAGCTGATCCACGACATCGACGCCGCCAAGGTCGCGGCGAATCTGGAGGAGGCGAGAGCCGTCGCCGGCGAGGGGATCGAGCTGCTCGTCGCCACTAAGTACGTGCCCCTGGAGGAGATGGGGAAGCTGGCTGAGGCGGGGGTGACTTTGGTCGGGGAGAACCGCCAGCAGGACCTCGCCGTCAAGTACGAGCGCTGGGGGGATGCCTTCACTTGGGACTTCATCGGGAATCTGCAGAGCCGCAAGGTCAAGCAGGTGCTGCCGCAGTGCCGGCTGATCCACTCGGTCGCCACCGACTCCGTTCTAGACCAGCTCGGCAAGCACGCCTCGCCCGAGACCGAGATCCTGGTCGAGGTCAACCTCTCCGGCGAGGAGGGCAAGGGCGGGGTGGACCCCGTCGACCTCCCGGGCTTCCTCGAGCGCAGCCCGGTCAGAGTCGCCGGCCTGATGACGATGCCGCCGTTCAGCCCCGATCCGGAGCACTCGCGGCCCTATTTCGCCCGCCTCGCCGAGCTTGCCGCAGCCCACGATCTGCCGCGCCTTTCGATGGGAACGTCCCAGGATTGGCGGGTCGCGGTCGAGGAGGGGGCGACGATCGTCCGTCTCGGGCACGCCCTTTTCGCGTGATTTCCCGCAAAAGTGGGGATAATCGGTAAAGGAGTCGGCTCCCAGAGGCCGAAACACGCGGAACAGATGGCTCTCAAAGACACTTGGCATAGAGCGTTGGTCTACTTCGGCTTGGCCGAGGATCACGACTACGGCCCCGAATACGAGGAAGACTTCGGGCCCGAGACGGGGACCGAGGAGGTCTTCGAAGGCCGCCGCGAGCGCGGCGAGGGCGGATCCTCGGTGCGGCGCCTACCGACCTCGAGGCGCCCGCGGCGCGACGAGATCGACGACATCTTCGCCGACGACGAGCCGATCGCGGCCAGCCGGACCCGCACCCTGCGCCCGGTCGACAACGGTGGCAACGGGGCCGACGTTCAGGTCCACCTCGTCATCCCCCGCAACTTCAACGACGCCCAGCAGGTCGCCGACCAGTACAAACGCTCGGTGCCGGTGATTCTCAACCTGCAGACCGCCGACCACGAGCTTTCGAAGCGGATGATCGACTTCTGCTCTGGGCTCACCTACGCGCTGGACGGCGGCATGCAGCGGATCGCCGAGAAGATGTTTTTGCTGACGCCGCGCAATGTCGAGGTTTCGGCTGAGGAAAAGGCTCGGCTTATCGACAAAGGGTTCTTCAACCAGTCGTAGCGCTGGTTTCGTAGGTGGATCCCCGGAGGAGGGGACACCTGCGCTGGATGCTCGGTGTCCCCTCCTCCGGGGCTGGTCACCTCGGGCCTGGTTTGTTCACCAGATTGAAACGAGGTAGGCCCAGGTTCTTCACGGGCTGGTGGTGCTCGGTTCTTAGGTTGCGGTCGTTCCACTGAGGATTCGACAACAACCCGAGAAAAGGGGAGATAGATGAGAGGCAAACGTCTTTCGACGTTGCTCGCCGTGGCTTTGGCCTTGACGGCGGTTGGTGCGGCTACGGCCGTTGCGCATGGCGGGTTCTGGTTCAACCATCGCGACAGCCAGGAGAAGGCGATCGTCACCGCACTGCACGATCGCGATCCGAAGAACGTGATCTTCCTGCTCGGCGACGGCATGGGCACCCAGGAGATCACTGCCGCGCGTTATTACCTCGGAGTGCACAATCCGCCGAACGTCGACCGGATGCCTTTCACCGGCTTCGACACGACCTGGTCGGTCAAGCCCGGCGCCAGCGCCCCCTATCTGCCGGACTACGACCCCGATTCCGCTTCGACGGGTACCGCCTGGGCGACCGGAGAGAAAACCATCGACGAGCGCATCTCCCAGGGCCCGAGCAGCGCCATCAACGTCCCCGGTCCGAACATGAAAACGGTTCTCGAGCTGGCCCAGAAACAGGGCAAGAAGGTCGGCGACGTCTCCACCGCGGAGATCACCGACGCGACCCCGGCCGTACTCGCCTCGCACATTTCCCTGCGCGGTTGTCAGGGCCCGGCAGATATGGGCGCCTGTGCGCTGGAGACGAAGGGGGCCGGCGGCCTCGGTTCAATCGCCGAACAGGAGGTCGATCACAAAGTCGACGTGCTTCTCGGCGGCGGTCGCAACCGCTTCACCGCGACCATCGGCAGCGGCCCCGACGCCGGCAAGACGGTCGTCGAATCGGCCCAGGCCAAGGGCTACCAGTACGTGACCGACGCCGACGGGTTGGCGACGGCGAACAGCAGCAAGCCGGTCCTCGGTCTCTTCAACACCGGCAACATGTCGCTGGAGTGGACGGGTCCCGCCGCCTCGACCGGCAAGGGCAACGCACCGGTCGCGTGCACCGAAGGGCAGCGCCCGGCCAACGAGCCGAGCCTGGCGGCGATGACCGCGAAGGCGATCAACCTGCTCGACACCGGCAAAGGCCACAGCAAGGGGTTCTTCCTGCAGGTCGAGGGGGCCTCGATCGACAAGCAGGACCACGCGACCAACGCCTGCGGTCAGATTGGCGAGACGGTCGCCTTCGACCGGGCGATCGGGGTCGCACTCGACTACCAGCAGAGTCACCCGGACACGCTGGTTGTGGTCACCGCAGATCACTCGCACACCAGTCAGATCGTCGGCGAGGACGCCAGCGGCAGCGGTTTGCCGACGGGCTACTCGACCAACCTGCTGACCAAAGACGGGCAGACCCTCAGCCTCACCTATGGCACCGCCGGCTACGGCGGCCCGGGCGTGTCTCCGGTGGCGGCTCCGCCGAGCCAGCAGCACACCGGCGCGGTCGTCCCGGTCTGGGCATCCGGCCCCGGTGGGCTTGACGTCCTCGGCACTAACGACCACACGGATCTGTTCGAAACGCTGGGCGGCTAGACAGTTCGCTCGGGCTTTGTGCCCGGACGGGGGGATACCTGCGCTGGATGCTCGGCATCCCCCCGCCCGGGCCCCTGGGCCGCTGGGTAGTCTGCGGCCCATGATCGTTGGCTTTGTTGGTTCGGGAAGCATGGCTGCGGCGATGGCTCGCGGATGGGTTGGCGAGTTCGAGCAGACGCTCTTTTCCGACAGCGGTTCGGGAAGAGCTCAAGAGCTGGCGAAGAATTTGGGGGGGCGGGTTGCCTCCAACGAGGAGATCGCGCGTCGTGCCGACCTGGTGGTGCTGGCGGTGAAGCCGAACAAGCTGGGAGAGGTGGCGCCGGAACTGGGTGAGGCGAAGGAGGTCGTCTCGGTGCTGGCGATCACCACCCTGGAGCAGCTGGGCGCTGCGCTGCCGGCCGCCGAGCACATCCTGCGTGTGATGCCGAACGTCGCCGTCGAGGTCCGCAAAGGGCTTCTCTGCGCGGCTGGGTCGGCGACCGACCGCGGCTGGGGAAAACTGGCCGTGCTGGGGCGGATGGTCGAGATCGCCGAGGAGGACTTCGACGCCGCGACCGCGGTGATGGGCTGCTCGCCGGCCTACTTCGCGCTGGCCGCCGAGGCAATTGCCGCGGCCGGCGTAAAAGACGGCCTCGATCCCGATCTGGCCGAGGAACTGGTGGCCGATACTGCGGTGGGGACCGCCGAGATGCTGCGCCACCACGACCCGGCCGAGATCCGCAAGGCCGTCGCCTCGCCGGGCGGCGCCACCGAGGCGGGCCTGCAGGCGCTCGACCGCGACGGCGCGCGCGAGGCCTTCGAGGCCGCTGTCGTGGCCTCGCTGGAGAGGATGCGCGGCTGATGGCGGCGGCGCTGACCCGCGGCGACCTCGCCGACTACGTCAACGCCCTCTTCATCGTCTACGTGATCCTGATCTTCATCCGGATCGTTGCCTCCTACGTCCCGCGGATGCCCTACAACCCATATCTGCGGGCAGTGCTCGACTTCGCGACCGAGGTCACCGATCCCTATCTCTACCTCTTCCGCCGCTTGATCCCGCCGATGGGCGGGGGGCTCGATCTCAGTCCGATGATCGGGCTGATCGTCCTCTTCGTCGCCCAGAAGCTGATCGTCAACCTGATCGCCGGGTGAGCGCCGCCGCCCGGGCCTGGGCCCTCGCCGGGATTGTCTGCGCCGTGGTCGTCGCCGTCGACCAGGCGGTGAAGGCGGTGGTCGAGGCGCAGCTGGTCCTCGGCGAGAAAGTCGACGGGCCGGGGCCGATCGGGCTGACTCTTTCCCATAACCGCGGCGTCGCCTTCGGCCTCGCCGGGGGCGCGGGGGTCGGGCTGGTGCTGCTGACGGTGGTGGCGCTGGCTGTGATCGGTTGGCTCTTCGCCCGCGATCCGGCCCGACGCGGGATGTGGGTCGCGGTCGGCCTGCTGAGCGGTGGCGCACTCGGCAACCTGATCGACCGGCTCGCCTCCGGCGCCGTCACCGACTACATCGAAATCGGGCCCTGGCCACCGTTCAACCTCGCCGACGTCGCGATCACCACTGGCGTCGTGCTGATGGTCTGGATCTACCTGCGCGATGCCGAGTCGGGGGCTGAGGGTGGCTGAACCGGAACTGCGGATCGTCCACCAGGACGAGTGGCTGGCGGTCGTCGACAAGCCCGCCGGGCTGGTTGTTCACCCGGCGCCGTCCCACAGCGGCACGACCCTGGTCGACGAGCTGGCGGAGATCCTGGGCGGGGGAGGCGACCCGGAGCGGCCGGGGATCGTCCATCGCCTCGACAAGGGCACGAGCGGCCTGCTGGTCGTCGCCCGCGACGACGCCACCCACGCGGCGCTGCAGGAGCAGGTGCGCGAGCGCGAGGTGGAGCGCATCTACCTGGCACTGGCCGGCGGCAGGCTGACCTCCCGCACCGGCACGATCGACGCTCCGATCGGGCGGGCCTCGCGCCAGCGACACCGGATGGCGGTCTCCGGCGCAGCGTCGCGCCAGGCGCGGACCCATTTCACGGTCATCGAGCTGTTGGCGCGGGAGACCTATCTCGAGGCCCGCCTGGAGACCGGTCGCACCCACCAGATCCGCGCTCACTTCGCCGCCATCGGGCATCCCCTGACCGGAGACACCACCTACGGCGGCGCCGCTCGCTACGACCTCGATCGCCAGTTCCTTCACGCCCATCGCCTCGCCTTCCAGCACCCGCAGAGCGGCGAGAGCCTCAGCTTCACCTCGCCCCTGCCGCAGGACCTGGCGAGCGCGCTGGAGGCAGCCCACATCAGCTAGCCGCACCCCTCTACAATCGTCGGTCCAAACCAACCCCCGCTCGACGCGAGCCCGGATCCTGCCTGGCCACCAACCAGGTCCCGGTAAGCGGAGTGGGGAGCTGCGCCAATTTAAGGAGAACAAAGCAATGCCCCAGGCAGAACTCAGAGAGCTGCTCGAGGCCGGAGTCCACTTCGGCCATCAGACCCGCCGCTGGAACCCAAACATGCGCCGTTTCATCTTCGGCGAGCTGGACGGGATCCACATCATCGACCTGCTGCAGACCGAGGCGCTGCTGGAGAACGCGCGCCGCTTCGCCGGTGAGCTCGCCAGCGGCGGCGGCACGGTGCTCTTCGTCGGCACCAAGAAGCAGGCCCGCGACACGATCGAGGAATGGGCCGACCGCTGCAAGATGCCCTACGTCAACAAGCGCTGGCTCGGCGGCCTCTTGACCAACTTCAACACGATGTCGGGCCGGATCGCCCGCCTGCACGAGCTCAACGGCTGGAAAGAGGAGGGCAAACTCGACCTCCTGCCGACCAAGGAGCGGATGGGGATGGAGGCCGAACTCGCCAAGCTCGAGTTCAACCTCGGCGGTGTCCGCGACATGGACCGCCTGCCCGACGCCGTCTTCGTCGCCGACCTGAAAACCGAGGAGATCGCGGTCAACGAGGCCGCCCGGCTGCGGATCCCGATCATCGGCCTGGTCGACACCAACTGCGATCCGACGCCAGTCGACTACGTGATCCCCGGCAACGACGACGCGATCCGCTCCTGCCAGCTGATCATCGGCACGATCGGCGGCGCCGTCGAGGACGGTTCCAGCTCCTGGCGCGTCCAGGAGGAGAAGCGGATCGCCGAAGAGATGGAGCGGCGCAAAAAGGACGAGGAAGAGCGGAAGAAGCGGGAGGAGGAAGAGAAGGCTCGCGTAGAAGCCGAGGAGGCTAAAAAAGCGGCTGAGGAGGCTGCCAAAGCCGCTCAGGCTACGGCTGCTGCGCAGCAGAAAGCTGTGCAGACGCCTCGGGCGGCGCAGGCACCTCAAAAGCCGCAGGGACCGGCCGGTGGGGGAGCGGGTCCTGTCTCCGGTACGACCCCGCCGCCCGGTGGCGGCGGTCCCGCACCGTCGCCACCCGCTCCAGACTCGGTTGAGAAAGCTGAGGCTCCAGCCGCGGAGGGGGCAGCTCCGGCGGCACAGGAGGCACCTGCCGCTAAAGAGGAGGCTCCGGCCGCCGAGCAAGCCGCGCCGCCCGTAGAGGAGGCTCCAGCGGCTAAAGAGGAGACGCCTGCTGTTGAGGAGAAAGTTGAGGAGTCGAAATGACGGTTACTGCTGCTGACGTCAAAGCGCTTCGGGATCGGACCGGGGCGGCGATGATGGATGCTAAATCGGCGCTGGTGGAGGCCGATGGGGATGTGGAGCGGGCTGTGGAGCTGCTGCGAGTCAAGGGGCAGGCCTCTGCGGCTAAGCGGGAAGGGCGCGGGACTGATGAGGGCGTCGTCGCCTCCTACATCCATGCCAACGACAGGGTCGGGGCGATGGTTGAAGTCCAGTGCGAGACCGACTTCGTCGCCCGCAACGAGGAGTTCAAGGTATTCGCCTACCAGGTGGCCCTGCACGCGGCCGCGACCGCGCCGCAGTACGTCACCACTGAGGAAATCCCCGCCGAGGAGCGCGAGGCCGAAAAGCGGGTCTTCGAAGAGAAGGCGCGCGAAGAAGGCAAGCCCGACAACGTGGTCGAGAAAATCGTCGAGGGCCAGCTCAACAAGTGGGGGGCCGAAGTCGCACTGCTCGACCAGACTCACGTCAATGCCGAGAAACACGAGGGCAAAACGATCGAGGAGCTGCGCCAGGAGCTGGCGGCGAAGACGGGCGAGAACGTCCGCGTCGCCCGCCTCGCCTACTTCCGCGTCGGGGAATAGAGTCAGCCGCAGTGAACGACTCTGCCGAGCCGCGCTTCGGGCGCATCTTGCTGAAGCTCTCCGGTGAGGCCCTGATGGGCAGCCTCGGCTTCGGCACCGACGGCGCCGAGGTCGACCGGATCGCCAAGCAGGTCGCGGCGGTCCGCGACCGCGGCGTCGAGGTGGCGATCGTGGTTGGCGCCGGCAACATCTACCGCGGCCTCGATGGGGCGGCGAGCGGAATGGATCGCGCCACCGGCGACTACATGGGGATGCTGGCGACGGTGCTGAACGCGCTCACCCTGCAGGACGCGCTGGAGCGGCTCGACCAGCACACGCGGGTGATGTCGGCGATCGAAGTCCAGGAGGTCGCCGAGCCCTACATCCGCCGCCGGGCGATGCGCCACCTGGAGAAGGGCCGGGTCGTGATCTTCGCCGCCGGCACCGGCAACCCGTTTTTCACCACCGACACCGCGGCGGCGCTGCGAGCGCTGGAGATCCACGCCGCGGCGATCCTGATGGCGAAGAACGGGGTGGAGGGGGTCTTCGACTCCGACCCGGCGACCAACCCGGACGCCAAGTTCATCCCCGCGATCACCCACAAGGAAGCGATCGAGCGCGGCTTGAAAGTGATGGACTCGACCGCGCTCTCGCTCTGCATGGACAACGACTTGCCGATCTACGTCTTCAACATGGGCGACGAGGGCAACATAGATAGGATCGTTTGCGGCGAAAAAGTGGGGACGCTGGTCTCTAGTTCCCCCGCCGACTGACGAGGACGGGAGCCCTGTGGAGCTGATCGACGAACTGCTTTCGGACGCCAAGGACCGAATGGCCAAATCGGTCGATTCGAGCCGTGGCGAGCTGGCCACCGTCCGCACCGGCCGCGCCTCGCCGCACCTGCTCGACCGGATCATGGTCGACTACTACGGCAACCCGACGGCGCTGAAGCAGCTGGCCAACGTCTCCGCCTCCGATGCCCGCCTGCTGACCGTGACGCCGTTCGACAAGAGCGCTCTGGGGGCGATCGAGAAGTCGATCCAGGAGTCCGACGTCGGCCTGACGCCGAGCAACGACGGCAACGTGATCCGGCTGCAGATTCCGGAGATGACCGAGGAGCGCCGGCGGGAGATGGTCAAAGTCGTCCACGGCGTCGCCGAGGAGGGCAGGATCGCGATCCGCAACGTGCGCCGCGACATCATGGCCGACCTGCGCGAGCTGAAAAAGGAAGGCGAAGCCGGCGAGGACGACGAGCGGCGGGGCGAGGACGCCCTGCAGAAGCAGACCGACGAGGCGATCGCTGAGATCGACGCTTTGCTCAAGGGCAAGGAAGAAGAGATCCTCGAAGTCTGAGGCGGGCCACCGCAGCGTGACCGCGCCGAAATACGTAGCGATCATCACCGACGGCAACGGCCGCTGGGCCCGGCAGCGCGAGCTGCCCGTGGTCGAGGGGCACCGGGCCGGCGCCGACACCCTGAAGGCGCGGCTGCGCGACGCGGCCGAGCTGGGGATCGAGGAGCTGACCGTCTACTCGTTCTCGACCGAGAACTGGAGCCGGCCCGAGGAGGAGGTCCGCGGCCTGCTGGCGATGATGGGGGAGCGGATCGGCTCGGAAACGCCGGAGCTGAAGGACGAAGGGGTGCGGATGCGCTACATCGGCCGCCGCCAGGGGCTCGACCCGTCGCTGGTCGAGCGGATGCAGTGGTCCGAAGAGGAGACCGCCGCCAACGACCGCATCGTCCTCTACGTCGCCTTCAACTACGGCGGCCGGGCGGAGATCCTCGACGCGGCGGCCAAGTTCCAGGGCGAGTCCGAGGAGGAGTTCCGCGGGCTGCTCTACGCGCCGGAGATGCACGATCCCGACCTGCTGATCCGCACCAGCGGCGAGCAGCGGCTCTCCAACTACCTGCTCTGGCAATGCGCCTACTCGGAGCTGGTCTTCCGCGACGAGCTCTGGCCCGACTTCGACCGCGCTGCGCTTGAGGCCTGCCTGCGGGAGTACGAGACGCGGCAGCGCCGCTTCGGGAGCCGGGCATGAACATCGACCTCTTCGACGACGAAATGTTCGAGGACGAGCCGCAACAGCCCGAGCGGCCACCGCGGGAGCCCCGCAAGCGCCGCCGCGGCAGCGGCGAGACCGCGAAACGGGTTCTGGTGGCGCTGCCCTGGATCGCCTTCGCGATCGCGATCACGGTCGCCGGCGGCCCCGTCTTCGCCCTGGCGATGGCCGGGATCGGCGTCGTCGCGATCCGCGAGTACGCGGGGATCGCCGAGCGCTACCGGCCGCTGCTCATTCCCGCCTACGTCTCGGTCGTGGCGCTGGTCGCCGCCGCCTACCTCGGCAGCGCCTTCAACGTCCTCTACGTGATCGCCGCCACCTTTCCGCTGCTCTTCGCCTTCGCGGCCAAAGCGAGGCACCGCGAGGGGGCCACCGTCTCGCTCGGGGTGACGCTGCTGGGCGTGCTCTGGATCGGGATCCCACTGGCGCACGCCGTCCTCCTGCGCGAACTGCCCCAGCACGGGGCGGCGCTCTTGATCGACGTCCTCGTCGGCACCTTCGTCGCCGACACCGCCGCCTATGCGACCGGGCGGATGTTCGGCAGCCACAAAATCGCCCCCAACCTCTCCCCGAACAAGACGATCGAGGGGCTGATCGGCGGCTTCGTGATCGGCACCATGGGCTTCTGGTTCGCCGGCCTCTACCAGGACTGGCTCTCGGGCGTGGACGCGCTGATGATCGGCGCCGCGGTTGCCGCCATCGCCCCGGTCGGCGACCTCTTCGAGTCGATGCTGAAGCGCGACCTTGGCACCAAGGACACCGGCACCCTCTTCGGCCCCCACGGCGGCCTCCTCGACCGCCTCGACGCCGTCTTCTTCACCGTCGTCGTCGGCTACTACCTTTCGGTGGCGGTGGTCTACTGATGAACGACGACTGGCGAGTGCAGGTCGACTTCCGCGACGACGGGGTGCTCGACGCGCTCCACGACCGCCTCGACGCGGTGGAGCTGGAACACGACCTCAGCAACGCCTTCCACGACCGGGTGATCGTCTCGCGGGAAGGGACGACGATCTTCCTCTACGCCGGAGATCGCGAGCAGGCCGAGAAGGCGCGGGTGCTGGTCGAACGGCTGGCAAAGGAGAACGACGAGGACGTGGAGATCGAGTCCACGCGTTGGCACCCGTCGGCAGAGGAGTGGCGCCCGGCTGACGAGCCGCTGCCGGACGACGCCGAGGCCGAGGCCGCCGAGCACGCAGCGCGGGTCGCACGGGAACGCGCGGAGACCGCGAAAACCGGGGACGCGGAGTACGAGGTGAGGATCGACCTGCCCTCACGGCACGAGGCGGTCAAGTTCGCCGACCAGCTCCGCAAAGAGGGCCTACCCACCGTCCACCGCTGGAAGTTCGTCCTCGTCGGTGCCGCCGACGAGGACAGCGCCAACCAGATGGCAGAGAGAATCCGGGCGGAGGCGCCTCCCGGGACCACGGTCGCGGTCGAGGGAACCTGGCAGGAGGCCTACGCCGAGCGCCCCCACAGCCCCTTCACGTTCCTCGGCGGGCTTGCCGAATAGCGCCGACACCTCGCTCACCCGCCCTAAAGCCTGGGTTGATTCGGTTCTCAGTCCGGAAACCGGGGTTCGAATCCCCGTAGCGGTATGGCAGACGCCGAAATACGGCTTCCCCAGTGTGAGATTTGGGAGTGGCAGGCACTAAGCCCTTTCGAGGCCCGCGGGCTAGGCGAGATTTTGCCGCCTGAGGTAGGTTCCCCGCAAGGTGGGGAGGCGATTTGTAGCCGGTTTCTTGACGGCGGTTCTGGTTGTTGCGGTGGCTGTTGCCGCAGGCGCCTTGGCGTTCAACCTCAGGATCGATAAGGACGACGATTCGCACGTCCAGGCGGCGACTGAAGTTTCCGATGCCGAAGTGAAAGAACTGTACGACGGCGATACGGCGATCGTCTACTACTGCACCGAAAACCGGGATGCGAAGGCGATGGTCGATTACACGACCGCCGTCGATCGCCTAATTGGGATTGCTCGTGCTCACGCAACCGCAACCCCTGTCGTCAACGAGTTCGAACTGGCCTACACGCCGGAGGCGCCGACGATGATGCAGCGGCTTACTGATGAGGCCGACTTGATCCGACGAAAGTGCAGCGAACCGCGGGGTCTTGGCGAAGACCGAGTCTGGGAACAGGATGTCGAATACTTACACGAAGTCGCCCAGCAACTGGCCGGCGAATCGGCAGGTTAGGAAGCGCGGAGGCTTAGGAGCGCTGTCGAGCGCGGCGGTGGGCCTGAAGGCCGGCACGGGGTGCAACGGTCAGCCAGTGGCACTCGGCGGGGGCGCCATCGGTGGGCTCGTTGCGGTAGATCAGGCGGAAGCGCGGTTTCGCTCTGTGCGTTGGGATGTCGAATCGGACCCGTCGGCAGTTAGCCAACTCGGGATGGAGACCTGGTCCCATCAGCTCGCCGACGAAAGGATTGCCCTTGCATTCGACCAGCAGCTCGGCGATGCGACGCTTCAGGGCCTCGGCTTCGTCTCTGCCGGTCTGGCCGCTGTCGGCGGCCGGGGTGGTCAGTTCCGCAACGTCGTCAAGGACACCTTTGGCAAAGGTGACGCCCACTGCGCCGGGCGCTCTGTCGGTCATCCCTCGGTCGGGATCTCGATGCCTAGTTTGGCCAGCGCCTCGGCGCCGTCTTCCTTGTGCTCGGCGGCGCCGCTGCGGATGCGCTCGGCGGCGATGGCGGCGGCTTCGTCGTCGGCGCTGCGCGCCTCAAAGGTTTCAGCCATCTCGTCGATCCTCGAGTTCATCGTCCGCATCTGCTCTTCGAGCCGATGCAGCTTGTCTTGGACCTGGTCCGATCTCCGGGGAAGAAGGGGCATCTCCAAAATGCTACCTCGCGCGTCTGATGCTTCGGCCCAGCGCTCGAAAGCGTCTCCCGAAATATGTCCCCGACTCCACCGAACTGGATCAAACTCGGCTGGACTATCTGGACGGAGACGTCCTGAACCGCCCGCAAATGGCCTCCCAGAGGCAATTCTCAGTCCGGAAACCTCGTATCATTTTGATACGCTTGGTAACAATCTGCTACCAAGGAGCGTCTCATGGCTACCACCGCCGATCGTCCCACGCGAGTTCCATCCGACCTGCTCGCCAGCGCAGCAGCTGAGGGCGCCAAGGAGAATCGCTCGGCCAAGCAGCAGCTCGAGCACTGGGCGCGTGTCGGCAGGTCGGTTTGTGCGCGACAGACGGCTTCCAGGCATCGGGTGGAAGCTGCCCTGGCAGGGACTCTCCCGCTCGAGCAACTTTCCGACGAGGAGGGAATCGTCTTCGATTCCGAGGTTCAGTCCCGGCTGGATGAGCGTATGCGAAACGCGGACCTCGGCAAGGCGCTCGCCGCACGCGGGATTACCACCGTGGCGCTGAGCGACCAAGGCGAGCTGACCGAGTACCGGCCTGACGGAACGAGTTCGCCCGCTTGAAGCAGCTGCATTTGGTCGTCGGGCCCAACGGCTCGGGCAAGACCACGTTCGTCACCGAGTTTCTCGCGCTGGAGCTGTTGGGTTTCGCCTACGTCAATGCGGACGAGATCGCCAAGACCAAGTGGCCCTCCGACCCGGCCGCGCACGCCTACGAGGCTGCTCACATAGCTGAGGAGACTCGCGCGCACCTGATCGCTAAAGGTCGGTCGTTCATCGCCGAGACCGTCTTCTCCCATCCATCGAAGCTTGATCTGATTCGCTCAGCCCAGGAAGAGGGTTATCAGGTGGTGCTGCATGTGATGATCGTTCCGGAGGAGTTGGCGGTCAGGCGCGTTGACTATCGGGTGCGAGCGGGTGGGCACGACGTTCCGGAGCAGAAAATCCGCGAGCGCTACCGCCGCTTGTGGGGACTCGTCGCGCGAGCTGTTTCGGCTGCGGACAGGGCTGTCGTGTATGACAACTCGCGCAACGCGGGGCCGGCCAAGGTAGGGGAGTTCTTTGGCGGATCGCCCATCGGCGCCGCTGCTTGGCCGGAGTGGGCGCCTGAGCAACTGGTCTCTATCTGGGGGGTCTGAAGAGCGCCCGAGAGAGGCAATTCGCGGTCCGGTCGGGTCCCTCCGTATCCTCTTTCAGGCATGAAGAAGGTCCTCATACTCGGCTCGACCGGGTCGATCGGCACGCAGGCGCTGGAGGTGATCGGGCGCTCGGATGAGCTGCAGGCCATCGGCCTCGCGGCGGGCAACGGCTGGGAGCTGACGGTCGAGCAGGCGCGCGAGCACGGCGTGCCGGTTGTCGCGCTCGCCGACGCCGACGCGGCCGAGCGGGCCCGCGGTGCCTGGAGCGGGCGGGTTCTCGACGGCCCTGAGGGAGTGCGGGAGCTGATCGTCACGACCGAGCCCGACTTGGTGCTGAACGCGATCGTCGGCGCCGCCGGGCTCGGTTCGACGATCGTCGCCCTGACCGAGGGGATCGACGTCGCCCTTGCCAACAAGGAGAGCCTCGTTCTCGGCGGCGAGCTGGTGATGGCGCTGGCCGAGGCGACCGGCGCGCGGCTGCTGCCGGTCGACTCGGAGCACTCCGCCCTCTTCCAACTCGTCAATGGCGAGGCGCCGGGGACCGTCGAGCGGCTGGTACTGACCGCGTCGGGCGGGCCCTTCCGCGGCCGCGACGACCTCTCCGGCGTCAGCGTCGCCGAGGCCCTCGCTCACCCGACCTGGCAGATGGGGGGGAGGATCACGATCGACTCGGCGACGCTGATGAACAAGGGCTTCGAGGCGATCGAGGCGCATCACCTCTTCGGCGTCGGCTACGAGCGGATCGGGGTCGTCGTCCACCCGCAGTCGCTGATCCACTCGCTGATCCACCTCAACGACGGCTCCTCGCTGGCCCACCTCGGCTATCCCGACATGCGGGTGCCGATCTCCTACGCGCTGCACTTCCCCGAGCGGGCCGACGTCGACGTGCCGCAGCTCGACCTCGCCACGGTCGGCTCGCTGACCTTCGAGGAGCCCGACCCGGAGACCTTCGCCTGCCTGCGCCTGGCGCTGGAGGCCGGCGCGGCGGGGGGGACGGCGCCCTGCGTCCTCAACGCCGCCGACGAGGTCGCCGTCGCCGCCTTCCTCGCCGAGCAGATCCCGTTCACCGGGATCCCGGCCGTGATCGAGCGGGTGCTGGAGGAGATGCCCGCCCGCCCGCTGACCCACTTCGACGACCTCTTCGCAACCGACGCCGAGGCGCGCGAGCGCAGCGAGGAGCAGATCCGGGGGTTGATGCCTGCATGAGCTGGCTGATCGTCTTCCTCGGCTTCTGCTTCCTGATCATGATCCACGAGGCGGGCCACTTCTTCGCCGCCAAGGCGACGGGGATGCGGGTCGAGCGCTTCTTCCTCTTCTTCGGGCCGACGATCTGGTCGTTCAAACGCGGCGAAACCGAGTACGGGGTGAAATCGATCCCCCTCGGCGGTTACGTGAAAATCACCGGCATGAACCCGGAGGAGGACGTCCCTCCGGAGCACGAAGCGAATGCCTACTTCCGCAAGCCGGTCTGGAAACGGATCGTCGTGGTGGCAGCGGGGCCGGCGGTGAACATCATCCTGGCTTTCCTGATCCTGGTCGGGGTGTATTCCTTCGCCACCCTTGAAGAAGGGACCCAGGCAGTGGGGCACGTACTGCCGAAGACCCCCGCCGCAGGCGTGCTGAGGCCGGGCGACAAGATTGTCGCCGTCGATGGAAGCCGCTACCGCAGGCTGAGCACCGAAAACCGAATCGGAAAATTCCGCGAAGAAATCGGCTCTCACAAATGCCCCGGTGAGCAGAAAAAGGGCTGCCTGGCGGCGACGCCAGTGAAGCTCACGGTCGAGCGCGGGGGCGAGACCGTCACCCTCGCGGTACGGCCTCGCTTCGACACCGCGGCAGGACAGACGCTGGTCGGATTCGGCTTTGCCGGCAAGCCGTACACCCTGACCCCAGGTCAAGCGGTCGGCCGTGCCTCGGATGCGATCTGGGAAGTCACCTCCCGCACCGGACATCTGATCACGCACATCTTCGAATCGAAGCAGCGCAAGCAGGTATCCGGCGTGGTCGGGATCAGCGACGTCGGGCACCAGGTGGTCGAAACGGGCCTGCAGCAGTCCCTGCTCCTGCTTGCCCTCGTCAGCCTCTCCCTTGGGCTGATCAATCTGCTGCCGATCCTGCCGCTCGACGGGGGGCACATCCTCTGGGCGCTGGTGGAGAAGCTTCGCGGCCAGCCAGTGTCCCTGCGGGTGATCGAGAGGGCGACGATGATCGGGTTCGCGCTGGTCCTGATGCTGATGTTCGTCGGCCTTTCGAACGACATCGGCAGGATCACGGGCGAAGGGTTCGAAGTCCGCTAAAGCACGGCGAGCCCGCCGGCGCACGATCCACTCTCAGTAGGCTTCGGATATGGCTTCAAAAAGGCAAATCTTCGTCGGCAACGTGCCGATCGGCGGCGGCGCTCCGGTCGCCGTGCAAACGATGACCAAGACCGAGACCGCCAACCTGGCGGCGACCATGGACCAGATCCGCAAGGTCGCCGACGCCGGCGCGGACCTGGTTCGCTGCGCGGTCCCGCGCGAGCAGGACGCCGAGGCGCTGAAGACGATCGTCAAGGAATCGCCGATCCCGGTGATCGCCGACATCCACTTCAACCACACGCTGGCGCTGAAAGCGATCGACGCAGGCGCCCACTGCATCCGCCTCAACCCGGGCAACATCGGCGGCCGCGACAAAGTCGCCGAGGTGGCGGAGAAGGCGAACACCGCT
Organism: uncultured Actinomycetes bacterium; assembly: GCA_963785175.1. GTDB lineage: Bacteria > Actinomycetota > Thermoleophilia > Solirubrobacterales > 70-9 > VAYN01. The sequence continues at coordinate 57,249 of CAWAUA010000001.1, read as the reverse complement.
GGGGTGCCGATGCGGATCGGGGTCAATTCCGGCTCGCTTCCCAAACACCTGCATGAGCTCGAGCGCGAGGCGCCGGTCGAGGCGCTGGTCGCCGCCGCGATCGAGTTCGTCGAGCTGATGGAGGGCCTCGACTTTGAAAACTTCAAGGTCTCGATCAAGTCGACCAACGTCCCGTACACGATCGCCGCCAACCGCCTGCTCTCGGAGAAGATCCCCTACCCGCTGCATCTCGGCGTCACCGAGGCGGGGACGAAATGGGGCGGCTCGCTGAAAAGCGCGGTCGGGCTGGGGACGCTGCTCGCCGACGGGATCGGCGACACGATTCGGATCAGCCTCTCAACCTTCCACGCCGAGGAGGAGGTCAAGGTCGCCTGGGAGATCCTCAAGGCGCTGCAGCTGCGCGAGCGCGGCCCGGTCCTGATCGCCTGCCCGACCTGCGGCCGCCTCCAGTTCGACATGGACTCGGTCGTCGCCGAAATCGAGCAGCGCCTGGAAAGCTACGCCGAGCCGGTCGAGGTCGCCGTCCTCGGCTGCGCCGTCAACGGGATCGGCGAGGCCAGCCACGCCGACTTCGGGATCGCCGGGGCGAAGAACGAGGGCCTGATCTTCGCCGGCGGCAAACCGCTGCGCAAGGTCCCGCAGGAGAAGCTGGTCGACACCCTCTTCGAAGAGATCGACAAGTCCCTGCAATGCGGACAGGTCGAGTTCGACGAGGCCGAGTCGCAGGAGGGGGCTGAGTGGGTTGCCAACATCGAGCGCGAAAACGCCGGCGACTTGACCCCCGAGAAGATCGCCCAGATGGAGAAGGAAGCGGTCGAACTAGGCGAGTCCGACAAGGTCCTCCTCGACGAGGAGTCTTCGCCCACCGCAGGCCGCCGGTTCACGCGGGCCTGAGGTGCGAGTGTCGGCCCTGGCGGTGTCCTTGTCGCTCACGTGAGGAGCATGCTTCGCTCCCTGCGTCCTAGCCAGGCTTGGCTCTCGTATCTCAGGAAATAGACTCGCCGGTCATGGCGACCAAGGGACTTTCACCGACCCGAGCCGAGGACTTTCCGGCCTGGTTCCAGGCCGTGGTGCGGGAGGGCGAGGTGGCCGAACTCGCCCACGTGCGCGGCAGCATGGTGATTCGCCCGTGGGGTTATGCGATCTGGGAGCTGATGCAGGCCGAGCTGGACCGCCAGATAAAGCGCAGTGGCGCCGCCAACGCCTACTTCCCGCTCTTCATCCCGCTCAGCTATATCGAGAGCGAGGCAGAACACGTCGAGGGCTTCGCCAAGGAGATGGCCGTGGTGACCCACCACCGCCTGGAAGCCGACCCCGATAACCCCGGCCACCTGAGGCCAGGCGGGAAGCTGGCCGAGCCGCTGGTCGTGCGGCCGACCTCGGAGACGATTATCGGTCGCTCTTTCGCGAAGTGGATCAACTCCTACCGCGACCTTCCCCTGATGGTGAACCAATGGGCCAACGTCGTCCGCTGGGAGATGCGGCCGCGGGTGCTGCTGCGAACGACCGAGTTCCTCTGGCAGGAGGGGCACACCGCCTTCGCCACCGAGGAGGAGGCGCGAGCCAATGCCGACCAGATGCTCGAGGTGTACCGAGAGTTCGCCGACTCGTTCCTGGCAATGCCGGTCTTGACCGGCGAGAAGCCGGAGGAAGAGCGTTTCCCCGGGGCCGAGCAGACGCTCTCGATCGAGGCGATGATGCAGGACGGAAAGGCGCTGCAGGCCGGAACCTCGCACTACCTGGGGCAAAGTTTCGCCGAGGCGGCGGAGATCAACTTCCTCGACAGCGAGGGGGGGAGGGGCCTGGTCCACACCGCCTCCTGGGGGGTCTCGACCCGGCTGCTCGGCGCCCTGATCATGAGCCACAGCGACGACGTTGGCCTGCGGCTGCCGCCCACGGTGGCGCCCCAGCAGGTCGCGATCGTGCCGATTCCGCGCGGGGACGACGCCGCGGCGGTGCTCGAGGCCGCGGAGGAGCTCTCGCGGGAGATCGGCGAGCTGAGCTTCGAAGGCGCCCCGGTGCGGGTCAGCGCCGATCTGCGCGATCGCGAACCGCCGGACAAGCGCTGGGAGTGGACTCGCAAAGGCGTCCCGCTGGTCCTCGAACTGGGGCCGCGCGACCTGAAAGAGGGCGTGGTGGCGCTACGGCGCCGCGATGGTGGGGACGCCAAGCCCGAGTCGTTGGAGAGCTCTAAGGTCGCCGACGCGATCCCCGCCCTGCTGGCCGAGATCCAGAGCGCGTACCACCTGGCCGCCGCCAAGCGGCTCGCCTCGCGGACCCGGTGCGACATCACTGACTTCGACGGGTTTCGCGAATGGTTCGACACCGACCCCGCCGACGCCAATGCCGGCGGCTTCCTGCGAGCGCCGTGGAGCGAAGCGCCGGAATCGGCGGCGCTGCTGGAGGGGCTGAAGGTGACGGTTCGTTGTCTCCCCTTCGACCAGAACCTCCCGTCCGACAGCCGCTGCGTGCTGACCGGCAAGCCGGCGGTCACCGAAGCGGTCTTCGCGAAGGCCTACTGACGTGGCCGCTGCGCCCTTCGGCCGCGGCCGGGTGCGCCGCCTCTTCGGACTCGACCGCTCGGCGCCGCCACCACCCCAGACTCGCAAAGGGGAGCCGCTCAACCCGTGGACGATCCCAAACGCGGTCGGCTACCTACGTCTGGCGGCGTTGCCGGTCTTCCTCGTACTCGCCTACAACACCGAGGACGGCACTTCGGTCGCCTCGGCGATGGTCTTCTGGGCGATCGCCGCGGGCGACTACCTCGACGGGATCCTCGCCCGGATCACCGGCCAGTACAGCCGCATGGGCGCTCTGCTCGACCCGCTGGTCGACCGGCTGACGATCCTCGCCGGCGCCGTCGTCTGCTGGAGCTTCGAGCTGCTGCCCCGCTGGGCGCTGGCGCTGCTGGCGCTGCGTGAGCTCTCGATGCTCTTCCTCGCCCAGTACGGCCTCCGCCACGGGGTCGACATCGAGGTCAACTGGCCGGGACGGATCTCGGTCTTCCCGATCATGGGCGGGATCTTCCTCGCCCTGCTGGCGCCCGGCTGGGTCGCGACCGCCCTGCTGATCTGGGGCCTGGTGATGGCGATTATCGCCACCGTCCTCTACGCACAGGCGGGGATGCGGGCCGTACGCAACGCCCAAGCCGCAAGCTGACGCCCAGCTTTACCCGAACCTTCAACCTAGGGTTGAACCTTGGATGGTCGAGTAGCTATGATCGGCACTCGCGCAAACCGGAGGCTGCCCCGCCTCTCCCAGTTAGGAGCACGATGGAAGACACTTCTTTCCCCGATCTTGGCTCTCTCTCCGACAAGGAGCTGAAGGACATGATCGACAACCTGACGGCGGAGGAGAACGAGATCTCCTACAAGCGGCGTGTCCTGCACGGGAAGATCGACATCCTGCGCGCCGAGCTCGTCAACCGCCTGCGCCAGAAACGGGAGGCCGGCGACTCGCTGATCTCCGGCGCCGACGTCGAGCAGCTGACGCAGATCCTCGCCGGCAAGGCCCAGCCTGCGGAGGACGAGCCCGCCGCCTAGCGGGAAGCGCCATGGCCGTCCACTGTCCCGAGTGCGGTTTCGCCAACCCCGAGGGGGCGAACTACTGCCAGAAGTGCGGTGCCTACCTGGGTGGGCCGAAAGAGACCGGCGACGACCCGACGACGATGACCTACCGGGTCGACGAGACCGGCGACATGACTCCGGTCGACATCGAGGAGGTGGTTGAGGAGAGCGGCGCCGCGCTGGTGATCCGCTCCGGTGGTGGCCGCGCCGGCGAGAGCTTCAGCATCTCCGAGGAGCGGATCAGCATCGGCCGCAGCCCCGACGCCGGCGTCTTCCTCGACGACGTCACCGTCTCCCGCAACCACGCGCTGCTAGTCCGCCGCCGCGACGGCCTCTACATCGACGACCTCGGCTCGCTCAACGGCACCTACGTCAACCGGCGCCGGATCGAGTCGCACCGGCTCGCCGACGGCGACGAGATCCAGGTCGGCAAGTACAAGCTCAGCTACCTGGAGCGGTAGGGAACCACCGATGGCCGTCTCCGAGCAGCCCAACCGCACCACTGACTCGCCCAGCCGCCCGCGCAAGGCGCTGACGATCGGCGCCGTCTGCAAAATCCTCCAGAGCGAGTTCGACGACGTTTCGATCTCGAAGATCCGCTACCTGGAGGACCAGAAGCTGCTCAACCCGCGGCGGACGTCCGGCGGCTACCGGCTCTACAGCCAGTCCGACGTCGAACGGCTGCGGACGATCCTGCGTCTGCAGCGCGACGAGTTCCTGCCGCTGCGGGTGATCCGCCAGGAGCTCGCAGCCGGTGGCGACGTCGGGCTTGGCGACGGCGAGCGCAAGCCCGCGGCCGGGGGCGTGCGGCGGGCGATCCTCGTCGACACCTCGCGCGCATATCTCTCGCTCGAGGAGGTCGTCGAGGAGACCGGCGCCCGCGAGGAGCTGATCCGCGAGCTGGAGAACTTCGGGATCGTGCAGCCGGAGAAACGCGACGGCAAGACCGTCTACGACGAGACCGACCGCGAGATCGTCCGCGCAGCTAACGAGCTCTCCCGGGTGGGGGTCGGGGCGCGCAATTTGCGCGTTTTCCGCTCCTCTGCCGACCGCGAGGCGCAGCTGCTGGAAGCGCTGCTGGGACCGTCGCTCCGCTCCCGCAATCCCGAGCGCCGCAAGGAGGCGCTGGAAAGCCTGGAAAGCTTGGCAGCGACGGTCAGCCACCTCAAGCACCTTTTGCTCGTCCGGGACCTGCGCCGCCTGGCCGGCGAATAACCCCGCGCCGTGGCCCGCGTGACCCGCACGCGCAGCTTCGAAGCGTCCGCGGGCGAAGTCTGGAAGCTCATCTCCGATCCCTACAGCCTGCCCCGCTGGTGGCCGCGGACCGGGAGGGTCGAGAACGTGGAAGGCAGCGGCGGCCGGCGGACCCGCTGGACGATGGTCCTGGAGACCGCCGAGGGCCGCGGGGTGCGCGCCGACTACCGCTGCATCAGCTCGGCAGAGGGTGAGCGCTACGTCTGGGAGCAGGAGCTGGAGGGAACCCCGTTCGAGCGGCACCTGAAAGCCTCGAAGGTCGAGATTGGGCTGCGGGAGAAGGGCGGAGGCACCGAGGTAAAGATCTCGGCCGTGCAGACCCTGAAAGGCATGTCGAGGCTCGGCTCCCCCCTGATGCGCCGAGGCCAGGGCGCAATCGTCAACGAAGCCCTGGACGGCATCGAAAGGGCACTCGGATGACCCCGCAGCCCCTCTCACCCCGAACTGCATCAGATTTTCCATCTCCTGGGGGAAGAATCTGATGCAGTTTCCTCGGCGGGACAACAAGTGGTGGGGATGGGGGGACCCCGCGGTTGAGCCGGAGCTCGATGGCGAGGCGCTTGGCGTGCTGCGGGAGCGGATCGGGGCGCTGGAGCCTTGGCCGTTGGCGCGGGAGCTGGGGGATTTCGCGCTGCCGGCGAGTAAGTCGCTGCCGCGGGCGCTGATCGAGGCGGTGGGGGAGGGGAACGTCTTCCGCGGCGACGAGGACCGGTTGCGGCATTCCGTCGGGCGCGGATACGTCGACCTGGCGCGACTGCGCAACGGTGCGCTCGAGAGCGCTCCAGACGCCGTCGTGATGCCCGCGGACGCGGAGGCGCTGCGGTGGGCGATCGAGGTCTGCGCGGCCGAGGGAGTCGCGATCGTGCCCTTCGGCGGCGGCACCAGCGTCGTCGGCGGAGTCGAGCCGCTGCGAGGATCACACGAGCGCGTGATCAGCCTCGATCTCGGCGCTCTCCAAGAGGTAGAGATCGACCGCCGCTCGCTGACCGCGCAACTCGGCGCCGGTCTGCGCGGGCCGGAGGCCGACGCCGCGCTGGGCCGCGAGGGGCTGACGCTCGGCCACTTCCCGCAGTCCTTCGAGTACGCAACGATCGGCGGCTTTGCCGCGACCCGCTCCGCCGGGCAGGCATCGAGTGGCTACGGGCGCTTCGACGCCTTGGTCAGCTCGGTGCGGTTGCTGACGCCTACCGGGGAGATCTCGACCCTGGAGACGCCACATACCGCCGCTGGCCCGGCGCTGCGGGAGCTGGTGATCGGTTCCGAGGGAGTCCTCGGCGTGATCCCGGAGGTGACGGTGCGGGTGCGGCCGGCGCCTGCCGTTCGCCGCTACGAGGCCTGGATGGCCGAGAGCTTCGCGGCCGGGTCAGAGATCGTCCGCTCGCTGGCCCAAGGGCCGGGTCTGCCGGAGATCGTCCGCGTCTCCGACGAGGAGGAGACCGAAGGGACGCTGGCGCTGTCTGGGCCGCGCGGCCTCAGCGGCAGCCTCTTCGACGGCTATCTCGGCGCGCGCCGTCGTCGCGGCGGCGCGCTGATGATCGTCGGCTTCGAGGGGGACGAGGAGTCGGCCTCCCGCCGCCGGGCCTTGACCGTCCGCGCCCTGCGCCGGGGCGGCGCCGCCTACCTCGGCCAGGCGGCGGGACGCGCCTGGGAGCACGGCCGCTACCAGGGTCCCTACCTGCGCGACACGCTGATGGGCATGGGAGCGATGCTCGAGACGCTCGAGACCTCGCACACCTGGAGCCGGTTCGGCGAGCTGCACGCCGCCGTCGGCGGCGCGATCCGCGGCGCCCTGGAGAGGCAGAGCACGCCCGGCCTCGTCTTCTGTCACCTCTCCCACGCCTACGCCGACGGTGCCTCGCTCTACTTCACCTTCATCTCCCGCGCCCGCCACGGCGCCGAGATCGAGCAATGGGCGGCGGTCAAGCGCGCCGCCTGCGAGGCGATCGTCGCCCACGGCGGCACGATCACCCACCACCACGCCGTCGGCCGCGACCACGCCCCCTACATGGAGGCCGAGGTGGGGGAGACCGGACTCGATGTCCTCCGAGCGGTCAAGGAGCAGCTAGATCCCACCGGGATCATGAACCCAGGCAAGCTCCTGCCGGCCACCCGGTAGGCCTATTCGCTTTCTTCTGAATCGACCAGCGCTCCTGTGAAGTCGCCTTCGAGCACGGGCCTGCCAATGAAGCTGTGTTTGTAGGAGTTGTCGGAGGGGGCCGGTTCGTAGAGCCGGTCGTTGAGCTCCACTTTGGTGATCAGGAGCTTGGTCCTGAGCCCGCGTTCCAGGTACTGGAGAGAGGCGAAGTTTGGTGACCAGGTCTGCACCAGCCGCCCGTCCTTGCCCACCGTCCAGGTGGCGAGCATGTACATGTCGTTGCGCGAGTGCTTCTGCCATACGACGTATTGCCGATCCCCGGAGGCCGGTTCGAGTCCTTCGGCCCGTAGCTTGAGCAGAGGCAGCCCGTCCTTGGTCTTCAGGTAGCGGGCCGTACCGCTCGCCTCGACGTCGCCCACCGGATGGAGTACGGCAACCGTCGGGCCGGATTGCCTGACCGCATTCGTCGTCGTGTCGGTCGCCGAGGTGGCTGCAGCGTTGGAGCTCGCGCCGCTGTCTCCTCCGCAGCCGGTTGCAAATACAGCGACGCCCAGAGCGAGCATGAGTAGAACCGAGAGCGGCGACCTTTTCCTGTGGCGAAGCTTGCTGAGCACGCGGAGAGAATACGGGACACAGAAAGTATTTGAGTAAAACGCAGAAAGTCGCGCGCTACTTCTTGGCGGCGGCGCCGACGATCGGACCAGTCACTTCGCCGCGGAGGACTTCGTCGCCGGTGTAGGCAGGGGCCGTCTTTTCTTTCGTCGCCTTTGCCAGCGAGGCTTTCAACTTCGTTTCCTCGGTCCGGGTAATCGCGATCTGACCAAAGGTTTCGTTGGCGAGGTAGGCGAGGACTTCGGTCGGGACTTCGACCTGGGCGCCTATACGGCCGTCCTCGCCGACTTCGGTCGAGGCCAGGGGCAGCATTTTCTGCGGTGAGGCGGCCAGCCAGATCGTGTACCCCTCGCCCTTTTCCGCAGGTTCCAGACCTTCCGCCGCCACCTGCAGCGCAAGGCTGTTTTTAACCCGCCCGAAGACCGCAACCCCGGTTGCATCGCTGCCGTCGACAGCGTCAAGCGAAGCCTTGGTCACTTCTTTCTTGCCCCCTTCGGCCGCTTTCTCGAGCTTGGCGACCGTCCCTTCACTCGTCGAAGAAGAAGAGGTGGTCGTCGTGTCGCTCCCACCGTCATCTCCTCCGCCGAAGAGGACGAAGACAACGAACAGGATCACGATCGCCGCACCCGCCAGGAGCGCCCAAAGCCCCCGTCCCTCCAACAACTTCAGCTCTTTCTTCAAAGGAGGTTTCGGCTTACCCACGGGGAGAGCGGGAGGAACCGGCTCCGGCTTCGCCTTGGAAGCCTCCGAAGAACGGACAACCTCCGGCTCGGGCGGTTCCGGCTTCGGCGCCACCGGAGGGGGAGCGGGTTCCCCCGGAGGAGCCTCCCCATCTTTCGCGACGGAGGGGGAACCCGCTCCCCCGGGCGGCTCAGGAATCAAGGGAGCAGGAATACCTTCACCTTCGAGCTGAGCGGCAGCATCCCTGGCGCGCCTGTGTACCTCCGCAGCATCAACCCCCATAAGGGCCGAGAGATCCTCATACCCCTGCTCGCCCCGCTGGGAAAGCAGGCGCAGGATCGCCTTCTGGTCGTCGGACAGCGCCACCGGATCGGAAGCCTATTAGGGTGCGAGGCCGTGAAAGACGACGCTACGGTTAAGCCCACTCACTTCGACGAGCTGATCGGCACCGAGTGGCTCAGCGACGACCCCGACGACGCCCGCGTCCGGGTCGAGATCCGCGACGAGCTGCGCCAGCCGTTCGGGCTGATGCACGGTGGCGTGATGTCGTCTCTCATCGAGAGCATCTGCTCGCGCGCCACCTTCGGGGCGGTCTACGACCAGGGGATGGCGGCGATGGGCCAGTCGATCGAGGTCAGCTTCATCCGCCCGATCACCGCCGGCGCCGCCGAAGTCCGCGCCCAAGCCCGCCACCGCGGCCGCACCACCTGGCTCTGGCAAGCCGAAGTCCTCAACGACGAGGGAAAACCATGCGCTATAGCCAAGATGACCATTGCGGTCCGGCCCAGGCCGCGAGAAACCGGCGCCTGACGGCGTCCTCGGTCGCTCGCGTGCAGAGCACGCCACGCTCCCTGCGTCCTTGTCATGCTTGGTTTTCGCAACCTGGTTAGCCACCAAAGCGGTTAGTGATCGGTAAGCGTCGATCCTTGCCGAACGCGCGCGGCGTGATCCGGATCCCCGGCGCCGCCTGGCGCCGCTTGTACTCGGCCCGGTCGACCAGGCGGATCACCTCGTCGACGGTCTCGGCCGGCATCTCGGCGGCGATCATCTCCTCGCGGCCCAGGTCGCGCTCGACGTAGGACTCGAGTATGCGGTCGAGCAGCTCATACGGGGGCAGTGAGTCCTCGTCGCGCTGGTCGGGACGCAGCTCCGCCGAGGGCGCCCGCTCGATCACGCTCGCCGGAACCAGCTCACGCCCGGCACGCTCGTTACGCCGTCGCACCAATTCGTAGACCAGCTGCTTCGGCACGTCCTTGATCACCGCGAAGCCGCCGGCCATGTCGCCGTAGAGGGTCGCGTAGCCGACCGACATCTCACTCTTGTTGCCGGTGGTGAGGACCAGCCAGCCGTGACGATTGGAGAGCGCCATCATCAGGTTGCCGCGAATCCGCGCCTGCACGTTCTCGGCGGTCAGGTCGGGCGGGGAGGGTTTGGTCGGGTCGTGCGGCACCGCCCCCTCCGGCTCATCGAGGTAGCCGCGCAGCGCCTTCGCGTAGCTCTCCATCATCGGCTCGATCTCGACCTCGATCAGCTCGCAGCCGAGGTTGGCGGCGGTGTCGCGGGCGTCCTGCTGGGTCGCATCGCTGGAATGGGGGGAGGGCATGACGACGCAGGTCAGGCGCTCCGCACCGACGGCATCGGCCGCGAGCATCGCCACCAGCGCCGAGTCGATCCCGCCTGAGAGGCCGACGCCGACGTGCTTGAAGCCGTTCTTGCCGACGTAGTCGCGGAGGCCGAGGGTCAGCGCCCCGTAGACCTCGTCGAGATCGGCGAGCGGGGCCGCTGTCGGCCCGGGCTCGGGGTGCGGGATCTCGCAGACCAGCAGCTCCTCCTCGAACTGGGAGGCGCGGGCGATCACGCTCCCGTCGGGGGCGGTGACGAGGCTCTGGCCGTCGAAGACCAGCTCGTCCTGGCCGCCGACCAGGTTGCAGAAGGCGAAATAGGCGCCGTAGGCGCGGGAGCGCTCCGCGAACATCTCTTCTCGCTCGCGCCCCTTGCCACGGTGGTACGGCGAGCCGGAGGGATTGACGATCAGCTTCGCGCCCGCTTCGGCCTCGGCTTGTGCCGGCGGCCCGGGCGCCCAGACGTCCTCGCAGATGGTCAGCCCGACCGTGAGGCCGCCGACCTCGATGGTCGCCGGCTCGGACCCGGGGACGAAGTAGCGCTGCTCGTCGAAAACCGAGTAGTTCGGCAGCCGGTTCTTACGGTAGATCGACTGGACCCGGCCGTCGGCGAGGACCGCGATCGAGTTGTAGGCGGGGCGGGCGTCGAGCGGATTCTCGACCGGCTCGGCGAAGCCGACCAGCGCCGTGATCCCCTGCACCGTTCCCGCCAGCTCCTCGACCGCGCGCTGGTTGGCGCGCAGGAAGTGGCGCTTCAGGTACAGGTCCTCGGCCGGGTAGCCGGGGATACAGAGCTCGGGGAGGATCACCAGCTCGGCGCCGAGGTCGCGGGCGCGGGCGATCCACTCGCCCGCCTTGGCGGCGTTGCCGTCGAGGTCGCCGACGGTCGGGTCGATCTGGGCGAGGGCTATGCGCATCGTGCTCCGCGACTCATCCGGGAAGTATCTCCGTCGCGGTCCCCGGAGGTACTTTCGCCCGTCGCTAGGGTTCTCTCGGCATGCGGAACCGTCGGCGGCACTTGCTCGGGACCTCGGCGGCGCTGATTCTGGCGATCGCCGCTGCCGGCGTGGCCGATGCCGCCTCGGACATCGCACCGGCGACGCCGAGCCTCGCATCGAAGGCGCAGAAGCCGTTCCTCGCACCCCGCTTCCGGCCGACCGATGGCCACGACCCGAACCGCAACGCCTATTCGGTCCCCGAGGCGCCCGGCTCGCCCGCCTGCTCGCCGCATTTCTGCGTCCACTGGGTGGTCCACGGCCTCGACGCCCCCGACCTCACCGATCGCAACGGCGATGGGATCCCCGACTACGTCGAAACCGTGCTGCGGGTGGCTGAACGGGTGCACTCGGTCGAGAACGACAAGCTGGGCTGGCGCGAGCCGCGCAGCGACGGCGGGATCGGCGGTCAGCGCGGCAAGACCGACGTCTACCTCTCGCAGATCGGCGGCGAACTGTTCGGCTACGCGGCACCGGACCGTGGCCAGGCGAGCAAAGAGCATCGGATTCCGCGGCGACTGCACGGCTATCTCGTCCTTGACAACGACTACAGCGCCTTCGAGTTCCCGGGGACGAAGCCGCTCTCGGATCTGAAAGTGACCTTCGCCCACGAGTACAACCACATCCTCCAGTTCGGCTACGACGCCTACCAGGACCCCTGGTTCGCCGAGGCGAGTGCGACCTGGATGGAGGATCAGGTCTACAACGGAATCGACGACTACCTCCGCTACGTCCGCCGCTGGGTGCGGCTCTGGGACACGCCGCTGACCACCAGCTCGATCAAGGAGTACGGCAGCGCGATCTGGAACCAGTGGCTGGCGCGTCGCTACGGGCCGGAAATCATCCGCAAGGCCTGGGCCGGGGCGATCGACGCCAAACCGGGCGGCTTCTCGGTCGGCAGCTATCAGCGAGCGCTGCGCTCGAGCGGGCCCTCGGACTTCAACCACGACTTCGCCCGCTTCGCGGCCGCGGTGGCCGAGTGGCGGACCGGTCACGGCTTCCGTGAGAGCTATCTCTATCCCGACGCACCGCGGCAGGGACGTCTTTCGCTCGACGGTGTCGCCCAGACCCGGCTGCTCAACCACACCACCTTCCAGATGCTGCGGGTCCGGCCGCGGCACGGTCGCGCCGTCGTCGTTCACCTGACGGCGCCGCACGGGACCGCGGCTGGGGTGGCGCTGGTCGGCCGGATCGGCAGCGAGCGCCACGGCCGCCCGGTCATGGCGCTCGCCTACGGACACACGGGCGGGGAACTGACCGTGCGTCTGCGTCGTCCCGGCCGCTTCGAGCGGATCACCGCCGTCGTCGTCAACGCCGACGCCCACGTCGCCGGTTTCAACGTCGGCGCGCTCGACTGGAGCTATCTGACCGACGGTCTGCCTTTTGCGATCAGCGGCCGGCTGGTCCGCTAGCGGCGCGAGCTACTCAGGAGCGCTCGGCGGCGACCGGGCCGGCGCCGTTGGTCGCTGCGGTTGCGGCGGCCTTACCCTTCTTCGCCTTCGCCTTCGCCTTCTTCTTCGCCGGGGCGGTTTCGATGACCTCCTGCGTCGCCGCTTCGAGGTCGAGGGCGAAGCTGTCGAGGTCGGCCATCCCGTCGAAATCGCCGATCAGGCCGAAGTTGACCTGGCCGTTGTAGGACATGATCCCGATGCAGAGCGCCTGGCGGCGAGCCAGCGGCACCATCGGGAAGATCGACTCCATCTTCCGTCCCAGCACGTAGAGCGGGAACTGCGGGCCCGGAACGTTGGTAATGACGAGGTTGAAGAAGCGCTGCGCCGGCTGCAGGCGCGCGGCCTGCGAGGCGATCGTCGAGGGGGCGAAGTCGGTCAGTTTGGTCAGGATCTCGGCGCCGACCGCCTGCCCGGAGGTCTTCAGGTCGCCCATCTCGCCGGTCATCAGCCGCAGCCGCTCGACCGGGTCCTCGCACCAAACCGGCAGCGGCGCCATCATCGCCGAGATCCGGTTACCGAGGGCGCCGTGCTCCTCGTCGGCCCGGACGCTGACCGGGACCATCGCCCGCAGCTCGAGGCCGGCGGTGTCGTGGCCGCGGGCGCGGAGGTATTTGCCGATCCCGCCGGCGACGATCGAGAGGATGACGTCGTTGACGGTGCCGCCGTGGGCGTCCTTGACGCGCTTGAGGTCGCCGAGGTCGGTCTGGGTCATCTGGAAGCGGCGGTGGGGGCCGATCTCGACGTTGAAGACGGAGTGGGGGGCCGACATCCCGGCGCTGACCATTTTCGAGGTCGCGCCGACGCCCTTCAGCACCTGGCGCGGGCCGCGCAGCGCCGCGCGGAAGCCGCGGTAGATCTCCGGCGGGCTGGTCAACCGCTCGCGCCAGGCGTCGCTGAGCAGCTTCAGGTCAGTCGGCTCGGGACGGGCGAGCCAGGGCGGCGCCTTGTCCGGGGTGCCGGACGGCTCTTGATCGAGGTCGAAGAGGACGGTGGTGATGTCGACACCGGAGACGCCGTCGACCAGCGCGTGGTGGCTCTTGCCGATGATCGCGAAGCGGTCGCCGGTCAGGCCCTCGACCAGCCACAGCTCCCAGAGCGGCTTCGAGCGGTCGAGCTGCTGGGAGAAGATCCGCGCTGCGAGGTTGCGCAGTTGCTCGTCCGATCCCGGCGCCGGCAGCGCGGTCTGGCGCACGTGGTAATCGAGGTTGAGATGGGGGTCGTCGACCCAGACCGGGCGGCCCTGGTCGAGCGGGACGAAGCGCAGCTTCTGGCGAAAGCGCGGCACCAGGTGCAGCCGCGAGGCGATGTGGTCGCGGAACTCTTCGTGGGTCGGCGCCTGGCCTTCGAAGACGCTGGTCGAGGCGACGTGCATGTGGGCGCCGGAGCGCTCGAGGTGGAGGAAGGAGGTATCGAGGCCGCTGAGGCGTTCTGGATTCGTCACCGATTCATCTTCGCATACGGGTCCAGGGCCGGGTAAAGCTGCGGAGAACGCTGTCTAAAGCCGATTTGTTGCTTGCGTTGCATTTAGAGATTGTGTGCGTCCACTTACATTCGCGCTCCGAGGAGCCCCTAGCGTGTTCCCTTCGAAACCACGTCTCCCTGCACCTCTCCACGCACGCGGTGCTGAAGGGGAACGGGCTGGCGGTGGGCGGCAAGGTGCGGCCGAGCGGTCGGCACAGGATCAGGCTGCGCTACCACGGCCGCTCGGTGACGGTGCCGGTGATCGACCGCGGCCCCTACGTGGCCGGCCGCGACTACGACCTGACCGAGGCGGTCAAGGAGAAGCTGGACTTCCCAGGCGTGGGCACGGTCCTGTCCAGCCGCTAAACGTTCCGTGGTTCCTTTGTCCCGATATAGAGGACAAAGGAACCACGGAACTAAGAAACGAGGCCAAGTTGGAGCTGACCAGGTGTCGGCTCGGGCTTGGTGGCTTCGTCCGTCTCGAAGGAGGCGAGACGGACGCCGAGCAGGCGCACCGGCCGCTGCGGGTCGTAGGCACGCAGCAGGTCGAGGGCGATCGGACCGACGACCGCGGGGTCGTTGGTCGGCGCCTCGATCGTCTGCGAGCGGGTGACGTTGGTCCAGTCGTCGAGCCGGATCTTGATCCCGATCGTCCGGCCCTCGAGCTCGCGCTTTGCCAGGCGCCGGCAGAGCTCCTCGGAGAGCTCGGCCAGGTGCCGCTCCAGCTCGGCGCGCTGGCGGACGTCGACGTCGAAGGTGATCTCGGTCGACTGTGACTTGGTCTCGTGTTCGGGGACGACGGGCGTCTCATCGAGCAGGTTGCCCCGGGCATGCAGCCAGGCCCCGGAGCGCGGGCCGAAACGATCTTCGAGGGCGGGTCGCTGCCAGCCCCGCAGGTCCGCCAGCGTCCGGATCCCCATCTCCTCCAGCCGGGAGACCGTTTTCGGCCCGATCCCGGGGATCAGACCGGGGGAGTGGTCGGCGAACCGCTCCAATGCCTGCTCGCGGGAGAGGACGACGAGGCCAGCGGGCTTGCCCAGCTCGCTGGTGATCTTGGCAAGCATCCGGCTCTCGGAGATCCCGACCGAGCAGGTGAGCCCGGTGTCGGCCTTGATCTCGGTAGCGATCCGCCGCATAGTCGCCTTCGGCGAGAAGAGCCCGGTCAGCTCCAGATAAGCCTCGTCCAAGCCCACGACCTCGACCAACTCCACGTTCCGCCGCAGCACCTCCATCACCTGAGCGGAAGCCTCCCGATAGGCAGGAAAGTCCGGCCGCAGATAAACGGCATTCGGCAACCGCCGCCGAGCAACGGCGGCCGGCATAGCCGAATGGATTCCGGCTAGCTTCCGCGCCTCATAGCTGGCCGTAGTGACGACCGCCCGCGGCCCCGACCCACAAACAACCACCGGCTTCCCCCGCAGCTCCGGCCGCCGGCGCAGCTCCACCGACGCATAAAAGGCGTCCATGTCGAGATGGGCGATGCAGCGCTCGAAGCTCACCCGTCGATGGTAGGAGGGACCCGGGACGGGATTTCGCCGGCGATCACTCCAGGCAGCCGGTACCGAGCGCAAGGCTTGCGAAGAAGAGCAGGAAGACGCCACCGACCAGGAAAAGGGCGCCGCAGACCGAGATCAGGAGAGCGCGGCCGAGGTGCACCGCCCGGGTCAATAGGGACACAGCGATGCCGATCGCCCCTGGGATCAGCAGGGCGAGGAAGAAGCGGGTGAGGTAGTCGCCGTCCCCCGAGACCCCTTCGGGGAGGAAGAAGATCCCGGCCCCGATCAGGACCGAGACGAGGACGAGGGCGATGAGCAGGGCGCGCTCCGTCTCGTCTTCGCCGGCCTTGATCACGACACCAACCGTCAAAAACCACAGCGCGACCACGATCGCGACCACGACCAGGGCGAACGTATCGTTGCCGCCGTCCCCACAGACGGCCAGGGTCACGCTCATGTCCTGTCTTTCGGCGCCAGCGCTGTCATTCCTTAGCGAGCAGACCTAAACTGCGGCCGTGGCTTCTCCCGAGGCGAAGAACTTGGAGGCGATCTCCAAGGCGATCGACCAGCACAACATGAACTGCCCGTTTCCGGCGGCGGAGGTGCGGATGAATCCGTTCGAGGTGGAGCGGTTGGGCTGGGAGACGATTCGTGGTCTGCCTGTGATTCCGGACGGGGAGATCGGCACCGGCCGCTTCCGCATCGTCTGCTCCCGCGACCTAGAGGACGACGGCCTGGAGATCGTCGAGGCGGTCGGCAAAGAGCTCGAGACCGTTGGACCTAGCCCCAACTGATTGGCGAGACCGCAAAAAAGCCCCCTCAAGAGGACTTTTTGCGGTTTCGGCGTTTCAGACTTCGTTGAAGAAATTCAGGCCCAGTTCACTCAACCAATTCTGGGCCTCGATGTTGAGGCGGAACAGCTCTCCGGTCCAGATCAGGACTCCCATTGCGATCAGGATTACGCCGCCTACGGCGACGATCGCCTGGTAGTGGCGCTTGACGACGGCGAAGGCGGTCGTCATCTGGGAGAAGGCGACGGCGGTGAGGATGAAGGGGATCGCCAGGCCGGCCGAGTAGACCGCAAGGAGGAAGGCGCCGTGGAGTGCCGAGCCCGAGAGGGAGGCGGCCGCGAGGATCGCCGCCAAGGTCGGGCCGATGCAGGGCGACCAGGCGATCGCGAAGGCCGCACCGGCCACGATCGGGCCGCCCTTGCCCGCTCGTTCGAGCAGGGCGTTGACGTGCCACTCGCGGTTCAGCCGGGTGATGAAGAGCGAACTGACGAAGAGCACGCCCATCGCGATGATCAGCGCCCCGGAGATCTTCGTCAACAGTTCCTTGTGGTCCTGGAGGACGGAACCGAGCCCGGTCGCGGTCAGCCCGAGGAGGATGAAGATGGTCGAGAAGCTGGCGACGAAGAGGAGGCTCGGGGGCAGCACCCGGCGCCAGTTGCCGCTCTCCAGCTCGCTGGCCGAGACGCCGCTGACGGCCGAGAGGTAGCCGGGCACCAGCGGCAGCACGCAGGGGGAGAGGAAGGAGACGACCCCGGCTGCGAGGGCGGCGAGTATCCCCACCCCGGCCGAGGGATCGGAGCTGATCTCTGCGAATACCACGGAGGCTCAGGTTACCCTCCCGTCCGTGCCGTCCGGCCAGTCGTCCCAACCGCTTTTCAACGCCGCCGGGACGGCACGCCGGCTGCGCGCCTCGGGCCCCTTCGCGATCGGCCCGGCCGAGCCCCGGCCGGCGATCCGCCGCGGCTTCCTCCTCGCGGTCCCGATCGGGATCGCCCTGGGGATCGAGC
This sequence comes from uncultured Actinomycetes bacterium, assembly GCA_963785175.1. GTDB lineage: Bacteria > Actinomycetota > Thermoleophilia > Solirubrobacterales > 70-9 > VAYN01. The sequence goes on along the minus strand of CAWAUA010000001.1, from coordinate 40,218 downwards.
TCGGCTTCGACGCCCCGACCCAGGGGGCGATCGCGACCGGGGCGCTGGTCAACGGCTTCCCCGGGATGGACGCCCCGGCGCGGCCGCGGGCGGGATGGCAGGCGGCCTCGGCGCCGCTGATCGGGATCGCCGCAGCGATCGGCATCCTCAGCAGCCAGACCGGGCCGACCGCGGTCCTGGCCCTCGGTCTGCTTGGGCTGCTCGCCGGCTACGGCTTCTGCGTCTCCCTGCGGCTGGCGATCGTCGGTCTCTCGGTGACGCTGGCGATGCTGATCGCCCAGGGCCTCTTCCTGCCGGCGGGCGACGCCTGGCCGGCGCTCCTCTACGGCACCCTCGGCGGTCTCACCCAGGTCGCCTGGTCGCTGATCGTCTGGCTCGTCGCCGACCGCAGCGCCGACGAGCCCGAAAAAGCCTGGAGCGGGAGGGAGGCGGCCGCGGCCCTGCGCGCCAACCTCAGCCTCGAGTCCCAGAGCGCCCGCCACGCGCTCCGCTTCGGAGCCGTCCTCGCCGCCGGGGTCGCCACCTACCGGCTCCTCGACCTGCACCAGCACGGCTTCTGGATCCCGCTGACGATCCTCTTCGTGATGCGCCCCGAACGCGACGAGACCGACCACCGTCTCGTCCTCCGTGCGATCGGCACCGTCGCCGGCCTCGTCATCGCCACCGCGCTCGCCGAGGCGTTCTCGGGCCAGGACCTGGTCCTCGCCGCCGCTCTCACCGTCGCCGCAGCCTTCAGCTTCGGCCTGCTCACCGTCCAGTACGCGCTCTTCACGACGGCAATCACCACCTATGTCGTCCTCATGAGCAGCACCCTCGGCGAGGCCGCATTCCGCGCCGCCGGCCAGCGCGCGACCGGCACCGCACTGGGCATCGCGATCGCCTTTTTAGCTTGGCGACTTTGGCCGAATCCCGACGGCACGGTAGATTTGGCCAGTCAGCCAAACATGGGAGGAGCGAGCAGTTGAGCAACCGCACGTACGTCATCGGGGTCGGCATGACCAAATTCGAGAAGCCCGGGACCAAGGACGGCGACTACCCCGACTGGGCCAAAGAGGCGGGGGAGAAGGCGCTCGCCGACGCCGGCATCCCTTACACGGACGTCGAGCAGGCATACGCGGGCTACTGCTACGGGGACTCGACCTACGGCCAGCGGGCGCTCTACCAGCTCGGCCTGACCGGGATTCCCGTCGTCAACGTCAACAACAACTGCTCGACCGGCTCCTCGGCGTTGTTCCTCGCGCGCCAGGCGGTCAAGGGCGGGGCGGCCGACTGCGCCCTGGCGCTGGGCTTCGAGAAGATGGAGCCGGGCAGCCTCGGGGTCAAGTACACCGACCGCACCAACGCGCTCGACAAGCACGCAATGCGGATGTTCGAGATCCGCGACCCGGAGGCCTCGCCGCCGGCGCCGCAGATGTTCGGCAACGCCGGCCGCGACCATATGCAGAAGTACGGCTCCGAAGCCGACCACTTCGCCTGGATCGGCTGGAAGAACCACAAGCACTCGGTCAACAACCCCTACGCCCAGTTCCAGGACGAGTACTCCCTGGAGGACATCAAGGCGGCGAAGATGATCCACGACCCGCTGACCAAGCTGCAGTGCTCGCCGACCTCCGACGGCTCGGCCTGCGCGATCGTCGCCTCCGAGGCCTACGTCGACAAGCACGGCCTCTGGGACCAGGCGATCGAGATCGCCGGCCAGTCGATGGTCACCGACCTCAGCTCGACCTTCGACGAGAACGCCGATTGCATGACGATCGTCGGCTCCGACATGTCGAAGACGGCGGCTGAGGCGGCCTACGCCGAAGCGGGCGTCACGGCTGAGCAGGTCGACGTCTGTGAGCTGCACGACTGCTTCAGCGCCAACGAGCTCATCACCTACGAAGCTCTCGGGTTCGCCGCGGAGGGCGAGGCGCACAAGCTGGTCGAGGAAGAGGCGACCACCTACGGCGGCAAGGTCGTCGTCAACCCGTCCGGCGGGCTGATCTCCAAGGGCCACCCGCTCGGGGCGACCGGCCTGGCGCAGTGCTCGGAACTGACCTGGCAGCTGCGCGGCACGGCCGACAAGCGGCAGGTGGACGGCGCCAAGGTGGCGCTTCAGCACAACATCGGCCTCGGCGGTGCTGCCGTGGTCACGGTCTACAAACCGGCGTCCTAGGGTAGGGCACCGGACCCAACAGAGGAGGAAGCACGATGGCGAAGGAGCGGCGTTCACTCAGCGGCAAGGTCGTGGCGATCACCGGCGGCGCGCGGGGGATCGGCAAGGCAACGGCGACGGCTCTGATCGCGAAGGGATGCCGCGTCGCCATCGGCGACCTCCAGCTCGAGCTGGCCGAGAAGACGGCGGCGGAGCTGGGCGGCGGCACGGTCGCGCTGGCGCTCGACGTCACCGACCGCGGCTCCTTCGCCCACTTCCTCGACGAGGCCGAACGCCAGCTCGGCCCGGTCGACGCGGTGATCAACAACGCCGGGATCATGCCGGTGACGCCGCTCGACGAGGAGGGCGAGGACTCGGTCCGCCGCCAGATCGACATCAACCTCGTCGGCGTCATCACCGGCACCCAGCTGGCGATGAAACGACTGCGCCCGCGGGGCAGCGGCTACATCGTCAACATCGCCTCGCAGGCGGGCAAATCCGGCTTGCCGGGCATCGCCACCTACTCGGCGACCAAGCACGCCGTCGTCGGCCTCAGCGAGGCGGTGCGGGCGGAGCTGCGCGACACCGGGGTCGAGGTCCTCTGCGTGATGCCGACCGTGGTCAACACTGAGCTGACCAGCGGCGTCGGCCAGAAATGGGTGAAGCCGGTCGAGGCCTCCGACGTTGCCGACGAGATCGTCGACGCGATGGAAGTGCCGCGCTTCGACGTCTTCGTCCCGCGCGCCAACGGCGCCCTCTACAAGATCCTCGCTCCGCTGCCGCGCAGCTGGCGCGAGGCGCTGGGCCGGGCGATGAAGGTCGACAAGCTGATGATCGAGGTCGACCACGGCGCCCGCAGGGCTTATGAGGAGCGAGCCGCGGCGAGCGAGCCGGGTCAGGCCGATGCCGGCGAGGAGACGCCCGCGCCGCAGCGCGACGCGGCTTAGCGACCGCTGAACCTCGGCCCCGCTGAGCACGTAGACCAGCGACATGGGAAAGATCTACGACGCCACCTGGGGCCGGATGTTCTCGGCGTTCTACGACCGCGCTTTCGAGGCAAGCGAAGAGGCGGGTCTGCGAGAGATGCGCCGCGAGCTGCTGGCCGGGGCGCGGGGGAGGGTCCTAGAGCTCGGCGCGGGCACCGGCTTGAACCTGGAGCTATATCCCCGTGAGGGTCTCGACAGTCTGACCGTGACCGAGCCCGACCCCCACATGTTCAAGCAGTTGCGCGAGCGCGCGGCGAAGGTCTGCGCCGGGGCCGAGTTGATCGAAGCCGGCGGCGAAGACCTGCCGTTCGACGACGACAGCTTCGACACCGTCATCGTGACGCTGGTCCTCTGCACGGTCCCGGACCAGGCTGCGGCGCTGCGAGAGATCCGCCGCGTTCTCAAGCCCGATGGCCAAATGCTCTTCCTCGAGCACGTCCGCGCCGATGACCCGGGCCTCGCCAAGTGGCAGGACCGCCTCGAATCGCCCTGGCGCTTCCTCGGTGACGGCTGCCATTGCAACCGCGACACCGAAGCCGGTATCGCCGCCGCGGGCTTCGAATTGGGCGAGGTCAAGCACGGAGAACTCCCCAAGGCGCCGCCGATAGTGCGTCCGCTGACCCAGGGGAGCGCCCGCGTCGCCCCCTAGTGCCGTGGTCCTAGATTCAGACCTAACGCACGATAATGGTGGTTATGTAAACCTGGAGCAGGAGACCGGGCAGATTCAGCCGGCTTCTTCGATCGCTGCTTCGATATCCCCAGTCGATCCGGGGGTTCCCAGCAGCTCCAGGCCTTCGGTATTGGGCCCTTTGATCGCGAACGACGGCGTGCCGTCGAAGCCGAGGTTCTGGGCTTCCTGTGAGGTCGCTTCGACTTTGCCGGGGAGTTCGCGGCGTTCGGCGTTCCATTTCGCCAGGTTCTTGACGCCGGCGCCCTTGGCGACGGCTTCGAGGAACGCGTCGTCCGCGTAGCCGGAGTTCTCGGCACCCTGATTTCGGTAGAACAGCTCGACGAAGTTCCAACCGCGGCCCTGGGCGCCGGCCGCCAGGGCCGCCGCCCCTGCGCCCACCGATTGCTCGCCGATGATCGTGTAGTTGCGGAAGTCGATTTTCACCTGGCCTTTCTTGACCTGGTTTTCGATTATCGGCGGGAGGATTTCTTCCGAGTAGCCCCTGCAGACCGGGCACTGGAGATCGCCGAACTCGATCAGTTCGACCTTTGCCTGCGGATCTCCGAGAACCATTTCCCGCTGCGGGATGCCGGCGAGGAGCTGGTCGACCTCGGTGGCGCCCTCGAGGTTGGTGTCGCCGCCGCTGTTACTCGTCGCGCTGACCACGATCAGGACGAGGACGACGGCGACGGCGAGGAAAACCGCACCGGCGGCCAGCTTCAGTAGCTGCGACCGGCGCTCGGCGTCGGTCATGCCCGGCTGGGAAGCGCTTCGGCGGACCCCGCGTAGGCGATCAGCCGCGTCGCATTGAGGAGGAAGAGGATCGTCATCAGGACCGCGCTGGCGACGCACCACTGGCAGACCGCTTCGATCTTGAAGAGCTCGATGTAGGTGAGGAAGACGCTGTAGCCGAAACCCCCCAGCGCCGTGACGAAGCCGCCGAAACGCGCCACGTCATTGGCGAAGAAGGCGCTCGCCAGGAGGACGAGATAGCCGACGACGCCGAAGATCGCGATGTTGATCCCAGCAACGTGCGCGTAGGAGCTCTTGGCGACGGTCGCGCAGCCGTGGCCGCCGGCGAGGCAGACCGGTGAGCCGCCGCCGGAATCGGCGATCGCGATGTAGGTGGCGACGCCGACGCCCAGGGCCGCCAGGAAGGCGATCGCGCGCTGCAGGGTTCCCTCGCTGGGGTAGCTCATCGAGCGGAAGATAAGGCTTCGGCGTAAAAGGCCGCTAAGGCGCGGGAGAGCTTGCCCCCCTGCCAGGCCAGCGGCGACTCCCCCGCGCCCTCGCTGAGCAGCCGCGCGTTCGGCAGTGCTGCGGCGTAGGCGACGGCGGCCTCGTAGGGATGGCCGGGATCGGCGTCATCATTGCTGGCGACGACCAGGGTCGGCACCTCCAGCCCGCCGAGCTCCTCCATCGAGCCGAAGGGCCGCGAGCGCGGTACCTCGCGCAGCGCCGCCGCCAGCGCCTCGGGATTCCTCTGCAGCAGCAGCCGCTCCCGGGTGAAGCGCAGGACTGAATCGCGCCAGCGGCTCTCGATCCCCTGCCGCTTGTCGATGTAGGCGACGAAGCCGTCGACGCCACCGGTTTCCAGTGCCGCGGCGAGGGCGTCCCAGTAGTCCAGCGACGATTGCTCGATCTCGCCGGTGTAGACCGGCCCGACCAGGGCCAGACCGGCGACCCGCTCGGGGTGCCGCAGCGCGTAGGCGATCGCGGTGTGCGCCCCCATCGAGTGCCCGCCGAGCAGGATGCGCCCGTCCCCCACCTGCATCTCCACGACCCGCTCCAGGTCGCCCACAAGCTCCGGGTATCCATAACTCTCCCCGACCGGCGCCGGGTCTGACTCGCCGTGGCCACGGGCGTCGTAGACGATCACGTCGTAGTCGGCCCGCGCCAGTGATTTGGAGCCGTGCAGGACGTAGCGCCGGGTGGCGGTGATTCCGTGGCAGAGGACGACTGGCGGCCCTTCCCCCGCTCTTTCCCCCTGCAGCGTCGGATCGGGCCCGACGGTGAACGGCCGCGAATCGGCGGCCATCAGGCCAGCGCTGCGACCGCTCGCTCGAGATCCTCGACCGACTCGTAGGTGCTGCCGGTGCGCGAGACGGTGCGGTGGCGGATGATCCCCTCGCCGTCGATCACGAAGATCGCCCGCTGCACGTAGCGCCCGCCCGGCGCGTCCTTCAGCTCGGTGAAGCGGGCCAGCGGGCCGAGCCAGCCGGTGACGCCGTAGCTCTTCGCCACCGCCAGGTCCTCGTCGGCGAGTAGCGGCACGTTCAGTTCCTGCTCTTTGACCCAGTGCTCGTGCGAGTCGACCGATTGCGGCGAGATGCCGAGAACCTCGGCGTCGAGTTGGTCGAGCCGGTCGCCCTGGTCGCGGTAGTTGCAGAACTGCTTGGTGCAGACAGTCGTCGCGTCGCCGGGATAGAAGGCGAGGATCACGTTGCGGCCCCGGTAATCGGAGAGCCTGTAGGTCTTCTCGCCCGTCCCAGGGAGGGCAAAATCCGGAGCTTGGTCGCCGACGGCGGGCTTGGCCACTGAGTGAGCCTACTCGGCCTTAACCCTGGTCGATCGTCATTTCTTCGATCAGGACCGTCTGTTTCGGTTTTTCTTCCGGGGTCCCGAGCGCGTCGATCTTTTCGACGACGTCATAACCCTTGCTCACCTTGCCGACCAGCGCGTATTCGGGCGGCAGGCCCGCGTCGGGCGCGGTGACGACGTAGAACTGGCTGCCGGAGCGGCCGGGCGGCTCGGCCGAGCTCTTCGCCATCGCGACGATGCCTTTGGTGTAGGAGAGGTTGGCGGGCGGCTTCTCGTCGACGCTGTAGCCGGGGCCGCCGGTCCCCGTCCCTTCCGGATCGCCGCCCTGGATCACGAAGCCCGGGGCGACGCGGTGAAAGGTGAGGTCGTCGTAGAAGCCTTCCTCGGCGAGAAAGGCAAAGGAGTTGGCGGTCTTCGGCGAGCGCTTGGTGTCGAGGGCGATCTCGAACGTCCCGCAGCTGGTCTTGACGACTGCGGTCGCTTCTTCGCCGGGCTTCAGGACCTCCTTCGGCGCCTTGAAGCTGACCTTCTTCGGCGCCGGCGCTTCGACTTTCTTGCAGCCGTCGGCGCTCGCCTCGGTGGAGGTCGACGATGAGGAGGAGCTGTCCTCGCTGTCGGAGCCGCCGCGAGAGATCAGGACCGCAGCGACGATGCCGACGGCGACCACCGCGAAGACGGCGAGAATGATCCAGCGACGATCCGGTTGCTGTCCCTCCATGGAGGGAAACCCTAGTAAACGTTCAAGAAGACTGATGTCCTCCCCTCCACTCACCCCCCTCGCTGCGGCCGCGCTCCACGTCGGCAGCCCGGAGCGCATCCTGCAGCTCGAGTGCGGAGATGGCGAGGGAGCGCTCTTTCTCGCCCGCGAGTTCCCCAGCGCGCGGGTGCGGGGAATCGATCGCTCCGCCGGCGCCGTTCGAGTGGCGACCACGCGCGTCGGCCTCGACCCCGAGGGCCGGATCGCCTTCAAGCAAGGCGCTCCGGGATCGATCCCCTTCCCCGATGACCACTTCGACCTGCTTGCGGTGGTCGACGCCCGTCCCGCCGCCGCCGAGGCGGCGCGCGTGCTGCGCCCGGGGGGATTCCTCGCCTTTGCCGTGACCCAGGGCGAGGAGCCTCTCGGGGGGCTCCGCGGCGCTATCGAGCGCCGCCGGCTCGGGCGCCAGGGTTTCACGCCGATCTGGACCGAAGCGGCGGGAGAGGGCAGCTTCGCCATCCACCGCCTCCGCGGCGGCGGCCCGATCGTCGACTATCTCTAGGCTGGGCGCCGATGGACATCTCCGGGATGCCGCTGACCCTGCTCGTCAACCCCGCCTCCGCCGGAGGCAAGACTCTGAAGCTGTTGCCGCGGGTCGAGGCCGCTCTCGATGCGCGGCGGATCGAGTTCCGAGTCGAGCGGACGCGCAGCCTCGAGCACGGCGTCGACTTGGCGCTGCGCGCGGTCGAACTCGGCGAGGTCCCGGTCGTGGTCAGCGGCGACGGCCTGATGGGCGCGGTCGGCGGCGCTCTCGCCGGCGCCGAGACTCCCGTCGGCCTGATCCCCGGCGGACGCGGCAACGATCTCGCGCGGGCGCTCGGCATCCCCGACGAACCCGAGGCAGCGGTCGAGGTCATCCTCGCCGGCCACAGCCGCCGGATCGACGTCGGTGAGGCCAACGGCAAGCGCTTCCTCGGCATCGTCAGCGTCGGCTTCGACTCCGAATGCAACCGGCTCGCGAACGAAACGCACTTCATCCGCGGCAACCTCGTCTACGCCTACTCGATGGTCCGCACCCTGATCGGCTGGCGATCGGCACGCTTCACCGTCGTCGCCGGCGGCGAGCGCAAACGTCTGGAGGGCTACTTCGTCGACGTCGCCAACAACTGCGTCTACGGCGGCGGCATGTACATCGCCCCCGACGCCAAGCTCGACGATGGCCGGTTCGACGTGGTGGCGATCACCGAGGTCGGCAAGCTGCGCTTCCTGCGCGGACTGCGCGACGTCCTCAAGGGTGCCCACATCCACAAGGAGGAGGTCACCACCTTTCGCGCCTCGCGCCTCGAGCTCGACGCCAGCCGCCCTTTCCCGGTCTACGCCGACGGCGAGCACCTGACCGACCTGCCGGTCTCGCTGCACGTCCTTCCCAGCTGCCTCTCGATTCTCGCTCCTGCCACTGCGGAGGACTGAGCGGGGTGGCAACCAACGGGCGCCCATCGGGGCCGGTGTTCAGCGCCAAGCAGGCGCTATCGCGGGCGATCGGTGCCGCCAGTCGCGCCAGCGGGCGCGGCGGCGGCACCACGCTGCCGGGGCGAGTGCTGCTGCGGCTGGAGCCGGAGGCGATCTCCCGCCTCGGCGCCGGACTCGACGGAGGCGCCACCGTGATCAGCGCCACCAACGGTAAGACGACCACGGCGGGGATGATCGCCGCGATCCTCGCCGCCGACGGCCGCCAGCCGGTCCACAACCGCGCCGGCTCGAACATGACCTGGGGAGTCGCCACCGCTCTGCTCGAGCAGCGAGGCAGCGAGGGCCTGTTCGAGGTCGACGAGGCCTGGCTGCCGCGAGTGACCGAGCAGCTGGAACCCTCACTAATTGTTCTGGGCAACCTCTTCCGCGACCAGCTCGACCGCTACGGCGAGATGGAGGCGCTGGCCGACGAGTGGGCGAAGACGGTCGCGAGCCGCACCGGGCAGAGCCGTTTCGCGCTGAACGCCGACGACCCGTTGATCGCCGACCTCGGCCGCGACGCCGAGGGCGAGCCGCGCGAGGGCGTCCTCTATTTCGGGATCGAGGACCCCTCCCAGGCGCTGCCGGAGCTGCAGCACGCCTTCGACGCCAAGCACTGCCGCCGCTGCGGCAATCCCTACGCCTACGAGCGTGCCTTCGTCGGCCACCTCGGCCACTACTCGTGCCCCAACTGCGGGGCCGAACGGCCGCGGCCGGAGGTGGCGGCGACGTCGATCGATCTGCGCGGGATGGAGGGATCGCGGTCGACGGTGCGGGTCCCCGGCGGCGAGCTCGAGCTCGAGCTGCCCGTGCCCGGCCTCTACAACGTCTACAACGCGCTGGCGGCGATTACCGCTGGACTGGAGCTGGGCATCGCGCCGGAGGGGATCGCCTCCGCCCTGGGCGAGATGCGCGCCGCCTTCGGCCGGGTCGAGACGATCGCGGTCGGCGAGGGCTCGGTCTCGATCCTGCTGATCAAGAACCCGGCCGGGGCGAACGAGGTGCTGCGGACGCTCCTGCTGGAGGGCCGTGAGAGCGGGCCCGTCGACCTCTGGATCGCGCTCAACGACCGCATCGCCGACGGCCGCGACGTCTCCTGGATCTGGGACGCCGACTTCGAGCTGCTGGACGGGGCCGTGCGCCGGGTCGTGTGCACGGGCACGAGAGCGCCGGAGATGGCCCTGCGGCTGAAGTACGCCGGCTGGCCCGAAGGGGCGATTGAGGTCGTGCTCGGGATCGAGACCTCGCTGGACGCCGCCGTCGCCGGCTCCGAGGGTCGCGTCTTCGCGCTCCCCACCTACACCGCCCTGCTCGAACTGCGCAAGCTGCTCGCCGACCGCGGTCTGGCGAAGGAGTTCTGGCGATGAGCGCGATGACGGCGAACGCGATCTGGCACGACGTCGAGTGCGGCAGCTACGCGGCCGACCTGACGCTCTGGGAGGAGCTGGCCGAGCGCGGCGGCGGTCCCGTGCTGGAGCTCGGCTGTGGGACCGGCCGCGTCGCCCTCCATCTCGCCCGACGCGGACACGAGGTCATCGGCCTCGACTGCGACCCGGAGCTGCTCGCAGTGCTGGAGGAGCGAGGCGCAGGGCTTCCGGTCAGCACCCTGGAGGCCGACGCCTGCGATTTCGAACTTGACGAGCCGGCTGCTCTTGTTCTCGCCCCGACCCACCTCCTGCAGCTGCTGGACGATGCCGCCGAGCGAGCAGAATCTCTCCGCTGCATCGCCTCTGCCTTGCGGCCGGGAGGCCTGTTGGCCGCGGCGATCATCGAGGAGATGCCCGAGGCCGACGGCGCGCCCCCTCCCCTCCCCGACGTGCGCGAGGTCGATGGCTGGGTCTACTCGAGCCTGGCGATCGAGGTCGGCATCGGGCCGGAGGAGCTCCGCGTCCGGCGACTGCGCCAAACGGTTTCGCCAAACGGTTCGCTGAGCGAGGAACCGAACGAGATCCGGATCGCGACCTTCGCCGCAGAGACGCTCGAGGTTGAGGCCGCTGCCTTCGATCTCGCCCCGGCCGGCCGGCACGAGATCGCGGCCACCGATCTGCACGTCGGCTCGATCGTCGTCCTCCTGGAGAGGAGCGAGTGATGGAGCTCCGCGTCCTCAGCCTCTATCCCGAGCAGATGAACATCTACGCCGACCGCGGCAACATCATCTTCCTGCGGCGGCGCTGCGAATGGCGCGGGATCGATTTCGTCCACGACGGTGCCGGACCGGGCGAGGCGGTCGACCCCGCCGCACACGACCTCTTCTACATAGGCGGCGGCCAGGACCGCGACCAGCGCGCGGTCGCCGCCGACATGGTCGCCAGCAAGCAAGAGGCGATTGCCGCCGCGGCCGACGACGGCTCCGTCCTGCTCGCGGTCTGCGGCGGATACCAGCTGCTCGGCCATAGCTACCAGCTCGGCGAGGAGAAACTCCCCGGCCTGGGGATCGCCGACCTCGAGACCGTGCGCGAGCCGGGACCGCGCCTGATCGGCAACGTTACGATCGAGGCCGACCTCGGGGCGGGACAGCGCCTGATCGCCGGCTTCGAGAACCACGGCGGCCGCACCTACCTCGGGCCGGACGCCCGACCGCTGGGCAAAGTCGTCTCCGGCCACGGCAACAACGACCGAGACGGCTTCGAGGGCGTGCACCGCGACAACGTGATCGGCACCTACCTGCACGGCCCGCTGCTGCCGAAGAACGCCTGGCTGGCCGATCACCTGATCGCCCTGGCGCTGGAGCGTCGCTACGGCACCCGCCCAGAGCTGGAGCCGCTGGCCGACGAGTTAGAGGCAGCGGCCCATGACTCCGCGAGGCGGGCAGCCGAAGCTTGAATCAGTGGGACTTTTGGTCGCTATAGCACCCATAACTCCCACCGCTAACGGCCACTGGAGCCGAAGCCGCCCGCGCCGCGAGCGGATTGGCCGAGGGCAGCCGTCTCGACCGGTTCCGGCGTAGCGATCGGCGTGATCAGCAACTGCGCGATCCGCTCGCCCGGCTCGACCCGGAACGTCTCAGCCGGATCGGTGTTCAGCAGCAGCACCCGAAGTTCACCCCGGTAGCCGGAATCGATCAGCCCTGGAGCATTGACCAGCGCAATCCCATGATCACGAGCGAGTCCCGACCGCGGCAACACAAGCCCAGCATGCCCCTTCGGAATCTCAACCCCCACCCCGGTCCCAACACTCCACCTCTCCCCCGGCCCGATATGAGCCGCCTCACACGCATAAAGATCCAGCCCAGCATCCCCCTCATGAGCACGCGTAGGAATCCGCGCCTCATCTTTCAGCTTGGCCACCGGCAGATCCATCGGCCGCGGACCTTATAGGGGTCCGGGGGAAGGGCTCGCCGGACCCTCCCCGCTGTTGTCCGCCGAGCCCTTCCCCCGGACCCCGCAACGCCTCAGGCCACAGCCAAATCGCTGAACCGATGCATCTCCGCCGAAGGCACTTTGGCGTGCACCAAGACCCCATCCTCACGCTCAGTCCGCTCCAGATCGCCAGCAACTTCATGCAGCTCATGCAACCGCCCACCCTGCGAATAGGGGATCAACAACTCAACCTCGGTAAGCGTCTCCTCAAAAGCCTTCTCGATCCGCTCACGCAGCTCGTCCAGTCCCTCCCCCTCCTGGGCGGAAATCAAAACCGCCTCGGGATGATCGAGCTCGGTTTCTCGACGCTCGTCCTCGCTCAACAGGTCGACCTTGTTGAAGACCAGCAGGCGCGGCTTCTCGCCGGTGCCAATCTCCTCGAGCACGTCGTCGACCGCCTGCATGTCAACCAGCCGCCGCTCCTCGGGCGCGGAGGCGTCGACGAGGTGGAGGATCAGGTCGGCGAGGACGGTCTCCTCCAGGGTCGCCTTGAAGGCCTCGACCAGCTGATGGGGCAGCTTTTCAATGAAGCCGACGGTGTCGGTCAGCAGGTAGTCGCGGCCTGACAGCTCAAAGGTGCGGGTGGTCGGGTCGAGGGTGTGGAAGAGGCGGTCGCGGACCTCTACCTCGGCCCCGGTGAGCGCGTTCAGCAACGTCGACTTGCCGGCGTTGGTGTAGCCGGCGAGGGCGACGCAGGGTAACGAGGAGCTGTCGCGACGGGCCCGCATCACGCCCCGGTTCTGCTCGGTCTGCTTCAGCCGGCGCCGCAGGGCGGAGATGCGGTTACGGGCAAGACGGCGATCGGTCTCGATCTGACTCTCGCCCGGTCCCCTGGTGCCGATGCCGCCGTCCATGCGCCCGGCGCCGAGGCGCTCGAGGTGGGTCCATAGACCCCGCATGCGGGCCATGTTGTATTCGAGTTGGGCGAGCTCCACCTGCAGCTTGCCCTCGGCCGAGTGGGCGTGGTCGGCAAAGATGTCGAGGATCACTGCGGTGCGGTCGATCACCGGCACGCCAAGGGCCGCCTCCAGGTTCCGCTCCTGGCGCGGGGCCAGCTCGTCGTCGCAGGCGACCAGGTTCGCGTCGCAGGCGGCGATCTCCTCTTTCAGCTCGATTAGGCGGCCACGGCCGAAGTAGCGGTCGGGATCGGGTTTCGGGCGCTGCTGAGTCGCCGTCCCGACGGCGGCGACGCCGGCGGTGCGCAGCAGCTCCTGCAGCTCGACCAGCGGCTCTTCCTCGCTGCGCCCGTCGACGATGCCGATCGCCAGCGCTCGCTGGCGCGCTCGTCGACTGCTGCCGTTGGTCGAATTCTCCACTCAGGGTGATTGTAAGCGTCGGCCTCCTATGGATAGGGTGGGTTGCGTGAAGGTCTTCGTCACGGGCGGCACCGGCTTCATCGGCGGCGAGGTCGTGCGCCAACTGCGTGACCGCGGCGACGCGGTCGTGGCGCTGGTCCGCACCGCTGCCAAGGGCGCAAAGCTGAATGGGCTCGGCTGCGAGCTGGTCAGTGGCGACCTCGGCGACGAGGGCGCACTGCGCCAGGGCATGGCCGGCTGCGACGCAGTGGTCCACGCGGCGGCGATGTACGAGGTTGGGATCCCGGCCAAGCAGCGCCCGGCGATGTGGGAGGCCAACGTCGCCGGCACCGAGCGGGTGATGAAGGTCGCGCTCGAGGAGAAAGTGCCGCGCATCGTCTACGTCTCCACCGTCGGCATCTTCGGCAACACCCACAAACAGGTCGTCGATGAGTCCTACGTCAACCCCGAGACCGACTTCACCTCCTACTACGAGGAGACCAAGCTCGAGGCCCACAAGATCGTCCAGCGGATGATCGACGACCAGGGGCTGCCGGCAGTCATCGTCCAGCCTGGCGGCGTCTACGGACCCGGCGACACCTCGCAGGTCGCCGACCTGCTGGAGGAATTCTTCGCCGGCAAGCTGCCGCTCCTGCCCTTCCCCGAGCTGGGAATCTGCATGAGCCACGTCGAGGACATCGCTGGCGGCATCGTCCTCGGCCTCGACAAGGGCAAACTCGGCGAGACCTACGTGATCAGCGGCCCGGTGACGACGATGCGCGAGGCGATCGAGACGGTCGCCAAGGTCAGCGGCCGCAAGGCACCGAAGCGGGACCTGCCGACCGGTCTGATGAAGGCTTTGATTCCGATCGGCCCTCTGGTCGGCAAACTGATGGGACAGCCGCCGAACCTGCGAGAGCTGATTACTTCGGCCGACAACGTCACCTTCTGGGCCAGCTATGACAAGGCGCAGAAGGAGCTCGGCTACGCGCCGCGCGGTATGGAAGAGGGCTTGAGGCAGACGCTCGAAGCCGATTCACGGTTCCCCTCCCCTGTTGCGTAGCGGGAGTCGGGGGAAGGGTCGGCGGACAACAGCGGGGAGGGTCCGGCGACCCTTCCCCCGACTCCCTTAGGCTCTCGCGGGTGCGCGTTATAGACGTGATGCATCTGGGGCGGCCGCATGTGATCGGTTGCTGGGAGGTTGATGGGGTGCTGGTGGATCCTGGGCCGGAGTCTTCGCTGGAGACGGTTTTGGAGGCGATCGGGGATGAGCGGCCTCGGGCCGTGCTGTTGACCCACATCCACCTAGACCACGCCGCCGCGACCGGCGCTTTGGTGCGGCGCTGGCCTGATTTAGAGGTCTACCTCCATGAGCGGGGAGCGCCGCATTTGATCGATCCCTCGAAGCTGTTGGCCAGTGCTGAGCGGCTCTATGGCGACAAGCTGAACTACCTGTGGGGGGAGATCCTGCCGGTGCCGGAGTCGAACGTCCGCGTGCTCCGGGGCGGCGAGACGGTGCTTGGGATGCGGGTCGCATATACGCCTGGCCATGCCTCCCATCACGTCTGCTACCTGCACGAGGAAAGCGGCACGGCATTTGTCGGCGACGTTGCCGCTTGCCGGATTCCGCCCTCAAACCTGATCGTGCCCCCCACTCCCCCGCCCGACATCGACGTCGAGGTCTGGGAGGAATCGCTTGACACGGTCGGGGGCTGGGAGCCTGAGCGCCTCGCTCTCACGCACTTCGGCGCGGTCGAGGACGACGTCCCCGGCTACATCGAGAATGTGCGGGCGAAACTGCGGGAAGAGGCCGAGTTGGCGCGGCGGATGGAGCAGGAGGCCTACAACGACGATCTGGAGAGTCGGATCCGCGCCGAGCTGGCCGCCGAAGGGATCGAAGGCGACACTGTCGACGAGCTGCTGCAGGCCGTCCCCACCGCCTACCAGTGGGCCGGTCTCGACCGTTACTGGCGCAAGCGCGCCGAGCGCGAAGCTGCGCCGCAGGTCTAAGCGGCTTCGTCCGCGGCTCGGCGGATCTCCTCTGCGCTTTCCTTGACGAGCTGGTCGATCGAGTCGAGCACCTCCGCACCGCACCAGGGCTCCGGAAGCCTCTCCCTGGCATTCGGGCTTGCCGCCATGACCCTCTCGCCGATTTCGCGCGCTCGGCGTCGCACTCCGCCGGGGGCGATCTCCAGATCGGACGCGAGGCGCTCGAGGTGGCGTCCTCGGATCCGGTCCCCTCTGTACTCGCCGCCGTATTTCATCGCCATCTTGCGCTTGAACGGCCAGTAGGCACGGGCGGAGAGGAGGTCGTATAACGGAGCAAGCTTCGGGGCTCCCTCACCATCGAGCAGGAGTGAGAAGTTCTTTCCGTGGGCGTCGGTGTTACCGATCAGCAGATTGAAGAGAAGGGCGTCGAGAAAGCTCGTCAGGTCGACGGCCGGTGCCGATACATGCTCCCGGATCAAGCCGGCACAGGTGGCGATGCCCGGCCCTCCTTCCGCCTGGTACTTGAGGCCGGGAAGGATCCCCAGCGCCTGGCAGAAGTCCTCCTGATGGATCCGTACGACCTCGTCGTTGTCGAGCTGCCTGCGGTCGTAGCGCTGAACCAGCAGTCCTTCCTGCTCACCGGCGGTCAAGGGTGAGGTCGTTGCGGTTACCAGTCCCGCCTCCGCCGCCAGGCTGAGACAGTAAGCCTCGTTGGCGACCATCCCCTCGAGTTCGGCGACCGGCTTCTTGATGATGTGAGTGCTAGGGGGCCTTCCGCGGGTGACCCCGATCCGGTCCTGTTCGCAGAGGACCGAGAGCTTGTCGCGGGTGCCCGCGAGAGACAGCCGGAACCCTCCGCCCTCCTCTCCGTCGTCGCTGATCAACTCGGGGCTGGGCATCACCTCCAAGAGTCGTCCGAGCTCGTCCTCGCCGAGCCAACGAGGTCCGGCGGCGTTGAGAAAGGGGGGCTCACTACCCGGAGAAGCCAGAGAAACGGCCCCTGCGCACTCGCCTCCTATCTCGCTCAGAACCGAGAACGGATTCTCCGCCGAGACCTGGAAGAAGCGGGCGATCGAGCGCAGGAACTCACCCTCGGGGAGCAGGCCGGCAAAAAACGGCCGGCATTCCTCGTCCTCGAAGGGCTCCTCGCGTAGGGAAAGGCTCAGTGACAGCGCCTCTCCTCCCCGCTCAACCCATTCGGGCGTGTATTGAAAGGCGAGGCGCGCCTGCTCGTGGCGCTCCAGGGTGCCGACCAGGTCTTCGTGCAGGTAAACGTCCAGCGCGGTCATCGGGTATGTAAGTAGATGTCCAGACCCAGCGCCGCGAGAACGCGGATCACGCCTTCCAGGTGAGCGGTCGACTTGCCGTGCTCGAGTTCCCCTACCAGGCGTGGAGTGACCCGCGCCACATCTGCAAGCCCGACCTGAGTCAGGTGCAGCTCGACGCGCCGGGCGCGTATTTGAGCGCCGAGATCGTCGGCATTGGTGATTTTGATCTCATTCATCTTCCCGCTCGGGAAGAAAATAGCGTTTCCGGTGGCTGAAAGAGGTTAATCTTCCCGTGCGGGAAGAAAACTGCGCCATCTCGCGTATAGGACTTCGAATCTTCCCGTGCGGGAAGATCAGCTCAGATGCTTGCGCATCCGCTCGACGGCCTCTTCGATGCGCTCGTCAGGCGCCGTCAGGGCGATGCGGAAGAAGCCCTCGCCGCTGGGCCCGTACATCGAGCCGGGCGAGATGACGACGGCGGCCTCCTCGAGCACCAGCTCGCAGAATGAGGTGGAGGTGTGGCCCTCTGGGACCGGGGCCCAGACGTAGATCGTGCCTTTCGGGGAGGCGACCTGGACGCCGATCTCGCCGAGGGCGGAGACGACCAGGTCGCGGCGGCGGACATAGGTCTGGTTCATCCGCTCCAGCGGCCCGCTCGGGCCCTCCAAGGCGGCGACACCGGCCATCTGGATCGCCTCGAAGAGGCCGGAGTCGACGTTGGTCTTCAGCCGCCAGTAGGTCTGGATCGCCTCGGCGTTGCCGAGGATCGCGGCACAGCGCCAGCCGGTCATGTTGTAGCCCTTGGAGAGCGAGAAGACCTCCACTCCGACCTCCTTTGCACCCGGCGTGGCGAGGAAGCTCGGGGCGACGTAGCCGTCGTAGGTGGTCTCGGAGTAGGCGTTGTCGTGGACGACGAGGATCTTGTGCTCCTTGGCGAAGGAGACGACCATCTCGAAGAACCCCTCCGGGACGATCGCCCCGGTCGGGTTGTTCGGGTAGTTGATGAACATCAGCCGCGCCCTGGCGGCGACCTCCGCCGGGACGGCGCTGAGGTCGGGGGCGAAGCCCAGCTCTGACACCAGCGGTAGCAGCTCGGCCCTGGCGCCGGCGAGGATCGGGCCGCCGGTGTAGACCGGATAGCCGGGATCGGAGGCGAGGGCGACGTCGGTCGGATCGAGGAAGGCGAAGCAGAGGTTGTAGATGCACTCCTTGGCGCCGATCGCCGGGATCACCTCGGCCTTCGGGTCGATCTCGACCCCGAAGCGGCGGTCGTAGAACTCGGAGAAGGCGGTACGGAACTCATCGCGACCGCGGTTGCTCGGGTACTGGTGGTAGGCCGGCTCGGCGACCGACTCCTGCATCGCCTTGACAACGTGCGGATAGGTCGGTTCGTCCGGGTCGCCGATTCCGAGGCTGATCACGTCGATCCCGGCAGCGCGCTTGTCGGCGATCTGCTGCTCGAGTTCCTGGAACTTGTAGGGAGGGATTGCCTCCAGGCGTTTGGACGGATCGGCGATGCCCATGGGCGCGGGAATCTACGCGATCCAGCCGCTTCGGGGCGTGTTTACTCGCCGTCCAGCTCGGTCAGCGCCTGGACCAGCTCGGACGACATCTCCCCACTGAAGACCGGCTCGGCCCATCCATCTAGCTGCACCGCCAAATCCTCGCCGATCTCGACCTGCAGCTCGCCTCCTTCGAGCTCGACCACGAGTTGGCTCGGGGCGCCGCGGAGGAAGGCGGTGACCGCGGCGCCGCTGGCCCCGGTGCCCGACGAAAGCGTCTCCCCCACGCCGCGCTCGAAGATCCGCGCCCGCACCCGCTCGCCCTCGACCGCGAGGAAACTGACGTTGGTCCGGTTGGGGAACAGCTCATGGCCTTCGATCCCGGGTCCGACCGCGCCGAGGTCGAGTCCGTCCAGTTCTTCGACCGGAACGACGATCGCGCACTGCGGGTTGCCGATCGAGACGTGCTGGAACTCCCAGGAGCGACCACCGGACTCGAGGGTGCCGCGACCGTCCTCCGGCCCCGAGGGGAAGTCCTTCGAGGCGGTCGCCGCATTCCCCATGTCGACCGAGCAGGTCAGCTCGCCAGTGATCGTCGGCCGGATCGGCCCGGCGACGGTGCTGATCGCGAACTCGTCGGCGCCGGTCCAGCCGTTGCGGCGCAGGTAGAGGATCGCCTCGCGGGCGCCGTTGCCGGAGAGCTCGGCTTCGGAGCCGTCGGGATTGAAGATCCGCAGGTCGGCGACGAACTCGGGGTCGTCGCTCTTGGCGAGCAGGAGGACGCCGTCGGCGCCGATCCCGAAATGCTGGTCACAGAGCCACTCGACCCGCGTCGCCGTCAGCTCCCACGGCAACCGCTCCTGCTCAAGGATCAGGTAGTCGTTGCCGAGGGCTTGCCACTTCTCAAATTTCACCTGGCGGAGCCTATGCGGGACGCGACCTCGTCGTCTGTGAGGCCGGTGCGGTCGATGGCCACCAGATTCGGAATTTTGCGTTGCCAGGTGAGCTGGCGGCGGGCGTAATTGCGGGAGCGCTTCCTCATCGCCTCGATATCGCCGGAAAGGACCTCGTCGAAGCCGAGCGCTTTGCGGGCGGTGCGGCCCGGGCCGAGCGCATCGGCGCGCCTGGCCTCCTCGACGGCGCCGCCGGCGACGATCGCCTCGGTCCGCGCATTGATCCGCTCGTAGAGCCGCTCGCGGTCCATATCGAGGCCGAAGATCGTCGTCGGGTGGCGGGTCTCCGGCGACCAGAGCTCCGAGTCGGCCGAATCGGGCGGGACTTTCTGCAGCGAAAGGTCCGCCAGAGCGGCACGGAGATAGAGGCCGGTCCCTCCCACCACGATCGGCCGACGCCCTGCCGCGAGCGCCGCATCGATCTCCCGGTGTACAAGCGGCATGTAATCGCCGATCGAGAAGTCCTCCGTCACCGGCACGAACCCAAGCAGCCGATGCTCCAACTGCCCCTGCTCCTCCGCAGTCGCCGCCCCCGTCAGCACCCCCAGCCCCTCGTAGACCTGCAGCGCATCGCAATTGATCGCCACCGGATCCTCCCCCCGCCTCCGCAGCACCTCAGCAAGAGACAAAGCGACCCCGGTCTTTCCCACGCCAGTAGGGCCGAAAATCGCGATTACGTGCATAGGGGTGTCGGTGAAGCCCCGAACGGCTTGTACTTTTTCGCGCTCCGGTCCTCGGACGGCTGGCGGCGATTCACCGAAAAAGTTGAGAGAGGGGCTTCACCGACACCCCACTAAGCGTCTGCGAGGTGGCGGCTTCGATCTCGACCTCGACCAGGTCGCCGGCCTCGGCGATGCCCTCGAAGTTGACCGCCTTGCCGTGCCGGGTGCGGCCGCGCAGCCTGGTCTCGTCGGTGCGGCTGGTGCCTTCGACCAAGACCTCCATCGTCCGGCCGACGAAGCGCTGGGAGCGTTCGGTGGCTCGCCTCTGAACCACCTCGACCAGCCGTTCCAGCCGCTCGACCTTGACCGGGTGCGGCAGCTGCCCGTCCATCGTCGCTGCCTCGGTCTCGCGGCGCGGCGAGAAGATGAAGGTGAAGGCGCCGTCGTAGCCGACCTCCTCCGCCACTTCGAGGGTCTCGGCAAAGTCGGCCTCGGTCTCGCCGGGGAAGCCGACGATGATGTCGGTGGTGATCGCGCAGTCGGGGACGTGCTCGCGGATCAGCGCCACCCGGTCCATGTAGCGGCCACGGTCGTAGGTGCGCCGCATCCGTTTGAGGACGGCGCTAGAGCCCGACTGCAGCGGCAGGTGGATCTGCTCGCAGAGCGATGGCAGCTCGGCGTGGGCGCGGATCACGTCCTCCTTCATGTCCTTCGGGTGCGGGCTGGTGTAGCGGATCCGATCGATGCCCTCGATCGCGTCGACGCGGCGCAGCAGGTCGGAAAACCCGATTCGCTTGGCGAGCGGCAGGTCGCGGCCGTAGCTGTTGACGTTCTGGCCCAGCAAAGTCACCTCCCGCACCCCGTCGGCGGCGAGAGCCTGCGCCTCGAGCAGCAGCTCGTCGGGGTCGCGGCTGACCTCGCGGCCACGGGTCGAGGGGACGATGCAGTAGGAGCAGACGAGGTTGCAGCCCTGGGAGATCTGCAGCCAGCCCTGGAACTCGCGCTCGCGCCGGGTCGGCAGGTGACCGGAGAAGTCCTCGAACTCGAAGTAGCCCTGCGCCGTCAGCGAGTCGCTGTTGAGGAACTCGGCGAGCTTGTGGATCTGGCCGGGGCCGAAGGCGACGTCGACGAACGGGAAGCGCTCGAAGACCTCCTCCTTGACCGACTGCGCCCAACAGCCGCCGACGCCAACGATCCGCTCGGGGTCTTCGGACTTCAGTCGCTTCGCCTCACCGAGGTGGGCGATGAAACGGCTGTCGGCCGACTCGCGGATCGAGCAGGTATTGAAGAGAATCAGGTCGGCCTCTTCCCGTTCGCTCGCCTCCTCGTAGCCGAGCGAAGCCAGCATCCCCCGCATCCGCTCGGAGTCATGCACGTTCATCTGGCACCCGAAGGTGGTCACATGGAACTTCTGTGCCATCCGGCTCAGCTTACCGTCAGGTAGACCAAGCAGATCAAGGACGCAGGGAGCGCCGTGTGCTCCGCACACAAGCGACCGAGGACGCAGAGATGCGCCGGTCTACTTGACGGTAAGAGTTCCTTCCATGCCGGCTTCGGCATGTCCCGGGACGGTGCAGAGGAAGGTGTAGGTCCCGGGCTTGAGGTCGGCGGATATGGATTCTTCGCCTTCGGCGATCGGTTCGAAGCCGGCCAGTTCTTTGCCGTTTTCCTCGATCACCACGTTGTGGGCGATCGGCGAAGGGTTGGTGAAGTCGATCGTGACCTTGCCCGGTTTCGCCGTCAGTTCGGTCGTATCGAAGGCAAGAGCGCTGGTATCGGCGGAGAGTTTCAAAGTCGTGGAAGCGCCTGCGGGGGCTTCTTCCTCGGCTTTTTCGACCGCTTTCGGTTCGTCGTCCTGGGCTTTTTCGATCTCTTCGCCGGCGGGCACGAGCTCGGCCGCTTCCGCGGCTTCCTCGTCCTGCGCATGCAGGACGGCGAAGGTCGTGGCCCCACCGACGAAAATCGCGAACCAGGCGATGATCAGCGGCAGCGCCCGGCCGGGGAAGTTCTTCAGTTTCAGCCCGACGAAGCTGACGGTGACGGCCGAGACGGCGAGGACGCCGCCGCAGATGAAGAAGAGAGTTTCGTTGCTCATGATGCGGCGGTGATCCTATAGGGGTCTGCGCCCAGCTCGCCGTGAGGCGAAGCGGCCTTACGCCGCTTTCGCCTCGGGCACTGGAACCGCTGCCTCTTCGGGGGCCGCCGGGGCCGCTTCGCCGTCGATCCCCAGCGCCGTCCGCACCTTGGTTTCGATCTCCAGCGCCAGCTCAGGGTTGTCGACCAGGAACTGTTTGGCGTTGTTGCGCCCCTGGCCGAGGCGGGTCTCGCCGTAGGAGAAGAAGGAGCCCGATTTCTGGACCAGGTCCTGCTCCATCCCGAAGTCGAGCAGGCCGCCCTCTCGCGAGATGCCGACCCCGTACTCGATGTCGAATTCGGCCTGGCGGAACGGCGAGGCGACCTTGTTCTTGACGACTTTGACCCGGACCCGGTTGCCGACCGCCTCGGTCCCTTCCTTCAGGGTCTCGATCCGGCGGATGTCGAGGCGCTGCGAGGCGTAGAACTTCAATGCCCGGCCACCCGGCTGCGTCTCCGGCGAGCCGAACTGGACACCGATCTTTTCGCGGATCTGGTTGGTGAAGAGGCAGACGGTGTCGGTCCGGTTGAGGTTGCCGGCCAGTTTCCGCATCGCCTGCGACATCAGCCGCGCCTGCAGGCCGACGGTGGTGTCGCCGATCTGCCCGTCGAGCTCGGCTTTCGGGGTCAGCGCCGCGACCGAGTCGATCGCGACCACGTCGACCGCGCCGGAGGCGATCAGCCGGTCGGCGATCTGCAGCGCCTGCTCGCCGTAGTCGGGCTGGGAGACGAGCAGCTCGTCGGTGTCGACCCCGATTGCCCGCGAGTAGACCGGGTCGATCGCGTGCTCGGTGTCGATGAAGGCGCAGACTCCACCCATCGCCTGAGCCTGGGCGATGATGTGGTTGACCAGCGTCGTCTTACCGGAGGACTCTGGGCCGAAGATCTCGACGATACGGCCACGGGGAACGCCGCCGATGCCGAGCGCCAGGTCGAGCGCCAGGGATCCCGTCGGGATCGACTCGACCTTGACCGTGCCCTTGTCGCCCAACCGCATCAGAGAGCCCTCGCCGAACTCCTTTCTGATGCCGCTGACGGTGCTTTCCAGCGCCGCGTCCTTCGCTTTCGCCTCCTTGGCGGAGACATCGTTCAAGCTCGTTTTCCTGTCTGCCATCTCGATCACCTCACTGCTGCCTCATCCGGGCAGCTGGACTTGTGCCAACAGCACGTAGCGCGCACCGGTCGGCTGGAGTTCAGAACGGTAAAGCGTCATCCGGCGGCAAACCTACGAGGCGAAAACGCACCGAACAAGACCGCAAAGCAAATTCTCAACTACGGCTTCGCGCCTTCTTCCTCACCGAGCAGCATCCGCAGCAGATGCATGCCGACAAGGGCCGAGCGTTCGCGGACGTCGAGTCGTCCGCCGGGGATGACGGGATCGCGGGCGATGCTGGTCCCGTCGGCCAGGCGGGCGTTGAAACAGACGTAGCCGACCGGCTTCTCCTCGCTGCCACCGCCGGGTCCGGCGATCCCGGTGACCGAGACCGCGACGTCGGCGCCGAAGCGCTCCAGCGCCCCGATCGCCATCGCCTCGGCGACCTCCGGCGATACCGCGCCCTTGGCCGCAATCAGCTCCGGATCGACGCCCAGGAGATCCTGCTTGGCCTCGTTCGAGTAGGCGACGACGCCGCCGGCCATGTACTCCGAGGCGCCCTCGAGGTCGGTGATCCGCGCCGCCAGCAGGCCGCCGCTACAGGACTCCGCCAGGCCTAGGCGGTGTCCCAGTAGGAGCGTCGCCACCTGGGAGTCGATCGTCTCCCCGTCGAGGCTGAAGGTCTCCTCCCGGTGCCGCTCGACCAGGCCCTCCCGAACCTCCTCCGCCACCGCGAGCGCCTCGTCCCGATAGCGGACGTCGATCTCGATCTCACCGCGGCGCAGGCAGGTCGTAATCTCGACCGCCCCCAACTCGACCCCGCCGTCCTCCATCTCGCGCAGGCTCTTGGCGATCTCCGACTCCGGCACGCCGAACATCCGCATCGTGTAGCCGCGCAGCGGCGTCGCACGCTCCAGCAGCGCTCGCACCGGCTCGGTCTTAAGCGCCACGGGCCACATCGGCTGCAGCTCTCGCGGAGGGCCGGGCAGGACGATCACGACCCGCTCGCCGGCGGGTACGACCAGACCGGGAGCCGTACCGACGGGATCCAGGGCCACTGCCCCCTCGGGAACCATGGCCTGCTTGCGATTGGCGACCCGCAGTGCCTCGGGGTCGAGCCGAAAGCGCTGGGCGAAGCCTTTGAGGATCTCGGCGATCCTTGCTTCCATCGCCTCGTCGAGAACCATTTTGCGACCGGCGAAGCGACCGACCACCTCGGCGGTCAGGTCGTCTGCGGTCGGACCCAGACCGCCGGTCGTGACGATTACGTCCATTCCCTCACCTGCCAGGAATCGCAGCGCCGCCTCGAGGTCGTCAGCGCGATCGGCGACGACGAGGATGTGGGCTACCTCCACCCCGTGCTCAGCCAGTCGTTCGGACACCCACGGCCCGTTGCTGTCCGAGATCCGCCCGGTGAGGACCTCGGTTCCGGTGACGACGATGCCTGCGCGGATCACGGGCCGGAAGGTACCGGACCCGAACCGCCCGATCTAACCTTGAGCCCTAGATCTCTGAGTCGGAATCGACCGCGACCGGCTCTGGCGCGGAGTCGCCCCCGGAAAGCACCCGCGAGAGATCGGCCTGGGTGATCAGAACCTGGCGTGGTTTGGAGCCCTCATAGCCGGAGATGACACCGCGCCGCTCGAGCATGTCGATCAGGCGACCGGCTCGGGTGTAGCCGACCCGCAGGCGCCGCTGGACCATCGAAACCGAAGCGGTCTCGGTCTGCACCACCAGGCGGATCGCCTCGTCGAGCAGGTCGTCGCTGTCGGGGTCGAAGTCGTCGTCGCGACCCTCCTCGGCAGCCTCGACCGGGGTCTCGAGCAGCTCCTCCTCGAATTCCGGTTCGCCCTGCTTCGCCCAGTGACCGGTGATGCGGGCGATCTCGTCCTCGGTGATGAAGGCGCCCTGGACGCGGGAGAGTTTCGAGGTGCCGGCACCGCGGAAGAGCATGTCGCCCTGACCGAGCAAGGC
Source organism: uncultured Actinomycetes bacterium (assembly GCA_963785175.1). Lineage (GTDB taxonomy): Bacteria > Actinomycetota > Thermoleophilia > Solirubrobacterales > 70-9 > VAYN01. The sequence goes on along the minus strand of CAWAUA010000001.1, from coordinate 15,453 downwards.
CTCCGCCCCACCCTGGTCGAGAATCACCCGCGAGTCCGTCTGCGAGGAGACCGCGAAGGCGATCCGCGAGGGGATGTTGACCTTGATCGTGCCGGTGATGATGTCGGTTGAGGGCCGCTGCGTCGCCAGCACCAGGTGGATGCCGGTGGCGCGCGACTTCTGCGCTAGGCGGATGATCGAGTCCTCGACTTCGGCCGGGGCGACCATCATCAGGTCCGCGAGCTCGTCGATCACGCAGAGGATGTGCGGCAGCGGCGCCTCGCCCTTCTTGATCCGGACGCGGTTCAGCTCGTTCAGGTTGCGGGCGCGGGCCTCGCTCATGATCCCGTAGCGACTCTCCATCTCACCGATCAGGTTGGAGAGGACGTTGGCGGCCAGGCGCGGCGAGGTGACCACCGGCGTCAACAGGTGCGGCACGTTCTCGTAGTGGTTGAGCTCGACCTGCTTGGGATCGACCAGCACCAGGCGGACCTCGTTCGGCGAGGCCTGCATCAGGATCGAGGAGAGGATCGCGTTGACGCAGCCGCTCTTGCCCGAGCCGGTGGTGCCGGCGACGAGGACGTGCGGCATCTTCGCGATATCGGTCCAGACGGGATTGCCGTCGATCCCCTTGCCGAGCCAGGCGACCAGCGGCGAAGTCTTCTCCGGACGACCGGCGTAGATGTCGCCGAGGCGGACCATCTTCCGGGTCCGATTGGGAACCTCGACTCCGACGGCCTGCTTGCCGGGAATCGGCGCCAGGATGCGGATGTCGGTAGAGGCCAGGGCGTAGGCGATGTCGTTCGCCAGCTCGGTCACTTTCTTGACTTTGGTGCCGGGCGCGAGGCGCAACTCGAATCGGGATACATGTGGGCCGCTGACAACGCCGACGATCTTTGCCTCGACCCCGAAGTGACCGAGCGTCTCGACCAGCTTGCGGCCGACCGCTTCCTGGTCTTTCGGATCTGGCCCTTTGTCGCCTTTGCTGCGCTCCAGCAGTTTCGGGGACGGCGGTCGGTAGGCGATCTCCTCCGACATCGTCACACCCCGCTTCGAGCCCATCGGGGTCAGGCCGGCGTGGGTGCGGTCGCCCTCGTCGACGACCGCGACGGCGTCCTCGGAGTCGTAGTTCTGCAGCTCGACCTGCTCGCCGACCGCGGGCTCCTCCTCTTCGGAGGTCTCGGCCTCGAAGACCTGGGTGTCGAAGTCGTCCTCCTCGGCGAGGGCAACGGTCGGTTCGAAGTCCTCCTCGTCCTCCGGGTAGCTGCTCATCACGTCGGTCGCGCCGGCGACGGTCGCGGCCTCCGACCGGGCATCGCGGTGCTCGCGCCAGTCGGAGTGGGTCTTGGCGGCAGTACGAGCGGCAGCGTCACCGCCGGCGACGGCACCGCGGAAGACTGCCCGCAGCCCACGGCCGATCGCCTTCGCCAGATCCGAGACTGAGGTCCCGGTCAACAGCATGCCGCCGACAACCAACAGAAGGATCGTGAAGATCCGGGCCCCGACCTGGCCGAACAGGTAGGTAAGCGCGGTTTCGGCCCCATAGCCGACCTTGCCCCCCTCCCAGCCGAAGAAGAGGACGAAGACCAGGTAGACGCCGAAGGCGATCAGGAAGAGGGCGATCAGGTCAAGGTGGCGCTGCTGGAGGCCAGCCGGCAGATGCAGACCTTTGGCCTGCGCTTTCGGCTTGCGCTTTGCGGCCGCTTTACCCCGTCGCGCCGATCCAGCGCGCTTCTTACGCACGAACATGTCCTCCCGTTCGACGCCGAGCGCTTCACCCCTGCGGCTAAATTCGGGCTAAATGTCGCGCAGAGCGGCGATTTCCACGGGTACCATCGGTCCATGCTCTCTGAGGTTGACCAGATTGGCGGCCGGGTTTTGGTCGTCGAGGACGACGTCGACATCGCCGACGTGCTGCGCAGATCCCTGCGGAACGAGGGTTACGAAGTGCGCACTTCCGCCGACGGAATCGAGGCACTTGACGTCGCCGCCGGCTTCGTTCCCGACCTGGTGGTGCTCGACCTCGGGCTGCCGGGAATGGACGGAGTCGAGGTCTGCCGTCGCCTGCGCGACGATGGCGACGTGCCGATCCTGATGCTGACGGCGCGGGCCGAGACCGAGGACCGGGTGACCGGGCTCGACAGCGGCGCCGACGACTACCTGGTCAAGCCGTTCGAGCGCAAAGAGCTGTTGGCCCGGATCCGAGCCCTGCTGCGACGCCGGCCGCCGCGCGGAGCCGCCTCGCTCGAGGTCGGCGACCTCACCCTCAACCCCGACACGCGTGAGGTCCGCCGCGGCGAGCGCGAGATCGAGCTGACCAATCGCGAGTTCGAGTTGCTCGAGTTCCTGATGCGGAACGAGCGCCTGGTCGTTTCCCGGGAGCGGCTGCTCGACGAGGTCTGGGGCTACGACCCGATGGCGGCGACCAACACGATCGACGTCTTCATCTCCAATCTGCGCCGCAAGCTCGAGGCCGGCGACGAGGGCCGCCTCCTGCACACCAAACGCGGCGCGGGCTACGTCCTCAAGGCCTGACGTGAGGCTGGCACGCAGGCTGCTTCGCCCGAAGTCCTGGCCGGTCCGCTGGCGCCTGGCCCTGGTCTCCTCCGGGCTGACCCTGGCGATCCTCCTCCTCTTCGGTGGGCTGATCGGAAAGATCGCCACCGAACGGATCCGCGACGACTTCAACGGCGAGGTCTCCAGCGCCGCCCAGATCCTCGCCGGCCAGATCAAGATCGAATATTCGCCCTTCGGGGGCAAGCCGGAAGCGGTCGCCGGCCCGCAGCTGAACGCCTTCGTCCTCCCCGATGACGCCTCTGCGCGGGTCTATGACATCGAAGAACACTTCGTCACCTCGAACGAAGACGCCGTTCCCCTCGGGCCGCTGAAGCGCGGTCTCAGCGATTACCAGGGGATGCGGGTGGCGACCGAACCGATCCTCGGCGAAAACGAATCGGTGACCGGTTTCGTCCAGTACGGGCGCAACATCAACCACGTCGAAGCGACGATCGACCGGGTCTGGCTGCTGATCTTCGGCGGAATTCTCGGCGGCACGCTCCTCGCCGTGATCGCCGGGGTCGCGATCGCCCGCCGGGCGATGCGGCCGATCGCCTCGCTGACCGCGACGGCCCGCGAAATCGCGACCACCCGCGATCCCTCGCAGCGGATGCCGGAGCCGATCGCCGACGACGAGGTGGGGGAGCTGGCGCGGACCCTGGAGGAGATGTTGCGCTCGCTCGACGCGGCGCGGGCCGAACGCGAGGGCGTGATGCAGAAGCAGCGGGAGTTCGTCGCCGACGCCTCGCACGAGCTGCGCACCCCGCTGACCAGCGTCCTCGCCAACCTCGAGCTGCTTCAGGCATCGCTCGGCGCCAGCGACCAGGCGGAAGACCGCGAGATCGTAGACTCCGCCCTGCGCTCCTCGCGGCGAATGGGGCGGCTGGTCGGCGACCTGCTGCTGCTCGCGCGGGCCGACGCGGGGCGGCTGGACGCCCACGGCCGCGTCGACCTGGCGGAAATCGCCGGCGACGCCGCCGCCGAGGCCGCGCCGCTGATGGCCGAACGCACGCTGGAGATCGACAACGAGAAAACCTTGTGGGTAGAGGGAAGCCGCGACGAGCTGCACCGGATGGTCCTCAACCTGCTGGACAACGCGATCCGCCACACCCCACCCCGCTCCTGCGTCGAACTCAACCTGCACGAAGAGCGCGGCCAAGCGATCGTCGAAGTGGGAGACGACGGACCCGGGATCCCGGAGTCGATGCGGGCCCAAGTCTTCGACCGCTTCGTCCGCGGCACCGGCCCGGCCGACACGGCCCGCGGCACCGGCACCGGCCTCGGCCTGGCAATCGTCGGCGCGGTCGCCGATTCGCACGGCGGCAGCGTCGAAGCCGGCGAATCGAACTCCGGCGGCGCCCTCTTCACCGCCCGCATCCCCCTCGTAGCCACTGTTCAGAAAACTGTCACGAAACCTTTAAAGGCCCTTTAGAGCAGCCCCTTAATTTTCATCGCGGACGAGACACATTGCCCGCCGGAGCTTCTCCCCAGAATCGCTCCGGCGGGCTTTTTCGTGGGCTGGCCCGAAACGAAGAACGGCGCCCGCGTTTCCGCGCGCGCCGTTCCGACAATTACTTGGTCAGCTGCCTACTACTGCAGAGGACGAAGCAATTCGGCAACCCCTAGGTACGTCGTACCTGCGAGGATCGCCGTGTTTTTCCCGGCCGGGGACGGGGTTCCCAGGATCGAGTCGACCAACGGGTCGACTGCCCAGGAGAACAGGAACCCACCACAACCGCTCGCTCCCGGAGCGGAGAACGAGTTGTCAACGAGGCGATTGTTTTTCAGGTAGATGAATCTCCCGTTCGGATCTTCGAGCCCTTCGCCCCTGTCGCCCGAGATCGGTTTGTTCGGGCCCGGCGGCGCCGTCGTGCCGGTGGTGAGGTTCAGGGTTATCGGGTTCGAGTTCGTGCCGATGTAGCAGCTGCTTCCGAGGAACGGATTGTCCAGCTTGACTTTTACCGGCATCGAGAAAGCGGTCCCCGACGCAAACAGCGCGGCGGCGAAGTTGGCTTTGACATTAGCCGCCGTGCCGGCGAGTTCGACCGTCGCGGTGACTCCAGTGAACCCGTTGTTGATCGTTTCGTTGAACAAGTCCCTGAGTACTTTCGGCCACCAGGCGGGAGCCGTGATTCCCAGGAGCCCACCCGGTACCGGCTGAGCAGCTTTCGACAGGACAAGGCCATCCGTCGGCGCGACAATGGTGACCGGGCCCAGAACCCCTTCTGGTCCGAACGCCCCGCCTTTCAAGATCTGTGGGTTGATCAGCGGAACGGTTTTTTTCCCGACCGTGAATTCGCCCGAGGTGCTTTCCGCGTAGAGGCACGCTTCGACCGAACTGTTGCTCAGCGGGCAGGTTTTGAATTTGGCGTATTCGCCGGTAAGCGCCGCCGACGCCGAGCTCGCCGGCACAAGCACTGCGGCAGCCACGACCGCGGCTAGAAACAGCCTTTTCATAGTGTCCTTTCGACTGGGTTGCTGCTGGACACAAAGGTCCACCAGTGGAACTCCCTGTTCCAATCCCGAAACGCTTCTACCAAACAGGAAACCCTGCGGCATCCAGGAAACGTTGATCAACCAGCCGCTTTCCCAGTGCCATAGACATTGGGTCGCGTGACGAAGTTGCGCGCGCGCAACTTCGCACCTGCCTCTCGCTGGGATTAGGCCCCGCCGCCTTGAGCTCTAGACCTCGATCACGACAGGCAAGACCATCGGGCGGCGTTTGAGGCGCTGCCAGACGAACTTGCCGATCGCGTCGTGGAGATCTTCCTCGACCAGGTGATTCTCGCGTTTGCCGGCGCCGGCGGCCTCGTCGAGCTGGTCTTCAACTAGGTCCTTGAGGTCTTCGACCAGGCCGTCCGCTTCCTCGAGGAAGGCGACGCCGCGGAAGATCACCTCCGGGTCGGCGACGACGCTGCCGTCGTCGCTGGAGATCGTCGCGACGACGATGAAGATGCCGTCGGCGGAGATCTCGCGACGGTCGCGCAGGGCGGCGTCGTCGGGCTCGCCGATGTTGACGCCGTCGACGTACATGACCCCGGCGTGGATGTCTTCGCCGAAGCCGGCGCCATTGCCGTCGACTTCCAGCGGCAGCCCGTTGCGACCCTGGAAGATGTGATCGCCGTCGATGCCGACGGCTTCGGCCAGCTCGGAGTGCAGCCGCAGCCGCTTGTAGTCGCCGTGCACCGGCATCACGTACTGCGGTTTCGTCAGGTTGAGCATCAGCTTCAGCTCCTCCTGCCAGCCGTGACCGGAGGCGTGGATCGGCGCGTCCTTGGCGGTGATCACCGTGGCGCCGATCTCATAGATGCGGTCGATCGTCTCGTTCACCGCCCGCTCGTTGCCCGGTACCGGCGTGGCCGAGAAGACGACGGTGTCGCCCGAGTGCAGCCGCACGTCGCGGTGGTCGTTGTTGGCCATCCGCCGCAGGGCCGAGAGCGGCTCGCCCTGGCTGCCGGTCGAGATCACCACGACTTTCTCGTCGGGGAAGTCCTCGATCTCGCGCGGCTGGATGAAGATCCCCTGCGGCGCGTTCGCGATCCCGAGGTTCGAGGCGATGTTGAAGTTCTTGCGCATCGAACGGCCGACCAGGGCGACCTTGCGGTCGAGACGGGCGGCGGCGTCGATCACCTGCTGAACGCGGTGGATGTTGGAGGCGAACGAAGTGACGATGATCCGCCCCTTGCAGTGGGAGAACTGCTCCAGCAGGGCCGGGCCGACCGACGACTCCGACGGGGCGATCCCCGGCCGGTCGGCGTTGGTCGAGTCGCCGCAGAGCAGCGTCAGGCCTTCCTTGCCGAGCTCGGCAAGGCGCGAGACGTCCGCCGGGCGGCCGTCGACGGGGGTCTGGTCGAACTTGTAGTCGCCGGTCATCAGGACCGAGCCGGCGTCCGTCTTCAGCAAGACCCCGCGCATGTCGGGAATCGAGTGGGCGAGGTGGATCAGCTCGATCTCGAAGGGACCGTGCTTCACCTTCTCCCCCGGGGGCAGCTCCTGCAGCGGCGCCGAATCGCCGAGCTTGTGCTCGTCGAGCTTCGAGCGGACCATCCCGATCGTCAACAGGCCACCGTAGATCTTCGGTGGCATACCGATCTCTTTGAGGACATAGGGCAGCGCCCCGACGTGGTCCTCGTGACCGTGGGTGAGGACGATCGCCTCGATGTCGTCGGCGCGGTCGCGCAGGTAGGTGAAGTCAGGAAGCACGAGGTCGATCCCGTGCATCTCGGCGGTCGGGAACATCAGCCCCGTATCGATGACGACAATGCGACCGTCGTACTCGATCACGGTCATGTTCTTGCCGATCTCGCCGAGGCCGCCCAGGGGCAGCACTCGCAGTTTGGTGCTTGGCACTAGTTGCTCACTCTCTCTAAGTCGTGTCTAACTGGCAACGGCGACACCAGCGGCGTCGAGGCCGGCCTTGATGGCGGCCTTCTGCTCGGCGTCGGCGGATACCAGGGGAAGTCTCAGTCGGTCCTCGCACAGCCCCAGCATCGCCAGGGCGGCCTTCAGCGGGATCGGGTTGGTGGTCACCGAGGTCGCCTCGTAGACAGGCGTGATCTCGGCGTCGATCTGACGGGCGCGCTCGATGTCGCCGGCCTGTGCTGCATCCCACATCTCGCGCATCCGGTCGCCAACGATGTGCGAGGAGACGGTGATGCCGCCACCGCCGCCGAATTCGAGCACGCGCAGGAAGACGTCGTCGTTGCCGGCCAGCACGGTCAGGCCCTCGATCGGGCCCAGCTCCTCGTCGTTGGCCTGCTTGACGGCGACGATGTTCTCGACCTGGCCGAGCTCGCCGAGCAGCTTCGGGTCGGCGTTGATGACCACCCGGGCGGGGATGTTGTACATCACCATCGGCAGATCGGGAACCGCTGCGGCGACGGTCTCGAAATGGGCGCGAATCCCAGCCTCGTTGGGCTTGTTGTAGTACGGGAGGACGACCAGCGAAGCGTCCGCGCCGGCGTCGGCCGCCTTCTTGGTCAGCTCGCAGGAATGGCGGGTGTCGTTGGTCCCGGTGCCGCATATCAGCAGCACCTCGTCGCCGACCTCGGCCCGCACCGCCTTCAGGATTTCGATCTCCTCCTCGTCGGTCAGCGTTGGACACTCGCCGGTCGAGCCGGCGATCACCAGCCCGTGCGAGCCGTGCTCGAGCAGGTATGCCGCCAGTCGCCGGGTGGCGTCGAGATCGACGGCCCCGCTCTCGGCGAACGGAGTCGCCAACGCGGTGAGTAATCCTCTGATCTCCTTCATCGCTTCCAGGGTATCCCGTCAGGCGGCCACGGCGGCCTAAAGCAGCTTCTCCAGCCCGACCGTGAAGCGATCGGGCAGGTCGGCTACCTTGCGGCAGGCGAGGACGACGCCGGGCATGAAGGAGTGGCGGTCGATCGAGTCGTGGCGGATCGAGAGCGTCTGCCCGACGCCGCCGAAAATCACTTCCTGGTGGGCGACCAGGCCGGGCAGGCGGACCGAGTGGATCGGCTGGTGGACGTTGCCACCCGCAGCGTCGATCAGCTCCTGGGTCCGCTTCGCCGTCCCCGAGGGGGCGTCGAGCTTCTTGTCGTGGTGCAGCTCGACGATCTCGCACTCGGGCATGTGCGCGGCGATCGTCTGCGAGACCTCCATCAGCAGCACCGCGCCGATCGCGAAGTTGGGAGCGACGAAGCAGTTGGCCTGCGAGGCCTCGGCCGCCGCGCGGGCGGCATCGAGGTCGAAGCCGGTGGTGCCGACCACGGTGTGGACGCCGGCCTCGAGACAGGCGCGGACGTTGGCGAGGGCGGTGTCGGGGACGGTGAAGTCGACGACGACGTCGGCGTCGGGCAGCACCTCGGCCAGCTTGACCCCGAGCGCCGGGTCGGCGCGGCCGCTCAGCTCAAGTCCGTCGGCCGCTTCGACCGCTTCGCAGACGGTCGCGCCCATTTTCCCGGCGGCGCCGGCGACCGCGACCCGGGTCATGCTGCTACCAGGGCCTCGCTGACCGGCGCCAGCGCCGAGCGGAAGCGGTCTTCGTCGCCACCGACGCAGGCAGCAGAAAGGCGGTCGGCGCCGTAGAGCTCCGGCCGCCAGCTCGGTCAGCTCGTCGACCTCGATCGCGTCGACTTTGGCCAGCATCTCGTCGAGGGTTTCGATCGGCAGGTCGAAGAGGGTCGCGCGTGAGATCCGCGTCATCCGCGCCGCGGTCGACTCCGAGGAGAGGACCAGGCGCCCCTTGACGCTCTCCTTCGCCCGGGTCAGCTCCTCCTCGGAGACCGGCTCGGAGCGCAGGCGCGCCAGCTCGGCGCCGATGATCGCGCAGGCCTCCTCGACGTTGTCCTCGCGGGTGCCGACGTAGGTGGCGACCAGCCCCTGGTCGGTGAACTGCTCGTTGTAGGAGCCGACCGAGTAGGCGAGGCCGCGCTTCTCGCGCACCTCGCGGAAGAGCCGCGAGGAGGTCGAGCCGCCGAAGATCGCGTCGAGCACGGCCAGCGGGAAGCGCCGCTGGTCGTCGCGGCGAAGCCCCGGCGCCCCGAAACAGATGTGGTACTGCTCGGTCTCCTTCTGCAGGAAGCAGAGACGGGAGTCGCCCTCGAGCTCCGTCTCGACCGGCGCCCCCTCGCCCTCGGCGGGCGGGTTCGACCAGCCGCTCGGCCAGCGCGACGATGCGGTCGTGGTCGAGGTGGCCGGCGGCGCCGACGACGATCTGCGGCGCCGCGTAGTGGGCGCTGCGGTAGTCCTCGATGTCGGGGACCGGGATCGAGGCGATCACCTCGGGTTCGCCGAGCACGCGGCGGCCCAGCGGGTGCGCGCCGAAGACGGCCTCGGCGAGCACGTCGTGGACCCGGTCCTGCGGCTCGTCGTCGTACATCGCGATCTCCTCCAGCACCACCTGGCGCTCGGAGTCGATGTCGGGATAAGTCGGCGCCAGCAGCATCTCCGCCAGCAGGTCGAAGACCGCCTCGGTGTGCTCGTCGAGGAAGCGCGCGTGCAGGTGCGTCGTCTCCTTGCCGGTGGCGGCGTTGATCGAGGCACCGAGGCCGTCGAAGCGCTCGGAGATCTCGATCGCCGAGTAGCGCGCGGTCCCCTTGAACAGCAGGTGCTCGAGGAAGTGCGAGACCCCGGCCTGCGCCGGGGTCTCGTTCCTGGATCCGGTCCGGACCCAGAGCCCGAGCGCTACGGATCGGACCGAGGGAACCTCCTCGGTCACGACCCGGACGCCCGAGCCGAGCTCGGTGAGCTTGGCGCCGCTCAACTAGTTGCGGCGCTCGCGTTCACGTCCACGACCCCGCGTCGCCGGCCCCCGCCGCCCCGGTTGCCACCGCGATCGCCGCCGTTGCGCCGACCGCCGTCGCCGGAGCCGACCGAAGCCAGCTCCTCGGGCGATTTGCCGGCGACCGAGGGGTCGTCGGAGAGACGCAGGCCGATGCGGCCGCGCTCCTTGTCGACCTCGACCACGGTGACGTCGATCTCCTCGCCGGCGGTGAGGACGTCGTCGACGGAATCGACCCGCTCCCCCGGCTTGACGTTGGAGATGTGCAGCAGGCCGTCGGTGCCCTTGACCAGCTCGACGAAGGCGCCGAAGGTCGTCGTCTTGACGACTTTCGCCGAGTTGTAGCGATCGCCGATCTCGGCCTCCTTGGTCATCGAGTTGATCCGGGCGACGCAGCCCTCGACGAGGTCGCCGGTCGGCGCGTAGATCCGCACCGTGCCGTCGTCCTCGACGTCGATCTCGGCTTCGAACTCCTCGCACAGGGCGCGGATCGTTTCGCCGCCTTTGCCGATGACCGCCCCGATCTTCTCCGGGTCGATCTTGATCGACTCGATCGCCGGCGCATGCTGGGAGAGCTTCTCCCGCGGCCCGTCGATCGCCTCGGCCATCTTGCCGAGGATGAACTGGCGGCCCTTCAGAGCCTGCTCGAGGGCGTCCTCGAGGATCTCGAAGGTGACGCCGGTGATCTTGATGTCCATCTGCAGGGCGGTGATGCCCTCGGCGGTGCCGGCGACCTTGAAGTCCATGTCGCCGAGATGGTCCTCGACGCCGGCGATGTCGGTGAGGACGATGTAGTCGTCGCCCTCCTTGATCAGGCCCATCGCGACGCCGGCGACCGGAGCGCTGACCGGGACACCCGCGGCCTGCAGCGCCATCGAGGAGGCGCAGACCGAGCCCATCGAGGAGGAGCCGTTGGACTCGAGCGTCTCGGAGACCGCGCGGATCACGTACGGGAACGACTCTTCGTCGGGGACCGTCGCCAGCAGGGCCCGCTCGGCGAGCGCACCGTGGCCGATGTCACGCCGCTTCGGGCCGCGCATGAAGCCCGCCTCCCCGACCGAGAAGGGCGGGAAGTTGTAGTGGTGCCAGAACCGTTTCGTGGTCTGCAGCCCGAGCGTGTCGATCCGCATGTCCATCCGGGTCGTACCCGAGGGCGACGTTGGAGAGGATCTGGGTCTCACCGCGGGTGAACAGCGCCGAGCCGTGGACGCGCGGGGAGATGTCGACCTCGCACTCGATCGGCCGGATCTCGTCCTGGGCGCGACCGTCGGGGCGCTTCTTGTCAACGGCGATCGCTTTGCGGATCGTGTCCTTCTCGATCGAGTCGAAGGCGGCCTTGACCTCGGCAACGCGGTCGGCGTCGACCTCGCCTTCGCTCGTGCGCGGCGGCGTAGTGGCCGACGACCTCGTCCTTGACCTTGTCGATCGCCTCGTAGCGCTCGAGCTTGCCCTCGGTGGCGATCGCGTCGACCAGAGCCTGGCCGTGCGAAGCGCGGATCTCGCTGAGCAGCCCCTCGTCGATCTTCGGGGCCTCGACCTCGAGCTTCTCCTTGCCGACCTTCTGCTGCAGTTCCTCCATCGCCGCGCAGAGCTTCTTGATCTCGGCGTGGGCGATGTCGAGGGCGTCGAGGATCTCGGCCTCGGTGACGCCGGTGGCGCCGGCCTCGACCATCAGGATCGCCTCGTCGGTGCCGGCGACGATCAGGTCGAGTTCGAGCTCCTCGTGGCGTCTCCTCGGGCGGGTTGACGACGAAGTCACCCTCGAGTTTGCCGATGCGGACGGCGCCGACGTGGGCGGCGACCGGGACCGGAGAGATCGCCAGCGCGGCGGAGGCGCCGTTCATCGCGAGGATGTCGTAGGGGTTGACCTGGTCGACCGACATCGGGATCGCGACCAGCTGGGTCTCGTAGTGCCAGCCCTTGGGGAAGAGCGGGCGGATCGGGCGATCGATCATGCGCGCGGTAAGCGTCGCCTTCTCGCTCGATTTGCCCTCGCGACGGAAGAACGAGCCCGGGATTTTGCCCGCGGCGTACATCCGCTCCTCGATGTCGACGGTGAGGGGAAGGAAGTCCACGTCGCGCAGACTGCCGACGGTGGCGGTGCAGAGGACCATCGTGTCGCCGCTGCGGACGACGACCGCGCCACCCGCCTGCTTCGCGAGTTTTCCGGTCTCGAAGGAAATCTGGCTGTCGCCGATATCCGCCGAGACGCGGGTTACGTCAAACATGCTCATTTAGTTGTCTACCTCCGGCCGCCCGGTTGGCGGCCCTTTCGCTTTCAGAACTCTCGTTCTCTAACTGCGACAAGGGTACAGGCATCGAAAACCGCCGGAGTGCCCGCCACCCCGGCGCGGATGCCGGATTGGAAATCGCGCTTGATCCGCGCCTCGGTCTCCGCCGAGCGGCGGTCGGCCTCGAAGCGGTCGAGATCGAGCCCGAAGCGCTCCGCCCGCTCCCAGAGGTGCGGATCGTCGACGCGGCCGCGGTCGGCGTAGAGCGAGTCGACCATCGCGAAGAACTGCCCTGCTGGCCGGCAGCCTCGGCGGCGGCGTGCAGGGCCGGCGAGCGCGGGTGCTTGCTGGCGACCGGGAAGTGGCGGAAGACGAGCCGGCCGGCCGGCGCTCGCGCAGCCGCTGCCAGGCCGCCGGCGCAGCGCGGGCAGCCGAGGTCGGCGTAGACGATCAGCCCCTCCTCCCCGCGCGCCGCGCGACGTGGTCGTCCGGCCCGATCGGCGGGATCGGGGCCGAGCCGAGGTCGGTCATCGCGGCTAGGCGAGCGCGTCGAAGATGACGTTGGCGCCGGGGAACTCGCCCGGGTTGGGCGATTCGTAGGTCCAGGCGACCGTGCCCGTCCTCGTCGACGAGGACAAGGGTGCGGTTGGCGGAGCCGACTCCTCGATGTAGGAGCCGTAGGCGCGGGAGACCTCGCCCTTCGGCTCGAAGTCGGAGAGCAGCGTGGTGTCGAAGCCGAGCTTTTCCTGGAAGGCCTTGTGGGCGAAGAAGCTGTCGACGCTGATCCCGACCAGCTCGACGCCCTTCTCGTCGATCTCGCGGCTTGACCTCCTGGTAGATCGAGAACTGGTCGCCAGCAGACGGGGCTGAAGTCGCCCGGGTAGAAGACCAGCATCACCTTGCGGCCGCGGTAGTCGGCGAGCGAGACCTTTTCGCCGTCCTGGTTGCGAAGAGTGAAGTCGGGGGCCGGTTCCCCGACGGCGATCATCGCCGCAGGCCGAGTTCTTTGACCAGGGCGCGGTAGCGCTCGAGGTCAATCTTTCGAGGTAGCGCAGCATGCGGCGGCGCTTGCCGACCAGCATCAGCAGGCCGCGGCGCGAGTGGTGGTCTTTGCGTGCGTGCGCAGGTGCTCGGTGAGTTCGTTGATCCGCTCGGTCAGCAGCGCCACCTGGACCTCGGCGGAGCCGGTGTCCTTGTCGCCGCGGCCGTACTTGCCGATCAGCTCGCTCTTTTTCTCTTTGGTCAGGCTCATCTCGTTAAAAAACCGTGCACCCCGGGGGTCACGGCCGCTGGAAAGTAGCACAGACCCCTGGCCGGGGATCGACTCAAGGGGCGTGCTCGACGGCGCGACGCCGCCTGCCGTAGCTGGGCGCCAGGTCTGTACTCCCGCAGGACGCCGGTCCCGTTGTTGATGCTGAGAACATCATCGACGCCCTGCTCGGCGATCCATAAGCTCGCCGTCAGGGCTTCTTCGATGATCGTACCGCGGCAAATCTGCCCTTCGCGGCAGCGGAGTCTTCGAACTGACCAGCGGGTCGACATCCGGCCGATTCGCCCGCACACCTGTCTCGGTCACGTAGATGTTCCCGTCGCGGGAAACGAGCATCGAAGCTATTGGAGTTCGCCTTCCGGCCTTTCCGTAGCGGGAGATCGGTACGCATTTCCACCCGGGACATGTGACCGACCACATCGTTGCGCGGCCGAGGCCGCGCGGGTTCCGGGCGAACCAGTATTGCTCGTCGCGGCCGCTGGTCAGGGCGCTGGCCTGGGTGCCAGGGCCGAGCTGAATCGGTCGTCTCGGCGCCGGCCACCTGAAGCGGTGATCGCCGCCAGGAGGAAGCCGGTCAGACCAGCCGTCACGAACTTGCGAAGCGCGCCACGCGACCGGATCATCGGCGAATGCTCCGCGACCCGCCTGGCGTCCTCGACGTCGCGGTGCATCTGGGCGATCAGCTCGTCGACCTCGGGGTAGGCGCGCTCGCCGCGCAGGCGCTCGACGAAGGCGACCCGCAGGGTCTTGCCGTAGAGGTCTTCGTCGCGGTCGATCAGGTAGGTCTCGATCAGGACCCCTCTCCCGCTCTCGAAGGTCGGCCGTACGCCGACGTTGACCGCCGCCGGGACGCCGTCGGCGAAGGCCGCGTAGACGCCGTGACCGGGGATCGCGAGGCTGTCGTCGGGAACGATGTTGGCGGTCGGGAAACCGAGCTCGCGCCCGCGCTGGTCCCCCTTGACCACCGTGCCCTCGACCATGAACGGCGCCCCGAGGCAGTGCCGGGCCCGCTCCATGTCGCCGGCCGCGACCAATGCCCGGATCCGGGTCGAAGAGACGGTCTCACCGTCGATCTCGACCAGCGGCACCACCCGGGTCTCGAACTCGAGGGGCACTTCCAGCATCGCCGGATCGCCTTTGGCTTTGGCGCCGAAGCGGAAGTTCTCGCCGACCGAGACCCGCTTCGCAGCTTCTCGAGCAGGACGTGGGCGACGAAGTCCTCGGCGATCTGCTGGGCGAAGTCCTTGTTCGAAGGGAATGACGACGAGCTCCCGCACCCCGAGCCCCTCGATCACGTCGCGCTTGACCCCGAAGGGCATGATCAGTTTCGGCGTCGCCGCCGGATGGAGGACCTCGAGCGGATGCGGATCGAAGGTAAGGACCGTGTCGGCACCGTCGATCACCGCCTGGTGGCCGAGGTGGACACCGTCGAAGGTGCCGATCGCGACGTTGCGGACGTGGCGCGGCGTCGGGCAGGGAGGTGACCCAATGCTCACCGCATCGCCTCCGCAACCGCGGGGACGACTCCGCCACCCGCTCGGCCGGACCCTTCGCCGGCGTTCTCGACCCGGAAGGGCCCGATCGCGGTGCGTCGCAGGTCGGAGCAGTAGGCGTCGTCGAGAGTCTCCACCAGGGTGCGGACGTAGGTCCCGGCCGAGCACTCGATCTCATAGTGGGCGTAGCCATCCTCGCTGGAGAGCAACTGGGCACGGTGGACCTCGACGTCGCGCACGGGCGTCTCAACCACCTCGCCGCGATGGGCCTTCTTGTAGAGCCTCTCCCCTCCCACTCTCACCGCCGAGGTCATCGGCACCCGCTGGCGGACGCGTCCCGTCGGCAGCTCCAGCGAGGCGGGGACACTCCCGGTCTCGGTCAGCTCACCATCGGAATCGCCGGTGCTGGAGCTCCAGCCGAGGCGGGCGGTCGCCAGGTAGGTCTTCGGCAGGCCGACGAGGAAGCGCTGCAGGCGGGTGGCCCGGCCCAGCAGGATCAGCAACAGGCCGGTGGCGAACGGGTCGAGGGTGCCCGCGTGGCCGGCTTTGGCGCCGCGCTCACGGCGGACCTTGGCGACGACGTCGTGGGAGGTCACGCCGGCGGGCTTGTCGTAGAGCAGCACCGCACCACCAGACCCAGGCGTAGCCATCTTCAGCCGCCGAGCTGGGAGACGACCTCGT